>JAXLUJ010000002.1:0-418960 GCA_046329575.1 Chitinophagales bacterium | reverse complement strand
TCGTGAAAATCCGAGATGCTCTAATGCCAGAAGTTGCGGCACCATTTTGGCGGTAGATTACTTTAACAGCACCAACAATTACCTCCATTCGCTTCGCGATCAACTGTATCAATGTTTTCTGGAGCAGCAAATCATTCTTCGTCCATTAGGAAATACGGTTTACATCGTCCCGCCTTACTGTATTACAGAAGATGAACTCAAAAAGGTGTACCACGCCATGGAAACGGTAAAGTTCGATTAAACAGATTTTAGTTGCTTTGCGTCATTAACTTCAAAAGTATTTCAATTGCATCATTCCGGATTCATCAATATTGTAGGCCTTCCAAACGTTGGCAAATCGACTCTTTTAAATGCCCTGATTGGCGAGCGGTTGGCTATCATTTCCAGTAAAGCTCAAACCACCAGAAACCGATTGCTGGGAATAGTAAACAGCGATGAAGCTCAGTTGATCTTCAGCGATACACCAGGTTACATTAATGAACCGGCTTATGCGCTGCATCAGGCTATGAATAGTTACGTTCATCAAAGTTTTGAAGATGCTGATGTTTTAGTGCTGGTTACAGATAGGTTTCAAAAAATAGAAGACCAATCGTTTCTAATAGCGCAAATGAAGCAAGTAGCTATACCCAAGTTCATTGCTTTCAATAAAGTTGACCTCAGCAATCAACAGGATCTTGAGCAATGGAAAGCAATTTGGAGTGAGCAACTGCCCGAGGCCGTGTTCTTTCCTATTTCAGCAACAGAGAACTTTCATATTGAAGAACTGAAAAAAGCAATAGCGCCATTGCTGCCGGAAGCGCCGGCCTATTACGATAAAGATCAGATCACCGATCGGCAAATGCGATATTTTGCGGCAGAAATTGTTCGTGAACAGATATTTCATTTATACAGTCAGGAAATTCCGTATTCCTGTCAGGTAGAATGTGAAGATTACAAAGAACAACCTGAAATTGATAAGATCCGCTGCATCATTTATGTAGAGCGCGATTCACAAAAAAATATTGTGATAGGGAAAGGTGGTTCTGCCATCACACAGGTTGGAAAAGCATCACGCCTTAAATTAGAAGAATGGTTGGGAAAGAAAGTATTTCTTGACCTATTCGTAAAAGTGCGGCCCAACTGGCGCAGTAATACTGATCAGCTTCGCAGTTTCGGCTACAGCAAGGGCGAATAATCAGCGGCTTTCCTTGATTTCCCGTAGCTTCCGCTTGGTATGCTCGGGAAAATCGCCGTTCAACATCCAGTTGTAATAGCTGGGTTCCTCCCGCAATACAACTTCTACAGGTTTGCCTTTGTGTTTTCCGAAATTGAAATGCGGTTTTCCATTAGTATAAATGAACCTGCGGCCACTATCAAGAAATCGTTCTTCATTACTGAATTCATGCAAGTGACGCATATCATTTTTCAGATGCTCAGGATAACGTTGAATTTGAGCTAACATCACTTCCATTGTAGCTTTGGTATCGGCTTCTGCTCCATGAGCCCCTACCAAATCTTTATTGCAGTAGAATTTATATGCTGCGGTTAAATCGCGTTTCTCCATTAATGTAAAAATACGGTGAACATCAATTAGATTACGGCTTTCAATATCCAGCCAAAATCCGGCGCGAATAAATTCTTCTAACAACAAAGGAACATCGAAGCGGTTGCTGTTAAAGCCGGCCCAATCACACGGATTCATCAGGTCAAATAACTCCTGTGCCTTTTCTTTAAAGGTTGGTGCAGTAATTACATCTTCATCATAAATACCATGAACCTGCGAAGCCTCAATGGGAATCGGGATGGTAGGGTTCAAGCGCATCGTCTTGATTGTTTGCGTTTGGTCAGGATCAATTCTGATCACACTGATCTCAACAATACGATCTTTAATAAAATCGACTCCGGTTGTTTCCAGGTCGAAAAAAGCTATAGGCCGTTTCAGATCCAAACGAAACGGAAGATTCGTATTCACACTTTCAAATAAATTCATTGTTGGCAATTCTGGAAGAACAGCCGCAAATGTACATTTATGCGCTATGCTTACAAATGCCGGCGGCCAATGCATTTAGATTCATCCCTCCGAAAGTACCGCTGGTCATCAGCAGCAGGTTGCTTCCCGGCCAAACTTCATTCCGCAAAGCGGCTTCCAACGCTTCCATTTCATAATAGATTTCAATTTTCGAATTGCCGAATGCGTCTAACAACAGTTCGCGTTCCGGAGTAGCCATCTGCTTCAACGCCATTGCCTCTTTATCAAGAAAAAGAATGGCTCTGTCGCATGCGTTCATGGAACCATGATACTCGGTAAGAAAATCGCGATTCAAACTACTGAATGTATGCAATTCCATAACTGCCACTAATCGTCGTTCCGGATATTGCTCGGTCATAGCCTGAACGGTAGCTTTTAGTTTAGAAGGCGCATGTGCAAAGTCTTTATAAACCGCAGTTTGACGATTTTTATCCAACAACTGTAAACGATTGGCAGCTCCTTCAAACGATGCAATGTGGCGGTTAAATGCTTCCATCGAAACACCTGCCGCTAAACACACTTCTCTGGCGCCTGCGATATTCTGCATATTGTGCTTACCGAATACATGCAGCGGAACATGGCCTTCTGAAGTTTGTAAATAGGTAATTCCATCCTGAATTTCATATGGAGCCGTATCGTAAGGAATCAGATGGGCCTTACCCGAATATTCAGAGGCAATTTTTTGGAGTTCCGGATCGTGGCCATAATAAGTGATCACACCGTCATCGGCAACCGTAGCTGCAAATCGTGCAAATTGATTCACGTATCCTTCGTACACCGGAAAAACGTTAATGTGATCCCATGCTACACCTGAAATTAGGGCAATGTGTGGATGATAAAACATAAATTTCGACTCCCTTTCCACCGGCGATGCCAGATATTCATCGCCTTCGATTACAATTATTTTTGCGCTTTCCGACAACCGAACACCGCTTTCAAAACCCTTCACCTTAGCCCCTACGATGTAATCAATTTCCATCCCTGTTGCTTGAAGCACATGCATCACCATTGAAGTGATGGTGGTCTTTCCATGACTTCCTGCAATTACAATCCGCTTTTTGTTCTTTGAAACTTCGTAAACATACTGAGGAAAACTAAAAACAGGAATGCCAAGTTCCTGAGCTTTCAATAGCTCCGGATTATCGATCCGGGCATGCATTCCAAGAATTACGGCATCTAAATGCCTCCCGATCTTTTCAGGATAAAAGCCAATGGCCTCAGGTAATATGCCTTCCCGTTTTAAGTTAGTCAAAGCCGGATCAGCGATCTTATCATCGCTGCCTGTTATCTGGTATCCCTTGTGTTTTAACGCAATAGCCAAACTATGCATGATGGCGCCACCAATGGCAATGAAATGTATGTTCATGATGCTAAACTGTTCATTTTTGTGACGGGTTTATCCACAACATCCACCGCTTCCCTTTCATCTTACAACAAAAACATATAGCTTAGCGTTACAATTAAAAAAATAGGTATGAAAAAGAGTCAGTTAAAGTGGCCATTAATTATTGCAGTAGCAGGATTTTTCTTGAGTAGTTTGTCTTCTTGCGAACGTCATACCTGCCCTACTTATTCTCAAGTGAAAACTACCTCAGCGGTAAAGGCATAAAAATTGCACGGATTTCCGGCAGCGGGAAAGGCCATCATTCGGTGGCCTTTTTTGCATTCTAAAAATCATAATCATGAACTGGAAGGAATTGAAAGCTGTTCAACAGGTGGAAGACATCCTGAATGAGTCACAAACCAGGCCGGTAGCCATCTTCAAACACAGTACCCGCTGCAGCGTAAGCACCATGGCGAAAAGAAGCCTGGAAAGTGATTGGAAAGGTCATGAAAATGAGATTGTTCCCTATTTTCTGGATTTGCTGAATCATCGGGATGTTTCCAATTCCGTTTCCGAAAAATTGAACATCAGGCATGAATCGCCTCAACTCATTTTGATAAGAAATGGTGAGGTGCTTTATCATGCTGCGCACGCATCGGTTGATTTTGCCGATATGGCAATGAAATTAAGTTCATAAAAAAAGAATCCCGCTCGTAGCAAAGCGGGATCCCCAAACCTAATTAACCCTTAAAAACTAAACTCAATTGTAAGACGCATTGGACAGCAGAAGGTTGCAAGCGCCGTTTAAAACGCAATTATTCAACATTTTTCGCTGATTATCAGATTCTTACAAGAATCAAAAAAAGTTAAGAATTAATAGCCGCGGCCTGCCAGCCATTTGCGGTCAGATAAGTTTTCTTTATTGAACCGAAAACCAAGGCATACTTCATGCGTGCCACCAATATCGTTTCGGTATTTTGTCAATTCCAGATCGTAAGCATAACAGATTCGAACCAGCCCTTTCAATTCCACACCCGCATCAAAAATCATAGCCGATTTGGTACGGTAATTTGCGCCTATCCAAAGCGCGTCAAGAAAGGTAAGCCGCAATCCCAAATCAGCCTGCGGGGGAGCGTTATTTTCCCAGCGCAGTGCGCCCACCGGATCAATACTGAATTTATGCTCTTTTATGTTGATCTTTCCGCCAACCATAAAATTTAAATGCTGCACTAACTTAATTCCGGAAGTGCCATCCTTGCCAATGTAATTCACCTTCAAACCAATGATTTGCGGTACTGAAATTCCGGCGTAGAAATTTCGCTTCCATTGATACCAAACACCTAAAGAAACATCCGGAAGAAGTTTATAAGCATGGCTCGAATAGAGTTCCGGATCGTATTGCATTTCAGGATGAAGCAGTGTGGCATTCAATCGGTATTGCATCAAACTGAAACTTAGGCCGATGCAAAGCATGTGGCGGTTTTCATCGTTATAATGCACATTGTCTTCCTGCAGCAATTCGTACTTATTAAATCGGATTTGATAAGCCGCGGAAAGCGTTACACCGGTTTTCCCAACAGGGCCGGTATTATCATGAATAAACGCACCTCCAACACCCACATTCTTATCTTCCACCTGACCTTCCATTTGAACAAATGCAGTGTAGGGCGATTGATTTAGATTTACATATTGCCGCCGAAAAGTTGCCGTACCCGCCAAAAAGCCCTTGGCTCCAACCATTGCAGGATTCAATGCCACTGCGTTTTCGCGAACCAAAGTGAACTGTTCAATCTGTTGCCCTTTCGCACCAATACCGGCAAGCATCAAAAGAAGAAGTGTATGGATTATCTTTTTCATGGTGATGTTTTATCGTATTACCGTGATTGGTCCATTAAAAACGGCTTCTTTACCTTCGTCATTCTTGATTTTGATAACGAAATAGTAGGTTGCTCCCGGCAGGTCCTTACCGTTCCAGGTACCGCGCCAACTTTGACCATAAGGACTTTCATTCATAACTTCATCGCCCCAGCGGTTGATGACGCGAACCGAATTGTTAGGATAGCGCTCTAAATCGCGGATATGCCAGAAATCATTGATTCCATCACCATTTGGCGTAATCACATCGGGAATAAACAAATTGGTGAGCGGTTTTTCGCGAACTAAAATGTACAAGCTGTCAAAATCAAAGCAGCCTTTGCTGTCTTCCACCGTTAAATAATAAATGGTGCTTTGAAGCGGGAAGGCATAAGGGTCGTTGCAGTTGGCGCAACTCAAAGCCTGTTCAGGACTCCATTGATAGTTTACGCCGGCCTGAGCATTCAGCCGAATGGTATCATATTTCCAGATTATGGTATCCACTCCGGCGGTTGCAAACGGTTCCGATACGATTCCCAGCGCGAATGGCGAATAAGTAAAGTTGTTCCATTTGGTTTTGTTGATCCGGGTAAATGGCGATCCGCTTAAAATGGTATCACGACGGATTCGTTCCCACTGGGGTACATGCTGCCAGTGAACAATGTCGTCCCAGGCGCCATCCTGCGCATCATCGTAAAAAATGGCGATTTCGGAAGAATCCGATCCCTGAGGATGGTAAAGGCGATGATACCAATTGGGATTAATACTACAAATCAAATGAAATTTCTTATCGCGGTCATAGCCCTCAAAAGTGGGGTCCACATTTGCAAACCGTGCCTTGAACTGATTAGCATTCGTGGAGCCCGGAGTGATGGTTACCGGGCGGTAGCGCAATGTACCCTGGGCACTACCCACCGGAAACAGATAGGCCGTATCGCGATTGGTATAGCGCAACAATCCGCCATCCTTCAGCGAGGATAGAAATCCGGAAGAACGACGTACAGCGGTCAGATCCGCATTTCTCACCCAAATAGTGTTGGTATCCACCCGAAACTCGCGATCAGTAAGGTCAAGAAACCCATCTACTTTAGCATCAATATCGGCAAACTTTACACCCTGATTTTTTAAAACAAGGTTGTAGAAATACGTTTGATCAGAGCCATAAATCCGCTGGTCGGCCGCATACATATAAACATATCCGGCATCAATAGAATCAAATGCGTGGTTACCGGCGGTATTCTCCCAATTACCGGTGAGGAATATGGAATCACTATTGTTGTAATGCCCGCCTTTGCTGTTGTGCATATTGCCAATCACCGATAGATAGGCGCCATCTTTTATGGAAACTAAAGACCCGGCATTGCTCCAGAAGCCGCTTTGCGCCACAGCCGGAAGCCACAATAGCATCACTATAAAACGTAGAAAATGTTTCAAGCGCCGAATTTTTTTGAAAAATAGAATTTTCGCCCGTAGTTAGAAAGAAAACTTATGACCAAAAACGGTAGAAAATAAAAAAGCCGGTAGAACTACCGGCCTTGTTTTTTTTTTGAATCGAGAGATTAGAAACGTTCCAACCCACTGAAATGAAATGCGGCTTCTATTGCTGCATTCTCATCGCTATCGCTGCCGTGGATGGCATTGCGTTCAATATCTTTGGCAAATTGCTTGCGGATAGTTCCTTCAGCGGCATTTGCAGGATTTGTAGCGCCTATCAATTTACGGAAATCTTCTACTGCATTTTCCTTAACCAAAATGGCCGCAACAATAGGACCCTCTGTCATAAATTTAATCAGATCGGGGAAAAAGCCTTTCTCTTTGTGAACTGCATAAAATTCTTCCGCCTTTTCCTTGCTCAACCTGCTCAATTTCATTGCTTCGATCTTGAAGCCGGCAGCAATGATCTGATCCAAAATTTTTCCTGAATTTCCGGCAGCAACTGCATCCGGCTTAATCATGGTAAGCGTTATATTTTTCGCCATGTTTATGTTTTTATTAAGTGTTTTAAAAAGCGGTGCGAAAGTATAGTTTTTCAGCACTTCTTCTATTGTTTTTCCATAAAAAATTGAAAATGTGTAACTGCATGGCAAACCGCTTAAATGATTAATCTTGCCGCAAAGTTTAGATCATGAACAAAGGGGTTTATTATAGTGAATACCTTCAATTAGATAAAATTCTTGGCGCGCAGTTGCCTGAAAGCGACAAGGCCGGCGAAAAAGCGCATGATGAAATGCTCTTCATTATTATTCATCAGGCTTACGAACTATGGTTCAAGCAGGTAATGTTCGAAGTAACTTCGGTGAATGAAATTCTTTCTAAAAAAGAGATTCCTGATAATTCTCCTGATCTATATGTGGTTTTGCATCGTTTAAAACGGGTGATAGTGATTCTGCGGCTGCTTATCGATCAAATTTCCATCATGGAAACAATGACCCCGCTTGATTTTCTTGACTTCAGAAATTTGCTGCGGCCGGCATCCGGATTTCAAAGCATCCAGTTTAAATTGCTGGAAGCCGCATTAGGCCTGAAAATGGATGAACGCCACGGCAAACAATACTACATCTCGCAATTGAACGATACGGATCGTGAAAAGGTGATGAAAGCCGAAGAAACTACCGGCCTGATCGAT
The DNA here is from genome assembly GCA_046329575.1 of Chitinophagales bacterium. Lineage (GTDB taxonomy): Bacteria > Bacteroidota > Bacteroidia > Chitinophagales > LD1 > UBA1941. Next base: position 411,148 of record JAXLUJ010000002.1, on the reverse strand, counting down.
TTGATAGGCGCCTGGTTGGAGCGAATGCCGTTTTTCGATAAACCCGAATACTGGAATGGGGAGCAAGACGGGGCTGCAAATTTTTGGAATGCATACGCCTCGGCTTATGAGAACAGTTTGCAGGACATGGAAAAATTTCATCTCAACCGGTTTATGGAACGATTGCTGAACGATGATGCCGGTGGTGGCCGATTAAGTGCACGTGCCCGCCGTGCTGCGTTGTTTATTATGTTATATCGCGATTATCCTCTTTTCCAACTTCCATTTGAATTGCTAAATATTTTATTAGAAATTGACGAATGCCTGGCAACATGGAGATACCGGCATATGCACATGGTGCACCGTGTTATTGGCACCCGTAGTGGCACAGGAGGCAGCAGTGGAAAAGAATATCTCCAGGGAGCTCTTGAAAAACACTACGTATTTTCAGAGTTTGCCGAGTTGACCAGTTTTTTGATTGAACGAAAAAAGCTGCCGAAACTTTCCGAAGCGCTTCGTAAAAAATTAGGTTTCGAAAGCGATTAATTCCGCACTTTCACTACACATTTCAGAACATGCAGTTTCAGGCTAATCAGATAGCGGCTTTAGTAGGTGGATCAATAGAAGGCGACGGCGCTCATGCGGTATCGGCCATTGCAAAAATTGAAGAAGCCGATATCGATGCGCTTTCTTTCATTGCAAATCCAAAATATGAGTGGTGTGCAGGAACCACGCGGGCGGGTATTTTATTGGTAAACCGAACGCTTGAAGTAAATAATAGTCATGTAAAGGCAGTTATTCGCGTTAACGATCCTTATGCCGCCTTCACGCAATTGCTAACGCTTTATCAACAAATGATGAACGCTGAAAGAAAGACCGGCATGGAACAACCGGTTTATATTTCCGCTTCTTCAACGCATGATGAAGGGCTTTATCTGGGAGCATTCGCCTATGTTTCCGACCATGTAAAATTAGGCAGGAATGTTTCTATATATCCTCATGTTTTTATTGGCGAAAATGTAGAGATCGGGCACAACACCATTGTACATTCAGGAGTGAAGATTTATGCCGGATGCAAAATTGGAAGCAATTGTGTTTTACATGCCGGTGTAGTGATTGGAGGCGATGGTTTTGGTTTTGCCCCAAAGGCAGATGGCCGCTTTCAAAAAATCCCTCAAACGGGAATAGTAGTAATTGGTGATGATGTTGAGATTGGCGCTAATACGGTAATCGATCGGGCTACAATTGGTAAAACCTCAATTGGTAACGGCGTGAAACTGGATAATCTGGTTCACATCGCCCACAACGTGGAGATTGGTGAGGATACCGTAATTGCAGCCCAAACCGGTATTTCCGGAAGCACTAAAATCGGAAAACAGGTGATGATTGGCGGGCAGGTAGGTATGGTGGGGCACATCAAAATTGCTGATGGGGTAAAAATCAATGCGCAAAGTGGAGTGTCAAAAAGCATTTTAACTGAAAATGCTGCAGTTACCGGTTCGCCTGCTATGGCATTTCGGGAGCACTACAAACAATTGGCTTATCTCAGGCGCATTCCGGAGTTGCTGGAATGGCTAAAGAAAAATGAAAAGAACCAGTTTTAAGAAGCTCAGCATTCGAAGTTTATTTTCTTTGCCGCAAATTCGCAGCATTTGAATCCGCACACACATCCCGATGAGAATTTACTTCCTGAAGAGCAGGAAGTAGAACGGGCGTTGCGCCCAAAGCGGATCGATGACTTTCAGGGGCAGCCACAGATCATTGAGAACCTTTTTGTTTTTATGGAAGCCGCCAAACGCCGTGGCGAGGCGCTAGACCACGTATTGCTGCACGGTCCTCCAGGCTTAGGAAAAACAACCCTGTCTCATATCGTTTCCATGGAAATGGGTGTAAATATGAAGATCACCAGCGGACCGGTGCTTGAAAAACCGGGTGATTTGGCGGGTTTGTTAACAGGCCTAGGAACAAATGATGTTCTTTTTATTGATGAAATCCACCGGCTTTCGCCGGTGATTGAAGAATATTTGTATAGCGCGATGGAAGATTTCAAGATCGACATCATGATCGAAACCGGTCCAAACGCAAGAAGTATTCAAATTGGGTTAAACCCTTTTACCCTGGTTGGCGCCACCACCAGAAGCGGACTGCTCACTGCACCGCTTCGTTCGCGATTTGGCATCACCTTTCGCCTGGAATATTATGGCCCGGAAGTTCTTTCCGGCATCATTAAGCGTTCCTGTGGAATTCTGAACGCACCCATTCACGAGCAAGCTGCCTACGAAATCGCCAGGCGCAGCCGGGGTACCCCGCGAATTGCCAATCTTCTTTTAAGACGCGTTCGAGACTTTGCCCAGATTAAGGGCGATGGAACCATAACACTGGAAATAGCAAAGTATGCGTTGGAAGCCTTGAATGTAGATGCGCTGGGCCTTGATGAAATGGATAATCGAATCATTTTGGCGATTATCGAAAAATTTAAGGGCGGTCCGGTGGGATTGAATACGATTGCCACTGCGGTGGGTGAAGATGCCGGTACCATTGAAGAAGTTTATGAACCATATCTGATCATGCAAGGATTTTTAAAGCGAACCCCAAGAGGGCGGGAAGCTACAGAATTGGCGTATCGCCATATCGGGAAAACCCCGCCGGCTTTAAATAGTTCCCTGTTCGAATAGTGCGATTTTAACAATTGCGCTTTATTACAATTCCGTGACGAAAATATCCACTATTAAAGGTGCTGTTATTTGTCGTTTTTGGCTACATTTGGCAACTTCAAAAAATAAAAATTTACGCATGAAAAAGTATGTACTGTCTATGGCCCTGGCTTCTTTAGCCGTTGGGACGATTTTGGCAGGAGATCCTCGCATGCCGCGCGATCCTAAAGCACGGCCGATCACTCAGAATGTAAAAGTGATCCGCAAGGGAACCCTTCCTGCTACCAGCAGCTCGGCCTCCAGGTCGCTGCGTTCGCTCGATAAGGCTGAATTGAGCACCGCCGGTAATTTGTACACCGTATTGAATAGCGGATGTAACCAAATTATTACTGACGATGCCACCAATGCCGCCGTATTCATTCACCGTTCTGACGTTTCCCCTGCCACTTGTTGCGGTGGGTCTAACATTGCACAATATCGTTATGATATATCAAGAGATGGCGGTCAGGTTTGGACTCCTAATCTTGGCGTGCTGAATCCGCTTGCTAACAATACAGATTATAGCAGCCGTTATCCGCAGGCTGCGTTCTATAAACCAACCGGAGCAACTTCAATCGACAGTATGTACATGGCCTACACCGGTACCTGGCATAATGGAGCTACAAATGCCATTTGGTATGGTGAAGCACATGGTGTAGCCCAGTTAAGCGATAATCACGCTACATATAAATCTTCTCGCGACACTATTAACGGCGGTAACCTTACGGCCGGTTTTAGCTTTGTACAAGGCGCTCCTGGCAAGTATTTCAGTTTGAACTACGATTTCCATGACCAGGGTAATAATATTTATGATATCGGTGGTTTAATCCTGATCCGCGGCGTTTGGGTTGATAGTTTGAAGAACGTTAGCTGGAGCAATCAGAAAATTGCAATGAACGTAGCCAAAGCCAAAGATGCTTCCGGTAACGATCAGAGCTCTTTGCTGAACACAGCTACTATCGCATTTGATCCTACCGGCCAGTATGGTTGGATTATTTTCAAATCAGACATGGAGGAAGACGACTACCACGTAATGCGTTTATACGCTATGAAGTCGGATGACTATGGCGATACTTGGTCAGCTCCACAGGAAATCAAAATGAATGAGATTCAGGGCATGATGGAAGATCCATATGTTGAATCAAATGGAACTGCAATTCCGGTTCAGAAATCAATTGAAGGCGATATCGATATAGCTGTTGACTATCAAGGTCAGGTACATATCGGCGCTATCGTATATTGGGTAGATTCTACGAATGCCAGCTACGACACTTATATTCCATCGGCTGGTTTGTATATGTACGATATTTATCACACCGGAACCAGCGGCTGTGAATGGAAGTCGCACTTCTTCCATGAGGTTTATGCCCTTACCGGCGAATATACCGTTGCCTCAGGAAGTGACGCAGCCGTTGACGAAGGAAATCGTATGCAATCTTCTCGTACCGAGGATGGCAAAAAGATATTCTTCTTCTGGAATGATACGGATTCATCGTTGGCCGCTAGCCAAACTTCTTCTACCAATAACGTGTCACCTAATTTGTTCGGAGTTGGTATTAACCTCGATAATCAGAAAGTAACCGATATGATCAACTTTACAGCCGGTGATGACAAATTCGGCGGCCAGGTGGGATCAACTACCCCTGAAGGTGAATTCGGCGGTTCGCTTTTCCCTGTGGTTTCAGTTTCTACTTTCACTAAATCGAACTACTACAATGTACCGGTTGTTTTAACGCAACCCGATTACCGTAATACCGGTTCAAATAAATTGGGCGGAAATCCTGCCAAGTTCTTCATCTGCAAAAACATTGATTTCCCATTCTCAGGGTTTACTAAAAACTTCGATAATGTGATTCCAGACCTTTCTTTGATTGGTCCTGATACCATGTACATTCTTGTTGGAACAGCTTACACTGATTCCGGTGTGGTAGCATCCAAATGCGGTACAACGCTTCCAACACCAACTTACGGAAGTAATGTAAATAAGGATTCAGTTGGTGTTTATACAGTTACCTACAGTGTTACCGATAACTCGAATAACACCGCTACCGTAACGCGTACAGTTATCGTTTCTTCATCGCCAGTAGCGATTATTCGTTACAAGCAAAATTGGGGAAACAACTTCATCTTCCGCGATAGCAGCTTGTACTTCCCAACTTCTCGTCGTTGGACGTGGGGCGATAACACCGGCAAAACTAATGTGACCATTTTCAATAAGACCTACAGCACAGCAGGAACCAAAATGGTAACGCTTGAAGTTTCCAATCAGTTTGGCACGGATCGCGATACGGTTTATGTAAATGTGGCGCTCGGTATTGAGGATGAAGCTTTCGCAGGTTCAGTTTCAGTTTCTCCGAATCCTTCGAAAGGCACCTTTGTGATTACAGCTCCTGAAGATCAACCTTTGGAAGTTACCGCTTATGATGTTACCGGAAAAGCAGTTACTGCAAAAACGCCGTTAACTAAATCAAATGGTAATGGATATATTGTGGATCTTAATGCACTTTCAACCGGCTTGTATCTGTTGAAGATTGAGAACGGAAAGTCAATGACTGTTAAGCAAATCAGCATTATTAAATAATTGTTGATTTCCATAGAAAATAAAAAGGGGCTTCGGCCCCTTTTTTATTTTCTATGGAATCGCTTTATCCATTAAACTCTCAAATACCTTCAGCTTGTTGGTAGAATGCTTTGCTTATGGCCTTCTACTCCATTATTCTAATACTTTGAGGCCGTGCTTTTTGACAAGCCGCTATAGAGTGGCAGCAGAAAAGCTGAATCATCGCCAGTAGTAAGTTTCATGAATTGAAAAACGGTAAACCATTTCATTCCGTTTCAGCATTACCAATTTCTGCTTCAACTTAACCGCAATACTTTATGGAATCCCTGTATCCAAAAGCAATTAACGCAATAAAAAAGCCGCTCTGTAGAGCGGCTTTTTGCGAAATAGCTTATGCTAAGCTTGATTATCGGTTGATTCAGGTGCCGGAGCCGGCGCTGAACTACCCGCCACATTTTTAGGCTTTGGTCCGCGCTTTTTACCAGTATAAGGTTTTGTGATCTTTGTTCCGGGCTTACGACCGCGCTTTTTGGGAGCCGCACCTTCTGCTTTGGCTTTTGCAGGACGTCCACGACGTTTTCCTCCTGATACAGAACCACCAGTTAGCTGAGCCAGTACTTCACGCAAATCATTTAATTTTTGAACTAATTTTTTCTCCTCTTCACGGAAAAAATCAGCCATTAGGCTCGAGTGATTGTCTGAAACAGAGATTTTTTTCATGTACTTAAATTTTGTGCGAACATAATTAAAAAGCAGCGCACTTTATATTTTAATTCAATATATGTAAATAGAATTCCCGTCCTGTATTAACTTAAAGTTTGGATAGCAAATTAATGGTGTTCGAACAGTTTGAGCCTCAATCAAAAACCAATTCTCTTTTACCAATCTAACCAATTTAGATGCCCTAACTATTTTAATAAAGTTACCGAACCGGTTTGCGTTACTGTTTTATTATCTATAAAAGTGATATTTACTTCGTAAACATACACCCCAGGCTCCTGCATCTCACCCTTAAATGAACCGTCCCAACCATTCTTTTCGCTATTTGATTCAAATACTTTTTCACCCCATCTATTAAATATCTTCATAGTCATTTGTTTAAAGGCCTTTCCATAAACGTAAAATACATCGTTAGCTCCGTCGCCATTTGGGGTAAAAACATTCGGTATATAAAACCGATTGTCGTTTTCCACATGAATGGTAATATAATCAGTTGCGGTGCATTGTCCATTGTAAGTAACGGTGAGGTGATAAGTCATGGTGCCGAAGTAATTGAACTGCGGATCAGCACAGTCAGAACAACTTAATCCTACTGAAGGCGACCAATGGTAATTGGATATTGAAGACGCCAGATAGGGCGTAAAGTCGGTATTCAACTGTACTATTTCGCCCAAATAAATAGCGGCTGTATCCGGCAGAATGTTTATCACCCCTTCTTCGGGCATAATAACCGGAACCACAATTACCGTATCACATCCAAATTTATCGGAAACCAAAACCTGATGATTTCCTGCGCCAACATTTACAAATGTGCCATTGGGCTGTGTGATGATTCCGTCTAAAGTATAACTAAATGGAGAATTGGCAGCCTCGTTGCTATTTACCACAATAGTTGCATCGTGATATTGTACACCAAAACAACTTGTAGTATCGCCTATTGCCGAATAGCTATTAGCGGGAGCAGATGGAACATGAACAGGTGTCCATATTTGGCAACCATTTCCATCAGAAATTAAAATCCAATAATTTCCTCGTGCTAATTGGGTGAATGCGCCGGAAGAATTAGAATTGATGAAAATTGTACTATCTAAATAAAGAGCGAATTGGAACGAGCCAGTTCCACCCGCAGCAGTACAAGTAATAGTACCGTCGGAAATATTATAACAGGAAGTTCTTGTTGAAGAAACCTGATTAGTAATGGCTGTAGGTTGAGAAATATTTGAAGATGCTGAAATTGAACAACCATGGGCATCTGAAGCAGTTACAGAAATAGTACCGGCAATTAAAGAATCAGCAGTAATCGTGCTATCGCCATTGCTCCATAAATAATGATATGGCGCTACACCTCCGGTTACAGTTGCCGTGGCCGAGCCATCCGCTCCATTAAAACAATGCGTTCCAAAAGGCTGTACAACAATTGCTAACGCTTGCGGTTCGTTGATGGTTACGGTTAAAGTTGCAGTACAGCTATTAAAATCAGAAACCGAAACACTATAAGTTCCTGACGGAAGTTGGTTGCCAACGGAATCGTGCTGTACAGGGTTGGAATTCCAAACGTATGCATACGGAGGTGTTCCGTTTGTTGTAGCCACCTGGCTTTCTCCATCATTTCCAGAATTACAGGAAACTGATCGGTTGCTAATTTCATTTAAAATCAATGCAGGCGGATTATTCAATTGAATACTATCCACGATTGCACAAGCACTGTCGTCTGTTACAGTTGCGGTGTAAGTTTGAGCAGATAGTGAAACGGCTGTGGCGGTGTGCTGCGCAGGATTCGTATTCCAGGAATAGTGATACCCTCCGCTACCACCCGTTGCCGTTACAGTGGCCGTACCATTGGATCCATGATAACAAAGCGGGTCGCTTTTAGTAATTCCGGAAATAATTAAGGCTGAAGGCTCGGTGAGATTGAATGTAGCGGTGTCAGCACAACCCAAAGAATCAGTAGCAATGACAGTGTAATTGCCCTGAGTTAATCCGGTAACATCCTGAGTGATTTGTGCAGGCAATGTATTCCAAACATAGTTGTAAGTAGCAACTGGGCTTACGTCAATATCTACTGCACCCGTAGCCGTTCCAAAACATCGTATATTACGCTTGCTCTGCAAGGCGATGGTTACCGCAGGAAAATTTCGACCAACAACAATAGCTGCAGTATCAGAACAATGATTGCTATCTACAACGATGAGCTGATACGATCCGGTAATCAAATTAAAAATGGAATCATTGTCAGGAGCCGGCGGCTGCCAGTTATAGTGATACTGCGGCGATCCTCCGGCAACAGTAGCTGCTATCCAACCATTATCGGTTGTACATATTGCAGCATGAGCCGACAAAGTAACTGCCGGTACACCATTGACCGTTACGTGTGAAATTGCCGTATCAGCACAGCCATTTACCTCGTAAAATACGGTAAACGACGTTGTAGCACCGGGATGTAATGTTATGTTTGGAGTGATAGCCCCGCTACTCCATAAATAATTACCACCGGAAACGGATACAGATGTATGAAGTAATGCATCGTAACCTGAACAAATAGCTGTGTCATTAACCAGAATTACCGGTACAGGATTTACTACTATTTGATCGGTATCAGAAGTACTACACCCGTTACTGGTATAAATTAAAATATAGGATGTAGTACTAGACGGAGAAACAGAAAGGACGGATGAGCTATTGCCGGTACCTAACCAGTTATAGACACCTCCTGATGGATTTACTATTGAATTCAGCGTTCCCAATTGGCCATTACAGATGGTATCCGGAATAATCTGAACCGTAGGATTGGCCTTTATATTAAGATTAGTGATCACAAAACTATCGCAACCCCAAATAGTGGCAAAGGTATCGATATAAGTGCCGGCCAATTGCACCACGTTTCCTTTAGGTAATGTATAATTTGTCCCCTGGCACACTGATGTATCAATTGTTGTAATTGTAGTATCGTGTACCGTAATTTTCACCGAATCCTTATTAAAACAAATCGGTGCGAAGAAAATATCATCAAGTCCAAAATCGTTTCCACCCAACGTGGTATTCTGGTTAACAATGGTGATAGTTGCTGAAGAATTAGAACCTGAGTTCCAATTTGCATAAAACTGGCTCCAGTTACAAGTTGATGAAGGTGCTTGAAACGGAGTATTTAGCAACGAGCCATTAATACTAAATTGCAACAAAGCCGGATTGCCATTAGCAACCGTGTTCACCCAAGCCCCAAAAACATAATCAGTTCCCGGATTCACTTGAATGGTTTGTTGCCAAACCACACTATTTGGTGTGGCGCTACCATTCACCACCATGAAATTTCCTGATCCGGATGTATGGTCGGTACAAGTTGAAAAACCGCTATGCACATTGTTGGCATTTACATTTACGGCATAAGTTCCTTCCAAGGTTACATCAGTAGGATTATAGGTGTATCCTGAAGAAAAGCCATTGTTACCCGAAGAAAAATCGCCATTTACCAATTGGTTAGGCCCAGGTACAAATCCGGTAACAATGTAAGTGGTGGTTTGCGACGGATTTACCATCGGATTTGCACTCTGAACGCTATCGATAGCGATATTGGGTGTCCATTGGTAGTACAATGCTCCTGATGCATGGATCACCGCAGATGACCCTTTACAGATATTGGTATCTCCGGAAGCAAAGACCTGAGCAGGGAATACGGTGAGGTGTGTTAGAATGATGCTATCGCAACCATTTATTGCAGTTAAGGTATCATAGTAATTACCAGTTATTGTATAAACATGATTGCCCGGTGAAATGTAGGAATAGCCGGTGCAAATCGATTGGTAATTGTCGACAATTGCCGGAACTGGTTTCACGGTTACCATCATCGTATCAGTACAGGAATTGGCAGTCCATATAAACCCAAAATTTCCAGCTACCGGAAATGGGCCGATACTAGATGAAGTAGATGTGGCATTGAGAATAGTAACAGCAGCAGGGTTAGCTGGAAGTGGTGACCAAACTCCACCCGAAGAATTAGCGGCAGTTGTGATAGTTCCGTGTTGACAGATGAATTGGTCTGATCCCGCTTGTGGTTTTTCGGATATTGCTACCTGCACGGTATCGCTACAAGTGGCATTGGAATAAACAAAAATGTATGCTCCTGCAGCAGAAAAGTTTTGAATAGCAGTAGTTGGCGATGAAGTTGAGATGATACTCGCTGTACCCGGATTTCCGGCTAGTGCGCTCCATACCCCGCTGCCACTTCCATTCATCGTTACGTTCCCACCAGGTAAAATCTGACAAAGCGAACTTTGCGCATTCCCTGCATCCGGTTGAGAAGTAATGATTACCGATGCTGTATCACTGCAACTACCGTTCGTCCAAATAAAATTATAGGTTCCTGCAGCAGAAAAATTAGTAATGGATGTTGTAGGAGATGTAGGCGTAGTAATAGTAGCTGTTCCGGGATTGCCAGACATAGCAGTCCATGTTCCTGTTCCTGTGGCGGCCATGGTAGCACTTCCGCCCGGAAGCACTACACAACTTACCGTTTGATCAACTCCCGCATTTGGCTTGGCAGTTACAACCACTTGTGCGGTATCAGAGCAACCACCGTTCGTCCAAATAAAATTATACGTTCCCGCAGCAGAAAAATTAGTAATGGAAGTTGTAGGAGATGTTGCTGTTGTTATAGTTGCGGAACCGGCATTTCCACTCATGGCAGTCCATGTTCCTGTTCCGGTAGCCGCCATGGTAGCACTTCCGCCCGGTAACACTACGCAATTTACCGTTTGATCAACTCCGGCATTGGGTTTTGCAGTCACCACAACTTTCGCTGTATCGCTACAACCACCATTCGTCCAAATAAAATTGTAAGTACCGGCCGCAGAAAAATTAGTAATGGAAGTTGTAGGAGATGTTGCTGTTGTTATAGTCGCGGAACCGGGATTTCCACTCATAGCTGTCCAAGTACCTGTTCCAGTTGCCGCCATGGTTGCACTTCCGCCCGGTAGCACTACGCAACTCACCGTTTGATCAACTCCGGCATTGGGTTTTGCAGATACTAAAACTACAGCCGTATCGTGGCAAGTTCCATTGGAATAAATAAATTGATACGTTCCTGCTACACTGAAATTAATTATAGAAGTGGTTGGCGATGCCGGGGAGTTGATTGTGGCAATTCCCGGATTTCCGCCTGCTGCACTCCAAACACCACTTCCACTACCGTTCATGGTAACATTGCCTCCCGGTAACATTTGACAAAGTGTACTTTGCGCGCTTCCTGCTTCCGGTTGTGCCGTTACAGTTACTGTGGCCGTGTCGCTGCAACTACCATTTGCATAAATGAAGTAGTAAGTTCCGGCAGCACTAAAGTTCAGTATAGAGGTAGTAGGGGAAGCGGATGTTGTAATAGTGGCTGTGCCCGGATTACCTCCCATAGCGCTCCAGACCCCGCTGCCACTGCCATTCATCGTTACGTTCCCACCAGGTAAAATCTGACAAAGCGAACTTTGCGCATTCCCTGCATCCGGTTGAGAAGTAATGATTACCGATGCTGTATCACTACAACCACCGTTCATCCAAATAAAATTATACGTTCCTGCAGCAGAAAAATTAGTAATGGAAGTTGTAGGAGATGTTGCTGTTGCTATAGTTGCGGAACCCGGGTTTCCACTCATTGCAGTCCATGTTCCTGCTCCTGTGGCGGCCATGGTAGCACTTCCGCCCGGAAGCACTACACAACTTACCGTTTGATCAACTCCCGCATTTGGCTTGGCAGTTACAACCACTTGTGCGGTATCAGAGCAACTACCGTTCGTCCAAATAAAATTATACGTTCCTGCAGCAGAAAAATTAGTAATGGAAGTTGTAGGAGATGTTGCTGTTGTTATAGTTGCGGAACCGGCATTTCCACTCATGGCAGTCCATGTTCCTGTTCCGGTAGCCGCCATGGTAGCACTTCCGCCCGGTAACACTACGCAATTTACCGTTTGATCAACTCCGGCATTGGGTTTTGCAGTCACCACAACTTTCGCTGTATCGCTACAACCACCATTCGTCCAAATAAAATTGTAAGTACCGGCCGCAGAAAAATTAGTAATGGAAGTTGTAGGAGATGTTGCTGTTGCTATAGTTGCGGAACCCGGGTTTCCACTCATTGCAGTCCATGTTCCTGCTCCTGTGGCGGCCATGGTAGCACTTCCGCCCGGAAGCACTACACAACTTACCGTTTGATCAACTCCCGCATTTGGCTTGGCAGTTACAACCACTTGTGCGGTATCAGAGCAACTACCGTTCGTCCAAATAAAATTGTAAGTACCGGCCGCAGAAAAATTAGTAATGGAAGTTGTAGGAGATGTTGCTGCTGTTATAGTCGCGGAACCGGGATTGCCACTCATGGCAGTCCATGTTCCTGTTCCGGTAGCCGCCATGGTAGCACTTCCGCCCGGTAACACTACGCAATTTACCGTTTGATCAACTCCGGCATTGGGTTTTGCAGTCACCACAACTTTCGCTGTATCGCTACAACCACCATTCGTCCAAATAAAATTATAGGTTCCTGCAGCAGAATACGAAGTGATAGTTGTAGTGGGTGAAGTAGGTGTATTAATAGTAACGGTTCCAGGATTGCCGGCCATAGCCGTCCAAGTACCTGTTCCTGTAGCTGCCATGGTAGCACTTCCGCCCGGAAGCACTACACAACTCACCGTTTGATCAATTCCGGCATTAGGTTTGGCAGTTACTATCACTTGTGCCGTATCGCTACAACCACCGTTCGTCCAAATAAAATTATACGTTCCTGCAGCAGAAAAATTAGTAATGGATGTTGTAGGAGATGTAGGTGTACTAATAGTAGGTGTTCCGGGATTGCCGGCCATAGCCGTCCAAGTACCTGTTCCTGTAGCTGCCATGGTAGCACTTCCGCCCGGTAGCACTACGCAATTTACAGATTGGTCAGGCCCCGCGTTGGCTTTTGTATTTACAATGATTTGGGCGGTATCAGAGCAACTACCGTTCGTCCAAATAAAATTATAGGTACCGGCCGCAGAATACGAAGTGATAGTTGTAGTGGGTGAAGTAGGTGTAGTAATAGTAGCGGTTCCGGGATTGCCAGACATTGCAGTCCAAGTACCCGTTCCGGTCGCTGTCATGGTACAATTCCGCCCGGTAGCACTACGCAATTTACCGTTTGATCAACTCCCGCATTGGGTTTTGCAGTCACCACAACTTTCGCTGTATCGCTACAACCACCGTTCGTCCAAATAAAATTATAGGTTCCTGCAGCAGAATACGAAGTGATAGTTGTAGTGGGTGAAGTAGGTGTATTAATAGTAACGGTTCCAGGATTGCCGGCCATAGCCGTCCAAGTACCTGTTCCTGTAGCTGCCATGGTTGCACTTCCGCCCGGTAACACTACGCAATTTACAGATTGGTCAGGCTCGCCGTTGGCTTTTGTATTTACAATGATTTGGGCGGTATCAGAGCAACTACCGTTCGTCCAAATAAAATAATAGGTGCCGGCCGCAGAAAAATTAGTAATGGAGGTTGTAGGAGATGTAGGTGTAATAATAATAGCCGTTCCGGGATTTCCACTCATGGAAGTCCAAGTTCCTGTTCCGTAGCCGCCATGGTAGCACTCCCGCCCGGTAGCACCACACAATTTACCGTTTGATCAATTCCGGCATTAGGTTTGGCAGTTACTACCACTTGTGCCGTATCGCTACAACCACCGTTCGTCCAAACAAAATTATAGGTTCCTGCAGCAGAAAAATTAGTAATGGATGTTGTAGGAGATGTAGGTGTACTAATAGTAGCTGTTCCGGGATTGCCGGCCATAGCAGTCCATGTTCCTGTTCCTGTTGCTGCCATGGTAGCACTTCCGCCCGGTAGCACCACACAATTTACCGTTTGATCAATTCCGGCATTAGGCTTTGCTGTTACTACAACTTTCGCCGTATCACTGCAACTACCGTTCGTCCAAATAAAATTATAGGTACCGGTCGCAGAATACGAAGTGATAGTTGTAGTGGGTGAAGTAGGTGTAGTAATAACAGCGGTACCGGGATTGCCGGCCATAGCCGTCCAAGTACCTGTTCCTGTAGCTGCCATGGTAGCACTTCCGCCCGGTAGCACTACGCAATTTACAGATTGGTCAGGCCCCGCGTTGGCTTTTGTATTTACAATGATTTGGGCGGTATCAGAGCAACTACCGTTCGTCCAAATAAAATTATAGGTACCGGCCGCAGAATACGAAGTGATAGTTGTAGTGGGTGAAGTAGGTGTAGTAATAGTAGCGGTTCCGGGATTGCCAGACATTGCAGTCCAAGTACCCGTTCCGGTCGCTGTCATGGTAGCACTTCCGCCCGGTAGCACTACGCAATTTACCGTTTGATCAACTCCCGCATTGGGTTTTGCAGTCACCACAACTTTCGCTGTATCGCTACAACCACCGTTCGTCCAAATAAAATTATAGGTTCCTGCAGCAGAATACGAAGTGATAGTTGTAGTGGGTGAAGTAGGTGTATTAATAGTAACGGTTCCAGGATTGCCGGCCATAGCCGTCCAAGTACCTGTTCCTGTAGCTGCCATGGTTGCACTTCCGCCCGGTAACACTACGCAATTTACAGATTGGTCAGGCCCAGCGTTGGCTTTTGTATTTACAATGATTTGGGCGGTATCAGAGCAACTACCGTTCGTCCAAATAAAATAATAGGTGCCGGCCGCAGAAAAATTAGTAATGGAGGTTGTAGGAGATGTAGGTGTAATAATAATAGCCGTTCCGGGATTTCCACTCATGGAAGTCCAAGTTCCTGTTCCGGTAGCCGCCATGGTAGCACTTCCGCCCGGTAGCACCACACAATTTACCGTTTGATCAATTCCGGCATTAGGTTTGGCAGTTACTACCACTTGTGCCGTATCGCTACAACCACCGTTCGTCCAAACAAAATTATAGGTTCCTGCAGCAGAAAAATTAGTAATGGATGTTGTAGGAGATGTAGGTGTACTAATAGTAGCGGTTCCGGGATTGCCGGCCATAGCAGTCCATGTTCCTGTTCCTGTTGCTGCCATGGTAGCACTTCCGCCCGGTAGCACCACACAATTTACCGTTTGATCAATTCCGGCATTAGGCTTTGCTGTTACTACAACTTTCGCCGTATCACTGCAACTACCGTTCGTCCAAATAAAATTATAGGTACCGGCCGCAGAATACGAAGTGATAGTTGTAGTGGGTGAAGTAGGTGTAGTAATAACAGCGGTACCGGGATTGCCGGCCATAGCAGTCCATGTTCCTGTTCCTGTGGCGGCCATGGTTGCACTTCCGCCCGGTAGTACTACGCAACTCACCGTTTGATCAACTCCGGCATTGGGTTTTGCAGTCACCACAACTTTCGCTGTATCGCTACAACCACCGTTCGTCCAAATAAAATTGTAAGTACCGGCCGCTGAATACGAAGTGATAGTTGTAGTGGGTGTAGTAGGTGTAGTAATAGTTGCCGTTCCGGGGTTTCCGGCCATAGCCGTCCAAGTACCCGTTCCTGTAGCCGCCATTATCGCATTTCCTCCAGGCAACACTACACAACTCACCGTTTGATCTACTCCGGCATTGGGTTTTGCAGTTACTACAATTTGGGCGGTATCAATGCAACTGCCATTCGACCATGTGAAATTATAGGTCCCAGCCGCCGAATAGTTAGTGATGGTGGTGGTTGGTGAAGTAGGCGTAGTAATGGTAGCTGTTCCGGGATTGCCGGCCATAACTGTCCATGTACCGGTTCCTGACCCTGTCATAGTGGCTGTACCTCCAGGCAAAACCCCGCAACTAACTGTTTGATCGAGACCGGCATTGGGTTTTGCGGTAACCGACACACTCGTACTGGCCGATGCGGTACATCCGCCGGAATACGTCACAGTAACCGTATAAGTACCACTCATAGCGGCAGTAGCATTCACCAATGTTGGTGATTGAATTGCGCTTAAACTTACCGGCCCACTCCAAGAATAACTGGTTCCAGAAGCACTTGAAACAAAAGAAACAGTTTGGCCGGCACAATATGGACCGGTATTGGAAGCCGTAGCAGAACATGTAGCGGAACAGGCGGCAGGTGCAGTATAAGGAACAATCAACTTGCAGTTCGTATCAGCCGAAAAAACCGCTTTAACTGAACAAGCGGCACCATTGGCAGTGAGTCCGGTAAGGGTATAATTGATCGAATTTGTAAAAGGACCCGTCAAAGTGGTACTCTGACCGCAGGAGCTAGAAATGGTTAGCGTGCCCACCGTGGGCGGGAACTGTACATTGATAGTACCACTAACGGAATACGTATTATTGGATGTATTACAGGTGGAAGGAACAGCGGTAAGGCCGGTCATATTACATAGGATCTGACAGTTAGTGCTTGCCGTTCCGCTGGTTTGAGAAAAAATAAAATTGGTGGGCTGATTAGCGAAATTAGTGATTACCATTAGATAGTATTCACCTGTTTGGGCGCCTGTAACGTCAATATATTCTACTGCAGATGTAGAATAACTGCAATCCGGTGAAGGCGCAGTGGCTAACTGCCCGCAGGCGGTATTTATATTTGAGAATGGACCCCACAAACAAAAATCAACATCAATATTGTTTGAATTAGTTAAAGTAATATGCAAATCCCCTGGATTTTCAATCTGCATATAATACCAAACGGGATTAGGTTGGGTAAGCAAGCAATGGTAATCGGGACCGGTTTGTCCTTGAGGACCACTACCAGAACCGGTACAATCGGCATTTGCAGGGAAATTATAATTGGTACCTGTACAGAACGGTTCCGAATTTGAACACAGTCCTACAGTTGAGGTTGCGGAAGGATCACTGGCGCCAATATTAAAAGTGCCAATATCATTGTTACCATAATCCCATACCCGAACAAACAGCGTTGCGCCCGGTGTTTGTCCGGTTAGCGATAATTTTGGCATATCATTGAAAAGGCTGGCATCATCGTTACACGAAATCAACGTCAACGATCCGCTGCATGTTCCCGAATAAACCGCCATAGCACAGTCGGTTAGCGTTCCAGCAGAGGTTACCAGATTGATATTTCCTGATGCAGGAACTACAACACTGAACCAAACATCCCCTCCGCTATAACTACCGCACCCTGGAGCAGGTACCCCGGGAGTAGCCGTAGCCCCTACATTGGAATACAAACTGGAAGCACATCCTCCTGTAAGCGGGAGTGCAGCACTGGTACACGGTTCGTCATTTGTGGCAGGTGTAGGGGCAGATGCACACAAATAAAATGTCCCGTTATTGTCATTTCCGTATTCCCAAAACCTAACGTATAAAGTGGTACCCGGAGTTTGCCCTGTAAGAGCAATTTTAGGCATCAGCCCGCCGGAACCGCTCGCATCATCGTTGCAGGATACCAAGGTGAAAGTACCATTACATGCAGTAGCCGTGTACACGGCCATACCGCCGTCGGTAATCACGCCTTCTTTCGAATCAAATGTGATAGAACCGCCGGCCGGAACAGTAACCGTAAACCACACATCGGCTCCGCTATATGAAGCGCATCCTGGAGCAGTAATTCCCGAAGATGCAGTAGCAAAGGCATTGGTGTACTGCGTAAAATTGCAAGTGCCGGAAATTGTAAGCGGGATGGCATTACAGGGGTCATCATTTGCCGGCTGCGCCTGAGCAAATGCAAATAGCAAGACCATTAAAAACAGCAGTAGTGGTTTCTTCATTAATCAAGCGGGGCATCTTTCTTTTGAAAGATGCAACATCATAAACAAGGTTGCACTAATATACGAAAAAAAAATCCGATAGCGTAAATTATCTCACTGAAAAAGCGCGATTTGTCCATCCTGAAATGCTACTTTCACCGCTTTAATTTCCGGAATGCGTTTTCTTCTACTGATAGTGCTGGTTTCAAGCTTTTGCTTACAGGCCATAGGCCAACAGAAATTCTCTGTTTCCGGGTATGTCAAAGATTCAGCCAATGGAGAAACCCTAATCCAGGCGATCGTTTATGTGAATGAATTGGGCAAAGGCGCTACCACCAATGAATACGGTTTTTATTCCTTGAATCTTCCGGAAGGAAATTACACCCTAAAAGTTACCTATGTCGGATTTCAAACCAAGTTTATTCCCATAAAACTTAAAGCTGACAGCCGGCTGAATGTGGAATTGAATTCATCAGCTATTCTAACAAAAGAAGTAACCGTTACAGCCGAACGAAAGGATGCCAATGTAACCAGTTCAAGCATCGGCCGGCAGGAAATTTCTATGGAAGTAATTAAAAGTGTTCCTGTGCTGATGGGCGAAGTTGATATTCTAAAAACCTTGCAACTGTTACCCGGCATTCAATCTGGCGGCGAAGGCAACACCGGCTTTTATGTTCGAGGTGGCGGACCTGACCAAAATCTGGTGCTTTTAGACGAAGCTACCGTTTACAATACCGGCCACCTCTTCGGCTTCTTTTCCGTTTTTAATTCAGATGCCATCAAATCAGTTTCTATTGAAAAAGGAGCCATTCCGGCCAATTACGGCGGCCGCTTATCGAGCGTAGTAGATGTGAAGATGAAAGAAGGAAACCTGAAAAAATGGACCGTAGAAGGTGGATTGGGTTTAATTGCATCACGACTCACAGTTCAGGGTCCCATTTTTAAAAACAAATGTTCATTGGTTTTGAGCGGCCGTAGAACCTACATCGATTTAATCACCAAACCATTTCTGAAAAATTATCAAGGCGGAAAATTTGCCGGAAACTCCTACTACTTCTACGATATCAACGCAAAAATCAATTATATTTTTTCTGATAAAGACCGGCTGTACCTCAGCGGCTACTTCGGCCGTGACGTTTTCAAATTCAAAGATCAAAATGGCACATTCGCCTTCGATTTCCCTTGGGGAAACAGCACTTTTACCGGCCGCTGGAATCACGTTTTTGGCGATAGGCTTTTTATGAACGCCATGGTGATGTACAACGATTTTCGATTTGAAGCCAATAGTACTTTCCGCGACGTTCACTTCAATATCAACTCGCGCGTACAGGAAATTTCAGCTAAGATCGATTTCGATTTTGCACCAACTATTGGCCACAATATGAAGTTTGGCGTACAGTACAATCACCATATCATGGATCCTTACCTCACTCAGGGATCAGCAGGTAATGCTACGCTGGGTGGTAATAACAGCGCCACAAAGTTCGCACATGAAACCGCTTTATATGTACTGGACGATTTTGATGTAAACTCCTGGCTGCGTATCAATGCCGGGCTTCGCGCATCTATGTTCACGCTTGCAGGCCCTTATCGAAAGGTCAACTTCAACACCAGCGGTCAGGCTACCGATACCGTATTATACTCGCTCGATCAACCAATCAAAACCTATTGGGGACTTGAGCCTCGCCTGAGCTTCCGCTTTAAAGTGGCTAAGTCAACAAGTATCAAGACGGGTCTTTCTTTAACCAAACAATATATCCACCTCGTTTCCAACTCCACCACTACCCTTCCTATTGATCTTTGGGTGCCCAGTTCGCAAGTGGTAAAGCCGCAAACCGCATTGCAGGGCTGCATTGGCGTGTATCAAAATTTCAAGGACGATATGTTCGAAGCAAGTATCGAAGGCTACTACAAACACATGTGGAACCAAATCGAATACAGCGATTCAGCAGCCGGAAATATTGCTCAGGACGTAGAAGATTTTTATCGATTTGGAACCGGACGAAGTTATGGGGCAGAGTTTTTCTTCAAAAAAGCTAAAGGGAAATTTACCGGTTGGGTGGGCTACACACTGGCTTGGACCAATCGTATTTTTCATGATGTCAATTACGGAATGCGCTTTCCGGCTAAGTACGACCGCAGGCACGATTTGAATGTGGTGTTGATGTACGACATTAACAAACGATGGAAAGTATCGGGCGTTTTTGTTTTCGCCTCAGGCAATACCACCACGCTTCCAACAGAAATCTATTTCGTAAATGGCGCAGCCCAATTCCGTTACGGCCCGCGCAACAGTTACCGCCTTCCTGCCTATCATCGTCTCGATCTCAGCGTTACCTACACCTTCCCCGAAAAACCAAAATGGAAACATCATTTGTATTCCGACATTAACTTCTCCATTTATAATGTGTACAACCGGCAAAATCCATTTTTTGTTTTTGTTGATGTAACCGGCGATGCTTCTAAGAATAATCAACGCGTAGTGCTGAAACAAGCCTCTTTATTCCCCATTCTTCCATCTCTTACCTGGAACTTTAAATTTTAGGGAAGCGATTTTCTCAAAATGGTTGATGAAAACGCATATGTAAATTATGGCGGATGCCGCGCTATCCGCTGCAAGTCCTCAGGCCGCGGAAAGCCGTAAAACCATTGCTGTGTAATCGTTTTGGGGGAATTACGAATTCCAAAATTACGAATTACGAAAATCGAGGTTAGTCTTCAAAATACAATCTTAATCTACCTCGTAATTCGTAATTTTTCATTCGTAATTTTTTCCGCTGCGGCCTTGCGGGCTTTCCGCTCCTATCGCTACCGCGGTTAGCCAAAATTTATAGCCGGGTGTTTTGGGCCTGTTTGGAAAAAAAATATTGATCAGCGCAATCGCTTACCATTTTTTCCTTCGCAATTCGAAATTCTGACCAAGATAAACGCGCCGCACTTGTTCATCAGCAGCCAACTCTTCCGCCGATCCGGCTTTGAGGATCTTGCCTTCAAATAACAAATAAGCGCGATCGGTAATAGACAACGTTTCCTGAACGTTGTGATCGGTGATTAACACACCAATATTACGGTCGCGCAATTTTTCTACAATTCGCTGGATGTCTTCCACTGCAATCGGATCTATTCCCGCAAATGGCTCATCTAACAGTATAAATTTGGGATCGGTAGCTAATGCGCGGGCAATTTCAGTTCTGCGCCTTTCACCGCCACTCAACACATTCCCCATGCTTTTTCTTACCCGGTTCAAACCAAATTCGGCCAGTAGTAATTCCAGCCGCTCTTTTTGTTGCGCCTTCGTAAGGTCAGTAAGTTCCAAAACGGCCATCACATTATCTTCAACACTCAATTGCCGGAATACGGAGGCCTCCTGTGGCAGGTAGCCCACACCGGCTTTTGCCCTTTTATACATCGGCAATGCGGTAATCTCCTGCTCACCTAAAAAAACATGGCCCTCATCCGGCTTAATCAATCCTACAATCATATAGAATGAGGTAGTTTTGCCTGCGCCATTCGGCCCCAGCAATCCTACAATTTCGCCCTGCTTCACTTCCACACTTACACGATCTACTACAGTTCGCGTTCGGTAGCGTTTCACCAGATTTTCGGAGCGTAATAACATACTACTTTGTATAATAAACGCGGTATTCCCACGGTTTCAAATCAAAATTATAGCCTTCAAACATTTTCAGTTTTTCCCCTGAAAAAAGTTCCTTGTAATCGGCAGCCATCCGCTTTTCTTCTACCAGATCTTTGGCCGGTTCGCCGGAAAGATTCAAAACGGTAAGCACCTTATTATTTCCTTTCACACGAAGAAAAATAAATATACCGGGCTTTCGCGATGGTATCCGAATCAACTCGCCGCCATCTGCACCATTTGCTAAAGCTGAAGCCGAACTTTTTAGCTGCAATAACTTCGTAATGAAACCTTCGTCTTTAAGGTTCGAAAAGTCGATAGGATCTTTGTCGAAAAATTTCAATCGCCGGTCTAATGCAGCTTCCTGGCCGCTATAAATTAACGGCATACCGGGCAAGGTAGTTGCTAAAACCATCATCGCCTTTGATGCGGCGCCCAGGCGTTCGGCCTCTGTGCCGTTCCAGCTATTCTCATCATGGTTAGTAATAAAATTCATTCGGTAATCATCCTTTTCATAAACGGTGGCATTCTTCTTCAGATAAACGTCTAAATCAACCGCCTTTTTTTCGCCTTTGGCAATAGCATTCATCAAATGATAGCACTCCCAGGCGTAGGTCATATCAAAACCATTGCGATGAAATTCCGGGCCTTCCGCCTCGGCAAGCATAAACACCTTTTTTGTTTGATCTAATTCGGTTCGGCATTCTTTCCAAAAATCAAGTGGCACCATCATTGCTACATCACATCGGAACCCATCTACATCTGCCGCCGTTATCCAATAGCGCATGCTTTCAATCTGATAGTTTCGTAAATCGCGATTGCTGTAATCAAATGCCGCCACATCATTCCAATCGGCCACTGGGGGAATTATTTTTCCTGTTGAATCATGCTTGTACCAATCAGGATGTTCAACAATAAGTGCATTATCAAAGGCAGAATGGTTGGCTACCCAATCGAGTATCACCTTCATCCCCAAACGATGCGCTTCGTTCACAAATTTCTTTAAGTCTTCCAGATTACCGAATTCAGGATTTACTTCCCTGTAATCTTTTACGCTGTAATAGCTTCCCAGCGTTCCTTTACGATTCACCACGCCAATTGGGTAAATGGGCATCAGCCAAACGATTTGAACATCCATAGCATGCAAACGAGCCAGATGCGCCGTTGCAGCCTGCAAGTTTCCTTCGCGCGTGTATTGGCGAACGTTCAATTCATAAATGTTGGAATGCCTGGTCCATGATGGATGTGCAGGGCCATCTTTGGCCTGTAAAGCAATAGCGAATAAAAAGACGAAAAACAGTGCAATTTTCTTCATACGATGTTTAGCAAGATTCAGGAAATATGATGCCAAAATTCAATTGTAGTCAATATCCAAACCCAAATCTTTCACCAATTTGCGAATGGCCGGGTTTACCTCAATAAGCCGCTTCATTTTATCTTGAGGAGAGAAATATTTTGGTCCGGAATTCACTTCCGTCTTATTCACACCAACCTGAAGTTCAGCGCGCACTCCCGTGTTGGAATAAATAAAGTTCAGCAACGACGTTTTTACAGCATGAAATTGCTGCTCTTGAGTAATACTGCTTACCTGTATGGAAATGGTATTACTTTCCAACACCGGCTGAAACAATTGCATGAGTGCGAACAATCCGCCTTTGGTTTCTTTTATATTTTGCGAGAATTCCTCCCAAAGCATTAAAATATTCTCCTGATCGAAAGGACGTATTCGATCAGACAATGAAATCAAATCATCAGCGTTCTTTTGATCGTTGCCTGAAGTTTTTTTATCGTGAATATCCTTTAACTGATCAAACGACAAAAGTTTTGGACCTTTCTTAACCGCAGCATCTTTATCGGCAACCGGCCGAGGCGGTGCATTAACCGGTCGCGATACCGCAACTGAAGTATCGGCGGTCATTTTCTCCGCTTCTTTAACCACTATTGCTGCTGGCTCAACTACTTTTTTTTTTGAAGCTTCCTGTGAAGCTTCAATAGTTGCATTAACGTAGCACATCTTAATAAGCGCTAGTTCCACCGTAAGTCGTTTATTTTTCGACTGTTTGTATTGAATGTCGCACTGATTACCTATGCTCAGGCAGTTGATCAAAAAATCGTTCGGCGCCAATTCCGCCTGAGCCGCATAACGCATTTTCAGATTCTCGCTGGTTTCCATTAATGAAACCGTTTCGGGTGTTTTACAGAAAATCAACTGCCGGAAATGATTGCACAATCCGAGGATAAAGTCATCGCCTTCAAAACCCCGGCGCAATACTTCATCCAACGATTGCATCAAAGTGGGAACCGCTTCAGCCAGCAAAGCATCGGTCACTTTGAAAAAGTAATCATAATCGAGCACATTCAGGTTTTCGAGTACCGAAGCGTAGGTGAGTTTACCTCCCGAGAAACTGCTGAGGCGATCAAACATACTTAGGGCATCGCGCATGCCGCCGTCGCACTTCTGAGCAATAATATGCAAGGCATCTTCTTCAGCTTCAATATGCTCTAGTTCACAAATGTGTTTCAAATGATTCACCACAGTTTCAATGCTCATTCTTCGAAAATCGAAGATCTGGCATCTTGAAAGTATGGTAGGAAGAATCTTATGTTTTTCGGTAGTAGCAAGAATAAATTTGCAATAAGAAGGAGGTTCTTCCAGGGTTTTCAGAAATGCATTGAAAGCGGCAGCACTAAGCATGTGCACCTCATCAATAATATAGATCTTAAACTTTCCTGACTGCGGGGGGAAGCGAACCTGATCAACCAAAAGCCGGATATCTTCTACAGAGTTATTCGATGCGGCATCCAGTTCATGAATATTGAACGAACTGTTCTGATTGAAGGCCACGCAGGAAGGACAAACATTACACGCTTCGGTTTCGGCCGTAACATTTTCGCAATTAATTGTTTTTGCCAGTATCCTTGCCGCTGTTGTTTTTCCCACGCCTCTGGGGCCACAAAAAAGAAAGGAATGCGCCAGTTGTCCGGTGCGTATAGCGTTTTGAAGGGTTGAAGAAATGTGCTCCTGCCCCACCATGTCCTTAAAACTGGCGGGCCTATACTTCCGAGCTGAAACAAGATAAGCCATTCGCTGCGAAAATATAAAAAGGCATTGGGGAATAGTGTTTGAGGAGAAGTTGTGGAAAAATTAACGTTGCGTGAAGATTTCTGAAATCAAACACTTCGATTCAATAAAACAATTCAGATTTTCGTCTTTAGCAGCATGCTGGATAAAAGTGAAGAACGTAGAGGGCCCGGGCCACTAACCGCAGTAGCCATTTCGCTGGGCCTTACCGGAATTTTGTGGATCGTATTTTTTGTAACCTGGGCGGCCCACGTCAACCTCTACCGGTTTGGCATACTTCCCCGGCAATTAGAAGGATTACGAGGAATTATCACCGCACCCTTTATACATGGTGATATCTGGCATTTGGCATCGAACACCCTGCCATTTGCAGTGCTTTTATTTGTGCTGCTCAATGCATACGACCGGATAGCCCTTGGTGTGCTGCTGATGCTTCATGTACTTTCCGGGTTTGGGGTCTGGCTTTTTGCGCCGGCATTTTCATCGCACATTGGCATTAGCGGTATCATTTATGGACTTGCCGGCTTTTTGATCGGTTCCGGGCTGTTTCGTAAAGACCGGCTATCTATTACTGTGGCCATTTTCGTGGTATTACTTTATGGCGGGATGATAGAAGGATTTATTCCGCAGGCAGGAATTTCGTGGCAGAGTCATTTATCGGGTGCAATAACCGGGCTGATGCTGTCGTTTTTATTGCGGAAATATGGCCGTGAGCCGGTTGATGCGATTTGGGAAGAAGAAAATGAAGATGAACGACCCTTTTTTAGCGGCGAATAAATATTAACAACTGTATTTCATAACTTGTTGTTTTGTATATTTGGCAGAACAATAAAGTTTTACAATCCGGCGCTATAGTGCAACCTTATGGAGTTGTAGCGCTCTAACTATTATAAAGGTCAATCGAAATGAGAAATCTGTTGGTGCTGTTTCTGGCACTTCTGTTCAGCGTCCCCCTATTTTGCCAGTCAGCTCCTGCCCTTTTGAAAGATGCTGATGGAAATTGGTCATTAACTGGTGAAATGTCATCTCCTGCCTATCGCGCCTTAAAACGTTCGCGTTCAGCATGCGAGTTTATTTTGGTGAAAGAGCGTAAAAACAAGGTGGAACTGCCTGATAATCTCGACAAACAAATCCGGCTCAATTTTCCTGAACATGGAGCAGTATTACTTGATCTTTCAGCACATTTGAAAGTAGTGCTTTACAGTGCAGAGAAAATGGATTCTGGATTTACACATCCCTTTGTTACTGAAGTAACAGACCTTTCGCAGTTTTCGTCAATCAAAATAGTTAAGCCTTAGTTGCGCTATGAAAAAAATCGTTTTTTGTTTCTATATTCTTTGCGCATCGCTTGGGGCCATTGCTCAGCCATCGAACGACGATTGCACCGGCGCTGTAGCTATTACCCTTGCAGCTAACGGGCGGGCCTGCGTTAACGGAAGTACAGCCACTGCTACAGCAACTAACTGGACCACTGCTCTATGCGGTCAAACTACCTGGTCAAACGATGTGTGGTACAGCTTTGTTTCCACAGGAACCTTAGACAGCATCACCATCATACCAACTGCAGGTGCCGGAGGAGCGCAGCAGCTTGGTATTAGTGTTAGCTACGGCACCAGTTGTGCAACGGCATCCTATGCTCCCAGTAGTTGCAATATTGCAGCAACCAATGGCGGACGGGCAACAGTAGTACAGGTTGGTCCTGTTGGCACTCAGTTTTTCATTGAGGTGTCTTCGTTTGTTGCAGCTGGAGGATTTACACTTTGCGTAAGCAGCTCCAATCCACCTGCACCTCCGGGAGGCACATGCGCCACAGCAACCGGTATTTGCGACCTAAATCCTTTTTCACTTGCCAATACGCCAACGGGATCTGCAAGTTTTACTCCTCCATGCTTTACCGATCCTGCCGCCTCATCGATATGGTACACCTTTACTGCAGCTACTGCCGGTACGCTGGCCTGGCAAGTAACCCCTACTTCGTCAAACACCGAATTAGATTGGGCGCTTTATGACCTTACTGCTACGGGCGGTTGTCCATCTCAAACACTCACTCCTACCCGTTGCAATTTCAACTATGCCGGATCCGTGTCGGCAGCAATTGGCATGCAACCAACGTCTTCTACTACATGCCCCACCAGTGCCTTAAGCTTTTTGGCTTCACGGGAGTATTGCCCTAGTTTAACCACGGTGGCCAATCACACCTATGCAATTTTCATCAATAACTACGACAACAATCAATCTGGTTGGGATTTTAACTGGAACGGCAGCACTTTTCAAATGCCTTATGCGTTGCTTAATGCTACGCCTACCCAATTTTGCGGATCGGGAGGTACCGTAACCTTTACCAATGCCAGTGCCGGTGGCACCAGCTATGATTTCAGTTATGGTGATGGTTCAGCCGTTGTAACCAATGCCGTTTTCCCGCTAAATAAAACTTATAACAATCCGGGGAATTATATAGCAACCCTTACTATGCATACAGCTACCGGCTGTGATTTGATTGCCACAAAAGTAATTACCATTGACAGCAATCCGCATGTTCATGTGGATACCGTAACTATCTGTGCCGGACAAACCGCCACGCTGCATAGTGTAGTTAACCCCACCAATGGAACCTATTTTTGGTCGAATGCCGGGGGATCAGGCGATACAGCAAAGTACACTCCTGCAGCCACGCAAACCTATACTTTGGTTTATACTAATAACGGTTGTACCGATTCGGCCAAAGGTCAAATCATTGTAAATCCAAAGCCTAATGCCGGCATAGACGAAACCGTGAATTGCTATTCCAGCGATGATGCTACTATGGCTGCCGTGGGAAGTGGAACCTGGACTGCGCTTAGTGGAAATGCAGGCACTTCAGTGATCGCCAATCCTTCTTCGCCAACTACTACAATTGGAACCTTTAGTGCACCGGGAACCTATCGCTATGAATGGAACGTTAACGGATGTACCGATACGGTAGTGATTACCGTAGGAAGCAGTTGTGGTTGCCCCAATCAGCCTACTTTATCGCTCAGTTCAGCGGCTGCTACCATCTGTAACCGTCAAACCCAAACCATTTCAGGAACCTTCGGTGGTTCGGCCACTCAGGTTACAGCAAGTAGTACGGGAGATGGCACCTTTAGCAGCACCACCGCCAACAGTAGCCCATTCAGTTTAGTTTATACACCCGGAGCTTTAGACCGTGCCACCGGTTCCGCCACTATAACTATTACAACTGACAATCCACAAGGCGCGCCATGTGTGGCCAAGAGCAGAACATTTGCCCTTACCGTGAATCACGCCGATCCGGGAGGAAATAAAACCGTGGTTTGTTATCAAACCGATCAGGCAACAATGAGCGCTACCGGCAGCGGAACATGGACCCCGTTAGCCAGCAATGTAGGCACGATGAACATTGTAACGCCCAATTCTCCAACTACTGTGGTGAACAATTTCAGTAATGGTGGTGCCGGTGTAATTTACGGTATGCAGTGGTCGTCGAACGGCTGCCTGGATACGGCGTACATTAGTGTTGGAAATTTCTGTTGTTCAGCGCAACCTGATGTGGTGCTGAATACCACATCCGGAAGTGTTTGCCGTGGACAAGCACAAACTATTTCCGGAACATTTACCGGATTAACTACCCAAATTACTGCACTTACTGCCGGTGATGGAACATTTGCAGCTTCTACAGCAGCAGCCAGTCCTTTCAGCTTTAGTTATACTGCCGGAGCGGCAGATATTGCAGCGGGTAGCGTACAATTAAAATTTGTAACGAACAACCCTAATGGCGCGCCTTGCCGGCCTGATACTGCAATCTACAACCTTACCATTTTCCGGCCAGATGCCGGAGCCGACCAAAGCGTATGTGTTTATGAGCCGGCTACCATGGCGGCAACCGGAACTGGTTCATGGTCGGCCGTTGCCGGAAATCCGGGAACGTCAACCATCGTTAATCCGGTGTTTGCGAGTACTGTAATTCAAGGATTCTCAGCGCCAGGAACCTACAAATACCAGTGGGGCAACGGCACTTGTGTGGATACGGCGCAAATTGTAGTAAAACCAATTCCTGTGGTGTTAATAGCCAATGATACGTTTTGCTTTGGCGCTACCGCCGGCTTACAAACGTCAGGCTGGAATCCGGCAGGTGGTACTTTCCTTTGGAATACGGGGGGCACCCAAGACAGCATTGCAGTGGACGGACTCTCAATTGGCGACCATTTTTATTCGGTTACGTACACAGCCAATGGTTGTGCTGCCAATGCCGCAGGAACGATTACTATACGGCCATTGCCCGGCGTTACTGCCAACGACGTAAGAGTTTGTGAAGGTGGAACCGTAAACGTGATAGCCGCCGGAAATCCTTCCGGAGGAACTTATCTTTGGTCAGAAGGAAGTAGCACGGTACAAATCTCAGTAACGCCGGCAATTTCCACCACCTATGGTGTTACCTATACCTATCAGGGTTGTTTGGCCAACGATACGGCACAAGTGGTGGTTGATCCTAATCCAATTGCCAGCATTGCGGTAACACCGGCTATTTGTACCGCATTAAATGGAACTGCAAAAGTGACAACCGGTATTGGAACATCGCCTTATCATTACGTTTGGAATGTGTCGGGCGCAGGTGATACCGATAGTTTAAACGGCCTGGCGCCAGGACCGCTTAGTGTAACGGTAACGGATGCACATGGGTGTACTACTACAGCAACCAACAACATCGCCGTGAATAATGTTGCCGTGAATATTGTGTTATTGAATAAGAAAGATATCCGATGCAATGGCGGCAGTGATGGTACAATTACTGTAGATGCTTCACCGTCGGGTAGCTATACCTATGTTTGGAATACCATTCCAGCTCAAAATACTGCAACGGCTTCAGGATTGATTGCCGGTAGCTATTCCGTTTCTGCTTCAGATGCGAATGGTTGTTCAACTTCCGCAAACATTAATATCGTGGAACCAACGGCGCTGGTGCTTCCTCCGCTTATCTGGATTAATCCGGTTTGCTTCAATCAGAATGATGGAACGGCCACCGCAAATCCGTCGGGCGGAAGTGGCAATTACACCTATGTGTGGAATACGGTTCCTGGTCAGAACACCGCTACAGCCGTTAACTTATTGGCCGGCAGCTATTCCGTAACTGTTTCAGATGATAGTTTGTGTACGGTATCGGGGAATGTTCAGTTATTCAATCCTACTGAATTTTTAGCGTATATCACCAATACCAGCGATGTAACTTGTTACGGATTGGCCAATGGCAGCGCCACAGTGAGCTCATCAGGCGGTTCAGGCGTCATCAATTATCAATGGTCCACTTCGCCTCAACAAACGGCCACCACGGCAACTAATCTAGCCGCCGGAACCTATACCGTAACTGCCACCGATGACCATTTCTGCCAGGCCACCAGTGAAGCCACTATTAGTGTTCCGGATACTTTAACCGTTTCGTTAGTAGTTGATCAGGTGCACTGCAATGGCGCTAGCACCGGCGCCGCATCGGCCTATCCGGTTGGTGGTACTCCTGTATATAGCTACGCCTGGAACAATGGCGGAACTACCAAGGACATCAACGCACTTCCTGCAGCCGATTATTCCGTAACTGTGACTGATGCTCATGGTTGCCGGGCTACAGCTACTATGGCCGTTACCCAGCCTGCCCCAATCTTAACCGTAGCTACTTCGGAAAGGCCACGCTGCATTAACAGCAACGACGGCACCATGACCCTTACTACATCCGGAGGTAATCCTACATTCAGTTATACTTTATTGCTTTCCGGTACAGCCGTTCAAACCAATGTACAGAGCCCGGTTACCAACCTGGCGGGTGGGGTGTATCAAATCATCACACGCGATTTATTTGGTTGCGTGGACACTATCGTTTACGGCGTACCAATTGTTCCCGTGAATTCATTTGAAGTTTTAGTGGATACGACTAGTTGCTATGGTAAAGCGTATGCCGATGGTATGATACGAATCGAACCACAGAACTTTTTCAACGGTCCGTTCCGTTTTGTATTAGACAATGGCGCTCCGCAGTTCGAACAAGACTACTTCGATTTGGCTGCAGGAACTCATACTCTAACTATTATCGACAGTTTTGGTTGCGATACTACATTTAATGTGCTGGTTCCGGAAGCTCTTCCGGGAGTGGTGGATGTGATGCCGGATGACTCCACTATTCAAATGGGTGAAAGTTTGGCGCTTAACAGCAGTTTTTCACCCTATCCGGCAAGTAGCATCACCAGTTATAACTGGACTCCGGCATCGGGTTTAAGTTGCTCAGATTGTCCAAATCCCGTGGCAACACCTTATCAGCACCAGAACACTTATCGATTGACGATAGTTTACAACAACGGTTGTGTTGCTTACACCGATGTCAACATTTTCGTAGAGAACAACGAACCTTTTTATATACCCAATGCATTTAGCCCTAATGGCGATGGAAACAATGATGTGTTCACGGTTTATGGAAGCGGCATCAAAACACTTGGACTTCGAGTGTTTGATCGTTGGGGCGAAAAGGTGTTCGACAGCAATGGCGCGCCTGTAGCCTGGGATGGTATTTATAAGGGCAATCAACTTTCGCCAGGAGTGTACACCTATACTTTGAAACTTACTTATCTGGATGATAAGGTGGTAACGAAAAACGGAAGTATCACTTTAGTGCGCTAACATGTTACTGCATTGCCGGAGCAGACTTCTAGACTTAACTACGCCGGTGGTAATGGGCATAGTGAACATTACGCCGGACTCCTTTTATGATGGCGGAAAAAGTTTTTCAGAAACAGATGCCGTTTTGCAATGCGGGAAAATGGTGGATGAAGGAGCTGCTATCATTGATATTGGTGCGATGAGTTCAAGGCCGGGAAGTTCCATTATTTCCAGTGATGAAGAATTGCAAAGGTTACTTCCCGTTTTAAAATTGCTGATCAAAAATTTTCAGGAAGTAGTTTTTTCAATTGATACCTTACATGCAAAGGTTGCCGCAGCAGCTTTAGAAGCCGGTGCGCATATTATTAATGATATCAGCGCCGGAACTTATGATAGTTCTATGTTGGGCGTTGTGGCTCAATATAAGGCGCCGATGGTGATGATGCATATGCAAGGGTTACCGGAGTTTATGCAAAACGACCCGAATTATGAAAATGCTGTTGCAGAAATTTATGGTTACCTGGCCGAACGTATTGCAGCAGCGCGTGCGGCGGGGATCAAGGATGTAATTATTGATCCCGGATTTGGATTCGGGAAAACGTTGGCTCACAATTTTGAACTACTGCGTGATTTGCAGTTTTTCAACAATCTCAATTGCCCGATATTGGTTGGCCTTTCCAGAAAGGGCATGATTACCAAAACCCTTGGCAATAGCAGTGCTGAAGCTTTGAACGGCACCACCGTTTTGAACACTGTAAGTTTGATGCGAGGCGCAAAAATTCTTAGAGTGCATGACGTGAAAGCCGCCAAGGAAGCCATACAGCTCATCAACCGGTTGAATGAAAAGTGAAAGCGATGATTTCATCATTAATGGCGTGTTGGGCTTGGCACGGCTTCTGATGCGCGAAGGATGCGGAAGGCGCGAGCTTTAGCGAGCGGTGCGCAGGAGGAACGACTGCGCACGGAAGCGAAGCGTACCCTGAAGCAGCCTGACCCCGGCGATGACTCATTTTTTGAAATAAAACTACGGCCCAACAGCCGGGGGCGCCCAAAAAGTTACCAGTAAGCAGTTTTAGAATTTTACTACCCCTCGAGGTTGATTGTGAAAGTAAAGCTGCGCGAATAAAGTTTATCGATTACGCGCGAATAAATATAGCTTTCGTTGGGCGTGTTGATATTGATGATGCCATGGCTCATTTTGAATTCAGGCGACAAAATGAAATAAGGGAAATAGAACATCATGCCCACGCCATATTCGGCTGAAACATCATGCTTACCCACTTTTAGCAATGATTTTATGCGGCTGTTGCTGTTAGATGCCAAATCAAGATCGTACCGCATTCCGGCGATTACATACACACGAAAGTCTTTTATAGGTTCCGATTTAAAGCGAAGTTGAAGCGGAAAGTCGAGATAAATAGAACTGACGGTTTGTTTCACCACACTTTGTTTTTTGTTCACTGTGGTATATTCGATGCTACGATCAGAAAAAATAAGGGAAGGAATGAGGCGAAGGTCGAAATTGCGGTGGAATTGCCAATTGGCAATGATGCCGAGATTAAAGCCCGCGCCCATGGTGGGGCGAAAACTTTTTATAGAATCGTTTTCGGGCGCGAAGGGCTTTTTTTGAATTTTATAATCGGCCACATTAGCTGCCAGTGCGATACCAAAATAGATTTGTTTGCGTCCCAACTCATGAATATTGAATTGCGCCCGGGCCGGCACTAAAAATGCCAGCAACAGCAAGAGTGTTGCTATTTTTCGCAGGTGTAGAACGCGCATATTCCAAATGTGAGCGGACGGTAGCCGCATTTTTTAAATCCCGATTTTTCCAAAATAGCAACAAATTTTTCACCTGAGGGAAAAGCCTGTACGGATTCGGGCAGGTAGGTGTATGCGCGTACATCTTTTGAAAACAACCGGCCGATAGTAGGCAGCACGAAGTGAAAGTAAATGGCGTACAGTTGTTTAACGGGAAATGAAGATGGTTGAGATACTTCCAGTATGGCCACCCTTCCGCCCGGTTTCAGCACCCGGAACATTTCCTTCAATCCCTTTTCAAGATTTTCGAAGTTGCGCACGCCAAATCCAACGGTGATCGCATCAAATTTATTGTCGGGGAAATCCATTTTTTCCGAATCAGTGTATTGGAAACGGAGCACGTTGGTAGCTTGCAGCTTTTGCGATTTTTTTCGGCCCACGGCCATCATTTCTTCCGAAATATCGCCACCTACCACTTCAGTTGGATGCAGGCGTAAGGCTTCCACCGCAAAATCGCCTGTTCCGGTAGCGAGGTCAAGAATTTGTTTCGGTTGAATTTCGCCAATGTAATCGATGGCCTTTTTTCGCCAGGATCTATCGATTCCGGCTGAAAGGAAATGATTTAAAAAATCGTAAGTAGGCGCTATGTTGTCGAACATCTCGGCAACCTGCGTTTTTTTGTCGCGTTCGTCGTTATATGGCGTAACCTGACCGGCCATTAGATGATCATCATGGCATCGCCATAAGTAAAGAAGCGATACTTTTCTTTTACGGCGGTTTCGTAAGCTTTCATGATCAGGTCATATCCGCCGAATGCAGCAGCCATAATCATAAGGCTTGACTTTGGCATATGGAAGTTGGTGATCATAGCGTTAGCGATTTCAAAATCGTAAGGCGGATGGATGAACAGGTTGGTCCATCCCTTATAAGGTGTAAGATAACCTTGAGCTGAAACGCAAGATTCTACACAGCGCATAGTAGTAGTGCCTACGGAACAGATTTTCTTGCCATTGTCTTTAGCGGCATTCACGATTTTAGCAGGTTTTTCACCTACTTCAATATACTCCGCATCTGTTTTGTGTTTGGAAAGATCTTCCACATCGATAGTGCGGAACGTACCCAAACCTGTATGTAGTGTTACTTCTGCCAATTCGATTCCCTTGATTTCGAAACGTTTCAGCAATTCGCGGCTGAAGTGAAGGCCGGCAGTGGGCGCAGCCACAGCGCCTTCATGGCGTGCGAATATAGTTTG
Source organism: Chitinophagales bacterium (assembly GCA_046329575.1). Classification (GTDB taxonomy): domain Bacteria; phylum Bacteroidota; class Bacteroidia; order Chitinophagales; family LD1; genus UBA1941. The sequence goes on along the minus strand of JAXLUJ010000002.1, from coordinate 377,170 downwards.
GTAGCGTTCTTCATCTTCTTTCTCTACCGGGCGTTTAATGGCCTTTGGCAGCGGCGTTTCGCCCATGCCGTAGAGGATGCGCTTAAATTTATCGTAATCGCCATCGTATAAAAAACGAATGGTACGGCCACGCGAAGTGGTATTATCAACCACTTCGGCAATCAGTTCATCGTTAGCGCCGAAATACAATTTATTGCCTACGCGGATTTTGCGGGCCGGATCAACCAAAACATCCCACAGGAATGATTTAGCATTCAATTCGCGAAGCAGGAACACTTCGATTTTAGCGCCTGTCTTTTCCTTGGTGCCATATAAACGAGCCGGAAACACTTTGGTGTTATTGAGCATCAGCACATCGCCTTCATCGAAATACTTCAGCGAATCTTTGAACACTTTATGCTCTATTTTACCTGTTTTTTTGTGGATCACCATCAAACGCGCTTCATCGCGGTTCGGACTTGGATGTAAGGCAATCAGTTCTTTAGGGAGATTAAAATTAAAACTGGATAGTTTCATGTATAACTTTTGAATTTTACGGAACTCAAATCGCCTAAGGCGAAATAGCGCGCGAAGATAAAAAATTTGGGGAAGAATCAAAGGGGAAGGATGAGAGTAAAGTTGGTAGCTGTAAGCTGCGAGCTGCGAGCAGTGAGCCGTGAGCAGTGAGCAGTGAGCCGTGAGCCGTGAGCTGTGAGCTACCACACCCACTACACCCACTACACCCACCACACCCACCACACCCACCACACCCACCACACTTACCACACCTAGCTACCCTACTTCAAACTTTTGGCTAATTTGCGGCCATGCAAGAGTTATTTGATAAAGCGCAGGCCGTATTGGAGAAAATCAGGCAGGCTGCTCCTGCCGATGCCGCGCAACTGGAGCAGTTTCGCATCCAATATCTTGGCACTAAGAATGAGTTAAAGGATTTGTTTGGCGCCATGGGTCAAATTGAAAAGGAGCGCAAAAAGGAATATGGCCAATTAATGAATGAGCTGAAAGCCACAGCCGAAGCCAAATTCGAAAGCTTTAAAAATAATGTTGGTTCGAAAGGAACCAAAGCTGCTGAGGTGCCGGATCTTACGGCTCCCGGTTATTCGCTTTGCACAGGAACGCGCCACCCGATTTCGATAGTGCGCCATAAAATGATCCAAATTTTTTCAAGAATCGGATTTACGGTTGCGGAAGGTCCGGAGGTAGAAGACGATTGGCACAACTTTACTGCTTTAGGAACACCAAAAGATCACCCGGCACGCGACATGCAGGACACCTTTTATATTTCGGAAGATAAAAATGTGTTGTTGCGCACGCACACCTCATCGGTTCAAATCCGGATGATGGAAACCCATCAGCCACCGCTTAGGATATTGATGCCGGGCCGTGTTTACAGAAATGAGACTATCAGCGCAAGAGCGCATTGTACGTTTCATCAGGTGGAAGGGTTGTACATTGATGAGCAGGTTTCATTTGCCGACTTGAAACAAACGATGTACTATTTTGCGCAAGAGATGTTCGGGCGCGACACTGAAATTCGCTTTCGTCCCTCATTTTTCCCTTTTACGGAGCCCAGCGCAGAAATGGACATCAGTTGCTTCATTTGCGGAGGTTCGGGCTGCGCCGTTTGCAAGCACAGCGGATGGGTGGAAATTGGTGGTTGTGGGATGGTAGATCCTCAGGTGCTTCAAAACTGCAATATGGATTCGCAAAAGTACAGCGGTTTTGCCTTTGGCATGGGCATAGAACGGATTACTATGTTGAAATATCAGATCAATGACCTTCGGTTGTTCTTTGAGAATGACCTGCGTTTCTTACAGCAATTTGAGAAAGCGATTTAAATGAAGAAGGCGCTGCTCTTTTTTCTGATTCTGTTTAGCTTTTCAGCCAAAGCCATTGAACTTTCCGATTCTTCGCGCATCAGTTTGTTGACGTGTTCGCCGGGATCGGATGAACTTTACAGTATTTTTGGCCACACCGGTATTCGCGTAACCGATTACCGGCAGGGATTTGATGTGGTGTTTAACTACGGCACCTTTGATTTCACCAAACCCGGATTCTATTTAAACTTCTGCCGAGGCATTTTGATTTTTATGGTAAGTGTGGATCGCTTTCAGGATTTTAGGAGTCAGTACATTTATGAAGAGCGGAACATCTATGAACAGGAATTATTACTGGCGAATGAAGACAAGCAACGAATGTTTGCTTTTTTAGCGAATAATGCCCTACCGGAACATTGCGAATACCGATATGATTTTTTGTACGATAACTGTGCAACGCGCGTGCGGGATGTGATTGAAAAGTACAGTGGCAAAGGATTTCAGAGCCATTTCGACGGTTTTCCGGTAAAATCGTTTCGCGACCTGATCAATGATTATTCTGCTCATCATTTATGGGATCAGTTTGGAATGAACTTATTGATCGGATTACCGGTAGATGTGATCACCACGCCTCGTCAGGAATGTTTTTTACCTGATTATTTAAGCCAGGCTGTAGCTCAGGCCACCATAAACGGAGCACCACTGGCCGCAAAGAAAATCCTGATTTTAGATGCTGCTAAAAATCCCGACGGCAGTGGTTTTGAAGGCACGCCTAATATGGTTTTCGGAATTTTGCTGGCATTGGCTTTTTTGCTTACGGCGCTCGAATTTCAGCAAGGGCGCTATTTCGTGGCATTTGATACAGTTCTTTTTGGAATTGCCGGCCTGTTAGGAACGCTCTTCTTCACCCTGTGGTTCTTTACACAACACACCACTCCGGCCTGGAACCTGAACCTGCTTTGGGCCTGGCCTACGCATTTGCCAGTTGCTTTTATGTTACCGTTTTGGAAAAAGTTTCCGTTTCTGCGCCATTACCTTTTAGCAGCCGGAATAGCAGCTCTTGGAATGACACTTTTTGGGCGTTGGATGCCACAACATTTTCTATGGGCCAACTTGATGATCAGCGCGGTATTTGCCATTCGCAGTTTGGCATTTTGGAAACGAACAACATCATAAAAATTACATTTTTCAATTTTTAGGTTTCACCTCTGCCATATATTTCTATTTTTGGCGCACTAAATGGTCGGATGGCCGAGAGGCTAGGCTCAGCTCTGCAAAAGCTGCTACAGCGGTTCGAATCCGCTTCCGACCTCAGAGGCTGATGCAGCAATGCACAGCCTCTTTTTTTTATGTTTATGCTATGAAGGCAACTACCGGTTTTTACAAATTAAAAAGCGCCCAACGCACAGAGCAATCTATTCAAGCCATCATTACTTTACAACCTCACCATGCTGTATTTGAAGGTCATTTTCCCGAAAGGCCGGTAGTTCCCGGTGTTTGCCAGATGCAAATGGCCGGTGAAATATTCAGCAGCGTAATAGGTGAAAGGTTGCAAGTACAGCGGGTGCAATCAGTAAAATTCCCTTCTCCCATGGAACCTGTTGCGGATCGCGAGATTGCCGTTCAAATCAATTTCGAAAAGAAAGAAGACGGAGCTTTCGCTATAAACGCCATTTTTTCACAGCATGAGCCGGCGATGATTTTTTCAAGAATGAAGGCCGTATATCAGGTTAAGGCGTAGCGTCTTCCATTCGGCTTAAATCAAATTGAAGATGAAATTGCTTTTGATGAAAGCTGATGTGTTGAGGAGCTGTTGAATTTCCGTAGCTAAGAAAATAAGAACGTTTCCCTGACTCCACAATCTCCGTCAATTTTTCGCACTTCTCAATTGCTGTATAGCGCCGTGCCGGTTTAAATTCGGGAAACAAGAACGACACGGCTTTCTCAGTGCGAATTTCCTGCCGTTTTTGGTTTTCAATAGGGCTAACTACCAGGGGTTCAAAGCTTCGTTGCAGTAAATTGACAATGGGTCGTTTATCAAGAGCCGGAAGAATATAGGCGGTTTTTATGTTTCCGTTGCCATATTCAAAATCAAAAAACTTCATTCCGGTTTCGGTTAGAAAAAACACATGGCATTTCTCATCAATTATTTTGAAAAGCACCAAGCCTGAGAAATGACGTTTCCCGAAATCGATTTGAGCGCGATAATTGGCATCCGTAACAGCCGGCCGATAAATGGCCGGACAATTGGTAAAACCATCCATCCATTTCATTTTCGAAGTGGAAACACAACCACTTAGAAAAACACTACTTAGCCACCACAAACCAATTATCAGGAAGCGTTGCATTCAGTTCTTTATTTTTAAATAATATGGTTGTAAAGTCGCCCGACTTTTCGTTCATTATCATTTTCGCTACACTAAAATCTTTCTTTTCAAGAAGCACCACAATAGAATTGAAAAAGTCTTTCAGATTTTTATTCAGCGGGGTCATTTCCATTTTTATTTGGTTCGCGCTTTCCGAAAGCTGCACTTTAAAATCAGTACTGTTCACCACATTGCCTTGAACGCATTGCACAATAATATTGTTGATCTGCTGAAACATTTTGCTCTTGTGCATGTCCATCACCGTAGTTTTTGCTTCATCACGGATGGTAATTTTTCCGTTATTGATCACCATCAGGTATTGGAATGGCTGTTGATATTCCAGGCGCACCTGATTGTTCTGACGGAAAGCGAAAATGCCTTTAGAAATCAGCTTTTCAGCCAGCATGCTCACATTTTTTTCCTGAACGAAATCAGCCTTGATACTTTTTGTGGCCTTTGCCGATGCAGCGATTTTTTGGCGCAGCGTGGCTTCATCTTTAACTGCAGCAAAGGTTTGCGCCTGCGATGCAATAACTAAAATTGAAAAGAGTAAAAAGAAAAAATTACGAATCATAAGGTTGCAGTTGCAGTAGCTCGTTCAGCGGCACCACAGAAATTTGTTGTTGCCGAAGATAGGCGATAATTTCCGGAAGGGCTTGGATGGTATGCGTTGCGGCATCATGAAACAGTAAAACATCGCCTGATTTAAGCTTTTTTATAACGCTTCGGGCTAGCGCTTGCGGTGATTTGCTCACCGTGTCATAGGAGCGCAAACTCCAGCCGATACTGTACATTTTACATTCAGAAATACCAGAAGCCACCCAGGGATTGGTAACACCATAAGGCGGACGAAAGAATAGTGGGCGCTTGCCCGTAAATGCCTGAATTTGACGGTTGCAGGCGTTCATTTCTGCTACTACTTTTGAAGGGCTTTGCATTGAAAACCAGAATCCGTGCTCATAACTGTGGTTGCCAATCAGGTGATTCTCGTTCAGCATTCTTTGGAGAAGCGCTTCCTTGCCGGCAATATTTTTGCCAATCAGAAAAAACGTGGCAGGAATATTTTCTTGTTTGAGAAAGTCTAATAGCTGAGGCGTAGCTTCGTTCGGACCATCATCAAAAGTTAAGGCTATCTTCTTTTCATTAAGTGCAGACTTGTTGAACGAATGAATGAAAAAATTGAGTTGTATGAAGTACGATCCAAGAAAAATAACTGCGGTGTAGAAGAAGCACATCAGCACCCACCAATACCAGGTTACGCTGCAAATCAGCATCATTACTACGGCAAGAAGGAAGGCGATATTCACCCAAGTGTGTTTCGTCATATTTATTTAGAACGCTGACGTAATGCTTCATACAAAATAATGGCCGCGCTAACACCTACATTCAAACTTTCGGTGGTTCCTTTCATGGGAATGTGTACTGCAGCATCGCACCATTTGCGAATAGTAGGCGAAACTCCTGAACCTTCAGCGCCCATTACAATCACTACCGGTTGTTTCCATTCGTATTGTTCGGCAGCAACCGAGCCATGCATATCAGCAGCAACAATCTGAATGCCATTCGCCTTCAAATATTTTATAGAAGAGGAAAGACTTTTTTCACGGCATACAGCCAATCGCGTTAAAGCTCCTGCAGAGGCTTTCAACGCTTCAGCATTCACCGGCGCACTAAAGTCTTCGGCCAGCAACATACCATGGGCACCCAGGCACTCGGCTGAACGTGCTATAGCCCCGAAATTCCTTACATCCGTTACCCCATCCAGGGCCACCAGTAAAAGATCTTCTCCTTTACTTTGTGCCAAATTTAAAAGATCATCTACCGAACAATAATCGATTAACGCCACTAATCCGAAAACGCCTTGATGATTCACTTCTTTACCACGGGAATGAGGCCGTGTGATGTAGTCGAGTTTTTCTTTTGGAACAAATTGTACGGAAAGTTGCTGTTGAGCCGCGGCCGATTTGATTCGCTGCAACTCCTCGCCTTCTGCACCTTTTTGCATCAACAACTTTTCAAATCGCTGGCCGGCAAGCAGCGCATCCAGAATTGGTTTTCTGCCATAAATCACTTGCGGTTTTTCAGGCTGCATAAACATTTATTTTTTCCTCAAAACAAATTCCCAATGCAGCCAATTCTTTCATAACCGGTTGATAAACTTCTTTAAAATTCGGCATCAAAACTCCGGTAGCCGTTAATTGTTTCGTAAGAATCATTTTCACTACTATGGCTACCGGAAGCCCCACTGTAAGTGCCATAGCGGTGTGTACATTGTCGCGACCTTCGATTACCAAGGAAGATTGCAGTTGATATTGCTGACCGTTTTTAGTGTATTCTACCTCATGTACCATAACCACCAGATCGCGGTCGTTAGGTTTCATGGCCCATCGGCTTTCTAACAACGCCTGAAGATCGTCGGCTGCAGATCGGTTCGAATGAAAATTCGACGGATCAAATATTCCGATTTCCCGAAGCATAGGACGCAAACTTTCCTCAAAATTTTCTTCACTCCGGAACTGATAGGGACGATTAGCATCAGTGAGACCAGCCTTTACCAATTGCTGCCAGCCGCGGCAGAAAGGCGGAACGCGCAATGTTCCCCGGTACATGGTTTTCACCCCGTTCAGGCCATAAGCATCGATATACTTTAACGAATCGCGGTTGGGGTAGCTTTCATACACACCTTTTGAACCAAGATCGATAGTGCGCAAGGTTTCGAATAACTGTTCGTAGGAAATTTCGCATGAGCGGCCATTCTCGAGCCAATGCATACCACCCGCGCCCTGGCCCGCCAACACTACGTTTCGGGGATTCCATGAAAATTTATAATGCCAGCTATTATCATCACAGGCCGATGCCACTAAGCCACCACAATGCGAACGATAAGAAGTGACAGTTGCCCCTTCTTGGCGAAGCTGATCTAATATTTCAAGCGCACTCATGTGATCGATTCCCGGATCAAGTCCCATTTCGTTCATGAAAATCAACCCTTGTTCCCTTACGGCCTGATCCATCTCCATCATAGCTGGAGCGATATAACTGGGGGTGACCAGATTTTTGTTCCACTTCAGGCAGTCGGCCGCAATAGAAAGATGCAACGCGGCCGGAAGCATTGATACCACAACATCGGCAGCCGAGATCAGTGCGCTGCGTTCTTCGTGGTTGTTCAATGAAAAAGCAATTGCCCGGGTATGCGACCGGCCTTTGGTTTTTTGAAAAGCAATATCTGACGAAACGTCGGCCACCACAACTTCCCAATTTTGTGCAGGAGCCAATTCCACCAGATAGTCGATGAGTGCCGTACTGGATTTGCCGGCGCCCAGAATGAGAATTTGTTGCATGCGGCGAAGATAAAATTTCCGCTTCTCTGCCCTTATCACAAAAAAAAAGCCGCCTAAGGGCGGCTTTTGCTATTAGTGGTAGTTTTACTTAAAGGTTACGAAGCGATTGGCGCAGGTTTCCAGAACGAAGTAGTAATTTTTACCGGCGGCGATGGTGTTATCAAGAGAAACGCGATAAGGGGCAATTTGAACGATTCCCGATCCGGTTCCAACGGTTTCCATTTCAGCCTGAGTGAAGGTGCAGGAACTGGTTCCGGCAGGCTTGATCTTTTTTACATTGCCGGAAGGACCTGCTACAACAAAAATTACGGAATCGCAATAGGTCACCGTGCTTGTAGCCGATAAGGTAAAGCTGGAGTGGATATTGATATCTCCGGGATTGGTAATGTCATCAACGTATGGGAAAGAATGATTATCATCTTTTGAAAAGGATGGAACGCTGTTAGCCGCATTTCCGGACACCACCCAGGAAATTGGACTGGAAAGATCAATACTGGTGTTTGTAGCAGTTGGCTGGAAGGTGTACATACCGTTAATTTTCGAAAGCGCCACTCCCTCGCAGGAAACGTTACCTCCGTCAACCGGCGTAGAAGCCGACCCGAACCAGGCTACAGCCGTGTTTACATCAATCGGCACCGTAATACCGGCAACCGTTTGAGTGCTTTTTACGCGAACCGCGGCGAAAGCTGCGTTGGCATCAGCCGGTGGCGTTACAGAAGGCGGGTTGTTTGATGGAGTGTTGGTAGTGGTATCTGATTTCTTGCAGGAATTCAGCGATACAACGGCAATTGCGCAGGCCGTAACTGCGATCAGCATTTTTTTCATGATGTTTTATTTATGCACAAATATGTGCTGGAAAGCATCGCTTGTGCCGATTTAGTAAGAAATTGGAAAAATCTGGTTCAAGCAACATCCATCAGGATGCGCCAATTCTTAGGATAATAATTATTGACGCGATTGGGCAATACTTTCACCCAGCCCAATTGCAAATTCCGAAAAGTGATAATCGACCAACCTTTATTTTCAGCAGAAACAGAAATGGCATTTCCTTTTAAAAACTGAAGTGCTGTTGTTTCTGATACTTCTATTCGGGGAACTGCTGAGGAAACCAAATCGGTTAACGCCAACTCATGGTCGGGTATAAAATCAAGTCCTTTAAAAGCGCCCGCTGCAGCTCCGGCTTTTTTGATGAACAAATGCTCACGAAGATGATGAAGCAATCCCAGATGTTCCTTTGGAAACACTCGCCAGCTATCATGTACTTCCAGGGCTACCATTTCCGGCGCCGAAACCATTGGCGTTAATTTTTCGAAGGAAGCCATTTTCACCGGCGTTCTGGAAGTTAGTAATGGGCTTTCCACACCTTGTCTTTTCTTCCAACAGGAAATATAAAATCCTTCGCCTTTCACACGATGTGGTAGAAAGGCGTAACCCCACCTTGTTCGTAAAATTTCCGGAAAAACACTTTCGTTTGATAATCGTAAACAATCAAATTCCGATTGAAGGCGTTCTACCTGCAAATCATTCTCCACATCTTCGAAGGTGCAGGTGCTGTAAATCAGCAAACCACCCGGCTTAAGTAGCCTTCTTGCGTTTTCCAGAATTTTTGATTGACGTACTTCGCATACTTCAACGTTTCGCAAACTCCATTCCTTTCTGGCGTTCTTATCTTTTCTGAACATGCCTTCACCACTGCAAGGCGCATCAATTAATACCACATCGAACACGCTGCCGGCCTTTAAAAAGTCTTCAGGTTCGTTTTGGGTAACAATGTGATTAACCATGCCCCATTTGGCAAGATTCTGACGCAGTACGGTATTGCGGTTTGCTACCGGCTCATTGGCAACTAATATAGAGTGGTTACCCATCAACGATAACAGATGTGTACTTTTCCCTCCCGGTGCTGCACACAGGTCTAAAACCTGTAACGGTTTATTTGCAGGAACATGTTGCTTCCACAATTGTTCCAGAAACATGGAAGAGCTTTCTTGTACGTAGTACGCGCCGGCATGAAATGCCGGATCAAGAGTGAAGGAAGGGCGTTCCTTCAAGAATATAGCGTTGCTACACCACGGCACTTCTGATTCTGTTTCAAATATTCCAGTGCCCGAAAAGCGTGGATTGTAACGAATACTAACCGCAGGTACATATTCCAAAGCTGCGAGTAAGGCTTCCACATCTTCAGGAAAAGCCTTGCGCATGCCGTTTATAAAATCGACAGGAAGCATTAGTATCCGCCCAAATATTTACGCACTAACCATTCCATTGAAAGCAACGAGAGTAACAAAAAGAAAATCCACTTCAGGTTAATGGCAGCGTTAGTTTGAAACGAATCGAAAAGAATCGGTTTTAGTTTGTTTTTAGAAAGCAATTCATCAGCCAACTTTTCGAAATTGGCAGGGTTATACATTACGCCATGGTGCTGATCAGCAAGCTGGAACAACAATTGATGATCTGCCACGGTGCGCAGTTCTTCCAGTTGCAACGGTGCAATGCTGAATTTGCCGTCGGCTTTATAAGTGTTATTGCCCAGTTTAGTAGTGGCGCTATAACTGTAGTTCCCCACGGGTAAAAATCCGGCATTGAGGGTGTAATAATTTTCGGTTTTGTTCATTTTAAAAGGGTATTCTTTGCCCTCCTCGCTGAACAGTTTCAAATCTACGTCTGGAGTATTCACCATTTCAAAATTCGAATTGTACAATTGCGCATCGAAAGTGATATTCTCATTATCGGAAAAAATATTCTTCGGAAGGTTTATTCTAAACGGACGTTTATCGCCTTTCACCGCAAGAAACTGAATCAATTTGTTGAACAATTCGTTGAAGGCCTCATGGTTTTTGTTCTGCTCAAAACTGTACAAACGCCAACGCCATAATCCTTCGCCACAAATTACGCCCTCACGTTTCCCTCCATTATCATTTACCGCAATCAGGGGATAGTCGGTTTCTACATTATTGATCTTTTGCCGGAACAACACCTGAGCGGCAGGATTAGATTGATAATCGCCAAAAAAATTCTGGAGCGGCGGCCAATGCATCAAGGCATTTTGGGTAGGATCGGAAAGCGTAAATGCGCTAAAGCCAGAGTTGAATTTGGCCGTAACATCATTGAACCTTCCGGGGCTTACGCTGCCCGAAACGGTTTGCTGCATTTGTAGCAAGGCGTTAAAATCAGTTTGAGATCCGATGATCCACAACATGGGCTTTTTCAGATCGTTGCATTGCTGAACAATTGCAGGGATTTTATTGGAACCAGAAGGCAGTTGGTGCATGATTACCAAATTGTAATCATTCAATTTGGCGTTGAACTCGGCTGCATAAAAAACATCTAACTGATAATTTTTGTTGGAAGTGATGGTTTGTTTCAAAGCCGTAATATCGGGATGTGGGCTATTGGCAATAAGCGCTATCTTTTGACGGCCATCTAACACTTCTACAAAAATATCTCTTGCATTGTTTCGAAAAGTAGATTCGCCGGGAACTTGCGACACTTCAATTCTGTATCTCGAAATACCCACTTTTTTTGCAGGCAGAATAAAATCAGTAACCTGAAAGTAGGCGTTGCTGTTGATGTTTACAGGTTTTGTGCTTTCCACAACTGCCTTTCCATCTACGATTGATGCGATTGAAACCACAGCCGATTTGCCTGCAAGATGGGTGGCTTCTAATTCCACCCGAACCGAGAACTGATCGTTAAGGTAGGCTATCTTGTTATGCAGCACATTGCTGATGCGAATGTCGTTGGGAATGGTAGTGTCGCCCAAAGCAATGGTGTAGATGGCATAGGGCGCCTGAGCGGCCGGATAAACCGGATTCACACCCTGATTAAAAATTCCGTCGGAAGCCAAAACTATGGCGCCCAGATTTTGATTGTAATAGCGATCGTTGATTTCTTCAATGGCATCAGAAATGTTGGTCGATTTATCGCTCAGCGGAAATTCATTCTGCATTTTGGCCGAACTGCCAATTGCAAAACGAACTACTTCATATTTTTCTGCCAACTTTTCTGCTAATACATTCCATTTTTTAAAATACTCGGCTGAATCGGCCGAAGAAAGATGATAACGAATCGACTCGCTATTGTCTTGTAACAATGCTACCACAGGCTTATTGGTTTCGGTATAGCGCCATGAAAGCAAGGGTTCTAATAGCAATGCTGCTAAAACTGTTACAACAATGGCCCTGCAAGTGGCCAGCAAGTAGTTAATACCCGGCGGCAGGTCATTATCAGGGCCCGATTTTTTGCTGCGATAAAGCGCCGCTGCATAGAGCAACCCCAACAGTACGCAAACCGGAAACCAGTACCATGGATATGTAAAAGAAAATGTAGAATGCACAGTTACTCCTTTGATTTTAGCGATCAGCGGCTCATACCACCGCAAACGCTTAATACCTGACCGGTAATATATTGGGAAAGATCAGAAGCCAGAAACAAAGCGGCATTGGCCACTTCACGGGCAGCGCCCATGCGTTGTAACGGAATCTGGCTGAGAAAATTTTTTCGGGTTTCTTCATTTAACACATGCGTCATATCTGTTTCAATGAATCCGGGAGAAATGGCATTACAACGAATATTTCTCGATCCAAATTCTTCGGCAATCGACTTGGTAAAACCAATGATACCGGCCTTTGACGCAGCATAATTGCTTTGACCGGCCTGGCCTCGCATGCCAACAATAGAGGTTACGTTGATGATGCTGCCACTGCGTTGGCGCAACATATGCTTTGAAATATGTTTGGTAAGATTGAAAACAGAATTGAGGTTGGCTTTAATCACTTCATCGAACTGCTCTTCTGAAAGCCGGAGCAAGAGATTATCGCGGGTAATACCGGCATTATTGATAAGGATATCTACTTTGCCAAAATCGTTCAGCACCGTATTCGCCAGCGATTCAGCCGCGCTGTAGGAGGCAGCGTTTGAACCATAGGCCTTAACGGTAACTTCAGCAGTAGTCAATTCGGCGGCCAAAGACTCGGCCCTGGCGGCGCTGCTCAGGTAAGTAAAAGCCACATGTGCTCCGTTTTCGGCAAACAGCCGCACCATCGCTTCGCCGATGCCGCGGGAACCTCCTGTGATCAATGCCGTTTTTCCTTTTAAAAGCATAATTCGAATTTGTGCAAAGAAAGATAAAAGCCGCGCTTCTTCAACACCGATGAAAAGGTTAACCCTACCGATTTTGTGGGTGATTGGCCACAATGTTTCTATTTTTCAGTTATGAAAATTCCGAAATGGATCATTCATGTTACTGGCTGCGTCCTCTTTCTGGCTATACCGTTTTTTGTAGCGCCAGGCAGGTTTAATCAGGTTACCCTTTTTTCAAGGATGTTGGTGTGGCGTGATCTCACGGCTTTCGTCATTATTCTGGCATTTTTCTACCTCAACTATTTCGTGCTGATTCCTGCATTTTATTTTCAGAACAAGAAGCTACAATATGCGGCGGTGGCCACTTTCACAGCCATAGTGGTATTGATGCTACCGCAGGCTCTTCTTCCAATCAGAGGCGATCTCACTGCTATACCGGGAATTCATATTGCAGATGTAAACCAGCTTTTTGTGTTCCTCACAGCGCTTTTCGCATCCATGTTCTGGCGCATCAACTCAGAATGGCGCCACACCCAACAGCAAAAGCTGCATGCCGAACTTTCCTATTTGCGCGGTCAGGTTAATCCTCATTTTCTTTTCAATACTTTAAATAGCATTTATTCGCTTGCAATAGAAAAATCAGATGATACGGCAACTGCGTTGGTAAAACTTTCGTGGATGATGCGCTACGTGATTAGCGAATCTACCCAGGATCGAGTTTTACTTTACAAAGAGATCAGTTACATCAGAAGTTACGTAGAATTGCAACAATACCGATTCAGCCATACGGTCAACATTTCATTTTTTGTAGATGGTGATGCAGCGGGCAAGAAAATAGCGCCAATCATGTTGATTCCTTTCGTTGAAAATGCATTCAAACATGGAGTGAATGCCGAGGAAGATTCCCGTATTAAAATTAGCATTCAAATCAGCAGCCAGTATGTTACCATGCGCGTGGAGAATAACAAGGTGCGGGTTACGTTGAAGGACGAAGAAAAAAGCGGTTTAGGGATTGAAAATACCCGCCATCGTTTGGAGTTACTTTACCCCGGAAAGCACGAATTGAAAATCGAGAACGGCAAGAAAACATTTGCTGTTCACTTAAAATTAGAACTCTGATGAATCCCATACGCTGTATCGCCATTGACGATGAACCACCGGCACTAAAAGTGCTGGAACATTTTTGCGGTCAAACGCCGGGGGTTGATTTGATTGCCAAATTCACCCGGCCTAGCGAAGCTTTGCATTTTTTGGAAGATCAGTCAATCGACCTGTTGTTTATGGATGTTCGAATGCCTTCGATTTCAGGTATTGAATTGTACAAAGAGCTGGAAGGCAAGTACGCCGTGATTTTTACAACGGCCTATAGCGAATATGCCGTAGAGAGTTTCAATTTGAACGCCGTTGATTATCTGCTCAAACCTTTTACCTACGAACGATTTTTACAGGCGGTTAATAAGGCAGCCGAATTACTAAAATTAAAACGCCCGGTTGAAGCGCCTAATTCTTTTTTAGTTATTAAAGCTGATTACGGATTAATTAAAATCAACTGCAATGAAATATCATTTATTGAAAGTCAGGACGATTATATTAAGATTTACAGCCGGTTAAAAAAACCAATTGTGGCACGATTAACCATGAAAGCCGTTCAGGAAAAATTATCTGCAGCTAATTTTGTTCGCATTCACCGCAGCTACATTGTGGCCCTTGATCAAATTTCAGAAATTAAGAATAAGGTGATTTTCATTGGAGAAACGGCGCTTCCACTCAGCAGCAGTTATGAGAAAAACTTTTATAACGTTTACAAACGTTGATTTCTACCGCAACTTTCTCTGATTTTGCCGACATTCATTTTTAGAATTCATAAAAAACTTCATATTTGTAGATACAAAGAATAGCATACAGGTAAATTACCATAAAGATTCATGGCGTTTTAGTGGTTGATAAGGTCGGTGAAAGCCGGCCTTTATCTTTTTTAACCCCTTCCCAATTAATAGCCAAAAACTTCCTGAAGCGATAATTCCTTTACTTCACCTAACGATTTCAATAATTCGAAATCCATATTCTCTTTTTTACCAATTACCAGATAAGCAAATAGCTTTGCTTTAATATGTTGTGTGAAGAATAAATTGAGATCGTTTAAACCGGCCACTTTAACTTTATTGTAAATTTCGCGGCGTAAGTCCTCATTAATGCCTCTTTTTCTTTGCCTTTCATACGTGGCCAGAAGTGTTTCGCCATTCTGCCAATCACTTTCAATGTTTTTTGAGATAGACGTGCGGGCGCCTTCAAACTGCTTGTTCACCGTAACCATATTGGTTTGAAGATTTGCCATTTGTTCCAGGGCAGTTTTTAATTTATCAGCCTGAGTTCCCACATAATTTATCAGATAATGTGATTCGAGCGCCGTAGGAGGAATTTGATAAGAACTGCTAACCGCATAGGCCAGTCCCATTTTTTCTCTCACCTCCTGAAACAGAATGCTGCTAAGCCCTTGGCCGTAATAATCGTTGTAAAGCGTAAGCATGGGCAAAAGATCGCGATTGAACTTTCCATCGCGTGCCATCATTACCACTTCGGCCTGTTTCATATCATAATTACAGAAGTAAACCACCGGTTTCGCGATTTCCTTTTCAGTAAAGGCAGGCAACTGCTGTTTGGCTGCAACTTTAGCAGTAAAATAGTTACCACATCGCTGCTGAATAGCTTTCAAATCATATGTTCCGTAAGAAAAGATTTCATCGGGCGTGGTAAGCGATTGTTTCAATTTCGCCAGAAGGGTTTCCGGTTTTTCCGCCTTTAATTGTTCTTCAGTTAAAATATTGGTAAACGGATTTTCAGGCCCGTATTTAGCATAATTCATCAGAGCGCGCTGCAGAATTACACCTTTGTTCAATTTCGCATTTGCCCGGCGTTTCAACAGGTCTCCCACATAGGCAGCATAAACCTGATCATCTGCTTTAAGATTTTGGAGCATATCGTGTAGCAACTGCATCCCTTTGTCCATGTTGGCTTCCAGGCCACGTAAATTCACTTTGATACGATCGCGATCCACACTAATGCTGTAGGACAAACCCATGGCAAAGAACTCCTTTTTGAGTTCGCTTAGCGATAGCTTATCGGTTCCCAGCAATGCGGCATATTCGGCAGCCACAGCAAGTTCTTTGTCGTAGTCGCTACCTGTATTATAGGAATAGGTAAGCGAAAACGTCCTATTCACAGTATTCTTTACAAGATGAATGGCTGTTCCGGTGTTTAATGTGCCATGTTCAATGTCCTTATTAAAATCCAGAAACTTTGGGCTTATAGATGTAGTTGCAATAGCGTCAAAATTCTTTTTGAATTCCGATATCGAATCTTTGTTCAAAACCACTGGTGTAATCTTTGGCTTATCTACTTTATGACGGTTTGGCGCACCGGAACGCTTATAACAAACCGCATAATTTTGTTTGAAATTATCGTTGGCAAATTGAACCAGTTCGGCCTTGGTGATCTTAGCCATTTCTTCAATTTCATTCGCCTCTTTCAACCATGGAATGTCTTTTACAAATGCCGACATAATTTCACCCGCCACAGCACTATTCTTTTCACGATTCAACATTTGCTGCAAACGCATATTGGTGATTACCGCGCTCAGCACATTTTCATCAAATTCACCTCGTTTCACCGCTTCTACTTGCTGTAGCAGCAAGTCCTTCACCTCTTCCAGGGTTTGACCTGCCTTTGGCTCGCCATATAATTTAAAAATGCTGTAATCGCGAAGATCATTCACATAAGAACTGGCCGCCAAGGCCTTTTGCTTTTGCATGATGTTCATATCAATTAAGCCAGCCGCGCCATTGGAAAGTACCATATCGATCATGCGCGCCATCAGTGCATCGTGTGTGCCTGCGCCGGCAAAACGAAAGCCGATGTAAACATGCTCTTTAGTAGGGCCTTTCACTTCAGCCGTTTTTACTTCAGTGATCGGAACCGGCGGAGCCATCACAAACTTCGGCACTTCGCGACCTTGCCAATTACCAAAAGTATTTTCGAGAGCAGCCAATGCCGTTTTTTCATCTACATCGCCCACCAGAATCACCGCAACATTATTCGGACGATAGTAGGTGTCAAAGTAGCGGTGAATATTTACCATGCTCGGGTTTTTCAGGTGCTCGCCAAGACCGATGGTTGTTTGCGTTCCATACGGATGGTTGGGCATTAACAGGCTGTCCACAGCAAAACTGCTCCACCGGATATCATCGTCCTGATTGCGATTGAACTCCTCGTACACCGTTTCCAACTCGGTATGAAACAACCGCAGCACTAACGTACTAAACCGCTCGGCTTCCAGTTTCGCCCATTTGTCAACCACATTCGAAGGAATATCATTTACATACACTGTCATGTCGTTGCTGGTAAAAGCGTTCGTGCCGGATGCGCCAATGCTACCCACCATTTTGTCGTACTCGCTGGGAATGGCAAGTTTTGAAGCTTCGAAGCTCAGTTTGTCAATTTCGGCATACAGTTCTTTTTTCAATTCAGGATTCGTTTCTTTTAAATGTTTCTCATACAAATCACTGATACGGTCCAGCAATACTTTTTCACGCTCCCAATTTACAGTTCCGTAATGCGAAGTACCTTTGAACATCATATGTTCCAGATAGTGCGCCAAGCCGGTGGTAGTTGCCGGATCGAACTTGGAGCCCGCTTTCACGGCAATCATGGTTTGAATGCGAGGTTGCTGCCGATTCACGCTGATGAACACTTTCAGTCCGTTTTTCAGTGTGAATTCTTTCACATTATATGGATCTACAATTGGTGCCTGGTGACCAATAACGGCTTGCGCCTGACTGTTTTGCATAGTTAAAGCGATAATAATTAAACTCAGAATTCGTTTCATAACTAATGGGATTTAACCGTATGTGAGGTAACACCTTGCGAAGTAGCAATTTTTTTGAAGTTAACTTTCTAAAAAATTCCTTACTGCATCATAAAACAACCGAGGCTGTTCAGCATGAACCCAATGTCCGGCCCCGGGTATAGTAGTTACCTCATATAATGGAAAATACTTTTCGATTACTGCAGCATACTCCGGCAATACATAATCACTGTTGCCGCCGTTTACAAACAATGTTCTTCCGGGAAAGTTTCCGTTACCCGAAATTCCGGCTGCTACCTGATCATACTTTTCCTTCAAAACGTTCAAATTAAAGCGCCACGCGAATTGTTGCTCATCAGTTCGGTAAAGCCCCTTCATGAGAAACTGAATGGTTCCCTCGTCGTGCAGGAACCGGCGAATAATGCCTTCAGCATCGGCACGTGAAGAAATTTCAGTAATTGGCACGGCTAGCAGCGCTTCAAAAATTCGGGAATGCCGATCGGGATAGGCTACCGGCGCCACATCCACCACTACTAATTTATCTACAAGCTTTGGGTAGTTGATTGCAAATTGCATGGCCACCTTTCCGCCCATCGAGTGGCCCAATATATGTGCCTTACTAATTTGATGCGCCATGAAGAACTCATGAATATCCTCACACAGTATTCGGTAGTTAAATTCGTTGCTCCAGGGTGAACGCCCGTGATTGCGCTGATCAACACTAAACACCGAGAACATAGCTCCCATTTGCTTTGAGAATTGTTGCCAATTGTCAAGCGAGCCCATCAATCCGTGCAAAATTATCAGCGGAAAACCCGTTCCATTTTGGCGGAAATGAAGTTGCATTTAGGCGTCCTTCTTCTTTTTCCCAAAAATTTGCCCCCAGTGATAAGTAAGCTGCAGCGTAAAGTTTACCGGAGGTTCAACAAAACCCGGACGCAATGTATAAGCGTGGTTGGTGAAATTTTTCACGATAAAGGTTCCGGTAAAGATGTCCTTATAGTTATATCCCAAACGCGCATCCAGCACCACATCGGTTTTACCTTCATGCTCTTTCCGCCAATTGTACACGCCGGTTAGGTTATAGTTGGGATCAATACGGCGCATAGGTCCGGTAATGGTTGCCGTAAATCCGATAATCACGCCTTTGTACACCGTTTGAATATCGGCCTTAGCAGCATGTTCTACCCTAAAGTTCAGGTATTTTGAAGTAGAATCTTTTGGATCCGGATTCAGATTGCGAGGGTTCATATAAGTGTAGCCCACCAAAAAGTTCAACGGCACACCAAAAATGCTACCTGTACCAATGGCAGAAACCTCTACTCCCCAGATTTGTGCTTTGGTATAATTTTTAGCCTGCGCCTTGATGGCAAATTCATATTCCTTAGGAATCGGAACCGGTGAAGGACCGGTAAGGCTCAAAAACTCAATCATATTTCGGTAACGGTTGATATAACCAACCAGATCGGCATAAAACACCCAACGGCTCACTTTCACGCCTTGCTTGATCCCTAATTCAGCGCTCCAGCCGCTTTCCGGTTTCAACCCGAAGTTCGGTACGGCATACGCGCCGCTTCTTGGTGTTTGCACAAACTTCTCTGCGATGGCAGGATAACGGTATCCCTGACCGAACGAAGCGCGGATATAAGTTCCTTCTAACGGCTGATAATTGATGCCTATGCGGAATAATGGTTTCACCGGCGCTGTGATCAAATGCGCGCTGTCGCGGCGGCCCACCCAATTAATAAAGTCGAGTTCGTTGCGTGAGGCTGTAGTATCTAGTTTGAAATAATCTAAACGCACGCCGGCAGTGATGATCAATCGCTTGAAAAAGCGCTTTTCCACTTGGATGTAGGCGCCAACATTGGCAGCCATCCGGTTATGAAAAGTTACGCTGTTCACCTTGGTATAGTAGCCTGATATACCTGTGGAAACATTCATGTCCAGGTCGCGGAAACGGCGATTATAACTGTATTCGGCATAAATTTGGTTCGACTTACTGGTATCGCCCGAAGTGCCGTTGCTGGTAACATGATAGAACCTAACTTTCAAACTATGCTTTCCATCTTTTTTATCAAAGAAGTTGATATAAGGATCCACATTCACACTATAGGATTTAGTAAAATCGGTGCTATCCTTAATGTGAGTGGCAAACAATAATAAACTATCCCCTGAGCGATAGCCCGGAATTTGCAGATATGAAGGCAACGTATCAGCATGGTAGTTCTGGTATAAAAAGAAATCGTCGTACTTTTCATAAGCGAAATTGGCGTTCACGCCTACCGTGAGCCGATCGAACTTATGTGGTGTGTACTTTAGTTTCAGGAAGGCTCGCGCATTTTCGCTGCGCAGTTTGTAGGCATACCCCTGATTACCCTGATACGCACCATTGAACACCACATCCACATCGCCGTATTTGCGGGCATGTACATACGCTACTCCTCCAAAAACAGGTGGTATTTTTACACCACTTTTGAAACGCTTGTAGAACCAGGTCCATTCCGGATTTTGATAAGGCGCATAGGCACCTACATTGGTGTAAATTTTATTGAAAGGTTCATCCTTTTTCGGGTTAATGGTGCGGATGTTCAGCGAGCCAATGAGCGCCGATGATCCGTAAGCCGCCGATGAGGCACCTTTAACCAATTCAATTTGTTCGATGGCTTCAACCGGAAGCGTTGCCCAACGGATTCCACCATTTTCCGGACTAATCAGAGGCATTTCATCCAGCAACGCCATTACGCGGTTACTGGTAGCATCAGCAAATCCACTTCCCCCGCGAATAGAAATGGTTTTACCCAACATGTTCACACCGGGAACTTTGTTCATGGCTTCATTCACGGTTTGTGAACTCTGTGTTAAGTTTTGGCCTTTCAATACTTCCATTGAAGACACCTCTTCGCCCAACTTCTTTTCATATTTACTTCCGGTTACTACCACAATATCGAGTTGTTTGGCAGCATCGGTCATAATGATGTTAACTATTTTCTCCTCCCCTTCTTTAACCGTAAGCACATCAATCATCCGCGTTTGATAGCCCAGATAAGTGGCTTCTAACTGAACAAAGCCCACATTAGCATTGATGCGAAAAGCGCCATCCATATCGGTACTCATACCAATCGACGTACCCTTAATTTTTACATTCACACCAATCATAGCCGATCCATCGCGCTCATCGGTTACCTTTCCTTTGATTACCACACTGCCTTTACCATTCGATACTATGGTAGTGGATGATTTGGACGGAGCCGGCGGCGCAGCGATTTGCTGAGCCGGAACCACTTCCGTTTCGGTTGGCGAATTCCTGACCGCCTCAGTGGCAATAGGTTTGCTTTCGGCAGGAGGAGCCGGAACTTCGGTAGTTCCGCCTTTCATGGGAATATTTAGCGTGGTTTCGCTGCCGGCCACAATTGAAAAAGGTGCTACAGCAGGCGACGGAAATGATGAAGAGAAAACTTCGAGTTGTATCACTCCGGCTGCGGTTCGTAAGGCAAAAGCCCCGGTAGTATCGCTAAAAGCTTCATCCGAAGTTCCTTTTACACGAACCAAAGCGCCATTTACAGGGTTTCCATTGGGAACGTCTGTAATTTTTCCACGCACCAGAGCTGTTTGCGCCTGGCTACCCAAAAACAACAAATTCAATACAAACAGAGATAGCAATCTGACCATTAGATAATCTTAAACGAACGACTGTTTTGTTTCAGTAAAAACGGTAAAAGTAATTTTCTTCGGAAGAATTAGCAGGGATGCAGACGAAAATCAGCGGGGTTTTCCACAAAGTGGTAAGGTTGTGAGGAAGTTCTCAGTCCACTATGAACTCCTTCTTCGGTTAGAACTTCGGCAAATCGTTCTACATTCGCGTTCCAAAACGAGAATATGTCATATCAGGTTACGGTTATTGGTTCTGGCCCGGGAGGTTACATTGCGGCCATACGCTGTGCGCAATTAGGAATGAAGGTAGCTATTATCGAAAAGTACAATACTTTGGGCGGCACCTGCCTTAATGTTGGCTGCATTCCTTCAAAAGCTTTACTGGATGCTTCGGAATATTATCATAATGCAGAGAAGCGTTTTGCCGAATTTGGCATTGGCACTGGAAAACTTACTCTTGACTTTCAGAAAATGGTGAACCGCAAAGGTGAAGTGGTAAAACAAACTTCCGATGGCATCACTTTTCTGATGAAAAAGAACAAGATTGATGTATTTACCGGTTTGGCCTCTTTTGTTGCCAAAAACAAAATAGCCATAGTTGGCGCTGATGGCAAAAAACAGGAAATTGAAACAGAGAAAACCATTATTGCTACGGGCTCAAAGCCCACGCAACTTCCTTTCCTGCCTGTTGATAAAAAAAGGATCATTACCAGCACCGAAGCGCTTTCACTTCAGGAGGTGCCTTCCCATTTGGTGGTGATTGGCGGGGGAATTATCGGCCTGGAATTGGGATCGGTGTATATGCGCTTAGGGTCAAAAGTTACCGTAATTGAATATCTCGATAAAATCATGCCTTCGATGGATGATGATTTAGGCCGTGAGTTACAGCGCATTTTAAAAAAGGAAGGCATGGAGTTTCTGCTATCGCACAAGGTAAAGGGCGCAGTAGCCAAAGGGAAAACGGTTACGGTATCGGCCGAGAATAAAAACGGTGAGGCAGTTGAAATTAAAGGCGATTATTGTTTAGTAGCGGTGGGCAGAAGCGCCTATACGGAAGGTTTGGGTTTAGAGCAAATCGGAATCACGTTAGACGAAAGAAAGCGCATTCCGGTGAACGAACATTTAGAAACGGTAGTTTCAGGGATTTATGCTATTGGCGACGTAATAAAAGGAACGATGCTGGCCCACAAAGCCGAGGAAGAAGGCGTGTATGTGGCCGAACTGATGGCCGGTCAAAAACCCCACATCAATTACAACCTGATACCCGGTGTATGCTATACCTGGCCGGAAGCTGCCGGTGTAGGCGCCACAGAAGCGCAATTGAAAGAAAGTGGAAAGGCCTACAAAAGCGGCAAATTCCCTTTCCGTGCGTTAGGAAGGGCCAGAGCATCGGGCGATATTGATGGTTTTGTAAAAGTGCTGGCCGATAAAGAAACGGATGAGATTTTGGGCGTGCATATGATTGGCCCACGTTGTGCCGATTTGATTATCGAAGGTGTAGTAGCCATGGAATATCGCGCCAGCGCTGAAGATATTTCGCGGATGAGCCATCCGCATCCTACTTACTCAGAAGCATTTAAAGAAGCGTGTTTGGCAGCTACGGAAAACCGTCCGCTAAACATGTAAGCCTACAGCCAGGCGCAAGCGGCAGCGGGCGGTAAGGTGCCGCCTTGGGCGGCAGTGCGGAGGCGAAGCCGCAGCACCGGAGCGTTAGCGTAGCCTGAAAGCACGCGGTGCCGCTGTGCCGCGAGGTACGAGCGGATTGCAGCGGCAGCCGCCATAAAAAGAAACAAGATTTCAGCTATTCCTGCCGGGCGGCCAATTGCAGCAGTTGATTGGCTATAGAGGGAATTTGAGCACCTAGTTGCAGCGCCCGGTTGCAATTCATGGAAACATCTTTAGGTCGCGGGGCTGAAAAGGTAAAATCGCGTTGCGAGGCTTTGATGATGTTTTCGGTTGAAAGCCCGAATAGTTGGGCGGTGAGCATACCAAAATCGTAGCGCGACATTTTTTCGGCAGCGCAAATGTGCAGTAAACCATTGGCTTCGCCCATCAAATCGAGCAGCGCGCGGGCCACCGTTGCTGCGCTGCACATGCTGCGGTATTCATCATAAAAAAGGGTTACGTTTTTGCCCTGCTTTAAATCATTTATCATGGTAGAAAAGGGACTGCGCGGTGAGGCATTGATTTCACCAAAGAGCAGTGGAATGCGCGCCACCAAAGCGTTTGGATAAATTTGCAACACTTCATTTTCTGCGCGCAATTTCTGCCGGCCATATTCCATCAAGGGCGCGGGAACATCGGTTTCCACATAATTTCCTTGATGTCCATCGAACACCAGATCAGTAGAAGTGAAGACCAACGGAATTTGGAAATCGGAAGCGATACCGGCAAGATTGGCGGTAGCTTCCACATTAATTTCACCCGAAAGTTGCGGTTCGCGTTCGCAAAAGCCGGCATCTGCAGCAGCGGCTAAATGTATAATGGCATCGGGCGCTAAATCCTCGATCAGATCGCCGGTTTGGGTGAGATTGGTGAGGTTGCAAGCATACCAATTGCCGGAATCATTTTCAGGCAGATGGTGGTGGTACAACTTCAAAACTTCATAACGCTGGGCTGCCTTGATGAGGTGATGACCTAAAAATCCGGAAGCGCCGGTAAGCAATAATCTGGGCTTCACAGGGTTTTCAACTTCAATTTTTCGATAACCTGAACCAAACGATTGGCGCGGGTTTCAGTGCGTTTGGCACTTTCGATCCACTGTACATATTCGCGTTGATGGGTGTAACTAAGCTTTGAAAACGAAGCTGTCATTTTATTTTTTGCAAGCAATTTGGCAAAGTCGTCAGGCACAGTCACCTTGCGTTCGCTTACATCTTCCTGCAACACTACGTGAACACTTTGGCCGATTTGTTTACCGATTTTGATGCGAATGTCCTTACGCACCAGCAACATCCAATTGGGCGAACCATATTTCACCAGTGAACCCTGATAAAATTCACCATCAATGTGACAAGTTATAGGCACGCGTGCTTTACCGAACTCGGCATTGGCGTTGTTCGGAAAACAAACGAAGGCGCCGCCACCGCCGGAAGCTTGGATGACGGCATCAAAAGTGTATTTCTTCGGCATAATTTATTGAATAAATGTGTCGGTATTTCCGGCGCACCAAATCTTAATTTCGCCCCGAACCAGTTGGTACGTCACGGTTTCGTTGTACAAATTATAGCTGCTCACGATCTGGTCGCTAACTTCTACTTTTTTTCCGTAATAGAAACCTTGCAGGCGGCCGTATTGGTCCTGATACACCAAAATATCGTTGTCGATTTTGTAGTTGGAAACGGGATTGCGGTCCAGCAAGGTAAGGGTGCCGTTGTACCACACATAGAAATTATTTCCCTGATCAACAAAAGCGATCATGTTTTCGCGCACTAGCATACTTTTAGGGCGGTCTTGCGACAACGTTTTTTCTTCACCATTATACCAAACGGTGAGCTGGCCTTGTAAATTATAATACGCCAGGAACCGTTCGCCCGTCCAATAACTATTGATGTTATTGATTGTGGTTTCAACACTTTGGCCTTTATAGAAAAACTTAAAGTTGCCATTATAATCAATGTACATCACCATATCGCGGTCAACCACATAATTTTGCGGCACATAGGTTTCCAGCGTGATTTTTTGGCCGTGATACAGCACTTTGAAATTGTTAGATTGATCGACGTAGGCAAAAATGTTATCGCCTATTTTCCCATTGGAAACCTGTCCATCTTCGGGGGTGAGGTCTTGTAGCGGAAAGGCCTCCAGTTGCTCATTAATGCCGTTATAAAAATAGCGCACCTGACCCAGTGTACTGTTCCAGACGATGAGGCTGTCGGAAACCCAGTATTCGGGATAAGCCAGACGGTCAATTGAAGTGAGTTTATTATCGAAAAGCACTACCAGATTGGAAAAGTTCTTGTACACAAACCAATTGTCGGTACGCCACAATTCGGCATCATTATCGCACAGATTGTAGGTTTTACCGCCATAGTACAATTTACTTCGGGAGCCGTTGTAGTTCACCCAGGCCAGATAGTTCTTTCCGGTTACGATAGTTTTGGGTTGCAGCGCTTCAAGAAACACGCGGTTGCCATTGTCCCACAGGTATTGCTGGTTGGTAAGGTCGCTGACCGGCGCGATGCATTGCGCCGGTAAAAGGTTTGAACTTAAAATGCTGTATACGAAAAGGAGCAGCGCCAGGCGCGACGGCTGCATGCCGGCAAGGGTGTTGCCCCGCGGCAACGATCGCAGCGGAAAGCCCGCACCCCGGAAGGCAAAGTTTCCAACAGCGCACTGAGGCCAGGTACGGGGGAGGACTTGCAGCGGAGAGCGTGGTTGCCGCCCAAAAAACATGTTTCGGAATTGGCCAATCATAACGGAAATTAAGAATTCATCGGCCGCAGTCAAAAAACAATGCCGTTTCAAAATTTTGTAAGAAGAATTAACAGATTATACTTTTCGGAAGCGCGCAAAGGCACCAAGCGGTAATTTTTTTTGATAGCGGTCTTCGAGGAATAATTCGCCGCACTGCAAATGTTGCGGAGCGTGTGGTTTCACCAGATTTTCGAGTATCATAGAGGAAAATCCGAGTGAGTAGGCATTAAGAATCAGGAAGTGGCTTTTTTCATCCAGCAATTGCAACACCGTCATCATCATTTCGTTGATGTTGTCTTCCAGCTTCCATTTTTCGCCATTGGCGCCATGGCCGTAAGCAGGAGGATCAAGAATGATACCGTGGTAAGTGTTGCCGCGTTTTTGCTCGCGTTTCACAAATTTAAGCGCATCTTCTACCACCCAACGGATGTTGTCGAGCCCGCTGAGTTGCTGGTTTTCGTTAGCCCAGGTAACCACTTGTTTTATGGAATCGACATGCGTGACTTCGGCGCCCGCCACGCGAGCGGCCAATGAGGCGCCACCGGTGTAGGCAAACAAGTTCAGGAATTTAGGTTTGGTAACCTTCATCATGCCGATGGTTTCGGCAATATACTCCCAGTTGACGGCTTGTTCAGGGAAAATGCCCACGTGTTTGAAGGAGGTGAGGGCCAAACGAAACTGAATGGCGGAGCGGTTTTCAAGGGTATAGCCGATGTTCCAGCGGTCGAGCGCCGGTTTTAATTTTTTCCAATCGCCCGAAGAACTGCTTTTGGGAACAAAGCGAAGGTGCGCATGGCGTTCCCACGCGGCTATACGCTCTGATGGCGACCAAACCGCCTGGGGTTCGGGGCGAATAGTAATTACCGGGCCGAAGCGTTCCAGTTTGAGGAAATCGCCGCTATCGAGCAATTCATAATCGGGAAAATTTTCGGGCGTAAATGCGTGGATGTGTGACACAGGCTGTTTTTTGGTGGATGGAAGCTATTTCTTAACGATTACGAAAACATCTTCGCTATCCTTTTTCATCATATAATTTTCGCGGGCAAACTTTTCCTGAGTTTGCCTGTTGGTGGTGATTTCTTCGTATTGCTTATTCACCTTTTCGATCTCTTTTTTGTAAAAGGTTTCCTTATTCCGCAGTTCATGCAATTCTTTGCGGCGCTGCCATTGGTTAAGCAGATTATTTTCATCGAAAAAGAGCATCCAAACGGCAAAAAGCACCGCGGAAAGGAAGAACACATTGCGGAAGATTCGTGGGATACGAAGAAAGAGAAGTTTCAACCGGCTAAGCACGGCGCGAAAATAGCAGTAACTTTTAAGTTTTTCGCGATTCGTTGTAATTCACGGTTGTGGTGAAAACTAAAAAGGAACGGTTATCTTTGGCAACTTTCAAAAAACCATGCAACAGAGTAAAAAGCTGCAGGATTTCCTGGCCCAAACCACCACACCGGAACTTTCGCGATTGCTACTGTCGGTGGCGGAAGGCTGCAAGGCCATATCCAGCGCGGTGCGCAACATTACTGTTTTGAACATGACGGGCGCGCTTAACAGCACCAATATTCAAGGTGAAACCGTTCAGAAACTGGATGATTTCAGCAATCAGGTAATGATGGATTACTGCCGCGAAAGTGGGGTTTGTGCCGGCTATTTGAGCGAAGAGAACGATGATATTGTTACGCTGGATGAGAATGGTGAATTTGTATTATCGGTTGATCCGCTTGACGGTTCTTCCAATATTGATGTGGTGGCTCCTATCGGAACCATCTTTGCCGTGAATCGCAGGCTTAGTTCGGGCAGCGCCGTTACGAATGATGACTTTTTGCAGTTGGGTACCCAAACAGTTGCCGCTGGATATGCCGTTTATGGCAGCTCTACGGTTTTTGTGTTCAGTACAGGAAAAGGCGTAAATATTTTTTCGCTGAGTCCTGACGACAATGAATTTCACCTTTCTCATGCCGATTTGAAATTACCTGAGGATGGTAAAATCTACTCGATCAATCAGGGCAATTTGGCCAAGTTTGAAGAGGCCGCGCAAAAATTTGTGGGTCACTATTGCGAACACGATAAAGAAACGGCAAGGCCTTATTCCCTTCGTTATATCGGCAGTATGGTGGGCGATTTGCATCGCACGTTTCTGAAAGGCGGAGTGTTTCTTTATCCGGCGGCTAAAGGCGATACCAAAGGCAAACTTCGGTTGTTGTACGAATGTATTCCCATGTCGTTTCTCACCGAACAGGCCGGAGGCAAATCAACCGACGGCCGCAGAAGAATTCTCGACATTCAGCCGAAGGAACTGCACGAGCGCTGCGCCATTGTAATCGGTTCGAAGAACATGGTTTCGCTTTACGAAAAATTTGCTAATCAGTCATAATTTGCCTCATGCGTTTACTACTTGTGTTATTTACTGTGCTGTTGGCATATAGTCAGCAATGTTTGGCCAATAATCCGCCACTGCTTCAAAACGATTCTATACGAATTTGTAAAAATGCAGCCGTTGATAGTTTTTATCTTTTCGCAAATGATATAGATCCGGACGGAGACAGCCTTTTTATAACCGATACCCTAATTAAACCAAGCCATGGTCAATATGCTTTTGACAACGGCCAATTGATTTATACACCTGATGCCGGTTACGAAGGCACCGACAAGATATACATTAAAATTTGCGACAATGGAACGCCTTCGCTGTGCGCCTATAGTTTTGTTGAAATACAAATTGACACCTGTTATCCCCTAAACCACGCTCCCATTGCGGGTTTCGACAGTTTGGGCGCCTGCCGGAACGAAACCGATGAACTGCTGGTGTTAAACAACGATAATGATTCAGACGGTGACAGCATCTTCATTTCATACGTTTACAATCACGCTCAAAATGGCATGGACTCCTTAAGCAACGGTAAACTGTTTTACCGCGCCATTCTGGGTTACACCGGCATGGATCAAATCGAATACGTAGTGTGCGATGTGCCGGCAAACCACCTTCCTTCGCAATGCGATACTCAAACTGTACTGATTAATGTGGTGAACTGCGGTGGCATTAACCATGCCCCTACGGCGCAAATTGATATTGTTCCGGGGTTAGAAGATGCGTTCATTCAACTGCCTTTTGATCCCCGCGATAACGACAGCGACCCTGATGGCGATCCGCTTACGTGGAATGCCGTACTTGGACCTTTCAACGGAACCGTAGTGCCTTTTGGCAACAAATGGATGTACAAGCCTAACCTGAATTTCAATGGCATCGACATTATGCCTTATCGGGTTTGCGATAATGGTACTCCGCAAAAATGCGCCTACAGCGTAGTAACCTTCATTATTGCTGCGGTAAACGATCCGCCGGTAATTCGCCGCGATACCTTCTTTGTTCCCGAAGATAAAACCGATACCTTAAAGGTAACCGCCAATGATACCGACGTAGATGGCGATTACATTCGCATAAATTTATTTTCGTTGCCCTCTCACGGTACGGTTCGCATAGTAAACGGTCATGATGTGGAATACACTCCTGCGGCGAACTTCAATGGCGACGACCGTTTTACTTATGAAGGCTGCGACTCTACCAAATGCGCCAAAGCCGAAGTGCTGATTCATGTATTGCCCGTGAATGACCCGCCGGTGGCTAATCCCGATAGTGTTTTCGTACTTAATGATGTAATGCCTTGGGTGCCGGTTTTAGCAAATGATGTAGATATTGATGGTGATAGTCTTACCGTTACTGCTGTTGACTCCACGAATTGTTCCAAAGCATCAGTGGAATTTAACACCGTATTAGTGTTACCGGTTACAGGTGCCAACTGCACCGGTTCCGATACACTGCACTACACGGTTTGTGATCCTTCAGGCGCTTGCGCCACTTCATATATAGTGGTCTTCTATCCGCTAATATACGATAGCACGGTTTCATTGCCGCAGGGCATTTCGCCAAACGGAGATGGAAAAAATGATGTGCTGTACTTCACCAATCTGGAAAAGTTTTTCCCGGCCTCATTGATTATTTACAACCGTTATGGATATTCGGTTTACAGCAACGATGAATATCAGAATGATTGGGGCGGAAAGAACGGTAACACCAATCAGGATTTGCCCGACGGCCCTTACTGGTATGTACTGAAACTCAATAATGGCAAACGTTTGGTGAACTACTGCCAGATACAACGATAGCGGGTAGTTATAAGTAATTAATTTTAAGTTATAAATTACAGAACATAAATTTCGTTTCAATCTGATCCGGTATTCCAATCGTCCGTAATTCGTAATTTTTTATTCGTAATTGCTCCGCTGCATTACTTATAACTTGTAACTTATAATTAGAAACAGTATCCGTTCTCGGCAATTACTTTTTCGGCAATTCTTCGGCGCGCTGCAACCGTATTGTAGGCGTCTAATTTGGTAAAGCGCTTCAGGCCCATCAACATCACCCGAAGCACATCACCTTCGTTGAATGCATTGATGGCATGTTTTCCTGAAATGTTGATGCGCTCTAATGAATCGCTGATGTAAGTTCTTGCCATATCGATGTACAAACTCACTGCAGCTTCGCCTTTTTCCTGGATTAACCTTTCGGTGCGCAAAAGTACCGATTCGCAAACAAAAAGCTCAATCAACATATCGGCAATGTTCATGATAATCTCCTGCTCTTTCTCCAGATCCTGCATAAACTTCTGAACCGCAGCACCGGCCGTCATCAAAATGGCCTTCTTCGCATTTTGCAATGCTTTGCGTTCCGCAAAAAAACAATCATCGCTGTCGCCTGTGCTGAAATCCGGAACACTCATCAATTCTTTCTGAACGGCCATAGCCGGCGTGAAAAGATCCAAATCGCCTTTCATCGCCTTTTTAACCATCATACCAACACTTAATAAACGGTTAATTTCATTCGTTCCTTCAAAAATGCGATTGATACGCGAATCGCGGTAGGCTCTGGCCACAGGATATTCTTCGCTGAAACCAGTTCCTCCAAACACCTGAACGGCCTCATCTACCACAAAGTCCAGCACTTCTGAACCAAAAACTTTTAGAATGGCACATTCGATAGAATATTCCTCTGCCGCCTGAAGTTTGGCCTGCACTTTATCTTTTCCTTTCGAAGCCAGGTCGGCAATCATTTCATCAATCAATCCTGCTGTGCGATAAGTGGCACTTTCACAAGCGTAGGTACGTATCGCCATTTCTGCCAACTTATGTTTGATAGCGCCAAAAGATGAAATTGGCACACCAAATTGAATGCGTTCATTGGCGTAGTTGGTAGCTACAGAAGTAGTTTTCTTTGAGCCGCCCAAAGCCAGCACACACAATTTATAGCGGCCTATGTTCAGCACATTGAAGGCGATTTTCGCGCCCTTCCCAATTTCACCCAATACATTTTCAACCGGCACTTTCACATTATTGAAAAACACCTGACGGGTGCTGGAACCTTTGATGCCCAGTTTATCTTCTTCAGCGCCAAGTGAAATGCCTTCACTTTTTGCATCTACAATAAACGCTGTGAATTGTGTGCCGTCAATCTTGGCAAACACCGTAAATATATCAGCAAAACCACCGTTAGTGATCCACATTTTTTGCCCGTTCAGCACATAATATTTACCATCCTCACTTAATACTGCCTTTGTTTTTGCCCCAAGCGCATCACTACCCGAACCCGGTTCGGTAAGGCAGTAAGCGGCTTTGATCGTACCATTCACCAAACCCGGCAGATAGGCGCTTTTTTGTGCTGCTGTTCCATAATAAAGTATAGGCAACGTTCCAATGCCGGTGTGCGCCGCAAATGCCGCCGCAAATGAATGTCCTTTTCCAATTTCTTCATTAATCACTGAATCGGTAACCAAATCAACACCCATTCCGCCAAAATCTTCCGGAACGGATGCACCCAACAATCCAAGGTCAGCACTTTCCTTAAGCAATTCCACAACAAGGCCTGGTTCCTGTTTGTCGATCTTCTGAACGTTTGGCTGCACGCGATTGGCAATAAAATCATGAGCGGTTTGGGCAAACATCTTTTGCTCTTCCGACAGTTGATCGCGGCTCAAAATCTGCGCTGCCGTAGTTTCTTTTATTAAAAATTCTCCCCCTCTTAGAACGTGCTTTTCTTGTGCCATTTTGTATTGAAATTTTAAAATGGAAAAGTAACACAATTGATGATTTTATGCATTTCTTTCACTGGTTATTCCTTCACTCACCCAAAAAAACCCGTCGCTTGCTGAAAAGAAAAAAGTACACTGTTGGCTTTCCTAAATTCGCTAAATGATGAAAATAGGAACCGCTAAGGCCGATATCACCGCATTCGTAAAAGGTTGCGGCATGCTGGGTTATGGTCTGTACTTTAACACTATGGAAAGTATCGAAACGCCGCTTTTTGCACGGGCTTTCGTAATTAATAATGGCTCCCGAAAAATAGCAATCGTAGTTTGTGAATTGGGCTTTATCACCATTGCGCTGAAAAAAGGGGTTTTGAAAGAATTGAAGAAATTACATCCTGAATTTGGCTATGAAGACGACAATCTGTTGTTGATGGCGCAGCATACGCACAGCGGCCCGGGAGGATATTCCTACTACGGTCTTTATAATATCAGCATCCCGGGTTTTGTAATGGAAGTTTATCAGAAATTGGTAAGCGGCGTAACGGAAGCCATCATTGCTGCAGAACAAAATCTGGAACCGGGTAAGATTGCTTTCCATGCAGGAAATATTGATCTTGAGAAAAATGTATCGTTTAATCGTTCTATACATCAGTATAACCAGAATCCTGAGGTGACTGAAAAAATTACCCAGCATACGGCCAATCGCGGCGTGAACCGTGAAATGCAACTGCTGAAATTCAGTGATGCCAATGGAAGAGCCATTGGTGAAGTAAACTGGTTTGGCGTGCACACCACCAGCATTTCTAACGACAACCACAAACTTTGCTCCGATAACAAAGGTTATGCAGCCGCATTTTTTGAAAAAGAAATGGTGGCTCAAGGACTTGAAAATTTTGTTGGCGCTTTTGCGCAGGGCATTTGCGGCGATGTAACGCCAAGGTTCAAACACAATCCCAAGCGGCCATTCCAGCGCGGTAAATGGGACGGTATGTTTGAAGATGACTTTGAAAGCGCGCGCTACAACGGCAATCTTCAATGCGAAAAAGCGCTGGAACTTTTCCATGAAGCCGATTCGAAAGGGAAATTACTAAGCGATGAAATTGATTATGGAATGTTGTATGTGAATTTTGGTGATGTAAATTGTGATCCTGAATTTGCCAATGATAAAATTGATGCGCGCACCGGTCCTGCCAGTCAGGGCATTGCATTTTTTGGCGGTGCTATGGTGGATGGCCCGGGCGCCCACCCCATAATAGTTGCGGTTTGTAAAGTAGCCATCCGCGCCGTGAAACTATTTGAACTTACCTTGGCTAAATTCAAGAATGAAAAGTACCGAACCGCCGTACTTCGAAAGTATGAAACACAAGGTAAGAAGGACATCTTGATGGAAACGCACGCCCGGCGCGTTCTTGGCACCAAGCATATTGATCGCATTATTCTTCCGGCCTGGATTGACCCCAGTATCGAATCGATAAAAGTGTTTTTCAAAAAGATTGGGTACAAAGACAAACCCTGGACGGCTAAAATCTTACCGTTGCAACTGGCCATCATTGGCGATGTGGCTATTGCGGGATTCCCTTTTGAAATTACCACTATTGCAGCTAAACGGCTGCGGGCTTCATTGGAAAAACGCCTGGAAGGGCGCGGCGTGCAAACCGTAATTCTGGCGCCATATTCCAACGGCTATAGCGGTTATGTGACTACTTACGAAGAATATCAGGTACAAATGTATGAAGGCGGCCACACCGTTTTTGGTGAATGGACGCTGGCTGCACTGCAAACGAAATTCGATCAGTTGGCAAAAGCAATGCTGAAACCGAAGGAAGACCGAAACATTGTTCAGGACAATTTGCCGCCCGACTTTACCGAGGAAGAACTAAATCTTTATCCATTCTATAAGCGAAATTGGTATTTGCGAATGGAACGCAAAGGGAAGCGTTAATTACTTCGGGTGATACACACTTTCAGCGTGATTCATCCAGAATTGCTGATCGAACGATTGCCTTTTCATTTTACGAGCCAAAAAATTCTCCATCTGATCGTTATAATGTTTACTGGCAGGATTTACAGAATTGCCCAAAGGCATTAACGTCTCTATTTCTTCAGCGCCATTTTTCCCATAACGTACAAACATAGTGTAGGTATCGCCATACTCGGGATTCAGTTCAACTTTGCCATTGATTTTGTATGGCTTCGGATAGCTTGGCGAAAGCAAATCCGGAAAACCTGGCATTGGTAACGATCGGTCGCCACGGCGAAGACGATGAATGCTACCCCAAGGCATTTCCAGTGCACCAAAGGTTTCGAGCAAATATTTTTTCGCGTCTTTCAAACACTTCACCGTTTCATCAGGTGTAAGCTTAAATCCGGTAACGAATTGCTCGTCGTCATATCCTCTTTTGTCCCAAATTTCGTTGATGAATGCAGCAAACGCCGCGGTAGCTGTTGACCCGGTATCAGTATTGCGATCCCAATTTTGAATGATGGAGGTAATATCTGAAATGCTGTCTTTCGCCTCAGGCTTAAGCGTCCACAATGGTTCCAGACTTTTCAAAAAAACACTTTCTTTAGGAAAACGGGTACCAAACTTAACTTTCTCAAATGCTTCGAAAGTAACCTTATCATGTTCTTTAAAAAATGCCTTTAACAGTTCGGCGCGATTGTTATCGCCTGCACGCTCGTTCACATTCGCCGGAAGACGAACGGGATTATCGTTCTCCCCTTCAGCAGTAGCGGAATACACATTATTGTTAGCATTAAAAACATACCCGCTTTTCGGATTAATTACATGCGGCATACTATCTATTGGAATAAGTGAGGTCCACAAGGTTTGTGACGAATTTCCAGGCACTACACCCTTCCAATTGAAGGTTTGATTTTTGCGATCGGGCATTTCGCCATGCGATAAATAAAAAATGTTGTTCTTCTCGTCGGCATACACCATATTGAAAAGCGCAATAGCATGATTATGGCGCAACGCCTGCCAAAACTCCTGATAGTTTTTGCTTCGGGCCATTTCATACAATTGCTGCCCGGCCTTGATATTCATATTGGCAGGATAGCGGATAGCGTAGAAAAGATCGGCTTTGTCGCTCTTCAATGTACAACCATACTTCGTCCAGTACGTCATTTTCCGAACCGGTAGCACAAACTTTCCCTTTTTCGACAAATTCACTTTTAGCCAAACCGGCCGCTTTTCCATTTTCAACCATTCTCCATCAAACTCGTACTTTCCTTTTTTGTGTTTATCGGTATGCAAACGAAAAACATCTACCCTGTCGAAATAATTCCAGGTGAATCCCCAACCCAAATGAGGATTAGTTCCCATGGCATGTGAGGTACCAAACTGAAACATATTGCCCACCATGGCTAATCCCTCTTCACTTTGCAAATGCGCCTCATAAAAACTAAAAGCCCCGTTCATAGCGATATGCGGATTGATGCAGAGATACGTTTTACCATCCACTGTTTTTACAGGGTTGCAGGCATAAGCGTTCGAACCAACTGTTGGTGTAGTATGAAAATCTACGTTGCTCTGATCATATTTTCCGCCAACAGCATCACCAACTTCGCTTTGGACGCCTACCAGGTAACTCATTACGATAACATAAGCGGTAAGCACATCTTTATCAGTAACAGGAAATGCTTTCCGAACTTTAACTTCAGCAGGGTGCGCCGCTGCATACGAGTTCAAACCTTGAACAAAACCATCCAGATATTTTAAAAATTCGGGGGTGAGGTCTGAAGCATATCGTTCTTCAACAATTTTTCGCGCGCCAATGGCATGCACAAAAAAATCGGCCTTTACGCCTTCAATACCGCTTTTTCTGCCCATAAAACCTTTTGCGGCATACACCAAATTCTGCGTTTCCAAAAAAGCATCTTCCGCATTGGCCCACGCCAGTCCATAAGCTACCTCAGCATCAGTTTTTGCAAAAATATGAGGCGTACCAAAACTGTCGCGAACAATCGTAATGGCCGCTGGATCTATTTTGGGAAAAGAATGGGATTCAGAAAAAAGTAAAATCGGGAAACATAAAAACACCAAAAGCAATGCTCGCATCTAAAATTTTTTTGGTGAAAGTAAATTTTGAAAATGGCGCGTGCAAACGCTTTCAGCCAATAGCGATCGGAATCCTGCCAAAATAAAAAAAGCGATTGTTGTAGCTACCAACATTTTCTATATTTACATAGAAATCAAAACATTACAAACCCCATTTATGAAAAACAAGATAACACTTGCCCTATTCGCTTATTGCTTAGCTTTTGCGCTGAGCAGTTACGACAATGGCTATGCATTCCACGGCAGTGATGGGACTGGTGCAACAGGCAGTTCGGGCTGTTCGTGTCATGGTTCCACTACAAATTTGGGCACTACAGTAGAGCTCGATTCAGCCGGAGTTCCCGTTACCCGTTATTTCCCGGGTATGTCATACACCGTTCGAATTCGGGCAACGAATGCAGGCACTACAAACTGGCCAAAGTTCGGTTTTCAGTTAGGTGCAGTAAAATTAGCCGGCGCAGGAGGCGGATCGGCTGCTCAGGCGGGCACATGGGGAACCACTTTGCCTACGTCGGTAAAAAATACGCCAACCTCTGCTTCAGGTCTTCCCATTCCATTCATTGAACATAGTTTCACTATTAACGCCACTACCGGTACAGGTGGTAACGGTACTACTTATGTAGAAGTAATTCCATGGACAGCACCCGCAGCCGGAACCGGTTCGGTAAAATTTTATGGAATCATAAATGCATGCAATGGAAACGGTGGTTCAAGTGGCGATAAAGCCCAAACTGCAACCCCAATAACCATTACAGAAGCGGCAGCAGCGCCTTTAGTAGCTTCAGTGGCTATTTCAATTACCGGCGGTTCCAACAACAGTTGTGCCGGTTCAAATATTACATTCACCGCCGTTCCAACCAATGGAGGAACACCTACTTACTCCTGGAAAGTGAATGGAGCAACGGTTGGGTCTAATTCGCCCACTTATAGTTCATCAACACTTACGAACGGCCAGCAGGTTACCTGCGTGATGACCTCATCTATTGCCGGTGTTACCAATAATCCCGCCACCTCAAATGTTATTACCATGGTTGTGAAAGCCAAGTCAACAGGCACGATCAATCAATCCATTTGTCAGGGGCAATCCTACCTGTTCAATGGTGTGAACCGAACCACCGCCGGAACCTATCTGGATACGTTCACCAACACCGTAGGATGCGATAGTGTGGTTACGCTTAACCTCACCGTAAAAGCAAAAACTGCGGGCACCATCAATCAATCCGTTTGCCCGGGGCAAACCTATTTTTTCAATGGCGGAAACCGAACCGCGCCCGGCACTTATCTCGATACACTTTTGAATGCCGCAGGATGCGATAGTATTCTTACTCTCAATTTATCATTGAAAAATCCTACCGCTGCAACAGTAACGCAGTCGATTTGCCAGGGCCAGTCCTACTTCTTCAATGGCGCAAATCGAACCGTGGCGGGCACCTATCTTGATACTTTGGTAAACGCAGCCGGTTGCGATAGTTTCATCACATTGAATCTGATTGTTAAAGCGAAAACCTCGGGCACTATCAACAAAAGTATCTGCAGCGGACAATCGTATTTCTTTAATGGCGCCAATCGAACTGTTGCCGGCACCTATCTCGACACCTTGTTAAATGCAGCCGGTTGCGATAGCATTTTAACGCTAAATCTTTCTATCAATACCTTTACTTCCGGTACCGTATCAGCAGGAATTTGTCAAGGTCAAAGTTATTTCTTCAATGGTCAAAACCTCACCACCACCGGGGTTTATAAAGATACCTTTACCGTAGCGGGAAGTTGCGACAGCATTGTAACCTTGAATTTAACGGTGAAGCAAAAATCGTCAGCCACCATCAACCAACAAATTTGTTCAGGGCATACCTTCTTCTTCAACGGATCGAATTTAAGTGCCACCGGAACTTACTTCGATACATTGACCAATGCGGCAGGCTGTGATAGTTTAATTACATTAAATCTTAGTGTAAAAAACAATTCATCCAGCACTACATCGCAAAGTATTTGCCAAGGCCAGTCGTATTCGTTCAATGGAAAATCATATAGCGTGGCGGGAACCTACCGCGATACCTTGCTTAATGCACTGGGATGCGATAGTGTGGCCATTCTGCAACTTACCGTGAACTCCAAATCGGCAACTACGTTGAATCAAAATATTTGCCAGGGAAGTTCATTTACTTTTAATGGAAATAGCTATTCCACTTCAGGAACATACAGCGCTACGTTACTTAATGGCGCCGGTTGCGATAGCGTGGTTACGCTGCACCTTAATGTAGCCACACCTACATCATCCTCTATACAAAAAGGAATTTGCAACGGTCAGTCCTATTTCTTTAACAACACCAATCTGAATAGCAGCGGCGTTTATAGAGACACTATACCAAATGCTGCAGGTTGCGACAGCGTTATAACGCTTACACTCACCGTTTCAAACTATGTGACCGCTCAAATTGATACCACTATCTGTAGTGGATCATCCATTACTTTTAATGGCCAGCAAATCACAGTGGCAGGTACGTATCGCGATACCATTGCCGGCGCAGGAAGTTGCGATAGCGTGGTAACACTTCAATTAAGCGTTTCTTCATTACCGGTTATCACTATCGTAGCATCAGGAAATACGGTAGTGGCCACCGGTGGTTACAGTTCATATCAATGGCTACTAAATGGAAATGCGCTCAGTACCTCAGCTTCCAACTCTCTTACGGCTGTTACCACTGGCGACTATTCGGTTCAAATCTCTAACGGAATTTGTTCCAATACCTCTTCTTCAATTCACGTAGTTGTAAATGGAATCGCAGATATTCAAAACACCGGATTGCAAATTGCTCCCAATCCGGTTACCGATGAACTGATCGTACATATTTCCAACGAACAACTTCGCACGCAGCAAATTCAGATTTTCGACATGTTTGGGAAATTGGTAATTTCTCAGGCTGTTCAAAATGAAAAAACAATGATTGCTACCGGAAATTTACCTGAAGGTATGTACATTTTACGTATTGGCAATCAGAACTTACGGTTCGCAAAACGCTAAAAAGACATAAATCTTTTATGCCGGAAATACTATGAAAGCATTGCTGAATCGTCTTTCCGGCATAAACGTTTATTTTTACCCCGACTAGAACGCATGATTATTTGTTGCAGCCAGGCCGGAGATTTATCTACCGACGCATCCTTCGAATTCGAATTACACGAAAGCATTGATGGCGTACGTGAATCAGATTGGTACAAATTGGTACCTGAAAACAATCCCCTGCTCGATCGCAGCTACCTTCGTCTTTTAGAAGAAGTACGTACCAACGGCATGGAATTTATTTATGCATTGGTTCGAAAAGATGGTGGTGTAGTTGGGATCTGCTACTTCCAGGTAGTTCGGTTTATGGGAAAGAATCTGGTGCCGTATTTTCCTGAAGCGAACAGTTTGGGGAAGCGTTTAATTTTCCCCTTTGCAAAAAAGTTGATTAACGCGATCGACACTCGTTTATTGGTTAGCGGCAACCTTTTTATTACGGGAGAAAAAGGTGCCTATTTTGTTTCGCATTTTGGAGAAAAGGAGCGCACTGAGTTATTATTGCGAACCATTCAAGCCATAAAAAAGAAACGGAAGGACATTTCATCGGTCTTGCTTCCGGATATGTATGACAATGGCAGCAATTACGATCAGGCGTTTATTCAGCAATGTTATAAGCGAATTTTTGTAGAGGCAGATATGGAAATGGAATTGCCTCAACAGTGGCAGGTTTTCGATGATTATTTGAATGCCATTTCATCCAAGTATCGAGTTCGTGCCAATAAGATTATCAACGGCAGTTCGGCCTTAGAACGCCGCGACATGACCTACCATGAAATTATTGCACACGAGGCCGAACTTTTTGATTTGTATAATGGCGTAGCCTCAAAAGCAGCATTCAACATTGCCCGATTGCCGGCAGCATACTTTTCTCTTCAAAAAAAGCTAATGCCCGAACGGTATCAACTATTCGGTTATTTTCTTGACGGCAAAATGGTGGGTTTTATGTCATTATTCCGGCTTTCCCATCACAGTGAAGTGCATTATTGCGGCATTGACTATTCGCTGAACAAAGATTACAACATTTATCAGCGAATGTTGTATGACATTGTTCGATTTGCCATTGAAAATCATATTCGTCGTTTACATTTCGGGCGTACGGCTCCTGAAATGAAAAGCAACATTGGCGCTATTCCGGCTCCAATGTATGGGTACTTAAAACATCGCAATCCTTTGGTAAATATGGTAATGGGTCTCTTCACTTCTCGTTTGAAACCACGTGAATACGTTTTGCGCAGTCCTTTCTCTAAGAAGCAATAATCTTACTGCTTTTCGTAAGGTACGAAAATGTGGATATAAACGGAACGGGATAGCCGGATTAACGGTGGCAAAATACAGAGAAGTACCAATGCTGCTGCCATAAACGACCAGAATATATTCAGTTTAAGGAAAAGAAATGCGATTGCGGTGACCGCAATGATGATGAAAATAACTATCGGATAGCTCACCCAAAGCGCTCCAAGCCAAAACCCCGGCTCAATTTCGAATGGCTGATTGCAAACCGCGCATTGCTTAGGCATATCCAACATTCTTTTAAGATCGTAGTGACCTGCAGAACGAAACAAATCGCCTTTTCGGCAATGCGGGCAGCGACACTTTAATATACTTTCCGTTAAGGAAAATGCCGATTCGGTTGGCATTATTTTCGAGCCGCGCGCTGCTGTTGCTCGGCCTGCTTTTGAAGTTCTTCCAAACGCTTCATGAAACCGCTCTTCTTAACCGGGTTCTTCTTGTTGGTTTCAATCTTCTTTCGAAGTTCATCTTCATCAATAAAGAACTTCTGGATCATCCACTGCTGCGCAATTGAAATTACGTTCTGCAACAGATAATAATAAGTTAGCGCAGCAGGAAGATTATTGAACATGAACATCATCATAACCGGCATGATGTAAGGCATGTACTGCATTCCCGGCTGGGTATTCGACATTCCGCTTTGTGCCTGGTTATACACTGCAAACACAATGGAAGTGACCGTCATCAAAATAGTGAACAAGCTGATATGGTCGCCAAAAAGTGGTATGGCGCTTTTAAACTGCATTATAGCATCATAGCTGGAAAGATCAGTGGCCCAAAGAAATGGCTGTTGGCGCAGTTCAATTGATGTTGGGAAGAAATAGTACATCGCCATCAGGATTGGGATTTGCAATAACATCGGCAAACAACCGCCAAACGGGCTCACACCTGCCGTGTTGTAAATCTTCATTTGCTCTGATCCTATCTTGGCCTGATCATCGCCATATTTTTCTTTCAACGCGTCAATTTCCGGCTTAAGTACCTTCATGTAAGCTCCCGATTTAATCGCTTTCCATGTAAGCGGCGTCAAAACGATCTTCAACAATAAAGTGAGCACCAAAATGATGATGCCATAGTTCAATCCGATCTTATCGAGAATGTTGAAAGTTGGAATGATAAACAACTTGGTTACATACTTGATCCAGT
Organism: Chitinophagales bacterium; assembly: GCA_046329575.1. GTDB lineage: Bacteria > Bacteroidota > Bacteroidia > Chitinophagales > LD1 > UBA1941. Next base: position 335,999 of record JAXLUJ010000002.1, on the reverse strand, counting down.
TCAGTACAAAGTTGTCAGGACTCAGCTTAATGATGTTTTCAAAATCAGGTGAAGTAGCCTTCAAAGTAGAATAGTGGTTAGGTCCGAAATACCACTGCATCGCATACGAATTCTTTGTGCCCGACTTATACGGCAATACCAAAGTGGCCGTATAATTCTTTACATAGTTCTTTTCATCTTTATTGAAAGCAGCAGTCACCTTGCCTTTAAACAAACCCTTCGAAAAAAGAGTGGCATTAAAAAACTGCTGTTTGAATGAAACCCAATCTACCGGAGCCAAAAAAGTTTCATCTACAGCATTCTTGTCTTCATCAAGATGCCCTACTTCATTATCGGTGTACTTATAACAAAGGGCAGAATATCGCCGTTCTGTTTCCACCGAATGCTCCAAATTCAGCAAGCGATTATGCCAATTGATTTGGATATCATTGATGTTGGCCGGAATCGTTTTTTCGAGGCCTACGGCATTCACTTCATATTGCACAGCATAGCTGTTTCCGGCAATGGTATATTTCTGTTCAAAATACCCGCCATCAGCCGTTTTCATTTTCATGGAAACGGTTTGCTTTTCATCGCCCTTCACAGTTACCGAACTGCCTTCCGGTTCAAAATACTGATCTTTGGTATTTACAATTTGATTGCCATTAGTAACAAACTGATAGCTAAGTTGCTGGCTTCCTTCTGTAAAAAGGATTAATGGTTTTTTATCCCAGGTTTTGTAGTCCTTCAATTCCACCCGCGATACCATACCGCCTTTGGTACTTAACACCAATTTCATTTTCTCATTTTCCAGCACTACTTCCTTTTGATTGGCTAGCGTAGAAGCCGTAAACGGGCCTTGTGGCACTGCAGCCGTCATGCTATCGATTGGTTGATTGGCAGCGGCAATTGAAAGCGAATCGGCCCGCGACGGCGATTGATCAGTGCTTACTACATTTTGTGAGGTTTGCGCCACTTCCGGCTTAGGTTTGGGTTGATTTTTACTACTGAAATAGAAATAGCCGAACATCAGCAGCCCCATCAGCACCGCACCAATTACCGATTGTAAATTTTTCATTCTATACTCGTTTCAAAAATGAGGGCGCAAAACTATGTTTTTTATTGTAACCATAGGAAAACAACCCCCAAATCTGCTCTGAAACGAGGTTCAGAACCACCTATTCGCAAAAGCCTCCGGATTATAGGCTGATTGAAGTGCCTTTAGGCGTTCCTCTTCAGGAAGAACTGGCCGGGTGCCGTAGGCCAAACCTTCAATATTGGCGCGGATTGCAGCCGTTTTATTCAGAAAATCGGCAAGATGTTTTTTAGGAAGTATTTCGCTAAACTTCAGCTTTTGCTTCAACGGATCTACTTGCTGGCCGTCTTTCCAGAAACGATAGCACACATGCGGCCCGGTGGCCAGGCCGGTACTGCCTACATAACCCAACACTTCTCCCTGACGAACATGGCGGCCCGCACGCACGCCCTTGGCGATCTTGCACATATGAAGGTATTGCGTTTTGTACTGGCCATTGTGACGAACTTTTACATAGTTCCCATTGTACACGCCAAATTTTGCCTCTTCTACAACGCCATCCGCGGTACTAATAATAGGCGTACCGTAATCGGCAGCATAATCAGTACCTAAATGAGCTCTCCAAACTTTATCAACCGGATGGAACCGATGCAGATTGTAACGCGAACTGATACGTGCGAATTTCACCGGCGCCTTGAGAAATTGTTTGTGCATACTCCCGCCTTTCTCATCATAGTACTCCCCTTCATGGGCGGCATCCTTTTCGAAGTAATAAGCGGCGTAGTCCTTTCCACCGGTGGTGAAAATTGCGGCCCGTATACCACCTGTACCCACCGGTTTCCCTTCAGCAAAGTCCTGATCGTAAACAATTTTGAATCGATCCCCTTCCTTTATCTTATAAAAATCTACCGTACAGGAGAAGATTTCAGACAGCTTTACCGCCAATGCCGGTGGTACGCCCATCTCATCAAACGTTTCATACAGTGACCCCTTAATAATTCCCGCTACTTGCTGATGCTTGCGCTCTACGGCTAATTGACCGCGATTGATATATAGTGAATCGTCAAAACTGAATACCACATAATCGAGTTTACTTTCCTCATAAACTATTTTTTTAGGAACAAACCCGGTATCAGTATTTTCGCCCAGAACTTTGTAACTGTTACCGGCGCGCAGTTTTGCAGGATTGAAAATGTTCCTTGAATTCTGCAATAATAGCTTCATGCCTGATGCTGCAACATTGTGTTTCGAAAGAATGTCGGCAAACAGTTCATTGCGCTCCACTTTTTGTTCGATAACTACAAATTCACTCATGTTTAAACCGTACTTATAAACCGGTTCACTGGAGTGGTTCACTGCCATGAACACTTCTGAAACCGCTTCATTCAAATGCGCTTTTCGCTCCAACAGATAACCTGAAAAAAAAGCCGTTGCCGACAAGCACAAAAAAGCCGGTATCACCCAATACATTTTGTTCATACGCCAATTTTGAACAAAAATAATTCGGGAAAGGCGGAATATAGCGTACAGTTAGGCACGTTTGGCGGCTCCTGTATCGCAGTTTAGACAGCTATCAGTGCATTCCCAATAGCTCCCGGATCTTCTTATCCATCAGATATTCAATTCCGGGAAGTCCACCCGCAGAAATGTAGGCAATACGACCCTCAAAATCGATGATCACATTTAATGGATATGCGGTCACTTTGTAATTTTTGATCGCTTCATATGATTCGGGTAGAATGGCATAGTCAAAACGATGCTCAGTTAAAAACTCATCTATTCCTTCCTTTAATTCAAAAGTTGGCGCTATAAAAACAATATCTGCCCGATCTCTGTATCTTTCTTTCAGATGGTTGAGGTCCGGAATTTCATCAAGGCAAGGCTTGCATTTGGTAAACCAAAAATGAAGCACCACCACTTTTCGACCCTTGAAAAAGTTAAAATCATAAGTAACGGTATCGCTGAGGTCACGACCTGAAAAATCGGGAGCCAACATGCCTACAGTATAGGCCGAAGTAGGCGCACATCCCGAATTGCTAACTACGTTGAGCTGCGTATTGTTATTCTTTCGGTCGCACCTCACCAATAAAAATTCAATAATTTGTCCGGTGCGGTCTTTGATGGGCTTAAATTGAAAGTTACCCGAAACCAGAGCTTCGTAAAATTCAATTTTAGTGATCTGCCGGCCGGTAGAGTCTTTTATGATGGAATTTTCATCTAAGGCAAACACACTGCGGGTGGTTTGGGCCTGCCCGAGTTGCGATGCTAGTAAAAACGCCATCAACACAGTTAAGAGTCGTGTCATGTTAAGGTTGGTTACGGTCTTCGTTTCTTCTCTTTTTGGTTCAGGATGCCCTGGATAATTACGCTGGCAACAGTACAACCAAACATATTCGGCATGTAGGAAATAGTTCCTATAACCGATTTTTTGTTTCTGCCATCTACTACCTTTACCCGGTTCTTATCGGGCCGTTCCGGTGAAAAAACCACCTTCACGCCCTGATAAATACCCATCCTATGTAACTTTTTCCTAACGTAATACGCAAGATAGCAGTTAAAGGTTTTACTTATATCTGAAATTTTTATTTCCTGGGGGTTCAGCCGGCCGCCGGCGCCCATCGAACTGATTAGCGGAATGCGGTGATCTTTGCAGTAGGCTATTAAACCCACTTTGGGTTGTAAAGTATCGATACAATCTGCCACATAATTAAAATTTCTACCTGCTAAAAGCGCTTCAGCTCCTCCGGCTTCCAAATATTTATCTATGAGTTCCAACTGAACTTCTGGATTAATATCGCGTAATCGCGCCGCCAGAATTTCCGATTTCAATAATCCATTTACCCTGGCAGTTGCAATAATCTGCCTATTTCGGTTAGAAGGTTCTACCACATCTGCATCCACAAGGGTTAATTTGCCAACTCCTGCACGCACCAGCATTTCAGCGGCAATGCCGCCTACCCCACCTAAACCAACAATTAGCACCTCTGCCTTCATTAATTTTTGCAAGGCCTGGGTGCCCAGCAGCAATTCCGTTCTACTCATCCACTCCGGAATTTCCATAAGTTGCATTTTTCGCTAAAATGAACCTTTTCGCCAAGGATTCAAGCCGCTATTGCTGTATCGCTTTCAATTTCTATTTTGGCAGAAATTACTGGTAATGGCCAAATCACATTCCAATACTGCAAAATCATCAGGCAAAGAAAAAAAGCAGCCTTCCAATCCCGGCTTTTTCCAGTTTTTGAAAGAGAAAAATCAGTGGATCGACTGGGCCATAATCTGCGGTCTGTTTGTGGCCATCTTTCTATTTCTGAAAATCTACTACCCTTTTCCTCAAACCGAAACCGATTCCGGAAATTATATCCTTTCCGCCGCCACCGGTAAAATAAACGGCTACCGCCCTTATGGCTATTCCGGGTTTCTCGCTTTTTTTCACGGCTTTTCCGATAGTGTGAAATTTGTAGTAACCTGGCAGTGGTTCATGACTTTTCTATCGGTAGCAGTGTTCCTGTTTTCGATGAAATATTTTTTCAGAGGCTTACCACAGTGGCTATTCAGCGTGTTGTGCATTCTGGCTATAGTAAATCCTTCTATCATTTACATGGATGCCTATCTGATGAGCGATAGCTTGTTTGTGAGCCTCACTTTATTGTTTATCACCACAGGATGTTGGATTGTTTACAATGGTAGCCCGGCTGCAGTTGTACTGAACATCATTTTACTATGGATGTGCATGGACGTTCGTTACATTGGTCTTTTTTACCCGGCATTTTCAGCATTCTTTTTAGTAGCCGGTTTCTGGCGGCGGTTCAAATATCCTGCACTGGCCGCTGCTGTTATACCATTGGCTTTGTTGTTCCTTTATCGCGGCAGCGCTACCGAAAAAATGAAAGAAGAATTTGGCGTAGAAACCTTTTCATCGTTTGGCGGCTGGCAGAAAGCCAACAATGCCGTGGCCATGTTGCCGCATGTGAAAGTGAACGAAGCTACAATTTCCGACCCTACCGTAAAATTTATTCATGCAGTAGTGCGTCAGTTTCCAGATTCTGCATTTAGTACCGAAAAGATTATGGCAACTGACTTTATGTGGACCAAAACAGCGCCGGGCAAGCAATGCCTCTTTCAGTATATTCAACAAACCGGCACGCCGTATATGCAGTCGTGGGCATTTCTGGGAACTAAAATGCAGGAATACGGCGATTATCTGGAATCGAATTTCAGAGGCGCCTACTTCAGTTACTTTGTAATTCCTAACTGCAAAAATATTTTCAAGGTTTACGATGTGAACGAATATCCATCGTTTGCCGCCGACGCTAATCTTAAAGGCTTCTTTACAACAGATGCCGATAATTATGCCTACAAGAAAAATTGGTTCAAACCTTTAACCCCCATCCGTCAGGTAGCCGATAGTTTCTTATGGCTGCTGTTCTTTAGCAGTGTTAGTGCATTCGTTTTTTTAGGGCTTCGAGGTGCGTTACCGCACTCTAAACTTTTTGTTTTAGGGGGAATGATCGCATTCATGTTTGCATTCCTGGCTGCAAGTGTGTATGCCGCGCCTATTAACAACTTCCGTTACCTGATGCCGGTATATTACATTCAAATTGGAGTGCCCTTTTTGATAGCAGCAGTATTTTTCATCAAGAAAAACGAGGGCGTAAATTCATGAAAAAGATCACCATCATCAACGGTCCCAATCTGAATCTTTTAGGGCTACGGGAAACCGACATTTACGGCGATATGAGCTTTGAAGAATTTTTCTCAGAGATAAAGGAAGTTTATGCATCAGATGTTCAGCTTACTTTTTATCAGTCGAACGTGGAGGGCGAACTGATTAATAAAATTCAGGAAGTTGGTTTTAAGAACGACGGTATCATTCTAAACGCCGGGGGTTACACGCACACCAGTGTGGCTATACGCGATGCCATTTCAGCAGTAAAATGTCCGGTTATTGAAGTGCATATCTCCAACATTTACGCCAGAGAAGAGTTTCGTCAGCATTCCATGATATCGCCGGTTTGCAAGGGCGTGATCAGCGGCTTTGGATTGGAAAGCTATGTTCTGGCACTCGACAGTTTTCTGTGATTACTGCAATAATTTTTCTAATCCATTGCTTCGCGAACCCTTAATGAGCATAGTAGTGTTTTCAAAATGTTGAAGGTCGAACCAATGCTTCAGCGATTCGCGGGTATCGAACCACACAAAACGGGCATCGTTTCGCAGAAAAGAAAATCCAGCGCCTAAAACTACTTTTACATCCACCGCCATCTGCGCAGCAATTTCTGCTATCCGCTGGTGTTCTGCCTGTGCATATTCGCCCATCTCCATCATCTCACCCAAAATCATCACTTTTTTCTTTCCATCGGTTTTCCCGAAGTTCTGAAGCGCTTCTTCCATACTGCTTGGATTAGCATTATAGGCGTCGAGAATAATTACATTACTGCCCTTCACCATTCGTTGTGATCGATTGTTTGAAGGCAAATAAGCAGCAATTGCGGCAACAGCTTTTTCTACAGGTACCTTGAAATAACTACCTACCGCTAATGCGGCCATCACATTCGGAAAGTTATACGCCCCCACTAACTGCGTTTTAATAACCGAGCCATCCTTCAACCGCAAACTCAACAATTCTGTATCCTGAATAATATTTCCTGAAACCAAAGCATCCGTTCCTGTTCCGTAGAACATCATAGCATCCCGTGAAAACAGTTGGTGCGAAAAGGTTTTCAACCGGTCATCATGGTCGTAAACGAAAACCTTGCCGCTATTTTCTGAGAGAAATCTAAACAGTTCTGTTTTGCCTTTAAATACGCCTTCCAATCCTCCAAATCCTTCCAGATGCGCCTTTCCGATATTAGTAATCAATCCATAATCGGGGCGGGCATATTCGCAATAACCTTCTATTTCTTTTTGATGATTGGCTCCCATTTCCACAATAGCAAACGCTGTATCTAGCGGCATACTAAGCAAAGTGAGCGGAACGCCAATATGGTTGTTGAGGTTACCCTTGGTAGCCACGGTTTTGAAAGTGGTACTCATAACAGCAGCAATCAATTCTTTTGTTGTGGTTTTCCCATTGGAACCGGTTATAGCAAGTACCGGACATTTTAAAAGTTTTCGATGGTAGCCGGCTAATTGCTGCAACGTTTGGAGCACATTATTCACCCGTATCAATCGCTTGCCGTATTTTTCGGAAAGGGGGATATCTTCATCAACAATGGCAAATCCGGCTCCTTTGTCAAGGGCTTCTGTGGCAAATTGGTTGGCGTTAAACTTATCGCCCTTAAGGGCAAAGAATATCTGGGAGGCGCCAATATTCCGGGTATCGGTTGTAACTCCTGAGCTTGCTAAAAATAGTTGATGCAGTTCTTCCATGCGCATACTACAATGTTACGCATTGGTGCGAATTTACCACGCACTTATTATGTTGAAAAGCGATTATTTCAGACAAAAAAAAAAGTCCTCTCAACGGAGAGGACTTTTTAAATTTTATTTGAATTTCAATCAGGTGCCTTTAGGAAACTTGCGTTTGCCTTTTTCCTTAAAGTTATTTCCACCTTTCATTTTATTACCTGAAGGTGATCCTACGCGATCCATAGCGCAACGGAATCCCAGATCATCAGTAGATAACGCCTGATCAAGATAGCGACGAGTTCCAGGCGATAGATAGTAAGCGCGGTCTTTCCAAGATCCACCTTTGAATACCCGGCTTTCATCATTGATTAGCGAAGACAATCCAAATTTGTAATCTACGTTAGAAACTTCATCACCATCAATGTAATTCCGTACATCGCCATTACGGTAGTTACGACGGTTAGCCGCTTCTTCTTTAGTAACCAAACGATACTGAATGCGACCCAGACTGTCTTTCTCAACCGGTTTGCCGTCAGCATCCACCACTTTAGTTTTAAATTCATTACCACGGAAGGTATGGAAATCGTTCGCATCAACTGTGGTCATAGGACGATAAACATCTAACACCCATTCGTTCACGTTTCCGGCCATATTATACAAACCGAAATCGTTTGGCATAAATGATTTCACCGGAGCGGTGATATCCGCATTATCATTCAATTTTCCGGCAACACCCATGTTATCACCACGGCCGCGCTTGTAGTTAGCAAGGAAGGTTCCCTGCCACATGCCGGCCTTAGGATAACGGGTAGAAGTTCCATTCCATGGATAGATACGACGGTCAGTTACGCGCTCCTCGCCTTTCACCGGCTGATTACCGATAAGCGCCAGTGCCGCATATTCCCATTCGGCTTCTGTTGGCAGGCGATAGCTTGGCAAAAGGATACCATCTTCGAAATTCACTTTACGCGTTCCATTTCCTGTTGGGTTCAAGTCCTTCATTGGGCGCTTTCCTGCGGCACCTTCATATTGACCAATCAGGTAAGCTTCGGTATTAAAGTTATCGTTACCCACCTGAGATGGATTCTCAGCCAAAACGCCTTTATCAATCAGCAAACGCTCATTCACGCGGTCGCTACGCCAGCGGGCAAAGTCAGTGGCCTGAAGCCAGCTTACCCCTACCACCGGATAATCGTTATATGCCGGATGGCGGAAGTAATATTCTACATAAGGCTCATTGTAGGCCAATTCATCGCGCCAAACCAATGTATCAGGTAAGGCTTTCTTTACCACTTCCGGGAAGTCAGTTCCAAAAACGCGATTCATCCAATAGATGTATTCCCGATAGTGCACATTGGCCACCTCCGTTTCGTCCATATAATACGAACTTACGGTAGCACGGCGTGGAACATTGTGATATTCAAACATCACATCGTTCTCCGTATTTCCCATGATGAAGGTTCCACCTTGTACAAACACCAAACCCGGGCCCGTGATCTGCCCTTTATAAGGGCGTACCTCGAAACCGCCGTTCTTGGAGTTATTATACTCCCAGCCTGTAACTGACGACTTTGGCTTGCTACATGACCCTATCCCGAATAAAACCGGTAAGGCCGCCAGAGCGCAGAATTTTGTGAGATTCATTTTCATGCTTTACTTTTCAGAGTTTATTTTTTAAGACGTGCTAAACAAAAGAATTTTTATCAGATTTTGAAACCAATTTTCCTCAATGTGTATAAGGTGTCTAAAAATTCAGGATTTCGGGGCAAGGAATATACCCTTTGTTGGCCCGGGGATTTAGCGAATTATCATCATTTCCTGACCAGTTGAAAACCAGTGAAAGCTCGTGGCTGCCGCCGGTTTGACCGCTCAGTTTCGAAATCGTAATATCATAACTATATCCAAAACGCACCTTCCCCTTTTTAAAACCTAATACCAGAATAACCGCATCCGGGTTTTGCAATGCATACCGGAACCAGGCGCCAAAATACACTACGCTCACCCCGGCCATCAGGCCTGCGTTGAACTGCACATTCCTTCCCTGATTTGCAATTAAAACGTTAGGTGATACGAAAATATTGTAGCGATAGTTACGTGAATGCTTAATGTTAAAATGACTGCCCAAATGGCCGGTGAATCGAAATGGAGTAGCGGCCCTTGATGTGCTGAAAAAACTTTCTTTGGGCATAATCGCGTTTCTTACTGATAATCCGCCATATAATTTCTCACTAAAAAACAACAAACCGGCGCCTATATCACCCCGATAGGTTTTCAAGCGGTCCGGAGCCGTTTCTGCTGTGGGATTCAAAATATCGACATTGTTGTAAAAACCGGTGTACGGATTGATCATATCATAGAATTGCAAATCGCCCCATTTGATATGCCGCTCAATGAATGAACCTTCCAAACCCAAACGCATGCCCACTTTTTTGGCAAGTTTAATTTGAACGGCATAGCTGAGTGTAAGCTTGTTTGAAGCCAGTAATCCGTTAGCAATGTAGTCACCGGTATATTGAATTCCTATGCCGCTGCGAGCCTTTTGGATATACATATCGGCTGCAGCCATATAAGTAACAAAGCCCCCATTAAAACCACTTCCCAATTGCGGCCATTGGTTTCTGTAATTTACCGAAACACGCGGACCATATGATATTCCTGCAAGGGCCGGATTCACATGCAATGGTGCTGACCAATATTGCGATAATTCCACATCCTGAGCGCAAGCCTCAAATAGGCCGCAAACAAAGGCCAGACTTATTGCCGCTTGAATTATTCTCCTCAAAAAATTACTTTTACCTGTCATACAATAAACCGTAAACTGCCTCGTTATAGCCGCAAATTTACTTTTGAACTTCTTATCCAGGATGAATAACGCCAATCTACCGCGTATGTTGTATTACCGTTCCCTTTTTTTCAGCGCATTTTTGATGTTATCGCTCCTGAGCTCTGCACAGCAATTTACGCGCAAACTTAATTGGAAAAACAACAGAACCTATACCAGTTATGAAGGCAAGCGGTACAACGCGCCTTATTTTGAAGGCTGTCAACCCGATGCCACCAAAGGTTTCATTCCTTATTACGAAGAATTAATTCCGCTTTCGCAGAATGCAAAAGTAAGTGCTTCACTCAGCAACGTAGCTTTTAGCGAGGCTACTGTTACTTCCGATGTTAATCAGTTGAACAATTCTCCTGAAGTCAATATTTATTTTATCAAAAAACATCCCTATGCCGGTGTTCGATTTCCGGCAATACAGAAAAGTGCTAACGGCAACTGGCAGAAGTTAGAGTCGTTCACCATTCAATTAGAAGTTACACCTGTTGCCGAAAAAAGAGGCTTACGAACTTATGCAGCCAATTCGGTTCTTTCGTCGGGTAATTGGTGGAAAGTGGGTGTGTCCAATTCCGGAGTATATAAACTCGACTATGATTTTCTGAAAAATCAGTTGCAACTTGACCTGAACAATATGGCCCTCACAAATCTGGCCGTTTTTGGAAATGGAAGCGGAATGGTTGCGGAAAATAACGCCACCCCGCGTTATGACGACCTTCAGGAAATTAACTCTTTTGTGTACGATGCCAACAACAACAACCGCTGCGATCCTGGCGATTTCTTATTATTTTATGCCGCAGGCCCTCATGTTTGGAAATACAACTCTTCCACGTTGCGCTTTGAACATCAGTTTAACTTGTATAGCGATAAGGCATTTTATTTTATTACACCTGACAGAGGCTCCGGAAAGCGAATCACATCAATGCCTTCAGCAGCAAGCCCGAATGTATTTTTAAGCGATTTTGACGATTACGCCTTTCACGAAAGTGACGAATATAGTTTGCTGGGTTCGGGCCGGCTTTGGTTCGGCGATCGTATGAGCAGCATCAATCCAAACAAATCCTTTTCATTCGATTTTCCCAACCTCAACACCGGAGTTCCGATATTTGTAAAATCAAGAGTTGCGGCGAATTCACCCTATAATTCCACTATTTCCATCACAGTAAATGGTCAGGCGTTGTTTTCGCAAAATATAGGAAATATAAGTCCTAATGCTTACCCTGACATGTATCATGATAATACTGCTTTGGCGAATTTCACCAGCGGTTCATCGAACTTAACTTTCAATTATACCTTTTCTAATCCCGATGGCAGCGGTTCTTCGTTAGGCTATATCGATTATTTGGAAATAAACCTGAAACGGATGCTCCAAATGAGCGGCAGTCAGGTAGCTTTCCGCGCGGTAGCCTCAGTTGGCGCTTCGAATATCACGCAGTTTAATATAGGAAATTTCAGCGGCAGCATGCAGGTATGGGACATTACCGATCAGGCATCCGTTAATGCTATTTCAGGTTCATTAGCGGGCAATCAATTTAACTTTGCTGTAGCCACTCCAACGCTTAAAGAATTTGTTGCTGTAGATCCTTCCGGCAGTTTCAGTAATCCTGAGAAGATTGAAAAAGTTGAAAATCAGAATTTGCACGCCATTGGCCAACCCGATATGGTGATCGTAACTTCGCCGGCATTAGTGGATGCTGCTAATGACCTCGCTGCATTTCATCGTGCCAATGATAATTTATCGGTAAAGGTAGTTCTCACCCAACAGATCTACAATGAATTTTCAGGCGGAAGGCTGGATATAGGCGGCATACGCGATTTTGCAAAAATGATGTACGACCGCGCCGGTGCCGACAGCAGCCTTTTTCCTGAATATTTCTGTTTGTTTGGAGATGGTAGTTACGACCCCAAAGACCGTGTTCCCGATAACAACAATGTAGTGCCAACTTATGAAAGCGAAGGGTCACAAAACCTGCTGGCATCCTATGTTTCAGATGACTTTTTTGGCTGTTTAGACGATGGCGAATCGGGCAATATGGATGCAGGCAACAATAAATTAGACATTGCCGTTGGGCGTATTGCAGTGGCCGATAATGCCGAAGCGCAGGGCGTAGTGAACAAAATTCGTTTGTATAAATCAACTGCTTCTTTGGGAAATTGGAGAAACATTATCACGATGATAGGTGATGATGAAGATTATAATACGCATCAGGAGGAAGCCAATCACCTTGCTGATTTTACTCAAACCAATTATCCCGCATACAACACAGAAAAGATATTCTGCGACGCCTTCCAACAAATTACAACAGCCGGCGGCGATCGGTATCCGGATGTAAATACAGCTATCCTTAACCGCATCAACAACGGCACCCTCGCCATCAGCTACACCGGCCATGGCGGTGTGAACAATTGGGCGCACGAGCGCATTTTCAACATGAGCGATATCAAAAATCTCGACAACAAAGAAAAACTTCCCTTGTTCATTACTGCCACCTGCGATTTTACAGCTTTTGACAACCCCGGCTACAAAACAGCCGGTGAATTCTTATTGACTAATGCCAACGGCGGCGGAATTGCGTTGATTACTACTACGCGCCCCGTTTACAGTGATGCAAACAATGCTTTGCAGGATGCGCTTTTCTTAAAATTGTTTGAGCCCTACCGGAATCGCAAACCCACTCTTGGCGAATTGTTGGCAAGAACTAAGAACGACATTCTTGGAAGCATCAGCACCATAAATACGCGCTGTTTTGTTTTGGTTGGCGACCCCGCGTTGAAGCTGAATTATCCGGAATGGAATGTTGTAACCACTAAAATAAATAATGTGTCGGTTGCATTGCCTCACGATACGTTAAAAGCATTAAAGCAAGTAACGATTTCGGGAGAAGTAAGAGATAATGCCGGAAATAAACTCACTTCTTTCAACGGCACTTGTTACCCGCTTGTTTACGATAAACTTTCATCGTTTACAACTCTGGCCAATGATCCATCAACAAGCATTAAGGCTACTTATTCCGAATACAAAAACATTCTTTTTAAAGGGAAATGTTCGGTTCTGAACGGCGATTTTCAATTTACATTCATTGTACCGAAGGACATTAACTATCAGGTGGGCAATGGCCGAATAAGTTATTATGCCGATAACGGCAATTCAACCGATGCCCATGGCTACCAGAACGATTTGGTAATTGGCGGAACCGCCGACTCATTCGCTGCTGATAATGAAGGGCCGAAAATCAAATTGTTTATGAACGATGAGAAATTCGTTTTTGGCGGAATGACGAACGAAAGTCCAAAAATGTTAGTACGGTTACGCGATCAAAGCGGCATTAACACTACAGGCAACGGACTGGGACACGATCTTACCGCTATTCTGGATCTCAACTCAAAAAATCCTATCATTCTGAATAATTATTATGAAACTGATAAAGATAGTTTCAGAACAGGAAAGGTTTTATATCCATTTTCGAAATTAGGTGAAGGGCGGCATAATTTGCGGGTAAAGGCCTGGGACATTCACAATAATTCGGCTGAAGACTATACTGAATTTGTGGTGAGCAGTTCGGCCAAACTGGCGCTGAACCACGTTTTGAACTATCCCAATCCATTTACTACGCATACCAATTTCATGTTCGAGCATAACCGCCCGGGCGATATTCTTTCTATCCAAATTCAGATCTATACTATTTCAGGACGATTGGTAAAAACGATCATGCGCGATGAAGTGCCGATGGGCTATCGAATTGACGATTTGAGCTGGGACGGTTTAGACGACTATGGCGATAAAATCGGCAAGGGCACATATGTGTATAAAGTGCATGTTCACGATTCGCAAGGAAATTCAGCAAACAAATTTGAACGGCTGGTGGTTTTGCGTTAAACGGCAAAACTTTCGCCACAAGCGCAGGTGCGTGTAGCATTCGGGTTTTTGAACTCAAACCCCTTTCCGTTCAGGCCATCACTAAAATCGAGTGTAGTATTACACACATACAGGAACGACTTCAGGTCGGTTACCAATTTTACGCCTTTATCTGAAAACTCTTGATCATCAGGTTTCAATTCGGTATCGAAATCCATTTTATAAGAAAGGCCGGAGCACCCCCCACCGTGAACGGTTACGCGCACAAATGAATTTTGCGGTTTTTGATCAGTTTTCATGATCTCGGAAATTTTTTCCGCAGCTTTTTCTGAAACGTACAGCATAGCGCAAAGATAACGCGAAATTCACAAGAAAGTTCATAGAGGTGCCTAACAATTTAAAAGTCCATATTTGTAACATGATGAAGATTGAACATATCGGTATTGCCGTGAAGGATTTGGAAATAGCCAATCAGGTGTATGCCAACCTTTTCGGTAAGCAGGCTTACAAGCAGGAATCGGTGGAAAGCGAGGGGGTACGAACCTCATTTTTTGAGTGCGGCGAATCAAAAATTGAATTGCTGGAAGCCACTTCAACCGAAAGTGCTATTGCCCGTTTTATTGAAAAAAAAGGGGAAGGAATTCATCATATCGCATTTGCGGTAGAAAATTTGGAGGCAGAGGTGGAACGCTTAAAATCACTTGGTTTTCAAGCCATATCAGAAAAACCAAAAAGAGGTGCCGACAATAAAATGGTCTTCTTCTTCCATCCCAAAAGTACGAATGGAGTTTTAGTGGAATTGTGCGAGGACATCAAATGAAAACCTACAAACATATCTTTTTTGACCTGGACCATACACTTTGGGATTTCGAAACCAATTCCAGATTAACTCTGGAAGAACTTTTCGAAGAACATCAATTGCATGAAAAGGGTATCGACCTTTTTGAGCGGTTCCATAAAACGTATATCGCTATCAACTCGCAATACTGGGCGCGCTATCATAAAGGCGAGATCTCGAAAGAAAAATTACGCAATGGCCGCTTTCAGGATACGCTGCGGTACTTTGGCATTTACGACAAGCCGTTGGCGGTTACTATGGCCAATGAATATACGGAACGCTCGCCGTTCAAAACACATTTATATGGAAATGCTATAGAAACGTTGGACTATCTGCATAAAAAATATCCGCTGCATTTGATCACCAACGGCTTTTCAGAGGTACAGTATGTAAAAATCAAGAACAGCGGTATTCACCATTTCTTTCAACACATATTCGTTTCTGATGAAGTTGGTTTTCAAAAGCCGGCACCGGAAATTTTCCGGCATGCGTTAGATAAGGCCGGCTGTTTGGCTTGCCAGGGGCTGATGATTGGCGATAATATGCAAACCGATATTTTGGGCGCTAAGGCCATTGATATGGATCAGGTGTACTTTAATCCAAGAAGGCAACGCGTTTTTGATCAACCCACTTATATGATTAGTGATCTGGCGGAACTGCGAAACTTGCTGTAACTGTAAAAATCGGATGGTAATTTTCCAAAAAACTTAGTTAATTCGTCATATGAGGAAAATTTACCAATCCAAAGTGGTGTTGGCGGCGCTTCTGATCATGGTTCTTCCTTTTGCGATCCTTGCCGGCGATTCGTCCAGGAAAAAATCTAAAAAGAAAAAAAAATCAAAAACGGAGCAGCTAGCTGCGGAAAAGGAAATGCAGCACCGGCTCGATTCCTTAAGCAAAGTTGTAGAACAGCTACAGAAGCCCGTTTCTACGGGAACTTCTCCGGCTGAGGAGGCCTATGCCGATACGGTGATTCAATGGAACACCATTGAAAAAGGGATGAAGTTGCAAACGCAAAATCATAAAAAGGTGCTGGTGTATGTTCACGCAAAATGGTGCAAGTGGTGTAAACTTTCTGATGATTCTGTTTTCACTAACAAAGAGATTGCGCATTATATAAATCAACAATACAATCCTGTATTCCTTAATTGTGAAGATCCACAACCCCTGTTCTTTAAGGGGCAGCAATTCAATTTTCTTTCTGACCCCAAAAAAAATGTAAACGAACTAGCGTTGTATTTCCTCAATAACAAACAAACGTATCCGGGATATGTGATCATTGATTCGGATGGCAGCATATTGAATTCAGAAACCGGATATATGGAGCCGGCTTATATGGAAATGTATTTGAACTACTATGCCACCAATGCTTATGTGAACTCTGACATTGAGCATTTCGACAAAAGCTTTAAAGGAAAAATCAAGTACTAGATCAACGATGGTGTTTCCATCTTTTGTGGCTCCACAACCAATCAGCAGGTGATTTTTTAATTTGATTGGTTAGTTCCTCAACAAACATATCCGTAAGTTGTTCTTCGCTGAATCGCTGCGGACTTTCGCTTAGCAAAATCGGATGAATACGATATTTCATTCGTTCAGTTTGCAAAATCTGAACATAAATGAACGCGGCGTCATGAGCCTTACAAAATCGGGCAGGACCGGTCATGAAATTCGTATCCTGATTAAGAAACTGGCGCCAGTAGGCGCGCCTGGGGTTACTGTGCCCTTGGTCGGCAACATACATGCCAATAGCTGGTTCACCAAAACCATTGCGCAGCATCGGAATCATTTCCTTCATGCTAAATAAATGCATTCCAAAACGGCTTCGCACTTCTTTGAAAAAATTATTGAAAGAATGATTGTTGACCGGTGTATAAACCGAGTATAAGTAAAGATCAGGCAAATAAGCCGATGCCGCCAAACAGGCCATCTCCCAACTGCCGCAGTGTCCCATCACGGCAATCACACTTCTACCTTGTTTTAAAAAGTTAGTAGCAAGTTCCGGATTTAAGAATGTGACGCGTTTCAGCAATTCTTCTTTGGTAACCGTTATCATTTTAATAGTTTCAAAAATGCGGTCAGCCAAATGCGTATAGAATTGGGAACGAATATTTTTTAGGGAAGCGTCAGATTCGTTAGGAAAGGCTTTTCGCAAATTCGCTTCCACCACATTGCGCCGATAGCGTATCAAATGTTCGAGAAGAAACGAAAGGAAATCAGACAGCCCGATCAACACCCTAAAAGGAAGTTTTGACAAAAGCCACAAAAGCGGAAAGGAGCAATAAAACAAAAGCATGATCAAGGTTTCACCTGTAACTCACTTTGAGGTATAACAATCTCTCTTTTCTTTTTGCCGCGAACATTAAAAATACCGATTCTGCATACCCGTTGCCCAACAGCGCCGGTTATTGCAATTTCGCCAAAATTGCGGTGGCTGTAGTCGCTGCCCGGTATCCGTGTGGGATTATTCAATGCTCCGAACAGCCATCGCGGAAGCACAGGAGAGGTAAGCGGTGAACAAGTAATATCATAAACCGGATACCCCTTCCAATCTCTTCTGCAAATTTCAGTGTAATGTTTATCGCCGGTTAAAAACACCACGCCTTTGATGTTATTTGCTGCTATGAAGTTCAGCAATTCACTACGTTCATGGGCATAATGCAGATAGGTTTCACCAAAGGCATTTTCGTTCAACACTTGCGTACCGATAGCAATGAACTTGAATGCCGCATCACTTAGCAGTAACTTGTTTTTCAACCAAATCAACTGCGTTTCACCAAGAAAAGGAGCCAAGGTATCGCCTTCCGGTGCGCGGTAATAACGATCGTCGAGCATAAAAAATTCGGCATCGTAATAGCGAAAATTAAAATAGTTGCCGGGGAATTGTTTCTGATCAGGATAAGTGTTCGGCCAAAAACTTTTGAAAACCGCAAGGGCACTGTCTTTAAGGCGCCAACTGCTATCACTATCGTTCGGGCCATAATCATGGTCGTCCCAAATGGCGTAGTTCACAGAACTATTCAAAAAATCGCGATAGAGCGGAAACGAGCGGCGAACGCTAATATTTCTTTTGAACATACCTTCGGTAGAGTTGTATTGATATGGCAGAAGGTAGTAAACATTGTCGCCCAGCCACACCATAAAATCGGCTTTTCTTTTTTTCATCGAAGTATATATCCGGGAACTAAAACCCGGAAAAGCGATTCGAGTAAAATCAGTGTTCAGCATAGCGCATGAACCAATCAAAAACCGCATATCCTGTACTGCGGTATCGGCCTGAGTTGAGAAACTATATTTTGTTGACGTTTTCCAGCCTTCAATTGCAACAAGAACATTGTAATTATGAGCGGGTAACAACCCGTTAAATTCAAAGGTAAGCGAAACGATACCTTTCTTAGAAACCGTATAACTATAATTCGATGGATAGAAAATTCTTTTGGTGGCGGTATCACCGAGTATCACTGCATTTTTACCGGTTCCGCTGTATGCGATCCACACTTTGGCGGAGTGTGCCGTAACTGAACCCACTACAGGACCCGCCCAAAGTTTAGATCTCGTTTTATGCCGGGGCGCGGCAGGAGCCTCTTGTGCAATAGCTGCAGTTAAACAGTGAGCCAGAAGGAACACGATCAAAAAAAAACGAATCAGGAAGCAGGAAAGTTTTTCTGTCATATTACATAGCACTTACGGTAATCATACTATCTGGCCGGAGACCCAACAATTTGAGCGCACTGCCCTTATTGATGGCTACCTCCAAATTTCCCTCCGCATTTATAAAAGAAATCAGTTCACCGGGAGTTCCGTCGGCATAGTTCTTTCCAATCCATAAGTCCTGACCGGCTATGCTTACCAACGCGCGTTTCTCCCCTATTGCCTGCGCAATCATAGCACTTGAAATATTGCTGATCGCATTTCCGTATTTGTCGAAATATTGAATACTTCCTTTAATGAAACCGCCGGTAACGGTGGGTTGCATTAGCCTAAGTTGCCGGATAGCCGGGGAAGTTGTTCCTATTTCATTCAAAGGTTTGCCCGAGTTGATATGATTGATTACACGGGCAAAACCCTCAGCAAAGAACAAGTTGCTACTCTTCGAAATTTCTTCATTTATTAAAAAAGTAGATGCCGGCAGTTCGCCAAACAGCAGCGATGTGATGCCATTATTGAATGTAAGGAAGTATTGATTTTGATGTTGAACTGCAATCATACCGCCATCGGCCTCGGCCGGATTCATATAAATGACGTGAATGGTACCATTCATAAAATAGGGATAGGCATGACGAACCACATATGCCGCATGACGAATATCGAATGAAGTAACCTGATTAGCGATATCCATCACGGCAATGCCTTTGCAAAGGTTCAGCAATGCGCCTTTGAGAGCGGCTGCATAATAATCGCAATTACCAAGATCGGAAGTTACCGTTACGAGGGGCATATTTTTTGATTGCGGTACGGTGGAAACATTGTGGATAGAAAGCCATGTAGTATCCAAAAAGCCGCGCGTTAAATATATATTTTGCATATCATAATTCAGCAACATTGACGGAAACAACAATCCACATTGAGGGTGTAGATCCTCTTGATTTTTTTGGGGTAAACAATTCCCGATTCAATTTCTTAAAGAAAGCTTTTCCAACCCTTCGAATGGTTTCCCGTGGCAATGCCATCAAAGCCGAAGGGATTGAAGATGATCTTCAGGTTTTTCGGGAAAAAGTAGATCAAATGCTGGCTCACATTGAACGCCACGGTAAACTTTCAGAAGATATGATGGAACGCATTTTAGCCGGTGAAATGGAAGAAACCGCTAAAGGCAAGGAGCCGAACAATGTGATTGTTTATGGTAATAACGGCCACATTGTAAGAGCGCGAACCGAAAACCAGCAAAAAATGGTGGAAGAGTGTGACAAGAACGATATGATATTCGCCATTGGCCCTGCGGGAACCGGTAAAACATATACAGCCGTGGCGTTAGCCGTTAGGGCGTTAAAAGAGAAGAGCGTAAAAAAAATCATCCTGACCAGACCGGCTGTTGAAGCCGGCGAGAATCTTGGTTTTTTACCTGGTGATTTAAAAGAAAAAATTGACCCTTATCTGCGTCCGCTTTACGATGCACTGGACGATATGATTCCGCCTGACAAACTGATGTACTACATGCAGAATCGCATTATCGAAGTAGCGCCTTTGGCGTTCATGCGCGGGCGTACATTGGATTACTCCTTCATTTTGCTGGATGAAGCCCAAAACGCCACTTCGCCACAGCTTAAAATGTTCCTAACGCGTATAGGGCCAAATTCCAAGTGTATTATTACCGGCGACCCTACACAAATCGATCTTCCTAAAAATCATCAGTCCGGACTTTCGGTAGCCATACGAATTCTGGAGCATATCAAAGGTATTTCTACCGTATTTTTGACAGAAAGCGATGTAGTACGCCATCGTTTGGTGAAAGAAATTATTAAAGCTTACGACAAACTCAACGCATCGAACTCCTAGTATGAACGCGCTTAGCGAAACCAACTTTCAATTTCACGAAAACCAAAAAGTTTATCACGGTAAAGTTAGAGATGTATATTTTCTGCCCGGCAAGTTGGTAGTAGTAGCATCTGACCGTATTTCCTGTTTCGACCATATTTTACCTAAGCCGATTCCTTATAAGGGTCAGGTGCTGAATCAACTTGCAGCATTTTTTTTAAATGCCACAAAAGACGTTTGCAAGAATTGGCTGGAAGCTTCGCCTGATCCCAATGTTTCTATTGGAAAATTGTGCGAACCTATTCGTATCGAGATGGTGATTCGCGGTTATCTGGCTGGTCATGCAGCAAGAGCATATCGGGCAGGGCACAGAACCTTGTGCGGCGTTTCGCTTCCGGAAGGCATGAAGGATAATCAAAAATTTGAGACGCCAATAATTACCCCTGCTGCTAAAAATCTGGAAGGCCATGATGAAGATGCCTCGAAGGAAGAAATTCTTGCGAGAAAAATTGTAACTCCGGAAGTATATGAAACTATGGAACGCTACACGCGTGCATTGTTCCAACGCGGCTCAGAAATGGCTGCGGCCCGTGGTTTGATACTGGTAGATACCAAGTACGAATTCGGCATTTATGATGGGGAGGTGATGTTGATCGATGAAATTCACACGCCCGATAGCTCCCGGTATTTTCTGGCCAACGAATACGAAAATCGTTTTCTGAAAGGTGAGGCGCCCCAACAACTTTCCAAAGAATTTGTGAGGGAATGGCTTATCGAAAGAGGTTTTCAGGGAAAGGAAGGTCAAATGATGCCTGAAATGCCGGACACGTTCGTAAAAGAGGTTTCTGAGCGATATATTCACCTTTATGAAACACTAACGCAACTTCCTTTTTCGCCTGAGCCTTCTGAAAATATAGTTTCAAGAATTGAAAAACGCGTTAGCGATTTTCTGAAATCATAGTCCGCCGCCGCTCGGATTGATGAACAACAGCTTTAATGCCGACATCATTCCATAGGCCACAAAATTGTAAAAGGTCGTGGTCATTAAAATCAAGCGAATTTCAAATGAATTTAACGGGTTCAAACCGGTAAGCAGATATACCATACCATACATCAGCATCACGATAGCTGCATACAGCGCTAATGACAATAGAAAATAAGGACGGATAGAATCGGCCAACAGGCACAACCAAGGGTTAAACATCACATAGAATACCACACCAAAGCAAGCCGAATAAATTACGCCATCAGTGGAGTGGAAGATGAACTGTGAAATCAGCAGCAAAAGGAAAGCCAAGCCTCCGGCGAAAAAAAATTGGTATAAAGGGCCAACCCGTTTCAGTACCGAAGAGGTGAACATTTCTCCGGGTTTCCTCGAATTATCAGCAGTATTATTATCCATACTGCAATGATAGTGCGAAAAATAAATAATAGATTAGCTAAATGAAGTTCATCATTGCAGTGATTTCCACAGCCGTTTTAGCAGCCATGTTACAAAGTTTTTTCCCTTGGTATGTTATTGTGATTGCTGCCTTTGCTGCTTCTTTTTTTGTTCCGCAGCGGCCAGCCATGGCCTTTTTTTCCGGGTTTCTAGGTGTGGCTTTGCTATGGTGCAGTTATGCTTTAATAATCGACCATAACAACAACCACATTCTTACCCCGAAAATTGCCGAATTATTGCATTTGCCGGGAACCGGGTTGTTGTTTCTTATCACAGCCGTATTGGGTGGACTCGTTAGTGGTTTAGCCGCATTAAGCGCATCTTTCATAAAACCGGTAAAATAAAAATGAAGAACTCTTCTTTCTTACTGATGCTTTTGGCATCTGTTTTTGTTTCATCGTGCACCATGACCAAATGGAGCGCCAAACATTTTGAAGTAGCCAAAGCGCAAGCGCCTTTCGATGCCATTGTTGTACCAGGAACACCGTATGGAGAAACACCACTGAACAGCATTTTTGCTGCCCGCATTTTGTGGGCCAAATATCTTTACGACAAAGGTTTGGTGAAACACGTGATTTTTAGCGGGGCGGCCGTGGGTAGCCCCTACTACGAAGGCATGGCAATGAAGATTATTGCCGATTCATTAGGCATTCCTTCTGACTGCACCTTTGCCGAAATTAAGGCCGAACACAGCGTTGAAAATGTGTGGTACGGTTGGAAAATGGCCAAACAATTGGGCTTTAAAAATGTAGCGCTGGCCACTGATCCATTTCAAACCCAGGCGTTACGCAACTTCACCAAAAAACGTTGTAACAACATGCCCACAATTCCAATCGTTTACCGATGGCTACCAGATACCAGAAAGCCTGACTTCCGATTTCCACCCGTAGATCTTTCCAATGCTTTTGTGCCAGACTTTGTTCCACTTTCCAGCAAAGAATCTTTTTCAGAAAGATTCCGCGGAACGCGCGGTCAGCACATTAACTTCAACGAATAATCAAGGAAGCTTGGTGTCTTTTGGCTTAGTGCCTTCTGATGGCGGCTTGGTATCAACCTTAGGTTTGCGCTTTCTGTGGAACAACTCACGGAAGGTATCGAAGTCCTGACGGTAAGCGATACCCACGCCGGTGCGGTTTCTGTTCTTCTGATAGAAGTTGTCGTAATCACCGCGATTGAACGCCTTGGCGCGCCAAACACCGTTCTTGTCAAGCACATACTCAATTTGAAAGTCGCCGGTAATATTGGCGTTCGACTTATTTACCACGGTATTCCCACCGTCAACATACTGTTTATTATCGCCAAAGTCGAGATTGCCACCGGCACTTACTGAAAGCCGGTTATTGAAGAAACGCTTGCTGAGCGCCAGTTGTAGCTCGCGCCGTGTATCGAACGTATTCGCAGTTTGCGCTCCGGTAGAATTGATTGCCGTTTGATCGTACTGCCGGAAATTGAAATTGAAATCAAGATCATGAACGTTCAGATTGTCGAACAAATTACTTACGTAGTGCGACAATTGCGACGATAGAAATTCGCTAACCGTATTTGTAACACCTCCGCCCACAAGGTTTCCTGCGCTTCCGCGGGCGTCGCCTGCAGGATTTCCGAAAATGGAATTATTTGTTGGCAGAAAACGATTCATGACCAGCAATCCGAAAACCTGTTTGTTCATTTCAGCATCGGCGCTTTTAACGAGTTGCATCTTGCTATCTACATAATTTCTGATCAGCGGGTCACTGTCCATCACCCGGATGTCGAACGACACTTCCGGACTTTGCAGAATACCTTGCAAATTCAGTAAAAGCTTAACCAGTACACGGTTTTTAGCACGTTCACTTAAACTGTTTGACACTGCGCTTCCGCTGTTGTCGGCAATTTGGTCGCTAATCAAATCATAAACCGAAGTTCGTACGTCGTACACGGCATCGGCATTCAGTTGGGCGTGATAGATGTCGCCATTAAAACGAATCGTTCCGCCTTTTTCCAGTGTAAACCGCTTATTGATGATATTCTGAAGCGTAAACAAATAATTTCCATTTACGATTTCGTAAAGGCCGTAAATGTTGAACTCACCGGTGCGTAAGATTTCGATCTTCAAATTGCCCCTTCCGCTACTGGAAAGTACATCCCCTGCCACAGGGTCAAGCTGGATGTCAACAATCCCATCGGGAGTTACATCAAGATCAAGAATAAAGTTTACTCCGGTTGGAAGCACGTAATCGCGTTTGGCTACTTTTACCAAGGTATCTTTTGCAGGATTTACAAATTTATAGAACGCATAACGGTTAGTTTCGTAGGAAGAGTTGACCGGAATATAACAATGGGTGCCTTTGTTCACCCGAACTGACGCCCGAATATCGATGTTCGGCAGGGTGCCCAAAAAGTCGATCTTGCCACGGCCGAAAGCATTGCCATAGAAGTTGGGCATCATCTTCATGGTAGTATTCAGGAATTCGGCATTCTGGGTATTTACATGTAAATCAAAAGTGATTTTTTTGAAATGATCATGTGTAATTTTTCCACTGCCGAATGCCTGATTATTAAAGCGATCGTAAACGGTCACATTCCCGATATCGATAACGCCATCGCGCAATTCAATGTCTTCGTCATGCAAAGAATATTGTGTATTGAGAAAACTTACGGTAACAGTGGCATCATCAACCGTAACACGGCCTTTGAGTACAGGCGCTTTTGCAGTTCCGCGGATTTGCACATTACCTCTTACGGTACCGCTACAATTCTTTACATATTTGATAAAGAAAGGATGATTTAGAAATCCAATAGAAGCGGAGCCTAAATTCACATCAATGTCTAAATCGTTATCGGCAATACCATACGTTCCACCGGCAGTTACTTCATTCTTTTCACTTCTAAGCTGCACCTGCACATTTACACGTTTCAGATTCTGGTCTAAACCTGATTTAATGGTAAGATCGCCCAGAAGTTCATTTCCCAAAGTTAACTGACGGGCTTCAATATCGGCCAGTATAGCCGGTTTGGCAAAAACATCTTCTACCACGGCCTCGCCATTCACAGTAGCCTTGAGGTCGCGCGAGGTTTTATTGAAAATCCCCAGAAAATCAGCCAGTGAGGTTTCCGTTAATTGTAAACGCACCGATGTGGAAGTATCACCTTTGAGAAATGCATCCACCTGAACCGATTGTTTTCCACTTTCGAAAAACAATCCGTGGCTGGTGATCTGTTTACCCTTGATGTTGATTACATTTCCTTCACGGAAAGTCCACTTATTCTTTCCTAACCACACTTCAGAAGGATCAAAATGGATATCAGCGCTGCCTTTCTGACGAACCAGATAAGCGGTAATGTTAGCGCGGTTATAAAAGGTTTTATCGGCTGCTATAAGGTCAAACCTGAAATCATCGCCTTGTGAAACAGCTTTCACCACTAACGTATCCATTTTCAAACTATCTGAAATAAATAGCTGATCAGCCGAAGCTACTACATTAATCTTACCCTCAGCCGTCACCGCTTTGGCATCTAAACGCCTTACCTTATACTTATCATATTCCGCTTCGGGAATAAAGGCTTCCACATTAAATTCCTCTCTGGAGCTGTTCACATTTCCGCGTATTACTGAATTTCGGATGTTCCTCAATTTCGGAACTACAATTCGCGCTAAACCTATACTGTCGTAAATTCGCAAATCGAACGTGAATTGCTGCGGTTGAACTTTAGTATTCTCTTCATAGTTTTTGGTAAAAGTAGAGTTCACATAATTTCTAAACACCTTGGGCAGTTCGGCATAAGAAAAACGACCTCTTACTTCGCCTTCTGCCTGATCGGTTTTTAACTGAATCAACTTTTCGCGATCAGGCAATAAGGTAGCTGATAAAACTGCTTGCTTAACCTTCGTAATATAAGTGCCACGTTGCAAGCGAACATTTTCTAAAACTACCGAGCCCACCAAGTCATCCACTTTTTTTCCGGTAAAATCGGCTTGTAACAGGCCATCAATGTTCAAGGTGTCTTTAAACAAATTCAATTCCCGCAATTCGGCTTTCTTTACATCAGCACGAAAACGGAATTGCGGTGTATTTTTTGAAAAATCTACAAGCCCATTAAAGTCCATATCCAAATGCTCGTCATGCACTACCATAGTTCCGGCGAAAGATTCTTTTCTCACTTGTCCATCAATAACTGAACCGCGATAAGTGTGACCTTTTAATGTGATGTCCTGGATCGTACCATTCAGCTTAGCGTCAATAGTTTCCAGTTTAATTCCCGTTCCTTTTACAACCGCCGATAAACTCACTTTCCCTAAGTTTTCGGTATTGCCGAACCATTCGCCCAAATCAAATTCCTGCAAAGCTAATGTACCGCTATACGCACTTTTCGCCTTCTCGCTATTGTATTTGAAATTGATATCGCTGGAAGCACTTCCAATGGAAGTTTGCAGCTTGCCTCTGGTTACAAAGTCGGAAATGAAACCATCAAAATCGCCGGAAAATCGAATATTTCCCAGTGTATTGAAATTGGGTGGAAATTTTGCTGAAGGATAGATGTAACGGACGTCGTAAACGTTAGTGGCAATTTCCTTTATGCGCAGGTTAATAGAAGTTTCCTGAAGGTTCGGCAACCCTCTTGTGAAAAAATCGCCTTTCATACGCGTGCCTAAGGCGGTTCTCACATCCAGATCTTTTCCCTGCAGGTTGCTCACCTTGCCTGATATTTTTCCCGAAATTAAAAACACATTATGCTGCACGGGGTCCAGCTTCTTCAAAAAATAGTTCAGGTCCTTCAATGCAAAGCGGGTGCGATCAAAATCGGCTTTCAGATAAACAGCAGTCATGAAATTTTTAAAATCAGAAAAGCTGTTATAGTTCATTGCCAAATTGTTTCCGATCCGGCTATTATCGGTTTGAAGGTTCAAATTTTTTAGGGCGATTCCAACAGTAGAAACCCGTGCATCCGATTTTAATTCGCGAATGGCAAAACCTGATTTTTCACGAGCGTGCATTCCTGTAATTGTAGCCAGAATGGTATCGGCATCCACACTTCCTGCGTTAGTGAGCAGAGAAATGCTATCAATTGAAAGATGTCCGAAATCAATACCTTTTGGTTGCGGTTCCTTATTGAAATCGTTTAAGGCGAAAAAACCCTTTTCTAAACGAAACCGATCCCAACGGATGGTCCAGCCATTTTTTAAGAAATGAAAATCAGCAATAGAATCCTGAGCAATCTCGCGGGCTAAAAGATCAATGCGCACTTGCAAGCCCGAAATGAGCACCTCATGAATGTCGAACTTCTTTTTATTCAAATCAAAGCTGTTCATGTTTACAGCCAACTGTTTCAGCAAAACATGATAATTGCCTTTTCCTTTTTGGTCTTCAAACAAAAAATCGGTATTGGTTAAACCGATCGCTTTGAGCTGAATACTTCCCTTGAATGGGTCGCTCTTTTTTTTGTAGGCTGGATCTTTAGCTGCTATCAGATCAGTTAAATTTGTTGTACCATCTGGCTTCTGCACAATGTGAATTCGTGCGCCATCAAGTGCGATTTGATCGATTTTTACTTTCTGATTGAACAAGCTCCAATAAGAAACGTCAACATTTAGCTGGTGAGCGAATACCAGAGTGTCGCCCTTTTTATCGGCTAAAAGAAAATCGTCAAGGTCCACATTCCGGAATAAATTCCAGGAAAAGTGACCAATGCTGACCTTTGTCCCCAACTTATCTGAAACGTAAACAGCTACCCGCTGAACCACATAATTCTGAACTGCAGGAAAACGCAAGGAATAGGTAAGCGCACCGCTTAATAGCAACAACCCGAGAATGACCGCAACTGTTATCTTAAGTATTCGCTTCACTGATTTTCAATGGCAAGCTTTGTGCCGTGTTCGCTATTTTGCCCAACCATTCCACAAATTAAGGAGCGGTTCAGAAAATTCAACAACTTTGGCACAAATTAACGAGATGCCAACCATTCTTGCCATAGAATCTTCTTGCGACGACACTTCTGCTGCTATCATCAAAAATGGCAAAATTCTGGCCAACATTACTGCTACACAGAAAGTTCATGAAAAATGGGGCGGTGTAGTGCCCGAACTGGCTTCTCGTGCGCATCAACAAAATATAGTAGTTACGGTAGAGGCAGCGCTGAAAACTGCCGGTGTGGTAAAATCAGAGCTCGATGCCATTGCCTTTACCCGGGGGCCCGGGCTGGCAGGCGCGCTATTAGTTGGGATGAGCTTTGCAAAAGGAATGGCGCTGGCCTTAAATAAACCTCTTATAGCCGTGCACCACATGCGCGCCCATGTAATGGCAAATTTTATTGGCAAGGAAGTGGTATTTCCACACCTCTGCCTAACGGTTTCCGGCGGACATACGCAATTGGTAAGGGTTGATGATTTTGATCAGATGGAAGTAATTGGCGAAACTATTGACGACGCTGCCGGTGAAGCCTTCGACAAAACTGCAAAGTTATTGGGGCTACCCTATCCTGGCGGGCCTGCCATGGACCAACTGGCAAAAAGCGGTAATCCGAAAGCTTTTCCATTTGCGGAACCTCAGCTTGCCGGACTTTCCTTCAGTTTTAGCGGTTTTAAAACCAGCGTACTCTACTTTCTTCAAAAAGCCACCAAAAGCGATCCCCTTTTTATAGAAAAAAACAAGGCCGATCTTTGTGCTTCGATCCAACATCAAATTGTTGCCATGTTATTGAAGAAAACAGAGGCGGCCATACGCTCTAATGAAGTAAAAGCGCTTACGCTGGCAGGCGGGGTTTCAGCAAACTCGGAGCTGCGGGAACGATTTACGCAATTAGGCGAGAAATATCAGCTTCCGGTGTTTATACCTGCTTTCGAATATTGTACCGATAATGCAGCTATGATTGCCATGGCGGCACACCACCAATACCTAAAAGGCGAATTTGCAACGCAGCAGGTGGAAATTCTTCCAAGATGGGACCTATAAAAAATCCCCGGCGGAAACCACCGGGGATTGAATAAGTTGAAGTTCCTGAATTATTTTTTGCTCTCGTTGTTCTTGCGCAACATTAAATCAACCACAATTGGTGATGCAATGAAGATAGAAGAATATGTACCTACTGCAATACCCACCATCAACGCAAACGAGAATTGACGGATCGCATCGCCACCGAAAATGAACAGAACAATACAAACCAGTTCGGTAGCCACTGAAGTCATAATGGTTCTGCTCAAAGTACTGTTGATCGAATTGTTCACATTTTCGATCAAAGGCTTGGCAGGATAAAGCTTGAGATACTCACGAATCCGGTCATAAACGATAACGGTATCGTTAACAGAGTATCCGATGAGCGTTAGAATTGCCGCTACTACGTTTTCATCAACTTCCAGTGAGAAAGGCATGATATGGCGAAGCAGAGCAAACAGACCCATTACAATTACCGGGTCGTGAATGGTAGCTGCAATAGCTCCCACCGAGTATTCCCAACGGCGGAAACGGATGTAGATGTAAATGAAGATGAACAAACAGCCAAGCAATCCGCTCTTGAAAGCGCTCTGGCGAATGTCGTCAGCAATTGTAGCGTCAATTCGAGTAATAGATTTGATCGACTTAGTGCGGAAATTTTCAAAGCTTGGTTTGTTCGTGAACGAACTGCCTACACCTTCATACAATTTGCCTTCAATTTCCGCATCAATATCAGGTTTGTTTTCATTAATATGATAAGCTGTGGTGATTTGGATTTGGCTATTACTACCATACGTTTTCACCAAAGGTTTACTTCCAAGCGGTTTTTCCAATTGCGTAGCGATATCGGCCGTTTTAACGTCTTTATCAAACTTCACTACATAGCTACGTCCACCCTGGAAGGCCACACCCAAATCGAATCCAATAAATATCATTGCCGCAAATGACACTACAAAGGCTATGATGGAGACGGTATAGGCAATTTTGCGTTTTTCCATGAAATGGAAATTGATGCCCTTCAGCAAGTTCATCGTAAAGTTGTTGCCAAACTTCACATTAATGTTGCGTGAGAATAAGAAATCAAAAATAACCTGCGAAAAGCCTACTGCTGTAAAAAGGGATGTAACGATACCGATAACCAGGGTGATTGCAAAACCTTTAACCGGACCATATCCGAAGAAGGTAAGTACAATACCTACTATGAAAGTAGTAACGTTACCATCAAAGATTGCCGAATAGGAATGCTTATAGCCATCGGCAACCGCAGTACGGGCAGTTTTTCCTTTAGCCAGCTCTTCACGTATGCGTTCATTGATGATTACATTCGCATCGATGGCAATGGCCAGCGTTAGCACGATACCTGCCATACCAGGTAGCGTAAGCGCTGCGCCAAAGTTGGCCAGTACTCCAATAATGAAGAAAAGGTTTAAAAGTACCGCGATGTTGGCCACAATACCTGAGGTAGAGTAATAGGCAATCATGAACAAGCAAACAATCACAAAGCCAATCAACATACTGAACAAACCGGAGCGAATGGCTTCTTTACCTAATGATGGTCCGATTACCTGTTCTTCAATAATCCGTGTTTTAGCTTCCAGTTTCCCTGATTTCAGAATGTTAGCAAGGTCGTCAGCCTCCTGAATATCACCGATACCGGTGATCTGAGAGCGGCCGCCACTGATTTTAGCTTGCACACGAGGTGCCGAGAAAACGCGATTATCAAGAACGATTGCAATACACTTCTTTATTGCCTTTCCGCCTACGTTACCATTTACGGCAGCTTCGGTCATTTTTTCCCATTTCGCGGCACCCAAAGCGTTCATACTCAAATCAACCTCAGGAGAACCCGATTGATCGAAACTCTTGAACGCATCTACAATAACATCGCCGCTCATTGGTGCTTCAGGAACCGCAGGATTGGTTTTGATGGCATACAATCCATAAATTGTTTGTTCCTTATTAATTGATTTATTGCTCCAAAGCAGGCGAAGATCGCGTGGGAATTGCGCACGTACTAACGGATCACCAAGGAATGTATTCAATTTAGCCGTATCCTTTCCTAAGCAGTATCCAACCATTGGGCCTTCATAAACACTTCCATCCTTCTGATCATATTGCAACATCAAAAGACGGCGGATGGGATTCAGATTGGAAGAATCTTTTTTAGCAGTAGTTTTTGAAGCCGCAGCTACTTTTGCTCCGGTATCAGTTTTCACATCCGAATTCAATAGATCAGCAGCCGCATTGGCAACTGTATCTGACTTAACAGCCGAACTGTCATTTCCACCATTAGCCTCGGTGAACATTCGCTCTCCTAAAGCTTTATCAGCCTGAACCAGCAAATTAATCACTTCCTGATTTTCATAAGTATCCCAGAACTCCAACTGAGCGGTTTGTTGCAGGATTTTACGAATACGGGTAGGATCTTCCACACCAGGTAATTCGAGAATGATGCGGCCGGTATTGGATTGCAACGTAATGTTTGGTGAACCCACGCCGAACTGGTCGATACGAGTTTTCAATACCCGGTATGTTTCCTGAACCGCGCTTTCCATATCCTTCCTTAAAACATCAATAACCTGATTATTGGTAGAAGAATAGTTCAGCTTATTCTGATAAGAAGGCAGTGAAGCAAAAATAGCAGCCAATTTACCATTAGGATTGGCTTTGGTGTACGCCTCATTGAACAACGTAAGAAAATCGCCATTTGACGACGACTGCATTTTCATGGCATCATCAATAGCCTTGTTGAAGGCGGCGTCGCGGTTATTCTCTGAAAGTTTACGCAACACATCGTCTTCTGAAATTTCCAATACCATGCTCATCCCACCCTTAAGGTCGAGGCCAAGGTTCAATTGCTTCTCCTTACACTCGCGATAAGTATATTTGAAGAACCAGGTAGTTTCGTTCTGAACCGAATCCAGGAACAAACGCTTCCGGGTTTTGATAATGGAATTGATAGAATCCTCATAATCAATTGCTGCCTGACCGGTTAGCCCTGTGGCTTCTAATTTCAAACCGCGTTTGGCGAAATCTTCTGCCTTGCCTTCAGTTTGGCGGGCTACAACGGTAAACATTAACTGAACTGTACATACGATCAGAAATACAACCGTAAAAAACTTAATGATCCCTTTAATCTGCATTGGGGTATAGTGTTTCTTAAAAAAATTGGTCGGCAAATATAGAAATGTTTGCGACGTAGGAAAGATATTCTGCCATGGTGCTGCCAATTGAAGCGGTTCCCGTTGTATTTGAAAAATGGTCAACAATAGCCTGAAACACTTCCGGCGCCGGCATTTTATCCTGCTGATTATCAATTGAACGGCTATAAAGATAAACTAAACACTTGTTTAACTTAAACGTTTGTTTAGTTTCGCGCCATGAATTCGGGGAAAATGACGGTAGATAAACGGTTACAGCTGTTAGAGGCGGCTGAACAACTCTTTGCCGAAAAGGATTTCGATGCCGTTTCGGTACGCGAGCTGGCGAAAGTGGCCGGGGTCAACATCGCAATGATCTCTTATTATTTCGGTTCAAAAGAAAAGTTGTTTCAGGCACTCATAGAACAAAAGATGCAGGTTTCGCTGGCGGCCATTCAGGAAATCAGTGAACGAAATATTCCGGCATTGGAAAAGATCAAGAACATTGCGGAAATGCAGGTAGATCGAATCATGCAGAATCGCAGATTTCAGCGAATTATTTCCCGGGAAATGCTCCACAATACGCGGCCGGAACTGAATAATTTTATTGTGGAAGGAATTAACAAAAACCGCCGGCATATCTATGCTATCGTAGAACAAGGCATTAAAAAGAAGGAGTTACGGAAGGTGGATGTAGAAATGGTTTTGATGTCAGTATTTGCTACCATCACCCACATCGTTACGGCTTGCAATTATTCCAGGCAGGTATTCATGAAGAATTCAGAAGATGATCTCTTCACCCAACAGTTCAAACAACGTGTAAAAAATCATTTAAAAGAACTGCTTACCGCAATGTTGGCAGTAGATAAAAAAACCAACTGATATGAGATTAAAATGGATGATGGCCGCATTGCTTTCGGCACAATTGCTTCAGGCACAACAAGTGCAGCGCCTCACATTGCAGCAGGCAGTTGAGCTGGGTATGAAAAACAGCAAGCAATTGCAACTGAGCGCCGCCCGGGCCGACTATTCGCGCACTAAGTACGATCAGCAATTGTACGCTACGATTCCCAACCTGAGTATCATTTCCGGCTATACCTATAATAGCCCGAATATCGACGAATCAAAATTTGCATTTCCCGGAGGTAGCCCTCAGTTAGTAGCGCTCACCTTGCACAATCAGCAGTCGAACCGCGTTTCGCTCTCGCAGGTAATTTTTGCCGGTTTAAGGGGCTGGAACATCATTGCTTCTACTAAATACCAAATGCAGGCGGCACAACTGGATGCGCAGAAAGATCAAAGCGATGTGAAGAACAACATCACTACGTCGTTCTACAATCACTACAAATTACTAGAGTCAAAAAAGGTAGTAGATAAGAATATTATGGTTTTAGAACAGCGCAAAAAAGATATGCAGAACATGGAGCAGGTAGGTATGGCGCTGAAAAACGATGTATTGAAAGTGGATATCGCCTTGCTGAATTTGAAACAAAGCGCGGCTGAAGTGCAAAGTGCTATTGATATAAGCAATTATAATTTGGCAGTGGCGCTTGGCCTTCCTGAAGGATCGCAAATCGAGTGTGTGGAAAGCGGTTTGTTTCAGGCTAAAACAAATGCGCAGCTTGGGGCTTGGGTTCAGAATTCCATTCAGAACAGAACTGACCTTAAAGCATTAAGCTTGCGATATGAAGCATCGAAAAAATTGCTAAAAGCCAGCAAAGGCGCCTACTTCCCTACTATTAACGGAAGTTTCAACTTCTATTATAGCAATCCCAACCAACGGGTATTTATGATTGCTGAAAGCGAACGCAATAAATATTTTTATTCCTGGGATATAGGCGTAAACCTAAACTGGAATCTTACCAATCTTTTTACCACAACTTTTCAATCGCGCGAAGCGCGTGCCAACATGCGCCAGGCAGAAGCCATAAATGGAGCATTGAGCGATGGCATCAAAATGGAAGTGAACGCCAATTACCAAGCCTATAAATTAGCGCTCGATAAAATCGACATTGCTCAAAGAACTGTAGATCAGTCAACCGAAGACCAGCGCATCACCAAAAACCAATACGACAATGGCGTAAGAAACATCACCGATATGCTGGATTCCGACAACGCCCTTACCAGAAGTCAGATCAATTTGGTGAACGCTAAAATTGATGCCGAAATCGCCTATTCCAAATTGCTTAAATCATCAGGAAATTAATATCAACTATTCAAATAAATTCAGATGGAAGAAACTACAAAGAAAAAAAGCCCGGTGTTGCCAATTGTTATCGTACTGGTTGCATTGGGAGCAGGATATTACGCCTTCACCAAAATCATGTACTCGCTACATAACGAAGACACGGAAAATTCGCAGATTGAAGCCAATATCAATTCCATTGTTCCTAAGGTACCGGGTTATGTGGAAGAAATTCGTGTAAAGGAAAATCAACTGGTGCACAAGGGCGATACATTGGTGCGCATCGATGATCGCGACTTGCGAATTCGGGTGCAGCAGGCAGAAGTAGCTCTTGAAAATGCAAAAGCAAACGTTGATTATGTTCGTGGCAATAGCGGAACAGCCAGTGCCAGTGTAGTGGCCGCAAACGTTGGAACGCAATCGGCGCAGGCCAATATTGAAGCAGCCGAAATCCGGGTGTGGCAAGCCAATCAGGATTACGAACGCTTCAAAAAGTTGTTTGATCTGGGATCGGCAACTCAGCAACAATTCGACAATGCGAAAGCAGCAAAAGAAACCGCCGAAAAACAACTGGAAGGCCAAAAACGAATTCTAAGTTCCCTTCGCGAACAAGTAAATGTATCGCGAGCCAGTTCTTCGGCTTCCGAAAAATCGATCCGATTGGCTGAGCTAATGGTGGAGCAACGCGCCGCAGAACTAGACTTAGCAAAACTGCAGCTTTCTTATGCTACGCTGGTTGCTCCCTGCGATGGATACGTTTCGAAGAAAAATATTCAGGTAGGGCAATTGGTTAATGCCGGCCAAAATCTTTTTGCAATAGTTGATGAAAGTGAACTTTGGGTAACAGCTAACTTCAAGGAAACACAGATTGAAAAAATGAAAGTAGGACAACCGGTAAAAGTAGAGGTTGACGCTTATCCTGATGTGGAGTTTAA
Source organism: Chitinophagales bacterium (assembly GCA_046329575.1). GTDB lineage: Bacteria > Bacteroidota > Bacteroidia > Chitinophagales > LD1 > UBA1941. The sequence continues at coordinate 301,028 of JAXLUJ010000002.1, read as the reverse complement.
TGGTTCGGTAGAATCGTTCTCATCGGCTACAGGCTCGCGCTTTGCGTTGCTGCCGCCCGATAATGCCACCGGAAATTTTGTAAAAGTAGTGCAGCGCATTCCGGTTCGCATTGCATTAAAAAATGCCCAGGATAAAAACCACCCGCTTCGTGCCGGAATGAATGTGAAAGTTATTGTGAAAACCAGCTAAACATCCGTTTGGCGGGCAAAAGAGTTCGATTATGGCAAATTCCATAAGTGCGGCGCAAGCCATGCCTTCTACCATTGAATATGGTTTCAGGCGAATTATCATCACCATTACGCTGATTAGCTGCACCCTGCTGGAAATGATAGACACCAGTATTGTGAACGTGGCCACCACGCAATTGATGGGGAACCTGGGGTGCACGATGAGTGAGATTAGTTGGGTAGTAGCAGCGTACAGCATTGCGAACGTAATTGTAGTGCCTATGTCGGCATGGCTTAGCATCCGATTTGGACGTCGCAATTATTTTGGCGGCTCCGTCATTCTGTTTACGATAGCATCCGTATTATGCGGCAATTCCACCAATATTTGGGAACTGGTTTTCTTCCGGTTTGTACAGGGGCTTGGAGGAGGTGCGTTACTGGCCACTTCCCAAACTATTCTCACCGAGATTTATCCGCCGCAAGACCGGGGCAAGGCCAGTGCTTTATATGGAATGGGCGTAATCATGGGCCCTACTCTTGGACCATTGATGGGCGGATACATCGTGGATAATTTCGATTGGCCGATGATCTTCTATGTAAACATTCCAATAGGCATCATTGCAGCCTTCCTCACTTTCACCTTCATAAAAGATGCGGCTTATGTTGATGAAAAGATGCGCAAAATGGGCGTTGACTGGATCGGCATTTTCCTTCTGGTGGTTGGTGTAGGCGCCTTGCAATTCATTCTTGAAAAAGGAGAAGAAAAAGATTGGTTCGAAACCACCTATATTTCTGTGGCCACCGTAATCGCAATTGCCGGAGTACTGCTCTTTATTTTATGGGAAACCAGATGGGCTAAAAATCCGGTAGTCGATTTTTCAATTCTTGGAAAAGGTAATGTAGGTATAGGCACCATTTTGTCGTTCATACTTGGCTTTGGCTTGTTCTCCTCTGTCTTTATATATCCGATATTTGTGCAGCGTTTTCTGGGTTTTACGGCCTTACAAACGGGTTTGTCGCTTTTGCCGGGCGCACTGGCCAGCGGTTTTATGATGCCAATTGTTGGAACTATGCTGGCAAAGGGATTTAAACCACGGTTAATGATACCGTTCGGACTTTTCATTTTTGCAGCGTTTACTTTTTCCATGTCGCAAATCCTTACCCCTCAAACGGGAAATGAATCTTTCACCGTTCCGTTGCTGATACGTGGTATTGGTCTCGGATTTCTGTTCGTTCCGCTCACTACGATGACGTTGGGCGGTCTTCATGGTCGGGATATCGGTTCAGCAGCCGGCCTCACCGGTATGATCAGGCAGTTGGGAGGGTCGTTTGGAGTGGCGCTTTGTTCCACTTTTATTGGGCACATGAGCTACATCCATCGCGCTGATTTGGTGAACCATATTTCGCTTTATGAACCGGCCACAACCGAGCGCATTCAACAATTAACCATGGGGCTTTTGGCTCGGGCTACTAGTTTTTCAGCAGCCACACAACAAGCCTATGGGGCACTCGAAATGGCCGTATTAAAACAAGCTACCGTTTTAACTTATATCGACACCTTCATGTATCTGGGTTTGTTTTTCATTGCGTGTATTCCTTTGGTTCTTTTTGCCAAAGATCTTCAGGTTGATAAAGGCACCGATACTTCAGGTGGACACTAAAAGAAAATATCTAAAATTTAAAATGGTAAGTTGCAGCTGAATCGTTTTAAAGATACCCTTCGGTTTAAAACATTTTAAATTTTCAATAATTCGCGAGGCGGTTATATAGGTTCCAATTCCCACAAAAAAAATGGGAGCCGCTTTTGCAAGCAAACTCCCCGCGTTGGTTTGGCACCGATGCAAACATAACCATTAAATTCTTTCAACCCAAATGAGAAAGGCCTATATCAAACAGTTTGGTGTGATTCTTTATCCAAATGATCAGCCCATGGGGAATCAGAGGAACCAGCCAAACGGTAAGCCGGTTTAATATTCCGGGGATGCATTCAGATTGATTTTTTATTGTGGCAGCTACCGCTTTCTGAGCCACAAATTCAGGGGTTTGCATGATGCGGAAACGCTTTGCCAATCCCAGATCAATTTTTTCCGGATCATACAAAGCCGTAGCCGTAGCGCCGGGAATCAGGCAGGTAACCCGCACCTGATAACCGGCCATTTCTGAACGAAGCGCCCTGGTAAAGTATCGCATAAATGTTTTGGTTGGCCCATAAAGCGAAATTCCCGGATAAGGCATCACTGCCGATATAGAAGAAACATTAAGTATATATCCCGAACGCCGACCTTTCATCCCCTCTCCTATTGCGGCACAAAGCGCAACAGGGGCATTAACATGAAGTTTCAGAATTTGGTTTCGCTTTACCGCATTGGCAGCAACCACTTCTGCAAACAATAGCATGCCGGCATTGTTCACCAGAAATTCAATTTCAATTTGTTGGGTTTTCAAACAATTCAGTATATCGATTACGGCATCATCACAGGTGAGATCGGCCTCATGCGCAATACACGCTACCCCATATAAATCCTGAAATGATTTTGCGGTTTCCTGAAGTGGGATCAACTGGTTGCTTACTAAGAAAAGATTCCAGTGAAGTTGCGCCAATTTTTCTGCTATCGCTCTTCCTATTCCTGATGACGCACCGGTAACCAGTGCCCACTTCCCGCTTATTGCTGATGTTGAATGCATGCGAATGGATTTTTGTACATCACCGCAATACAATGATTGCAGGTGTCGCAAGGCGAGCGATGCGGAGAGGAAGAAATGCGTTTTACAAAATTGGGATCTTCTATCAACGCTCTTGCAATAGCTACAGCATCAAAACCACGGTTCATTACCTCATCTACATTTTCGCGGCTTAAAATTCCTCCTACATAAATCAACGGCAATTTCAATTTGTTCCGAAACGCGGCTGCATCTTCTAAAAAATAATTTTCACGAAATGGCACTTCGGGTACCATAAACCTTCCAAACCATTTTACCAATTGTTGCATTGCCCAATTGTCCATATTAGCTGCAAGTGTGTTTAATGGCATCTTTCCGCGCATCACATACATGGGTGCGCGGCTCACAAACCCGCCACTAAGCACCATCCCATGCACGCCCATTCCGGCAAGCGTTTCCGCTACGTGTAACGACTCTTCTGGTTCCATCCCACCTGAAAAACCGTCGCGCATATTCATTTTTACGATTACGGCCGTTTTCCCACCGGCTCCTTCCATTACCGCTTCCATCATCCTTTTCATAAAGCGCATCCTGTTCTCTAAACTGCCTCCAAAACAATCGGTTCTGCGGTTGGTGTAAGGCGATAAAAATTGACTAATCAAATAGCCATGACCGGCATGGATTTCCACGGCATCGAAACCCGCCTCACGCGCTCTAACTACTGAACTTTTGAAATGATGGGCCATTTCCCGGATATCACTTTCTTTCATCGCTTTCGGAAATGATGGCGCGTACCAGTTGATCCGGGCGCTTGGTGCCAATGGCCTCCCTCCTGCAATGGCGCGTTTTGCCATATTTCCACAATGCCCCAATTGGATCGAAGCCGCCGCATTTTCGCGGTGAACGGCATTAGTCAATTTCCTTAAATCGGGCAAAATTTCATCCCGAAGCCATAATTGGTGCCGAAATGACAACCCACTTTGGCAAACCGCAGCATAGGCTACCGTTGTCATGCCAACACCACCCGCAGCCACCGCCCGGTGATAATTGATTAACGCTTCCGAAACACCATTTCCCGGGCTCATTCCCTCGAAAGCTGCAGCCCTGATGATTCGGTTTTTAATGGTAAGTGGCCCGAAAGTTACAGGCGTTAAGAAGCGCATAAAATCAAAAGTAAAAAAATAGGTCTGCCATTCTGTCCCAATCCTACCCTTGGCATAGCAATTGAAACAAGAAGTGAAAATTATTTCTAAACATCAACATATCATGGGAAAAGTAATAGGAATTGACTTAGGAACCACCAACTCGTGCGTTGCCGTAATGGAAGGCAACGACCCGATTGTGATAGCAAACGATGAAGGCCGTAGAACTACCCCTTCCATCATAGGATTTTTGAACAATGGCGAACGCAAAGTGGGCGATCCTGCCAAACGCCAGGCCATCACCAATCCAACCAAAACCATTCAATCAATCAAACGCTTTATGGGCGTTCGTTTTTCCGATGCCGGAAAAGAAATCGCCCGCGTACCCTACAAAGTGGTAAAAGGCGATAACGATACCACCAGAGTAGAAATTGATGGCCGGATGTACAGCCCACAGGAATTGTCGGCTATCATTCTTCAAAAAATGAAGAAAACAGCTGAAGATTACCTGGGCCAAACGGTTTCAGAGGCGGTAATTACCGTGCCTGCATATTTTAATGATGCGCAGCGCCAGGCAACCAAAGAAGCCGGTGAAATCGCAGGATTGACAGTAAAACGTATCTTGAACGAACCAACTGCTGCAGCGCTGGCCTATGGCCTCGACAAGGGCAAAAAAGATATGCGTGTGGCGGTGTACGACTTAGGCGGTGGTACTTTTGATATTTCTATCCTCGAAATGGGCGATGGCGTTTTTGAAGTGAAATCGACCAATGGTGATACGCACTTAGGTGGTGATGATTTCGACCATGAAATCATTAACTGGCTGGCCGATGAGTTCCAGAAAGAGGAGCGCATGGACCTTCGCAAAGACCCAATGGCGCAGCAACGATTGAAAGAAGCCGCCGAGAAGGCCAAAATTGAATTATCGGCCTCGCAAGAAACTGAAATTAATTTGCCATACATCACAGCGGTGGATGGCGTTCCAAAACACTTAGTTAAGAAACTAACCCGTGCGAAATTCGAGCAGCTAACCGATGCGTTAGTAGAGCGTACCCTCGCTCCATGCCGTCAGGCCCTGCAAGATGCGGGTTACAATATTTCACAAATCGATGATGTGATTCTGGTAGGCGGTTCTACCCGTATCCCGAAAATCCAGGAAGCTGTAGAGAAGTTTTTCGGTAAAAAACCGAATAAAGGGGTGAACCCCGATGAAGTGGTAGCCGTAGGCGCTGCCATTCAAGGTGGTATCCTTAGCGGGGAAGTGAAAGACGATATCGTTTTGGTAGACGTTACCCCACTTTCCCTCGGTTTGGAAACGATGGGAGGTGTGATGACTAAGATTATCGAGTCAAACACCACCATTCCTACCAAAAAATCGCAGGTTTTCACAACAGCCGCTGATAATCAGCCGTCTGTAGAAATCCACGTACTTCAGGGTGAGCGCTCTATGGCCCGTGATAATAAAACCATCGGGAGATTCCACTTAGATAGTATTCCGCCGGCTCCGCGTGGCGTTCCCCAAATTGAGGTAACTTTCGATATCGATAGCAACGGTATTATCCACGTTTCGGCTAAAGATAAAGGCACCGGAAAAGAGCAACAAATCCGGATTGAGGCTTCCAGCGGCCTTTCTAAGGAAGATATCGAACGTATGAAAAATGAGGCAAAAGCGAACGAAGACGCTGACCGTCAGGCCCGTGAACGCGCTGAGAAGGTGAATATTGCTGACAGTTTGGCATTCCAGACAGAAAAGCAGTTAAAAGAATTTGGCGACAAACTTCCTGCCGACAAGAAAAAAACGATCGAAGATGCTTTAACGGAACTGAAAAATGCTCTAAGTTCGCAGGACCTAAGCGCGATCGACTCGGCCAGTGAAAAATTGAATACCGCATGGAACGCTGCTTCGCAGGACATTTACAATGCCTCGCAGCAACAAGCTCAGCCAAATGCCGATCCAAACGCTCAGGGATCTGATAATGCCGCCAACAACGTATCAGATGTAGAATTTGAAGAAGTAAAAGATAATAAGTAAGACGCTGTTGGTTTTGTTGACTTGTAATTAAAATACAAGAGCAAATCCGGATCCCCCGATGAAAGTCGGGGGATTTTTTTTTCAGCATATTCGAATAAATTAGATACGAACCATTAAAACCGGCGGCCATCCTACCGGAGGTTCTTAACTTTAAAAAAAAGTAAATCAAAGCAGATAGCAACCTCACTTCTCTCCTAAATTATATCTTCGTCCCGTTACTATGAATTCTGAAAAATATGAAGTGGTGGTTGGGCTGGAAGTGCATGCGCAGCTTTCTACCAAAAGTAAAATGTATTGTGGCGACAATACCGAGTTCGGCGCAGCTCCAAACACTCAGGTTAGTGCCATTTCACTCGGTCATCCCGGAACTTTGCCACGGGTGAACAAAAAAGCGATTGAATTTGCCGTTAAAATGGGATTAGCAACGGGTTGTACCATTCGAGAAGAAAACCAGTTTGCCCGGAAGAACTATTTCTATGCCGACCTTCCAAAAGGTTATCAAATCACACAAGATAAAACACCGATTTGCGAACATGGCTTTCTGGAATTTGAAGTAAACGGTGAAAAGAAAAGAGTAGGCATTCAGCGCATTCACATGGAAGAAGATGCCGGAAAAAGCACGCACGACCTGGATCCGTATTTTACGTTGGTAGATTTAAACCGCGCCGGAGTGCCTTTGATAGAAATCGTTTCTGACCCGGATATTCGCAGTGGCGATGAAGCATTCCAATACCTGATGGAAGTACGCAAATTGCTTCGGTATCTCGACATTTGTGATGGTAATATGGAAGAAGGATCCATGCGTTGCGATGCCAATATTTCCATTCGTTTAAAAGGCGATACGCATTTCAATCAAAGGGTGGAAGTGAAGAACATGAACTCAATGCGCAATGTAAAAAAGGCAATCGAGTTTGAATTTGAACGCCAGATTGCCTTGTTGGAAAAGGGGGAAGCGCTGCATCAGGAAACCCGAGGTTTTGATGCAACAAAAGGAATCACACTTTCGCAGCGCAGCAAGGAGCATGCTCATGATTATCGTTATTTCCCCGAGCCCGACCTTCCTCCGGTGCGTGTAACTCCGGCTTATGTTGAAGCTGTTCGCGCCAATATGCCGAAATTAGCCAGCACGTTGCACCAGGAATATACGTCAGTGTATGGTTTGCCTGATTACGATGCCCGGGTAATTACCGAAGATCGCGATAGTGCAATGTATTTTAATGAAATTTTAAAGCATACGAAAAATTATAAGGCAGCATCGAACTGGATGCTGGGCCCGGTAAAATCATATTTGAACGAACAAGCCATCGAAATAGCGCAGTTTCCATTAACTGCAACTGCTATAGCCGGCCTAATCGCTTTGATCGACGAGGGAAAGACTAATTTTTCGGTTGCGGCGCAGAAAATATTTCCTGAAATGGTGGCTAACCCCAATCAGTCGCCCATAACCGTGGCAGAACGTTTAAATTTATTGCAGAACTCTGATGCATCGGAAATTGCTACTTTGGTTGATGATGTTCTTACCCGTTTTCCGGAAAAAGTTGCCGAATACAAAGCGGGTAAAAAAGGATTGATGGGCCTTTTTGTTGGAGAAGTAATGAAAGGCTCACAGGGTAAAGCCGACCCTAAAATTGTAAATAAAATTTTAACTGAAAAGCTACTGTAACTCATGAAAAAATTAATACTGCTGGTATCACTTTGTTTTTATCTGGTTAGCTGTAACAGCGCCGGTGGAGATAACAAGTTTTTAATTGAAGGAAAGCTGGACAACGGTTCCGGAAAAACGATTTACCTCGAAAAACTGACTTTACAAACGGCTACGCTTATCGATACCGCCAAAGTAGATGCGAAGGGAAATTTCCGGATCAATAATGTGGCCGATAAAGGCTTTTACAGGTTGCGAAGTGACGATAAAATGTGGCTATTGTTACTGGAAAACGCCACGTACAAGGCTGATCTGAATTATAATAATGTAATGGCCTACACCATCACCGGCCCTGCATCCAATACTGAATTTCAACAAGCGGTAAAAGATCTTACCGAAAGCCAAATGCGCCTGAATAAAAGCAATGAATTGTTCTATCAGGCTCAGAACGGTGGTGCCTCAAATGATAGCCTGCAAAAGCTGGCGGTTGGCATTCAACAGCAAGGCCAGAACTTTGAAAACGGTCTGAAACAGAAATCACAGGCCGCAAAGGATCCATTAGTTGCCTTGTATTACGCCAGTTTCCTGCGCATGGACCGTTATCCGGAAGAGAATCGTAAAATGGTGCAACGTCTGGAAAAGGAAATGCCTAAATCAAGCTATACTGCTGAAATGCGCGATCAGTTCAATGCCTTCGAGCAACAACAAAAGGCGCAGGAAATGGCAAGGAATGCAGAAGCGGCCACCGCAAATGGCGCTGTGGCTCCCGATTTCGAGTTCAACACCCCTGAGGGCAAACCACTTAAGTTATCTTCTACGCGTGGTAAAATCGTATTGCTCGATTTCTGGGCATCGTGGTGTGGCCCTTGCCGCCGCGAAAACCCTAATGTGGTAGCTGCCTACAATAAGTTTAAAGATAAAGGCTTTACGGTATTTAGTGTTTCGCTTGATCAAGATGCCGGCCGCTGGAAGAGCGCCATTCAACAGGACGGGTTGATTTGGCCAAACCATGTAAGCGATCTGAAAGGTTGGGGGTCGATACCCGCAAAAATGTATGGCGTGAATAGCATTCCGGCTCAGTTCCTGCTGGACAAGGATGGAAAGATTATCGGCCGCAATTTGCGTGGCGATGAATTGGACCGGCGCCTCTCAGAACTGCTGCATTAAATTCCTGCCTCAGCCAATTCTTTGTCTGATAAACTGCCGCTGCGATAGTACAGATATATGAAGAACATACTAACCGCAGTGAGCAAATGCCATAGGGCATGCCCTTGCAGCATGCTATCGGGATTGCATAACGTATGCGAGCGGTCCAGAATCCAAATCCCGCCGGCCAGAAACATGAGCAGAAAGGCGGCATACATATAATTCAGAAAAAAACTTTTGTTCCGAATCTTAAACGTATAGAACAACCCGCTTGCTATCACCATGAGCAGCAGTACAGGAAACAACACATTAATATCAATTGAAAGCAACCAACGGAAAATAAGCACATTACAAACCACAGCAGCTATCATAGCTACGGCATGCAGGTTCTTCCACTCCCCTTTCTTCCTGAAATAAGGTGCCAGTTTATAGAAATTCAAAGCGAGCAACATGATCACCACCGATAGCAGCCCCGATTGATCCAGACGCTGAAAATACTCAGTTAATGAAGCATGAAACAAAAAACTTCCTATGAAGAGATACAAACACGAAAGTCCGTACAGCAAAGAAAACATAGGATATTGTACCAGAAAATTGGCGCTTTGCCGCCTGGATTTGTTCTTATAATCATGCACGGCCAGCGTAAGTGCAAATAATCCAACTGCCAGATAGCCGAAGTTCGACCAGGTATTGGCAGGCTGGCGGATAATCTCATTCATGCGATTGGTTTCACAAAACTTGAACGCATTCCCTCCTGCGCTTTCAAAAGTGTTCCAAACACCGCTGAATCGATACAAATGGTAGGCATTCACCGTGGTGAAAGTGGTGAGCAGAAAAATGATGGCGGGAAGATAAAATGCGCGCAAACGCAAACTTTCCAGATACAATCGCGTGCGCAGCACGCGCCATTTTATGAGAACCGGTAGTTTCATAAAGTAATTTTACGATGTCATGAACTTAGAATCCCGGCTTTTAGGAAAGATTTACAATAGCCTGTGAAATTTCTGCTGAAGCTAAATGGATTCCGCTTTCAGGTTTTACACTTTTTTTATTTGAAAAGAAAATCGAATTTCCGCCGGAATTTCGAAGCCATTGCTATGATCAAACTTATTGAATGTCCGCGCGACGCTATGCAAGGGCTGAAATATTTTATACCTACTGAAAAGAAGGTGGCCTACATCAACAAATTGTTGCGAGTGGGCTATGAAGCGCTGGACTTTGGAAGTTTTGTTTCGCCTGATGTAATTCCTCAAATGGCCGATACCCGGCAGGTTTTGGAAGGTTTAGAACTGGATGAAAATAGTACGCCGCTTATCGCTATTGTTGCCAATGAACGCGGCGCTATGGACGCCTGCAAATTTCAGCAGATCCGGTATTTGGGTTTTCCGTTTTCAGTTTCCGAAACCTTTCAAAAAAGAAATGCTAATTCTACTATCGAAGAATCGCTACAACGCGTACAGCGAATCAAGCAATTAGTGGATGATTCCGGCAAAGAATTGATTCTTTATATTTCAATGGGTTTTGGAAACCCTTACGGCGATCCCTATGAGCCGAAGATTGTGGAGCACTGGGTACAGCAGCTCAAACAATTCGGAATCAAAATATTTATGCTGTCTGATACCGTTGGCGTGGCGCAACCGCAAACTATATCACAGTTATTCAGCACCCTTATCCCACGGTTTCCGGATCTCGAAATTGGCGCGCATCTGCATACCGCGCCTCACAACTGGAAAGAAAAGGTAGATGCTGCCTACCAAAACGGATGCCGCCGGTTTGATTCGGTGATTAAAGGCTATGGCGGTTGCCCTATGGCTAAAGATGATCTGATCGGCAACATGCCCACTGAAAATCTGCTGAATTATTTTAACGTGAAACAAGATTTTGGACCGAAATTTTCTGTTTCCGCATTCGAAGATGCCTTACGCGAATCCAATAGTGTTTTCATTCATTAATACCTTATGAACTTTCTGATAGCAGGTTTAGGAAATATTGGTTCGGAATATGAAAACACCAGGCATAATGCGGGTTTCAAGGTGGTGGAACTTTTGGCAGAAAAGAATAACGCCATTTGGAAAAATGATCGCCTTGCCGATACTGCGGCATATCGCAACCGGGGTAAGAACATTTACCTGATTAAGCCAACTACCTACATGAACCTGAGCGGCAAAGCCGTGCGTTACTGGATGCAGCAGTATAACATCAGCCCCGAAAATCTATTAGTGGTGCTCGATGATCTCGCTATTCCTTTTGGCCAGCTTCGGTTAAGAGCAAAAGGCAGTGATGGCGGTCACAATGGCTTACGTGACATTGACGCTGCATTGGGCAATAACAATTATCCCCGGCTTCGCTTCGGAATTGGCAATGAATTTCAAAAAGGGGGGCAAGTGAATTTTGTTTTGGGAAAGTGGACTGCAACTGAATTAGAAACACTGCCGGCAAATCTTATCAGAGCAGCCGATGCCGTTAATTCCTTCATGTTTGAAGGATTAGGTAACGCGATGACCAAATTCAACAAATAGAAAGTAACCTTCATTTTTGAAGAGCGTATACCAATTAAAAGCCGGTATATGCGTTATCCAATTTTGCTGATCTTTATTCTTGGTTTGCTACTATTGAATAGCTGCACCAAAAATTCCCATGAATTTGATTTTGGCTTTTATACCGCGAATAAAAACCTGCCTCCTCTTTACCTTGTTTATAATGGCAAGAATTTAGGCAGAGTTCCCTACCGGGCTACCGAACCAAGTGCGGGTGACACCTCTATCATTCTTGTTCAGGCAAACGACACTAAATTTCATATCGACGCGGCTGATGCCAAAGGCAATGTGGTGGCTACCATGACTTATACCCTGAACGACGATGGCAGCTTTAAAGGTACAGGCGGCGGCTATTTATTATACGACACGTATTCCCGCGAAAAATATCAGGTGCGCATTGCCTTTCAGGGCCAGTTTTAATTGAGGCTCAACAAATCGGTATGTATCTTTGCCACTTGTGGTACTAGATTCATAACCTCATCGTTTACGATTACATAATCTGCCAGTTTTACTTTTTCTTCTTCGGGTAGCTGGGCTTTTATACGCGCCAGTACCTGATCTTCCGTACTTCCATCGCGCGCCATTACTCTTTTAATCCGATCCTCTAACGGAGCAGTGATCACAATCAATTTATCTAATTGCTGATACGATCCGGTTTCCACCAAAAGCGCCGCCTCTTTAATGGTGTATGGATAATTTTTTTTAGCCAATACTTCATTCCAGCTTTGATTGTCGCGAAAAACAGCTGGATGCACCAGTGAATTCAGTAACAACAGCTTGTGTTCATCAGAGAAAACAATGGCAGCCAAAGCCGCTCGCTGCAACTTTCCATCCTTATACATTTCATTTCCGAAATGCATCGTGATTGCTTTTACCAATTCCCTGTCGTCTTCCATCAGTTCCTTAGCACGTTGGTCAGCATAATATACGGGCACGCCCAATCGTTCAAAAATCTGACATACCGTACTTTTACCGCTTCCAATTCCTCCGGTGATTCCCACTTTTAGCATGCTGCTAATTTCTATTTACAGCGCCAATCCGGCCGCTTTTTTTTCCACGAAAGCGTAAAGAAATTCTATCCGTTTTCCATAAAAAATAATATGCTTGCACCTCATGCACCATCTTCAAAAGTTGCAGGAGTTATACGATCAGACCTTCTCGGTCGAGAATTTCAACTTCGAGCCAAAAGGACTTTACAAACCGGTAATGCATATCATGGCCATACCGGGCAAGCGCATTCGTCCGATGCTACTCCTTCTTTCATGCGAAGCGTTCGGCGGCAAGGCGGAACAAGCACTGAATCCGGCTTACGCCATGGAAATCTTCCACAATTTCACTTTGGTGCACGACGATATTATGGACCAGGCCGATCTGCGCCGAGGCCGGCCTACCGTCCACAAACTTTTTGGTTTGAATGCCGGAATTCTTGCCGGCGATGTGATGATGAGCTATGCTTACAGGTACCTCTGCCAGATCGAAGAAAAATATTTGCACCGCGTTTTTGAAGTGTTTAACAAGACCACTATCGAAATTTATGAAGGGCAGCAAATGGATGTTGATTTCGAAACCCGGCTGGATGTTACTATACCGGAATATTTGAAAATGATCGAGTATAAAACCTCGGTTCTTTTAGCTGTAGCCCTTCAAATCGGCGCCATTGTTGCCGGCGCGTCGGTGGCTGACCAGGAAAAAATCTACAACTTTGGTTTAAATCTGGGTCTTTCTTTCCAAATTAAAGATGATTGGTTAGATACTTTTGGAGATGGTGAAAAAGTAGGTAAAAGAATAGGCGGTGATATTCTACAGAATAAAAAAACCTACCTGCTGATTACAGCGTTGCAGAAGGCAACGAAAGAAGATAAGGCGCGGCTAATTGAAGCGTTACATGAAAAGGAGGAATCGAAAAAACTGGAAACAGTGATGGACTTGTACAGCCGTTACGAGGTGAACCGTTTAACATTGGAAGAAGCAGAAGATCGTTATCGCCACGCCATTGAATCGTTAAAGGCTGTATCGCTGCCCGAACAAAACAAAGCAGCTTTGTATCAGATCGCAGCATCAATTCACACCCGCGATTTTTAATCAGCCCTTCCGTTTTTTCTTTCTGAGATCAAAGTCGTAATTAAAGCTCACTACAATCGTGTGATTGGATTCCGCCTTAGTGGCATTACTTCTCAGAATCAACTGGTGCATATATCCCAAACCCACGCTGCCGCTGGCACTGAACTTATAGCCTAACCCCAGATAAGCACGGTTCTGATCAGGAAATTTATAGGTCACCGCCTTTCCAAAACTGATAAAGCATTCGTCGTAAGCCGAAAGGTAAATGGTTTTCGACCGTAAATCGCGATGGTTCAAAGGTACGCTTACCTGAAATCGGTATCGTAAACGGTTTGAATACACAAAGCCATTTCGGGCAAATGCATCCAGTGAATTCGAACTTTTGTGTTCTACCCAACGCTGCTCTAACCGCACCCGGTTATTGAAGTAAAAACGTCCTTCTGAAAACTTCCATACCAATTGTTCGAAAAGCCGGTGTTCATTTTCGGGAACTGCAACCGGCATTTTTCCATATCGATAGTTCCAGGTATACACATAACCTACTGGCGAAATCACGAAATGATCGTTCACGAACAAGTCGAGCCACCCGCGGGCCTGGTGCTGTTGATTGTGAACGAACTGATTAAAACGCAGTTGACCTTCAACCGTGATACCAACATATTGGTGAAAGCGAAAACTAACAGCGGGTACGAACCAGTTATTGAATTGCTGCACCGTTTGAGGCGGCCGAGACGTTTGAGCCCGGGCAACATCATGGAAAATTAATACCGTGAATATCGCCAGCCATATAAAGCGTATCTTATGCATAAGGCATTTTCTTTATATTAAATAACGGCGGCAATAGTATTTCGATAATGTTAAGCAATTGTTATCCCATAACCTATCGGTAACAAATTGATTACTTTTTGACAATCTTAATATTGGCTTAACATTGCCCCTCTATTTTTGTGAAATAAATCAACGGCATGTTCGATAAAATACTGACCTTCTTTGTTCCCAAGTCAAAAATCTTCTTTCAATTATTTGCTGATTCTGCCCGAAATCTGGAGGCTACGGCAAAAGTTTTCAATGAACTGGCCAACACCCTTGATCCGGTTCGGCGTGTAGAACTGGTTAAACAAATCAGCGATCTGGAACACGCAGGCGATACCATCACCCACGAAATTTTTACTGAATTAAGCCGAAACTTCATTACCCCTTTCGATCGGGAGGACATACATGCTCTGGCTTCGGCTCTGGACGATATTGTAGATTACATTCACGGGTCGGCCAAGCGCCTGGCGATGTACAAGGTGGAAACCTCCACTCAGGCTATGAAGCAACTGGCCCAAATCATTGAGGACCAATCCAAAGAAATTTCGATTGCAGTAAACTCTATGGTAAGTTTAGATAACACCCTTCGCATTCGCGAAGCCATCGTAAAACTAAACAGCTTAGAAAACCACGCCGATGATGTTTTTGATGGCGCCATTGCCGAATTGTTCGAAAAGGAAAAGGATGCAGTGAATCTCATAAAATTGAAAGAGATTCTTTCAAACATGGAAACTGCAACCGACAAATGTGAAGATGTAGCCAATGTGATTGAATCAATTATTGTGAAGAACTCCTAAGTCTTTCTTTCTATGGAATTATTAATCGTAGTAATCGTGCTGGCGTTGATCTTTG
This sequence comes from Chitinophagales bacterium, assembly GCA_046329575.1. Classification (GTDB taxonomy): domain Bacteria; phylum Bacteroidota; class Bacteroidia; order Chitinophagales; family LD1; genus UBA1941. The sequence goes on along the minus strand of JAXLUJ010000002.1, from coordinate 285,974 downwards.
ATTACATCAACGGCTTTCACGATGCTGCCAACTCAATAGCCACAGTAGTTTCCACCAAGGTGCTAACGCCCTTTCAGGCTGTTATGTGGGCCGCCTTTTTTAACGCTGTGGTTTTCTTTTTATGCAAACATCATTTGTTCGGTTTTGAATTGAAGGTGGCTGATGCCGTTTCAAAAATTGTAAAGACGGAAGCTATTACACTGGTGGTGATTGTAGCGGGTCTGGTAGCCGCTATTGCATGGAATTTATTCACCTGGTATTATGGAATACCGAGCAGTTCCTCGCACACATTGATGGGCGGATTTGCCGGAGCAGCCATAGCAAAAGCAGGATTTGGCGTGTTGGCAGATGTAGGTAAAATCTACACTACAATGGCATTCATTGTGCTGGCGCCACTTTTTGGTATGCTGCTGGCTTATTTTATTTCTATTCTGATCTTGCATGCCTGCCGCTCCATAACACCATCCAAAGCTGATCGTTGGTTCCGAAGGCTTCAGTTGGTATCATCGGCAGCATTCAGTTTAGGGCATGGCGCTAATGACGCTCAAAAAGTAATGGGCATTATTGCAGCAGCGCTAATGGTTTTTGCCCATACTGCCGACCCCGCATCTATTCCCCATTGGGCACATGTTGACATCCTTCAGGAACTGAAGGATGGAAAAATGATTAGTAAAGTTAAGCACATTCCAGATTGGGTTCAGATAGGATGTTTTATAGCCATTGGATTGGGAACGTTGAGCGGAGGCTGGCGCATTATTAAAACAATGGGTTCGAAAATTACTAAGGTTACACCCCTTGAAGGTGTAGCAGCTGAAACAGCTGGTGCTATAACTTTGTATGGAACTCAGGCATTGGGTATTCCGGTTAGCACCACTCACACCATCACCGGTTCTATCATTGGCGTAGGCTTAACTAAAAGGATGTCGGCTGTACGTTGGGGTGTTACTATCAACATACTTTGGGCCTGGATACTCACCATTCCGGCATCCGGCGTTATGGGCGCAGGGGTTTATCTTTTACTGAAAATGTTTTTAGGCGCTTAACGCTCTAATTCAAAAACTATAGCCGGAATAGGTTTCTGTAAATTCATCGGCTTTAAATACTGGATTCAGTACCAGATTGGAGTACTCATATTTTTCAAAAACCCCTTTATCGTCGCTCATTTCCTGCGAAACCGGAAACATTGTTTCCTTATCGATCAGGATAACTGTTTTGCGTGCAAATGAAGAAGGCACTTTCAATGTTTTGTTCGAAACATCGGTGTCGTGATTCTTGATTGATGGATTCAATTCCATCACGGAATATTCGCTAATCAGCAATCGCTTACAGAATGTATAAAGATTTTCTCCTGCCTGAGCTGTTTTCATTACTACGGTGTAAGTAGGATCGTCAATAACCAATTTGTAGCAATCTTTGCCACCTGCTTTTACATCTCCTTCCAAATGAAAGGCTGCGTCAAACTTACCTTGTGCATCGCTTCGCTTTACAGCATCGCCTAAAATTTGGTTCACTATTGAGAACCCTGACGTAAGCAAGGTATGGTGTTGATCTTTAGTGAGCAGGCTACTGGTAGCTGCTAAAGAAAGTGTAGGAAGATATTTCCCGGGATTCACGCGAACTTTTTCACTTCTTTCTCCCTTTGCATAAAGCAGCTCTGTGCCTTTATTGGGATCCGACAAAATTTTTGCGTAAATCTTCAGCGGGTTCACATTTACTTTCGTTTGAATATCGTTAATATGAAAAGCATTGCTACCACCGCGATAACGTTCAGTGCCTTTCATCACATAAGTATAACCACGGGCGCGAGAGATGGCTGCCATCATATCGTTCACCACTTTACGGGTTTGACTTTCAACCGGACGAAACGCCATAAGCGTTGTTGCACATAAAAGTACCAGGGATAATGTAATTTTTCTCATTCTCAATTTTAAATAAAAACAATGCCATCCGGCGGAATATTCCGCCAGCAAAGGCTTTCAGCCCACATTTTAATTTTTTTTTACAACGAAAGACCTACTTTACCGAAAATAAAACTCATCACCCAGGCCGGTCCGATAAGCAAAAATTGTAAGTCCTTAAAGAACGAAGGCTTCTTACCTTCCACGCTGTGACCATAAAATTGAAAGATCCAGGCAATAACAAAGATAATAAGGCAGAACGCCCACAACGGCATAAAGCCGGCATGTTCAATTTCGCGGCAAACGAAAAGACAGGCCAAACTGTACAACAACATTCCAATGGACAAACTAAACGAGAGCATTACATAGTAAATCACCACGGCTACCAAAGCCACTTCAGCCATGTTTAGTTGCGGATGATTAAAAACGGGAAGGGTAACCGGCAATTTTACGCTGTACAGCAAACCCACCACCGTAAAAAATATCAACGGAACACAAATAAAATGAATGGCTTTATTTGTTGGATTCTGGTGACTTTCGGCGTATTCTGTAAGCCAGCCTTGTATCGTTTTCATAAGGAAATTGTTTTATGCAAGATAAAAAAAATACAGATTCGTTATCTTTGTTTCATGGTTTATTTAACGCGTCGCGAACGTTTCAACGGAGCACATATTCTTTACAATAAAAACTGGTCAGAAGAAAAAAACCGTGAGGTATTTGGAAAGTGCAGCAATAAGAATTACCACGGTCATAACTTTGATGTTTTCGTTACGGTAAAAGGCCGTCCGGATGCCGATACGGGTTTTGTAATGAATGCACACGAGTTGAGCCGGATTATAAAGGATGAGGTTTGTGAACGTTTAGATCACAAAAACTTCAATCTCGATATTCCCGAGTTTGCCGAAGTATTTCCAACTACCGAAAATGTAGCCATACAAATCTGGAATTGGATAAAACCTTTAATCAAAGGTTGCGAACTACATTCGGTTAAACTTCAGGAAACCGAAAATATTTATGTAGAATATTTTGGTGAAGAATGATCAGCGAAACAATGTGATTTGCTGTATTTTGTAGTATTTCTTTGAAGGATCAGAGGTATTGAAGTAACGAAGGGAAACCGAATAATTTTCTGACGGTTGTTCCACGCCATTGGTTTTTCCATCCCAACCGAAATTATCATTGGCCTGATAAACGAGTTCACCCCAACGGTTAAAGATTTTCACCTCGTCCACAACGGCCGGCCCGCTCAAAACAATTTTGTAAATATCATTTCGGCCATCACCGTTTGGTGTAAATGCCGTAGGCATTGCAATTTTCGGCTCCGGCACTATGGCCATCACCATTTCACAAACCGTGGCTTTGCAGAAGTTCACATCGGTAACCGTAACACAATATTGCTGTTGTGGTTGCTGAGGTGTGCAAGTGGGATTGAAGACACTGCTGTCAGATAAAAAACTTCCCGGCAGCCATTGATAACCGGCAGCCGTAGCAGGTGAAACGGATAATTGCAGTGACTGACCTAATTCTACAGAAAAGCCCGGCGTTGCTGATATAACCGGGTGAAGATGTGTAGCCGTATCGTTTACACTAACTTTAACTGAATCGCTAACCATACAACCGATGGCGTTGGTGGCGGTTACACGGTAAAATGTATTCGAGGAAGGACCAGGCTGTATTTGCTGGGTGCTGCTACCTTCGCTCCATTTGAACGAAACCGAACCCACGGCGGAAGCGGACAGAGTGGCCTTACTTCCGGGACAGATAATAGTATCGTTGCTAATTGTAAGTTGCGTATTAAAGGTATCCAGAAAAACCTTGATTACTTTTGAACTGGTACAACTTTTATCGCTGGTGGCAGTTACAAAATAAGCCGTACTGGAGGTTGGCGTAACGGTTTCTATAGCGCCGGTGCCTCCTGAACTCCATTGATAGGTGGCTATTCCCGAACCAATCAAGCTCACCTGAAGGTTGGCCGCCGTTCCCGGACAAATCACCGTATCAGGTGTAACAGCAATTAAAATAGTATCAATTTCAACCAAAATATTTTTGGTAACGTGGCAGCCGCTGGCGGTATCGGTTACGCTTACTACATAGGTTTTTGTTTTGTTTGGCAGAATAGTGATTGTACTAAGGCTATCGCCGGTATTCCAACGATAAATATAGTTAGCCGGATTTGCCGGTAATGCAAAAAGTGTAACTGATTTTCCTCTGCAAACGGCCGTATCATTACTAAAATTTACGTTCAACGAACCCACACGAACATGAATGGTTTTTGACACACTGCAGGCCGCGGCTCCCGTACCGGAAACCGTAACACTGTAAGCCGTATCTTTTGCAGGTGTGATGGAAATTGTAGGAGTAATGGCTCCGTTGCTCCACAAATAGTTGGCCGCGGTAGCGGTGGTGTTAGTTGCATGAAGCGTAACCGTGGCACTTCCACACAACGAAGTATCATTGCTGAAATCCGGAACTATGTTCTGAACAATAACATTGATTTGTTTAGTTACCGAACAGGAATTTCCGTCGGCAACGGTTACATTATAAACCGTAGTACCGGCCGGAGCCACATTGATGTTTGGATTGATGGATCCTGAACTCCACTGATACGATAAAGTATCGCTGCTGGTGGCCTGCACTTTCAGCGAAACCGGCCTGCCGCTGCAAATGGTGGTATCATTCGAAAAAGTGGCTGTCAATTTCTGGTAAGTGGTAGTTCCCTGTGTAATGGTAACGCCGCCCAACGATCCTCCTGCCTGACCCGGAGCCGCGCCACCCGTTGAACCAACACCACATCCTGAGTTTCCGAAAGTTATAAAACCATTTGCGCCACCGGTGGCGGTAAAATTAATATTAGCAGGCAGTGAACCTTGACTATAAAGTAAGGCACCGCCGCCGCCGCCGCCGCCCGGACCCCAGCATTTCTGATTATTGATCAAGGCGTTGTCTACGTTACCACCTTTACCACCGCCAAGATCTACAGTGAGATTTCCGTTGTACTGGTTTACTTGTAGCAGCACGGTACCACCGGCACCACCGGCACCGGCACCATCGCCATGCGCCATTCGGGTTTGGTCAAGCCCCCGCGATCGGATGGCCTGATTATTTCCTATCAGCGTATTTACAATCAGGATACAAATGCCACCGCCATTCTTACCCCCTGTATTGTCAAAACCATACGCAGCGCTCCAATTATTCCCATGACCACAACCGCCGCCGCCGCCCATAAAAATCTTGTTCGCAGAGTTATTGTAGGTTAAACCTAAACCCCCAATGCCGGGAAAATGCCCCTGTGCGGAAAGCACATTATTTACCGATTCGCCACCGCGGCCGCCACCGCCATAATTGCCGCCACCGCCGCCGCCGGAATTTTCATTGTTGCCACCGCCACCACCATTGGCCACTTTACCCTGACCGTATGGATGAGGCAAAGCTGCTATGGCTTCTCCTTTTGGCGCTCCCCAAATCAAACTGGTGTAATAGAAACCGCTGGGGTTGCCGTTGGGCTCAGCACTTTGTAAACTATCATTACCAAAAAAACCACGAAAGCCGCAACCGCTGATATCTATGGTATCATTCAAAATCAATGTATCTGCTTTGAGTACCAATACGCCGCCTGATGCGCCGTCCCAGGGTTTTACTGTTAAGTTCGAATCTACTATGGCCGTACCATATTCCGGAACGGCAACCAGTTGAACCAATCCTCCGGCATCATACGTTCTTACGATTTCGGTTTCAAAAGTGATCACATTGCCAACTATGCTTCTGATGGAAAGCATCTCAAAATTTCCCGAATTGCCATAAGTAATAATATTGCCATAGCTGGTGGTATTGCCGGTGTTTACCACAGCGCCTTCCATCTGAATGATCAGTACTTTCTGATTTACCGAAAAGATAGCGGGATTGCCTACAGTAACCGAGTTGTTACAATAGTTAATTGCCGAAACATCTGTTTGATTATTAATAATTCCGCGAATAGATTGAGCACTGATTACGTGTACAGAGGCCCATAAGACGAGTAAAGAAAATATTCTCTTCATAACAGTTTCCAAACATAACCAATTAACAGGAAAGGTTTTTATTTTTGCCCCGCTATGGCATATAAACGCATTTTACTAAAACTGAGTGGAGAATCGCTGATGGGCGAGCAAAAATTCGGCATTGATACCAAAATGGTGATCCAGTACGCCGAAGAAATCAAGGCTTTGGTGGAAAAAGGCGTGGAAGTGGCGGTAGTTATCGGGGGCGGCAATATATACCGAGGCATCGAAGCCACAGCTACCGGCATTGACCGCGTACAAGGCGATTATATGGGGATGCTGGCCACAGTAATCAACAGTATGGCGTTACAAAGCGGGTTGGAAAAGTTAGGCGTTAATACACGGCTTCTTACCGCAATTGAAATGAAACAGGTGGCGGAGCCTTTCATAAAAAGAAGAGCCGTACGGCATCTTGAAAAAGGCCGGGTAGTGATTTTCGGCGCGGGAACCGGAAATCCTTATTTCACAACCGATACAGCAGCGGCGCTGCGCGCCACCGAAATTGGTGCCGACGTGATTTTGAAAGGTACCCGGGTAGATGGCATTTACGATAGCGATCCGGAAAAAAATCCGGGTGCAGTAAAATTTGAAAAGTTGTTGTTTGCTGAAGCAATTTCCAAAAAATTGAATGTGATGGATATGACCGCCTTCACCTTATGTCAGGAGAACAACCTTCCAATAATAGTGTTCGACATGAACAAAAAAGGAAATCTGGCGAAAATCATTTCCGGTGAACCCATAGGCACGCTGGTGCAATTAGCCAATTCCTGAACCAGATATTTTCAATAAAAAGAATAGAAAAATTAAAATTATGACAGACGGCGACGTAAAAAAACTTCTGGATGAAGTACGCAGTGAAATGACCCGCGCAATCGAACATTTCGAATTTGAACTTTCTAAGATCAGAACGGGAAAGGCTAGTCCTATGATACTGGAAGGGGTGAATGCCGACGCCTATGGTACGATGACGCCTATCAATCAGTTGGCCAATATATCTACTCCCGATGGCAGAACCATTACGATTCAACCTTGGGATGCATCCGTTTTGCAGCCAATTGAAAAGGCCATCTTAATGGCCAATATTGGATTGACTCCGCAAAACGATGGAAAAATCATACGTTTGAATATTCCGCCGCTTACTGAGGAGCGTCGTAAGGATCTGGTAAAACAAAGCAAGGCTGAGGCTGAGAATTGCCGAGTTTCCTTGCGTAACCACCGCCGCGATGCCAATGAACGCGTAAAGAAAATGCAGAAAGATGGTCTTCCTGAAGATAGCGCTAAAGGCGCAGAAACTTCCATTCAAAATATTTTGAATGATTTTTCAGCAAAAGTGGAAAAACACCTGGAAGTGAAAGAAAAGGAAATTATGACAGTTTAGGTCCTATAACGAACACAAATTCTCCGCGCGGTTCATGGGCTTGAAAATGCGAAAGCAATTCGGCACATGAACCGTTTTTAGTTTCTTCGAACATCTTAGATATTTCTCTGGAAACAGAAATTTGCCTTTCGCCACCGATATAAGCCTGCAATTGTTCCAGCGCCTTCACCACTCGAAATGGCGATTCATAAAAAATAACCACCTTATGTTCCTGGGCCACATTTTTAAAAAATGTTTCGCGGCCCTTCTTATGTGGAGGGAAGCCTAAAAACACAAATTCGGCAGTATCAAATCCTGAATTCACCAACGCCGGAACAAAGGCGGTAGCACCTGGCAGGCACTGCACTTTGATACCACTTTCCACGCAGGCTGCCACCAAAATGTAGCCCGGGTCAGAAATACAAGGCGTGCCACCATCTGAAACCATAGCAATGGTAGCGCCACTTCTCAATTGCTGAACAATACGTTCGCATGAAGCCCTTTCGTTGAACTTATGATAAGCCTGAAGCGGACGCTGAATACCAAAATGGTCTAATAATTTTTTTGTTTGCCGGGTGTCTTCTGCAAGAATAAAAGTGGCCTCTTTAAGAATGCGTAGGGCCCGAAGTGTAATATCTTCCAAATTCCCTACCGGCGTTGGAACAATATACAGCATGCTTATTCGGCGTAAATCGAATAGGTATATCCTTCCATTATGGCGTTAGCCAGTAATTTCTTACACGCCTCTTCTACCTTGGCCTTGGCCTCTTTTTCACTGGCTGCGTTTAACCTCATGGTGATATGGCGGCCTACGCGCACCTCTCCTATCTCTTCAAAATCGAGTTTTTGCAAGCCCTGAGCTACAGCTTTACCCTGCGGATCGAGCAGTTCTTTGTGAGGCATTACATCTATTTCAGCGCGGAATTTCATGATTGTTGAATTTTACTTTTCGAAAGAAAATGAATTACAACTGAAGTGATCACATACACTGCAATCGTTATCCAAAGCCCTACAAACTTAAACACCCCCAATAAAATCAAGGCAAGAATTATAAACACAAAACGAATTTCATTGCCTTGCCATTTGAAATGTTTGAACTTAAAACCAAACATCGGCATTTCACTTATCAATAACAGAGAAAGAACCAAAGTGATTCCATATAGCAAAACCGGTTGCAGAATGTATTGAGCCATCCCATATTGATTCGACAGCAGCGTTAATAAAAGCCCTACTACAAAAATAGTGTTAGCCGGAGTGGCCAAACCAATGAAACCCTCTGTTTGCCGGGTATCCAAATTAAACTTTGCCAAACGAAGTGCTGAAAATAAGGTGATCAAAAACGCCGGAGCTGCGTATAAAAGAATCAGCATTTCATTTTCCGATGCGGCATGGGCACGATAGTACATTTGTAACATACTAAACACAATAGCTCCGGGCACTACACCAAAACTCACCATGTCGGCCAACGAATCCAACTCTTTCCCAATATCGGTTTTGTTGTTGGTAAACCGCGCCGCAAATCCGTCGAAGTAATCAGCTACCAGCGAAACAAGTGTGCACCAGGCAACCAGATGGAGATAACCAGGAGTAAAAATGAAAATCAGCGCCATACAACCGGCAAACAGATTTACCAGTGTTAAACTATTGGGAAGATTGATCAGTTTCAAGTTACTATTTTGAATGCATTAAATCTTCGATCTCTTCGGCTTCAACAGGAACATTAGCCATCAGATCGAGTGGCTTTCCTTTCGTAATTTGAATATTGTTCTCGATACGAATACCGATTTTTTCTTCCGGAATGTAAATTCCCGGCTCGCAAGTGAGCACCGCTCCGGCCTTAAGCTTGGTATACCTATTTCCTATATCGTGCACATCCAACCCCAAAAAATGGGCGGTGCCATGAGGGAAGTATTTTTTATAAACCGGATTTTTAGGGTGCTGGTTTTTTATGTCAGATGAAGAAATCAATTTCAATTTCACTAATTCGGCCTGCATAATGTTTCCCACTTCGCGATTAAAATCATTGAGCACCATGCCTTCCTTCATCATAGTTCGTGCCTCTTTCATAACTCGCAAAACCGCATTATAAACGTCTTTTTGCCGTTTAGAATACCTGCCATTAACAGGAATAGTGCGCGTAAGATCGGCATTGTAGTTAGCGTACTCTGCTCCGCAATCCAATAGCAACAAATCGCCATTGTGACATTGCGAATCATTCTGAATATAGTGAAGTACACAGGCATTTTTGCCGGTTGCTACAATGGGTGTATATGCATGACCGGTGGCGCGTTTACGAATGTATTCGTGCGTCATTTCCGCTTCTACTTCAAATTCCCATACCCCGGGTTTCACAAACTTCAACACCCTTAAAAACCCTGCGCGAGTAATTTCTATGGCTTGTTTGAGCAAAGCGATTTCAACCGGCGATTTTTCGGTGCGCAATTTTGCCATAATGGGCGCTGCACGGAAAAATGAATGCAGCGGGAATTTCTTTTTGATTTGAACCGCCAGTTTGAATTCGGCTGATTCCGTAGTATCGCCACTGCGGTCATTCTCGTTCGTATTGAGATAAATATTTTCAGCCTGGTATAAAATTGCCGAAATAGTGCTTTCAAAACTATCGCTCCACCGCACTTCGCTAATTCCTGAAACCACTGAAGCCTGTTCGCGAGTCAGCTTCTCCCCTTCCCAAACCTTGATGATTTCATCGGTGCGCCGAACGAACAGCATTTCCCTCCATTCCTTCAATGGCGCATCGGGGAATAATATCAGAAAGGTATTTTCCTGATCAACGCCGGTGAGATAAAAAAGATCCGGATTTTGCCGCCAGTTGTATGTGGCATCGGCACTTTTAGTCATCGGCTCATTGCTGGTGAATACCGCCACCGATCCGGGTTTCATGTGCTTCACAAAATTTTTCCGGTTCAGTTGAAATAACTTGTTATCAATAGCCTCGTACCGCATTGTTGAGTTTTGTGCAAATATAGAATTTGCCCAACGGATGCGCTTGTAGAAAAGAATTGAAAACAAATACCCCTGCCGAAACCCCCGATTGCCGCTGTTTTTAACCTCTGTTAGAAAACAGAATGATCGAAAACCTTAAATTTGGAACGATATTTTATTGAATTTCAAAAACCTGATAATGAAGAAAGCACTTATTGGCATTGGCGTGGCATTCCTGTTACTGATTGGAGCCGTTGTAGCCATTCCGTTTCTGTTTAAAGACCAAATCAACAATGCCGTAAAAATTGAGATCAATAAAAATTTGGATGCGAAGGTAGATTATGCCGATTACAGCGTTTCGCTGCTCCGTTCATTTCCAAACCTCAGTTTCACCCTTAGCGATTTCTCCATTACCGGCACCCGCGATTTTAAAGGCGATACACTGATTTTTGTCAAAGACTTTCGATTTGTAATGGATATCATGACGGTAATCAGAAGCGAAAAGTACAAGGTGCTACAACTAAGCCTAATAGAACCGCGTATTCATGCGCTTTCTACCAAACTGGGAAAATCCAATTGGGATATTGTGAAGAAAGGCAGCGATAGTAACCAAAAACAGGGAAGTACCAACTTTTCTCTGGCCATCAAAAAATATGAGATTCGGAACGGATGGATCGTTTATAACGATGAAAAAGCCGGAACATTTGCATCGTTGCTCGATTTGAATTTTGAAGGCAGCGGAGATGTAGAGAAAGATATTTATCAGTTCAACACCAGCACCAACATTGCCGGGCTTACTTATAAAAGTGGCGCAGTTACCTATCTCAACAATGCAAAGATTGATGCAAAAAATGATGTAGAAGTAAACACCAAAGAATCTAAGTACATTTTTAAGGAAAATAAATTAGCCGTAAATGATCTGGAACTGCTCTTCGATGGTTTTGTTCAAACCAAATCGAATAGCACTGATCTGGATGTGCGCTTTAAATCGCCTAAAAGCGAATTCAAGAGTATTCTTTCGCTTATTCCTTCTATCTACAAAAAAGATTTTAGCTCGGTGAAAACCTCCGGCAGTTTGGCGTTAAGTGGAAATGTAAAGGGCACTTATAGTGAAAACAATCTTCCGGAATTCCATCTAAATCTCGACGTTTCGAATGGAATGTTCCAATACCCTTCACTTCCAACGGCAGTAAATAACATCAACCTCAATGCCAGAATCAATAAACCGCAAGGTGTTTTAGACCTGATGCTGATCGACATTCCGAAGCTGGGCCTTACCATCGGAACCGATCCAATAACCGCAAGCATTAATATTAGAACGCCCATTAGCGACCCCAATGTAATTGCCATGGTAAATGGAAGGCTGAACCTGGCTCAGGTACCCAAGTTTTATCCTATTGAAGGCTTAAAAACATTGACGGGGCTATTAATCGCCAACATTAATTTTAAAGGAAGAATGAGTGATGTACAGAAGAAAAATTACACTGCCATTCAAGCCGGAGGTACGGCTAAGGTCAGCAATCTGATTTACGACAGTAAGGAAACACCGCTGCCGGTAAAGGTGAGCGATTTGCAATTGGTCTTCAATCCAAAAAATGTTACCGTAAACAACCTGGACGCTCAACTAGGTCATAGCGATTTACATGCTACAGGCGCGGTTGACAATTTTATTGGCTATGCCTTTGGGAAAGGCGATTTGGAGGGACAACTAACTTTGCAGAGCCGCTGGTTGGATGTGAATGAAATTTTAAAAGATGACTCCGGTAAAAAGCCTGCCGCAGCAACTGAGGCTACCGGCCAGAAATATTTTGAAGTGCCTAAACACATTGCCTTCAATGCCTCTACAAGCATAGAGAAAATTACTTACGATAAAATGACGCTGAGCCAGGTGCATGGCGCTATGAAAATTGCCCATGAGGCAATTGATCTTTCCGGCCTTAGCGCCAACCTGCTTGGAGGAAGTGCCAATATTTCGGCCAACTACAGCACGCTTTTGGGCCTTCCAAAAGTTTCGTTCAATTACGATATCCGTAATTTTGATTTCCAGCAAACCTACAAAGCCGTAGATATGGCGCAAAAAATCGCTCCTGTGGTGAAATACGTACAGGGCAATTTTTCTTCTAACTTATCGGGCTTGTGTTCGCTGAATGAAGATATGAGTGTGAACTACAGTTCGCTGAACGCGAATGGCAAAGTGCAAATTCCTACGGCCAAGGTAACCGGGCTGCCAATAATCGATAAGATTGCAGAAGTAACCAAAGCTGCCAGTTTCAGAAATCCTGAAATTACCAATGCTTATACGGTAATTAAGGTGCATGATGGGAAGGTAGATGTGGAGCCCACCGATTTTCGTTTTGGCAACGGATATCTTATTAACGTAAGTGGCAGCAACGGTTTCGATCAAAGCATTCAATATGTAGCGCGGTTAGATGTGCCATCTAAAGAACTTGGCCCCGCAGCAAATGCGCTTACCAGCAAAATCCCAAAAATTCCGGGAGTTGATTTTAAACTGCCGGAAACCATCAACGTATTTTTAAACATTGGTGGCACCGTTACGAAACCTACTGTTGGAATTGGCAAAGTAGGCGGCTCGGGAAATAGCGCCAAAGACATGGCAAAAGACGTTGCTAATCAGTTAAAACAAAAAGCAGAGGATGAGGCTAAAAAACAAGCCGATGCGTTAAAGCAACAGGCTCAACAGGAAGCGGCAAGGTTGCAGCAAGAAGCGGAAAAGCGCGCTAAAGATGCAGCCGATAAGGCGGCAAAAGATGCTGCTGATAAGTTGAAAGATGCTGCTAAAAATGTGAAGTGGCCTTGGGAGCGATAATCACTGCAAATCGGATTCAGCAGCCTGAAGCACTTCCTTACTGCCTTCATACCGATGTATGTAAGCCATGATATGAATATGCTCTGCCTTCCATTCCACCGGTGCTATGGGTAAAATGGTTTTGAATATTCTACGGTAAAATCTTCCCGGTTCGGCATCTTCGCTTAGCGCATTTCCGGTGTAGGCTGTTAAGAATTTACGGGCTACGTTGCGATGAAAATAAACCGTATCCACTACATTACCGGCATCCAGTTGTGCCGAATTGATACTGTCTTCGGCAAGCACCACCGTCAGTTTTGTTTTACCTGAAACCGCCTGAGTGAAGTGAACTTCTACCGTACTGGTAAGTTCCCTTGTTGTAGCATTATAATTGTTTGAAATGGAAAGACTCAGCGGGCTGGTTAAAGCCAGTTGTTGGTCCACATAGCCGGGCCAACTGTTTCTATCGTATTGCACCGATGGATTTCCGGCATCAAAAGCCACGCGATCGATAGCTGCTGCCGGCTTGAAACCGGGATCAACAAGATATTGCGAAAGTTGTTCTGCATCTGCCGTGCGGAAGTCTTGCTTACTATAGCTAAAAGGTTCGCTCAAAAAATTGCTGTGCATACCAACTTCAACAATATTTCCCGGATGAGCTTGTTCGATATTGCGAAGAATTTGCGCACCCTGCGGGCAATTCACGCAATTCACTCCGGTAAATTCTTCTATCATCACTTTTTTCCGCTGCACCGCCGCAACAGGACTTTCTACATACGTAGTATCGCCTTTCTGAGGTACGGCGTTGGCCGGAAAGTCGGGTATTACTTCCTTGCAACCTGATATCGCTAGTGTTAATACGAGTGCCGATACCGCCATTACTATTTTCGCCTTCTTCATCCTTTAAAAATTTGTATTCACTGTAAATTTAATTCCACTGAATGCCGGCTCAAAACGGCAAACGCCTCCTGTACAAACAATACCAGCCACATTCTTGGCATAGCTTAGCGTGAAACGATGCTGATGTAAGGTATAGGAAACAAAAACAGATGGATAATGGTTGCGCGACAGCATAAACCCGGTCTTATTTCCACCGCTTTTAGCATTCAGATCATTGTAGTAGTTTTTTTCGTTAGGACTATTCACCGAAGGCATAAAGTTCCAAAGATCGCTAACTGCAAACGACCAGGCCGGCGCAATATTGAACTCCGCTAACAGGAAAACCCATTGCCCGAAATCAGTGGCTTCTCGCCTTTTAGAATTGGCAGGATCAATATGGCTGATGTTTTGATATTGCAATTCCATTCGCAACGATTTTTTACGGTCAAATCTGTGCGTAAATTCAAAGAATGGCGTAAAAACGTCCATATCCTGCGCTCCGTCGCCCAGATATACCAAACGATTGTATCGAACATATTGGAAGCCCAGTTCAATTTCGGTAGAACGATTGGGTTTGTATACGCCGCTTAGAAAAGCCTCGCCGAAAAATGTATGGTAAGGTTTGGTGGTAGCCACTCCATTTACGGTAGAAGGGATCACCGTTTTCCATGGTTTGAAAAGGAAGTCGCGCACATAAGAACCATTGGCCGTAAATGTCCATTTCTTGTTTGGCGAGTAGGTGATCTCAGTTGAAAAAGCCAATTCCCTGATTTCCTGACTGGGCGCATAGTAGCGCGCTGGTAAGCGCAGAGAATTCTGACGGCTTACAGGCGGTATGAAGGAAATCATGCCATTGAACAACCGCTCGTTGGGTGAGGTGCGAAAACTAAAATTATCGGTACGCTTAAACGAGGCTGTAATTCCAAATCCTTTTGTAGAATAATTCAAACTGGCATAAATAACAGAGCCGGGTTTATTCACCAGCTTGTCCTCAACCGCAAGGGTGCTATCGTTAAATACTTTTCCGTTAATGGCTTCCCGGGTTTTGAAAGCCGCTTCAGCATAAATCGAAACCTTTCCAACCGTAAGCGTGTTATAAACAGTGAAGGCATAAGCATTATTCACCGGTTTAAAACGCGAGGCCGAATCATAACTGGAAAGCGTGCTGTAAACCTGATTGTAGGCATCTTTGTCCATAAAGCGGTTCACTACACCTACGCCAGGTTGCAATTGCACCTTATTCTTTATATTGAAATTTCCATCTGCATTAAAACCGGCCAAAACCGCCTTGTAATAACTGAATTGATTTTTTTGAACACCTGCAAAGGCCTTGAGGTTTACGAGATTTTTCACGTTGTAATTCAAACGCATTCCTACTAACGCATTATCAATCCCGAGGGGACGCTCCTCGTAGGTTCTGAATATAATTCCGGTGCCGATCTGATCATAAATATATCCGGCCGTAACGGTGAGGTCTTTAACTTGTTTCCGTATGAAGAAACTACCTAAACCAACACCTGTAAAAGGCGAAGTGGGCACTTTCACTATGGAGTTTAAAAAGAAGTCGAGCCGAACACCGGCATCCAGTCCGTACTTTTCATTGCTGTAATTGAGATTCAGCCAGGCATCGGTTCCAAACTTGGTAGTTTCGTAAAACTTGGCCGTATTGATGAGCGTATCGCGAAAAAAGACGTTACTGTTAGTTTGTACTGATCCAGAAAAATGGCCGAATTGTGCCTGAACGGAAATCGAAAAAACAAAGCAGCCAAACAGCGGTAATAATTTCTTCATAAGTATGTTACGGAAGCCGGTAAATATAGGAGGAATGCATAAAAAAAGGGCGGCAAAAGCCGCCCTTCGTTTATCGTATAGGAAACTATTATTTATTGATAGTGAAGTTGATCACTTTGTTAGTTCCATTGATGTTTATCTTAGCAAAATAAGCGCCATTGGCAAGATTGTTTACCGGCAAGGTTACGGTATGTTCACCGGCATTTTGTTCTCCTTCGAAAACAATACCTGTATTTTGACCCAAAGCGTTCATAATTTCAATTTTAACTTGTGCAGCAGCGCTAAGTTCCATTTCGAAATTAGCCACAGTATTCACCGGATTTGGATATAAGGCAACACGTGTTGCTACATCCACATTAGCAATACCGGTGTTGTGTTTGATCACCGAAGTCCAGTCGGCATTCAACACCTGGAAGTAGCGATTATCCTTGGCGTTTACTTCATCTACCACGGCAACAAGGTTCATTTTCTCAGGGCGCATGGTAGCTGGAATAGTATAACTGAAATGACGGGTATAAACCTGCACAGCAGAAGGACTGCCAATTGAACCTTTTGGTCCCCAGGCGCCGCCTAAACCTTTGCGCAATACGTGATCGTGTACGAAACCGGCTTGTGTAGAAGCCCATTGGTAAGACCATGCAGCTGTATTTGTAGCGCCGCAACCTGAACACCAGTAATTGTGCTGATTGTAACCGGTTTGATTTTTAGCAATGGAATCTTCAGTAAGATAAGCGTTGATGCGGAAATCACCATTCAATCCGGCAACTTTGAAATCAGCTTCTACATCAAATTCCAAAACCTTTGTGGTATCGTTAAAGGTTTTGTTTTTAATGCTAACATCAACAGGCGAAAGATCACTGGCGCGTTCGTCGGCAACAATCGGCCAAATGGTGAACGGTGCGTAATCGGTAGATGAAGTAGAGCTATCACTTACACCAAAGTTGAAATCACCAAAAGGCGTTCCTTCAAAGGTTTCCCAATATTTACGATCGAATGTTGTAGAAGGGAATCCACCAAGGAAGTTAGCATTTACGATGGTGTCGCCTTCGGGAATTTGCATTAGGTCGGCAGTAGGTCCGTTTCCATTCTGATGGTGAATATTCACACCAAAAACATTTGGACGGGTAGTAAGCAATTGTTCCAAAAGGTGATCTCCTTCAGGGCAGTAGCCGCACCAGGCGCCTGTATAGTTTTCAGCCAAAATTTTCTTGTTCACAGTAGCGTCATAAAAGAAAATAGTTTGCACAGCAGTATCATTGCTGTGATCGGCATCCGGGCTTACAATAGAATCGTTCAAATCGCTCATCCAAACTTTTACTTTGTAAGTTCCGGTAGTATTTGTGGTGAATGGCGTGCTGCTGGTCATGGTTTGAGTAGTAAAAGGAGACCAGGCCAAAGCAGACAATGGTGTAGAAACCGGAGCGCCGCCGTTAACCGAGTAGTTAAACTTTGCCTTATTAATGTTCAAAAATCCTTTGTTGGTAAAATCAGCTTTTACATCAACCGAAGAACCCAAACGATTATGCTCATTGATATAAAAATCAGAAACTATTACATCATAATTTGGAGCAGAAACGATTTGAATATTATCGAGACCCACGATCACCTTATCGTTGGAACGCTGACCGAAAGCCAAACGGAAAGTTTGGCCGGCATAAGCTTGCATGTTCACCACATAAGTGCCTTGATCGCCGGTTTCATTAATACTATCTAACAAAATGGTGGCCGATTCCGGCAGTGAATCTGTAGTTGACAATCGCACCACAATTCCATCGCGGTATTGATTATCATAAGGGAAGGCGTCAAATTTCAGCAATGTATTTACAGCACCTGAAGGAATAGTGATGCGCTCGCTCACCAGCCAGCGGTTGGCCTGGCCGGCAGGCGTGAACCATGATGGACTTGCTACCCAATGATCGGGCTGTGAAGTGTTGCGAACCATCCATGCATTGGTTCCGAAATTGTAGCTGCTCAAATTAGAAGATACCGTTTTTCCATCGCGGTTCCATTGATACCAATCGGTTGGCAGTGATGTGGAAGCATTGAAATTCTGCTCCCAATAAACCGTCTGAGCCGACAATAGCGTAGTTACAAACAGGGAAAGGAGTAATAATTTGTTCTTCATACTTGTTTTTAATTTTGAAAAAATTTCAACGAAGTTATATTATTTTTATATTCACCAATCGTTAATTTATGAAGAACTTCTACTTTCTTTCTTTACTGATTTTCATCACCTTGTGTGGTGCCAAGGCGCAAACGTTCTATTTTACCCCATCCGATACTATTCGGGTAGATTCTACTGTGCTTTATGGCCTCAGCGATGTAGATATGGTGGGTGCTATTTATAATAACACCTCCTCACCACTGCAGGTGAAATGGAAACGGGTAAACTTTACCATTCCACATGGCTGGGATCAAAACATTTGCGACAATTATCAGTGTTATGGTCCTGCGGCATTAACCCAAACGCATACCACCAACCCAATCATGGCCAATAATCCCGGTTTGTTCAAAATGGCAATCAAGAGCAATTGTGTAGCCGGCGATGGTGTTGTTCAGGTGCGGGTTTGGGTGCCGGGCGATAGTGCAAACACCTCGCGCGACCTCACCTTCATGCCTACATTAGGTGCAGCAGCCAATTGCGCCAATGTTACCGGTATTGAAGAACATGCTACGGCTGCCGTTCTCTCCTTGTTTCCTAACCCAACTACGGGTATTGTACATTTGAAAGAGAGTGACAACTACAACAATCTACGCGCCGTTGTTTTCAATGTTCTAGGAAATAAAGTATTGGAAGCTGATATGAGCAACTCCAAAGTAATGAACCTTCAAAATTTGGCGCAGGGCGTTTATATGGTGAAACTTTATGACGACAATAAATTGCTTGGTGTAAGAAAACTCCAAAAATCGGAATAAGAAATTACAACCTTCTGGAAAGCGCGGTAAATTTGGATTTGCCGCGCTTTTTTATTTGAAAAACTGTAGTTTGATGATCAGCATTACATGCGGCTTTTTTTGACTTTAAAGAAGGTTTGGTTTATTTGCAGCCGTTAATTAACCACTTTGTTACGTCAAGTTTATATCAACCGCTTTTCTACGTTTCTACCCAATCGTCCGGTGAACAACGACGATATGGAACACTATTTAGGAATGGTTGGCGGAAAAAAATCGAAGTCGAAGGCCATCGTTCTTCGAAACAACGGCATCAAAACCCGTTATTACGCCCTGGATGAGCAGGGCCATCCCACCCATACGAATGCGGGATTGGTTAAAGAGGCCATCAAAGGACTTTTTCACGATAATTTTAAACAGAGCGACATTCAATTGTTAGCCTGCGGCACTACCTCGCCCGACCAACTCCTGCCACCACACGGCAGCATGGTATTAGGCGAATTGGGAGGCAATCCTATTGAAATTATTTCGCCGTCAGGATCGTGTTGCACGGGTTTACAAGCTTTGAACTATGCTTATTTGTCGCTGCTTGCCGGTAATTACGACAATGCCGTTTGCGCCGGATCAGAACGGATGTCGGGTTGGGTAAAAAGCAACAACTATCGCGATGAGGCCGAAAAGATCATCGAACTGGAAGGCAATCCGATGCTGGCATTTGAAAAGGATTTTTTGAGATGGATGCTGAGTGATGGGGCTTCAGCGTGTTTGGTAGAAACGAAACCGGATCCGAAGGCTGTTTCATTAAAGATCGAATGGATCGAATTAAAGTCGTATGCCAATATGCTACCGGTTTGTATGTATGTAGGCGCCTCTAAAAATGAAGATGGCACCACCACCGGTTGGAGCGATATTAGTCAGGATCGCTGGTTAGCTGATTCGGTTTTCGCAATAAAACAAGACACACGGCTATTGGGGGAAACCATCGTGAAATACGGAGGTGTTTTTTTGAAAGAAATAGCTGCGCGCCGAAACTTCGATATTCAGTCTATCGACTACTTCTGCCCACATTTATCCAGTGAATTTTTTGGACCGAAAATAGAGGCTGAATTAGCCGCAATAGGAATGCCGGTTCCAAAAGAAAAATGGTTCTACAACCTTACGCGTATCGGCAATATCGGTTCTGCTTCGGTATTTGCCATGTTAGACGAACTTTGCCGAACCACGCCACTAAGAAAAGGACAGAAAATTTTGGTGATGGTTCCTGAAAGTGCACGCTTTACTTATGGCTACCTTTTAGTTACAGTTGCATAATGCTGGTAGGTAAGCATGAAATAGCGGCACTGATTCCGCAACGACCCCCGATTGTAATGGTTGATTCGCTGGAAGAACATGAGGCGCTTTTTTCTGTGTCTTCCTTCCACATAATGGCAGATAATATTTTTGTTGAAGAAGGCTTTCTTCAAATGCCGGGTCTGGTAGAAAATATAGCTCAAACCTGTGCCCTACGCAGCGGCTATGAATTCCGTCAAAAACTTTCAGCAAATCCCGGAACGGAAATGAAACCGCCTGTTGGTTTTATAGGGGAAGTGAAAAATTTGGAACTCTTTCAATTGCCGGCAGTTGGCAATACACTTCAAACCAGAATAGAAATACTGCACACCGTTTTTTCTGCGTCTATTATCAAAGGGGAAATCTTTGTAAAGGATCAATGCATGGCTAGTTGTGAGATGAAAATTTTTGTGGCAGGCTGATTATAGCGTACTGCAAATCTTTTTTGCCACTTCTACCAAATAGCTTCCGTTAGATGGTCCAAACCATCCCATGGTGCGGGTTTCATAGGTATTTAAACCATAGCGTTCGTCGGCCGTAACGTAGCCTATATAACCTCCGTTAAAACTAGTAATTACACAGGGGCCGGACATACCACTCAAAAGATTTGCAGTTAATTCTCCCGAAAAATCACAGGGCATACCGATAAAGCGAATGCCACCTACGTTCCATACATTGATATACACCTTTTCCTTTCCAAAGAATTTTTCAAACCAGCAACTGCGCAGTGCAAAATGTGAATTCACCCGAAGCGATGATTCGCGCAAATACAATGGCACATGTAACATCCCTAATGATCCGGAAGTTGGTACTGCATTCGGTTTTGCCTTTTCAATACCACTAAAAACACCATCAGCCATGTAGCGCACTTCATCCCATTTATTCTTACGGGCTTCCACCGGTCCATGCGACCCCACAGCGCCTGCCGCATAGCAAGCAAAGCTTACTATTTTATGATCCTCCATTTTTGTAATCAATGTGTTCGGCCAATCGCCTGAAACTTCCATCGTTCCTTTGTGCAAACAAGTAGCATGTGCAGCAAAGCTTACAATTGCTGCTGACTCACCATTTTCATGTTCCAGAAAAACCATACGAAGCGTGGAATCAACCCGCCCATCTTTCCCAACTAAACGATTGCATACAAGATTGGCGGTAGGAATTTCTTTGTAAAAAAGTTTCACCGGAGCCTTAGCTTTCTCCGCATTCAAAATGGCAATCACAATTTGATTAGCGAAAAACTCAGGAACCCTTTCATCATACTTTCCGGCAAATATCTCGCCCACCGGTGAGGGATGCCATGCGCCTATGCTGCTGTGGGTGTGCGTTGCGGTGTAAAAAATATTTTGCTCTGAAAAACCATGAAGCCGCAGTTTAGCGTTTACTTTTTGCACAACAACAGGTGGAACAATCAAGAGTTCGCAACTCACAAAAGCGGTCTTTTGTTTGCCGTTACTGAACACAAAAGCTCTGGCATAAACCGTGTCATGCACTTGTTGCCAGTGCTTCCCTCCTCTGTCGGCATCAATGGCAATGGGCGTAGTAATCGGCGGCACGAGGCTGCACTTAAACCATCCGGCTGAAAGTTTACCTTCTGATGAAAATTGTTTTGGCAATTGGCTGATGCATTGCATTTCCTTTTTATAGAAATTACAATTGCGATAAGGCATCGAGTTCAAAGGTTTCAGGAAAAGAAAACCGAGAATCGAGAGCAGATACAAAATGGCCCCTGTGAGGAAGGCTGCATTCTTTTTCAGCATAACGCAATTTGCAGAACTATTAGCAGAAGGTAAAAGTATTGCGCCTTTATGCCGAAATACTATTTTTAGCGGAAACAAGATCCATGGCATCTTTTATTGATCGGCTGAAAAGTTTTCCGAAGGCCGCACCCTACATTGTGCTTACCGAAACGGCAGAGCGATTCAGTTTTTATGGCATGAAGGCCATTTTATCAACCTTTCTAATCACGCAGTTTTTCAATCCTTCCAATAATCCTTTGCTTAGCGAAACTGCTGAAGCCCATTCCAATGAGATCACACATTTGTTTACGGCGCTGGTTTATCTGCTTTCTATTGCCGGCGGCCTGATTGCCGATTACTGGCTGGGGCGTTACAAGACCATATTATTGCTTTCGATAGTGTATTGTGCCGGCCACGCCTTTTTGGCGGCCTTCGACACTAACTATAGTTTATTCTTTGCCGGCCTGATGCTGATTGCCATCGGTTCGGGTGGCGTGAAACCCAATGTAAGTGTAATGGTTGGCGATCAGTTCGACAATGAAAACGATTCGGGTATTGCGAAGCTTTACGATATCTTTTATTTCGGCATTAATGTAGGCGCCTTTTTTTCGATGCTGATAACACCTGTATTGAAACATTCGCGATTTGGCGCTCCTCTGGCATTCGGTGTTCCCGGGGTTTTGATGTTTTTGGCTCTGTTGGTATTTTGGATGGGGCGAAGCAAATACAAGATCAAATTGCCTGCCGATACCCTTCACGAAGACAATATCCCATTTTTACAGCAACTCCAATCGGTATGGAAAGTTATTTTGGTTTTTGCATTTGTGCCCTTATTCTGGGCTTTGTACGATCAGAATGGAAGTGAATGGGTAATTCAGGCCGGCAAAATGGATTTACATTTTATGGGCATCAACTGGCTGCAGGAACAAATTCAAGTGGTTAATGCACTCCTGATTTTGGTAATGATACCGGTTTTCACTTTTGGTGTTTATCCTATGTTGGAACGATTTGGTATTCGCGTTACGGCCTTGAGGAAAATGGGTTGGGGCTATTTTGTAATGGTGCTGGCATTTGCGCTGGTAGCGTGGATTCAATCGAAAATTGATGCGGGTGTAACCCTGAACATCGGATGGCAACTGCTAGCGTACGTATTGCTTACTATTTCAGAAATCCTGGTGTCAATTACCGGATTGGAATACGCGTTTTCGCAGGCCCCCAAGAGCATGAAGAGCACAATTATGGCAATCTTCTTCCTTACCGTTTTTCTGGGTAATATTTTGGTAACCTACATTAACAATAACATTCAGGCCGGCGGATTTTTCAGTCATTACAAAGGCGCTAATTACTTTTGGTTATTCACCGGCATAATGGTAGTGAATATGGTGCTGTACTATGCGGCCATTTACATTTTTAAAATATCAGATACTGCTCCTGTTGAAACACCGGCAGTTGATCTGCATAATTAATTGCAATAAAAAAGGGCCTAAGCGGCCCTTTTTTATTTCGTAAAGAAATGATTAGTGTTTGGCAAGGTAACTGGCCACACCGTCATGGGTATCTTTCAAACCGTCTTTACCCGCGCTCCAGTTAGCCGGACAAACTTCCCCTTTTGTTTCAAAAAAGATTAACGAATCTACCATACGCAAGGCTTCATCAATATTGCGGCCCAGCGGTAAATTGTTCACCAATTGGTGTTGTACAATTCCGTTTTTATCAATCAGGAACAGGCCGCGGTAAGCGATGAGTTCAGCAGTAGCCTGCATTTGATCGTTTTCATCGTAAAAGTAATTACCGTTCAGCACATCGTAGTTCGCCGAAATCGTTTTGCTGGTATCTGCAACAATCGGATAAGTTACACCGCCGATGCCGCCTTTATCTTTTGGCAATTGTAACCAGCCCCAGTGACTTTGTTCGGTATCGGTGCTGCAAGCTACTACTACGGTGTCGCGCTTTTCAAATTCGGCAAGTTTGGCTTGAAAGGCGTGCAATTCGGTGGGACAAACGAATGTGAAATCTTTAGGATAGAAGAAGAATATCACATTTTTCTTCCCGATATATTGATCAAGCGAAAAGTTATCGACGATTTCCTCGCCATTAATCACTGCACTTGCTTTGAAGGATGGGGCCTTCTTCCCTACTAATACTGCCATTGCTTTATATTTTTTGTTTAGAAATTTTGCGGTGCGAAGATAGGAATTATCTTCATTGCCAAATTTAAGACCTTGCGGTATTTACTGGTTTTCTTGTTTACCCTGATGGTGAGCAGCAGTTTTGCTCAGAAAATTGAGATCAAAAAAAGGAGCATCTATGTTGACGACAAAGAATGTCTGCAACTTCGGGATGGTGATCCTAATAATGTTTCTATGCTCGACCTGCAGGGAAACGAAATCATTTTCCTTAAGTTCGTTCATAATACCCGCTATGGAAGTTTATACAACAAGGTAGTATTTCCGCAACAAGGATTAAGTTTCACATCGCGTTCTTATATTTTTACCAGAAAACTTTTGCTACACAAGCTAATTGGCGATGGAACGCTGACCGATTGCCACATTGATGCTGAAAAACTAAAACGATTCATTTTGAAATACGATGAGCATGTGGACGATTAAATGGCGTTATTTTTTGGCGAACATTTCCGCCAGATAAAAAATAGATGTGTTAATCACGCACTGTAAAAAACGATGCTCATATTCTTTCCTATATTTGGGCACCTTTAAAACAGGGTATTTGCAGCTATGGTGACCGATATCAAACTATTAGCAGGTTCCAGTTCCCGTTATCTTGCTGAATCGATTGCAGCAGAATATGGCAAGCCACTTACCAACATGCAAGTTCACCGCTTCAGCGATGGCGAAATGCAACCTGAAATCAATGAATCGGTCCGCGGCTCCTATGTTTTCATTATTCAGAATACACCAGCACCGGCCGACACGATTATGGAGCTATTGCTGATTGTTGATGCCGCAAGGCGAGCTTCAGCTGATTATATCACGGCAGTTATTCCCTATTTTGGATATGCTCGTCAGGATCGCAAGGATCGTCCGCGCGTGGCCATTGCGGCCAAACTGGTAGCCAATTTGATGCGTGCTGCGGGCATTAACCGTGTAATGACCATGGATCTTCATGCCGGGCAAATACAAGGCTTTTTTGATATTCCGGTTGATCACTTGAACAGTTCGGCTGTTTTTATTCCTTACATCAAAGATCTGGCGCTTACCGATCTTTGCTTTGCGGCGCCCGATGTAGGTTCTGTAAAACGGGCCAGGGTTTATGCCCAATTTTTTCAGGCCGAAATGGTGATTTGCGACAAGTACCGCAAACGCGCTAATGAGGTTGCTGAAATGACGCTCATCGGCAATGTGGAAGACAAAAATGTGGTGATTGTTGACGATTTGATTGATACCGGCGGAACGTTATGCAATGCGGCTGATTTATTAATGAAGCGGGGCGCCAAAAGCGTTCGTGCGCTGATTACGCACCCTGTTCTTTCCGGCAAGGCGTATGAGAACATTGAAAAGTCGGTATTGAAAGAATTGGTAGTAACCGATACTTTACCTCTAAAACAAGAAAGCTCCAAAATCCGGCAGTTGACGGTGGCTCCATTGTTTGCAACAGCCATACGAAATACGCATGAACATATGAGTATCAACGACTTGTTTCTAACCCCAAGCGTTTAATTCATTCCGTTTCATTTTTTTATTAAATTCGCGTCCCTTTTTGCCATTGGCAGGAAGATCAATTTTTATTTAATCAAAAAAACCGAAGTAAAAGATGGAAACAGTACACATCAAAGCTGAACTCCGCAAATCGAACGGCAAGAAGGCCGCTAAAGATCTGCGCACCCAAGGCATGGTTCTTGGCAATCTTTATGGCGGTAAGGAGAACGTACAATTCTACGCCCCTTACGCCAGTTTCCGGGCGATAGTATATACGCCTGATTTCAAACTTGCTGCCATTGAAATTGACGGCAAAACCTACAAAGCAATTTTGAAAGAATTGCAATTTGATCCTATTACCGACATGGTAAAACACCTCGACTTTCAGGAGTTGGTGGAAGACAAGCCGGTAAGAGTAGAAGTGCCATTGCGCTTCACCGGAACCCCAAAGGCTGCAGCTATGGGTGGTAAAGTGGAGCAAACCATGCGCAAACTTTCCATTTTCGCATTGCCTAAAGATCTTCCGAATACGATTACTATAGACGTAAGCGATATGGATTTCGGTTCAATCAAGCGTATGAAAGAACTTTCCGTACCTGGAGTAAAAATTCTGCACTCGCCAAACATTCCGATTGCCCGTTTGGCAATTACCCGCGCGGTGAAAGAGGAAGCAGCAGCGGCAGCAGCAGCCAAACCTGCAGCAGGCGCAGCGGCTCCGGCCAAAGCCGCTGAAAAGAAGAAATAAGCTTTCAGCAATTCAAAAAAAAGCAGCTCTAACGAGCTGCTTTTTTTTTGAATTGCAGTAGCTGGGTTGCTTTGAATACGTGTATCCGTGTATTCGTGAATGCGTTGAATATTTGAAAGTGCGAAGCCTGTTATTCCTATTTATGCTATCTGAAAACTTCCATGGCTATACCTGACATTTGCCAGGCATTTTACATTTTTACACTTTAAACCCTTTCGATACGAATATCCTTTGAGCCTTTCACGCGGATGGGAACAATTTCCTCTTCTACGTTAGAAATTTCCAAACCGAAATCTTCGGCAGCAGAAAGACTTATAGATTTAATTACGCGATAGCCTTTCACAATAAACTGTTCGAAAGGCGTGAGCGCATCATCAATGGCCACCCGCGAATTCAATAGAATAAATTTAAAATCAGCCGGCATGTTATGCTTGCGCAGCGAAGGATAGTGCGACACCTCATCCACTTCGCCTTTACGCACCATATCTTCCACCACTTTGTTGAACATCAGGTTCACCTTGTGTTCCACTTTAAAGCCGAAGCTGAGGCGCACAAAAAAGCAACGGCCCGGAATAATGGTTGAAACAGAATAGGAAGCGCCATAAGGCTCATTGGTAATGTCAACGTGAACAAACCAGTAGATATCAGCGCGTTTGGGGCGTTTGCGGAAAATAGAATACACAATGTTAGAATCAATATGGCTGCGGTCATTGGCCATACTCATATACACCAGATTATTTGCTTCCTTGGCAATGGTTTCATCGCGCATCAGATCTTTGAGCGGTTCCACGAAATTCTTAACTTCTACAAAATCGGTATGCTTTTTACGCAACAGGCGCGCCTGATAAAAAATGAACATTGCGCCAAACAAAATGATTGCGATCAGGAAGGTAAACCAGCCGCCATGCGGAAATTTTTCAAGGTTAGAAATAAAGAAAGCTCCTTCTACCGTATAAAGAAATACGGCCAGAGCTATTACGAGCGCCAATGGTTTGCGCTGTACATGAAACAAATACACCAGCAGCGTAGTGGTCATCAACATGTTCAGCATGATGGCCAGGCCGTAGGCTGCTTCCATTCTGGATGATTCCTGAAAAATAAGTACAACGGCTATACAACCTAAAAGCAAAAACCAGTTTATAAAAGGGATATACATCTGACCCTGATGCTGCGTTGGGTAAATCACTTTCAGATTGGGCCAAAGGCGCAGTTTCATAGCTTCGTTCACCAATGTAAAACATCCGGTGATGAGGGCTTGCGAAGCAATAATTGTTGCCAAAGTGGCGATGGCTACACCAATTGGCAGAAACCAGGCCGGCATGATGTCGTAGAAAGGTGTTCCCACTTTACAATGGCCATCTACACAATTCAGCAAATATGCAGATTGACCGAAGTAGCTCAACACCAGGCAGAGTAAAACAAAGGCCCAGCTCACGCGAATATTCATTTTCCCACAGTGGCCCAAATCGGAATACAGCGCTTCACCTCCGGTAGTGCATAGAAAAACGGCGCCTAGCAGCCAGAAACCACCGGGATATTTGGTGAGCAGATGTAATGCCCAATACGGATTCAGGGCTTGTAATACTCCGGGGTTAGTAACAATTTGCCGTGCGCCTAACACCCCAATCATCACGAACCAAACGGTCATTACCGGACCAAAGATTCCGCCAACTACGCGCGTACCGAATTGTTGGAAAAGGAAGAGCGCGATGAGGATACAAATTACTATAGGAACTACAGTGGTGATATTCGGATTGATGAGACGAAGCCCCTCCACAGCAGATGAAATTGAGATGGGAGGTGTAATGAAACCATCGGCAATAAGTGTGGCGCAACCGATAAGAGCGGGGAAGATGGTCCATTGGATTTTGTACCGACGCACCAAAGCATAAAGGGCAAAAATTCCACCTTCGCCTTTGTTATCGTTATCGAGCGCTAAGTGAACATACTTAAATGTAGTAATGATCATTAACGTCCAGATCACGCACGATAGTCCACCGAGGATCAACTCGCGATTGAGGGCCTGACCTTTGATAATGGCACTTAGCACGTAGATCGGAGAAGTACCGATGTCGCCAAAAATAATTCCGAGAGTGATTAATACGCCTGCGGAGCTGAGACCATGCAGGTGTTCCTTATCAGCCATGATTATAAATTAAGAAATGGAAGCAGCGCTTAGAAATGATATGACACATAGTTCTTTAGAAGAATCGCTCTGCTTTTGATTTGTTGCACAAAAGTAAGCGGGAATTTCGGATTGGGGAAATTTATTTTTGGCAAGAATAAACCGGGTGTTAACCGCAAATAGATTGGCTGTTGGCATGGCTGCTTATTTTTGCTAACCGCGGTAGTGATCGCAGTGTAAGCCCGCAAGGCCGCAGCGGAGAAATTACGAATGAAAAATTACGAATTACGAGGATGGGATGAAGAATGCAAGATTGGATATTTCTTCTTCCATTGTAGTTTCGTAACTCGTAACTCGTAACTCGTAATTCGTAATGGCGTTGTTGCATGAATAATTCAGACTTGCCAAGGACTAGCATTGCCTCAAAAGGTGATGAAATATTCAAATGGACCTGTGTATGTTGTTCAAAATGACTAAGGCTTTATGTTTTGGCTAACCGCGGTAGTGATCGAAGCGAAAAGCCCGCAAGGCCGCAGCGTAGAAATTACGAATGAAAAATTGCGAATTACGAGTTGGATTAAGCTTAATTTTTAAGACAAACCTCCTTTTTAGTAATTCGTAATTTTTTATTCGTAATTCACCCGGAACGATTACACAGCAATGATTTCAGGCTTTCCGCGGCCTGAGGACTTGCAGCGTAGAGCACGGCATCCGCCATAAAAATCATAATCAGATGCTCCGTTCCATGGTTTATTCCCACTCGATTGTAGCCGGTGGTTTGGAGGAAATATCGTACACTACACGATTTACACCGCGAACGGTATTTATAATGTCGTTCGAAATTTTTCCAAGCAGTTCATGCGGAAGGTGGCTCCAATCAGCCGTCATGCCATCGGTTGAGTTCACCGCGCGCAGCGCCACCACGTTCTCATAGGTGCGTTCATCGCCCATCACACCAACGGTTTTAACCGGAGTGAGGATGGTACCGGCCTGCCACACTTTATCGTACCAGCCCGATTGTTTCAGATGATGCATATAAATGGCGTCGGCATCCTGCAATACCTGCACTTTTTCAGGCGTAATTTCGCCGAGAATGCGTACAGCCAAACCCGGACCCGGGAAAGGGTGGCGGTTCAGGATATCAGCGGCGAGGCCCAATTCCCGGCCAGCACGCCGTACTTCATCTTTAAAGAGATAGCGCAGCGGTTCAACTATTTTCAATTTTAAACGCTCGGGTAAACCGCCCACATTATGGTGACTTTTGATAGTTGCGGAAGGTCCTTTTACGGAAACCGATTCGATCACATCGGGATAGATGGTACCTTGTGCCAGCCATTTTACTTCAGGATGGCGATGGGCGGTTTCTTCAAACACTTCAATAAAAACGCGGCCAATAATTTTTCGCTTTTTTTCAGGATCAGCAATGCCATTCAACTCGTTGAGAAAGCGATTGCCGGCGCGAACCCCTTCTACATTCAACCCCATGTGCTGGTATTGATCCAACACTTGTTCAAACTCATTTTTTCGCAATAGTCCGTTGTCGACAAAAACACAGAGCAGGTTTTTACCTATAGCCTGATGCAGCAGCAAGGCCGCCACTGAGGAATCTACACCACCTGAAAGCCCCAGTATCACCTGATCTTGGCCGATTTGTTGCTTTAGCTGGGCTATGGTTTCTTCCACAAATTTGGCGGAAGTCCATTGATGTTTGAGGCCGCATACGTCAAACAGAAAATTTTTAAGGATAGCTGCGCCCTCGGTGCTGTGGTACACTTCGGGGTGGAATTGCAATGCGTGAACGGGGTTGGCGAACGCTCCTTTTTTAGATTGAAAAGCAGCAACAGGAATGGAATCGGAGGAGGCGGTAATTTCGAATGCATTTCCGATAGAAGAAATGCTATCGCCATGGCTCATCCAGATTTGCGAGTGGTTTGGAATATTTTTGAGCAGCGGATCGGCAACATTGCTAATATCGAGATGAGCGCGGCCATATTCGCGTTTATCGCTTTTTTCGACCGAACCGCCAAAGTGATGCGCCAATAATTGAGCGCCATAACAAACACCCAGCAAGGGTTTGGCGGCTATAAGAAAATCGAGATCTACGCGAGGCGAATCGCTTTCGCGCACCGAGGCCGGCGAGCCTGACAAAATAATGCCTTTGATATCGTCAGTAATTTCAGGAAGATGATTATAAGGAACGATTTCGCAATACACTTCGGCTTCGCGAACCCGGCGGGCGATGAGTTGGGTGTATTGGGAACCAAAATCGATGATGAGGATTTTTTCTTTCATAAAGTTCCGTTGTACCCGGCGGTTATTTTGTTTGAATGGAATCAAGCGTTATCAGCATCCGTTGCAGTAAATATTGCAAATCGGTATTACTACCGGTTTGAATCATAAGGTCGTAACATTTCGTTTTCTGTTCATGAAAGCATCCTACGCGATATTGTGCCTGTGAGAACATGGCGATATATTCGAGTGGCGGGCTGGGCTGATTGTAAGCGCAGAGCAGCAAGTCGAATTTCTTTTTACAGAACTGCGATACTTTTTCATCGGTTGGAATGCCATACCAATTCACTGCATTTCGGTTGAAAATTTCGACATCGGCTTTGCGGTCGGTTTTTTTATCGTTGAGGAACGCAAACACTTCAACTTTCTTGCCTTTGTTGCGCAGGGCTTCAGCAAACTTGGCTATAACAATATCATTGGAAGGCGGGGTAGAATCATAAATGATTCCGATAGAGGCGGCCTGCGCCATATTCACAATGCGATGAGGAGCCAAAAGCTGGCGCCGCTGTTCGATGACCGACCGATAGAGATATTGCTTTAACTGATCGAGAATGCTCATTGTACTTCTTCCTCCCGGAAAACCCCCATTTTGGAATAGCGGTCAATACGATGGTGAATACGTTGTTCCGGTTTTTGTGCTATAAGTTCATGCAGCTCGCGGATGATGGTTTTCTTAAGCAGTTTGGCCATTTCCTCGGGCTGGGCATGAGCGCCACCAAGAGGTTCTTTAACGATGCCGTCGATAATGCCAAGATGGAGTAAATCTTGCGGAGTTGGTTTCAGTGCTTCTGCGGCTTTCTCTTTATGTTCCCAACTGCGCCATAGGATGGATGAGCAGGATTCGGGTGAAATTACGGAATACCAGGTATTCTCGAGCATCAGCAGTTTATCGCCTATTCCAATGCCCAATGCACCGCCCGATGCGCCCTCGCCAATTACGATGCACAGCACGGGAACTTTCAGCGACACCATTTCAATAAGATTTCGCGCAATAGCCTCGCCTTGTCCGCGCTGTTCGGCTTCTTCGCCGGGATAAGCGCCCGGAGTATCGATGAGCGTAACAATTGGCATGTTGAATTTCTCTGCCAGTTTCATAAGCCGTAGCGCTTTGCGATAGCCTTCCGGATTTGGCATTCCAAAATTTCGATACTGGCGCATTTTGGTGTTATGGCCCTTTTGCTGGCCAATGAACATCACGCGCAGGCCATCTACTTCACCCATTCCACCTACAATGGCTTTATCATCTTTAAAGTGGCGATCGCCAAACAATTCGATGAACTTCGAACAAATATATTCCATATAAAACAGCGAGTAAGGCCGTTCAGGATGCCGGGAAAGTTGAATGCGCTGCCAGGTGGTAAGATGGTGATAGATTTCTTTTTTCTTTTCGTTCAGGGTTTCGCGAGCAGCGCTTAGTTCGGCATGAATACCGTGTTCGCCTGCTGCTTCGCGCGCTTTCAGCGCTTCTACTTTTTCCTGAAGTTCTTCCAGCGGTTTTTCAAAATCAAGATAAATCATACAAGCATATTATTTTCAGGATTTGGCAAAGAGGTTCAGGCGCTGATGGAGTTTATCGAAGCCCAAACTCACGTATTTACTTACAGAAACATAGAACAATGCCAAAGGCGCGTAACAGAACAATCCTCGTTTATAACCAGATTGCATCCATCCTCCAGGAGGGAAAAGTGAACCATCGGCATCAGACATTTGATAGAATAGCATGGTATATCCTGTAAGAGCAATGAAGAAAATAGCCAGCAGTTCCCATTTGTCGCGTTTGATAATGGCCATCACATTCACCAATAAACCAATAATGAAAATATAGAAGGTAAGACCGTAAATATTGCTGCTGCTCATAATTCCCCAGGCCGATGAAAGCACTTTGCCTAACTTATCGCCATCAAAAAATATTTTTTTGATGAAGAAGCCTGTTTGATCGCGCGGGATATACGATTTCGAATAGAGATTCCATGCAACGAAAGGAACCAGTGCCACCAAGTATTGCAATAAGAATTTGTAGGTTTTAGTTCTGTAGGAATACCAGGCCAGCACCGCAAGAATTGCTCCAATAAACATCACAGCATCCGAGCGGGTCCACACAGCGAAGGCCATCAGGAATATGGATAGATAGAAAAAGCCTTCCAGTTTTTTTTCGTACCAGATTACAAATGCCATAACTGCTGAGCAGGAGAAGATGGCACAGGGAAGGTTGGTGAGTGAGAAAGAAGCATGGGCGAACATTTCAGGGATGATGACTACTAACAAGGTGAAAAATATAGCGTTGGTAGCATTCACCAACCTACGGCTAAGTGAATAAAACAAGCCCACCCAGGAAATGAAGAAGAGGCTGTTGATCAACTTTGGCGTTTCCATACCGGTAAAGTAACACAGCGAATTACTAAAGGCCAGCAAAGGCGGATAAAGCAACCGTGGACCACACTGTTCTACAATTGTTTTGTTGGTAAGAATAGAATTCGCCAAAGTGCCTTCGCGGGCAATGGCTTTGGAGAGCAGGTCATAACCCAAAATCGTATCGAACTCGGCTGGCGGCCAGTAGAGGCATTTGCGTGTGATACCCCAAACCAGATAGCCAATGGCAGCAGCAAAAACAACCCATACTAAATTGATACTTCTGAAATTCAATTTAGGCACTATAAATTCTCTGGTTAAGCGTTTCAGCTTCCACTCGCGTACCAGTGCAAAGCCTGCAAAAACCACAGCGAATAAAGAAAAGGTAGCTTCTATTTGCATCAGTTGCAAAGGGATGCCGGCCACTGTAATTCCAAACATCAGGCAGGAGGCCATTCCGAATCCCAGCGGGAACGACAATGCCAACCGTTCCCCTAAAAGGAACTCATTTGAAATAACCCAGGAAAGGGTAAGCCCCAGAATAAAAATGATTACAAACATCTTATTTCTTTAAAGGTAGCACCATGAAACCCTCCGGTTTTTCAATAGTGTAGTTTAATTTATTTAACCCCCAGCCGTTTACTGACATTAAAAAATCGGCCTTAGCGTAAAGTGAATCCTTTCCATTATCATCCTCATAAACCACTTTTCGCGGATAGAGGAAGTACGTAGCCCATGGCAGGTCAACAACGCTTTTAAAGCCCGATTCTTTCAACATCGCCTTCGGCGGAAGCAACACTACCGCTGTTTCCGGAGTTTTATTTTTCACTTGCAGAAAATAGCTGATCTCGCCTCCCCACTTGGCCTCATAGCGTTGTTGGACGGTAAGATCAGGATGTTGATCGATTGTTTCAAGATTATTCTTGAGCATGGAGTTCAGCAGCCAATCATACCCGCTGTTCATAGCCGGCTCCGGGTTTTGTGCATCCGGCTCGGAATGGTTGAAAAGTACCATCAGAAAAATGGCCGCTACTACTGCCCCACCGATATTCATTAAAACGGCAGTAAATTTTGAGGGTCCGGTATCGGCTTTGGAAGCGCTTTTTACGCCTGCCTTAGGGGGCACCTGCGGCCTGGTTTGTTTGTTCGGCTTCATAGCAGGCAATTATAATAAAATAAGAGCTAGCGCGAGCCGATTTGCGCCAACAGTGTTTCATAGGCTCGCTGAATATCGCGGAAGTGCCGGGCCGCCTCCCGCTCGTGCTGCTTGCTTTTATCGGGATGATATTTCAACACCATTTTTCTATACGCGCCTTTGATGGCCGCCAATGAAGTGGTTTCCTCCATTTCTAACATGGCAAAAGGGCTCCATTGTTTCATTCGATGCTGCACTTCTCTCCATTGCTGCTCTTCGGTTTGCAGGTATCCCGAAATCTTTTTAATCAGCCTGATCTGACTTTCACCAATAAATTGTTCAGCAGCGGCAAGATCAACCAGTAAAAAGAGAATTTCTTGCCTCGCCTCATTAGCCGCCAGCGATTTGATGGCCTCGCAGGCCATTTTCACAAAAGGTTGCGGTCCCATTTTATAGTGATCGCGAAAGGCTTCAGTGCGCTTCGAAGTATGGCGCTGGCCAAAATGATGATTCAGGAATGCTACCAGCAATTCTTCATGAACCGATGAAAAGTTACCGCCGGGACGAAGTACGGCGGCCGAAAGTACGATTACGGCCTGTTCGATTTCGTGAAAACGGGCGGCCTTGCTTTGTTTCAGCAAAGCCTGCTCACCCGAAGTTCCTTCCGATATTTCTTGCCATCCTAACTTTATACGATCGAAAAACTTCATGCTTCATTTCTTAACAATTATCTTTCTGCCAGGTTCAGAATGTGCTCCCATTCTTCCGGCCGAACCACTTGTACTGACAGCCGCCCTAGCCGCAACAGGTCCATACCTGCCAACTTTTTATCAGCCTTTACCGCAGCCAAGGCTATAGGTGATTTCAATTTCTTTTTAAAAGTAAGTTCCACCACACTCCAGGTGTCGCCTTCGGCCGTAGGGTCAGCATAGGCTTCTTTGGAAACAGTTGCTATTCCAACAATTGCTGGATCAGTTACAGAATGGTAGAACAACACCTGATCGCCCTTTTTCATAGCCCGCAAATTATTGCGTGCCGCATAATTTCGAACACCATCCCAAACCGTCGATTTTTCGGCCTTTAAACGATCGATGCTATAGGTTGTGGGTTCTGATTTCACCAGCCAATATGCCATAAACTTCTATTTTCTGATTGCTGCACCCAAATCAGCTTCCAAACGTTTGATCACTTTATTCATTGCCTTATCAATTTCGGCATCAGTAAGCGTTTTTTCAGGGTCAGAAAACACAAAACTCACCGCATATGATTTCTTATCTGCGCCTAATTTTTCGCCTTTGTACACATCGAAAAGATCTACTTCACGCAACAATTTTTTATTCTCCATTCGCACTGCCGCTTCTACTTTTTCAAAGCTCAATGCGGCATCTACTACCAAAGCCAAATCGCGCCGAACCGATGGAAATTTGGGCAACTGCTCAAAACGCACCTGATTAAATGCGCTGCGTTGCGTGATGAGCCCCCAATTCATATCGGCAAAGAAAACGGGCTGCTTAATATCGAATTGCTTCAGCACGGCATCATTTACCTTTCCCAGTGTGGCCACTACTTCGTTTTCCACAGTTAGTTTCAACTGGTAATCAAATGGCATTTTTTCTTCTACAACACTTCCCGTGGCAGCAATCCCAAAACGCTCCAAAAGCTGATTGGCATACGCTTTCAAGTGAAAAAAGTCATACGCCTTTCCTTTCTCCAGCCAATTATCCTGC
This sequence comes from Chitinophagales bacterium, assembly GCA_046329575.1. Classification (GTDB taxonomy): domain Bacteria; phylum Bacteroidota; class Bacteroidia; order Chitinophagales; family LD1; genus UBA1941. Next base: position 250,280 of record JAXLUJ010000002.1, on the reverse strand, counting down.
GTTAACTTACCGCTTAACAACAGCACTAAATGCGATTGCTGGATATATTTTTCGTTTTGTTTTAGGTAAGTAGAACCAAACTCAAAGAGTTTCAAATCGCTCATCCGGCGGTTCTGATTGTGGGCCACCACTTCCAGCAGGGAATATAACATCGAAGTGCGAAGCGAATCCAGTTCCGTTGTTTGCGAGTTCAACAATCGCACTTGCTGTGCCTGAAGATCGGCATCCATTTCCCACTTGGCTTGCGCCACCGAATTGGTACTCACCTCATTGAAACCCGCGCCCACCAACCAGTTTGAAGCGGTTTCCTGCAGCGATACCGCATCTACCGGATTAGAAAACGATAAAGAAGCGTGTAATTTTTTTGGAATTGGGATACTGCTGTAACCCATAATTCGCAGAATTTCTTCGGCAATATCGGCCTCGCGCGTTACTTCGGTTTTGAATGTTGGCACCAGCAATTCCCATTGATCGCCAATTTCCGCTACCACTTCAATTTCCAGTTTATTAAGAATAGCCTTAATCAACTGCAATGAAATTTCCACTCCGGCCAGGCTTCTGATTCGTGCAATGGAAATAGTTACGGGAAACCCTTTCACCGGATTGGGATAGCTGTCTTCAATAGCTGATGCCACTTCGCCCCCGGCAATTTCGCAAAGCAGTGCTGCCGCGCGCTGTAAGGCCGTTACCGTAATATTAATATCACATCCTTTCTCGAAGTGTATCGCGGCATCGGTGCGCAAATCATGGCGCGCTGCCGTTTTCCTTATCATCAGCGCATCAAAATTCGCGCTTTCTAACAGCACCGTTGTAGATGCTGCAGTAATACCGCTGTTCAGCCCGCCATATACTCCGGCCAGGCACAAACCACCCTTCGAATCGGCAATCAATACATCTTCTTCATGAAGTTCAAGTTCATTTCCATCCAGCGTTTTGAACCGCTCGCCTGGGTTGGCGCGCCGAACTTCCAATTTATCACTGATCCTGGCCGCGTCGAAAGCATGCAGCGGCTGACCGTATTCATGTAACACAAAATTGGTAACGTCAACCACATTGTTGATCGGTTTCAAACCAATCACCTGCAATTTGTTCTTCAGCCATTGAGGCGAATCGGCCACCTTCACATTTTTGACCAATACGGCACTGTAGCGTTTACATCCGGCGGCATCAGTAACCACAATTGGAAAAGGAACTTTGTTGTTCAACACTTTAATTGCAGCATTTGGCTTGGAAAGCGGCAAGTCAATTTTGTAAACAGCCTGCAAGGCTGCCACCAAATCACGCGCTACGCCAATGTGCGAGAAGGCATCGCTGCGGTTAGGGGTGAGACCAATTTCAAGCAGATAATCTTTTTCCACTTTAAAATAATCGGCAGCCGGCGTTCCGGCGGCTACCGATTCCGGAAGTTCCATAATGCCCGCATGTGAGGCGCCCAGGCCCAATTCATCATCGGCGCAAATCATGCCGAACGATTCCACACCACGGATTTTTGCTTTTTTGATAACGATCTTATCGCCTGAAAAGGGATATAAGGTGGCGCCAACCAATGCTACCGGCGATTTAAGTCCTACACGGCAATTAGGCGCACCGCATACAATTTGCAGTAGCTCCGGTTTTCCAACATTAACCTGAGTCACTTTCAGTTTATCGGCATCCGGATGGGGTTCACTACCAACAATTTCGCCTATCACCACACCTTCCAGCCCGCCTTTTACGCTCTCGTAGGCCGTCACTTCTTCTACCTCCAAACCGGTGTTGGTGAGTATTTCGGCAAGATCAGTAGGAGTCAAATTGAAACCGGCATAATTTTTCAGCCAGTTATATGAAATTTTCATGGCCGAAAAGTATAAAAACTCAGTGAAAGTCCACTCCGGAAACCAATTAAAGCAAACGCTTTGCTGGCAGCGGTAAGAACCTGCCTGATTGGTATTTATGGCGTGCCCCCCGCAGCATTTGGCCGAAGGTTGCACTCTAAATACTAGTTTATCCAAATCGCTAAACCGGCTGCGGGGGTCGCGCTGTTCGCTACAATCTTTTTTCGCGGCCAGCGATGTGTAATTCGTCTAAATTTTCAGAATGCCGCTCAAAAAGTATTTCCGCTACCATCGCTCACGCAATAAAACATACTGTTCATCCAAACGGTGGCCATCTGCGTATTGCGTTCCCCTGTGCAGGCGAAAAAGGAGCAACCCGAATTCAAATTGTGCAAATAAATCCTCAAACCTATTGGCGCAAGCCTTGTTAGATCAGGCATTAACCAACCTCAAATTCAAAAATCATGGACCAGCCAGGAACAATGAAAACCCTAAGCGAAGTTTTGGAAAAACTGCGCAAACGCCGTCACGATAATGAGTTTAAACTCACCGAAAACGGATTCACAGTTAACGAGTCAAAAATGTACGTTCCGGAAGATCTCACCATCATTAAGTCGTATCGTTTTGAAGGCGATTCGAATCCTGATGACTCCTGTGTGCTTTACCTGATACAGGCCAATGACGGGCTTATCGGCTATAGTATTGATGCCTACGGCGCCTACAGCAATCACGAAGATGAACATTACGACGACTTCATACGGCGTATGAAGGTAGAAGACCGTGATGAGCAAATCATTTTCGGAAGCGATCAGGATGCGCCTCTGCAATAAGCTGATTCTCAAAATTAGTTTACATTCCGCCAAAATTTTCAGGCGGCATGAAATCAATCCATACGCATCTTCTTATTGCATTCAGTTTCATTACTCTTTTCGCTTCGGCCCAAACCAATCCAAACTATCATGTAGAAATTGTTCGCGATAGCTTTGGCGTTCCGCATATTTTTGGAAAATCAGACGCCGATTGCGCTTACGGGCTGGTGTATTCGGCTTGCGAAGACGACTTTAATACGGTGCAGTGGGGGTTACTGCTGGCCCGCGGAAAACTGGGATTGCTGATGGGCATTGATGGCGCACGAATCGATTATGCCGTGCAATTACTTGGCGTTCCTGATTTTATTCATAGCCATTACGAAAAAGACCTTTCGCCATCTTTCAGAAAGTTGCTGGACGCTGCTGCCGCTGCGGGAAACGACTACGTAAAAAAGCATCCTGAAAAGATAGTTTCCAAAAAGTTGCTGCCCATACAACCCAGCGATTTCATTGCCGGCTATATGATGAGCATGGCGTTGATGACGGGCGTAGATGGGGCTTTGAGCAGCGTGGTGGGCGGCAGTGTGCCTGCGGTTTTTCAATACAACAAAAACGCACGTGGTTCAAACGCGCTGGCCATGAACTCTAAAATTACCGCCGATGGGAATGTTTATTTGGATGTAAATGCGCATCAGCCATTAGAAGGTCCGATGAGTTGGTACGAAGCGCATGTGCAAAGTGAAGAAGGCTGGAATATGATTGGTGCAACCTTTCACGGAGCTGTTTCGCTTTTTCACGGGGTGAATGAAAATCTTGGCTGGGCACACACTACCAATTATTTTGATGCTATCGATATTTATCAATTGGAGATGGATCCCAAAAAGAAAAATCATTATTTGGTAGATGGCGAATCGCTGAAGCTGGAACAAAGCCGCGCCAGGCTAAGCGTGAATCTGGCCAAACATCGCGATCGTCACAAATTTGTGCTCACTATCGGAAAGAAAAAATGGTGGAGCATTTATGGCGCTACCTACAAAAACAAAAAAGGAACTTTTGCGGTGCGATTGGCTTCGAACATGACCATTAAATCAGTTGAGCAATGGTATTTGATGAACAAAGCGAAGAATTATACCGAATTCCGGAACGCATTGAACATGCAAGGCGTAATCAATCAATATGTAACTTATGCTGATAAGTTCGACACCATTTATTGCGTGAGCAATTGTGCCATGCCCATTCGTGCAGATGGTTATAACTGGAAAAGCACCATACCGGGAAACACGCGGAAAACGCTTTGGACCGAATTTTTGCCTCACGATTCGCTGCCCCATGTTTTGAACCCGAAGTGCGGCTATGTTTTCGATTGCAACAATACCTCCTATTCCATGACGGCGGCTGATGAGAATCCAAAACAATTGTATTGTCAACGGCATTCGGGTTTCGAAATGAATGAAACCAACCGCAGCTTGCGCTTTTATGAAATGATGAAAGGTAAAACGAAAGTGAGCTGGGACGATTTTTTAAAAATCAAATACGATTGGCACTACCCTCAAACCGTAACCGCTCCGTTCAAAAAACTTCAGGTTGAAGATGTTTTTCATTTAGATGAAAAAGAACATCCGGAAATTGCCGATGCTATTGAAACCGTGAAAAACTGGTCGGCCGAACGATCAGGCGATATTGCCGACACCAATGCTACCTTGTTCTACAAATTTATTTACGGTTGCTACTTCCATATCAATGATTCTATGGATAATTTATACAGCCGCGACCGCAAGGCGAAGATGGATTATTTCGCCATAGGTTTGAAAAATGCGAAAGATGAAATGCTTCGCGACTTTGGCAAGATCCATGTTCCGCTTGGCGACTTTCAGCGGCATGTTCGCGGCGATGTGGATTTGCCTACACGGGGCGGTCCCGATGTATGGAACGCCAAATATGGTTCCGCCTATGGCAAAGGAAAATTGCGCGTGAACAGTGGCGAGTCGTACATACTTTTAGCCAGGTTCACAAAAGACGGACCGCAGATACGCACCATTGCCTGTTATGGGAGCAGCAATACACCGGGAAGCGAGCACTATACTGATCAAATGCAACTGTATGTAAATGAAAAAACGAAGGAAGAAAGCTTAAGCAAGGCCTGGGCCTACAGTCATGCCGAGCGCATTTATCATCCGGGAGAATAAAGTTGGAAGGGAGTAGTGATAAATGGAAAATTTCAATCTCGCACCTCGCTTTTTACACTTACCGGCTTTTTGAGTTTATAGGTTTCGCCGTGTTGAGAAAAATCGAGACCGGTAATTTCTTCATCATGGCTCACCCGAAGCGGAACAATCAGATCGGTTATTTTGTACAACAAAAATGAACCGCCAAAAGTGAAAACGCTCACAATTACCAATGCCAATAAATGGTACCAAAACACCGTGGTGCTTCCGTAAAATAATCCGGAAGGGCGCGCAAAAATGCCGGTAAGCACCATTCCTGCAATCCCTCCAACACCGTGACAGGGAAACACATCCAGCGTATCATCAAGGCTAGAACGGTTCTTGGCCCTAACGGCCAGATTAGAGATTATAGCAGCAATAAAACCAATAAAAAGCGCATGTGGAATGGTGACATATCCTGCGGCGGGAGTGATGGCCACAAGGCCCACCACTGCACCGATGCAGGCGCCCATAGCCGAAACTTTTTTACCTCTTGCCGCATCAAAAAAAATCCAGCCCAACATAGCCGATGCCGAAGCCACCACGGTAGTGGAAAAGGCGAGAATGGCAGTGGTGTTGGCACCCAGCGATGAGCCGGCATTAAATCCAAACCAACCAAACCACAACATTCCCGTTCCCAGTATAACGAAAGGAATATTGGCCGGTTCCGTGTGCTTATTGTCGGAAAAAGATCGGCGTTGCCCAAGCATGATGGCACCGGCCAAAGCTGCAAATCCGGCACTCATATGAACCACCGTACCGCCTGCAAAATCAAGCACTCCCCATTGATGTAAAAACCCATCGGGATGCCACGTCCAGTGCGCTAACGGGCAATAAATAAAAATAGAGAACAAACAAATGAAAAGCAGATAGGCATTGAATTTCACGCGTTCGGCAAAACTGCCGGTGATTAAAGCCGGTGTGATAATGGCGAACTTCAATTGGAAGATGGCGAACAACAGCAGTGGAATAGTAGGTGAAAGTGTGGGATGTGTGTTGAGGCCAACATTTTTAAAAAGAAAAAATTGGAATGGATTACCGATGATGCCGTGGAAACTGTTTCCAAAACACAAACTGAAACCCACCAAAACATACAATACGGTGATGACGCCTAACGCGATGAAACTTTGCAGCATGGTAGAAATGATGTTCTTTTTGCTCACCATTCCACCATAAAAAAAAGAGAGGCCGGGCGTCATCAGCAACACCAATCCCGACGCGGTAAGCATCCAGGCAATGTCGGCCGGTTGCACGGTATTTCCTCCTGCTATTTCGTCAGGAAAATGAACGAAAAGCCCGGCACAGCAAACCAATGCCAACAACAAAAAAGAAAGTAGAAAGCGCGATTTCATTTCGCCTAAAGTAACGGTTGCAATGGAAGGTTGAAGCAGCCGCACCGGTTTTTCAATAAAGTAGCTGCTCTTTTTCGCGAACGGCGTAAATTAACCGGCGAATGCATTCAGAAATACACCGGGAACCTCTTTTAATGAACGCACCTTCATATCAGCAATAGCAAATTTGGGATTATGAAATTCTTCGGGATGTGGAATGGCGATGCACTTCATTTTTGCCGCTTTTGCCGCAATTACGCCATTTACTGAATCTTCCAACACCAAACAATGCTTGGGCTCCACACCCAAAATTTCAGCCGCGCGCAAAAACACGGCAGGATGCGGCTTTCCATAAATTTCGTTTTCAGCTGAAACCAAATGATGAAAAACCGATTCGCGGTGTAATTTTTTCGAGCATGCTTCAATTAGCCGAAATGCACTGGAGGAAGCAATGGCCATCTTCATTTGGCGCGATTCGAAAAACCGCAGCGATTCTTCCACCCCATCCATCAGTACCGCATCGTTCAAAATGGCGGCCTCCATACGTTCCAGCACCTCATCATGAACTTGTTGCTTCGATTTCCCCGTCCAGGGTTGCCGATGGAACCAAAGGTCAATCACCTCATCAAAACGAAAACCGGTGGTTTCCATACAGTCGCGCTCCGTGAGTTGAAGGCCCACAGTTTGAAACACTTCGATCTCGGCCTTTCGCCAAAATGGTTCTGAATCAATGATCAGACCATCCATATCATAAATAACCGCGTTTATATCTTTCATGCAAAGTATTGTAGCAATCGGGCAATGATATTAGTTTCACCACGCGATTCAAAGCTGCAATTTGGACCATTTCATCAACTTTCTGCATCAGTATTTAGGCGCCGACCTCAAGGTGGCGTCCATTGTGATCCTAAACCTGATCCTGATTGAGAGTTTGCTCTCGATCGACAATGCTGCCGTGCTGGCCACAATGGTAATGAAATTGCCTCAGACCCAGCGGGTGAGGGCTTTGCGGATCGGGGTGCTGTTCGCTTATCTTTTTCGTGGCGCTTTCCTTGTTTTCGCTAATCTGCTCATAAAAATTTCGTGGTTAAAACTGATCGGAGGCGGCTATCTGATTTATTTGTGCGTTCACTTTTTTATTAAGAACAATCAACAGCATCAAAACATTCTGGAACAGGAAAAAGAAGTAACAGATGAAGCGGAGATGAAAAAAGATAAGTTTCGCTTTTTATCGCTTTTCTGGCGAACCGTACTGTTGGTGGAAGTAATGGACCTAACGTTTTCGCTAGACAATGTATTCGCCGCCGTAGCCTTCACCTCCAATATTTATCTGGTTTGTTTGGGCGTTTTCATTGGTATCATCACCATGCGCATTGTTACAGCCTATTTTGTAAAATTGATGGAACGGTTTCCCTTTCTCGACCGCCTGGCATTTGTGATTATTGGAATTTTGGGGATGAAACTGGTTTTGGAATTCCTGTCGGAAAACTTCATTCCTGCACTGCATCCTTATATTAAGAACGAACGCGCCGATTTGTATTTTTCTTTGTTTACAGTTGCCATCTTTTTCATTCCCATATTAGTATCGTTGTTAATAGGCAAAAAGGCTTCTTCTGCTGAATAAAGCTGAACTTTCCAATCGGTTTTAAAAGCCATTTTTCTAATTTCCCCGCAAATATTTATGGAATGAAAGATTACAGCAGGCTGTTCGACATCATCACTTTTCAATTGGAAAATTTTCCGCAAGATGATGCCTTTGTGAGAAAAGAAAACGGTTCATGGAAAAAGTACAGCACAGCCGAGAGTACTCAAATTATTGATCAAATAAGTTTGGCATTAATCCATGACGGGGTGCAACCGCAGGAAAAAGTGGCCATCATTTCGGCGAATCGTCCGGAGTGGAATTTTATGGATCTGGGGTCGCTGCAGTGTGGAGCGGTGAATGTTCCCGTGTATCCCACCATCAGTGAAGAGGATTATAAGTTCATTTTTAACGACGCGCAAATCAAAATTGCATTTGTTGGCGATGAAGGTTTGTTTAAAAAGATCAGCAACATCCGGGCATCAGTTCCGTCACTGAAAGAGATCTATTGTTTTGAAAAGATAGAAGGCTGCAAACATTTTAGTGAGTTTCTGGAAATGGGAAAAAATGGCGACCGGGCAGAACTGGATCGGCGCAAAGCTGCCGTAAAACCCGATGATTTGGCCACTATCATTTATACATCTGGAACTACCGGAAATCCGAAGGGGGTGATGCTATCGCACAATAACATCATCAGCAACATTAAGGCTGTAAAACCGATTCTGCCGGTGAATCCCACCAAGCGGGTGCTTAGTTTTCTTCCACTATGCCACATTTTTGAAAGAATGGTGGTGTTTGTTTACATGGCCAATGGCGTATCGGTGTATTATGCAGAAAGCATTGATACCATAGCCGATAACCTTAAAGAAGTTAAACCGCATTTCTTTACTTCTGTACCCCGGCTTCTGGAAAAAGTATATATGCGGCTGGAGTCAGCAGCGGCTACTCTTACAGGCTTCAAGAAGAATATTTACGATTCGGCACTGGCATTTGCCAATGCCTACGATAATGAAAAGGAATACGGAATTTGGGACTCGCTGCGTCATAAATTCTTCGATAAAATGATTTACTCCAAATGGCGCGAAGCTTTGGGTGGAAATGTAGAAGGCATTTGCACCGGATCAGCCAAGTTAAATCCAAAATTGGCGCGGGTGTTCACTGCCGCCGGTATTGTAATTGGCGAAGGTTATGGCCAAACCGAATCATCGCCTGTAATTTCTGTGAATCCTTTCGACCCCAAACTGTTGCACTTTGGTTCGGTGGGCCGTGTAATTGATGGCGTGGAAGTGCGTCTGGAACATCGCGAAGGCATGCAACCAGGCGAAGGTGAAATTTGTTGCAAGGGTCCGAATGTGATGATGGGTTATTACAATCGTCCCGACCTTACTGCTCAAACCATACGCGAAGGTTGGCTTTACACCGGCGATGTAGGAAAAATGATTGCTTACAAAGATGGTCAATATCTTTACATCACTGATCGCGTAAAAGAAATTTTCAAAACCTCAGGCGGTAAGTACATTGCGCCACTGGCATTGGAAAGTAAGATGAAGGAAATTCCCTTCATTGAACAAATGCTGGTAATTGGCGAAGATCGAAATTATGTAACAGCGCTAATCGTTCCTAACTTTCCGTTATTGAAAGATTGGGCATCCAAACAAGGCCTGAGCTTTAGTTCCAATAAAGAACTTACACAGCTTCAGGAAGTGAATAAAATGCTTCAGGAAGAGATTGATAAAAAGAACAAAGGCTTCGGCCAGTGGGAAACGATTAAACGTTTTGCACTAATTGCCGATGAATGGACGGTAGATAGCGGCGACCTCACTCCTTCGATGAAAGTAAAGCGCAAAGTAGTAATGGAAAAATACAAAACCGTGATCGAGTCACTTTATCCCGCAAATGCGGCGATCTGATCAAGGCATTGAAATGTTCATTTTTTCGAGATGATATTTCAGTAAACCTTCAACCGGCTTATTGGTAATTACCCCCGGAATGATTTGCAGGTTCTTGCAGTGCTTACGCAATATTTCTTCAAAATAAAACGCAATGGAACCCACAAAGTGTGTAGGCACTGATTTATAGTTCTTGTAGCAACACACATGAATGTTGAGAAACTCGTACATGCCTTCATCTACCATATCGGCAATGTATTGATCGGTGCGGTGTTCGCTGCAGAAACGCATGAAAGAAGCCAAATAAACATTGGCATGCGGCTTCATGTAAATTCTTTCAAAAATATCGTCTTTGTTTGGATGAAACCAGGTTTCAAATTCCGCGCGGATATTAGCCGGCATGCGTTTGTAGAGGTAATCGCGCAATAACCACTTTCCATAATAACTGCCACTGCCTTCGTCACCCAAAATATAGGCGAGCGCCGGCACTTCTTCATGAATTTTTTGTCCGTCGAAATAACAGGAGTTCGAACCGGTACCCAGAATGCAGGCTATGCCCGGCTGATGATTACAAGTAGCGAAAGCGGCGCCATCCAAATCGTGATCCACTTTAATTTCAGCATGCTTGAAATTGATGTATAAACCACGGGCCACTTTCATTTGAAGTTCTTTGCTGGAACCTCCGGCGCAATAGAAAAAAACATGCGTGGCTTTCTGGCCCGCCTCACGTAATGTAGGGTTCGAAAATACTTCGTTCAATATAAACCACTCATCGTGGAAAAACGGGTTCAAACCAATGGTATTCGTTTCAGTTTTTGAACCGGTTTTAGGATCAAAAAGCACCCAATCGCATTTGGTGCTTCCGCTGTCGGCAATAACTATCATGCGTTCTGTTTAATTGAAAAATAAAATTAGAGAATATAATCTGTTGAAAGGAAGTTGCTTTCGCGCTTATCCAGAATGGTAGAGAGCAATTCGCGGTTGGCTTCGTTATCTTTTGCCGCCACCATGGTTCGTATAGAAAAAACACGCAACGCGTCCGTTACACTTAAAGTTCCTTCTGCCGAATCTTTTCTTCCATTAAATGGATAGGAATCGGGGCCGCGCTGACATTGCGAATTGATGTTCACACGGCACACCTGATTCACCAAGGGATCAATCAATTCAGCAATACACTTATCATCCGTTCCGAAAATACTTACTTGCTGTCCGTAATTTGATTCTACCATGTAGGAAATAGGTTCGCTCACCTCCTTAAAGGAACAAATTGGCACCACCGGTCCAAATTGCTCTTCGTAATACACCCGCATATTTTTGTTTACCGGAAACAGTACCGCCGGAGAAATAAAATTACCGGAAACCATACCGCCACCTTCGTTCAAAACCGCAGCGCCATTGGCTTTGGCGTTAGTGATCAAATCATTGAGGTAAGTAGTTTTGTGCGTTTCCGGCAGCGGAGTGAGCATCACCTTTTCATCCCATGGCATACCACTTTTCAGGTGGCTGAGCTTCTCCAGAAATTTTTGGTTGAAGTCTTTCGCAATTTTTTCATGAACGAAAATAATCTTCAAGGCTGTACAACGCTGACCATTGAACGAAAGCGAGCCGCTGATACATTCTTCTACGGCAACGTCAAGGTTTGCATCCGGTAAAATAATGGCCGGATTTTTGGCATCTAACCCCAGCACCGAACGCAATCGATTCGGCTTGGGGTGCATCTTCTTAATTTCATTGGCCGCCACATGCCCGCCAATAAACGCCAGCACATCTATTTTTCCACTTTGCATAATAGCACCAACGGTTTCATGACCGCTGCCATACACCACATTGATTACCCCTTTGGGGAAACATTCGCGAAAAGCTTCCAGCAAGGGATGTAATAGCAATACTCCGAATTTAGCCGGTTTGAACACCACGGTGTTGCCCATAATCAAGGCAGGAATCAGCGTGGTAAAAGTTTCGTTGAGGGGATAATTGTAAGGCCCCATGCACAGCACTACACCCAACGGTCCGCGGCGGATCTGCGCATAAATACCGCCTTCTTTTCGCAAACGCGAACTTTCCCGATCCAGATTTTTCAGGGCATCAATCGTATCAATGATATAATCAACTGTACGGTCGAACTCCTTCTGCGAATCAGATAATGATTTTCCGATTTCCCACATCAGCCAATTCACCACCTCCTCGCGCTTTTCCTTCATTCGGCGGGTGAAATGCATTAAATGCGAGATGCGATTTTCCACCGTCATGGTAGGCCATTCCCCACGCCCTAAATCATAGGCCTTTACGGCGGCATCCAGCGCCTTCAGGGCTTCTTCAGCCGAAAGCATCGGATGCGATCCTAAACGAAATTGTCGCATTTCCCCATTTTCCATTATGGAAACCGGTGAAAGCACCTCCTTCATGGCACCTTGCCATTCTTTTAGTTCACCGTTCACCAAATATTGGCGTTGTTCCTCCGGTTCTACCAAAAATTGCGCTGGTATTTCTTTTAACTCAGGATATTTCATACACACTGTTTATACACTTAAAATTTCGTTGATGCGCATTAGTTCAATGTTCACCGGCTGCCTCGTCTTCACCACTTCTTTGAAAGGCGTTAGCACACTGCGGTTGTTGATAATGCCTACCATCATATCGCTTTTGCCCATCAGAATAGCTTCAACGGCCACCACACCCATTCTGCTGGCAATTTCACGGTCAAGGCAGGAAGGCGTTCCGCCGCGTTGAACATGCCCCAAAACGGTAACCCGGGTGTCATAGGCCGGAAACTGTGTGGTAATTTTTTCTGCCAATTGTGCGGCATTGCCCCACTTATTGCCTTCGGCCACAATTACCAGTGCCGAGGAACTTTTGGTGCGTTCATTGCGCGCCAGTTTGCGAAGCAAGTTTTCATAGCTGAAAGCTTGCTCGGGAATCACTATGGTTTCTACTCCTGCGGCTAAGCCGGCGCGCAGCGCTATAAAACCGGAATCACGGCCCATTACTTCAATAAAGAATAACCGATTGTGTGAAACCGCCGTATCGCGAATGGCATCCACAGCATGAATCACGGTGTTGCAGGCGGTATCATATCCTATCGTAAAGTCGGTATAAGGAAGATCGTTATCAATTGTTCCAGGAATGCCGATGATCGGAATTTTGGTTTCTTCCATAAACACAGAAGCGCCACGAAAAGTGCCGTCACCACCAATTACTACCAATGCATCAATACCATGTTGTTGCAATTGAGCAGCGGCCTTCTTCCTTCCCTCTTCAGTTGTAAACTCCACGCTGCGTGCCGATTTCAGAATAGTGCCGCCACGCTGAATGATATTAGCAACCGAACGCGCATCCATATCCATAAAATCGCCTTCCATCAATCCTTGATAACCACGGTAAATTCCCGCTGCTTGTTTTCCGTAAAAGATGGTTGCCCTTACCACGGCACGCAAAGCGGCATTCATTCCCGGCGCATCACCGCCCGAAGTAAGCACCCCGATCTTTCTGATAGAACTGTTATCAAAATCCATACTACAAGATATTAAATTTTCAACTTAGTGTAATAATGACACTAACTTTTTAAAATGATTTAGCGTTTCCCACAATGGTTTAAAATATGGAAATTTAATATTTCGTTTGTTGCCGATGGCGAATTCTAAAAAAACAATTCCTCTAAATCCGCACGTATCGGTTGATTGCGTGATTTTTGGTTACGACGGCCGCGAACTGAAGGCGCTGTTGATAGAACGAAAATACAATGGCGAGAATGCGGAAACTTCCCGCAGTAAACTGAACATTGCCCTACCCGGAAACCTGATTCGCGATGATGAAGACCTGGATACTTCGGCCAAGCGAATTTTGAAAGAGTTGACCGGCCTCAGCAATATTTATCTGGAACAGTTTTACGCTTTTGGCGACCCCAATCGGGTGCGCCGCGATCAGGATGCCGAGTGGCTGCGTTCTATGCGTGCTGAACCGCAGGCTCGCGTGATTACCGTGGCCTATTTTGCGCTCATTAAATTGGAAAATGTAGTGCTTCAGCCTGATTCGTTTGCCAGAAAATCAGAATGGTATTCAGTGCAGCAGGTGCCTCGCCTGGCATTCGACCATAATCAAATTCTGAACAAAGCGCTGGAAACGCTAAAGCAACGCACCAAACACTCTCCTATCGGTTTCGAACTGTTGCCAAAGAAATTTACACTGGGACAATTGCAGAAATTATACGAGGCCATACTTGGCGATGATCTCGACAAACGAAATTTCAGAAGGAAAATGAAGAAGTTGAACATCCTTCAGGCCTTGCCTGAAAAACAAACCGATGTGGCACATAAACCGGCTCAACTCTATCGCTTTAACACCAAGGTTTACGAGCAACTGATGCAAGGTATCATTTGATTAACGATCTAGCCGGTTGCCTCTGCGAAAAACATACCAGATCACTATCAGCAATGCCACTACGCCAATGATCCAGGCTGAAAACGATTTAATATCGTCAAAAAAGTCGATCATGAGTTATAGGCCCATTTTAAGTACATAGCGCCCCAGGTAAAGCCGCCACCAAAAGTGCATAAAATCACATCATCCCCTTTTTTAAGTTGTTTCTCCCATTCCCACAAACATAGCGGCAGCGTGCCATTGGTGGTATTGCCATACCTCATGATATTTACCATCACTTTTGCAGGATCTAAACCTATTCGTTCGCGGGTGGCTTCAATAATGCGCTTATTCGCCTGATGCGGAACCAGCCAGTCCAATTCATCGGCCGTAAGATGATTGCGTTCCATGATTTTCGCAGCCGCTTCGGCCATGTTGGTAACTGCAAATTTGAACACCGTTTTTCCATCTTGCGAAACGAAGTGCTCGCGGGCATCAATTGTTTCATGTGTAGCAGGATACCTCGACCCGCCCGCTTTCATATGTAAATACTGCTCCCCTGACCCATCGGCATAAAGCAGCGAATCGATGATGCCAACCGGCTCAACCGTAGGTTCCAATAATACGCAGCCACCGCCATCACCAAAAATCACACAAGTGTTGCGGTCAGCATAATTCAAAATGCTCGACATTTTATCGGCACCTATAACCAGCACTTTTTTGTAACGGCCTCCTTCAATAAATGCAGCGCCGGTTTGTAACCCGAACAAAAAACCGGAACAGGCCGCAGAAACATCATACCCCCAGGCATTGGTAGCGCCAATAGCATTGGCTACAATAACAGCAGTGGAAGGAAATACTTTATCAGGGGTAGTGGTAGCGCAAATGATGAGATCTAGTTCTGTGGCAGCTATACCTCTCTTTTTTAATAAACCTTGCACTGCCGGAATACAAATATCAGAAGTAGCACTGCCGGGAGTTTTTAATATCCGGCGTTCCTTAATACCGGTACGGGTAGTAATCCACTCATCATTGGTATCCACCATGCTCTCCAATTCCGCATTGGTCATCACATAATCCGGCACATAACCGTTTACTGCTGTAATGGCTGCGTTTACTTTCATGCTATTCTTTTTCTGAATCAATTCTAAGATTTTATATTGAAAACAATAGCTTCCTTCGCAGCGTGCGTGTGTTTCAGAACGTTTTTAACTTTTTGCTGTTTTCCCATATTTTTTTGGGCTGCTGCGCTGTTGCTTTTGCCGCCGGGTACTGCCGTATTCTCGGCAATTACCTTAGTTTACCATATGGTTTGTTTGTATTCTCCTCTACAGTAACAGCATATTCCTTTCTGCGAAAAAAAGGGGAATATGTGGATTGGCGTTACATAGAATGGCGAAACCGAAACCAATTGTCGCTTTGGCTGGTAATGGTAACAGCCGCTTCGCTGTCAGTAGGATCGCTCTTTCTTTTAAAAAATTATGACCTGCTCCTCCTCGCATTTATCCTGTCGTTATCAGTAGCTTACCAACTTTTTTTAAGAAACATCGGTCTGCTGAAGCCGGTTATTGTAGCATTAGTTTGTAGTCTCACCTTCGTCACCCTCCCCAATCACCACGCTTCCGGCATTTCTTTATGGAAGTTGACAGCGCTCGCCTTTCCTTTCTTATTGGCCAACTTATTGCTGTTTGAAATCAAAGATGTGGAAACCGATGAAAGACACGGCCTACGCACCTGGCCTATTATTGTTGGCATTAAGCTGACCGCATTTTTATCAGTAGCTGCGCTAATAATAAGTGCCATACTGCCTTTCCGCCAGTTTCACGATTCCTATGTGCCGCTGTTTTTTGCTTATGCCATGCCGCACCTCATTTGCATTCAAAGCATATGGTATGGTGTTCATAAAAAGAATGATCCTTACTTTTACTGGGTAGTTGTGGAAGGCTGGCTGCTGCTGGCCGGCTCCTATGCCTTGGTCATTAAATGGATACAGTTGTGAACCATCGCAAAACCATTGGCGTAACCCTTATTTCGATTGTAGCGCTATTGCTATTGCTGGAAGGCGGAAGCAAATGGCTGCTGTTGAAAATTTACAATCGGCAAGACGATCCCAAATTGTTGACCGATAGGGCGTTTGGCTCCACATCCGGTTTTAAAAGCAATGCCTCAGGAATTGTTTTTGGAAAGCACTTTCATACTGATGCATACGGCGGCAGATTAGTGCTGCCTCACAAGCCCGGAAAGCGCAAATGGCTTTTTATTGGCGATTCGGTAGCTGAAGGACTAGGCGTAACCGATTCTTCCACATTTTATTATTTGCTGAATAATTCTATACCCAATTACGAAATACGCTGTGTAGCCGTTTCAGGATGGGCACCCGCCGATTATGTGAATGTAGCCGGCAACCTTTTTAATCGACAGGAATTCAACAGTGCCAGGTTAACACTCTGCTGGTGCCTGAACGATATTTATCCCAAAGCAATTACCCAGCACCCCGCCGGCCAGAATCATTTAAAGCTGTTAACCCAAATCAACTTATGGTTTCAGAAAAACATGGCGGTGTACCAGCTACTCAAATTATTTGTTTTTCGAAATAGCGATTCCTATTATCGTTACCATAGTTCGCCGTATCAAAACGAAGCAATGGTGCGTGAAGCGGTGGCTTATCTCGATACTTTACAACATATCTGTTCGGAAAGAAAAACACCTTTCGAAGTGTTGTTGTTACCCTATCGTTCCCAACTAAAAAACAATGATACGTTACCACAAAAAATAATGATGACGGAATTGCAAAAACACGGCATTCGAAGCCGTTTCATTTTTAAAGAATTAAAGAACGATCCGGATGGCAATTACCTTTTTGCCGATGAAATTCACTTTTCTGAGAAAGGTCATCAAGCCATTTTTCGGGCATTTATGGAAGATTGACTATACTTGTTTTTATGAACGATATCCGCAATAACTGGACAACAGACGAAGTAAGCGCCATTTATCACAAACCCGTTTTGGAATTGATTTTGGAAGCTGCTGCCATGCATAAAAAACATCAGGCCACCGGCGAGGTACAGGTTTGTACGCTTCTTTCGGTGAAAACAGGCGGCTGCCCCGAAGATTGTTCCTATTGCCCTCAGGCCGCCCGATACAATACCGGCGTTGAGGCCCATAAATTGATGAAATATGAAGAGGTGATCGACAAAGCGTTGATCGCTAAAAATGCCGGTTCCACTCGTTTCTGCATGGGGGCTGCCTGGCGAAATGTGCGCGATGGTCGCGATTTCGATAATGTAATTGACATGGTAAAAGGTGTGAACGCACTTGGTTTGGAAGTTTGCTGTACTCTGGGTATGCTTTCTGAAGAACAGGCCGTGCGCTTGAAAGAGGCAGGGTTGTATGCTTATAATCATAACCTCGACACGTCTGACGAACACTACGATAAAATAATTTCCACCAGAACTTATAACGATCGTTTGGAAACGCTCGACAATGTGGAGAAGGCAGGCATTAGCGTTTGCTGTGGCGGCATTATTGGCATGGGCGAAAGCGATGCCGACCGCATCAAACTGTTACATACTCTTGCCACACGTGAAAAACACCCGGAATCGGTACCGGTAAACGCCTTAGTTTCAGTGGAGGGAACGCCACTTGAAAAAAGAGAAAAAGTAAAAATTTGGGAGATGGTGCGCATGATTGCTACCGCCCGAATTTTGATGCCAAAGGCTATGGTTCGTTTATCTGCCGGAAGAAATGAAATGAGTGTGGAACAACAGGCGCTTTGTTTTTTAGCAGGTGCCAATTCCATTTTCACAGGCGAAAAATTACTTACTACTCCCAATCCTGATGTAACGGCCGATCAGGAAATGTTCGAATTGCTGGGGCTTTCACCTCGCGCCAGTTTCAAAGAAGTAGAGGCATCTGCTCATTCTTGCAGTAATTAATGCAGCATTCCATTGGAAAATATATAGAAAAACGATTGGAAGAGCGTCGGGAAACCGACAATTTTCGCAGTTTAAAAATTCTTCCGAACCACATTGATTTTACGTCGAATGATTATCTCGGCATTGCACGTGATCAAGATTTCAGTGCATTGGTTCAGGATCAACTTCTTCCAAATAAATTCCTGGGAAGCACCGGTTCACGGCTCCTGTCAGGAAATAATGAAATAGCCATAGCGCTGGAAAATAAAATTGCAGTCTTTCATAAAGGAGAAAGCGCCTTATTGATGAATTCCGGATTTGATGCCAATTCCGGATTGCTGGCGGCCTTACCTTATAAAGGCGATACTATTCTATTCGACGAAAAAAGTCATGCATCCATTCATGATGGTTGCCGGGCCGGAAAGGCCAATGCCATTAGCTTTCAGCATAACAATTGCCACGACCTCGAAGAAAAGCTTCGCACAGCAACAGGGTTGAAATATGTGGTGGTGGAATCGATTTATTCCATGGATGGCGATTTAGCCGACCTGAAAAATATATCCGCTTTATGCGAAAAGTATGAAGCCGGACTGATTGTAGACGAAGCACATGCAACAGGGATTTTGGGCCATAATGGCGGTGGTTTAGTTAATCAACTGGAACTCGAATCAAAATGCCTGGCTCGTGTACATACTTTCGGCAAAGCGCTAGGCTCGTTCGGTGCGGCAATTATTTGTTCCGAACAACTGAAACAATTCCTGATCAATTATTGCCGGCCTTTCATTTTTTCTACAGCACTGCCGCCTCAGTTACTGTTGCAATTGCATGCCGTTTACAATTACTTCCCACATTTGCAGAAGCGCCGTGAGCTATTGCAACATTATGCCGCTGTTTTTCAACAACAGATTCAAAGCACTAATACGCTGGAACTTCCGGCATCCGCTACTCCTATTCAAAGTGTAATTATGCGCGGAAGCACCATTGTAACCGAAGCTGCCGAAACCTTGCAAAGGCAGGGCTTTGATGTACGCCCGATTCGCTATCCAACGGTTGCCAAAAATTCAGAACGTATCCGAGTTTGCCTGCATAGTTTCAATTCTGAAGAAGAAATATTGAGCCTGGCCTCAGCAATAAATAAACTGAAGTTCCATGGATCGTAAAATTTTCATTACCGGAATTGGAACCGGAATCGGCAAAACTATTTCAAGTGCAGTGCTTTGCGAAGCCTGGCAGGCCGATTACTGGAAACCGGTTCAGGCCGGTGATTTAGACGCCACCGATAGGATGAAGGTGGCCGAATTGATTTCGAATGAAAAAACGGTAGCACATCCCGAACAATTTTTGCTGAAAGAACCTGCAGCACCTTACATGGCTTCCAGAAAGGAAGGTTTTGAAATTCAACAAGAGGATTTTCAATTTCCTTCTACATCAAACAAATTGCTCATAGAAGGCGCGGGCGGACTTTTCGTTCCCATCAACCCGCATTACTTTTTCATTGATTTTATAGTCGATCATCAATTGCCGGTAGTATTGGTGGTTTCACCCTATCTCGGCGCTATTAATCACACCTTACTTTCACTGGAGGCACTTCAAAAAAGAAGTATTCCGGTGAAAGGGTTGATACTAAACGGAAATAATGAAGCCGCAGCATTCATTGCAGATGCCACAAAAATTCCGGTACTATTAGAATTACCGCAAACAGAAAACCTGAATAAAAACTGGGTGAAGCAACAAGCTCAAAAAGTAAACCCCTTGAATTTTTAATGAAGTAATTGAAACGATCCTAACAATCGGTTCAAATCAGCGCCATACTTCAATTTACGGTCTTCGCCACGGGTCCACACACACAGTTCATAGAATTTAGAATCGCCTTCCACAGCCAAAACGCTGTAATAGATGCGTTCACCCTGCATCATCCCTGAAAGTTCGGTATGAATCGCATTTCTACCGGAAATTGGTCCCGCTGTGGAATCGTCTAAAGTGGGTGCTGTTAGCGCATTTTTCAATACCTGACTTTCTTTTAAATAGAAATCATTAAGCGAACCGTTTTTTGGTGCGCTAAATCCTACAGCATATATATTTCTGAAACGGTTGCAATATTGAAAGTCGGCACCTGGTTTGAGATCGGTCTTTTCATCCATCCAACTAGGTACGTCAACAGTAAACTCATTTTTCACGTTTACTTTTCCCCATTTATTACTGTAACTACAGCCGCAAAGCACTACCAAAGCGCTCAAAAAATATCTTTTCATAATTTGAATAAAGCGCTGCTAAAATGCAGCTTCTTTTTTGCCGGCGGAAGAAAATTTTGCTTCCCTGTCGTGGAGTTCGCGTTGCAATGTTTTAGTGCGTAGGTCAGGACCTTGCGGACTCCAACCCGGCGGCATGAACAAATACTTGATTTTATCGCTAAACTTCGGTGTGTGTTTTATATCGCGCCACAGATCCACATATTCGTGTGATGCAATGCGGAAAACATTATTGGTATGAATATTCTTGGTGATACCGTACTGCGGTTTTTCTTCATCCCGTTCCCGCTCAAAAGTTCCCAGAAGGCGATCCCAGATTATCAGTATGCCACCATGATTGCGATCGAGGTAACGGACATTTGAGGCGTGATGCACACGATGATGCGATGGAGTATTGAACAGCGCCTCAAACCACGCCGGCATTCGTTTAATCAGTTCGGTATGCGGCCAGAACTGATAGATAAGCGATATCGACATCATCATCAGCATCATCAGCGGATGGAAACCTACCACAGGCATCCACAACCAGAAAAAGTACTTATACAATTGCTCGGCCCAGCTTTGGCGCAAAGCCACAGCTAAATTCAGGGTTTGTGCAGAATGGTGGTTCACATGTGCCGCCCATAAAACCCGAACCTCATGACTTAAGCGGTGATGCCAGTAAAAAGTAAAATCATCGGCAATTAAAATCAGTATCCAGCTCCACCAGTGCCAGCCTATTTCAAATAATCGGAATTGGTATAAATAAGTGTAAGCACCATAAGCAAGCCCTTTCATACCAACATTAATCACCAACGAACCAAGCCCCATGCCTATTGAAGACCATGCTTCGCCGCTGTTGTACAAATGGCGTTGCTCTTTATAATTAACATAAAGTTCAATGGCGATCAACAGTATGAAAAAAGGTACGGCATACGCTACCGGATCGCTCTCGATAGGAACTAGTTTATACATGTTTCAAATTTATCTCAAAATTTGGGTCGTTACGCTCGTAGATGATAAATAACAGGTCGTTCGTTTAAAAAAAATCAAACGTTCGCGTAAAATCCTTGCAACCAATGTGAGTTGGAATCTTTCTATATTGCCGATAGAAACCTGATTATGCATAAATATATACTTCTTCTACTCAGTTTATTTTCAAGTTTTTGGATAAGCGCTCAGAGCTGTCCGGCAGGTTATGCCAGTGTAGAAATAAAGATCGTACCCGATCAATTTACTACCGAAACAACATGGTCGTTACGCAACGCACAAACCGGCGCTTTGCTCGACACCGGGAACTACATTGGCGATACCATTTGCGTTCCAAATTCAGCCTGTTTAGTGTTCACCATTTTTGATGCTTATGGCGATGGCATTTGCTGTAGTTATGGAAACGGGAGCTATCAGGTAAAGTACAATGGATCGGTTGTAGGGTATGGCGGATCGTTTCTGCATTACGAACGAACTTATTTCAATTGTCCTCCGGGAACAGATTGCAATTCACCTTTATATGCAGTTAAAGGAACACAAACTGCGCCTTTTCGCGATAGCTGGTATTATTTCGTAACTGATTCTGCCGGCACCTGGCGTTTTAGCACCTGTTCACTGGGTAATTCTTGTGATACCCGCCTTTATATCTATGATAGATGCCATGGCGTTTCTATCAATGATGATGTTATGGGTACCATGTATTACAACGATAACGAGCCATCCTGCGTAGGCGATACCCTTCGGTCAGTAATCACCGCTGCCCTTCCGGCCCACGATACGATTTATATACGCATCGGTGATGCCGGAACCAGTTGCACCGGCGCTATCAATTGGAATCTCTCTTATCTCGGCCCCATCAGAGGATGTACCGATCCGCTATCGTGCAACTATAATCCAAGCGCCACGATTTCCGATACATCCTGTATCTATCCGCCAAATCCGATTTGCCATGCGCCTGATCTCATGGTTGTGGGCGCCGATATCAACAATACCATTTATCTTGATTCGCTGAACTACGCTACCGGGTGCTATGTGCCGGAAGGCTGTTTACAAGGCTATGGCATGCGCTACATTTTGCGATTTGATACGCATATTAAAAATGTTGGCGATCAGGACTATTTCATCGGCGTTCCAAACGCGGGAAATCCTCAATTTACCTGGGATCCATGCCACGGTCATTGGCACTATGTAGGATATGCAGAATATGTAGTATTCAATGCCTTGAACCAACAGCAACAGGTGGGTTATAAAAATGGATTTTGCGTATTGGACCTGGAATGCTCCGGCGGCGGAACGGCTAAGTTTGGATGCAGTAATATGGGCATTACCGCCGGGTGCGGCGATATCTATAATTCCGGTTTGAGTTGCCAATGGGTAGATATTACCAATCTGGATACCGGTAAATATACGTTGGTGGTTCGCGTAAATTGGGATCGCTCGCCTGATATGCTGGGCCACTATGAAAAAGGCTACAGCAACAACTGGGCACAACTCTGTTTTCATCTGGGTCGCGATGCCCAAGGGAAGCGGGTATTTACAAAACTTACGAACTGCCCGATGTTCGTGGACTGCTCGGGCGATACGCTCGGCTCGAAGCAATTGGATTGTAATGGAACCTGCGGAGGCACTGCTATTCGGGGAGATATTGACATTAACGCCATCAGTGATACTGCCGATATTAGCGCCTACTTGCAAGGGCTGGTGAACGAATCCATACCTTATACCATTTGTAACGATTTGAACGGCGATAGCAGCATTACGGTTACTGATGCGCACCGCCTGAACGAATGCCAGCGTTATCAGGCCGGGACACTATTGCACATATCGCCTAGCCACCCGCATTGCGACTTCCCTCGTAACATCGCCAACATTTACGATACCGTAACACTAAGCATCGGCAACACTAATTTCGCATCCCGATATTTTGACGTAACCATACTAAACCCCCGCTTTAAAATGCTAGCCTATGAATTCAAAATAAAAGGAGCAGTAATCAATCATGTAACGAATTTAGTTCCCGCTTTTGCCACTGATACCCGGTCAGCAGCTAACGGACATATAGCCGGATTGGCAAGAACAGAAGCGGCCCTTGTAAAAAACATTGCTCCTATCGCCTTTCTTCGTGTTTATTACGACACGCTTACCGACTCGAATATCTGTATCTCTAAAATTTATTCTCTGGTTAATGAAAATTATGAAGAGAGCACCAAAAAGATCGGGAATTCCTGCTTTGCTCACCCTTTCGATAGTGTGAATGTTGTAGACACCTTCCGTATTCACGTAAGCCGTACAAACAGCGCTAACACTTACTATCATCACACTACTCATTATGTGGTTTCTTATCAGGGAACTACCAATTCTCAATCGAACGATACCGTTGTTGTGGTGAACACCTCGTATCACAGTGATACTATCGTGACCCCGGGATTTTGGCAGCTACACGACTGGACCTATTATAACCATAACAATCAGGTGAACCGTGACACCTCGGTGATCAACAACCCTGTGGTGGTTACCGATACCATTGCTCATTACGATACCATATATGCGTATGCGCATGATACCGTGTTCTGTCACACTTCTGTTACCCTAGACGATACCCTTTTGGTACATGTTCATCTATACTATACGCATCAAAATAATCAGGTTACTGTTACGCAGCATAACGATTCCGTGCATCACCAACAACTTGCGCAACACATCAACAATTCGTATCGAATTGATCTGAGCCTTCCGGTACATCCTTTAGTAATTCGCGATACCTTGCCCATTTGCGACACTTCACAATTCCTGAACCTGTACACCATTGCCGATACGGTTTCGGTCCATGATACCCTCAATATTGGCATTAATGAAATTGGCGCCGGAACCGGCATTCGAATTATTCCAAATCCGAATAATGGAAAGTTTGAATTGTGGTTAGACGGGCATACTGAAGTTTCGGAGTACAAATTGTATAATCCTATGGGCCAATTGATTCAACAGCAACAGTATGCTTCGCACCCTGCAAAAATTGCACTCGAGGTAGGCAACGAAAGCGATGGCGTTTATTTGCTCAAGATCACTACTTCCGATGGCATCATCAGCCTACCGGTACTGGTCAAAAAATAAAAAAAAGGCTGTTTGAATATCAAACAGCCTTTTTTTACGCATTCCAAATTTCCCAATTTCTTTCGGCCTGCGCATGCAACATGCCCATACCATTACAAATTTTTGCGCCTTGCTTTTGACCTTCTGCAAGAAAGGGCGTAATAGCGGGATTGTAAATCAGATCGAAAAGATAGTGCGTATCCGTTATGGCCGGAAAAGGTATAGCCGGCACTGCAATAGAAGGGGACATCCCCAACGGAGTGGTATTGATAATCAGGCGATGCTCCAGAATCAGTTCGTTAGTCAATTCGTTGTAAGTAAACCATTCTGCCTTTTTGCGGCGTGAAACAAAATGATGCGCTATTCCTAACTGATTTAAACCATAGGAAACCGCCTTTGACGACCCTCCCGTGCCGAGTACTAATGCCTTTAACGATTGATCTGGTATGAACCGCCTTAACGAGGTAACAAACCCATGAACATCGGTATTATATCCAATCAGTTTTTCACCGTCTATCTTAACACAATTTACAGCGCCAACCGCTTCAGCGGTTGCATCCATTTCAGTAAGAAAATCGATAACCGCCTCCTTATAAGGGATCGTAATATTAAACCCATTAAGCCCCTTTTCTTTCAATAAAGGACCCAACTCTTCAATACTCTCTAAAGGGAAGTTTTCATAGGTAGCCGCAATGTTTTCGCGGATAAATTTCTCTTCAAAATATTTTTTAGAAAAAGAATGTGCGAGTGGAAATCCGATCAGTCCGTAATGTTTCGTCATCTTCATTTACTTAAACGAGCCTTCAATACACCAATGATCATTGGCAGAACTGAAATGCCGATGATGGCAAATACTACTACTTCAAAGTGCGATTTCACCCATTCATTATTCCCGAAAATATAGCCAAGAGTGGTGATGCCAATTACCCACAATAGGGCGCCTGCAATGCAATTCAATATATATTTGGCATAGGTCATCGTTCCCGCACCTGCAACAAAAGGAGCAATAGTACGCACAATGGGAACGAACCTCGCCATAATCACCGTCTTCCCTCCATATTTTTCGTAAAAAGCATGTGTTTCATCAATATATTCTCGTTTGAAAAACAAGATTCGTTCGCGTTGTTTTACCAGATCACCAAAAAATTTTCCTACAAAATAATTGACATTGTCGCCTAACAACGCAGCTGTTATCAGCAAAGGAATCAGTATAAAAATATTGAGGGCACCGGTGCTGGCAGCTAATGCGCCGGCAGCAAATAACAGCGAATCGCCGGGCAGCAGCGGCATCACAATCAAACCAGTTTCTGTAAAAACGATCAAAAACAATACCGCGTAGGTAAGTGTTCCATAGTTGGTGACGATCTCTTGAAGATAACGATCGAGGTGCAGAATAAAATCAACCGGATTTATCATAGCGGCGAATGTAGGAGAATCGCGCAAATTCTGATGTTTTCGTTAATTTGGCCCCAACAACTTCGCTGTGCTTTACGATCCAGCTAAAAATATTCCGGGTCAGCCCGATTACTGGCAAACCATCCGTTACATCTATCAGCACCTCCCTTTCCATATTTCGGAAGATGAGGCCTATGTAATCACCAATTTATTCATTGAAAAATGGGATGAAATGCAAGGCCAGTTGATTTATGAAGAAGAAATAAAACAGCACGTTTATGAACAATGCCGCGAAAGAGTAATGCTGCTACTGCCTGAAAACAAAATTAAGGCAGTGGTGGGTTTGATTATCGACTATTTAAAAAGCATCGGACAGTTCACCACTTCAACCTAACACCTCTCTCCAACTCCTTCTAATCAATTCGATGGCCCATTTCAAAATAATGGCCGAGCCCAGCAGTGCACACACCGGATCCAACCATTGCCAACCCGAAAAACGTGCACCCGTTAACGCAACAATGGCCAGCAAACTGATTACTACATCACTAAGAACGTGAAGATAAGCTGCGCGTAAATTGAGGTCCATTTTCTCTTCCTCCCGATGTAGAAAAAAAGCGCTCAAGCCATTCACCACCAAACCTACCACAGCCACCAAAAGCGCGCCGTTACTTACGTTCAAATCGGGATGACGCAATTTTTCTACCGATTCGATAACCATAAACACGGTGACTGTAAATAAAACCATGGAACTGGCAAATGCACTCAACGAAAGAATTCTTCTCTCAAAATGTGCCGAAATATTTTTTTGTCTGCGCCGCGCATACCAATAGGCGCCCCACGCCAAAACAATCACCAGAACATGTGAAAGCATGTGCCAGCCATCCATAATTAAGGCTACCGATTGCGAGGCATAACCAAACCATAATTCCAACGCCATGGCAATCACCGAAATAAAAACGACCATTTTGGTGCTTCGCTCGTTGGAATGAAGATGGTAGTGCGAATGCTCGTGTTGGTGCGAATGATGATGGTGTTCTCCCATTAAAAAATAATTAAAGGGAAGACCGTTTCTGCATCGCTGATGCCGGGGGTTTCCGTGCCGTTTTTAATGCCTGGCTGATACCGTAATTTAAGAGAATAGGAACCACTTGAAGCAGCCCCCGTGGTCCACTCCTGGTGCAATCCCAGTGGAAGATTATCGCTGTCTTTATCCAGAATTTTGGTAGTCATGAGGTTGAAAGGCTGCGGAATACCTACCATGAAATAATTTCGCGCAGCCTCGGTAATCACCGGAGAGTAGTCGATATGCGGAAGTTGCACATCATTGCACGGTTGAATCATTACTTTGTAATGATGGTTGGCTGCTAAACGGATTGTATCGGTTTTGTATGCGGGATTAGCCCCAATGGCATCATAGTCGATGAACTCAAACGTATCTCGAGCCGTAGTGTCACTGAAATCTTCGGTATATACACGCAGCGTGGTAACCAAAAACGTATCGGGAGTAATCTTTTTTTCTTTTGAACAGGCCGCCAGAAAAATCAGCCCTGCTACGAATGCGAGTTTTCTCATAGAAGAATTCGATTTCCGAAATTCATAACTTTTGCCGTCTTTTCAACTGCAATTATAAACACTGCTATTATGAACGAATCGGTTTACAAAGAAATTGCATCGCTACAGGACGAAATCCGTCAGAAACAGAAAGAGATCATCGCTTTGCGGAAAAAAGCCGAACCTGAACAAATTGCTGATTACGAACTGAAAACGCCTTCGGGTGAAAAGGTGCTGTTGTCGTCGCTATTCGATGAACGAAACGAATTGCTCGTTATTCACAACATGGGAAAAGCATGCACGTATTGTACACTTTGGGCCGATGAACTGAACGGGATAACACTTCCCTTGGCCGACAGAGCGCCTTTTGTACTTGTATCGCCTGATGCACCGGCCACTCAGCAGGCCTTTGCCAACTCCCGAAATTGGAAATTCCCGATGCTTTCCGCTGAAGGTTCCTCCTTTATCCGCGATTTGGGTTTCTACAAAGATGCGGATGGTTATTATCCGGGAGTTTCAGCATTAATAAGAGAGAACGGCAAGATTCACCGTGTAGCATATGATTATTTCGGTCCGGGAGATGCCTACGCCGGTATCTGGCATTACATCGATCTGTTGCCCGCACGCGTGAATGGCTGGCAACCTAAATACGATTACAAAAAAGGCGCAAATTAAATTTCGCGGTTCACATCAAACTTTTCCAGATAATCGGCAACACGGCGAACAAACGAGCCGCCTAAGGCACCGTCAACAATACGGTGATCATAACTATGGCTCAGGAACATCATATGACGGATGCCAAGTGAATCGCCTTCGGGCGTTTCAATCACCACCGGCTTTTTCTTTATAGCACCTACTGCCAGAATCGCTACCTGCGGTTGCAAAATAATTGGCGTGCCCATCACATTTCCGAACGTTCCAACATTGCTTAGCGTAAAGGTACCACCTTCAATCTCCTCAGGTTTTAGTTTGCCTTCTCTGGCGCGGCCGGCCAGTTCATTTACTTTTCGGGTTAAACCTACAATGTTCAGCATATCGGCATTCTTAATCACCGGAACTATCAAATTGCCCGAAGGCAATGCTGCGGCCATACCGATGTTCAGGTCTTTTTTCACTACGATATTGGTGCCGTCAACCGATGAATTGATCAACGGAAAATCGCGCAAAGCGCGTACTACCGCCTCAATGAAAATTGGCGTAAAAGTGATGTTCTCGCCATATAGTTCCTGAAACTTTTTCTTTACCTTATTGCGCCAAAGTACAATGTTGGTTACATCGGCTTCTACAAATGAAGTAACATGGGGTGAAGTTTGCTTCGATTTTACCATGTTGTCGGCAATCAACCTCCGCATCCGGTCCATTTCTATGATCTCTACATTACCGCTATAAGACTTTGCCTGCACTTGCGGCGTTTCTTCTTTTTTAGTTGGAATAGCCGCAGGCGCTTCCTGAACCACTGGCTGCACCGCAGTAACCGCGCCTGTTTTGCGGTTTTCTACATACTGTAAAATATCTTTCTTGCTAACGCGGCCGCCGCTTCCGGTTCCGGGCAGCGCTTCCAGTTCCAACATCGATATACCCTCCTGCCGGGCAATATTCAACACCAATGGCGAATAAAAACGATCACCTGTTGCAACTGCCTGATTTGCGGTTTGCTGTTGTATCGGAGCGCTTTTGGTAACTGCAGGAGCAGCAACCGATTTTTCAGCAGCAGGTGTTGCAGCCACGCTGCTACTTTCGCCTGTAGCAATTAAGGCTACAGCTTTGCCTACGGCTACAACATCGCCTTCATTATATAACATTTTTACCAGCGTTCCGGCAACCGGCGATGGCACTTCAGAATCTACTTTATCGGTGGCAATTTCGAGAACGGCTTCGTCAGCTTTAATGGCTTCGCCTTCCTTTTTATTCCATTTCAGAATGGTTGCTTCACTAATGCTTTCGCCCATTTTGGGCATGATCAATTCATAGTTCGCCATGTATTCCGTTTTAAGCGGGCGTAAATTAATGCGATTTTTCGGATGGTGCCGGATTACCGTAATTTTCAGTCAAAAAATCAAAAGCAATTAACTGACAAACAATTTATTACACATTAAAACGGAAATGCATCACATCACCGTCCTGCACTATGTATTCCTTGCCTTCTAAACGCATGCGGCCCGCATCTCTGCAAGCGGCTTCCGTTTTGTATTTCACATAATCGTCATAACCGATCACTTCTGCCCTGATAAATCCTTTTTCAAAATCGGTATGGATTACTCCTGCCGCCTGTGGCGCTTTCATACCTGCAGTGATGGTCCAGGCGCGAACTTCTTTTATCCCCGCAGTAAAGTAGGTTTGAAGGCCAAGAACCCGATAAGCCGCGCGGGTCAATTTGTTCAAACCAGATTCCGTTAAACCCATATCTTTCAAAAAGGCATCACGGTCTTCTTTACTTTCCAGTTGCGCAATATCGGCCTCAATAGCTGCCGAAATGATAATTACCTCACCACTTTCATGTTTTACCGCTTCGCGAACTTGTTCAACAAATGCATTTCCGGTATTTACTGATCCTTCATCTACATTACACACATAAATCACCGGTTTGGCAGTTAGCAACTGAATATCCTCAATATGGCGAATATCATCTTCGCCAACCGGAGCAGTTCTTGCGGATTGGCCCGATTCTAAATGCTTTTTGTAAACAGCCAAAACTTCCAAACCTTTCAATACTTCTTTATCATTCGTTTTGGAAAGTTTCTGCAGTTTCTGAATTTTCTTTTCTACCGATTCCAGATCCTTCAATTGCAGCTCGGTATCTATAATTTCCTTATCGCGAACGGGATTTACTGAGCCGTCAACATGAATCACGTTCGGATCTTCAAAGCACCGAACCACATGAACAATCGCATTTACAGTACGAATGTTCCCTAAAAACTGATTTCCCAAACCTTCACCTTTACTGGCGCCCTTCACTAATCCGGCAATATCAACAAATTCGATGGTGGTGGGCAATACCCGTTCCGGATTTACCAACCCTTCCAACACGTTGAGCCGTTCATCGGGAACTGTTACAATTCCGGTGTTAGGATCGATGGTACAGAAAGGAAAATTGGCCGCTTGTGCCTTACCGCTGCTGATAGCGTTGAATAATGTGGATTTGCCTACGTTTGGCAAACCTACGATGCCGCATTGAAGTCCCATAAATTTTCTAAAAGGTCGCGAAGATAGAAAATCGCCTCCAATGCCGACGGCTAATTCAATTGTTCTTTAGATACCGAAAAGCTGTTTTCCGGTTGGTCGTACCGCATGAAAATAAAACTCATCTGCCCCTCTTCTGCCACAAAAACACACATATACTCTTCGGGGTTTTTATAGTACTTCCTGAAATCATCCACTTTGTCGATAGGAACAATCTCATGCACTACAAAATCTTCCAAATGCGATGCATTGAAACTCCAGGTGAGGTCCGATTCTTCCCGATTCAAAATAGGTAGCCCCAGGTCAATGTCCTGATCGCCACGCAAGGCTACGAAAATGGGATACTTACTTACTTCGCCCCGCAACATGCCTTGTGCTACCTGTTTCAGGTAAGCCCGGCAGGTATGGAGGTCCTGTTGCAGCGAAGCCAATAACTCGTCATCAAATTTCATATCGAATTGCAAACTAAAAAAATTGCAGGTGAAGGGCGCCATTTAAAATCAATGTTGCAAAACCAAACCATCGTAAGCAAGGTAAACGTTAGGCGGCAACATCAAAGCAACTTCTTCATGCTTTCCCAATTGATGGCTAATGTGAGTAAAGAACGCTTGTTCCGGCCGAATATCTGCCACGAACTGCAAAGCCTCGGTGAGTGTGAAATGGGCGTTGTGCTCGGTATGGCGAAGTGCGTTCACCACCAGTATTTTCAAGCCTTTCAACTTATCGCGTTCTTTTTGTTCAACCGTTTTGGCATCGGTGATATAAGCAAAATCGCCAAACCGAAACCCTTTCACTGCTAATTTATGGTGCATTACTTCAATGGGAATTACCGGGGTGCCGGCCACCTGAAATGCCACATCCTGAATCCGGTGAAATTTCATTTTTGGGGCGTAATCATACTCCGTTTGCGCAAAGGCGTATGGATATTGTTCCCGAATCATGGCTTCGCCCGTGGCATCACAATATACGTCTACAATCTTCCCCTGAATAAAATTAAACGGACGAATATCATCGAGGCCGCCGATATGATCGCGATGCCCGTGTGTAATCAAAAGCGCTTCAATTGTTTCAACTTTTGCACGCAACATCTGGTACCGGAAATCGGGACCCGCATCAATCACAATATTTTTACCGGAATTGGTTTGGATGAGCATCGATGAACGAAGACGGTTATCGCGAGGGTCGGCTGAGCGGCAAACAGCGCAGCCGCAGCCAATCACCGGTACGCCACCGGAAGTGCCCGTACCCAAAAACGTAGCCTTCATGCCCGAAACTTAGGCAGATTCGTTGTTATGGTCAAATAATTCTACCGGCGCACCCTTCAGCTCCTCATATAATTTTTTCGAATCAGCCGATAATGAACTGAAATCCAAATCTACCAGTCCCAGAATTTCGATCAAACTGTTAATCTTGGCCTCATCGGAATGAAACTTGTTGATCACCACTACCCGGCGCGCTTCCAGAATACAATATCCGGAATTGAAATTCCCCTTTTCGTAACGAACAGCATAGCCGCCCTCGTCGAATATATCTTCCAACTTTTTTTGAAATGCCTTGCTGTATTTTATCATGCGCTTGTAAAAAATTTGGGTTGAAAACCGCTTCCGAAATTACTTTGCTTATTTTCATGGCGTGAAGAAGAAACTCACATTGTTGATAATCTTTTTGCCTTTTCTGGTCTTTGCTCAGGAAAAACAGCTTAAAAAGAAAAGTACCAGACCTACAGGACTGGAAAGCGATGCGCAATTGAAAGAGGAGTCGAAACCTGATTTCTCGAAAGAAAGTTTGTTCAAAGGCATTTTTGAGGCAGGGCTTAACATTAGTCAGGTAGATGGCGATCAGGAATTTGGATACCGAAAATTCGGCGCTATGGCCGGGGTTGGCACTTACGTGAAATTCCATAAATATCTTTCCACAAGTCTGGAGATTGTTTACGACATGGAAGGCGCCAAACCGCGCTATAAGACTTTTGAAAATGGGAAGAAGAACTATTTCGACATCACTACTGATTATGTTCACATTCCAATAAGCCTGAATGTACACGACAAGCGAATTGTAATGGCCGGAGTGGGGCTTTCATTCGGAGCTCTGGTTCGTTATAAAGAATCTGCTTTAGATAGTGTAAATCGCGATCTTACCCATTATTCTGGAACCGTAAAAACACTGTACGGTAAAGAGTATGAATATCAGGCGCCGCGCCGTTTCGACCTGTCGTTTCAGGCCCATGCCTCATTTGTAATCAAAGAACAGTTCACCATTGGCATTCGTTTTATGTACTCGCTGTTGCGCACGCGCGATGCCGTAAACACCGATAAGATTAAAGGGCAATACAACAATGTAATTACCGTTCGCTTTTCTTACCTGCTGGATCCTAAAAAAATGAAATTGAAAAAGCGATGAGCGCGGCGCTTTTTCTACTTTAGCCGCATGAGCGCAGCAGTTGCACCAATTCTGAATGACATTGCAAACAAAAAATTTCACCCGGTTTATTTCTTCTGTGGTGAAGAACCCTACTTTATTGATCAGTTGACACAAGCGTTGGAAACGCATGTAATACCCGCACATGAAAAGGCTTTCAATGAAACCATTCTTTACGGGAAGGATGTGAATCGGCAAATGGTGATCGAAGCCTGCCGTAGATTGCCGATGATGGCCGAAAGGCAGTTGATCCTTATTAAGGAAGCGCAATTTTTTAAAGAATTGGAAGAAATTCACGACTACATCAAAAAGCCTGTCCAATCAACCATTCTGGCAATTGCCTATAAGGGAAAAACACCTGATAAGCGAAAAGCATTCGGTAAGGACATTCAAAAAATGGCCGTTTATGTGGAATGTGCGAAATTGTACGACAATCAGGTGGGTGGCTATGCCAAAGAAATGGTGAAGCAGCAAAAATTGAAAATAGACGAAGCTGCGTTGCAACTTTTGGTAGATAACGTGGGTAACGACCTAAGCACTCTTGCTAATGAAATCTCCAAATTGCGCCTGGCCATTGGCGATAGTAAGGTAGTAACCGCTAACGATGTAGAAGCTTATACCGGAATCAGTAAAGAGTATAATTCTTTTGCGTTGTCCAATCCGCTGGGTAATCGCGACTTTCCTCAGGCGCATAAAGTGGTAAACAATTTCATTGCCAATCCCAAGAATGCTCCTGTTGTTTTGGTACTTGCATCTCTTTTCAATTTCTTTCAAAAAACCTATTTGTTGGCCACACACCGGGGCGCCAGCGATCGCGATGCCGCCTCGTTATTGGGTTGTGCGCCATCGTTCGTTAAAGATTATCGTGTTGCCGTAAAGAATTACAGCATTGATCAGCTCGAAACCGTTTTTGGAATTTTAGCCGAATATGATTTGCGTGCCAAAGGCGTAGAGAACGGCGATACCGATCAGGGCGAAATGCTTAAAGAATTAACGATTCGGATACTTCATGTTTAGGCTTCGCTATCTGAAAAATTATGTATTTTTCAGTAACGATCTGCCATGAAAAAAATCATTTACCTCAGCATTTTTCTACCCCTATTTTTCACTTCAGGATGCAGACGTCTGGCCCAGAACAATGAATTGCAATCGGCTCAGGACCACGCACAAATGGAATCGGAATATGCCCAGATCTATGATGCCGTTTCCGATTTTGCCGGGCATAATTCAAAAACAGGAAAAACAGAATCGGTTGATGATTATGTGCTGCCAAACGGTGCAACAGTAACTTTTCAGGATACGGTTTTCGATAGCAATGGTGTTTCCTTCACTATCGACTACGGTCCGCTGGGCACGGGGAACAATAAAGGCATTCCTTGCAAAGATGGCCGGTATCGCGCCGGTAAAATTAAAGTGGCTCTCGATCAGCATTGGAATGTGTTTCCCTCGCAACTTACCATTACTATTGATCCAGACCAATACTACACCGGTAATGGCACCACTATGAATCAGGTGAGCGGCACTAAAGTGATACGCCACAATAGTCAGTACGATTACGACATTACCGTAAGCAACGCCGTGATGAAAAAACAAGGGGGCACCGTTTCATGGTCGGCACAGCGCCATGTAACTCAGGTAGTTGATGTTCCCGGCAGTATTTGGGGCGATGAATATTTGGAATACGGTACTGCCAACGGTACAAATATAAAGGGTGAAAACTTCTCCATTACTACTGTTGCTCCATTACGTAAGAAAATTGAGGCCGGTTGCCTCACCACCTTTGTAGCGGGAGAATTAAGACTTCAAACCGACACCAAAGTGCTGATGTTGAATTACGATGCTTACAATAATCAGGCTTGCGATAAGAAGGCTTTGGTAACGCTGAATGGAAAATCGCACATCATTGATGTGTGGTGAATCAATGGCTGATGGCTATAGGTGCAAACATCCTTACAATGCCCTCAGGAGTAATAGCCTTTAAACGATAAACATTCGTCATACGGGAGGAAACCGGAAAACGATCAATGGCTTCAATGTAATTGCGGTCGAATTTAGAGGTAGCCACATCAATTAGTTTACACTGTGAGAAATTTTGCTGCATTTCGTCGCTTCGCTCAATGAGCAACTGTTCATACTGCGTTACATCATCTACAAGCAGATACAAATGGACTTCGTTTTTTGTTCGAACTGCCTCCATGGTGGCTCCGGTATTCAATTCTTTGAATTGATGAGGAAGCGTGGCATTTAAGCGTTTAAGATATTCCGCTTTGGTTTCCTGAGCCATAATTGTACCGGAAGCAAAAAGAATTACTACCAGAACCAAACGATACAATAACATACTTCAAAATTAAGAAGAAACCTTTAATCGAATATTTCCAATTGCATTTCTTTCAACTGAAATGTTCTGCGATGCAATTCACACAACCCATAGCTTTTAATAGCCGTGCGGTGCGCCAAAGTGCCATAACCTTTATTGTTGATCCAATCATATTGAGGGAATCGCTCATGTGCTGCAATCATCCATTCATCGCGATAGGTTTTTGCCAGGATGGAGGCTGCTGCTATGCTCAGGTACTTTGCATCACCCTCAACAATCGTTTCGTGAGAATAGTGTTTAAATGGTTTGAAACGATTGCCATCCACTATTATGAACTCGAAATTTCCTTCAATCTTTTCCAATGCCTGATGCATGGCATAAATGGAAGCATTCAGGATGTTGATACTATCAATTTCAACATTGCTTAACTGAGCCACAGCAAAGGCAATGGCCTCTTTTTCTATTTCCTTGCGAAGTTGTAATCTGGCCGCTGCGCTTAACTGCTTCGAATCGTTCAGTTTTCGATTCCTGTATTTTTGTGGAAAAACTACCGCAGCCGCAAAAACCGGTCCGGCCAAACAACCTCGTCCGGCTTCATCGCAACCGGCTTCTGCCAAAACATCCTGAAATCGGGAACGCAGCATAGTGCGAAAATCATCATTTCGCGCAACCTGCACAATCCTTATTTACCACTCCATTTCAGTATCTAAAATCGGCTTGCCCGGATCGGTACCGCTATCTTTTGCTGCAGTGCGACGTGCTTCGCGGTACTCTTTCAGCTTTTTTTGCTGGGCAGTTGTGAGTACGGCATTTACCTTTTTTGTACGTTCCTCGCGATACAACTCCACCTTTGTTCTGATGTTTTCATCCCACAATCCCGCTGCCTGCCCTGCAGTAACACCGGCTTTTTGATTCTGAAAATCTAAATTGATAGCCTCCACTTTTATCCGTTGCTGGGCTGTGAGCTTCACCACCTTGTTTAATTGGTCGGTAGCCTGAGCCGCCAATACTTTTGGCGAAAGGAACTGATGTGTACTAACTTCTGTGGAAATTGCCGCAGTATCTGCACGCTGAGCGCTGGCAAATTGGCCGGCACAGATAGCCAGAAAGAAGATCAACTTTTTCATAGAGGAATTTTCACCTCACTAAAAAAGAAATGCCAGTGTTTTCACACCGGCATTTTTATAAAGGACCCCCATCCTTAATCATCGTTATGCTCACCTTGAGTTGGCTTTCTTTCAGCATGTTCTTTCTGGTGATGCTCTTTCAATAATTTCTTTTGATCGGCAGTAAGAACGGCATCTTCATTTTCACGAAGCGCTTTCCTCAATTCCTTCAACTTGTTTTGCTCTTCCTGAGTCATATCTCTTTTTCCACCTAACGTTTCACGCTGCTTTTGAAAATCGAGATTGTAACCATAAATCTTGTCGTACTGATCTTTCGACAGCGTTTCGATAGCGCTAAGATTGTCGGTATGACGTTTAGCACGATCCTCAACCGATAATTTTTTTTGTTGATTTCCCTGATGTGCAGCATGGCCGCTTTTACCATTTTGTTGTGCAGATGCACTGCTTAATACGCCTGCGAATAGCAAGGCAGTCAAGATCTTTTTCATGTTTCTAAATTTTGAAACATACGATATACAAAACCGGGCCGGGTTTAATCTAAAACTGTGAAAATTTGTTATTTACAGTTTTGGAGCAGTACTTCAACACTGTCGGAAGTGGTATTCAAATCGCTATTTTGAAGAAATTCGCGGGCAACGTAGTTCATCAGATTCGCTATTTCTACCTCACTTAAAGTTAGTGGATACATCGGCTGATCATATATTTTGCCATTAACTTCCATCTTTCCATTCATTCCATTCCGAATCATACATGGCATATCACGAAAATGTTGTACCGCATAGTCCGTATTCACAATTGGCGGCACCAATTGCTGGATACCCTTTCCATCATCACCATGGCATCCGGCGCAACGGGTTACATAAACCGATTTGCCGGGGTGGTCATACGCTGAATTAAAAAAGCTCATATAAAGAAAAAAGAGCAACGCAGCTACAGGAACTACCAGGAATAGGTACAAAATCCGATGTTTCACTCGTTGAATAAGGTTTTAATATCCTGAAGTAATCGTTCAGTTCCCTCATCGGTAGTGCCATCGTAATAACCTCTTATCCTTCGCTTTTTATCCACCAATATAAAATTACCATCATGTATAAATCCGCCAGCAGCACCAGGATCTTCCTGAGCATAAGCTAAATAGTGATCGGCCAGCGCATAGATACTGTCTTTGTTGCCGGTAAGAAAATGCCAGTTCGCGTTGCTGATGCCGAGTTTTTCAGCATACTTGCGCAAT
Organism: Chitinophagales bacterium; assembly: GCA_046329575.1. Lineage (GTDB taxonomy): Bacteria > Bacteroidota > Bacteroidia > Chitinophagales > LD1 > UBA1941. The sequence goes on along the minus strand of JAXLUJ010000002.1, from coordinate 212,854 downwards.
ACGGCAACGGAATCACGCAAAGGGTCGATAGAATAGGAAAGAATTGCAAAATCATTTCGATTGCCGTAGGCAGTATTGATCTTCAACAACTCGGCCTTCATTTTCGGACAAATACTAGGGCAATGCGTGAAGAAGAAATCGGCAACAAAAACCTTTTGAGCTACATTTTCTTCACTTATGGTATCGCTGTTTTGATCTACAAATCGAAATGGTGGAAGTAAGGCGGTGAAAGTATCTGCTAACTGTTCGTTTCCCACTGTTTTGTGGTAAATCACCTTATCGCCAAACACTTGTAACTTAGGCTGTGATGGTGGTTTACAACCTTCTGAAAAAAGAAGAAAGGCAAGCACCAACAGGAACCACAAATTTTTCACAGCCTTTTTTTGAAAACCAAATCCTTTTTTCATTTGTTTCATTGCATACAAAAATAGCATTCAGTAATTATGAACCACGATTTTCCCATCAAGAAGACAGAAGCCGAGTGGAAACACGAACTTTCGGAAGAACAATATTACGTTTTACGGGAAAAAGGAACAGAACGCCCGTTTACCGGTAAGTTCAATTTGCATAAAGAAAAAGGCGTTTATTGCTGCGCGGCATGTGGTAACGAATTGTTTACCGACGGCATGAAATTCGATTCGCATTGCGGTTGGCCAAGCTTTGATCGTGAGATTGCTGGTGGCAAGATCAAGACCTTTACCGACACTTCGCACGGCATGATTCGCACCGAAATTGTTTGTGCCAAATGCGGAGGCCATTTAGGTCACTTGTTTGACGACGGTCCAACTTCAACCGGACAGCGGTATTGTGTGAATTCTCTTTCTCTGGAATTTGTACCGGAAAAATAAAAATTCATTTACTGCACCTTGAAATCTACGCGGCGGTTCAAATAGTAGCGCCCGTCATCTTTCCGTTGCTTGTCAGAAAGGTTAGGAACAATTGGTTCCGTTTCACCCTTAGGAGCGCGCTGAATGCGTGAAGGATCAACACCTAAAGTTTTTGTTAGAATATCTATGCAGGTTTGAATACGTTTTTCTGACAGTTTCATGTTGTAATTGTCGGAAGCGCGCACATCAGCATTACCAACTGCCAGTACAGTAACATTGGCATGGTCCCGAAGGTAATTGGCCACTTTTATCAATTCGGTGTAATATTCATTCTTGAGATCGCTTTTGTTCAAGTCGAAGAACACTGAAGCAATACTGTTTGAAACCACACCTGCCGGAGCTGCAGAAGCCGCCGCCGCCGAACGTTCAATTTCACGTCCTTTGGCATCGGCATGAGCGCCTTCCGGAGTGTTAGCTTCTGCATCAGCAACATCCTTCACACCGTCATTGTCACTATCCAGAGCCACACCGCGGTCGTCCACCTTGGCTCCTTTAGGGCTAAATGGCTCGGCATCGCGCGAATCAGGTACCCCATCACCGTCAAGATCAGAAGGCTTCATATCGCCCTTCATCTTGGCTACGGTCTTTTTCATGGTGTCCATGTTAGCTGCGTTTTGCTGAATGCTTTCAGCGTGAACAATTAGTGGATTCATCCAATAATGAGGTTCCGCACGTTTGCCTATCTTGAAGTTCAAGCCAACGCTTGCATAATTTATGAAATCACTGTTACCGCTGTACTGCCCGCGGCGAGTAAGGTTGGTTCCGTCTAACTGATCAGAATTGTAATATGTGATACGGTCTTCCAAAGTAATATCGATCAGTTTGGAAACTCGGAAGGCTAAACCTGCACCAAATGTTATGGCAGGATTTACTTTCCAGTTCTTAATATAAGCCTTGTCTTCCACGCTGGTAACTACGGTTTCGTAGTTATTGTCACGTAATTTTTTGATCTCATTTTGAATTTTCGTTTGCTCCCCAAATTTGGTGTAGCTTGAAATGCCGCTATAGTCATATAAATTTCCTGAAGCGTCAAGTTCGTCCTTTCTGGTTTCGTTGAACATCACGCCGGCACCTAAAAACACATTGATGAGCACCCGCGGTTGTTTTTGATAAAAGTTGATATTATTCAAAGTGGCCATGCCTTCCAGCAACAATTCGCCATACTGCATTTTGTAATTGCCATAATAGCGCGCACCCGGATTGTAAGGGTTTACGCGAGGAGTATAATCCTGACCCTTTTCCTGCCCGTATAAACCTTCCAAACGAAGCGAAAACACATGCCCTAAAGCCTTATGAATGCGTAATCCCGCACCCCAGCCAAACTTTGCCGAGATGTCACCAAACATATACACGGCGCCGCCATGAACTCCTATAGCCCATTTGTCTTTTTTCTTTGCAGGAAACGGATAACTACGATTTTCGTAATCGTACTGACGAAGTATTTTTTTATTCGGAATAAATGCAGAATCTTTTAATAGCGGGGCCTGAGCCATTGTAGCGCCCACCAAAAATATAGTACAAACTAAAGCGTATAACTTCTTCATATCAGCGGTTTTGCGCAAAAATAGCTTTTCGCACCGGAAATTACACTTACCACTTACAATTTCCTGTGGATATTAAGTCAAAAGCGTGCTTCGTTCAATCAAAAAAAAAAGAGGGGCAATAGCCCCTCTTCAAACAATTTTAGATCGTTATTTATTTATTCACCTTTCCGGCGTTTTGAACATTCCAGAACTGGCGAACTTTGTTGCCAAAGCGTCCACTCTTAATCTCTTCTCTCAGGAAAGCCTTAATTTCCTCTGGAGAATAGGCATTGCGGTGAGTGGCATTAACTGCGGTTTGGTAATTATTCTTTTTCAAATTATCGTGATTTGGCTGAAGCGGATTATTGAAGTGCATTCCGGAAAGCGTTTGAGTTTCTTCCGAAGCATCGCGTTTCATTACTACACCGTTACTAATAGTTACCGGATACTGTGATGTTGTGTAAAAAAGATTGTTCGTTTCGTCTTGTTCGCCAATAACGTTCATCGGATCGGCATACATCAACAGATAGAAAGTTCCGGAGATGCTGGGATCAATGTAATACGTACGCTCCAAATTATATCCTGAACCAAACAAAACATTACCCAGATTGTTTGCTCCCGGCAAAGTAGCATTGAAATCACATTCGGCTACATTATTTGTATTGATGTGACAGTTGCCATAAGTGCCTGCCGCCACGGCGGTGGTAGAAGCTTCATCGGCGAACAGTAAACCGTAATTGTTCGCGTTATAAGCATCATAAATGATATAATAAACGCCCCAGTTAGTTGACGGCGATACGCTCTGCGTTCCGATATTGTAAATGTCAAAATCTATAACGCGTTCTGTTGGTCCACCTGAAGAAGGATTATCGCTGAACACCCATGTAGCCAAATCGGCATTTCCATTCTGAACCGGATCAGGTGACGGAGGCGTATTGCCGCCTGATTGATTCGTGGCTACGTAGCAGTTGCCATCTGCGATAAATGCGTTTACAGCAAAATTTTGATCGATCCAGATGTAACCGTTATCACCCCAGTTTGGACTCCAGCTATTGATAATCTTGAAAGCGCCGTTCGGGCCTTTAGCATCGTCATAACCGCCAATAACCAATGCATGATAGGCATGCTGACCTACGCGATCATAAGTCGTATTTCCCATCATAACGTCATCACTGTTCCAGGTCATAAAGGCATCAGATAGCTTTGCACCGATCAATACCGGCTGATTGTTGGCCAGATAGCCCTTGATCTCCTGCTTGTCAACAGCAATTTTTCTATAGTTCTTGATTTTGTGATTAGCAGCATCAGCAGCCCATCCGCTTTGTGAATTAGCCTGACTGCAACCTCCATTCAGCGAGTACGGAACGGTTTGAAGACTGGCCACCCCGCGATTGAGCATCACATCAAGCGCGTACTGTAAATTTGTACCATTACAATCGCTCGCACCTTTTTTGTTGTCGTCGATGGCCAGAAAAAGATCCTTAGGACTCATCTGGTTATTCGTTTGTGCCAGATCAGCTGTTTGCCGTCCTGCATCCATTCCTTCAATAGCAGTTTTCAGGTTGTAACCGGAAGCCCAGGCCACACAGGTACCGTATTGACCCTGATCGCCAATTGGCGGAAACTTCGGAACCAAGTTCACTGCCGATGGAACAGTAGTATTTCCAAATTGTTTAGGACTAATGGACGAAGGAATTTTTGACGGATCATCAGTGCCTAACCAGCCAAACTGGTGTAACAGGTTGTTGATTGTTGTAGAAGTATCTTTCGAGCATGAGGCCAGTGTAAGGATACCTCCAGCGCATAAGGCGTAAAGAATTCGTTTCATAAGCGGTTAATTTAAGACCCTAAAGTATGAGTTTTCCGCTTACAAAAAAACCGGGCTATTTAACCGTAACCCGAGGGTCGAGCGTAGCATAAAGTAAATCAGTGAGAATGTTCATTACCACAAATACAATGGCTACGAAAAGTGATAATCCCATTACCACCGGAAAATCAAAATTTTTAATGGCATTAATGGTTTGAGATCCTAAACCATTAAAATTAAATACCTCTTCAATGAAATAAGCGCCGGTGAATAAGGCAGCCAGCCAGCCTGAAATGCTGGTTACCACCGGGTTTAAGGCATTCCTTAGCGTGTGCTTAAAAACAATTTTGTAATGGCTCAATCCTTTGGCTTTTGCTGTGCGCACATAATCCATCGACATTACGTCGAGCATAGAACTGCGAGTTAGCTGGGTGATAATGGCAATTGGCCGGATACCCAAAGCGATAACGGGCAATACCAGATTCTTCCACAAAAAAACATCATTACCATAATCATCAATCCAAATGAGCGGCCCCTGGTGATTTAAACCTGTAATGTTGCTTAAGTAATAGCCAAAGATCATGGCGATAATAAAGGCAGAAAAAAAAGCCGGCTGTGATATACCAATGTTCGATAAAAACAAAATGGCATTATCCCAAAACGTATATTGTTTCAATGCGGCAAAAACGCCGAGTACGATGCCCACGGCGCTTGCCAGGGCCATAGCGAACAAAGCGAGCAATGCTGTGGGCAGCAACTTCTCTCCTATCATTTCACTCACTTTTCGGCGAGTTTGAAAAGATCGGCCCAGGTTGGGTGTTTTGAAGACCAGCGAGCGTTGCCCTACTGTTAGCAATTTCAGATAATGCACCTCATTTGGAGCCAGCCAGGTGGGGTGCGAATCGTTGCCAAGGTGATGGATAGAAATTGGTGAAATATCGTTGAAATAATAGCCTAGCCGAATGTACCACGGCAGGTTTAACCGAAATTCCCGTTCAATGGCCTTTACCGAGGCCACATCTGCGCGCTGCCCCAAAGTCATACGGGCCGAGTTGACCGGCAGCACATTAAAGAGCAGGAAAATAAAAATGACTACGCCGGCAATTACCAACAAACCGCTCAACATCCGCGAGGTAAAGAATTTTAGAAAATTCATTGCTTCGAAAGTAAATAAAAGATGGAATTGGTGTGTGCCGGTGAATAATTTCGGGTGGCAGGTTGGGCCGGGAAAATAAGGCTGTTGCGGAAGGGACTGGAATGGTGCCGCCTTTGGCGGCAGTGCGAAGTGAAACGTAGCACCGAAGCGATAGCGTAGCCATGCAAGGCCCGGCGCCGCTGCACCGCGAGGTACGAGCGGCCGGCAGCGGCGGCCGCCATAAAAAAAGCCTCCCGAAGGAGGCTTTGAAATTATTTCAGTTTAAGAATCTTGAATTCGGTGCGTCGGTTTTCCTGATGTTGCGCCTCAGTACAAGTTGATTTTTGAGCGCCTTCACAAGCACAGCCATTTACCAGTTTCCGTTCGCCATAACCGGCGGCCACCATCCTACGACCTTCAATACCATTTTGAATCAGGTAGTCCACACAGCTCTTGGCCCGTTTAGTAGAAAGTTCATCATTGTACTTGATTGATGCACGGCAATCGGTATGCGAACTCAGTTCAATTTCCATGTTCGGGAACTTACGCATCAGTTCTACCACTTTATTCAACTGGATAGCAGCATCCGGGCGAATGTTCCATTTTGCCAAATCGTAGTACAGGTTCTCGATACGAATCACCATACCTTCTTCCAGATAAGTAAGTTCCAGGTTTTCGTATAAACTAGCCGGGGCCACTTTGCCTTTGGTGCTGATTTTGCGGCAAGGACGGTCGTAGCTGCCATTTGGATTTGCTGAAACCTTAGTAGCGCATACCTCATAATCAGTTTCAGGTTGCAGATCGAATTTGCATTTACAATCGGCCGTAATGGTGCATGTTTTTTTCTCGCCTGTGGCCAGGTTGGTAAGTTCTACCGTAGAACCAATTGCGGTACCTTTGCCTTTTTCGTTCACACAAACATTCAGATCAATACCTCCGGTTTTGCTCAACGGAATTTGAACTTGTTGATTGGCTTTCCCGGTGGTAACGGAAGTGCCATTCGGCTCATACTCTTTCTGCGTAGCATTTACTTTGTACGATTTGTTTGGCAATGCCTGAAAACAGAAATCGCCTTTAGCGCCTGCAGTTTTGGTGGCTTTCAATTCCGTTCCTTCGAACAATTTTACTTCACTTCCCGGAAGCGGCGCATTTGAGCGAGCGTCCACAACAGTGCCGCACAAGGTGATTCCTTCTTTTTTGAATTTATAGATATCATCTTCCCCTTTTCCACCGGCGCGATTGCTGGTTAGATATCCATTTTCATTTTTAGCGTCGATAATAAATCCAAAATCATCGCTTTTGGTATTCACCGGCGCGCCAAGATTTTGAACGCCATTCCATTCGCCGCCGCTGTAATTGGCAGAATAAATATCAAGACCACCTAAACCGGTGCGGGCATCGCTGGAAAAATACAGCGTTCCATCTTCAGCCATGAACGGGAACATTTCGCGACCTGCGGTATTCACGTTTTTACCCAAATTAATTGGAGGCCCCCAATTGATTCCATCTTTATAGCTCACATACAAATCAGTTTCACCATATCCTCCCGGCATATCACTCATGAAAAACATCCGGCGGCCGTCTTTCGACAAAGTAGGATGACCCACAGAATATTCGTTGTTGCTAAAAGGCACTTCAGTTACATTTTCCCACTTTCCTTTTGCCTCATTCCAATTGGCATGCATGATTTTTAGCTTAACGATCTTGTCCTTGCTTTTTTTAACCTTGCTTTTCACATAATTGCTGCGAGTGAAGTACATTTCCTTGCCATCAGGGGTAAAAGTAGCCGGGCCTTCGTGGTATTTTCCATTTACACCTTTCAGTTTACGGCCGGCATTATCTCCGCTGGAAGCATACATTTCATAGAAATTGCGGCCCGTCCAAACATCGGTACGAAGTACAGCGGCACCGCGGCCTTTATTGCTGCTGAAAACGATACCATCTTTCCAGAAGCCGGCACCCATATCATTAGCTGCAGAGTTAATGTTAGGCAGCGGCGAAATGGTGAACACTTTACTATCAACGGCCAGAGCAGTCATTTTATCAGCACCATTAGCCAATTCTTTCCCGCGCCCATCGCCGGGATTAATTTGCGCATATTCTGTAAAAGCAGCGGCGGCCTGATCGTATTTGCCATTGGCGCGCAATTCGAGGCCGTAATACAATTTATTAATGGCCTGAGAATTCGGAACCTTTACGATTTCACCATATAAAGCTTCAGCATTCACGTGATCGTCGAGCAGTACATAAGTACGCGCTAAACGTTCTTTAATCGACATATCATTCGGGTTTTTCTTCATCGCAGCGCGATAGGCATCGGCCGCTTCAGAAAAATTAAATGCTTTGAAATAACGATCGGCCGATTTGGTTTTCGGATTTTGAGCGAACCCTGCAACAGTTATGGCGAGTGCCAGAAGCGCGATGCTGTATTTTTTGAAATTCATAGTGCTTTTAAGTTTACCAGGCCGTAGCCCCATTAGTTTAGAAATAACGAACGTAACGAGGGTTAACCAGGCGTTTTTTATTAAAGTCGAGATCGTATCCCATCATGATTTCATGCGAGCCGGTAGTGCCTTTCGAGAGGGCTGATACGGTAAGGTCGTACGCATAACCCACGCGCCATTGCGGTGTAATATTCACAGCGGCCATAAAACCATATGAATCGCTCAAACGATAGCTGGCACCCAGCCAAATCCTGTCGATAAAAATGAAATTTGCATTGAAATCAAAACTGATTGGCGCATGTTTTGGCGTATATTTCATGAATACTGAAGGCGCAAATTTTACCTTCTTGCCCAAATCGAAGGCGTAACCTGCTGAAGCATTTAAAGAAAGATATTGGTGAGCGTCAGCAATACCACGCTTCCATACCTCTCCATTTTTTTCTAATGAATTTTGAAGAAGGTTTGGAACGGCAGCACCTACGAACCATTTCTGGCCATAAGCATAAATACCGAAGCCGATGTTTGGCATCCAAAGGCTGATATTGCTTTGAAACTTTGGATCTCCACTTTCTGTAAGGCCAACTTCAGCTAAAGAAGCGCGGTAATTAGTTACTCCTGCGCTAATGCCCAGTGCAATTTTCACACGCTTAGATTTGCCAACCGGAATACGATAGGCGAATGTTCCTTCCAGTTTATTGGTATGAACTACCGTATAACGATCGTTTACAAAAGTAAGGCCCAATGCAATATTGTTGTTCTTCAACGGCGAATGCACCGAGAAGGAACCGGTTTGCGGAGCTCCGGGTATATTCACCCACTGCCAGCGGTAAATTGCCGCAAAACTCAGCGCTTCGCGACTACCGGCATAAGCAGGATTGAACATCAGTCCATTGAAGCGGTACATGGTATGCTGCGGATCTTGCTGAGCAAATGATCCGGTGGCAATAACCACTGCGGTAAGTATGCTTAAAAACTTCTTCATGTATTTTGTTTGAAAGGATTGATCAATTTTGAATTAACGGTGTAATACAATGTAACCTACTTTGTCTTTCAGTCCATCGGCATTGTATTTAAAAATGTACCAGTACGACCCGTCAGGAAGTGGTTCATTATTACGCTTCCAGGTTCCATCAAAATCATTTTGATACCCTTCGCCGTCGTTACGCCAAACTTCTTGTCCGTAACGGTTAAATACAATCATTTGCGATTTTGGATATTCCTCGGCTGAAGGAATCACGAATTTATCGTTCTTGCCATCGCCATTTGGAGAAAATCCTTCCGGTATTACAAACTTTGGTTTAGGATTAATCACAATTCGAACCATGGCGTTATCGCATGTTTTTACACCCGCATCGGTCTTACATAAGGTATAGCAGAATGAATCGACACCAATACCAATCAAATTATCGGTATAGGGATCATATGGATAATCATCAGCCGGCACATAAGTAATTCCGCCGTTTTCCACAGTAACGGTACCGTGCTTAGGTTGTTCGCATATGCTCAGCTCGTCGTTCCCGCTTCGGGTATCGTTTGAGCGCACATCAATCGAAATACTTTGCTCCTGATTGGTGGTCCGGTTGTCGTCACGCGCATTCACCGGAACAATAACAATCACCGATTTAGAAACGCAAGCGCCGGCAAGATCACAAATGGTATAATGGATCGTGTCAACACCGCTAAACGATGAATCGGGTGTGTAACAGAATAAGCTATCATCTAATTGGGTAACATGGCCGTTGTGAGCCGTCACACTATCAAAAGCGGAAACATGAAGAGAATCACCTGCATCAATATCATTACCCAAAGCCAGAATATTGGTATTGTAGCAACCTTCCCAGTGGTAATTGAGCACCTGATCCACCGCAGTTGGCGGATCATTTCTTGGGGTCACCTTGATGATCATCACTGTAGTATCGCAGGTAGGATTTTCGTTGCAGATGATAACGTGCACTATTTCCTGACCATTATAATTAGCCGGAGGAACAATGCTAACGCATGGGCTGGTTCCGAACTGATTGCTCAATGAAGTCACCGTATCAATTGAGGCAGGGTAAATGGAAGTGATTCTTACCAGATAACCGTTCACATCAGTATATTGAATACACTGGGTTACACTTGAATCCTCAGGGAAGGTAACGCGAACGGTATCTTGAGCTACAGGCGGTTCGGTACAAGGGTTTACGAATACGTCAACACGTGCGAGGTTACATAATTTAGGGAATCCATTATCGCAGGCTACATAGGTAAAGAAATCATGACCTGTAAAACCGGCATCAGGACGGTAGTTGTAGGAAGTTGAATCTAACTTGGCAACGGTTCCATGGGCCGGCAGACCAATCACTCCGTTGGTATTGGAATCGCTTAGCACCACTACTGTTCCTTCCGGATCAAAATCATTTGCAATCACATTAATATCTACCGAGCGATTGCGGCAAACGTAAGCGGTATCCTTATTTACTATTGGATTCAGCCCGTTGCATGGCGCATTAGTGATGTTGATGCTAAGGGTTCCCGTATCGCAGAAGCATTGATTGCACACTGAATAGCGAATAAGATCGGTGGATCCTGCAAAAGTGGAATCGGTTACAGTGTAAACAATATTATTATTAGAAACCGAGGCCGTTCCATGAGCCGGATTCTGAACCAAAGTAACCGTCAAAGTGCCGCCATTAATAGGAATAATATCATTCTTCAATACATTATAAGTACTTGGGCAGGTAATTGAATAGCCGCTATAATAAATGTCAGCAAAGGCTTTTGGCTTACTGCAAGGCGCCTGATTCACCACCACCAGCAGCGAAGCAGTATCGCATCCGCAGTCGGTACAAACACTATAGCGAATGGTATCTAATCCAAAGCCGTTGATCCCTGCATTATATTTAATACTGTTTCCTGAAACTGATGCAGAACCACCAAAACGAGGTTGATTCAGAATACTAATTACGGCCGTGCCGAAACCGCTCGTATTGGCATCGTTAGCCAAAACGTTAACGGTTTGTGACTGTTGTTGATTTAAATTCAGGTTATCGTCAGCGGCCACTACACCTACGCAAGTCAGTTCATTCAGCACCACCATGGCGGTATCGCATAGTGTTCCAGGGCAGGTATTGCAGATCGCATAAACAAAAGTATCGGCACCTACATAACTATTATCGCCTGTAAAGGTAACCACACCATTAGCTACGGTTACACTACCATGTGATGGTTGAGAAAGTAGAGTAGTGGTGAGTGTTCCACCGGCAATATTGACATCATTTGCGAGAACAGGAAGCATTCCGGGTACGTTATTATACACCTGAAAGGCATCATTGGCAGCATTTGGGGCCGGGCAGTAGGGCGCTACATATATATCTACATACGCTTCGGCACAGTTACCGCAGTTATTACAAACCTTGTAAACAAAAATATCATGACCCACAAATCCGGCCGCCGGTACATAATGAATAACGGAATCATTCACAAAGGAAACCGTTCCATGCAGCGGAGCCTGAGTAATATAAATAGTATCCGGTGCCAGTTTAATGCTGCTTCCATTATATACTACGTCATTCCTGCCAATATTCACATCAGTGGCCACGTTCCGCAATGTAGATGCGGTATCGCCCTTCGGAAAAGGAATGGAGCATTGTGAAAACGCCATTTGGGCGCCCGCCAAAAAGGCGAGGATAAAAAGAACTTTTACAAAACTTAATCGAGCTGCGGTAAAGCGCTGTTTCATTTGAAATATTTTTGAAGCTAGGGCAGTTAACGGGCAGGCTTTCAGAAGAAATCATGCCAAATTCCGGGCAAAACTATACTTTAAGCAAAAAAAGTCAAGCAAAACCTCAATTACTTTTACCAAAAGCTGTGGTTTTGCTATCAAAAATGTATGGGAATATAGTCATACTGATTTTTTTCCAGAAGCTGCCCTAAAAAACATTCGCCCGTCCATTTCCGTTGTATAACTAGCATTTAGTTAAAATACCGCTGCAGCGCGGAGATTTGCTATTTTAGAATTTCATCAGGCATTCTTTTGTTAAGCAGGGCAAAAAAGCTGTGGCTTGACAAATTGGCACTGAATCAAAATTGGATTGGTATTTGACAAACAATAGACATGGAAGCAAAATTCTCACCGAAAGTCAAGGAAGTAATTTCCTTTAGCCGCGAAGAGGCACTTCGCCTGGGGCACGACTTTATTGGTATCGAACACTTATTACTCGGATTGATTCGTGATGGCGAATGCCTGGCCATTAAAACCCTGCGCTCACTGGAAGTGGATACGGTGATGTTGCGCAAAATCATAGAAGATTCCATAAAGGAAAAAACAACAAAAACCATTCACAACCCCAATTCGCTGCCGCTTACCAAGCAGGCCGAGAAAATTCTAAAGATTACCGTGTTGGAAGCTAAGGTGTTGAAAAGCGACGTTATTGGCACCGAACATTTGTTACTTTCTATTTTAAAGAATAAGGACAACATCGTTACACAAATACTCAATAAGTATGATGTTACCTATGATATTTTTAAGGCGGAAGTAGAATTCGTTCAAAACGATTCCAAGGAAACTCCGGAATCGCCACGGTCATCGATGCCCGGCGAATCGGACGATGACGCTTATGATGATGACAAAGGACGGACATTCGGCAATCAGCCACCGGCCAAAAAAGGCGCGAATACGAAATCGAAGACTCCGGTACTCGACAATTTTGGCCGTGATGTGACCTTAGCTGCCGAAGAAGGAACACTAGACCCGATAGTGGGTCGCGAACAAGAGATTGAGCGGGTTTCTCAAATTCTATCCAGAAGAAAAAAGAATAATCCTATTTTGATTGGCGAGCCGGGAGTGGGAAAAACGGCTGTGGTGGAAGGCCTGGCGTTGCGCATCATTCAGAAAAAAGTTTCGCGTGTATTGTTTGGAAAGCGCATCGTGATGCTGGATATGGCAGCCTTGGTTGCCGGAACTAAGTATCGCGGGCAGTTTGAAGAACGCATGAAGGCCATCATGAACGAATTGGAAAAGAATCGCGATGTGATTCTTTTTATTGACGAGATTCATACCATAGTGGGCGCCGGAGGCGCTACAGGTTCCTTAGATGCATCCAACATTTTCAAACCGGCTTTAGCTCGTGGCGAACTGCAATGTATAGGTGCATCTACATTAGATGAATATCGCCAGTTCATTGAGAAAGATGGCGCGCTCGATCGCCGCTTTCAGAAAGTAATCATCGATCCGCCAAGTGCCGATGAAACGGTTCAAATCTTAACTAACATCAAACCAAAGTACGAAGAATATCACAGCGTAGAATATTCGACCGACGCCATTGATGCCTGCGTAAAATTAAGTGGCCGCTACATTACCGACCGATTTTTCCCCGACAAAGCCATTGATGTGCTGGATGAAGTAGGCGCCCGCGTACACCTGAAAAACATTCACGTTCCAAAAAATATTGTAGAACTTGAAAAGCAGGTGGAGGATATTAAGGTTGAAAAAAATCAGGTTGTAAAATCGCAGAAGTACGAAGAAGCAGCGCGTTTACGTGACAAAGAGAAAAATTTGCTGGAAGAACTGGAACGCGCTAAAAACACCTGGGACGAAGACTCCAAGAACGCTCGTTATCCAGTAGGTGAAGAAGATATTGCCGAAGTAGTGGCCATGATGACCGGCATTCCGGTAAGCAAAGTGGCACAAACGGAGAGCAGCAAGTTATTGACCATGGGCGCTGATTTGAAAGGTTCGGTGATTGGGCAGGATGATGCCGTGGCTAAAGTGGTAAAGGCGATTCAACGCAACCGAGTGGGATTGAAAGATCCGAAGAAACCCATTGGTACGTTCATTTTCCTTGGGCCAACCGGCGTAGGGAAAACGGAATTGGCAAAGGCCATTGCACGTTATCTTTTCGATAGCGAAGATTCCCTGATACGAATCGACATGAGCGAGTACATGGAGAAGTTTAGTGTAAGTCGTTTAGTGGGCGCTCCTCCGGGATATGTTGGTTATGAAGAAGGCGGGCAGCTTACCGAAAAAGTACGCCGCAAACCTTATAGTGTGGTGCTTTTAGACGAAATCGAAAAGGCACATCCCGATGTATTCAATATTTTATTGCAGGTGTTTGACGATGGTATTCTAACTGACAGCATGGGCCGGAAGGTAGACTTCAAGAATACCCTCATCATTATGACATCAAACATCGGAGCGAGGGATCTGAAAGACTTTGGTACCGGCGTTGGATTTGCAACGAAAACACGCAGCGAGAACAGCGATGAACTTTCGAAGAATGTAATATCGAAAGCCTTGAAACGCACGTTTGCACCAGAGTTCCTTAACCGTATCGATGATGTGATCATTTTCAACGCACTTGAAAAAGAATCGATCATTAAGATTATCGACATAGCGCTTCGCGATGTGCTGAAACGATTGAACACATTGGGCTATAACGTTGAATTAACAGATGATGCCAAAGGTTTTCTGGCAGAAAAAGGTTATGACCCGGCTTTTGGTGCACGGCCACTGCACCGCGCCATTCAAAAATATATTGAAGATCCTTTGGCCGAAGAAATTCTGAAAACCGGTGCAAAAGGCGGCGATACGTTTACCGTTGATTTGGCTCCTGAAAAGGATAAGCTGGAGTTTACTAAGCCTACTGTGAAAAAAGCTGACGCGGTTTAAACAGTTTGATGAATAAAATTTAAAAGGAGTGGGAAACCACTCCTTTTTTTATGTGCTTATCTCGATTCGGTATCGTAACGTTCTACACTCAAAATACCTTCCAGAGATGATAAACGAGAAATCAGATCGTCCAGTTCGGTAGTATCGTGAACATAAACCATAATATTTCCCTCAAAAATTCCGTCCTCACTATCGAACGAAACGGAACGCATGTTCAGGTTCATTTGTCCGGTAATTACATTGGTGATTTTATTTACCAGACCAACGTCATCAATACCATTGATTTTAATTCCTGTAAGGAAGGCGATGTTATGCTGCTTAGTCCATTTCGTTTTTACAATACGGTAGCTGTACTTCGCCATCAACTGCACCGCATTTGGGCAATTGGTACGGTGAATTTTAATCCCCTCGCCCACCGTAAGAAAACCAAAAACATCATCACCCGGAACCGGATTACAGCAGGGCGCAAACTTATAATCGATTTTATCGCTGGTTTCACCCATAATGAGTAATTCAGCGTTCTTCTTTAAGGCTTCACGAACCGCTTCATCCATATTACTGGGTGCGGCCTCACCTTGCACCGGAGTTTTGGGCAATTTGATTTTCCCGGCAATCACTTCCAGTTTTCCCAGTTCGTTCACCGGAATTGCTTTAGTGGCTATGGCATAGTAAAGATCCATGAAGGAAATCATCTTGAAATAGGTGCAAATCAATTGCACATTGGTTTCATTGATTTCCATTTTCAACGCCTTCATCTTCTTTTCCAAGTCGTCCTTACCGGTAAGCGCTACATTGCGTTTTTCTTCTTTAAGCGATTGCTTAATTACGGATCGCGCTTTGGCCGTTTGCACATAGCTCAACCAATCTTCATTAGGATGCTGTTTGTTTGAAGTCAATAATTCTACCTGATCGCCATTCTTCAATTTATGACTTAGCGGTACCAGTTTGGTATTTACTTTGGCACCTATACATTTTTTCCCAATCTCAGAGTGCACTTCGAAAGCGAAATCCAGTGCTGTTGCGCCTTTGCGGACCCGCTTCAAATCGCCTTTAGGCGTGAACACAAAGATTTCGTCGCTTAATAATTCATGACGAAAGTCGTTCACAACATCCAGGGCGTTACTATCGGTATTGCTTAATACACCCCGAATCTTTTCCAACCATTCATCCAAAGCGGAATCGGCGCTATTTTCCTTGTACTTCCAATGTGCAGCAAAACCTTTTTCAGCAATTTCATGCATCCGATCGGTTCGGATTTGCACTTCCACCCATTTACCACTGGCGCTCATTACTGTAGTGTGCAATGCCTCGTAGCCATTGGTTTTGGGATTGGAAAGCCAATCGCGCAAGCGCTCCGGGCTGGGGCGATAAACGTCAGTAATGGTGGAATACACCGACCAGCAATCTGCTTTTTCCATTTCAGGCGTGGAATGAAGAATAATACGAATAGCAAACAAATCGTAAATCTCATCGAATGGAACGCCTTTGTTTTTGATCTTATTGTAAATGGAATAGATAGACTTCGGACGTCCGTAGATTTCAAAATTGAAATGCTTTTTTTCCAGCATTTCTTTCAACGGACGAATAAAATCATTGATAAATTTAGAACGTTCGCGTTTGGTTTCTGCCAACCGGCGTGCAATTTCCTTGTACGTTTCCGGCTCCATGAATTTAAGTGAAAGGTCTTCCAATTCCGTTTTAATATTGTAAAGACCCATACGGTGCGCCAAAGGCGCATATAAGAAAGAAGTTTCACTGGCTATCTTCAACTGCTTTTCCCGTTTCAGCGAATCAAGCGTGCGCATATTGTGCAATCGATCGGCCAGTTTTACAAGGATCACCCGTATGTCATCGTTCAGGGTGAGCAACAATTTTCTAAAATTTTCAGCCTGTATAGAAGCTGTTGCAGAATTCATATCGAACACACCGCTGATCTTGGTAAGTCCATCCACAATCTTGGCCACTTCCTTATTGAAATGCCCTTCAATGTCTTCAAGCGTAACATCTGTATCTTCAACCACATCATGAAGCAGCGCGCAGATGATGGAAGTAACGTCGAGCCCCATTTCTTTACTGGCGATTTCGGCAACGGCAAGCGGATGAAGGATATACGGTTCGCCTGATTTGCGACGCATCTCCTTATGGCTTTCCATGGCCAGGTCAAATGCCTCGCGAATATTTTTCTTATCCTGAACCGTAATTGAATTACGAAGTGACCGCAACAATGAGCGGTAATGTTTCAGAATTACTTTTTTTTCTGCTTCCAGATCAACTAAAAGGGCCGGTCCATCCATATGGGCTAAGATACGTATTTCAACAGGAAGCGTTACGCGTTAAAAGTCTTGAAATTGTGAACTGCACAGAAGATAACGCAGTTTACAGTTATTTTACCGTGTAGAAAGGGGCAAAATGTATGGAAGCCTAACAATCCGCTATATTTGCGCGCCTTTGAAAGACTACTATAAAATACTTGAGGTTTCAGAAAACGCCACCGAAATGGAAATCAAGAAAAATTTCCGGCGGTTGGCAGCACGTCACCATCCTGACCGTAACCAGGGTTCGGCTGAATCAGAAGCGAAATTCAAAGAGATCACAGAAGCTTACAATGTACTTTCCGACAGCACTCAAAAGAGCAATTACGATTTCACCAGAAAATACCGTGCGCCCGAACCGGAAACGCCTTATCAGCACTACCGGCAAACCACCTACGAAAGGCGGTATGAACCTCCGCCCTATCAGCGGCGTTATTATAGCCCGCCAACAACTACCACCGAATCGAATTGGTTCCGAACTTTGCCATTTATACTTTTTGTGTTCATTCAAATGCTGCGATTTTCAGGTTGTATGGAGCACAAAACCTATTATGGTGGTGACTCCACATCATTTTTCAATGCCTTGAAGAACGAGAAGCCACTTAATGAACTTAGTGATGAACAAATAAATTCCATCTTAAATGCGATGAAAGACTCTACCGATTTGATGGAAAATTCTACCAAGGATACCGTAGTTAGCACGGCGTGGCACGAAGCAGGCAGCAAAAGCGAACGTTGATTATGGCAGAAGCAAAACCCTCTAAAAAATATCTGATTGTAATTGCGGGCCCCACAGCAGTTGGGAAAACGGCTTTGGCTATTGATTTGGCACAATATTTTCGTGCTGAAATTGTTTCAGCCGATTCGCGGCAGTTTTACCGGGAAATGGAAATAGGAACGGCCAAACCCACACCCAATGAACTTGCGGCAGTTCCGCATCATTTTGTAAATAACCTTTCGATACACACCAAAAATTACAGCGCCGGAAAATATGAGGCAGAAGTGCTGCATTTCTTAGAAGGCTATTTCAAGCAGCATTCTATTGCTGTAATCACGGGCGGTTCCGGTCTTTTCATCAATGGCGTTTGTAACGGTTTTGATTCTTTTCAAAAAACAGACGATGATCAGTTATGGACGGTCAGAAACTTTTTGAACAGTCAAACGCTGGAGTGGCTGCAGCAAGAAACGGAGCGATTGGATCCGGAATATTTTGCTGTGGTTGATAAAAAAAATCCGGCGCGGCTGAAACGCGGTCTGGAAATCATTTTCACCACCGGAAAGAAATACAGCGAACAACGAATCGGCAAAAAGGCGGAACGGCCATTTGAAGTAATTCGTGTGGGTTTAACATTGCCAAGAGAAGAATTGAACTTGCGGATAGCCGAACGTGTGAACCAGATGATGAAAGCGGGATTACTGGAAGAAGTGAAAGGGTTGTACTTACACAAAAATCTGCATGCACTTAGTACCGTTGGTTACACCGAATTGTTTGATTTTTTAGAAGATAAATGCACTTTAGAAGAAGCTGTGGGGTTAATTGTGCAGAACACCCGGCAGTATGCCAAGCGTCAAATGACCTGGTTCAAAAAAGATGGTGCATACGAATGGTTCTCGCCAGGAGATTTGGGTGCCGTTATACGGTATGTTGAATCAAAAATGATGTAGTTTGGGAAAAAACGGCCGGCTGCCTGCGGCAGGGATTGGAGTGGTGCCGCCTTCGGCGGCAGTGCGTAGTGTAACGAAGCACCGCAGCGATAGCGGAGCCACGCAAAGCCCGTAAGCCGCCATAATTAGATGAGAGTTGAAAGATGAGAGATGAGAGTGAGGTGCTGAAACTTCGCGAGCATGCGGGTTGGGGTGAAATACTATTTTTGACCGGTGCGAAAAATTCTGCATCCATATCGTCAAATCAGTGAGGCGGTCATCAATTTGGTGCTGGCAGATGTATTTCTGCAAATCATTAATGCGGCATTTACGCTATTGTTGAACTTTTTGATGCTGGATGCCGGTTTCCGCGATTTTGAAATTACTTCGATGGCCGGCAACCGCTATTTAACTGTGCTGCTGTGCTCAATGCCTTTGGCCATTTTTGTAAAAGGCAAAAGGCTAAAACCTATTATGCTGGCCGGTTCGGTGAGTGCGCCGGTGGTGGCTTTGCTACTGATACTAGCTGTGCATTTAAAAAATACCGAACTGATACGTTTGCTGATGGCCGTTTGGGGTGTAGCGTTTTCGTTGTTGCAAATTTTGGTGATGCCTTACATTTTACTGAACGGCAAAAAGCAATCTGAAACGGCATCGATCGCCTTGTTTTTTGCCGCCGGAAATTTCACCATCATCATTTGCGGATTGTTCAATTATGTATTGCCCAAACTGCATCCGTTCTTCAACGTGGAGCACTTGCTGGTTCTGTATTCGGTAATTGGAGCGATGGGAATTTATTTTGTAATGAAATTGCCGCACCATGAGAATTTGGGGTCGCGCATTCCGTTGCGCAACTTTCATGAAGATTACGATTGGCCGATCATTTTCAAGGCGCTGGTGCCTACTTTCCTTATCGCATTTGGTGCAGGATTTACGATTCCATTCATCAACCTGTTCTTCAAAAACGTTCACAACATAGGCTCACAGGGCTTTTCATTAATGAATACGGTGGCCTTTATGTTAGTAGCTTTTGGCAGCATATTGATTCCGGAAATCAAGAACCGTTATGGCTACAAATGGTCGATTACTGTTTTCCAGGTGATGGCGATTGGCGTATTATTCGCATTGGGCACTACGGAATGGTATAAAGACTGGCGTTGGGCCGGTTGGTTGGCGGCGTTCTTTTTTATTGTTCGGCAACCCTTGATGAGTATAGCCGCACCAATGACTTCGGAGTTGACCATGAACTATGTAGGTGAGAACAACAGGGAGATGATTTCGGCCATAACAGCAGCAATATGGAGCGGCAGTTGGTTTGCAAGCGCTAAGATCTTCGCCATTTTGCGTGAAAGCGACATTGCTTACAGCAATATCATTTTCATTACTGTAGTGCTATACATTATAGGTGTAGCCTGGTATTATTGGCTGATCACCGATTATGAGAAACAGGTAGCGGAAAACCGTGGTCAATTACTCTGACTCCGTGCAGGTAACCGTTAGACTTTTGAACTGCTCTTTATAGCGGTCTTCAAAATTTTTCCGGTTCGGATTAGCTTCGCAAACGGTATTGGATTGATTTACCAAAACCTGCTTATCGTTCACCGCCTTACAAACCACACAGGCCTTTTTGCAGGAAGAGGTAGCGATAAGGGCAACAGATAAAATCAGAAACGTAAATTTGCGCATGGCCATATTTTGAGATGGTGAAAATAACAATTTAGAAAAAATGAAGAAGGTTGGTCTTCTTTCCGATACGCACGGCTTTCTGGAGCCTAAGATTTTCGAGCATTTTACAGAAGTAGATGAGATCTGGCACGCCGGTGATATTGGTTCACTAGCGATTACCGACAGTTTGAAATCGTTTAAACCCTTGCGGGCCGTTTTCGGTAACATTGATGATAGGATTATCCGATCGGAATTCCCGGAAGATCTGATTTTTGAATTGGAAGGCCTGAAGGTTTTGATTACTCATATTGGCGGTTATCCCGGGCACTATTCACCAAGGGCAAAAAGGTTAATCGGCGAGGTGAAACCCGATATTTTTGTTTGCGGCCATTCGCATATTCTGAGGGTAATGCGCGACCCTTTTTGTGAGAATATGATGGTGTTAAATCCCGGAGCTGCCGGTATTCATGGGTTTCACCCTATAAAAACCGCATTGCGATTTACGCTCGATGACGGAAAAATCACAAAGATGGAGGCAATTGAAATGGGGAAGCGCGGCGCTATTGGTTAAGTTGCAGGGCGCAGGCATAAAAGCCATCGAATCCGGTTTCATCAGGACGAAGAATGAGTTCGTCGATCTTGCTAAAATCAGGATGTTGTTCAAGAAACCATGCCACCTGTTGTTCATTTTCTGATGGAAGAATACTGCAAGTGGCGTAAACCAGAATTCCTTTGTTTCGAAGCAGCGGCGCATACATTTCGAGCACTTGACGCTGTGTGCTTTTTATAGTTTGAATGAAATCAGGCGTCAATTTCCATTTCAGATCAGGATGGCGTTTAATAGTGCCTAAACCACTACATGGCGCATCTATCAGCAGGCGGTGGGCTTGTCCTTTCCATTTCTCAATAAGTTCCGGTTTAGAAAGATGCGCGGTGATACACGAAGCCCCGGCGCGCCGGGCGCGCCTGTCAAGTTCATCGAGCTTGTTGGAATGAATATCAAATGCCAGAATGCGACCTTCATTTTGTATAGCGGCAGCCAACTGCAAACTCTTTCCACCTGCTCCGGCGCAGGCATCAATAATCACTTGGTCTTTTTCAGCATGAAGCAGCGGCACAATTAGTTGAGAACCTACATCCTGAATTTCGATCGACCCGTTCTGATAGATTTCCCAGGACCGTATATTTTTTCGGGTTTCTACAACCAAACTATCGGGTGCCAGAGGCGAAGATGAAAATGGAACTTCCTGAGCTAGAAGAAATGTCTCCACTTCGCGGCGGTTGCTTCTTAAGGTATTAATGCGAAGGCATAATTTTGCCGGTTCGTTCAGGGCATGCAGTTGCCGGTTCCAGGAGTTCCCCAGCTCCGATTCACCCAATTGATAAAGCCAGTCGGGAACAGATTCCAAAATGGCGGTGTTGTTTTGAGCCTCCTGTAATCGCCCGGTCATTTCCTGAATGGAAACAGAATGAAATTCCTCCCATTCAGGAAGAGGAATTTGCTGATGGAAAAGATGAGCGGCAATAAGGAGCCAGGCATCCTGAAGTTGTTCGATTTTTTCAATACCGGCCATAAAGCAATACCGGCGATAGAATCGCACACATTCATAAACCGATCCGGCTACAAAATTGCGATCGCGGGCGCCCCATTTTTTATTCTGGTTTAGGAATATCTCTACCACTTGAGGGGCATGACGATGGTAATGAAAAATTTCAAGCAAGGCTTCTGCCACTCCGGCGCAGAGGTTTCTGTACAATTTCACCGCCATATCATTAAACGGCAACTTCAGCAGCTATGGAAGGATAAGGATCGTAAGCCGTTAAAGTGAAATCATGGTACTTGAAATCAAAAATACTTTTCACCTCAGTGTTCAACTCCATTTTCGGAAGAGGCCTGGGTGTTCGGCTTAATTGCAACTTGGCTTGCTCGATGTGGTTGCTGTACAGGTGCGCATCGCCCAAGGTATGCACAAAATCGCCACAATCCATATCACAAACCTGAGCTATCATTTGCGTTAGCAGTGCGTAAGAAGCAATGTTAAAAGGCACACCCAAAAACACATCCGCAGAGCGTTGATAAAGCTGGCAACTTAGTTTTCTTCTTCCGGTTGCGGCGTCAACTGCCGTATAGAATTGAAACATGGTGTGGCAAGGAGGTAATGCCATCGCACTGATGTAAGGTACGTTCCACGCACTTACAAGAAGCCTTCGGGAATCGGGATTATTCTTTATCTGTGAAATGAGGTCGGCGATCTGATCATAAGAAGTGCCGGCCTCACCTTTCCAGTTGCGCCATTGCACACCATAAACCGGGCCCAGGTTGCCCCACTGTTTCGCAAAGGCTTCATCTTCGGCTACCCTTACGGCAAATTCCTTCATGGTTTCGCCATTAAACTCCGCGCTTTTTTTGTAAGCGGCATAAGGCCAGTCATCCCATATCCGAACACCGTTCTGGCACAAATAACGAATATTGGATTCCCCCATAAGGAACCAAAGCAATTCATGTATAATCGCTTTAGTGTGCAGCTTTTTGGTAGTCACTAATGGAAAACCCTGGTTGAGATCGAATCGCATCTGATAGCCGAAAACGCTATAGGTTCCCGTTCCGGTGCGGTCTTCCTTATAAGTTCCATGATCGAGAATATGCTGGAGAAGTGCGTGGTACTGCTGCATGTTACAAATGTAGCGAATTGGAAAGTGCGCGGCAGGCTTAGATATTCACCTGATTTGCACTAAGCGATAATCTTGCGTTCCAGCATTTTGATACGCACGCGAATACTCAAGATCCAAAAGGATAGAATACCCCAGCCGATAACTGCCGGATAAAAAAACAGACGCAGCCTGCTATCCAAATCATATTTCGAGAAAGCAGGATTTCCGCCATTTCCGGGATGGAGCGAATCGGTAAGGCGTGGCACAATAAAAATAAAGGCCACAAAGAATACGACTGCAAAAATATTGTACACAGCGCTGATACGGGCGCGTTTTACGGCATCATCCATACTGCCGCGCAAGATCACATACGCAAAGTAAATCATTACGCCCATGGCGGCGCCATTGAGCTTAGGATCGTTTGGCCATGGTTCGCCCCAGGTGAAAGTAGCCCACATCATTCCGGTTAACAGGCCAAGAACGCCATACAGCAATCCCACATTCACTGCTTCCGAAGCAATGATGTCGTCTATCGGATTTTCATTCATTAAAAATCGTATGCTGAAAGCCACTGAGATTAAAAGTATTAAGAGCATTCCAAACCACATGGGCACGTGATAGAATGTATTGCGAATGCTTTGATACAGGATTTCGCGATAGGGAAAAGCAAAGCTTTGAAACTTATTATGCTTTACTTCAGGAGTTATGGCTTTGGCTTCAGCGCCATTTCGGGCGGTATCAATAGTTTCTTTGGAAAGCACCAAACCTTCCCGAAGCGTAACATTGCCATCTAAATCATCGTTCACAATCACATCAAGGGCAGGAACCGAAGCGTAATGAAATTGCGTACTGTTCATCGTGAATGGAACCATTAAAGTGGTTTCGGATAGAACACTTACATCATCCGGTTTGAAGTAGTTCGCCCCTTCTTTAAAAAACACCTGAAGATTACCGCCGGAAAGAAAATGGGTGTTATAACCTGTAAGCTCAATTTTCAACGGAATATCAGCGGGAAGATGATCGGGATTCACTTTAGTGATACCCGGACCCAGCGGCACCAACATCCCACCTATCAGCACATACATTAGAAGCACCACTCCGATATATTTCCACCACGATTTTTTTAGTAATGCCAACATGAATGCACGGTTTTATTAGTCGCGCCAAATATAGGGAAACAGTATATAGGCTAAAATCAATTGCATCACATCAAGGGCAGAAAGCAACCCAATATGCTGAAGCGATGCAGGCGTGATAGCGCCTTCCGCTATGGATGCAGCACTTAATTTGGTGATAAATATCAGTAACGGAATAATGATAGGAAATCCTAAAACTGCTATGAGCGTGGCATTGCCGCCGGCTCTGGACGCAATTGCCGACATTAGTGTGAAAAGAAAAGAATAACTGGTTCCTCCAAGTAAAACCGTTATAAAAAATAAGCCGGAATGCGTGACCGGACTACCAATCATCACCGTAAAAACTAAAAAGGCCAATGAACTGAGCAGCAGGGTAAACAAAAAATTATAGCACATCCGTGCCAGAATAATAGCCTGCGGTGTAGTTAGATAATAATAATAGTACGAACGTCCCTCAGGTTCGCGGAAAAAACTATTGGCTATAGCATTCAAACTACTGAAGAGCACAATAAGCCAGAACAGCATGCTCCATACTACGGGGGAAAGCGAACGCAGAGAGTTATTGTATTGCAGCGAAAAGTAAATGAGCAGCACGCTTGAGAATACGTATAACACCATTCCCCCAAGCACATAGCGGTTGCGCCATTCGATAAGCACATCCTTAATGAGTAACGCGCGAACTGCTTTATACATTTCAAATATCTAACCCAAATTTACTGGATGTAGCTTTGGCAATTTCATAACCTGCATCGGCATGCCGTATAACTCCCATGGCGGGGTCGTTGTGCAGCACCCGGCTGAGGCGACGGTGCGCGTCTTCTGTTCCATCTGCTACTATCACCATTCCTGCGTGAAGCGAATATCCCATTCCAACACCACCGCCATGGTGAAAGCTCACCCAACTGGCGCCACCGGCCGTATTGATCAACGCGTTCAGGATCGGCCAGTCGGCCACCGCATCGCTACCATCCATCATGGCTTCGGTTTCACGGTTTGGAGAAGCTACGCTTCCGGTATCCAGATGATCGCGGCCAATTACTATAGGCGCTTTCAAAATGCCATCTTTAACCATTTGATTGAACGCCAGGCCGGCAATTTCCCGCTCTCCCATGCCCAACCAGCAAATCCGGGCAGGAAGTCCCTGAAATGCAATTTTTTCTTTGGCCATTTTCAACCACCGATGTAAGCCCTTATTTTCAGGAAATAACTCTTTCAATTTTTCATCGCAGGCGAAAATATCCTGCTCATCGCCACTCAACGCCACAAAGCGAAATGGACCTTTGCCTTCGCAAAACAGCGGACGAATATACGCCGGAACAAATCCCGGAAAAGCAAAGGCATTTTTAACTCCGCGCTTATCCTTAGCCTGCCCGCGTAAGTTATTGCCGTAATCAAACGTAATAGCGCCGCGGCTTTGCAATTCAATCATATATTCCACATGAATGGCCATAGTGTCAAGCGAACGTTTCACATATTCTTCAGGATTGGATTCGCGAAGGGCATTTGCTTGTTCTACACTCAGGCCATCAGGAAAATATCCGATCAGCTCGTCATGAGCCGAGGTTTGGTCAGTAAGCGTATCGGGCACAATGTTTCGTTCAATTAAACGCCGAAGCAGATCTACAACATTAGCCTTCACGCCAATTGAAACGGCCTCCTTTGCGGCCTTAGCAGCCAACGAGCGATCAATCGCTTCATCAATATTAGTGAACATTTCATCCAGATATCTGGTTTCAATACGCTTTTTGATCCGCCATTCTTCCATTTCGGCCACCAATGCCACACCTTCGTTCATGGTAATAGCCAAAGGCTGTGCGCCGCCCATGCCGCCCAAACCTGCTGTTACATTTAGTGTGCCCTTCAAAGTGCCATTGAAATGCTGTTGCGCTAACGACAAATAAGTTTCGTAGGTTCCCTGAACAATTCCCTGTGATCCAATATAGATCCAACTACCGGCAGTCATTTGACCATACATCATCAGCCCTTTTCGCTCCAGTTCGCGAAAGTGCTCCCAGTTCGCCCATTTGCCTACTAAATTGCTGTTCGCAATAATCACACGAGGAGCATCTTTATGTGAGCGCAATATACCTACCGGTTTTCCGCTTTGCACTAAAAGCGTTTGGTCTTCTTCCAATTTTTGTAGCGACGATACAATTTTTTCAAGCGCCTCCCAGTTGCGGGCAGCTTTTCCTAAACCTCCATATACAATCAAATCTTCAGGCCGTTCGGCTACTTCAGGATCCAAATTATTGTAAAGCATACGAAGAGCCGCCTCCTGAACCCAACCTTTACATGACAGTTGATTTCCACGGGCAGCGCGAAGTGTTCTTGCTGATGTTACCATGCGGCAAAATTAATTTTTATACGAAGCTGCACTATACTATTCCGTTAAACGCTGCTATGAGAAAATTACCGGTGAAAGTCTATCTTCGTCAACCGTCTTTTAACCGGCGGATTTTTTATGCGTGGAATTTTACGGTCACTCGTTTCCACCCTAACCTTAACAACGGCCCTAACCGTTTCGGCAGCAGAACCGGCTTCCAACCCAACCAATTTTTCGTCAAGCGCAGTAAAGGCGTGGGGATTTGCAATTAAGTTCAACCCGGTAGTGGCAAATGGGTTTCTGGTGTTGAAAAGCGAACAAAATATTTCTTCCACCCCTGCCGATGGCACCGTTTACCAAAAAGGCACTTGGATCGGAAATGCTAAAGTAGCTTATGTAGGTACTGCGGATAGTATCTGGATTCGTGAAGTTTTATTGAATCATACCTATCACTTTTCAGTTTTTGCCTACAGCGGCAGCGGCAGTTCTATTGATTATAAACAAACCGCACCATTAACCGGTACTGTTACGGCTGCGGGCAGTTCAATGGGCAATTATTACGGATCGATTGTTCCCGGTAGCAACTTCATTACCAGTCTCACCAATCTGATTCATCCGCATACTCAGGTGAATTATCTCAATGGCATGTACGATCTGGCCGATGTATATTACAGTCACGACACCACCTTGGGCCGCGAATTTGTTCAATGTCAATACAGCGGCGAAAAATATATCTATACCCCGCCATTAAATATTGGTAACATTAACTACAACCGGGAGCACACCTTGCCTAAAAGCTGGATGAGAACATATGCCACCTATGGCAGTTCGATTACCGACTACCCTGAGGGCAGTGATTACCACATGTTGTTTCTTACCAATGGCGATGTTAATAATGCGCGTTTGAACTATGCTTACGGAACAGTTGCCACAACTACCTATTCCTACCAGAATTTTAAGTTAGGAAAGAACAGTTCGAATGTTACGGTGGCCGAACCGCAAAATACCACGAAAGGTGATGCCGCCAGAGCCATGATGTACACCATCATTTGCTACAATGGTACCGACGGTAGCTGGGCTTTACAGAATCTGCTTTCACATGGCCCGGACGAAGTAGATGCCCTTCTGAAACAATGGAATAGTGCCGACCCTGTTAGCGAGGAGGAGTTGACCCGGCACGAATACGTGGTAAGCCGTCAGCATAACCGCAATCCGTTTATCGACCATCCGGAATGGGCCGATTGTATTGATTTCAAAGCGCTGCTCACTAAGGCCTGCATCTCAGGTGTGCCTGAAATTTCGGATAACGACATACAGGTATATCCAATACCGGCTCAGGATATACTGGAGATTGAAACTCCCGCCGCGGTTTCTTCAGTAGTCATATATAACAGTTTGGGTGAAATTAGTAACGCACCGGTGCAATACACCTCCGCAACACACATCACTTTAAATATAAGCGATTTACAAGCCGGAAATTACTGGGTTCGCCTGGAAAGCGATGGCCGCTACTTTACGCGTGCTATCCTCATTGCACCTTGATAATTTGTTAACATCCCGCTAACGAACTTTCGCGCGTTTTCCGTATTTTCACGCACTCAAAAATACGATATGAAGAAACACTTTATTTTACTTGGCATGTTGGCTATAACGGCTGTTCAGCTGATGGCGCAACCGTGCACTAAACTTTTTTTCTCGGAATATATTGAAGGCACCAGCAATAACAAGGCGCTTGAAATTTATAACCCTACTACCGTTCCTGTAAACCTTTCTACCTACAAAATTTTACAATTCCGCAATGGCGCACAAACGCCATCCAGCACTACTGTACTTTCCGGCACCATTGCGCCTTCAGGTACATTTGTGATCGCACACCCTCAGGCTGACTCTGTTAATATCCGTTTGAAAGCGCAAATGCTTTCCGGTAATATGAATTTCAATGGCGATGATGCCGAAGTACTGGTTTCCGGTGTAGATACTATAGATGTAATCGGTATCCGCCGCGATAGTGCCGTATGGACCGTTGACACTGCCGATACCAAAGACAATACGCTGATCCGCAAAGCCTCCATTCAGGAAGGCGATGTGAACTGGGCCACAGCTAAATTGGGTTGGACGGCTTACCCGGTTAACTATTTCGCAAACTTAGGGATGCACACCATGACGCCTTGCGCACCTCCTGCCGATACTACCGCTGGTGTAGGGGCTGCTGCTGCCTCCGTTGCCGAAAACAGCGGTAACTATACCCTCACCATCTTCCTGAATCAGGCAGCCAGTTCCACAAAAACAGTTGACGTGGTTTATACTGGTTCTCCTAACGGTGGCTCCGGTGCTGATATCGGTAACTTTACCAGCGCTACCGCAACTTTCAATGCAGGTGCTACATCTGCAACCGTATCCATCCCGGTTACAGATGATGCCATTCCGGAAGGCGACGAAGTGTTCAACTTCAGTTTGCGTAACCCTTCTGCCGGCTTGCAATTGCGTTCCGATTCACTGTTTGCACTCACCATTCTGTTGAGCGATTCTGTTCTTCCAGGCTTGCCTTTCTACCAAATCGTAACTATTCATGGCGAAGACCAAACTACTTTTGTTGCTGATTCCAACAATGTACATTGCATCATCGGTGGTGTAGTTTATGGCATAAACTATCGTAAATCAGGTCTTGGTTTCTACATCAACGACCATACCGGCGGCATCTATGTATTCTCTCCTTCAAAAACATTTGGCTATGCTCCAACAGAAGGCGATTCAGTTGTAGTTTCCGGAAAAGTATCGCAGTTTTTCGGCATGACGGAATTCCAATTCCTCGATACCGTAATTAAAGTGAGCAGCGGAAACGGTTTACTGAACCCAATCGTACTGTCACAAAAACCAATCGAAGATCAGGAGTCTTATCTGGTGCGTGTAAACGGGCTTACCTATACCAGCGGCTGGACAAATACCGGTTCCGGCTTCACTGTAAAAGCATCTAAAGGCGGATCTACTTATTTCATACGCATCGATTCGCTTACCAGTGCATACGGTACTGCAGCGCCATCCGCATTGTTCGATGTAATTGGTCTGGTTTCTCAATATGATACCGGTGCTCCATACGACTTTGGTTACGATATCAACGTTCGCCGCGCCAGCGATATCATTCGCAACGTAGGTATCAACGATATCAACGAATTGAATGCTGCCGTGTATCCAAATCCTACTAACGGCCAACTTTATGTGAATACCATGAGCGACGAAAGCGCTGACCTTGAAGTTCGCCTGTTCGGAATTGCCGGTCAGGAAGTGTATGCTACGCGCAAATCACTTGCAAAAGGTGAAAACCGCATGTTATTCGATCTGAGTCAGATCGGCAACGGCCTTTACATTCTGGAATTGCAGTCGGGCAATAAAGTGAGCCGCAGTAAAGTGCAAATCATCCGATAGTATTTTTGAAATTTTTGAGCCCTGCTTCGGCGGGGCTTTTTTTTTGCCTGCAAGCCCGGGGACTAGCCTTTCGAACTTAACCGTTTTTTGGGCGTTACCCCTACGGGGTCGGGCCATCCACTGCAATGGCGCCCTTTACATTCCAAAAATACGATAGCTGGTGTTCGGCGCCATTTCCGTTTCTGTCCCTAACGCGGCGCCTGGCCTTTCACATCAAAGGGATGGTAGCGCTCCTTTGACTGAAGTACTCCTTCTTTTTCAGTTTTGAGTTCGCCGTATAGCTTCAGAAAACTTTAAGGCACCCTGTTCATGAAAATGACAATCATCGTAAAAAAGTGCCGAAGGCACCGTAAATGCCGATCGTACATCTATACATGCTACACCTGCATTTTTGCATTCTTCCAAAAGCACATGGTTGTACCGTTCCAGTTCGTACGAAAGAAATGAGAAGCTATAATAAGGTAGCCCTTGCTGCCGTTGAAAATCGCCTAAACCACCCATCCAGCATTTTTTTTGAACCGCTTCTGAAGTATCATTCCATGCTGCTATTGGTGTTATAAACCTAATGTTCTGTTTCTGCTCTTTCGCCAATCGGATCATCGTTCTCAAATTACTTCTAAAAACCTCCAGCCCCTGATTTCGGTGCGCCAATGCGAAAGTGGTATCGCTGATCAACATACTGCGTTGCACTCTGTGCTGCCGCCAACTTCTAACAATTAATCCTTTCGCATCTTGTTGATACTGGCCGGTAGTGTCAGGAAAAAAATTTCTAAACACATTATAAACCAATCCTCCCAAACGCAAACGAGCAGTTGAAAAAGAATTGGTGGAGGTAAACGATTGTAAATAAGCTTTGTCGTTTTGCGGCACCTCATTTTTCAATTGCGTAGTATCGCTTAACACCTTTAGCATATCGTTCAATCCACAAAGCACAATCACCTCCTTTATTGTTTTTGCCTGAGGAAGAAAATGCTGTAGCTGCCAAACATGTTCACGCGTGGTTTGACCGCTTTTCCCGATACTCATTCCGGAGCTGCCATAAGACTGAAGGTACTTAGCCGGCCACGTCTCGTTGTCATCAAGGTACAAACATTCTGTAGTGCTGCCGCCTATGAATAGTACCGTAACCTTCGACCCGGAATTCACCGGACGCGCACCATAACTATTCGTGGTGAAGTTCTTTTCACCCTTACAACCAAACAGCACGGATGGATCTGGATAGAATTTATAATGAAGATTGGGTGGAAAAACACACAGACGATTGCCGGAATCGCCCATAAACCGCAAACCGAGCTCGGCTCCTGCCAGGGTGAATAACACCGATAGGAGCAGCAATATCCAGGGTTTCTCTTTTAGCATCTATGATTTGTTTCTCATCCCGAATATCGCATAATCCTGTACCTTTGCTGTATGTCGATTCAGGTAAGTCAACTTTCAAAAGTTTATGGCGCCCAACATGCCGTTGATCAAATTTCTTTCGAGGCGGCAAAAGGAGAAGTGCTGGGGTTTTTAGGACCTAATGGAGCCGGTAAGTCAACCACCATGAAAATGGTCACATGTTTTATTCCGCCTACCACAGGAACCATTCACGTATGCGGTATTAACACGGCTGAAAAGCCATTGGAAGTTCGTAAGAAGATCGGCTACCTGCCTGAAAGCAACCCTCTTTACTACGACATGTACGTTTATGAATACCTCGAGTTCATGGCAGGACTGCACAAAATTGCCAATCCTAAGGAACGTATTGAGGAAATGATTGAGGTGACCGGACTGAAAGCCGAACGAAAAAAAATAGTAGGACAACTTTCAAAAGGTTATAAACAGCGCGTAGGATTGGCTCAGGCCATTCTGCATGATCCGGAAGTGCTGATACTGGATGAGCCAACCAGCGGCCTTGATCCGAATCAACTCATCGAAATCAGAGCATTGATCAAACAATTAGGCCGAAACAAAACAGTGGTTTTCAGTTCGCACATTATGCAGGAAGTGCAAGCCGTGGCCGATCGGGTAATTATCATCAATAAAGGAAAGATTGTTGCCAATGATACTACCGAACATTTACAATTGAAATTGAACAACGAAATTACGGTAACAGCCGTATTCAAGCAAAAAGTGGAACGGGCGCTTATCGGTCAAATCAAAGGGATCAAGAGTTTTTCGCAATCGGCTGAAGGAAAATGGACTCTAATTGGCGGTAATGGCGGCGATTTGCGCGAAGATGTTTTTCATTTTGCCAAAAATCACGATCTCACCCTACTGGAATTGCATCGCGAAAGCTATAGTCTGGAGGATGTATTCAAGGAAGTGACTTCTTCAAAATAATTATATGAACTATTCAATCAAAGTAGCCGGTATGTTGTTAATGTTGTTTGGCATTTCCGGTTGCGGCCACAAAGATCCTGAACCGGAAACCCCGGCAAGCGTTGAAAACACTTATGCTTATGCGATCCTCGATAAACTAAAGGGTATTTGGGACGGCCCTGTTCAGTCGAGCACTGCACTTGGCAGTTTTCCGGAATGGATTGTGGATTTCCGGCCGGTTTCAGCCAGCCAAATTTCGGCCAAAAATGAACTCGACAGTATGAATGACATTCACATGTCGTTCTTCATTGCCAAGTACAATAATGCTTATCGCGTATGTTTCCGCAATGGAGGTTCATTTGCAGGGATGACGCGGGTTTCCTATCTGCTTGCCGACAGCGTTTCTGAAACAGCAACCCAAAGCTATTATCGGTTTTCCGAAATGGTGAAAGGGAAAAATCGGGCTTATTCAGAAGTTATTTTTCGTGGCGATAGCATCAATTTGCGCAGCTATACCAACAAAACCAACACGCTGGCCGCGCCGGTGATGCACATGAACTGGATGGCGAAACGAGTGGACCTCACTTCATGTCAAAGCGCGGTAAACCATTTTAGTTTTCCTAAAAAAGAACTTTCAAAAGATCTTACTGGCGCTTTCAACGGCCTTGCGGAAAGCATTATTTATTCCATTGGCGGTGGTCAGGACCCGTACAACGAAGCCCAGCAACCCTATTTAGGTAAAACCAATGTGACCTACTCTTTTGGATCGGGATATACTGCCGACCCTTCCAAGCGCGTCATGCTTATGATTACTACCCAGCCGCTGATATCCGGATTTTCTATGAATATGGCTGCGCTTAACACACGGTGCCGCTATGTGTTGCTTTCATCAGCCGATCGCGACTTCACGTTCAACTACATGCATCCGGGTTCGTACTATTTGTATGCTTTGTATGATGCCGATGGAAATCTGGCTTTGAGCAGCGGCGATTGGGTGAGCGCGGTGAACACCTCTTTTACACTGGCAGAAAAAGGCACCACTTCAGTAAGTACTTCTATCAACTTCACGATTCCTTAACCGGTGATTTTTTCAAAAACCCCCAATAGAAAGTAAACAGAAATAGTAAAAAGTGCAGACCACCTCGAAACGCCAGAAATTGAGGACTCATACTTCCCGCGAAGAACGGCACTGAAACACCGTACCAGGCAAAATACCAGCTTGCGCCGGCGGTTACGAAAAACGCGCCGGATAAGAACTTGCTGATTTCTTTAATGCGCGCGGCTTCCATGGGTATTCTATGTTTATTCCAATAAAATTACAACAAAAAAGCCCCGAAATCGGGGCTTTTTATTATCGTATTTTCTTTACGTAAGAATCGTCATCAACCAGATTCTTCAACTTCTGGAAAGAAGTTCTTACACTGGAATCAATCTGGCGGTCGCCATATTGTAAAACGAAACCGCCTATAAGCGACGGATCGATTACTTCTTCTAATTGAATTTCCTTTACAATACCCTTTGAACGAAGATCATTGATCAAACCATCTACAACTGATTTTTCGAGCTTTACTGCTGATGAAATTTTCACCGGCGTAATGCCCTTCTGCGTATTGTATTGTTCAATAAACGAACCTGCAATATCATTGAGGAACGCTTCACGGCCTTTGTTGGTAAGTAAGGTAACAAACTTAGAAGTCACCTCGTTCCAGCGGCTACCGAATAGCTTATCCAGTACGGCCTTCTTTTTATCGGCAGTTATAACCGGGCTTTTCAAAAAACTGCGGAGTTCGCTGTTCGATTCCACCGTTTGGCGCAACATTTTAATGTCGGCAAAAACTGCTTCCAACACACCTTTTTCACTGCTCAGGTCGAGCAATGATTTCGCATAACGGGAAGCTATTCTGAAACTTGACATCTGATTCTTTTTAAAATATCAAAACTTAATTAGCTGAAGCTTCCTTCACTAATTTCTCAACCAGTTCTTTTTGCGCATTATCGCTGCTCAATTGCTGACGAACCACTTTTTCGGCAACAGAAAGCGCCATCTGACCCACCTGATTTTTAATTTCTACTACGGCCGCTTTTTTCTGTGTTTCAATTTCACGCAGCGCATCGGTGATTTTTTTCATCGCCTCGTTATGCGCCTTTTCCACCATATCGTTCTTCAGCTTTTCAGCAGCCATACGGGCTTCGGCCAGAATCTTATTGCGTTCTTCTTTGGCCTCGTTTAGCAATTCCTCGTTCTTAGCTACCAGCAACGACATTTCATGACGTGCTTTTTCTGCCTGATTCAAAGAATCTTCAATCGATTTTTCGCGGTCTTTCAGGGCGCTTGCAATGGGTTTAAAAGCAAATTTCCCCAGAATGGTCCACAAAATTACGAATACTAAAACCGTCCAGAATACCAACCCCAGTTCCGGTTTTACAAGATCAAATGCATCTAATAACATATATATATTTTTTTTAATTAAAATTCAACTGTTCAAAGATTGAAAAGGCCGTCCGTTCGGCAACCCCTATGCGGACGGCATTTTCTTTTGCTTATCCTTTCAGGAACGCCACGATCACGGCAAACAGTGCCACACCCTCAATGAAGGCGGCAGTGATGAACATGAACGTACGGATGTCGTTAACGGCTTCCGGCTGGCGCGCGATAGATTCTACCGAGCTACCGCCGATGCGGCCGATTCCGATTCCTGCTCCTACTGCTGCGAGGCCGGCGCCAATGGCTGCCATTCCCGGAACTGCCGGAGAAGATGCTGCTTGTAACAGAACTGTGTCTAACATGCTTTGAATTTATGAATGGTTAAAAAATACAATTACAATTTAATGATGAGCTTCATGCGCTTCATGTTCTTCCAGCGCCATACCAATAAACACCGCGCTGAGCATGGTGAAAATAAATGCCTGAATAAACGCTACCAGCAATTCGATAACACTGATGAACAGCGTGAACAAAATCGCCACTACGGCTCCAAACCCTGCACCCATTGGGCTTTGCACCAGATCTTTTGATGGGTTATAATTTCCGAAAACGAAAATCAAACTGATCAAGCTGAGGACCACAATGTGACCGGCAGTGATATTGGCGAATAGACGAATCATCAGGGTTACCGGCTTGGTGATCACGCCAATTACTTCCACCGGGATCATCAGAACTTTTAATGCATGCGGAACCGGAGGCCAGAAAATATGTTTCCAATAATCCTTTGTTCCGTTTATGTTGATCAAAATACCACTAAAAACCGCCAAAACCATAGTTACGGCAATATTTCCGGTAACATTGGCTCCACCCGGAAAGAATGGAATCAAACCCAAAAGGTTATTAATTAGAATGAAGAAAAATGCGGTCATCAGGAATGGCAGGAAACGCTCATAGTTTTTGCCTAATCCTGGTTTTGCAATATCGTCGCGCACAAAAACCACCAAAGGTTCTACAATAGCTTGCAGCCCTTTAGGAGCTTTGTTCTTACGGGTATTGTAAGCGCCTGCAACGGAGAAGAAAATGAGCAACATTAAAGTTGCGCCTATCAGCATGCTGAACACATTCTTTGTGATTGAAAAATCGAAGAATTTCGCCTGATCTTCTCTCACAATCTTACCTTCTTCCAAACGATAACCATCTACTTCCTCATTAGCTTCATGGGTTTCGTGATTCATGAAACGATTAGAAGAGAAAACCGATAAACTGCCGGTGTTGCGGTTGTAAAGGATTACCGGAAGCGGCAAGTGCATCTTTCCAACTATATGAAAATGATGCGCATCAGCGATGTGCTCCATAATCATTGGTGTTGGATTAAATGTTTCCGGCTGCTTATCGGCAGCTTCCTGCTCGGTAGTAGTTTCCGCCTTTTCAATAATCGTACTGTCGCCTTGGGCAGAGATGCTTAGGGCAAATACGCTGAAAATGGCCAGGAAGAGAACTTTGCTGTATGATGATACCTTCACGAAACGTCTTTTTTAGGCGGTGCAAAAGTAGCCTTTCCGAGCGGTTTTCCAAACCAAACTATTCCCTGTTTCAGGAATGTGAAAAATAGGCTAATTTTACCCTTCATGCAATTAGCATCCAAGATAGAGCATACACTGCTCAAAGCCGATTCCTCAAAAGAGGAGATCGTGCGCCTGTGCAATGAGGCCAAACAATTCGGTTTTGCGGGCGTTTGCGTGCCGCCTTACTGGGTTCGTGAATGCAAAAATCAACTGCGCGATTCAAAAGTGAAAATCGTTACCGTTGTGGGATTCCCTATGGGATATGCTGCCACGCCGGCAAAAGTGGAGGAGGCCAGGCGCGCCATTGATGAAGGCGCCAATGAAATTGACATGGTAATCAACATCATTGCGCTGAAGGCCGGCGACATCAATTATCTGCGCAATGAACTCACCAGCGCCGGCACTATTGTTCAATTGCGTGGCGGTAAGTTGAAAGTAATTCTGGAAACCGGAATTCTTACTGAAAAAGAGATTCAGTTAGGATGCGAATTGTGCGCCCAATTAAATGTTGACTATGTAAAAACGTCAACCGGATTTACGGAGAAAGGCGCGGATGTAGAAACCATTCGCCTGTTAAGAAAACTGCTTCCCAAGCATATCAAGATCAAAGCTTCAGGCGGCATTCGCGATCGCGCGGTGGCCTTGGCGCTTATCGAGGCAGGCGCCGACCGCATTGGCGCATCGCAAGGGGTTAAAATGATGGAACAACTCGTATGAAAAAGAGCCTGACCGCATTCAGTATTTTTTTTACCCTTACAGCTTTTGCGCAAACTTCAGGCAGCATTCAGGCGCAACCCAAAATTGCCGAGCTGATGGAAGCCTACAAGAATTATAATCGCAAAAATGATCTGGTAGATGGTTATCGATTGCAGATCGCTTTCAGCAACGACCGTCAGGAAGTTTATGGCGATAAAGCCAAACTGTATAAAGAGTTTCCCAACGAGCATTTTTATGTAACCTACGAACAACCGAGCTACAAACTTCGTTTGGGCGATTTTACTACGCGCATGGCGGCTTTTCAAAAGCTTCAGGAGGTTCTGCCCAAATATCCCGGCGCTTTCATTGTGAAAGATTGGGTAAAAACCCACTGAAGCAATTCATTTTTTAAACGCGTTTACTCCAGCCGATTCTTAATTATTAATTGGTGTATCGGTGTGCTGAGTGTGGTTGGTATGGTGAGTGTTGTTGGTGTGGTGGCTTTGAGCTCATCGCTCGCAACTTGCCTCTTGCAGCTTGCGTCTTGTGTCTTGCGTCTTGCACCTTGCGACTTTCCGTTTAACGCTTTATCCAGGGCAAAAAGGCATTTACCCTTTTTTTATAAGCTTCGTATTCGGGATTGTTGCTGTACTTTTTCTCCAGCATGGTAACCCCTGAAACGCGCAACAGTAACAATGTAATTAGCGAAGGACCGATGAAACGAATGAGCATGTCGTATCGTCCGTGGGCCGATAGCAGCGACAATAGAAAGATGCCCCACCAGATACAGCTTTCACCAAAATAATTAGGATGGCGGGTATAAGCCCAGAGGCCATATTGCATCACCTTTCCCTTGTTAGCAGGATTGGCTTTGAACTGTTGCAATTGGTAATCGCCAACCGCTTCAAAAAAGAACCCTACAGCAAACAACAGCGTGCCGGGAATCACGAATAACCAAGCCGGAAGACCAAGTACCATTTCGTGATCGCTGCCGGAAACATTCGCCAATGTTACCGGAAGCAGGATAATAAACATTAAAACGCCTTGTAGGAGGAACACTTGCAAATAGGATCGCCAATAAAAATTCTTGCCCCAATCGTTTCGCCAGGCCGCATAGCGCCAATCTTCAGCGGCATTCCAATTCCGCATAAACAGATATATCGACAACCGAAGCGCCCAAAGAGTTACAAAGCAAAATATCATAAAACGGCTTCGCATTTCAGGTTGAAAGGCATCTGGCTGTTTTAAAAAAGTAAAGGCCGTTACCAGGAAAAATCCCGCCCCCCAGGCAATATCCACAAGTCCGTTATTCTTTTTAAAGGAACAGATTAGGAAGGCGAAAGTCATAAAAAGCCATATCAAGACGGCAACTTCAATGAAGTAGGAAATCATGGCAGAAAGATAATAAGAGGTGGTCAGAAACTTCTAAAAAGTGTCCTTAAAAATAAGCCCGGGGAACTTTACATTCGTAGCAATGGAGTTTGCAATCACAGATATTGAAACCACAGGCGGGCACGCGCACGGTAATAGCATTACCGAGGTGTGCATTTTGGTTCATGATGGGGCGAAAGTGATTAGCCGCTTTCATTCACTGATAAAACCCGAAGGCAAGATCCCCTATTTTATTACCGGCCTGACTGGCATTACCGATGCGATGGTAGCGGATGCCCCTTCGTTTGATGAGGTGGCCGGTCAAATTTTCGACATGCTTCAAGGGCGGATATTTGTTGCACACAGTGTGAATTTTGATTATTCATTTTTAAAAAATCATTTGGCTGCCTGCGGTTATGAACTGAAAACGCAAAAGCTATGTACAGTTCGTTTAAGCCGGCAAATTTTTCCGGGCCTGAGTTCTTATGGTTTGGCCAAGATATGCGGTAACCGAGGTATTGTAATCGAAGATCGGCACCGCGCTCATGGCGATGCGGAAGCAACGGCTAAACTGTTTGAACAATTGGTGCAACACGATGTTTCCGGAACGCTCTCAAAGTTTCTGAAGCGTGCTTCCAAGGAACCACAATTGCCGCCTAATTTGCCGAAGGATGAGTTTACAGCCTTACCCGATGCACCCGGCGTTTATTATTTTCTGAATAAAAAGGGAAAAGTAGTTTATGTAGGGAAAGCCAAGAGCCTGAAGAAGCGTGTGAATTCGCATTTCAGCAATAATAGTGGCAGTGCGCAGAAACAGAATTTCGTACGCGATGTGTACCATATTCGGTTTACGATTTGCGAAAGTGAAGAAGCGGCATTAATGCTTGAAACCCGCGAGATCAAAAGGCTCTGGCCCGTTCACAACAGAGCTCAAAAGCATTATGAACCCATTTTCGGACTAGTAGATTATTTCGATCAAAATGGCTACCGACGGCTGGCCATTCAAAAACTGAAGCACAAGCGCGATTCGTTTTTGCATTTACCAAATGTTTTGGAAGGTCATAATCTGATCAGGCAGGCAGTCAACGAGAATGCACTTTGCCTTCGTTTGGCGGGCATTCCGGTGAACAAACATCATTGCAAAAGTAGTAATTGCGTTTGTTGTAATACCGACGAACACGTTATCGAACAGTACAATAAAAAGGTAGATCGTGTTTTGGAAGAATGGCGAAATCAGTATGCGACCGTAACTCCTGCGCCAACGCCCTTCAACAGCCTGTTTGAAGAAGTTTAATGATTCTACCGCGAAAACTCACCATGATAGCTGTTTCCTCCAACCTGCACATCGCAAAATCGGAAGTAATTGGTTCCGGCAATATTCAGGGTCACGAGTTTTCCTGAAGTACAATATCCGCCATCAATTACCATTTTTATTTTAGTGGCGCTGCACAACGAAGAATAATCCACTACATCATAAACCTGAGGCGTTGAACCGGGTGAATTATAAAAGTAGAAGTCAACAGAAGCCGAACCGGTATACGAATATTCCCGCAAGGATTGCCCGCCAAATACCACATTACTTACACCGGAGTAATACACCGAATTGTAATAAGAGCTGTTATAAAGGCGGTTTTGAACCTCAGAACTGCAGATATTAATTGGCGTTCCAGTAAAGTTCAATGTAAAAGAAACACTTTTTTTATTGCAAATGGTAGAGTTGGAACGGATTCGGGCTGAGAGTATATTGGCCGCTCTGAAGATTGCCAATGGCTATAAAGTTGATCGTTGCACTGGAACCATAATCGGCGGGATATTTTTGAGCAAAACCATTGGGTCCGGTGAGTTCTAAAGAATCGTAATAGGAAAACTCGTCAACAACAGTTATCTGCAAAGCGCTTCCGTAGGCTATTGAAGAAGGTATGTAAGAACCTAAAACGAGGTTTGAGCAACCGGTAGTTGTAGTTTCAATTTTTGTGCAGGAAACTGCTAACATCAGTAAAATAGCAACAATAAAATAACGCATCATAACTTCCATTTAAAATAACAGAGAACCAAAACCAATTTTGAATTGCACCAATTGTTTTAAGGCGATATTGCCGTTTACCTTGTCGGTGAATTTAGTCACATTGAAAGGATCACCGGTGCTGTTGGAGGCATCAGTAAGTTTTGGTGCCATTTTGATGAGGTTGGAGAGCGGAAAGTTGATCATACCCTCCACACTAATCAGCAACCTGCGCGCAACAACAAAATTTCGGCCCACACCGGCCTTAATAAAAACATCATGCGAAATTACCTTTTGGTGAAATTTTATTGTTTCAGTATTGTAGTAATCTGATTCGGTAAGGTCGAGATCGTGTACCGAATGCAAATAACTTATTCCTACAATGGCATAGCGGCCCACCGGCGCAATATAACCACTTCCGCTTCGGTATATTTTTAGTAACAGTGCGGCTTCATTTGAAGAATAAGTTTGTGAACTACGGTCGTGATAGGGCCCTCCCTGCACCAAAACACCATTATTTTCGTAACCCATAACTGCTGATGTTCCATTAAAGTCCATCCGGGAATAACGCAGCGCCAGTTCATAACGCCGGGTCACCGCATAAGCAATTTCAGCCGTATGGTACATATATGGCATACTTCCGGTTATTGCATCGCTGTTTTCCCAGGGCACCATAATGCCAAAATCGTATTTTATTGAAGCGCGCATGCCCAAAAAACCCGGAGTGTGCACTTTCGCGCTTTGTGCAAAAGTTGATGAAACACTTATGGCAAAACCAATAATAATGATCCACTTCTTCATACTTATTTATCTGTTTTGGTTTTCACTTATTTTTCAACTAAAGGTTGATGCTTTAACTGATAGAATGTGTCGTAAATATTCTGGTCAAGAATGTATCCTGCGGTGCGGTTATTGATTTCACGAATGTTCGAAAAAATGAGTTCATCTTTTTGTACATCATAAACCAGATTAAAGTAGATGGTCCAACGGCCCCGGTTGATCAAAGGACCCAATGTAAAAGGCAATGCCGCCGGAAAACAACCGGTAAGAATACTCAACTTCATAACCGGATCCGGATCGCGATAGGAAATCACTCCGGTCCACATAAAGTTATTAGTGCCGTATTTTTTGGCAAGCTCTGCTATACGGGCACGCTCGGTGAAAGGCAATTTGATTTCAGAAGTATGACTGAAACGGTCGCGGATATATTCCTGCAACGAAGTAATATCGTTCAGTTTGTCGATTTCCGATTCAGAAAGATTGCGGACGTTGAGCAATTCTACGTTCATTTTTGCTTTTCTGCCAATCACTGCAACGCGTTTCGAGAAATCAATCTGGCCGGCTTCGCTTTTCAGGTATTTGATTTTTTCCTTTCTTGATTCTACAACACTGCTAAAAAAAGGAGTCATCACCACTACTTTTTCTAAACCCAAAAACTTTTCTTCCTGGTTATAGCGGCTGCGCTTGGTAGTGGTTCCATCCTTATCTTTTTTAGCTAACCTCCCTCCTTTCTCAAATGCGCTGTCAATAAAAGCACTGTTGCGGTAAGGAACAATGGCATACTGACTAAAATCGGCTGTATGCGTTTTTACTGCTTCTGCGGGCGCGTCTTTCTCCCGGTTTTTGATCTTCTGGATCTTAGACAGCCGCCCTTCGCCAACTCCTTCAGTAGAATCGATTATTGATGCAATACTGCTGCTATCTGCAACCGCATTGCTTTTTATGGAACTATCTGCTGAAGCCACCGTTTTTTCGTCAAAGTAATAATCAAGGCCGCGCTCTCGCTCGCCCAGCGAATACGCTATGGATTCCAACGTTTGCTTCACCTCTTTGTCGTTTGGCATATCGGCTGCTAACTTTGCTGTATAGGCCAGCGCCACAGAACCGATATAGCTTTTATCTATCGAATCCATCTTTCCAAACAATGCATAAAGCGCCTGCGATTGACCTTCCACTTCCTTATAACGGAACGTTACATCGTACAAATCACTATTGGCGGAATATTCAGCTAATCCCGCCAGGGAATACATAATGTTCTTTTTCAGAAAAACATTGTTCGGAAAATCAATCTGCAGTAAGTAAGAATTATAAATTGCCCGAACGTAATCATGCAGTTGAAGGTACAACCGGCTTTGCTCGAAACGCGCTATGGTGCGCGCATTTTTAAAGGCGGTTTCACCTACTAAAAAAACCGACTTCCCTGAATTATCGGCAGAAGTTGCCAGTTTCCCCAAAGCTTCGCGGCGCGATTTAATGCTGGGATGGGTACTTTTTACATCATCGTCCTCATCGCTGGTATTAACCGGCGTTACCGGATTTAACTGAAAGCCCTCCGGAATCTTGAAATACGGAGTTTCCAAAAAAGATTTATCGAATGCCACTTCGTCGAAAGGCAAATACGAATACTTTAGCACATCATACACATCGGCCAGATTTTTCGATGAATACTTCGACTTCTTGAATAGTTCATAACCTTTTTCATCGGCAGCCGATTCCTGTTCTTTCGAAAAATGACATTGCGCCACAAACTTGTCGTCTTTTGTTTCCAGCGATTTGTATGCGCCCCTGCCACGTTCGATAGTTGCGTTTTCTACCGCCATTTTTATGCTGTGGCGAAGCACATAATGCTGGATTTCATGACTGATGATATAGGCCAATTGCGCCTCGCTTTCTACCTGCGCCAATAATCCGATATTGATAAAAATAATCCCCCGGCCGGTGGAAATCGCATTCACCGAAGGTGATTTCAAAATATAAAAACGGATCTTGCCTTTTAGTTCAGAATTGTTTGCGAGTAGTTGTTGCCCCACTTTGTTCACGTAATCCGATAAAGGATCGTTGAAAAGCACGCGGCCACTCAAAATCAGGTTATCGATTTCGAAATTCGACTGCAACAAAAATTTCGACTTCACCTTCTTTTTGCGATCGTTGCGCTCTAATTTTTTTTTGTCCTCTTTGTATTTCTTCGACGATTGAATAATAAAATCATCGGGTAATTTGCCTTTCGACTGAAGCGGCGTATAATTGGTTTCGAATTGCGCAAATGCCGGCAAACACAACAGTGCCAGCAAACAACTGAATAACGATTTCATGAGAAGCTATATGCGGTAAACTTATCAAAATCTGCTATTTCTACAATTCTATCCCAAAACGAACTTTGAAAACAGAATCGCCATTCTAAAGGGTAATTTTTATTTTCGCCCGCAATGAAAAAAGGCAGAATACTCTTTATCATCCACCACCGCAAAGATCGTTCGCCCGGGCAGCGTTTCCGGCACGAACAATATCTCGACGCTCTGGAAGCCGCCGGGTTTGAATGCGTGCTTTCGCCTTTGATGGATGCCGAAGAAGACAAAGGTTTTTACGCCAAAGGCAATCTTTTAGGCAAATTCCGCATTTTGCTTTCTACCATAAAAAAGCGGCTGCGCGATGTGAAACGCGCTAAAGATTTCGACATCATCTACATCTTCCGCGAAGCTTTTATGACCGGAAGCATCTACTTCGAAAAGCAATTCAAAAAATCAGGCGCCAAACTGATTTTCGATTATGACGATTCCATTTGGATCGATAACATTTCGGAAGGCAACAAAATGTTCGCCTTTCTGAAGAACGCCCAAAAAACCAGCGATATCATTGCATTGTGCGACCTTATCATGGCGGGCAATCCTTA
Organism: Chitinophagales bacterium; assembly: GCA_046329575.1. Taxonomy (GTDB): domain Bacteria; phylum Bacteroidota; class Bacteroidia; order Chitinophagales; family LD1; genus UBA1941. The sequence continues at coordinate 169,224 of JAXLUJ010000002.1, read as the reverse complement.
TCTGGCCGATTACGCCCGTTCCTATAATTCCAACATCACCATTGTACCCACTACAATTGATACCCAGGAATACAAACGCATACCGGCTCCGAAAAGCGATGTGGTTACCATCGGCTGGAGCGGTAGTATAACCACCATTCAGCATTTCGAACATGCGCTGCCTTTTTTGAAAGTGATTAAACAAAAGTATGGCGAGAAAATAGCCATCAAGGTGATAGGCGATGGCAATTATGTAAATGCGGAACTTGGCGTTAAAGGTTTGGCATGGAAAAAAGAAGACGAATTGAAGGAATTATCCACCTTCGATATTGGCATTATGCCGTTGCCTGATGATAAGTGGGCCAAGGGCAAATGCGGTTTGAAGGGCTTGCAGTACATGGCGCTGAGCATTCCAACAATTATGTCGCCAGTGGGGGTGAATCAGGAAATTATTCAGCATGGCGTGAACGGATTTTTGGCCACCACTACCGAAGAATGGGTTGCTGCTATTGAAACTTTGCTGGGCAATGAATCTCTGCGTTTGCAAGTTGGCGCTGCCGGGCGGAAAACGGTGGAGGATCACTATTCAGTAAATGCATGGCGCGATAAATACGTGGCGTTGTACAAAAGCCTGTTAGCAAAATAAGTTCGTACGGTATTCTTTCAAAAATTTATGATGGCGGATGCCGCGTGCTTTCGGGGTCCGCTATCGCTTCCGTGCTCAGTCGTTCCTCCTTCGCACCGCTCGCTAAAGCTCGCGCCCTGGCGCCCGCTACCGCACTGTGTAATCAAAGCAATGGTCACATCCATGCTTAAAAATGCCGAAACGGCTGCGCACGTGGATATTATAAAAGAAAACGATTTCCGTTTTTTATGCTGTAGGGTAAAAAAAAACCTCGCCGAAGCGAGGTTACAATAAGTTGAATGGAGCTGCGATTAAGCCAAGGCCACATTAGAGATATGGATCCCCCCTTCCATTTTCACCAAACCTCCCTGCGGATGTTTAGCGCTTGGCTTGGTATGACGGGTATTCATGTTCAGCCCTTCCACCAGCACGCGACCTTTTTTATGGTTCACGCTGATTACGCGGCCTGTTTTACCTTTGTCGTCACCGGCAATTACTTTTACGCGGTCGTCTTTTTTTATTGAGGTTTTCATAGTTCTTGCTGATTTGAAAAGTTAAAGCACTTCAGGTGCCAATGAAACGATTTTCATGAACGACTTGTCGCGCAGTTCGCGGGCAACAGGTCCGAAAATACGCGTGCCGCGTGGTTCGTCCTGATTGTTAAGCAATACTACGGCGTTATCATCAAAGCGGATATAAGACCCATCTTTACGGTGGATGGCGCGGGTAGTTCGCACTACCACGGCTTTAGAAACCGTTCCTTTTTTTACGCCGCCGGTTGGCAACGCTTTTTTCACAGTAACTACTACTTTATCGCCGATTGCGGCATAACGGCGGGCGGTTCCACCCAGCACACGGATCACCAGTACTTCACGGGCTCCGCTATTGTCGGCAACATTTGCTCTTGATTCCTGCTGTAACATTTCTCTTTATATTAAGATAGGTAATTCCTTTCGGAATAAATTATTTCGCTCTTTCAATTACTTCCACCAGTCTCCAGCGCTTGGTTTTGCTCATTGGGCGCACTTCCATAATACGAACGGTATCGCCGGTATGCGCGTTGTTGGTTTCATCATGCGCTTTGTACTTTTTGGTACGCTTCATGAATTTACCATAAATCGGGTGCTTTACGCGGAAATTTTCGGCAACGGTAATGGTTTTTTCCATTTTGTCGCTCACCACAATACCCACGCGTTCTTTGCGCAGATTTCTTTCCATTTTATTTTCTGTAGAGGTGCTCATAATTACTTAGCAGCTTTGCGTTGATTTAAACCGGTTAACATGCGCGCGATATCGCGGCGCTTAGCGCGGATCGACATTGGATTTTCGGAAGAGGAAACGGCATGCGAAAATTCCATTTTGCGCAGTGCTTCGCGTTCCTGAGAAATACGGGTATTCAAATCGCTGTCGTTCATTCCCGTGATGTCTTTCATCTTGATGGCTTTATTAGCTCCCATGACTTTCTGATTTCTGATTAAGCAGCGGCCATTTCAACGGCATCTCTGCGGATTACGAATTTGGTTTTCACCGGCAATTTCTGAGCGGCCAAACGCATTGCTTCTTCAGCCACAGCGCGTGGAACACCGTCACATTCAAACAGGATAGCACCTGGACGAACAGGAGCGCCCCAACCTTCCGGGTTACCTTTACCTTTACCCATCCGCACTTCAAGTGGCTTACGGGTAATTACTTTATCAGGAAAAATGCGGATCCAAACCTTTCCTTCCCTTTTCATAAAACGGGTTACGGCCACACGGGCAGCTTCCAGTTGTTTGTTGGTGATGAGGTGGGTATCCAGCGATTTCAAACCATAAATACCGAAAGCGATCTCATGACCGCGATTGGCCACGCCTTTGATGCGGCCTTTCTGCATTTTACGGAATTTCGTCCTTTTAGGTAATAACATGACTACTGTTTTTCTTCTTCTTAATTAATTATTTGTTGCGTGGAGCACGACCGCCACCGGCATTGCCACGGCCTCCGCGAGGCTGGCGTCTTTCACCGCCATTATCGCGACCACCGCGTTCCTGGCGTTCGTTATTGTTGGTAGCACCACCTTCAGCAACGCCCGATAAGCCCAACGACAGATCGCGTTTTCCATAAACTTCACCTTTACAAATCCACACTTTGATACCCAATTTACCATATACCGTCAATGCCTCTACGTGAGCGTAATCGATATCGGCACGCCAGGTGTGCAAAGGCGTACGACCTTGTTTATATTCCTCGCTACGGGCAATTTCGGCACCTCCGATACGACCCGATACTTTCACTTTAATTCCTTCAGCACCCATGCGCATGGCCGAAGCAATAGCCATTTTCAGTGCACGGCGGTAGTTGATACGCGCTTCCAACTGCTTGGCAATCGTTTCACCTACAATAGCCGCATCTGTTTCCGGACGGCGGATCTCGGCGATGTTGATCTGAACATCTTTTCCTGTCAATTTCTTCAATTCCTCTTTCAAACGATCTACTTCGTTACCGCCGCGACCAATAATGATACCCGGACGAGAAGTGTGGATGGTTACGGTTACACGCTTCATAGTGCGCTCGATCACAATGCGGGCAATACCGCCTTTATTGATACGTGCATTGATGTATTTGCGAATCCGTACATCTTCAACCAGTTTCTGCGAGGCATCCTTGCCTGCGTACCAGTTGCTATCCCAACCTCTTACGATGCCGAGCCTGTTGGCTATCGGACTGGTTTTGTGACCCATTCGTATTGAATTTTATTGTTACTTTTTGAAAAAGGACTGCAAATATACAAATAGTGTACAATTCCACAAACCCTCTGTTTACTTTTTCTGAAAATAACCCAAATGAGCTGGGTAAGCCGCAGAACAGCAAATCAAATCGGTTATGGCCGCGACGATTCTGCCGGCTTTTTGAAATAACGGATAGTCCAGGTGAGCGTTGCCATCCAGTAACGCTGCAACACCCGGTTTCGGCTGTCTTCTATATAAGTTTCAGTAACCGTTCGGCTAACTCCACTGTTTTGATTTAGTATATCGTTGACGCTTACCCGTAATTCCAGCGACTTGTCTTTCAGGAACTTATAACCAAGGGCCGCATTCCAAATAAAAATGTTCTGATTGTAGTTCTGCAGCCCGCGGTACAGCGTGTTCTCCATTGTTGTATTCACCACAAAACCTTTCCAAAACAACCAATTAAAACGCAGATTGGCACTATGGGTGTAATAGTTGTTGGACGAAACTGTGGCCAGCATGTTTTTCACAATATTATAGGAACCCCGGTAACCAATCGAAAAATCTATTTTCTCACTGATGTTACTACTCAGATTGAACCCGGCCGTAGGGGCCGCATTATTGGAATAGTTGAACAAATTATTCACAACTCCCGGTGTACGGGTGTACATCACCCCTGCATTTAGATTCATATTGCACTTGATGCGCGAAAGCGGAAAGCCATAATTCAAAAAAAGATTGGCGTTCATGTAACCGTCCAGATTTTGCGGCAAGGTAAGCTGCGAGCCAGCGCGTAGCGCAATATTTCGAACCACGGTATCGCGCTGTGCTACAATGGTAGTGTTCGCCACATAGTTCTGAACATAATTAAACATGGCAAACAAAAAGAAATTAGTTCCCTTCTTCATATTCGCGAAGTTGTAACGCGCCATTATAAAGTGACTATAATTCTGTTTCAAATCGGGATTTCCTGTTGAAAGCACCAGCGGGTTACTATTATCAACCACACTTTGAAGTTGGGTCATGGATGGCGGACTGGTGTTGGTTCGATAGTTGATTCTTAGGTTGCTGTTATTTTTGAAGCGGTAGTCAAATGAAAACACGGGCAACATATTTAAAAAGGAATGATCGGTTGCAAAGGCGGTAGGATAAATAGTTTGGCCGGTTAAACGGGCATATTGCAAATTGGTGCCCACCGACATATTCCAGCGCTGACCTTTGAATCGAAAACTAATGCCACCCCGTTGCTGCAAATAGGTACTGTTGTATTGCGATGAAAGCAATGTATCGCGCAGGTTATATTCACCATTTCCGGAATTCCTGTTAAATGTTTCTTTATCGGATTTGCTCCAGGTAACCGAAGGCTGATAGTTCACCTGAACCATAGCGCTTTTGCTAAGGGCATCAGTAAAAGTGAGGTTGCCGTACACATTGTAGCTGCGGCTATTGTTAATGCCTTTCTGATCGAGCAATACGGTGTCGGCAGGATTGCTGAACAAACTGTTCGACTGCTGGGCGCTGTTACCATCGCGATTAGTAATGTTTGTGCCCAGGTTCAGTGAAACAGTTTGATACATTCCTCTAAATTTATGTTGCACCAAGAGATCGCCACCTACCGTATACGCTTTATTGGAACCGGAATACTCGCTTTTCACATTGCTCAGAAATTCCGAACCGGCAATAGTACTAAGTCCGTTAGTTGCTGAACTTTGCCGGTTAGTTTGCCATGTGAATTTTGGGGTGAATATTGCCGTGGTAAACGAATCGATGGCCCATTCCATCCGGAAGTTCAGGCGATGGTTGATATTTATAGAATTAGTGGTGTTATGTTGCGTATAAACCGTGCTGCTATCGCCGGCATTCAGATATTTTCTGGTCAGGTCGGTTGTATTTCCATTATCGCTGTAATTGAAAAAGTAGCTTCCCGTGAACTTGAAGTTTTTGCGTTTACCCCATACATCTGAAAAATTGAGTCCGGCAGCGTGTGTAGTTGAGATTCCACCTTGTTGGCCGGTCATAAAGTTTTGAATAGCATCATTGCCCATACCGCCTCCACCGCCCCCACCGCGGCGCCCCCCTCCAGGTCCTCCGGATCCTCCACCTCTTCCACCACCCGGAAAATTAGGCATACTGGCACCTGTAGCGCCGGCAATATCCTGAATGGAGAAATTTTGCTGATTGGTATTATTGCTCATTGCAATCAACGACAATCTACGGTTCCCTTCAAACCAATTGATGTTGGCTCCGGCCTGATATCGGGGATCGGAAATGTAACCGGCACCCGCATAGATTTTCCCGAAAACCCCGTTGTTTCTTCCGTTTTTCGTAACGATGTTCATCGTTTTTTGAGTATTGCCATCGTTAAAACCGATGAAGGCCGATTGATCGTTCATCCGGTCATACACCTGAACGCCGCCTACAACTTCTGAAGGCAGATTGCGCAAGGCAAGTGAAACATCGTCGCCAAAGAACTCTTTGCCATCCACTGTAACTTTTTGTACTTGTTCGCCCTGCGCTTTAATCGTGCCATTCTCGTTTGTGATGCCCGGCATTTTCGTAACCAGCTCTTCGGCGGTGGCATCGCGATTGGTTTTAAAAGAACCAGCATTAAACTCAGTTGTATCTGATTTCTGTTGTACACGAATGGCCTTTTCTTCCACGGTAACACTATTCAATACGCGTGCATTCTGAGAAACGGCGATTGGGCCCAGATTCACATCGGCGCCTTTCACCTGAAAGAACTTCAATTTGGTGGCATAACCAATATACGTCACTTTCAACAGGTAAGAATTATCAGCCACTGCTGTGAACGAAAACTTTCCATCCAGATCAGAAACGGTAGAATTCCAACCAGAGGTGTCGGCAGCAGGAGCAATTTGAACCACCGCATTAATTAGTGGCGACTGATCTTTTCCATCAGCAAGTGAACCCGATACTACATGAGATTGTGCAAATGCCGCAATTTGGCACATATTGATTAAAACAAACCACACCCATTTTTTCATTAGGCAAAAGTAGCAGGCTGAATGTTAAACCACCTATTTGTTCACGTTTTTTGCAGGGAAGTTTAAGGAGGCCTGTTCATCCAAAAAAGTGTTCCACAACTCCATACGTTTTGAGTTTCACGAATTATCTGATTTTTACGAAATGAAAAAGGTGTTGCGTTTTGCAGGAAAATTCTTGTTATACTTTTTGCTGCTGTCAGTAGCTTCAGTGATAGTGTTTCGTTTTGTTCCCATCCCGTTCACGCCGTTGATGGCACAGCGTATGGCCGGCCAACTCATCAATCACAAACCAATTCGTTTTTCAAAAGATTGGGTTTCGATTGAAAAAATGACGCCATTGTTACCGCTGGCGGTAGTGGCATCAGAAGATCAGAACTATCTGGAGCATTCCGGATTTGACACCAAGGCCATTGAAGAGGCTATGAAATATAACGAGCACCATAAAAAGAAAAGAGGGGCATCAACCATTTCGCAACAAACAGCTAAAAATGTATTTCTATGGCCATCGCGTTCCTGGTTGCGTAAGGGCTTCGAAGTGTATTTCACCTTTCTGATAGAAGTTTTCTGGAACAAGGAACGCATCATGGAAGTGTACCTGAATGTGATTGAAATGGGAGATGGCATTTATGGTGCGGAGGCGGCGGCGCACTATTATTTTCATAAAAGTGCAGCAGAATTGAACGGCCAGCAATGCGCAGCGCTGGCTTCCATTTTACCAAGTCCGCTGAAATGGAGCCCGATACGGCCGGGCGCGATGGTGGCACAAAGGCAGCGGTGGATATTGCGTCAAATGAGCAATCTTGGGGGAACTTTAGATTTTGATGGGGAAGGCGAAAAGTAACGCAATCAAATTATACGATGAAAACGAAGACATTAAACCATAAAGAAACAGAGGCCTTACTACAAATACTGGAACGGCGCTTTAATACAAATACCAACCGCCACTCTGGTATAACATGGAAAAGTGTGGCAAACCGTTTAGAAAAACGGCCTGAACGAATTTGGAGTTTGCAACAAATGGAGTTGACGGGCGGGGAGCCGGATGTGATTGGCATCACTAAAAAAGGGGAATTTATTTTTGTGGATTGTTCGCCGGAAAGTCCGAAGGAACGACGCAGTTGTTGTTACGACCGAAAGGCTTTAGACGCCCGTAAAGAAAACAAACCAAAGCACAGCGCCCTTGAAATGGCCGCAGCTATAGGCGTTGAACTTTTGGAGGAATCAGAATATCGCCACCTTCAACAGTTAGATATATTTGATCAAAAAACATCGAGTTGGATTGCAACTCCTGAATCGATTCGAAAGTTAGGCGGCGCCTTGTTTTGCGACCGCAGGTACGATACCGTTTTTGTTTATCATAATGGAGCAGAATCGTACTATGCTGCTCGTGGCTGGCGTGGCAAACTTTTAGTATAACGCCAAATGCTGCGTTTAGCGATAAGGCCGGGATTTGCGCGAGGGATTGCAGCGGAAAGCCCGCAAGCGTTTTTAGTTTAAAATTTAAAATGGCAAATTTTAAGTATCCGTAGTTGCAGGTGGTTTTGAAGCGCGAAGGTTACTGATTGCCATTAAAAATTTTAAACTAAAAACGCTGAGGACTTGCAGCGTAAAGCCCGACCCAAACCCGCCGGAAATGTGATTCGGTAATCGCTACGGCCCGGCCGGGTTTGGGGCGCGCCAAAAAAAAGCCCTTCCGCAGTTGCAGAAGGGCCTTCAAAGAAACAAAACTGTTTATTGTTTGATCAGCTTCTGAATTTGAATCAGCCCCTGATGATTCACTTCAATGAAATAGATTCCGGAAGATAAAGACGACAGGGCAATTGGATTTATAGTTTCATTCAAAACCCCTTTCTGCATTTCGCGACCCGACACGTCCATGATTCGGAAAGAAGCTCCTTTCCATTCGTTGGTTATTCGCACAGTGCAGCTTTCGCGTGCAGGATTTGGAAACAACTGCACTTGTGCGGCAGCGCTAACATCGTTGATCCCGGTTGGGTAATAAGCCACTTTGCTGGAGGCGCTTCCAGCATTTACATGAACCGGATTCCCGTTATTGTCAACTGCCTTAACATTATCAACCATTGCATTTTGGAGGTAGTATTTCAAGTTTTTCCCGTTAATGTTTCCGGTGGTAATGGTAGCTATGAATTCCGCAATTTTTCCGTAGCCATTCCGATTTATATGATCAATTCCGGTGATAGCGGCACTCACACGGCCCTCAGTTTTGAATCCCTTTTGAATGTGAATACTATTGGAATTATTGCCCAGCCAGGAGTTCACAAACTGAAAACGGGCCGACGGCGAATCGATGACCATAGCGTCATAACTAAAGTTGAAGGCCAGGCCATACACATTAACCGCAGGTGTAGCGGCATCGCCAAGCCACAAACTGATCACCACGGTATCGCCGGCCTGAAGTGTGTCTTTTGAAAAGGAAACGGCTAAAGTAGGGTCACCGGCGCGAAAAGGAGACTCGTCATCGGTTTTGGCATGAATAAGGCCATAGTTCTGCATGATGGCCGTAGTATCGTTGGCATTAATGATTCCATCGCCATTGCAGTCGGTATGTTTGAGATTGGTGCCATTGTGAAGCGTATCGGACCAATCGGTAGCAGTTTGTCCGATCCAGTTGATGGATGCAGCCGCTCGAACGGCTCCGGTTTTTCCATACGCTTGTCCGATGGCAAGCAGGTCAATATTGTTAGCCACGCCGTTATGGTCGGCATCGCCCGGCCATACTGTTCCCGGCGTAAAAAATATACAGCCATTCGGATTTCCTGCAGAGCAGATGGGGTAACCAACAAGGGAAGGCGTAGCAACCGCATCAGAATTTTCAGGCAGGTTTGGTAAACAATTAACTGCGGTATTGGAAAAATCAAGCGTTCCGAATTTTTTCAACTGTGGAAGGCAACTAAGCGTATTATTTCCGGAAATATTCAAAGTAGTAACGCTATCGGGGAAATTGCTGATTTCAGTGAGATGGTTATAAGACACATCAAAATTGTAGAAGTTCCCATATACCGGAGGTATGTACGAAAGTTGCCCTGTGGAAAGATCGAGATCCTGAACGCTTGAAGGCAAAGCCGGAAACGTATTGAGAAAACTGCCATGGCACCAAAGGCGCTGGAGATTGGCCGGTAGTGGGGGAATTTGAGTGAAAGGGTTAGTGCCGCAATACAGGCTTAATAACGTATTCGGCATTTCGGGAAGTGTGGTGAGGTTATTCCATTCCACATCAATACTGAGCAATTTTTGCGGAAAGGCCGGAATGGTTACCAATGAATCATTCTGGCATTCCAGCATTTCCAGGTTTTTGAAATATTCGATACCGGAAAGATTAGATACTTTAATGCCGTTCATAGTAAGTGATGTGGCGCTGAGGATAGCCGGGCAGGTGGTATCCAAGCGATTATTCTGCATACAAGTTGGATAGTTGTTCGACAGCCAGGATGCAAAAACCGGATCGGGGATGATGACAAACTGAGCCTGTAGTTTTGACAGGCCGAAGACTACCGCCAGAAGAAGAAAAAGTTTTTTCATGAGATATTATTTTATGTTGATCAATCGTGAGCTTTTATTCACGATACAAGAGTGCGGCTAAATAATTGCTAAAAAAAGTACATTATTAAACCATTATCCACGTTATTTAAGACCTATTTACATAATATTTGTTGCATTTACTAATACAAATAACTGTACATTTTTCACTGTTTATCCATTTCATAAATGAAAGACACCAAGTGTTTCCTTATATGGCAATCGCTGAACCGATATGAACGCCGGCGGCTGCGCAAATTTCTGTGTTCGCCACTCCACAATGAAGATGCGGTGTTTGTAAAGCTTCACGATCTCTTCATACGTTACGAACACCAACCCGATCGCGAACAATTGGCCAAAGTGCTTTTCGGCAGAAAAAAACTATCCAATCAGGAATTTGCGCGGTTGTTCAGCCGTTTCAGCGAACGCATCGAACGTTTTCTGGCTTTGGAGAACTATTATGCCGAACCGGTAAGAGAACAAATAGACCTGTTGGGCGCTTTGAATCAAAGAAGGTTATCGAGATATTTCCCGGAGAAGTATCGCTACATTCAGGAGGCGTATAAGCGAGTAAATTTGCGTTCCGGAGAATATTATTTGCACGCTTTCGAATTGGAAAAACAGCAGCACGAGTATTTCGAAAGCCAACAGCTACGCAGTAATCGAAAAAATTTGACGGAAACGCTAACGGCTTTAGACACTTACTATTTCATTCAGAAGTTACGGCTGTGTGCAGCGGTGTTGCATTATCAATCGTTCTTAACTTTAGAAGGAGATGTAGCGCTAATCAATGAGATTTTGGATTATTTAGACCACGCTCAAATGAACGAAGTGCCGTTGCTGCATGCCTATTATCTGGTAGTAAAATCGCTACTTGATCCGAACAATGAAATTTACTTCAACCAATTAAAACGGCTGATTTCGGGCAACCAACCTGTTGTTGAACTTTCTGCACAGCGCGATTTGTTTGCATTTGCCATTAACTACTGCATTACGCGCATTAACAGTGGTGACACTTCATATCAGCGGCAAATTTTTGAATTGTATCAGATGGCGCTGCTGCGAAATGTTTTGGAGCAGGACGATGAACTCTCTCCATGGGATTTTAAAAACATCGTGACGGTAGCCTTGCGGAATAAAGAATTTTCCTGGACTGAAAAGTTTATTGATGCCTACAAAGACCGTCTTCCTGTTGCAGAGAAAATGAATGCCATCACCTTCAACAAAGCCCGGTATTTTTTTGCAATAAAGAATTACAACGGTGTTCTCAAATTATTACAGGACGTGACCTACAGCGATATCTTTTATCTGCTCGACGCAAAAACGACGTTGATGAAAACCTATTTCGAACTTGGAGAATACCAGCCTTTACAATCGTTAAAAGAAAGTTTCAGGATACTGTTGCGCCGCAAAAAAGTGATCTCTGAACAAAATCAAACCAACTACGGCAATTTTGCACGATACACGATGAAATTGTTTCGCACCGACGTAAAAGACAAAAAAAAGCTGGAACGACTAGGCCGCGAAATCAGAACGACGGGAAACATTGCCGACAAGGGATGGTTATTGGAGAAACTAGCAGAGTTAGGTGCGTGATCAGAATTGTAATTCAGCGCTCCAGGCTTCAGCTTTTTGGCTAAACAAGGGCTTAACGAGCGTCCAGGTTTCCTGAAACAACGGCGAGTTGCGATAGTTTTCCAGTGCGTTGGGATGCGTCCAAACTGAATACGTAAAGAAGGTATTTTTCGCCTGAAGTAGTTCTACCCTTTCACAGCCCGGAAAACCTGCGATCCGATCTTTTCTTTCAGCAAATATTTCCAGGAACCGTTGTTCGTTTCCTGGCTTTAGTACCATCTTTACAATTCTAACCATATCTTATACATCGTTAAAAAAAAGGCATCGTTGCCGATGCCTTTCCTGTGAATTTAACTGCCTGCCGGCATTTTTACAAAGCTCATTTGCGTAGCCTTGAAATCTTTTTCAAGAGCATCGCTGCGCTCAGGGAGGTCGTAACGCTTAGCGGTTTGCACCAACTCTTGAAGCGTATAAAGTTGTTCCTGCAGCGGCCGTTGCTGTACAAAACTACCTTGCTGCAGTTGTTGCAACGTAGTTCTATCGCCTGCATCGCGGGCCTGTTCAAGCGCGCGATTGTAAACCGCCTGATAATATCGCAATTCATCTTTTGCTTTAGCCCACAATTCATCGGTCAATTTCTGTGCTTTTTGCTTTTCGCCGGCGGCATAGTAAATTTCAGGGAAGCTCACCATGAAAATATTATATGGTACGCGACTACCCGGCATTTCAGCAATAACATGGTCAAGCGCTGCAATGGCTTTATCTTTTTCCCCTTTTTGCAACAACGCCTGAGCCAAACGAGCATAATTTCCGCGGAGATTCATTGTCATACGCATAATATTCTCATCCAAATAGATGTTCGGATTTTCTTTGATGCCTCCAAAGCGGAATTTTTCCATCATATTTTTAAAGCTGGCATCACAGCGAACCGGGGCACTTTGCGCATTGCGAGCGTCGCTATTAATCGGTACAATACGATACGTCATTCCTTCCAATTGGAAAAATTTCTCCATCCCCACATACGCATCAGGAGCCACTGACACCGCATAATATATCGGGCGATCCATGAGGTTATTGGCCACAATATCCAATGCTATCAAATCGTTTTTCAGCAACGTACCACCAAGCTGCCATTGCATGCGTGGTGTTATCATGGCATTGTCACGAGGGTCCACAAAATTCATTGTAGTTGCCTTTTCTGAATCAATATCGATATACACCGTTTTGGTTGGCAGGTAGTTTTCGGTTTCGCCATTTCCAGAAGGCGTTTTTGCCGAAGGGTCCTCACTAGCTATAAACTGCAGGACTTTCTTCAATTCGCGCGGTGCATTCTCGGGCATATTTGGCGCCGGATTGTAACGAATTACATCGCGGTTGCTGGCTTGTACCTGATCATCGGTGAAGGTGATTTTCACCGGCGCCGATTTGTTCCAGCGGTATTTCAATTGCTGAATGTACCAATCCACTCCGAGCAAACTCAGGTTAATCACGCGAACATCCGGGCGGATGCCTTCTACCTCTTGAGCGTACCAAAGTGGGTAAGTATCATTATCGCCTTGAGTAAACAAAATGGCATTGGGTTGACAACTTTCCAGATAGTCGACGGCAAAGTCGCGGGCGGTGTAACGGCCGTGGCGGTTGTGATCATCCCAACCTTGTGAGCCCATCAAGAATGGAGCACTACAAGCCAGAAGTATTACTCCTACGGCAACCGGAACCCTGGAATTCTGGATTTTACTCCAAAGGAACTGGATGATTGCAAAAACGCCAAAACCGATCCAGATGCAATACGTCCAGAATGAGCCGGCCTGAGCATAGTCGCGCTCGCGTGGCTCGATGGGCGGTTCATTCTGATAAACGATCTGCAATAAACCTGTAACTCCGAAAAGCACAAGTATTATCAGGAACGTCTTTTCATCTTTATAAAGTGTGAACACCATTCCAATAAGACCGAGAATAAGAGGGATCATATAGAATTTGTTATGCCCTTTGTTTTCGAGCATGGTTTTGCTCAGATTGGTTTGTGGCATTTCAGGAGTAAAGAATTTTCCTGAATTATCGATGAACGGAATACCAGAAATCCATCGTCCGTCATCATTGCCATAAGTTCCCTGAATATCATTTTGACGTCCGGCGAAGTTCCACATGAAGTACCGGAAATACATATAGCCCACCTGATATTTAAGGAAGAACCAGATGTTGTCGGCAAACGTAATTTTATCTTTTACAATAAAGCGGCCGGGATCATTGATATTGCGTTGTTGCGCAATTTGATTGGCCATATCTCCTTGCCCCGGATCAAATTCCTGCACTACTTCATCGCTGCGCCTATCGATAAGTTTAGCGCCAGGATTCAGCCAGGCGCGATAGCCTGCTTTTTTCCCTTCTTCCTGCCAGAATCCCAAACGTGGGAATGGCATACAAACCTCATCTTTAAACTTGTAGTCAATCTTCTTTCCGGCAAACTCATATTTATCCTTCCCTTTATAATATTTATCGCCCAGTTCCACCACTTCTTTAATATCACCGGATCCGGCAGTATAGTCGGGACCATAGAGAAGCGGACGATCGCCATATTGTTCACGATCTACATAAGCCTTAATACTGTAGGGATCCGTAGGCCGCCCCATGTTAATGGGCGTATTCGCCGATGCGCGGATAGGCACCATGGCATAACTCAAATAACCGATATAAACAAAGGTTGCCGCCAGAACGAACGTATTAAAGGTGCGGTAGTTTCGTTGTTGGGTAAATGCGATACCGAAGGTAAGCGCACTGATCAGCAGTAAGAAGAACAATACCACACCACTGTAAAATGGCAATCCCATTGAGTTCACCAGAATATGGTCGAATCCAGCCATGAACATCTGGGTGTAAGAGATTACAAACTTCATGGCGAAGCCCAGAATCAGAAATCCCGCTGCGGTAGCTGCAAAAAAGCCCAGAAAAGAGGGTTGTTTCCAGCGTTTGTAATAGTACACTAATGCAATAAACGGCAGCGCCAGCAAACTGAGCAGGTGTACTCCAATCGATAAACCCACCATGTAGGCAATGAACAACAACCAGCGGTCAGCATATTTGTCTGTTCGTTCATCAATACTTTCCCATTTCAGAATGGCCCACACGATGATAGTGAGGAAGAATTGCGATAAGGCATATACCTCACCTTCCACAGCCGAGAACCAAGCCGAATCAAGAAATGTGGCACAGGCCGCAGCAATGATGCCTGATCCAACCACTGCAATGATATTTCCGGTGTTATAATCGGTTTCCTTATTACGGAATACAAAACGACCGATTAGTAAGGTAGTACTCCAGTAACAGAACATAATGCTGGCCGCGGTGGTGAGGCCCGACATAAAGTTTACCATCCAGGCCACTTTGGTAACGTCGCCAAAAGCAAACAGCGTGAAAATACGACCCAGCATGAGGAAAAACGGCGCGCCGGGAGCGTGAGCCACCTGTAATTTAAAACATCCCGGAACGAATTCTCCGCAGTCCCAAAAACTGCCACTAGATTCGAGAGTTAACGCATAAACGATTGTGGCGAACAGGAATAGCACCCATCCTACGATGTTGTTTATCTTCTTATATTGTTGCATGTGCCCCTTTTTTAAAGGTGCGCCAAAGTAATTGAAAATTGAAAACAGGGAATGAAAATTTGTATAAAGTTGGTTAACTAAGGCTATGCAAACCGCTTTTAAGCACAATAATTACAATCTCTTGGCTCCGTTTTATGATTTTTTGGCCGGATCGATTTTTGGCCAGAAACTCAAATTGGCGCAAAATATTTTTCTGAGCAGCATCCCATTAAATTCAAAAGTACTGGTGATTGGAGGTGGAACAGGAATTTTTTTGCCAGAATTAATAAAGCGTACCCAACGAATTCATTTTGTAGACCATTCTGAAAAGATGGTACAACTGGCCAAGCAACGCATACGATGGTTTTCACCCGAAATGGTATTTCTTACAGCAGATGTGTTGGAAGCGCCGGCAGCATCTTATGATGCCATTATCACCTTCTTCTTTTTCGATCAGTTCAAAATGGAAAAAGCACTTGCACTCCGAGCTTTTCTTGATACCCGAACGCATGCCCAAACCGTTTGGTTAGTATCTGACTTCTGTATAAAAAGCACCACTTCCCCATTTCATAAATTCCTTTTGCAATTGATGTATTGGTTCTTCCAACGTATCGCCCATCTTGAAACCGACCAATTACCCGACATTGCAGCACTTATGCAACAAGGTGGATGGTACGCATCACAGTATCATGAAATTCGCAAAGATTTCATTTTTGCTTCTGTTTGGCGCCGCAATGCGTAGTGTTCTAAACGCATCACAGCACAGTTGTGCGTTGTTTCATGTCACCTTTGGGAAAACTTCATAGGTTTGTTGTTATGAATTCGGGAAAGAACTCGACGTATTTCTATGCCATATTTGCCACTACTATCGTATTGATGGTGCTTGGCGTAGTGGCCTTTCTGGCCTATGAGGCACGGGTTACCACCACCCAATTGCGCGAAACGCTGGTTGCCGAGGTAGTGCTTCATGATGACGTTACTGCAGAGAAGGCTGCGCCGCTTCAGCAGCAGCTTTCCAAACGCGATTTCGTTAAAACTATCCGTTACGTTTCGAAAGAAGAAGCCAGCGAATCGCTGAAAAAGGAACTGGGTAACGATTATCTCGATATTCTTGGTTACAATCCCTTGTATCCCTCTTTTCGGGTGAATTTTCACGAAGCATTTGCCAACCATGCCGGCTTTGAGAAACTGCAACAAGTGGTGGCAAGTGATACATTGGTACAGCAGGTGAACTTCCAAAAAAATGTATTGAGCCAGCTCGACGCTTCCATGCGCACCATCACTTTCATCGGATTGGTTGTTGGCGCCATTTTCCTGGCTTTTGCGGTATCGCTGATTTTCAGTTCTATCAAGCTTGCTATTTTTAGCAGACGTCAGGTAGTGAAAACCATGCAATTATTTGGGGCCACCAGATGGTTCATTTCCAAACCCTTTTTAGGAAGGAGTATTTTAAATGGTCTCCTCAGTGGCCTTTTAGCATCAATTACCCTTTTTGCCGCCGGTTTTTACTTAAATTATGAATTTCCCGGTCTTGCACTCACAAGCAATCTACCTATATTCGCACTACTTTCAGTGATGCTTTTGCTATTTGGAGTGCTCATTTCATTTTTTAGCACGCTAATTGCACTGTCGCGTTATCTGAATTATCGTCTCACCGACCTCAACTAATTATGGCTACAAAACAACCCATTAAAAAAGCAGCTGCAACAGCTGCAACTCCGAAAGCTGAAACCAAAACGGTATCCACCAATACCTTACCTTTTTTATTCGGTAAGCAGAACTACATTATTATGGTGATAGGTGTTGCTGTGATTCTCACAGGTTTTCTGCTTATGCTTGGCAAGAACAATACCGATCCTTCTGTTTTTAATGCTGAAGACATCTATAGTTTCCGCCGAATTACCTTAGCCCCCATCGTAGTAATGCTGGGCTTCGCTATTGAAATTTACGCTATCCTGAAAAAACCTTCGGCAGCATAATGACCAATCTTGAAGCTGTGGCCCTCGCCATTGTGGAAGGGCTTACCGAATTTCTGCCGGTATCATCCACCGGCCATATGATAGTAGCACAAGGGCTTTTACATATCAAGGAAAGTTCCTTTGTTAAAGTGTATCTGGTCAATATCCAATTTGGCGCCATCATGGCGGTATTAGCCCTTTACTACCGGCGCTTTTTTCAGGGTCTTGATTTTTACAAAAAGCTGTTTGTCGCCTTTCTGCCCGCAGCTATTCTGGGTTTTGCGCTGAATAAGGTAATTGATCAGTTGCTGGAAAGTGTGACTACGGTTGCTATTTCGTTGATAGTAGGAGGAATTGTACTGGTTCTTACCGATAAAATTTTTCACGCTCAAATTGTAGAAACGCCGGATCCGGAGATAGAAGTAGAACCGGATAGCGACAACATTGATGCCACCAGCAAAATTGTGGTAACTCCACTTCCGCTTACGTTTCTTCAATCACTCATCATTGGTTTTTGTCAAACCATAGCGATGATACCAGGAGTATCGCGCTCGGCAGCTACGATCATCGGTGGTTTAACACAGAAGTTAACCATGCGGCAGGCTGCAGAATTTTCTTTTTTTCTGGCCGTTCCCACCATCACCGCTGCCGCCATGTACAAAACCTACAAAGATTTCGACCATATTAAGGGTACTGACCTTGGTCAATTAGCGTTAGGCAATATAGTGGCATTTTTAGTGGCGTTGATTGCTATCCGTTATTTTGTAAACTTCATTTCGCAGCATGGAATGAAACTGTTCGGATACTATCGTATCCTTGTTGGTGTGCTGATTCTGGTAGCACTTTATGTATTTCATCTTCCACTTGAAATTATTAAGTAGTGGATTTTGCAGCCGGTGAAGTTTTACTGGTAAACAAACCTTTGGGGTGGACGTCGTTCGACGTAGTGAACAAAATTCGTTTCGCATTAAAACCGGCTTATGGCAAGTTAAAGGTGGGGCATGCCGGCACGCTGGACCCTCTTGCTACCGGGCTTCTATTGATCTGCACCGGAAAAAAGACCCGGGAAGCCGAAAGCTTGCAGGCACAGCAGAAAGAATACACCGGAACCATGATACTGGGCGCTACAACCCCTACCTACGATTCGGAAATGGAACCGGATGCACATTTTGAGATTGGCCATATTACGGAGCCGATGATCTTAAAAACCGCTTCATCATTTTTAGGGGAAACAGAACAAATGCCACCACAATTCTCGGCATTGAAAGTGGATGGCAAAGTAGCCTATGAACAAGCCAGGAAAGGCAAGGAAATTGCGTTGAAGCCGCGGCCGATTACCATTGAGAAATTTGAAATTACAAAGGTGGAATGGCCACAGGTGGAATTTAGAGTAGTTTGCTCTAAAGGAACCTACATACGCTCGCTGGCATTTGATTTTGGCAGGAAATTAAATAGTGGCGCGTATTTAGGCGCATTGTGCCGTACGGCATCTGGCAATTATCGGTTAGAAGATGCCTGGGATTTGCAAGAACTTATAGCGTATATCAAAAACCAGCCACCACCCTTAACTATCTAAAGCATCTCTATCCTTTTGTTCAAACAGCAATTTAAACTGCGTAAGCAGCGATAATTGTACCTTCGCCTTAATCAAGTCCTGCGCCTGCTTATCGTCAAAAAGTTCTTGAAATCCCCCGGTGACAATTCTTGGCCCGAAACTGAAGTACAATTTTTCGCGGTGCGGTAACAACGTACCTGCAACGCCTTGAACTTGGGGAGGCAGCAACTCCCCATCTTTAAACAACGAATGCGCCAAACCGGAAAACTTTAGAAATTTCCCGATGAACGTTTCATGTAAAATCTCATCTGCATCCTTTACAATAGTATAGGCTTCTTCGGCACCAACGGCAGCCACCGGTATAATGTCATAGCCATATTGCATTGCCATTCTCACAAAACCGCTTCTATCACTCCAGTTCAATTCGTAAGCATGGCCTTTTTTCTTGCAAACTTCACGCGTACCTCCCGGAAACACTACCAGATTTTCACCACGTTCCATAATAGCCGCGCAGTTTTCACGCGAGGCTTCCACTACGCCAATCCGGTGCATGAGCAAATCGCGCCAGAATGGTATTTTAAAGTGATTGCGGTCGGCCAGAGCTCGCAATATCACACCCTTTCTTAAATACAACTCAATAGCAAAAGGATAAACATCTAAAACTCCAAGAACAGCATGATTCGATACATACATGGCAGGCCGTGAAACATCCACATCATCAATCCCAAAAAATTCGGGACGGAAATAGCGCTTAAACGGTTCGATAAACTGCCTCGCGAATGCTTTCGAAGGCGGTGTGAAGTTTAACTCCGGATGTAGTTCTTTGGTTTTCTTTTTCATATACGTTTTGAAGCGTTCTAAAAATAGAGTTATTTAAGTGCGGCCTTCAACTGCGCTGTTTCTAACGAAAAATCAAGACCGCTTTCTTCTTCTAAATTTTTACACAACTGCAAATTTCGCTCAATGAACTTTCTATGCGCATCACTTTCAGGATTTCGCGGACGATGCCGCACCGCCAACATTAAAGGCTGTATTTTTTCAAGCAATCGCAGCGTTTCTTTCGAAAAAAATGTAGCCGCAGTTCGCTCCCATACGTATTGCGTGGCCAAATGGTTGGGATGTAACATATCTTCGGCAAAGAATCGGTAATCACGCAATTCGTCTATCACAATTTCATAAGCGGGAAAATAGTACGTATCACCGAAAAGTTGAAGCAGCCGGTTAACAGCCGTAAATAAATGTGCTTTGCTAAGGTTGTTTTCGTAGTGGCCGAAGGCGAAATAACGAACCGGGCTGATAGTGAATACGATCTTAATGTCAGGATTACGGTTGCGAAGCAGGGTGATGGCCCGGGTGAGATGTTCCACGATAGCCTCCGGCGAAAGCATTTCAAAACTAAAACGGGAAGCAGGCAGTTTATGGCAGTTAGAAACGGCCTTTCCATCGGCAAGCCGAAAAACGTGAGCGGTGCCAAAGGTTAGAAATAGTACGTTGGAAGATAGTAACCATTCCGCATTCTCCTTCAATTCCTGATTGATCGTAAACAACATTGAGGTGGCATCAGGTGCCGAATAACTGCCGTGATGGTCAAAGGAATGAAAAAGCTCATCGTGAAAAACGAGTTCGTTCTCCCGATAAGGTTGCAAGTCAAGTAAGCGCTGTATGGCATTTGCCACTGATTCCGGATTGTACTGCTGGCCGAAAGGGTTTACAGCCACCCGGAATTTTGATTCGCTGAAGTGTCTTCCAATATTTTCGGAAAAACACGAACCAATGCTCATCAAACGGTCGCGATGCGATATTTGGAACGGAGGCGTTTTGATTTTTATGATGGTTCGGAATTTATCGGGAACGAGCATAAAGCGAAAGTAAATTTTCTGAAACATAGCGCCTATGGCCGCTACAAACAATAATTGAAAAATGGAAGAAACCCTTACATTTGGACGTGACATTTACGAACGAACATTACGAAGAGGTCAAGAATATTTTCACGGCACACCTGGAACGGAAAGGCCAACGCAAGACGGTAGAGCGATATGCCATTCTGGAAGAAATCTATAGCCGTAACGACCATTTTGAAGCCGAACAATTATACAACGACTTGCAGCAGGCCCAGATAAATGTTAGCCGGGCCACGGTGTATAACACGCTGGAACTATTGGTGGGAGCCGATTTGGTACGAAAACACCAGTTCGGGAAAAACCACGCCCAGTACGAAAAAAGCTATGGTTATAAACAACATGACCATATCATTTGCGTTGACTGTCGAAAAGTTGTTGAATTTTGCGATCCCCGCATTCAACAGATCAAGACAATGATGGGCGAATTGCTTAACTTTAAAATCACACACCATTCGTTGAATTGTTACGGCATCTGCGGCAGTTGCCAAGTGAAACGAGAGGTGGAAATAAAAGCTAAAAACAAATAGCATGGAATTGAAAAAAGAAATCAAGAATGGCGTTGTAGTGATCTACCTTTCAGGAAATTTATTGGGGGAAAACGCTAACGGACCAGTGTTGGAGTATTTGAAAGAAAACCTGGATGGCGGCAACAAACGCATTATTTTCAATTTGAAGGAACTGAAGTTCATTAACAGCACCGGTCTTGGTATGCTGATGACTGCCTTAGCCCGCACCAGAAATGCAGGAGGCGAAATGATACTTTCTGATTTGCCGGATATCATGAAAAAGCTGCTTAAGATGATGAAACTCGATTCCACTTTTGTAGTGGCCGATAGCGAAGAAGCTGCCTTGCTGCAATTGGCCTAAACACTTTTAATAACAAATCCGTTAACCGGTATCCAACCATGCATGTAGATATTTTGTTAGGCCTTCAATGGGGCGATGAAGGGAAAGGTAAGATTGTTGACTATCTGGCACCCCAATACGACATCATTGCCCGTTTTCAGGGAGGGCCAAATGCCGGCCACACGCTGGTGATCAACGGCGAAAAAACCGTTCTACACACTGTTCCCAGCGGTATCATGCATGAGCGTCCGGTAAATGTGATTGGCAATGGCGTGGTGATCGATCCTGTAACGCTTCAAAAAGAAATCCAGCAATTGAACGCCAAGGGGATTGTTACAAAAAACCGCTTGTTCATATCCCAAAAGGCCCACTTTATTTTGCCTACACACAAAATGCTAGATGCGGCTTCAGAGGCGGCCAAGGGTAAAGAAAAAATTGGATCGACGCTGCGGGGAATTTCTCCATCCTATATGGACAAAACCGGCAGAAATGGGCTTCGCGTAGGCGATATTCTCAACAGCGACTTCCACCAACAATATCAAAAAATCAAGGAGAAACATCTCCGCCTGCTGAAGCAATACGATTTTGAATTCGATTTGAGCGAAACCGAATCGCAGTGGATGGCCGCCATTGAGTTCATAAAAGGTTTGAACAACCTTATTGCATCAGAATATTATTTCAATGAAGCGCTGAGCAAGGGCAAAACTATTTTGGCAGAAGGCGCTCAAGGCACAATGCTGGACATTGACTTCGGCACCTATCCTTTTGTAACGTCCAGCAATACTATTTCATCAGGCGCCTGTAATGGCCTTGGCATTCCGCCAACAAAAATCAAAGAAGTGATTGGTATCGCAAAGGCATATTGTACAAGGGTGGGAAGCGGTCCCTTTCCAACTGAATTAGAGGATTCCACAGGCGAACGTATCCGCCAAATAGGAAATGAATTTGGCGCCACCACAGGCCGTAAACGCCGCACCGGATGGATCGATCTTCCAGCCATAAAATACGCCAACCTTTTGAATGGCGTTACGCAAATTGCAATGACAAAAGCCGATGTGCTGAACGATTTCGACACTATCTCGGCCTGCACCTCCTATAAAATTAACGGCTCCGAAACACAGGAGTTGCCCTTTGATTTGGAGCGTGCAGCAGTAATTCCAAACTATCGCGAATTCGAAGGCTGGAAACAGGACCTCGGCCATTGCACTTCGATGGAAGAATTGCCTCAGAAACTTATCGCCTACATACAGTTTCTGGAAAAAGAATTACAGGTACCGATAAGTATGCTTTCCACAGGGCCTGAACGCGAAAAACTCCTTTTTCGTCAGGTAGCGGCAACGTTGTAATGATACGGTTCATTTGCTTTTTGCTACTGCTTTCACAAACGGCGTTTTCGCAATTTGCACCGCCAGCAGGTCAACCGGGTTCCACCGCCATTTCAAAAGATACAGCAATTATCGCCGGCTGGGCCACTTCTTGTACTATCAACAGAGGCCTTCGGCAAATCAATCTTCCCGATAGCGGCTATGCTTCTGTAGGTGACGGTGCTGCAGCCATCGGACCTGCCGGTGACAATGGGGTTGTAAGCCTTGGCGATGGCGGAAAAGCTACACTTCAATTTGCTCAACCTATTTCTGATGGTGAGGGTTTTGACTTTTGTGTTTTTGAAAATTCTTTTCAGGACGATTTTTTAGAACTGGCATTTGTGGAAGTAAGCAGCGATGGCATTCACTTCGTTCGTTTCCCTGCAACTTCCCTTATACAGGACACTCTACAAACCGCTTCCTTTGGTTTAACCGACGCAACAAAAATTGATGGCCTGGCCGGAAAATACCGCGTTAACTTTGGAACTCCATTTGATTTGGAGCTGCTTAAGGACAGTTCAGCTATTGATATCCATTCTATTACCCACGTTAGAATAGTAGATGTAGTAGGAAGTGTGGACAGTGATTATGCCACGTTTGATTCGTACCACCACAAGATTAACGATCCCTGGCCTACAAATTTTCCCTCATCAGGTTTTGATCTGGATGCTGTGGCTGTGCTGGCACACTGGCCGGCTTCGGTATCGGAAATGAACGATCAATTAAAAGGCCCCTTCCCTAATCCATTTTCTGAAAATATTTCTATTCCATCTTATGTAAGTTTAATTGAAATATGTGATGCTTTAGGCAGAACGATTCCATTCAGCAATCCGCACTCCATATGCACTTCTCACTGGCAATCGGGAGTTTATTTTTTCAAGATAGAAGCATCCGGAGCATCAAAAGTTTTCAGCCTGGTGAAAGAGTGACGCCTCACAGGAAAAAAGAGAATGCTACTTTAGCAAAATGAAACGTTTCCTGATTTTTTGCATCACATTTTCAGTATTCGCCGGTCACGCGCAAACCACGGAATCAAAACACTTATACCATATCCGGCAACTCACTTTTGGGGGCGACAATGCTGAAGCTTATTTCAGCCCCGATGGCAAGCAACTTTCCTGTCAGATCACCAATCCGAAATGGGGGCTGGAATGCGATCAGATTTTCAACATCAACATCGAAAAGGCCGCTTCTGATACTACCTATCGGCCGCCAATGATCAGCACCGGCAAGGGCCGTACCACTTGCTCCTACTTTATGCCCGATGGCAAACACATCCTATATGCCAGTACGCACAAGGGCAACCCCAATTGCCCAATCCCTGTTCCTCATGGACCCAAATACCTTTGGGCGGTATATCCTGATTTCGACATTTATGTGGCCGATCTTAAAGGGAAAATCAAAAAGCAACTTACCAATTCACCCTTGTACGATGCCGAAGCAACCGTTTCGCCTGATGGAAAAAAAATAGTGTTTACCTCACTTCGATCAGGCGATTTGGAGCTGTATATCATGGACGTTGACGGCAAGAATGTGCGACAATTGACCAATGGATTAGGATATGATGGTGGTGCCTTTTTTTCGCCCGACAGCAAACGATTAGTGTTTCGCGCATCGCGCCCAAAGTCTGATTCAGCGCAATTGGAATATCGCAACTATATTAGTTTGAGCCTGGTGGCGCCTACCGAAATGGAAATTTATACTATAAATGTGGATGGCACTGATTTGAAACAAGTAACACATCTGGGCAAGGCGAATTGGGCGCCGTTCTTTCATCCCAACGGTCATCAAATTATTTTTTCTTCCAATCATGCTTCGTCAAAAGGCTATGATTTTCAATTGTACCTGATCAATGATGATGGTTCCGGATTGGAGCAAATCACAACCGAAAGTAATTTCAATGCGTTTCCCATGTTTTCACCCGATGGAAAATCGCTTGTGTTTTCTTCAAACAGAAATAATCATGGTACGCACGACACTAATATTTTTATTGCTAACTGGAAATAATTTATGAAGACCTTCATCGCTTTTGCAGCGTTGTTTTTGTACCATTTTTCAAACGCTCCAACCATTTCCACGCAACGCATTCGTGCCGATATTAGTTTTTTGGCTTCCGATAAATTGAAAGGTCGTGCGCCGGGAACCAAAGGCGAACGTGAGGCACAACAATACCTGATTAAGCAGTATGAACAAATGCATTTACAGCCTGCAGGAGAAGACGGATATCTTCAGCATTTCACTTATAAAACAAAACTGAATCCGCACGATACGATCGCAAATGGCAAAACTTATGGTGGCTCAAATGTTGCCGCGTTTCTCGATAACGGGAAGCCTTACACTATTGTGATTGGCGCGCATTACGATCATCTGGGAAATGACGGCAGAGGATCGTCGCTGGATGCCAATCCAAAAGGTAAAATTCATAATGGTGCCGACGACAACGCCAGTGGCACGGCAGGAGTACTGGAGCTGGCCCGGCTTTACAGTTCCAATAATATCACGGAACCATGTAATTTTCTCTTTTTGAATTTTTCGGCTGAGGAAGCCGGTTTGATTGGTTCGAAGTATTTTGTAAATCATCCTACCAAGGATTTGAAAACGATTACGGCCATGATCAACATGGATATGATTGGGCGTTTGAACGACTCTACCCAAAAACTCCTGATTTATGGAACCGGAACTTCGCCATATTTTGAACCTTTATTGAAACGTATTCCCGGTTCATTCCAACTGGTACTGGATTCAGGAGGCGTTGGCCCGTCTGATCAAACGTCCTTTTATTTAAAGAACATTCCGGTGCTGCATTTTTTTACCGGGCAACACAGCGATTATCACAAACCTTCGGATGACGTAGCCAAAATCAATTTTAGCGGCGAGGTACAAGTGCTGGAATTTATTGCGCAGGTAGTTGACTCACTTTCGGGTTATTCCGATCTGAAATTTCAAACTACGGTAAACAAGGAAGCTAAAAGCAGTTCGTTTAAGGTGACGCTTGGCATCATGCCCGATTATAGTTACACCGAGGGCGGTTTGCGAATAGATGGCGTAACAGCCGGAAAGCCGGGCGCACTGGCCGGGCTGAAAGCCGGAGATATTATTATTCGGTTGGGAGAATTTGCCGTTAGCGATATTTATAAATACATGGATGCGCTGGCCAGGTTTAAAAAAGGAGAAACTACCACCTTAATTTTTAAGCGCAACAACAAAGAGCTACAGACTTCCGTTACCTTTTAAATTGCTAAAATTTGATAACGACAGCAGCCTCTCTTAATCTGGCATGTTTCTTTTCCATCTCAATAAAATGAAAACCATGCGATTTCCTTTTTTGTTCCTCCTATCGTTCTTGGGCCTGCAGGTATTCGGACAGGCGTCGGGCTATCTTGCCAAAATTCCGAAGTACAATGAAGCTTCGCAATTTGAAGACGAGAAGTACAAAAACATGACGTGGCAAGAGTTTGAAAAACTGGATGCTGTTAAAGAATTTGTGGATCCCGATAACTACGATTACGATTTACTGAGCGCTGCCGTTTTCTTTGCCAATAACAAATACCGTTTCAATAAAGACGTTGCACCATTAAAGTTTGAACCGCGCCTGCGCGATGCAGCGGCTATTCACACCTATGAAATGGTGCGCCGGAAATTTTTTGATCATATCAATTCGGCTGATGCACGCATCAAAATGCCGAATAACCGCACCGAACTGGCCGGTTTTGTAGGAGAGCGTATTGCTGAAAATCTGGAGCGCGACTTTATAGATATCCAGAAGCCAATCACTTATATGGAACTTGCCGACAAAGCCATCCGCGATTTGAGCCGTTCGCGCGACCATAATGAACATATGCTAGACCCGAACCTGACACTGCTGGGTTGCGCCATCATGTTTGAGCCGGCACCTAATTCTGACGGCTACTGGTTTTTCAGGCTCACTCAGGATTTTGGGAAGTCGTGGTAATTCCCTTAGGCGCAATTTTTTAGATTCTTTCATAAATTTGCAGGAATCGCATGTTTATGAAAAAATGGTACGCACTGCTTGTATTTATTGCCCCAATGTTGTTTTCGGTTGCTCAACCGTGCACTCCAAACGGAACGCCTTCTTCAACAGGCTTTTTGCCTTTACCGGCCGACTTTCCTTGTATCACCCAAAATCAATCGTTTAGCCAAACCGTATTCTTTAAGAATGCCAACTTCTTCAACACTTTTGGCGGTTTTCAGGTAGATACACTGGAATTACTGAACGTGCTCAACCTGCCCGACAGCATTCATTACGGCGCCAATAAAACTCCTGCGAAATACCTTGCCGCTGAAAACGGTTGTTTGCAAATTTATGGCAATACTCCCGATACTATTGGCCAGTATAAATTGCGCATTTACATTAAAATGACGATGCACCAGTCGGCCACACCCAATAACAAATTTGCCGTACAAGGTGAAGCCGATTCGCTTACTGCAGCTCTGGGCCAGGGAAGTATTTTCAGATACTACGTGAGGGTAATCAAGAACTGCGGCATGGCTTGTCCGGATGTTCAGGACACCTCTACCCGACTCTTTATTCCTTACGGTCCAAAAACTCCCGAGATTGCGCTTTCGGGCGATACCGTTTTTTGTAGCGGAAAAAGCGTGACACTTTCCGTGGATTCTTCTATTGGAAGTTTCCGTTGGAGTACCGGCGACACCACTTCATTTATTACCGTGAGCGGCACCGGAAATTATTCCGTAACGGCCTATTCCAACTGCGATAGCTCAGTTTCGCGATCGCAGCATATACAGGTAAATCCGGGAATTGTAGCTACTGACACCATTATACGGAACGTGAATGAGGTGATGTATGTGGCCCAACCTGCAGGAGCACAATATCGCTGGATTCTAAGAGCAGGAACTGACTCCATTCTGGCCGGTGAAAATTCTGACACCTTGCACCGCAATTGCACCAATATTGGCTACTATGGCGTAATTGTAAGCGCACTAGGGTGTTCTGACACCTCTGAATTTAAGAATTACGCCTGCATTCCTGAAAACGGAATTCCGAATTTGCTTTCCATCGAATCGGTAAAACTATGGCCAAACCCTACATCCGGAAAATTGAATGTGCTGATAGAACCGGAAAGTGACCTGAGGCACATTAAGGTTGTAGATGTGTTAGGGAAAGAACAATTACACATTGACCGGATTCCTTCTACGCGCACTTCTCTGGAGCTTGATTTGAACAATTGTACACCCGGCATTTACATGGTTACAGCCAGCGGCGCTAAGGGAACAGTAAGTTACAAGGTAGTAAAACAGTAAGCCCGATTCGCCAACAAACGTAAAATTTTGCCTGCCGTTTTACGGTTTTTCTATTTTGGCATCGCTATTGAAACAGCTACATCAAACAATCAAGATTATGAAAAAGACCATTCTGCTAGCCTTTGCTCTGATCGGCTTTGCCGGAGCAACTATGGCGCAAAAATTCTGTTATGTGGATATGGAGTATATCCTGGGTAAATTGCCCCAATATACCGCCGCCCAAAAGCAATTGGAAGATGTTTCCAACGGATTTCAGAAAGAAGTTGAAGCCAAAAGAAAATCGGTGGATGATATGTTCAAGCAATATCAATCGGAACAAGTGCTGATGACCGATCAGATGAAGCAACAAAAAATAAAGGATATCGAATCGGCTGAGAAAGACGTTAAAGAACTGCAACGCAAGAAGTTTGGTCCGGAAGGTGAACTTTTTCAGAAACGCAAGGAGCTGGTAAAACCGATTCAGGACAAAGTTTATGACGAAATTCAAAAATACGCTCAGGCCAAGTCATATGACTTTATCTTCGATAAATCCAGCGGCCCGTCTATGCTTTATGCCAAAGAAACTATGAACAAAAGCGACGATATCCTGAATAACATGGGTATCCAGAAAAAATAGCCGAAAACATTAAAAAGCCGGATTGTTATATATTCGCGCTTCCAAAAATTAAAAAGTAAAAAAGTAAACATGAAGAATTTTATTGCTGCGGTTGCCGCGCTCTTCGTTATCGGATCAGCTTCGGCTCAAGCCACGCAAAAAATCGGTCACCTCAACTCAGGAGAAATTCTGCAGGCGATGCCGGAATACAAACAGATGCAGGAAGCTGTAGATAAGAAAAAACAAGAATATGCCGGTGTGATGCAAAGTATGTACACCGAGTACGAGAAAAAATCAAAGGAAGTTCAGGAAGGCGGCGAGAAAATGACGCAAGCCGTTCTCGACATGAAGGTTCAGGAAATCAAAGATCTGGAAAAGCGTATTGGCGATTTCGAACAAAAAGCACAGGCTGATTTGGGCAAATATGCCGAAGATTTGATGAAGCCGCTGAACGACAAGTATGTAAAGGGTGTAAAAGATGTAGCCAAAGAACAAGGATACTCTTATGTACTTGACATTGCTGCCGGTGGCGTGATTTATTTCCCGGAAAGCGGCAATGACCTCACTCAAGCTGTAAAGACCAAAATCGGCGCTACGCTGCCGGTACCGGCTCCAAAAGGTCCGGGAGCTGCTCCTGCAGGCGGACGTTAATTAATTTTCAACCTATTATAGAAAAAGGTCGCTTCGGCGGCCTTTTTCGTTTTATGAGAAATGGAATTGAATATTCACGGCCGGGCATATAGCGCTGTTGCGGCAGGGGGCGACAGGGCGCGAGCTTTAGCGAGCGGTGCGAAGGAGGAACGACTGAGCACGGAAGCGATAGCGGACCCCGAAAGCACCCGTATGCCGCCCAAAAAATAAAAAAACTGAGGGTAATGGTCTGCCAATGTTACCGTTTCAAAAAGCTTGGCGAGCATTTTGCCCAACTCTAACCGAAATGGCCTATTTTAGGCCGCTTTTTTCATTATAAGATTCAAGGAATGGCTAACTTTTTCGAGAAACTTCTGGGAAGTTTTTTTGGCAATAAAAATGAACGCGAACGCAAAGCGTTGCAACCTCTTGTTGACGACATCAACGCCGAGTATGAGAAATTGAAATCGCTTTCAAACGATGAACTTCGCCACAAAACATTGGAATTCCGCCAGCGGATTGCGGAATATTTATCAGACATTGATAAGGAAATAGCCACGCTGGAAGACCGGGCTAATCAGGAAGAAGATCTGCATCAGAAGGATGCGATTTTCAAAGAAGCCGATGCGGTAAAAAAACGCCGCGACGCCGCCATTGAAGAAGTGCTGAGCGAAATTTTGCCACAGGCATTTGCGGTTGTTAAAGAAGCGGCATTCCGTTTTGCCAACAACGAAACTATTGAGGCAACCGCTACAGAATTAGACCGCTATCTGGCAGTGAAAAATCCGGCCATCACTATTTCGGGTGACAAAGTGACGTATCGCAATGAATGGATGGCCGCAGGAATTCCCGTGAAATGGAATATGGTGCACTACGATGTGCAGTTGATAGGCGGGATTGTTTTGCACCAAGGCAAAATATCGGAAATGGCAACGGGCGAAGGAAAAACGCTGGTTGCCACCTTGCCAGCTTATTTAAACGCTTTGGCCGGTCAAGGCGTTCATATCGTAACGGTGAACGACTATCTCTCGCGCCGTGACAGTGAATGGAATGGACCGCTTTTCAATTTCCTGGGTCTTCGTGTGGATTGCATTGATAAATACCAACCGCACAGTAACGAAAGAATTTTTGCGTACAAGGCCGATATTACTTACGGTACCAACAACGAATTCGGTTTCGACTATTTGCGCGATAACATGGTACGCAGTCCGGAAGAATTGGTTCAAGGGAAACACCATTACGCCATGGTAGATGAGGTGGATAGTGTTTTGGTGGATGATGCGCGGACGCCGTTAATCATTTCCGGCCAAATTGATTCCAGCGACGAAAAGGAATTCTACGAATTAAAGCCCCGTATCAGCAAATTATTTGAAACGCAAAAACGCGTTACCAATAACTTTCTGGCTGATGCCCGCCGGTTAATTAAGGAAGGGAAAACCGGTTATAAAGAAGGCGAAGGCGGAATGGCCTTGTACCGTGCTTTCCGCGGTTATCCGAAAAACACCGCACTCATCAAGTTTTTGAGCGAACCCGGAATGACGCAAATTATGCGCGATACCGAGAACCACTTCCTGAGCGAGCAACAAAAGAACATGCCGGAGGTGGATCGGGAACTCTATTTTACCATTGATGAAAAAAATAATTCGGTTGACCTTACTGATAAAGGCATCGAACTGATTACAGGCGCCGGCGAAGACCCGCATTTCTTTGTAATACCCGAAGTGGGATCGGTAATTGCCGATTTGGAAAAATCGCCGCTATCAGCCGAAGAAAAACTGGCGAAGAAAGATCAGCTCATGCAGGAATTTGCCGTGAAAAGCGAACGCATTCATTCCGTAACGCAATTGCTGAAAGCATATACGCTTTTTGAAAAAGATGTGGAATATGTAGTGATGGACGGGAAAGTGAAAATTGTGGATGAAAACACCGGTCGTATTCTGGATGGAAGGCGCTATTCCGACGGTTTGCATCAGGCGATAGAAGCTAAAGAGAATGTGAAAGTGGAAGCGGCTTCGCAAACCATGGCCACCATTACGTTGCAGAACTATTTTAGAATGTACCACAAGCTGGCCGGTATGACCGGTACGGCTGAAACCGAAGCCCAGGAACTTTGGGATATTTACAAACTGGAAGTTTCAACCATTCCTACAAATCGCCCGATTGTGCGCGACGACCGCGAAGATTTGGTGTACAAAACCCGTAAGGAGAAGTTCAACGCGATTATCGACGAGATCGGCAAACTCACTGCTGAAGGTCGCCCGGTACTGGTAGGAACCACCAACGTAGAAATCTCGGAATTGCTGAGCCGCATGCTGAACATGCGCAAAATCAAGCATAATGTATTGAACGCAAAACAACACCAGCGCGAAGCGGAGATTGTAGCGGAAGCCGGAAAAAGCGGTTCAGTTACCATTGCCACAAACATGGCCGGTCGCGGTACCGATATTAAGCTGGACGCCGATTCGAAAAAGGCCGGAGGTTTGGCCATCATTGGCTCAGAGCGCCATGATTCGCGCCGGGTTGACCGCCAGTTGCGCGGCCGTGCCGGGCGCCAGGGCGATCCGGGTTCTACGCAATTCTACGTATCGCTGGAAGATGAACTAATGCGCCTTTTTGGTTCAGAACGCATTGCCAAGGTGATGGATCGATTCGGGTATGAAGAAGGTGAAGTGATCCAGCACAGCATGATCACTAAATCTATCGAACGGGCGCAGAAAAAGGTAGAAGAAAACAACTTCGGTATCCGTAAACGTTTGCTGGAATATGACGATGTGATGAACAAACAGCGCGAGGTGATTTACAACAAACGAAAGCACGCGCTTTTTGGTGAACGGTTGGCCTTAGACATTCAAAATTCGTTCTACGATTTATGTGAGGAACTGGTTGGAACTTTTCAGGATGCCAAAGACTACAACAGTTTCAAACTGGAAGTGATCCGTTACTTTGCAGTAGATAGCACTATAACAGCAGAAGAATTCACCCGTGAACAAGTTCCGGCACTCACCGAAAAATTATTCCATGAAGTAATGGAAGCCTATCACCGCAAAAAAGAATTTGTGCAGCGCAATGTAATGCCGGTGTTAAGCAATATTTTGCAGGAACGCGGCGATGTAGTGCGCAATGTGGCCATCCCTTTCACCGATGCAAAAAAGGGAATCAATGTTTTGGTGCCGCTGCATGAAATGGTAAATACCGGCGGGAAAGATCTGTTCACATATTTTGAAAAGAATGTAGCCCTGGCGTTGATCGACGACAATTGGAAAGATCATTTGCGCAGTATGGACGATCTGAAACAGGAAGTACAAACAGCAGGCTACGAACAGAAAGATCCGCTGGTGATCTACAAAATCGAATCATTCGGTTTGTTCAAGAACCTGATGAGTCATATCAACAAAGAGATTGCTTCCTTCCTTTTTAAAGGCGCTATTCCGGTTTCTGAACCGGAACAAGTTCGCGAGGCAAAGCAACAGCAAACCGATATGCGCGGTATGCGTACATCGCGTACTGAAACCGGCGCTCCATCGCAAGAGCGCGGCGCACAGCAACCCCAACAACAGGAGCCAGTTCAAAAATCAGCTCCGGTTCGTGTTGGTGAAAAAATCGGAAGAAATGATCCTTGCCCTTGCGGCAGTGGCAAGAAATACAAGAACTGCCACGGTAAGGAGGAACTCGTATAAAATAAAAGATGAGAGATGAGAGATGAAAGTGGAAAGATGAAAGTATTACACCATCCCTTCCACTTTCATCTCTCATCTATTTCGTTGTTTTCCCTCCTTTCTTGGTTAGAATGCTGTCTATCGGCTCCCATAGTTCAATTTTGATGCTATCGGCATCCATAATATGAACGAACTTGCCATAATCATAGGTTTCGATTGTATCAAGAACTACCACCCCATCGCGCTTTAAATTTTCAACCAGCTTTTCAATGTACTGAACGCGGTAGTTAATCATAAAATCTTTTTTGGAAGGGTTGAAGTAAGTGGTCTTCTCGCTGAACGGGCTCCATTCCAAATAATTGATCTCCTCAGGCCGGTTGGCATTGCGGAATTCGAAAGGCGAGCCATAGTTATCGGTGTTCAACCCCAAATGCTGATGATACCATTCCCGCGATTGCTTGGCGCTTTTGGTCTTGAAGAAGATGCCGCCTATGCCAGTAACTCTTGGTAAGGAATCCACTGGTGTAACCGGCACTACCACCGATCCGGTGAGGGTACTTTTTTTTGCGGTAGCGCAGCCAATTGCAAAAACCATAAGCAGCAGCGCCACTATTGCAGTGGTCTT
This sequence comes from Chitinophagales bacterium, assembly GCA_046329575.1. Taxonomy (GTDB): domain Bacteria; phylum Bacteroidota; class Bacteroidia; order Chitinophagales; family LD1; genus UBA1941. The sequence continues at coordinate 135,801 of JAXLUJ010000002.1, read as the reverse complement.
CATTGCATTCATTTGCATGTTTTGCGGAAAGATAGATTTTTTAGAAACACTTCGCTCAGCGTAAATACTGCTGTTGCAATAATTTTATCACAGCATCTATTCCGTTCTCCGCTTCGGCCGATTGCACATTGCAAAACACCGCTATGGCAAGATGCTGTTTTTCAAAAAGCATCACTTTGCTGAGAAAGGTTCCCGGATTTCCTTTGTTGTAGGCGCAGCGGCCGCTCTTTGCATCACGCTTCCAAAACCAACCCACGGCGAAACGCTTTCTACCAAAAAGTAAATTGCGAGTTTCTTTTTCCGACAACAAAGCACTGCCACCGTCCAAACTACGCAATTGCCATTGCAAAAAATGCGCGTAGTCTGGCATGGTACAATTGATGTTTCCGGCTGCCATCAGCCAGTTCAATTTTTGATTTTCCGAAGGCGCTTCAGCACGTAAATCGCTGAAGTGACCCCAGGTTTGTGTGCTGTCGTTTTGATTTGGATTACCGAATGAAAATGAAGTCCCCAGATCGGCGTTTAAATCGGCCACCAGCATTTCATACGATTTTCCAGAAGCGCGTTGCAGCATTTCAGCTGCCACCACATAACCAATATTTGAAAAATGAACGCCCTTTTTAGCAACTGGCGGCTGTTGCAAAAAATACTGCGCAAAAGCAGTTCGCTGCGAGGGTGCATCCCCTGAAAACTGCGCCACCAAAGGCAGTGAATCGGTATAAGTGTATGAATAGAAAGGTGCGCGAAAAGAAAGCAAATCTAATAAAGTGAGTTTGCGGTATTCCTTTCTGCAATGATCTTTCCAATCGGGCAAAATGTCGATGACACGGTCGTTCCAATTGATCAGATGCTGCGCTATCAAACGCGCTGCAATCAAACCGGTAATGGCTTTGGTGTTAGAGCCAATACGAAAGCGATCGGTGAGTGCGGCAGGAATTCCTCCATCCTTTTTCTGCCCTTCAATTTTCATGTCGAGCACAGCAGCAGCATTTACTACCACATAGCCTATTTCGGGAATGCGGTACGTATTGCGTATCACCTTCAAATTCAGATTGGGCTGCGCATATGTATTTACCTTGAAAAAGGTCAGAAAGCCGACAAGAATTATTCGTAAAGCCACGGTTGTAAAGTAACTTTTCTTCCCATTCTTGCCTTACATAAAAATTTCATTTCCTCCAGCCGGTCGCGTATAGAAATATATCAGGCATCCGATTTACTCTTTTACTTATACAATTCTGCATTTGATTTGATTTTTAGTAATGCTTCAGGCCGTTTTTCGTAAAATCAGTTTCTAAATTGCTTTCATTCCTCATGAAAAAGATACGGTACGCCTTCTTCGCCCTCCTCCTCACTTTTCTTACATCTGTTTCTACCGCTCATCCTGCATTCAGCACACCTGATCACTATCTGGTGAGTTATCAACTCAAGTACACCTATACCATGGATTCACTCAACCACTTCTGGAAAAAATCGCACATACCCAAAATTGCCGTGCCGCTTCGCAATGCCGTTGATATGTATGAAGTAACCTACAAAGGCCTGTGGCTGGATAGTACATTCATCATCGCAAAAGGCGTGATGTATGTGCCCAAAACCACCAAGCCTTCTGCTGAAATGGTGTACTGCCACGGCACCCGCATTTCCCTCCAGCAAAGCTACGGCATTCAGGATCTGGAACAGGTGATCTGCATGATGCATGCCGTAGATAATTATGTGGCCATCTTCCCCTTCTATTACGGCTTTGGCGGCGGTGAAAAAGAACATGTATATCAGGATTCCTGGACCGAAGCCATGTCAACCACTTACATGCTAAAAGCCTGCCGTGAAATTTACCCGCAAATCGGCCGCAGCACTTCCGGACAACTGTTCATCACCGGCTATTCGCAAGGCGGACATGCAGCTATGGCTACACATAAAATGCTGGAATCCGGCGCATTTCCTGAAATTCAACTCACCGCTTCGTCGCCTATGTCGGGCGCTTACGACATGGCCGGTGTACAATCCAAAACCATGTTCCGCAATTACGATCAGCCGCATTATTTGCCCTACCTGATTGTTTCCTATCAATATGCCTATCACATCTGGAAAGGCGATGTGTATGATGTATTCAAAGAACCTTACCGCACGCGTATGCGCGAAGTATTCGCCCAACCCCGTGTGAAAGACTTTGGCGATGTTAACGCCATGTTGCCAAAAGTACCGCGCGATATGTTGGTAGATAGTGTAGTAGAACGATTCAATTCCGATACCAGCTTTGCCTTTACCTGCAAGCTGAAAGAGAATTGCCTCTGTAATTGGGTGCCCAAAGCGCCTATTCAGTTATGCGCCTGTTATGGCGATAACGAAGTGATGTACCAGAATACCGAAGCCGCCTACAACGCCATGAAAGCACAAACCGATGTAGTACACAAACGTGTTTTCGGCAAACACCTCAGCCACAATCCCTGCGCGCCTTTTGCCATTCTGTACTCCAAATACTTCTTCGATAATTTCAGAAAAGGCAAAAAACATCCCGAGCGCTTGCAAGCCGGTAAGAAAATGTTGCTCGCCATTGCTATCGACATTGCCAACCGTCAGGCCAAAAAACATCTGAAAGAAACCGGAAAAGTAGAAGGCGATGCCCTGGCCAGCATCAAGAAGAAAAAGTAATTCATTCAATTTTGTACTTTCAACTTTTCACTTTCATCTTTCATCTTTCATCTTTCAACTTTCAACTAAAAACATGGTTCCCTCAAAAGCATACGCGGCGCAAAGCGCCACTTCCCCCCTCACCCCATTTCAGTTCGAACGCCGCGAACCCGGTCTGCATGACGTGAAAATTGAAATACTGTATTGCGGCGTTTGTCACTCTGATATCCACCAGGTACGCAACGAATGGGGCGGCTCCCGATATCCTATGGTGCCCGGCCATGAAATTGTAGGCCGCGTAGCCGCTGTAGGCAGCGAGGTGAAAAAATTCAAAGCCGGCGATCTGGCCGGTATCGGCTGTATTGTTGACTCCTGCCGCACTTGCCCCAGTTGCGAACAAAGCCTGGAACAATATTGCGAAAAAGGCATGGTAGGCACTTACAACAGCATTGGTAAAGACCGCATCTTAACACAAGGTGGTTATTCCGACATCATAGTGACCGACGAAAATTATGTATTAAAAGTTTCCGAAAAATTAGAGCTGAAACGCGTAGCCCCTCTGCTATGCGCAGGCATCACCACCTATTCGCCGCTGCGCACCTGGAAGGTAGGCGCCGGCCATCGCGTAGCCGTTTTGGGTTTGGGCGGACTGGGACACATGGCCGTAAAATTCGCAGTAGCTATGGGCGCTGAGGTAACCGTACTAAGCACTTCGCCCAATAAAGAAAACGACGCGAAGCAACTTGGCGCGCACCGCTTTGTAGTAACCAAAAATGCCGCAGCCGTACGCGAGGTAACCAACTATTTCGATTTTATAATCGATACCGTTTCCGCGCAACACGACCTGAATTTTTATCTGAGCATGTTGCGCCTTGATGGAACAATGATTCTACTCGGCGTGCCTCCCGAAGCCCCACAACTGGCCGTGTTCAGCCTCATTGGCAAACGCCGCCGCGTAGTAGGTTCCCTCATCGGCGGTATCAAAGAAACACAGGAAATGCTCGACTACTGTGCCGAAAAAAATATCATGGCCGATGTAGAAGTTATTCCCATCAGCGAAATCAACAATGCTTACGAACGCATGATTAAAGGCGATGTGCACTATCGCTTTGTAATCGACAATTCAACCATCTAAGAAGTTATAAGTGTAAAGTGTAAAGTGTAAAGTGTAAAGTTCCACTTATCACTTTCAACTTAAAACTTTGCACTTATAACTTTTCACTTTAAACTTTTCTCTCGCCTTTTCATCATCGGCAATTCAAAATACTGATACAGTAATGTAGCCGAAAGCAGTACCAACACCCATAGCGTTCCGTACTTCAAAACGCCCAGCCCCAACCCTTCCAGCCCTACCCACTGCCACGGCAGCCGGTCAATTACCCAGTATTGCAATACCGATAAATTGAGCAAATACATAGAGTACGAAATCAAGCTGATGTGTGTAATTACCTTTGCTGGAATAGAAGCATTCGCCTTCCATTCGCTTAATAACGGCAATAACAACACCGTGCCCAAACTTCCCACTAAAAAAGAAAGCACCCCATTGTAGAACGATGAAACATCGAACCACAACGGCGCTACAAACCTTGAGAACAACAACAACGCCAAACCGCAAAACAGAAAAACAAAACGATGCTGTCTCCATTTTGATGGAAAATAGAATGTCACCCAGGCCGCTGCCACACCAATCATCAAACTATCGAAACGCGTGGACACCTGCTTTCTGAAAACAAGGTCCCACGTTTTTTGATCGGTTACCGGAATCGTATAAAAGTGTAGCACACGCATACCCACCGCAAACAACAACATCAGCACCGCCGAAAGCAGCAACGCCCTTTTCACACTAAGGTGCCCACCACGCAACAACAGTCCCATCAACACCGGCAGCGCCAAATAAAACCACTCCTCCACACACAAACTCCAGGCCTCAGCGAAAAAATACGGATGCGGCGAATTCAAATTTTGAGCAAATAAAAAATAGCGCCAGTGCTCCACGGTATTAAAGCCCGGCGTGAAAAACAGATGCAATAGCAACAACACCACAAGAATCAAAAAGTAGTTCGGCAAGGTGCGCATCCAACGCCGTTTCCAGAAATGCAACAGCAACGCCCCATCCGGTTCATGATGTTCCAGTTCACGTATCAATATGCCCCCGATTAAAAAACCACTTAACACAAAAAAGATCGTCACCCCATCAAATACCACGTATCTGGTAATGAAACGATATTTCGCCGGAAGCAAAAAATCAGCATGCTCCAATACCACAAAAAGTATAGCCGCTGCGCGCAGCACATCTAACCCAAAAACCCGATGCGGGTTCGTTTCCAAATGCAGTAGCGATTTTAACACGGTTGGAAATAACGAAAAAACCACATCTGATCCACTTACGAAGTCGGACTTACGATGTTGGACTTACGATGTCCCACTTACGATGTCGGACTTCGTAAGTCGGACTTACGAAGTCCCAACTCAGAAGCATCCTAACAAAGGGAGAAAAGCCATAATTTTTATTTATGGCGGCAACCGGGTGCTTTCGGGGTTCGCTAACGCTCCCGTGCTCAGTCGTTCCTCCTTCGCACCGCTCACTTCGTTCGCGCCCTGGCGCCCCCTGCCGCGGGGCAACATCCGTATGGGCTTCAGCCAAAGTGAGGAAACTACTTACGAAGTACGACTTACGCTGTCGGACTTACGATCGTGCCTCCAAGCAAATTAGGAGATGTAAGTAAGATTTAACGGAAAAGGAATTCAGCTACGGCAATTCACACAAACAGGTTCTAAATCCTCACGTCACCTACAATTCCGCTACTAAATTCTAACAGAATTCATCAAATTACTCAATTCCTAAATGAAACTATTTGTAGTTTTTACTGATTATACGACTTTTGTTTAGCTTGCAAATTCCTTGTATCACCAATATATTTTACCTATTTGCGAGTATCTCAGTTTTTCAAACCTTATTAATTTTTAGCGCTCCGTAATGGCTACAGAAAGTGAAATAGAACAACGGTTGATTACCACGCTTACCGACCTGAAATATACCTATAGGCCGGATATCCGCGACAGAGCGTCGCTGGAACAGAACTTTCGTGAAAAGTTCGAAACCCTTAATCGCGTCAACTTGTCTGATTCAGAGTTTGCCCGCCTTCGCGATGAAATTATTAACGCCGATGTTTTTGCCTCCGCTAAACGCCTGCGCGAACCCAACACCTTTGTTCGCGAAGATGATACCGCACTTCAATACACTTTGGTAAATATTAAGGATTGGTGTAAAAATGAATACGAAGTAATTAATCAACTACGCCTCAATACCAGCAATAGCCATCACCGTTATGATGTTATTCTGCTCATTAATGGCTTACCCGTTGTGCAAATCGAATTAAAAACATTCGAAACAACACCGCGTAAAGCTATACAGCAAATCGTTGATTATAAAAAGGACTCCGGGAATGGTTATACCAATTCCCTGCTGTGCTTTATGCAACTCTTCATTGTAAGTAACGGGTCGAAAACAAATTATTTCGCCAATAACAATAACAGCCATTTTAGCTTCGATGCCGATGAACAATTTTTGCCCATTTATGAATTAGCTACTCCCGACAATAAAAAGATCAATGACCTCCATCAGTTCTGTGAAAAATTGCTGTGTAAATGTACGCTTGGCGAATTGATTAGCCGATACATGGTGCTGGTGGCCAGCGAACAAAAACTGCTGGTTATGCGCCCCTATCAAATTTATGCCGTAAAAGCTATTGTAGATTGTATTCACGAAAACCGCGGTAACGGATACATCTGGCATACCACCGGTAGTGGCAAAACTCTAACATCCTTTAAAGCCTCTACACTGCTTAAAGACCATCCGGATATTGAAAAATGCCTGTTTGTGGTTGACCGTAAAGATCTGGACCGGCAAACGCGCGAAGAGTTCAATAAATTTCAAGAGGGTTGCGTAGAAGAAAATACAAATACCGAAACGCTGGTGCGAAGAATGCTCTCGGAAAGCTATGCCGATAAAGTTATCGTTACAACCATTCAGAAACTAGGCCTGGCTCTGGATAACAAAAACGAGTTCAAAGAACGCCTGGAACCGCTTCGCGATAAACGCATCGTTTTCATTTTTGATGAATGCCACCGCTCTCAGTTTGGCGATAACCATAAAGCTATTAAAACCTTCTTTCCCAAAGCGCAACTCTTTGGCTTCACCGGTACACCCATCTTTGAAGATAATGCGATCTACAAACAATCAGACGGTACCGAAGGATATTTCGTAACTACGGAAGACATCTTTCAAAAAGAGCTGCACAACTATACCATCACCAATGCCATTGAGGATCGCAATGTACTGCCCTTTCACATTGATTATTTTAAACCCGATAAAAAAGTACCTGTCGATACCTCCGCACATAAGAATGCCGTGGTCAAGGCCATTCTGCAAAAACATGATAAAGCTACCAACTCACGGCTCTTCAATGCCGTTTTCGCAACCGCCTCCATCAACGATGCCATAGCCTATTATCAACTGTTCGGCGAACAGCAATCCAAATTACTTTCCGAAAACAGCAACTACACACCGCTCCACATTGCTTGCGTTTTCTCACCACCGGCCCAATTGATTGCCAAAGATGGCGATCAGCAAAGTCAGAAAAATGCTGCCGATATCCGTCAGCTTCAGGATGACCTGCAACAGGAAAAGGAAGACAATCGTACCGAGCCCGAGGAAAAGAAAAAGGCATTACAACTCATTATCGACAATTACAACGCCCAATATCAAACCAATCACAGTGTTGCCGATTTCGATCGGTATTATCAGGATGTGCAAAGCCGCATCAAAAATCAGAAATACAAAAATGAAGACTATGCGCATGCCCATAAAATTGATGTGCTGATTGTAGTAGATATGCTGCTCACCGGTTTTGATTCTAAATTCCTCAATACGCTTTACGTTGATAAAAATCTGAAATACCACAGCCTTATTCAGGCTTTTAGCCGAACCAACCGCATACTGAATGCCAGCAAGCCTTATGGAAACATCCTTGATTTCCGCCAGCAACAGGATTCGGTGGAAACGGCTATTTCCCTTTTTTCAGGTAGCGCTATAGAAAACCCTAAAGAAATATGGCTGGTAGAACCTGCCCCTAAAGTGATTTTTGATTACGAAAAAGCAGTAGCTTCTATGGCGGGCTTTATGACCCAAAATAATCTGCTTTGTGAACCCGCTGAAGTGTATAACCTCAAAGGCGATACGGCGCGAATTGAGTTTGTGAAATGTTTTAAGGAGGTGCAACGCCTGCGCACCCGCCTCGATCAATATACTGATTTAGATGCTGCTCAATTAGAACGCATTGATACAGTTCTGCCCGCTGAGCAATTCCGCTCGTTCAAAAGTTCCTATATCGAAATAGCTAAGCAATTGCGCGATAAACAACAACAGTCGCCTAAAGAGCAACCGGGTTTGGAAGACCTCGATTTTGAATTGGTGTTGTTTGCTTCGGCCATTATCGATTATGATTATATCATGGGCCTGATTGCCCGCTACACCCAAAATGCGCCGGGCAAACTAATGATGTCGAAACAGCAGTTGTATGGATTGCTGCGCTCCACCGCTAACCTCATGGACGTAAGCGATGATATGATTGCCTATATCGACACCCTGGAAACCGGCAAGCCATTGAACGAAAAACAGGTGCGCGAAGGTTTTGTGAATTATATGGCGCAAAAGGCGGCGGCCACTGTGGTGCGCATTGCCCATCACAACCTAATAGGCGCCGGCGCCTTACAACAGTTTGTGACGAGTATTTTAGAACGGAAAATTTTTGATGCCGAAAGTTTGAGCGATTTGTTTGAACCGCTCGATTTGGGTTGGAAAGAACGAGCCCAACGTGAACAGGCGCTGATGAAGCAACTAATACCATTGTTAAAGAAAGAAGCAAAAGGCAGCGAAATTGCCGGATTGAAAGCCTATGAAAAAGACTAACAACGCCCTCATTCCTAAATTGCGGTTTCCAGAGTTTAAAAAGGATGGGGAATGGGAAAATTGGCCATTTAACGATCTCTTTCAAAATCTACCAACAAATACGCTTTCCAGAGAAAATCTAAATCCAAGTCAGGGTCAGATAAAAAACATCCACTACGGTGATATCCATACTAAGTTTCAAATTCTATTTGATAGCAAAAGGGAGCTTGTGCCTTATATAAATGACGATGCTGAAATAAATATCCTAAAAGAAGATAATTTATGTAAAGAAGGTGATTTGATATTTGCTGATGCTTCAGAAGACATTAAAGATGTCGGTAAATCTATAGTTGTATATAAAACTCACGGTGAAAAAATAGTCGCAGGTATGCACACGCTATTAGCGCGGCCAAAAACAGACCGTCTATTTACTCCGTTTACAGGTTACCTTTTTCACTCTTCTAAGATTAAATCTTTTATTCAAAAAGAATCGCAAGGAACAAAAGTATATGGTATATCAGGAACCAGACTTGGGAATATTCTAATAAATTTCCCTCATTCTCCGCTCGAACAACAAAAAATCGCCGATTGTTTGTCGTCATTAGACGATTTGCTCAGCGCTTCCAAACAAAAACTGGAAGCCTTGCAGCAGCACAAAAAAGCCCTGCTCCAAAACCTGTTTCCCGCATCCGGCCAAACCGTACCCAAATGGCGGTTTAAAGGGTTTAAAGGGGGTTGGGAGGAGAAGCAACTAGACAGCGAAATTGGGGAGTTTTTTAAGGGGCGGGGAATCGCAAAATCTGATATTGTACCTAATGGAAAAACCCCATGTATTAGATACGGAGAACTGTACACTATTTATGGTGAAGTGATTCAAAAAGTTCATTCATATACTAACCAAGAGCCTCAGTCACTCTTTTTTAGTGAGAAATATGATGTCCTTCTGCCTTCATCAGGCGAAACAAAAGAGGACATTGCAACTGCCTCTTGTGTCATGTTTTCGGGGATAGCACTCGGCGGCGATATCAATGTCCTTCGCCCTAAAATAAACGGTGCATTTCTAGCCTATTATCTGACTCACAATAGAAAAACAGAAATATCCAAAATCGCCCAAGGTGATTCCGTTGTTCATTTGTATTCAAGTCAACTTCAAAAATTACACATCACTTTCCCTAAGCCTTCCGAACAACAAAAAATCGCCGATTGTCTGTCGTCGGCCGATGCGCTTATCACCGCACGACAGCAACAAATTGAAATGCTGCAACTGCACAAAAAGGGCCTTATGCAGGGGCTCTTCCCTTCTATCTAAAATCTAAAACCAATGAATAACATCACCGAAATCGCCGAACAACTTCTGGCTCACAAAGAAACCGTTACCTTATTGTTTGCATTTAATGGTTCGGGAAAAACACAATTATCGGTAGCCTACAAAAATGTAACCAAGGCAAAAAACAATGGCGCACATGCAGGCGTATATTACAATGCCTTTAGCGAAGATTTGTTTTACTGGAACAATGATGAACCGGGCAACAACTTCAATATGCGCCTGATGGTAAACCATAGCAGTCTAAGCAAATACCACAGCTACCTGATCGATAATCCTAAATTGATTGAAGATAAGCTAACGGCCTTTCGTCCGAATTACGTATTTCACTTGCATCAACACGAAAACCCTGAAATGGGAATCGAGTTTGTACAGTTCTATGCCCGGAAAGATGGCCCGGCAATAAAAATTTCACGCGGCGAAGAACGGATTTTTGTATGGTGCTTCTTTCTGGCATTATTCGAAATTGATGCGTGGAGCGGCAACCAAAATGCGCACTTCTTTATTGATGATCCGGTATCGAGCCTCGACGACTACAATATTTTCATAACCGCCGATTCGCTTTTTAAAATTATAGAAGATCATCATCTCAAAAAGCGCATCATCATTGCCACCCACCACATTGGCCTTTATAGCATTCTTTATGATCGCCTTAACCGCGGCGAAAAAAGCGGCAGGTACAAAAACGTAACTAAGGCGTTCATTCTAAGCAATAACAATAATCAACTCACACTTTCCCCAAATACTGATGACGTTTTTCTGTTTCACTTGCATTTGTTGAAAACACTGCACACCGCCGCCAATTCAAAACTGTTGGTTTACCATTTTGTGCTGCTGCGCCAATTGCTCGAAAACATTTCATCTTTTCTGGGTACATCCCGAATCAGTTTCGTTCTGGAACAACTGAACTATCAACCTGCCGAATCGGTCATCAATCGCATCAACTCCTTATCGCATCAAAACGTGTATCAGGCACGGTTTAATGAAATGGATCGGAATGATGCCGATTTTTTTAAAGAGATCATTGACCGGCTTATAAAAAGATATAATTTCCAATTTTAGCGTTATACATGACAGCACACGAACAACAACAACTCGGGAAAACACTTTGGGCAATAGCTGATGATTTGCGCGGCGCTATGAATGCCGACGACTTTCGCGATTACATGCTATCCTTCCTCTTCCTGCGTTACCTCTCTGATAACTACGAGGCTGCGGCTAAAAAAGAATTAGGTAAAGATTATCCGGCGCTTCCTAAAGAAGATAAGCGCACTGCCCTTGCCGTTTGGTATAAGGCCAATAAAAAAGATGTTGCCGAATTCGAAAAACAAATGCGCCGTAAAGTGCATTATGTGATCGAACCAACTTTTCTGTGGAATAACATATCGGAATTGGCACGCACCCAAAGCAACGATCTGCTAAAAACATTGGAAGCCGGTTTTAAATACATCGAAACCCAATCGTTCGACCAAAGTTTTCAGGGTCTGTTTTCAGAAATCAATCTTAACTCTGATAAGCTGGGGAAAAACTATTCCGAGCGCTGTTCCAAACTTTGCACCATCATTCAGAAAATTGCAGAAGGCATTGCCAAATTTTCTACCAATACCGATATCCTTGGCGATGCTTATGAATACCTCATCGGGCAATTTGCAGCAGGTTCCGGAAAGAAAGCCGGCGAGTTTTATACGCCGCAGCAAATCTCTACCATCCTTTCCGAAATCGTAACCCTCGATTGTCAGAATCCCACGAACGGCAAACGAAAAAAGCTGGATGCCGTTCTGGATTTCGCCTGCGGTTCCGGCTCGCTGTTGCTGAACGTAAGGCATCAGATGGGCCCCAATGGTATTGGAAAAATTTATGGACAAGAAAGCAATATTACCACCTACAACCTCGCCCGGATGAACATGCTGCTGCATGGGTTGAAAGATACCGAGTTTGAAATTTTTCATGGCGATACCTTAAAGAATCAGTGGGACAAGCTCAACGAAATGAATCCCGCCAAAAAAGCCCGGTTCGATGCTATTGTTGCCAATCCGCCATTCAGTTTGAAATGGGACCCTACCGATACTACCGGCGATGATTTCCGTTTCAAGAATTATGGAGTAGCGCCAAAATCAGCAGCCGATTTCGCATTTCTGTTGCACGGCTTTCATTTTTTGAGCGATAATGGTACCATGGCCATCATTCTGCCCCATGGGGTGTTGTTCCGCAGCGGTGCCGAAGAACGCATTCGCAAAAAATTATTGCAAGACGGCAATATCGATACCGTAATCGGACTACCGGGAAATTTGTTTTTCTCTACCGGCATTCCTGTTTGTATTCTGGTTTTGAAGAAATGTAAGAAGTTCGATGATGTGTTGTTCATTAATGCAGCCGAACAATTCGAGAAAGGCAAAAAGCAAAACATCCTGAAACGCGAGCATATCGATCAGATCATTCAAACCTATATGCACCGTCCGGAAAGCATTCCCCGCTATAGCCGCAGGGTGCGCATGCAGGAAATCAGGGAGAATGATTTTAACCTGAATATTTCACGATATGTAAGTACATCAAAAGAAGAGGAACAAATTGATTTGATGGAAGTACATCGCCGTCTTACCGCCATTAATATGGAAATCGATATGGCCCGCGAAAAGCACAATCAGTTCTTGAAAGAATTGGGTTTACCGCCGGTGTAAGGGTGGGCATGTAAGCAGGAAAGTACATGGAATTTAGCGGTCATCGCTGTATTGCAATTGAAAGAAACCTTAAATATGAAAGCCCTGTTAGATACAAACATCATCATTCACAGAGAAGCTGGAAGAGTTACAAATCAGGACATTGGGATATTGTTCAAATGGCTCGATAAGGTAAATTATCAAAAGTGTATTCATCCAATTACACTTCAGGAAATTGAAAAGAATCCGAACCAGAATACTGTTGAAACATTCAGAATAAAATTACGCAGCTATGAGCAATTGCTTACCATCGCTGCAATGTCTGAAGAAGTTAAACAACTTTCAGCTAAGTATGATCACAACAATAATGACCGAAACGACACCCAACTTCTAAATGAATTGTATGTTGGCAGGGTTGATTTGTTCATATCAGAAGACAAGAAAATACATACAAAGGCAGCAGTGCTCGGTATTGCACACCGTGTTTATACAATCAACTCTTTCCTAGAAAAAGTTTATATCGAGAATCCTGATTTAGTTAAATATCAGGTTTTAGGTGTTCAGCAAAAACTGTTTGGCGAATTGGATTTGGCTGATCCTTTCTTTGACACGCTGAAAGAAGATTACACCGGATTTGATAAGTGGTTTAATAAAAAAGCAAACGACAGGGCATATGTTACTATTAACAGTGAAAATAGCAGATTGCTTTCTTTCCTTTTTCTTAAAACAGAAAATAATGACGAACCATACCCTGACATCAGCCCTGCTTTCAAACCCAAAAAGAGATTAAAGGTTGGCACATTTAAAGTAGTTAGCAATGGCGTACGGCTGGGAGAACGATTTCTGAAAATAATTTTTGATAATGCAATCCTTCAAAAGGTAGACGAAATTTATGTTACAATTTTTGACAAACGTGATGAACAAAAGCGCTTGATTGCGCTCATGGAAGAGTGGGGATTCGTGCTTCATGGTACTAAAGGGGATAATGGTGAACTGGTTTACGTCCGTGATTTTAAACCGAACTTTAATGTGCTAAACCCACGGCTTACATATCCCTATTTTGGCCTTAATGATAACAACGTCTTTCTTGTTCCCATCTATCCTGAATATCATTCGAATCTTCTTCCAGACTCCTTCTTAAAAACCGAATCGCCTAAAGAGTTTATCGAACACGAACCTCATCGCAACGCCATTGGTAAGGTGTACATTTGCCGCTCAATCATACGAGAAATAAAACGGGGCGACATCATCGTCTTCTATAGAACGGCTGAAAGAGGAAAAAGTGCTTACTATAGTAGTGTTATCACAACTATCGCTATTGCGGAAGATAAGATTGATAATATTAAAGATGAAACTGAATTCATCGGTTTGTGTCGCAAAAGAAGTGTTTTCAATAATGAAGAGTTGAAAAAATATTGGGATTGGAAACCTAACTATAGGCCTTTCATCATAAATTTCCTTTACGTTTATTCTTTCCAACTGGGTAAACGGCTGAACCGACAAGCGTTATTAGACCTCGGGGTGATCTCGGGTACAGAAAACGAGTTACGGGGCTTGAAAAAAATTACTAAGGAACAGTTTTTGACCATTTTAAAGGAAACCGCAACTAATGAAAGTCTTATTATCTATTAAACCCGAGTTTGCCGATAGGATTTTTGACGGCAGCAAAAAGTTCGAATTCCGCAAAGCCATTTTTAAAAATGAAATAAAAACGGTGGTTGTATATGCATCTTCTCCAATGCAAAAAGTGATAGGTGAATTTGAAATTGACAGCGTCATCAACGATTCGCTGACTGATTTATGGGAAAAAACAAAATTGCATGCGGGGATTGATGAAGCGTACTTTTACAAGTACTTTGCTAATAAAGAAATTGGCTACGCCATCAAAATCAAGAAAACTAAAAAATACCGAAAACCACTTTGCCTGAAAGAAGATTATAACCTCTTCCCACCTCAATCCTTTTTATATCTAAAAGACTAAACGTGAGTTATAACCTGCTCATGCAGCTCACGCAAATACCGATGTCCCACTTACGATGTCGGACTTACGAAGTATCACTTACGATGTCGTATTTTCGAAGTCCCAATTCAGAAGTATCCTAACAAAAGGAGAAAAGCCATAATTTTTATTTATGGCGGCAACTGGGTGCTTCGCTGCAAGTCCTCGCGCCGACGCAACGTTGTCCTCACCAGAAAATTTAAAAATGCAGCGCTGCGGACTTTCCAATGCGCCCCCTGCTGCGGGGCAACATCCGTATGGGCCCCAGCCAAAGTGAGGAAACTACTTACGAAGTATGACTTACGATGTCCCACTTACGATGTCGCACTTACGAAGTCGAACATCGGATTTGCGAAGCAATCTCTTACGGTCGGGTCTTACAAATCAAAAAAGAATCAAGATTTATTCTTTTTTGATCGTCTGATAAAAATCAACGGCTGATCTCTGATAAGGCCATAGATGTTCCTGAATTACATTATTCAAAACGGTATCCAGATTTAAGACCTTATTACCCACTTCGATGTAGGCCGCATCGGTTTGTGGAAATTTAGACTTTAAAACCATGTCTTCCCCATTTGCGGCGCGGCATAAAATAATTACAAAGAACTCCTCATGATAGTTGCATAAGAACGCAAAGTAAAGTCCATGTTTCGGATTTCTGATAATGGTTCTATAAAAAACAGCACCTCCTTCGCCCGGGTAAACTGACAAAGTGGTGTCTCTAAAAATCTCCTGCGCACTGCGGTATTTTCGATCGCGAAACACTAAAAATCTTCCCTTATCAACAATCACTTCATCGTCTGGCAGGATATCTAAAAAACGTATTCTAAAATTAGGACAAGGAAGTTTTCCGGGAACTGTAAGGTACAATTGCATCATTCTATACTGTTCTTCCTTGCTTATATCGTTGAGAACATGCATGTGCGATAGCCATAGTCCGAATTTTGGACACTGAGTATCTCCATAAATCTGCGAAATCAGAGAATTTGATTTTACAATCGCCAATGTCTGTAACGAATCGAGCCTTTTACTCAAAAGAACATTAAGAGAATCTGTTTGACGATTCTTTTGTTGCGATTCTTTCCTTTCATAGTAGCTGGTTATGTTAGTTGATAACGCACAAAATGCTAACCCTATCGCAAAACTCATATTTAACTTTGCACGCTTGATAAATCCCTCTGTATCCGATTCGCCTGCTTTTAATTTCGCTTGTTTATCATGGAAGTAAATAAGGAACTGATAAAACAAGGTTGCTGAAAAAATGATAATGGAAATGAAAAGGGTCATTTTCTAAAGTTAAAAAAATGTAGAAGCCAAATTTATTGAGGCAACACCTTTTTTTCCATCCATGCCTTTCTGTCGCCGCTCCCGCTTCTACGATACGCCGTTTAGCTAAGTTTTACGAGCGCCAAATCATGTTGCAGTATAGCAGCCGTGGGCAATGGCATTATTCAATACGCCGTCCATTTAGCTATCCGAAATAGAGAAAATGCCTACTGAAAAGGTAATTGTCTTGGCTGAAAAGCAGAAACTGCCTGCTGAAAAAGAGATATTGCTCCCTGAAAAAGTGAAAGTGGCGGCTGAAAAGTAGAAACTGCATCCTGAAAAAGAGATTACCGGGACTGAAAAAGTGAAACTGCCTGCTGAGAAAGTGATATTGCGTCCTGAAAAAGTGAAACTGCCTCCTGAAAAAGCCATAAAAAATGGCCGTCCCCCAAAAGAGACGGCCACAACAGCCAAATTTCATGGCAAATAGCCAAAATTCAATCCGGCAACTTAAATCACCAGCCGAATCGGCAACTTGGTGAGCTGCTTATACTGCGCACTGGTAGCCCCAAAAACCGATTTCACGTACTTTTTAACGTCTATGGCCACATCCACCAACCCGGTGTTTGGTGCGTACAAAATCACATTCCGGTCAATTACCGACTGGCTGGCCGCTACCTGCGGTCCGCGGATGGCGTTGTTAGCGGCTATCAGGCGCGCATGCAAATCTTTAAGAGCCGCCACCTTCAAATCAGCCGCATTCGGCTGATAGGCCGGTTCGCGCTCCAGTAAGCCCACCAGCCGTCCGAAAAACTCGATCTGGTTGTCGTAGCTCTGCTGCGATACGGAAATGCTTTTACCCGCCGCTGCCGCAGGGGCGCCTTCACCTGGGGTTCCCGCTGCCGGTGGCGCAGCCGCCGCCTTGGAGTCACTGCTTTTGCGCCTACCCCAAATTTTGGTGGCTATCGATCGGGCATCTTTCACGGTTTGCGCCGAAGCATCACCCGCATCCAGAGCATTTACCAATCGGGTAACCAGCGGCTTTAGCGGTTTGAATAAATCTTGCCGCTGATTCACCAAACGCGCCAAATCGGCCCGTTTGTCGTTCACCACCGCCATGGCGGCATTGGCTTTGGTGAGCAGATCATTTAATGCTGCTATCTGCAAAGCAGCTTTTTCAGGTTGATAGCTCGCGCCGTACAACGAGCAAATTTCAATGAGGCTGGCGAATGCGGCCACATTACGGCTGTGTCCTTTCTCTGATGTGCTAGACATAAGATTTGGTTTTGGTTAATAATGCTGCAAACAGAAACCGCATTTTCCGGCTGTGCAATAGGCTGAAAACGAGTTATTAATATGCTAATGCGGATTTGCAAAACGAAATCAGTAAACAACAAATTGATTATCAGAAGTTTTACTTTTTCATCACTTCCCAAAACCTTGTCGTACCATCCCTGCATTTTTCCTCTAACGCTTTAGTTATTAGTGTAATATGTGGGGAAAAACGGGGGAGAGTTGGGAGCCGTGAGTTGTGAGTTGTGAGCTACGAGCTATGAGCCACGAGAGTATGTCACCACACTCACCACACTCACCACACTCACCACACCTACCACACATACCACACCTACCATACCCACCACACGAATACACGGATGCACGTTAAGATGCAAGACACAAGATGCAAGCAACGAGCTAAGAGCTACGAGCCATGAGCTAAGAGCTACGAGCTACGAGGGTATTAGTAATTTCTGTAGATGCTGTTGAAAACCACCTTGCGCGAATGCTGTGCAACTTTTGTAACCAAAAGTTAACTGAACGCCATATACTCTTGCAGTATGAACTTTCTTTCGAAATATAAATTCAGTTGGATGGGTGCAGGTATTGGTGCTGCGGGTGGATTGGCGTACTATAGTTTTGTGGGATGCAGCACCGGTACCTGCGCCATCACCTCTAGTCCGGTGAACAGTACCCTCTACGGCGCGCTGATGGGCTTTTTACTTTTTAGTTCCTTCCAAAAAGAAAACACTATATGAAGCATCGATTTTTATTCCTGTTGATAGTATTCGCCGGCTTATTCCAATCGGGTTGCGCCAATGGCGGCGGCGGCGGTAACTTCAGTTTAGATGCCAATGCATTTGCTGAAAAGATCAATGAAAATGGCAAAGCGCCGGTGTTAGATGTGCGCACTCCCGAAGAATTCCAAAGCGGACATTTGCAGAAAGCCTTGAACATCGATTGGAATGCTTCCGGCTTCGATCAGAAAATTTCGAATCTGAAAAAAGAAGAACCTGTTTTTGTGTATTGCCTTAGCGGAGCGCGCAGCCATGCCGCCGCAGAAAGCATGCGCGCCGCTGGTTTTACGCAGGTGTACGAACTACAGGGTGGCATTATGAAATGGCGCGCCGCTAATTTGCCCGAAGAAAACGTAAATGCAGGCGGTATGTCATCAGCCGATTACGAAAAACTCCTTCAAACCGATAAAAAAGTGCTGATCGACTTTTATGCCAAGTGGTGTGGCCCTTGCAAAAAAATGGGTCCCTATCTGGAAGAAATGAAAACGACAATGGCCGATTCTGTAATCGTTGTTCGCATTGATGCCGATCAGAATCAAGCGCTGGTAAAATCGCTTGGTGTAGATGCGTTGCCCACATTGTTTTTGTACAAAGACAAAAAAGTGGTTTGGAGTTACAACGGCTTTATTTCAAAAGATGATTTGCTGAAAGAACTTGCGAAATAAGCCGCGTATCCGCGTTGTAAACACTCGTAGCTCGTAGCTCATGGCTCACGGCTCATGGCTCGCAGCTTGCGCCTTGCGTCTTGCGTCTTGTATCTTGCGTCTTGCATCTTGCGTCCTGCGCCTTCCCTCCTATCCTTGGCGGCGCAAATACTTGGTAAGAATGATAATGGTTTGGCCATCCACTTTTGCTTCGATTTGCTCTACATTATCATGCACCAGTTTAATGTTTTTCACTACGGTTCCCACTTTAGCGCTCATGTTAGCGCCTTTTACATCCAGAGTTTTGGTAAGAACTACGCTGTCGCCATTTTGAAGTAGTGCGCCATTGCTATCGCGGTGCAGTTCTACTACATTATCATTTTCATGATCGCCTGTGGCTTTAGCGCAAGCCAGTTGGTCATCTTCCAGATACATCATATCCAGTGCATCCTGCGCCCAGCTTTCATTGCGGAAACGATTCAGCAAACGCCAGGTTACAATTTTCACCCCCGGAACTTCGCTCCAGATCGTTTCCGGTAAACAAACACTCCAATGCGAAGCTTCCGGCTCTTCCTTCTTTTCAATTTGTGCGCGGCATTTGGCACACAGCATTATGGAGCTATCGGCATAGCTGCCCAGTTGCGGCTCTACTTCATACATTTCGAGAGGCGTGGCGGCCTTACACAATTCGCAATTTCCTGCGCTTCTTTCTTTTAGTAATTCACTGAGTATCATGCGGCGAATGTAATGAAGTAGCAGAAAGGAAAAAGGCGGAAGATGAAATGAAGGGTGTGGTTTTGCGCGAAGGATGCGGAAGGCGCGCGTAGCGCGGCCCGAAACGAAGTGGAGGGCGGAAGCCGAAGGCGTACCCTGTAGCAGCCTGACCCCGGCCGATGACTGTGGTTAAGGATAAAAGGCATGCTCAAATGGCCGGGGGCGCGCCATTATAATTATCCAAAAAGTGTTTCCACAAACAATTCGGCGTTGAACACCTGAAGTTTGTCGATAGCTTCACCAACGCCTATATAGCGAACAGGAATTTTGAACTGATCAGAGATGCCAATTACGACGCCCCCTTTGGCGGTGCCATCCAGTTTGGTAATGGCCAGTGCGGTAACCTGCGTTGCCGCGGTGAATTGTTTAGCTTGTTCGATAGCATTTTGGCCGGTGCTGCCATCGAGCACCAACATCACTTCATGCGGCGCATCAGGGATTACTTTCTGCATCACCCTTCGGATTTTGGTGAGTTCGTTCATCAGGTCAACCCGATTGTGCAGGCGGCCGGCGGTATCGATGATTACGACATCTGCATTATTGGCCACCCCTTTTTCCACGGCCTGAAAGGCTACGGAAGCCGGATCCGCATTAACGGCACCGCGAATCATTTCCACATCGCTGCGGCCGGCCCAAACCTGGAGTTGGTCAACCGCTGCTGCGCGGAAGGTATCAGCAGCTCCGAGCAGTACTTTTTTACCGTCCTTTTTGAACTGGTAGGCCAATTTGCCGATGGTGGTGGTTTTACCTGCGCCGTTCACGCCAACCACCATAATAACGTAAGGTTTTTTATCGGTAGGAACATGAAAGCCGGTAGCATTTTCATTTTTTGATTCAGCGAGCAAGGCGATCATTTCCTCTTTCATAATGCGATTGAGTTCAGCAGTTGTAGTGAACTTATCGCGAGCCACCCGATCTTCGATGCGTTTAATAATTTTGATTGTAGTTTGAAGGCCCACGTCGGACGATATAAGTGCTTCTTCGAGATTATCGAGCACTTCTTCATCCACTTTAGATTTACCGGCAACTGCTCTGGCAATTTTCCCAAAGAATCCTTCTTTGGTTTTTTCGAGACCTTTGTTTAGGTCTTCCTTTTTTTCTTTCGAAAAGAAATCAAATAACCCCACCTGAAATTTTTTGCGAATATAAGTGTTTGGGGGATTTGGGGGTGGGGGGAAACGGATTGGAAGTTATGGAGAGGGATTAGGATGATTTGGTGAGTGTGTGGTTGGATTTGGCGACTGAGTTGGCGGTTGGGATTTTGGTGACCTCAAAGGATTTTGGTGACCTCAAAGGTGGGACCTTCGAGGTTGGGGTACGAGGTTGGGGTAAACCGGGGGGGACCTCGAAGGTAGAACATCGGAGGTTGGGGGAAAGCTGGGGAACCTCGAAGGTAGGACTTCGGAGGTTGGCGAAAGCTGGGGGAACCTCGAAGGTTAAATATTCGAGGTTGATGGAGCGGTTGGAACCTCGAAGGTAAAACATCGGAGATTAGGGTCTATAAAGCGACCTCGAAGGTGGGACTTTCGAGGTTGGAGGAAATTGGGTTATGTGAGATGGATCTCGAAAGTAGAACTTCGGAGGTTGGCGAAAGCTGGGGGAACCTCGAAGGTTAAATCTTCGAGGTGGGCAAGAGGTTGGGGGCAATGAACCGACCTCGAAGGTGGGACTTTCGAGGTTGATGAAAATTTGGCTATGGTAGATGGACCTCGAAAGTAGAACTTCGGAGGTTGATGAAAGACTGGGGGACCTCGAAGGTTAAATCTTCGAGGTTGGTAGAGTGTTTGGAACCTCGAAGATAAAACATCGGAGGTTAGAGGAAAGCTGGGGGGACCTCGAAGGTTCAATATTCGAGGTTGGCAAGAGGTTGGGGGCAATGAACCGACCTCGAAGGTAAAACATCGGAGGTTGACGGAAGCCGGGGGGAACCTCGAAGGTAGGACATCGGAGGTTGGCGAAAGCTGGGGGAACCTCGAAGGTTAAATCTTCGAGGTTGGTAGAGTGTTTGGAACCTCGAAGATAAAACATCGGAGGTTAGGGTCTATAAAGCGACCTCGAAGGTGGGACTTTCGAGGTTGGGGAAAGCTACCATCCCTTTTTAAAAAACTTACACGAAAAAACCCTCTTCCACATGTGAAACATGTAAAAGAGGGCTTCGATAATCGCGGAAGCAATTAGTCCTGTGCTTTCAGAAACTCTTGCACCTTGTCTTTGTGCACAATCTTTTCCAAAAAGCCGTAAGAACCGGTTTTACCCTTTACTGCTTTGATAACGCGAACGTAGTCTTTTGAACCAACCTGCGCCGTACGGTCGGTACGGGCGTTCTTTGATACTTTTGCCATGGTTATTTAATTTCTTTGTGAACGGTAACTTTTTTCATAATCGGGTTGTATTTGCGCAACTCGATACGCTCCGTAGTAGTCTTACGGTTTTTATAGGTCATATAGCGCGAGGTGCCCGGAAGTCCGCTCGCTTTATGTTCGGTGCATTCCAGAATCACCTGGATGCGATTGCCTTTTGATTTCTTTGCCATTTTCTATCGTTTATTGGATTAACGCAATGCAATTTCGCCTTTTTTACTCAAATCTTTGAGATAAGCGTAAATGCCTTTCTTATTGATGGTACGGATAGCTGTAGTAGATACTTTCAGCGTAACCCACTCATCCAGTTCCTGAATATAAAAGCGTTTCACTTTCAAATTCGGCAGGAACTTGCGCTTCGTTTTTCTGTTAGAGTGCGAAACGTGGTTGCCGAACATCGGCCCCTTTCCTGTTAAATCACAAAACCTTGCCATAATATGTTGTTTTTACGGAGTCTTAAAAAATTATTTCGCACGCTCTTCGAGTGCTTTTACTAATCCGGCGATTTTCTGTCCGCCGCTTCCTTGCAAACCACCAATAACGTTCTTCATTGGCGACTGCAACAAACCGATGATCTCCCCGATCAACTCGGCTTTTGACTTCAAAGCGCTCAATACCGCGATCTGATCATCGCCGATATAAGCATCTCCATCAATGAAAGCGCCTTTCAGAATCGGCTTGTCATTTTTCTCGCGGAACTCTTTCAAAACCTTCGCAGGTACTGAACTTTCTTTAGAGAAGATGATTCCTGTAGCACCGTGCAGCAATGGGAACATTGGCGAATAGTTGCCATCCAATTGCTCCAAAGCTTTCTGGATCATGGTGTTTTTAGCAATACGGTATTCCAGACCTTTGCTGAAGCAAAGGCGGCGGAAGTTGTTTATTTTTTCAACAGTTAGTGAAGACGAATCGCAGAGGTAGAAGAAATTGCAATCGGCAAATTTCGCTTTCAACTCGGCTATTTCCTGATTTTTTTGTGCCTTATCCATTTTGTCTCTGATTTATTTGGTTAAAAAATGGGTTACAGGCCCGCTACGGTTTTATAATCAACATTGATGCCCGGGCTCATAGTGCTGGCCATCGAAATGCCTTTGAAATAAACGCCTTTTGCGGTAGCCGGTTTCATTTTTGAAAGCGTTTGCAACAGAGCTGCAGCGTTTTCATTGATCTGTTGTGCCGAAAAAGAAATGCGGCCAATAGAGGTGTGAACAATACCGAATTTATCTACTTTGAAAGCGATTTTACCTTGCTTAACTTCTGAAACGGCCTTGCCAACTTCTGGAGAAACCGTTCCCGACTTTGGATTTGGCATCAGGTTGCGTGGGCCGAGTACTTTACCCAATTTGGCAATCTTGGCCATAACGTTTGGTGTAGCAATAACCACATCAAAATCCATCCAACCACCTTCTACTTTCTGAACGTATTCATCCAGACCTACGAAGTCAGCACCGGCTTTTTTCGCTTCTTCTTCCTTATCAGGAGTAGTGAGCACCAATACTTTTTTGGTTTTACCGGTACCGTGAGGCAATGCTACGGTTCCGCGGATGGCCTGATCGGCCTTCTTGGGGTCAACGCCCAAAGCGATGTGTAAATCAACAGAAGCGTCGAACTTCGTGAGGTTTACTTTTTTCACTAATGCAGAAGCATCGGTGAGTGTGTACTCTTTTTTCGAGTCCACCAGGCCTTCTACAGCCTTTCTTTTTTTGGTCAGTTTCATAACTGAATTTTTTGTGGTCTAACGGTTTCATCAACCTCCCACGTTAAAAAATATTTATAGGCTCAGATACAGTTCTGCTGCCGGTGAGTAAATTTATTTCTCCCAAGGAGCGGGACCATCCATAGTGAATCCCGCGCTTTTGGCAGAACCCGCTACCATGCTCATCGCGCTTTCCACGGTGAAGCAGTTGAGGTCAGTCATTTTTTCTTCAGCAATCTTACGGATGATATCCCAGCTTACTGCACCGATTTTTTTACGGTTTGGTTCAGCAGAACCAGCAGTTTTTTTGGTCAATTCCATCAGCAAATTGTGTGCAGGAGGCGTTTTAATGATGAAATCGAAAGATTTATCACTATAAACGGTAATTACCACCGGTAATACTTTGCCTTGCTTGTCCTGAGTGCGCGCATTGAACTGCTTGCAAAACTCCATAATATTCACCCCTTTAGAACCCAAAGCCGGGCCTACTGGAGGAGCGGGATTGGCTTGGCCGCCTTTTACCTGCAGTTTTACGAATGTTGCGATTTCCTTTGCCATGATGCTATGTTTAGCTTTTTATTTGATGTATTTCTTTCCTGATTAAACGATCTTTTCTACCTGTTGGAAGTTCACTTCCACCGGCGTTTTCCTTCCAAATATCTTAACAGTAACTTTCAATTTTTTCTTCTCGTTATTGATCTCTTCAATAGTGCCGATGAAATCATTGAACGGACCATCAATCACTTTCACTTCTTCATTAATGATAAACGGTTCCACCATGGTTTCGCCACCTTCCATCAGTTCATCCATCTTACCCAACAAACGATTCACTTCAGCGGGGCGCAATGGCTCAGGCATTTTACCTCCCAGAAAACCCAAGTTGCCGTGCACCTGACGCAGTTGCTGAATTACTTCGGCAGTAAGACCAGCCGGAGAGGCTTCAACATACAAATAGCCCGGGTAAGAAGTCTTTTCCTTGATCGTTTTCTTACCATTCTTGATGGTATAAACTTTCTCGGTAGGCACGTGAATGGCCGATACCACCTTATCGAGACCCGACCGGTTTACTTCAAGCATCAGGTGCTCCCGAATCTTGCGTTCCTGCCCGCTGATCACGCGCAGGGTGTACCATTTTTTATCGTCAGCCATTAGTGAACTAAAATTTTGTATAAACCTTGCTGAATGCCATATTTCGAAACCAGATCCATCCCTAAAACGACTAGCGCAATGATCACAGCGGCAATCAGTACTACTATAGCACTTTGCTGCAGCTCGCTCCATGTTGGCCAGGTTACTTTATTCACCAGCTCGTCATAAGCTTCTTCGAAGTACAATCTGATCTTTTCCATAATAATTATGAAGGTTTCCCTTCGTTTTTTGCACGGGAACAAGGATTCGAACCCTGATCAAAGGTTTTGGAGACCTCTATTCTACCATTGAACTATTCCCGTAATCCCGAAATTTTTAGGTAAAGGCAATACCCTTTTCCACCCATCCCTAAAAATGGGACGCAAATATAGACACTTTAACCGAGATTCCAAATCACCATCTCAAACCTGATAAAGCGCAGCAAAGATATGGCTTTTAAAAAGCTGGGTTCCGAAAAACCATTATTCTTGTATTCTTGTAAATGCACTTTTTAGGTCGTTTTCTCCTTAAGGCACTTTTCCCGCTGAATTACAATAAGTTACCTAAGCCGGAAGAGTTAGAACTGTTAAAAATAAGGTTTGGATACGGCAAATACCTGCTTACCTTACTTATTGCCGCCTTTGGCTTGATTCTGTTCTTCGGGAACGCAGAAAAAATCTATACTGCATTCGAAGGTCATTTCCACCCTTCCGAAAAAAACGGCTCCCTTTTTCTTTACAACAATTCAGGCTGGACCCTCATCGGATTGTTGTTTCCGGTTTATGTGTTTTTGGTGGTATTTGTATTAAAGCAGTTGTTTAGGGATGAGTATGAGCATTTCAAGGTATATTGCATGGTTTCTGCCGGTTTTCATATTCCCAGACTGGTAAAAGTGTTGACCATACTCCTGTTTTTATTGGGGCTGGGAGTTACAATGAGCACCAAGTCGGCTTCTCTTGAAGCAGGGCCAAACTATCTGATATCCCGAAACTGGATGGAAAGCACTAATGGCAACAAACTGAATCGAGGATATGATTATCATGAAATCGGTTCCCTCTCCCACCATTTCAAGGATCAAACAAAAGGAAGTCTTCAAACCTATTGGTTATTACAAATGAAGAATGGTGATTGCACTGAACTTCATTCCATCGATTTCAACCATGATACTAAATTTGAAGACCGATTTATATCCCTGTTACAAACAAAGTCGGGAGTGAAAGTGGTGGTAGAAATTGACAAACCATGAAATCGGTATTCAAATGTATTGTAGCAGTTGTTTTAGTTACCGCTTGTTTTAATGCAGCAAGACAACAGAAGCTACGAATAATAACCTGGGACAATTTTGGCTATTATCTGCACCTTCCGGCGGTTTTAAAATATCACGATTGTAAGAATTACGCCTTTGCCGATTCGCTCCGTTCCACCTATCACGCCTCACCCTCTTTGTATCAACTCACTAAAACCGGTGATGGCCGATTAACGCCAACTTACACCATCGGCATGGCCATTTGTTATTTGCCGGGTTACTTTATTGGCGATCTCATAGCTCGTATTCTTGGTTCGCCGAGAGACGGTATGTCGCCCCCGTATCAGTGGGCACTTTTGTTGGTGGCGCTTACGATGGCCTCAGCAGCACTATTACTTCTTTACCAAGTGTTTTCTGGATATTTAAGAAACTCTTACCGGTTGCTGTTACTAACCGGCTTGATGCTTGGTACCAACTTTCTCTATTATTTCGTTTTTGAAACTATTACGCCACACATCGTTCTTTTCTCGCTCTACACTTTTTTAATTACTGCCACTATCCGATTCAGACGTAAGCCAACCGCAGTGAATGCTTCGGGCATTATACTTTGTGCAACATTACTTGCTTTAGCGCGCCCGTCTGAGATCTTGTCTTTTGTACTGCCGATTTCTTATCTGACAATTGCCGATCCCACTTATATCCTCCGGCATCGCAAAATATTTCTACCAGGAATCGCCATTGCCATTTTACTAGTGCTATTACAGATAGGGCTATGGTGGTACACCACAGGACATTTTTTCTTCAATCCCTATCCGTTCCATTTAGAGTTATTAAAGCCGCATGTGTTTCATGGATTATTCAGTTTCAGGAAAGGATGGATACTGTACACACCATTCTTTTTGCTTTGGTTTATTGGTTTCCTGATTCCGGAAAAATATTGGCTTAAAGGCTGGAAATTGCCGGTGCTGCTATTTTCTATTCTTCAGATATGGATCGTTTTTGCCTGGCCGATGTGGTGGTATGCCTCTTCATTTGGCATGCGTGCACTTATCCAATGCTATCCATTCTTTCTGCTTTCCGTAGCAGCAGTTTTCAATTTCATAGAAAAGCAAAAAAACACCTGGCTTTCGCTCCTATTATTGGTATTTGTAATCGCCTGTATTTTCTTGAACCTATTTCAAACCTATCAATATACCAAACGAATCCTGCCATTAGACGGCAATACTTCCACCTACTACAAACATGTTTTCTTCCATACTGAATTTGATCGAAAGGCATTGAAATATCTCGACATGGATGGCGATGTGCCGCCGCTGCAACTTATTTCTAAGTATCAATACAACGATACCATGATGGAGCTTCCCCATGGCGTTTTTAGTACTGAAAAGAAAATCATCCTTCCGAAATCAGAAAAGTTATGGGTGGTTTGCGAGGTAGAAGCAGCTCAGGAGAGCGTGCATTTTGGCGAATACGATTTTACGAAAATGGTAGTTGAAATAAAGCGTGGTGACTCTACTTTATTTTGGAAGAGTTTTCACTTACAACGGCTTTTAAATGAAAAAGGAAGCACCGTTGTTGTGCTTCCTTTCCACTTTGAGAATTTGGTGATTGGTGATCAGTTGAAGTGTTATTGCTGGAACAATGGGCCTGATACCGTTCATTTCCGGATAAAAAGTATCTGCATTAGCGTTCCGAAAGATTAACGGTGAACGTTCCCGGTATTGGCTACACCGCCAAAAACGCGCTTTAGCAAATCGGAAGTGCGTGCCATAGGATCTTTACGAATTTTAGAT
Organism: Chitinophagales bacterium; assembly: GCA_046329575.1. Taxonomy (GTDB): domain Bacteria; phylum Bacteroidota; class Bacteroidia; order Chitinophagales; family LD1; genus UBA1941. The sequence continues at coordinate 108,264 of JAXLUJ010000002.1, read as the reverse complement.
TCTTCTTGCGCCACCATATAGAACAATCCATCTAAGGCTTTACGCGTAACATAATCGGTAAGGTCGGGATTAATAGGTTGAACGAATGGCACCTGATTATAAGTACTCATTACCTGACTCCAGGCTGAAGTAGTCATGGTTTTATCAAGCACACTTTTCACTTTAGGCCGGAAAGCGGCCACCAGTGCTTCAGTGGTGGTGCGTTTTAAAAACTGAGTGGCGGCATCTGGTTGTTGATTGCCCACAATGTTAAGTGCGTCGCTTATCGTAAGTTGGCTGATAGAGTTCAGAAAGATGGGCGTAGCCTCTGTGGCCGATTGTTCAGCAGCCCGATTCAACTGTACTACCATGTTATCGACCAAACTCGACATACCAATGGTGTTCAATGTACTGGATACCACCTGCGCTTCAGCGGGAAAGGGAATTTTGATCATGGCATTTCCATAGTAGCCATCTTTTATCGCCACGTTCTTCACGCCGTTTGTTATTCCCGAAATCAGCGCCTGTTTAATCGCATTCGCTGCATCGGCCTCTGAAAATCCGCCATTAGTATTATCAGTTACAACTTTTACAATGTCGTCTACAACCGTACCGCCACGGCCGCCGCCGCCATTGTTGTTGTTGTTCGTATTATTATTGGAGTTGTTGTTCACCGGGGTGTTATTTGTATTTGCTCCGGGCCTGCCACCTCCGCCGTTGTTCGTGTTGTTGGTATTGTTTGAAGGAGTGGAAGCCGGTTTTGGTTTTACCACATTTGTAGTAGGCTTGGCCACCGGCTTTTTAGTAGTACCTGAATTAGCCTTTGAGCCTCCGGCTTTTCCCCCTGAAGTGTTGCCTTTATTTAAAGTTGCCCCGTTTTGAGTAATTTTCAAATTGGTGGTTTGCGCCTGAATAAATAACGCAAAGCACATCAGGAAAAGGATACCGAGTTGCTTTTTCATATCTGGTTTTTATTTGTTCTATTCAATTTGCTTGCCAAAGTATTTGGCGTTTTCATTTTTTATTTCATTCCACACCTAACGACTTCAGCGTTTCCATATTCAAATTGCCAACCGGCAGGTTTTTATCTTGCTGGTATTTGATTAAGGCCGATTTAGTTTGACCTCCAAACGAGTTATCTAAAGCACCCGGATCATAACCATTTGCTTTCAACGCTTTCTGTATAGCCAGTATGCGGGTTGAAGTGAGTTTATCAGCACATAAAATCTCCTTCCACTCGCCATAACCACCTTTTTGCACCAGTTCGCGGTGGCTCACCTTTTTGTAAGTTGCCGGAATCTCTATTTTTTCCTGCGATGCAGGTACATCAATTACCTGACGCGGTACTATTTTTGTTACAGCCGGCACCGGAATCTCTGTGCGACTTGCAGGAGTTTTCAAAACTTTACGGCTGATCTTTTTGTAAACAGCCGGAATATCACGAAGACACATTACCTGACAATCGGCGGGGTTTGCGGAAAGACAACCGGCATCGGCCACGCCCTTCTCCCACTTCTGAGATGCCGGGGAAATCATCACTTCCTCTTCCAGAGTTTCATATACAGGCGGTACGGCTTCATAACGAACAGAAGCGGCTTTTACAACAACTGTATCATACACGGTCTTATAAGTAGCCGGAATGGGCTTCATACGAGTAGTGGCCGGACGATCTACTACTTCCTCTTCTCTTGTTTCATACTTATCAGGCGTAAAACATCTTGCATAACATTTGCCTGGTTCTGCATTAGGTGGTAAATCAGCAACAGTTGGTTCGGCAGCCATTCGGATCGGACTAGCCGATTTGGCAACCACCGCAGCATTTACAGGAACTTTTGCTTTTTCGGGAACGGTGTTTTCGATGGTGGCCGCTTTTTTAACCACCGTATCGATTGTAGAATTAATGATGGTGGCGTTAGGATTGTCTTGCTTGTACTTGTCCATGTTCGGATTACCGGTATTGATGAAAATTTGCCCGAACGAAAATTGTGCAGCAAGCAAACTGCAGATGATCATTAATGATTTCATGAAATTGGATTGAGAGCTCAAAGGAACTAAAAAATAGTTATTCAGAATGTAGAGTTGAAGTATTACTAACCGTAAAGTCATAAACGAATTAAAGTTCAAAACGTATTATTGCGATATGGAAAAATTTAAATCAATTATAGAAAACGCGTGGAACGATAGACATTTATTGGCCAATCACGAAACTGTTGAAGCCATTGAATTTGTGATCGAAGAACTTGACAAAGGCCGTTTGCGGGTTGCTGAGCCGGCATCAGACGGTTGGAAAGTAAACGACTGGGTTAAAAAAGCAGTAATCCTGTATTTCCCTTTGCGAAAAATGGAAACATTTCAGGCCGGGCCGATGGAGTTTCATGATAAAATGAAACTGAAAACCGGTTATGAGAAACTAGGGGTTCGCGCAGTTCCCCACGCAGTTGCGCGTTATGGCGCTTATCTTTCAAAAGGAGTGATTCTAATGCCTTCGTATGTGAACATTGGCGCCTATGTTGACGAAGGCACGATGGTAGATACCTGGGCAACTGTTGGCAGTTGCGCGCAGATTGGCAAGCACGTACATCTCAGCGGAGGCGTTGGCATCGGAGGTGTGCTGGAGCCCGTTCAGGCGGCTCCTGTTATTGTAGAAGACCATTGTTTTTTGGGCTCCAGAAGTATTGTGGTGGAAGGAGTGCGCGTTGGCCGCGAAGCAGTTTTAGGCGCTAATGTAGTGCTAACCCAAAGCACCAAGATCATAGATGTTACCGGAATAGAACCTGTAACTTATACAGGATACGTTCCCGAGCGAAGCGTAGTGATTCCGGGGAGTTACACTAAGAAATTTCCGGCAGGGGAATATCAGGTGCCTTGTGCGCTGATTATTGGGAAACGTAAAGCCAGTACTGATCTAAAAACTTCATTAAACGATGCACTTCGGGAAAACCATGTTGCCGTTTAAAAAAAGGCCGGAACAATTGTTCCGGCCTTTTTTTATCTTTTGATAAATCGCTGTTGAATTGTTCGATCGTTAATCTTCAGCGTGAAAAGATAGGTGCCTGAAGAAAGTGTGGTTACATCCAGAATATTTCCGTCGGTAGAAACGAAAACTTCGCGACCTTCTGCATCATAACAACGAGGTTTTTCAATTTTTCCGGAAGGAATTCCTTCTACCAGAAATTGATCAGCAGTAAGTGGACGAAGATGAATTTCCCCACCGGTTACGGTTTCCAGGCCGGCAGCGAAGCCGGTTCTGAAAGAATAGGTTTGCGACCATGGACCAATATTTCCGGTACTGGTTTTAAAACCTCTTACGTGCCAGTAAAAAGTCTTATTGTATGGTAATATATAAGGTGATGTAACTGAAGTATTGGTTTGCGAATATGTAATTGGGGATGAGAAACCAGGAAAGCTATCAACCTGAATTTCATAACCATCAAGATATGAACTTCCATTCCAACTAAAATAGGTGTTTACGGTAGGAACATTAATTGCGCCATTGGCCGGCGAAACTAATGTGATAGCCGGAATCGTAAACGTATTGAAACGCCATGGTCCTTTCCACGCACCTGAGGTGTTGCCGTTAAAGGCCTTAACTTTCCAATACCAGGTTTGCCCCAGTGGTAAGGCATATTCCGGATGATCGGTGTACTGCGTAAAGGTAGAATCGGCATAACTACCGAAGGCTGTTGAGGTGTCAATTACAAACAAATATTTAGTAGCTCCTGGGGCAATAGACCAACTAAAATCGATTTGAGAATTATCCAGAATAGTGGTATCGTTTGTTGGAGCAATGAGATGAAATGAATCAAGTTGCGGAATAGCAATTCCTGTGTATCGGGCAATGAAGAAATTATTATCGGCCTGCCCTACCAGCACCACTTTATTATCATTCTGAATAACCATGTCATAAGCTGCTACTTGATTCAAATTTCCAAAGTACTCGCGAATAGCGCCGCTACCACTGGGGCCAAATGTGGGATCAAGATCTGGCGTGGCATTTATACGTTCGATACCAATGTCGGTATAAGAATTATTGTAGTCGGTAACCGCTCCTGCCATTACAAAATTTCCGTTGTTATCAGGACGTATTACATTGAAAACATTATGCTCACTTTCATCAAAAATCGATTGAAAACCCCAATTAGCAAGTGTTCCGGTATTATCAACTTTGATTACGGAAAACGCCCGGCGTTCGATATTGAGGCTATTCTGATATCCTTGAAGTCCGGCGATCAACACATTCCCTGACGGATCGAGATACATCGAATAGCCGGCATTGTCGTAATAGGAAGTACCGCTAATGGCAGCCCCTTCGTAAGTTCCTACACCGTCGGTACTGAAAGTATTATCGAAATTTCCGTTACTAGTTAAACGGCCCGCCCAGAATTCCTTATCGCGTATAAAGCCGGTATCATCGCGCCAGCCAATAACAGTTATTCTGCCCGATGGCTCAACTGTTACGTCTTCTGCACCAAACAACTTGGATTGATCAGCAGTAGTGAGCGCCACATTTCTGATGCCTGTATGGTTAAATGAAGTATCCAGATTTCCATCACTTAAAAATCGGGCAACAATTGGTCTTGAGATATTGGTGTTTACCTGAGAAGTTCCGCAAACAATTAACTTCCCTGAAAGTGCATGCACCTTAATCTTTTTGATCTCGTCAGAATTTCCGTTGATGAAAGTAGTAAGGGAGCGACCGTTTACGCCAAAGGCGCTGTCGATCGTTCCGTTTGCGAGATAACGGATTATTGCCGCTTTCTTTACCGTACCATCGTTGGAATAACCTGCGATATAGAATTTACCTGAAGCTTCAGCCGCGATACTATAAGCATAATCATCGCTTCCCAATTGCACATCCGTAGTAATCACCCCACTTTGGCCGAAAGTGAGATCGGGCTGGCCTGTTGAATTAAACTTTGCGCAGAAAAAATCATTTCCTGTAATCGCGCTATTCGTTCCTCCTGCAACCAGAAAATCGCCTGATGGCAATAGTACCACTCCACGGGCCACATCGGGACCAACATTTATGGATGAAATGACACGGCCGTTGCCGTTAAAGGTGTTATCGGGTAAACCAGCTTGCTGTGAAAAACCGGGATTGCCAAATGCAAGTGCAACTAAAACGAGTACTATTTTTTTCATGGTCGTTAATATACTGCAAAGCAATTGATTTTAGCCGGTTTTCAAATACCTGCAGGGTTCGGCCTCGTTTGAAAAACGGGGTGATTTTGTTATATTCGCAACGCTAAAAAATAACATATGACAGCAACAGAAACTGCGTTGAAGTACAAAGTAAAAGATATGACGCTGGCCGATTGGGGCCGTAAGGAAATCAAATTGGCCGAAGCCGAAATGCCAGGTCTAATGTCGATCCGCAAAGAATTTGGTCCGAAACAACCTTTGAAAGGCGCCCGTATTGCCGGCTGCCTTCATATGACGATCCAAACAGCAGTTTTGATCGAAACTTTAAAAGCTTTGGGTGCCGAAGTAACCTGGAGTTCTTGTAACATTTTTTCTACTCAGGACCATGCTGCTGCGGCAATAGCTGCTGCCGGTATTCCGGTGTATGCCTGGAAAGGACAGAACGAACAAGAATTTGACTGGTGCATTGAACAAACCCTTTTCGCTTTTGAAGGCGGAAAACCATTGAATATGATTCTTGACGACGGTGGCGACCTCACCAATATGGTGCTGGACCGTTATCCTGAGCTGGTAAAAGATATCCGCGGTATTTCAGAAGAAACCACCACCGGTGTTTTGCGTTTGTACGAACGTATGGCCAAAGGAACGCTTACCCTTCCTGCCATTAACGTAAACGACTCGGTTACCAAATCGAAGTTTGATAATAAATACGGTTGCAAAGAATCGTTAGTAGATGCCATTCGCCGCGCTACCGACTTAATGCTGGCCGGGAAAGTGGCCGTAGTTGCCGGATATGGCGATGTGGGCAAAGGTTCTGCAGAAAGTTTACGTGGAGCCGGTTGCCGGGTTATGGTTACCGAAATCGATCCGATTTGCGCGCTTCAGGCGGCTATGGACGGTTTTGAAGTGGTGACCATGGATGAGGCCGTTAAGCGCGCTAACATCTTTGTTACTGCAACTGGAAACGTGCGCATCATTACCGATCGTCATTTCAAGAATATGCGCGATAAAGCCATTGTTTGTAATATCGGTCACTTCGATAACGAGATTGATATGGCTTGGTTGAATGGCAATTATGGCACTACCAAGTACACCATCAAACCTCAGGTAGATGTTTACAATGTGAACGGCAATGAAATCATTATTTTGGCAGAAGGCCGTTTGGTGAATCTGGGTTGTGCTATGGGTCACCCTTCGTATGTAATGAGCAACTCATTCAGCAATCAAACTTTGGCACAAATCGAACTGTGGACCAACCACGGCAAGTATGAGAACAAAGTTTATGTTTTGCCAAAGGAATTGGATGAAAAAGTGGCCGCATTGCACCTGGAACACGTAGGCGCAAAGCTGGAAAAACTAACCGAAGAGCAAGCTGCTTATATAGGCGTTTCGGTAAAAGGGCCATTCAAAAAAGAAGCATACCGTTATTAAAATCTTAGGGTTAATAATGCAAGCGGATAAAGATCGAAAGACTTTATCCGCTTTTTTTTTGCGCCTGAATTTGCAGTTATATTGCAGCATGATCCGATCGCGCATTGCTCCTACACCCAGTGGTTATCTGCATTTGGGCAATGCCTATAATTTTATTTTAACATGGCTTATGGTGCGCCGGGAAAAAGGAAGGCTTCGGTTGCGGATTGATGATAGAGATGCGGCGCGTACCAGACCGGAATTTCTCGAAGATATTTTTACATCGCTAAACTGGATGGAACTCGATTGGCAGGATGGTCCCCAATCAATTGAGGAACATCGCCAATTTTTCAAGCAAGAATTATTCGATCAAAGTTATCATCTCCTTTTAGAAAAGTTAATTAACAGCGGAAAAGTATATGCATGCATTTGTTCCAGAAAGTCATTGGAAGAAAAGTCTTGCCATTGTGCTGACAAAGAATTGGCTTTAACTGAAACAGATGCAGCATGGCGAATACGCACTGATGAACAGACCGTTGCATTTAATGACAAGCTACTTGGGCGATGTGAAGTAACCCTACAAGATTTTGTAGTAAGGAGAAAAGATAAAATTCCGGCTTATCAGGTGGCATCGTTATCAGATGATTGCCGCCATGAAACTTCATTAATCGTAAGAGGAAAGGATTTGCTGTATAGCACGGCAGCGCAGCTATGGTTAGCAGAAAATATTGGAGAATCGGACTTCAATAAAATTCAATTTTTGCACCACGATCTGATTAAAGGAAGTAGTGGCGAAAAATTATCAAAATCGGCCGGTAGCACTTCTTTGAAATGGATGCGGGAAAACGGCTGGAAGCGTACCGATTTTTTCTGTTCCATTGCCGAACAACTGGGTCTCAAAGGAAAACCAAAATCCTTATTAGCCTTAGAGGAATTGTACCAATCTCAAAGGGCTGGTTAAAGTTCACGCGTTTCCGTTTTTAAAAATTCTTGTTTGCTATAGTGTGGCGGTGGCAGCACTTTTGTTGCAACAAAAATCATTTCAATGAAACGAGCAATTTTTCTGGTAATGGCCATTTTGATCAGAGTAATACATAGCGATGCCAACAATATTAAAGTAGGTATCAAGAGCTATGACGCTGTAAATCGCACGATGAACATTTCCATTTCGTGGGATAACAGTTGGAGCGATGGAACCGGCGCCTTTCGCGATGGCGCTTATATTTTTATTAAGTACCGCGATTTAAACAATCCCAACTGGCAGCACGCCTATATTACAACAGCCAATGATGGTACTGTTTTTAACGACACCCTTTCCGGAGCATCTGTGCCTCTTGTGCAATCGGTTCGCACAGTAACCGCTTCCGGAAATTATTGCGGATCTGTAATTACGCGAAGTTTAGGAAATACCCCAGCGCATATTGGTGTACGTAACATTGGTGCAAATTTCACCGTTACACTTGCTCCACCAACCGCTACTACATCCTTTGTAAACCCTGAGTTCCGGGTTTATGCCTTTGAGGTGGTGGACATACCTCAAGGGAAATATTGGCTCGACTCTATGTTTTTTTCAAGTAATTCTTCAAAACGAGTTCCTGTTCAAGTGGTAAGCACGAGTTCGGGTCCTTATTTCTATCCTACTGATACTTCCACCCGTTCTACCGGTGGGAAGTTGTTTTATTACAACAACGAAACCGGCTATAATCAATTCTTCGTAATGAAGTATGAGGTATCCAATGAGGCCTTTTGCGAGTTTCTGAACACCTTAAGCCGGCCGCAGCAAAATATATTATTAGATACGCCTGCCTTCACCAATGCCAGTACAGGAACATTACAATTCAGTCAATACCAGAAATATTCGGCGAAGTTCAACGGATTGAATGTACCGGCAGTATTTGGTAGCGATGCCGATCATGATGGCATTCCAAACGAAGTAAATGACGGGCAGAATGTAGGTGCCATTGTAAACAAAGGAATGGCTATTATGACCTTTTACCGTTGGGCAGCCATGAGTCCTATTTCGCCAATCATGTATGAAAAAATTTGCAGAGGTCCGGCTACTCCAGTTCCTTTTGAATATGCATGGGGCTCAGCAGTTGGAAATGCAGCTACGGTAAATGTGGATGTTAATGGTCCAGGAGAAACTTCATCTGACACTTTGCTGGCTGGTCCATTGATTAACACTCCAATTAGAAACGGAGCTTTTGCGCATTCCAATAGCACTCGCGAAACCAGCGGCGGCAGTTATTATGGCGTTATGGATCTTTCAAACAGCGCAGCCGAAGCCGTATGTTGGGCATCATTTTCCAATAGCGGATATGGTGTACCTGATTTTACCTTCCCTCCATCATTTTACAGTTTCTTTCAGTTCAAAACCGGTACAGTATCAGGTTTCCCTATACCCCCAGATACTGATGCTTACCCAATGATGAATAGCAATACTATTCCGCTGCCGATTACCTATAAAAATCAGGATTACTTTCCGGGATTCAGGGGAAGAATGTAAAAAAACACTTCGAATGCGGTATCGAATATTACTGATGCTTTTGGCGTTTGCTAAAGTGATTGGCGCACAATCGTTCAACGGTGGTGTTAATGATGGATTTTCAGAAGGTTCTCTGCAATTATTAACAGTGCCATCTATTTATACTGGCGGTGCTGCTGACGGCTTCTCCAGAGGATCAAATGTTCCAACTGCCATTGCTATTTATAAGGGTGGCGGAAATGACGGCTTCGCTCCTGGCAGGTTAATTTCGCCTGAAACCATTGCATTTTATCATGGTGGGAATAACGACGGCTTCGCTACTGCTGTTAAACGAATAGCGCCTTCTATTGCAATTTATAGTGGCGGTTATAATGATGGCTTTGCTTCCAATAACATTTATGTTTCAGTTTCATTTAGTCGTTTTGCTGGAAGTTCGAATGATGGATTTGCGTTGGGATCAATTTCCAACCTATCGTGGATTAACTATTATCGCGGTGGAATCAATGATGGATTTTCTTCAGCATTAATCATTCCTCCTGTTGTTTTCACCGCTTATCGCGGTGGTATGAATGATGGCTTTGCCGTTTCAACGGCCACAGCCGAAGTGCCGCCTCCACCGGTTTGTCAGGCCCCTTCCAATTTAGGTGTGATGTATGTTTCCGGTACGCTGCTGGCAGCTAAATGGAATTCCGTTCACTATCCTAACAATAACAATTGGTTTCAAATTGCATCCGGAATAAACATCAGTACGCCTCAGCAGGGAACTATTATTTCAAGCAGCTATTATTTATCGCAAAGTCCACAATTCGCCTCTTACGGTTTCTCTAACGGCAATACACCCGGTTTTACATTTTTTGTAAGAGATATTTGCGGTGCCGGTGATACCAGCAATTGGGTGGGCCCATTTATTTATAATGGAAGTAGCAAACGCGATAGTGTTACTTCAACCGACACTGCAGTTGGCATTACAGAAGATTTGAAGCAAGGATTAGAAAGCTTACGCATTTACCCGAATCCGGTAACGGGCCATTTGGTATTCGTTGATGGAAGCAGTTTAGACGAATCTTCTACCGTTATTATTTCAGATATGAACGGAAGTACCGTTTTGGTAAGTACCTATTTAGCAGAGGGGCATGATGTAAGTCAATTGGCTTCGGGTGTTTATCTTATTTCACTCGTTACAAAAAGAAATACCTATCATCTGAGGTTAGTGATCAAACATTAGCCTTTCGATGCATTAATTTAACCATCCGCACCGAAGAATCATTTCGTGGCGCAAATCGGGGTTAAGTTCCATTTCATTTCGCAATAGCCTGCGCTGCTCATTCATCCATTTCTTATCAGAATGTGTAATTGACTTTTTTAGTATTTGGAAAACTTTTTCTTCAGCCGGAAAACGCTCTGCACTTTTCAGTAAAAAATTACTTCGGTAGTTCCGCAACAAATTTTTCAAAAGCACCCAGTTATTTAAGTCGTAATGAATCAACAATTCATAGAAAGATGTCAATCGGTAAATCACAGGACGCTGTTGTTTGGCCACCTGAGAATTTAGAATAAAGTTGACGGATAGGAGCGCTTCTTCACATCTATTCTGACGCATAAAAAGTTCTACAAGTTTGGAATGGATCAACACTTGTTCCATTTCGGTTAAAAGAGCCGCCCAATCTGCCAGTTGATCTTGAATGTAAATGGTCAAGGGTTTACAATTGCTCCGGGATGTTTGAAGTACCCGATTTGCTCTGATAATAACTTCTACATAAAATTTACGTGATTGCGCCCAGCGGGAAGTAGGTTTAAAAGCATATAAAAACCCCAACCATCGCTCCTCCATGGCTTGTGTTATCTCGCCATTTATAACTCCAAGATTTACGATGGCATTCAAGTAGTTGATCTCGTCAAGAGTAGAAACGAGTTGCTGTGACCTTTCATGGCGCAAACGTTCATTGATTGCCAGCGCTGAGGGGCTTTTTTCAATATTAGCTTTCAAACTATGAGCCCCTAAAAGGGTCAATCTTTCGCCAAAAGATAACTGATCAACATTCAAATTCATGTAAGGGTGATTAAAAAACTTTTCGTAGCCATCCGGCGATACAGCGCCACTTCTGTTTTTGTAGGCTGTATTGAATTCATTAAAAAAAATAGAAATTCTATTCAACGCAGCAATATCCTCAGTTATGGCGGAACGCAAGGACATATAATCCCCCGGTACCCCTTGAGTATTGGATAAACCGTGCAAACTCCGGGCGGTGAGCAGGGCAATTTCATCACTATGTTGCTGCCGGGCTTCTATCAAAACTTCTTCTAGTAGGTCCTTAGCCATACCAAAAAGCTTACGGCCTATCAGTATCTCGCCAAATTCATATTTGCGCATTAGCTTCATTACCGGCAACTGTTGTTCCAGCGCTTGTTTGAGAATTTCCATGACGGCATCATAGAGGTAAGCTTTGGTCTTATGAAGATGGGCCAGGAAAGTTTCTCCTTCAAAAATCAACTTTACATCGGCATCTGACTTTGCTTTTCCTGAGGCGATGGCATCAAAAAGGCGAATGAAGTTCGGCTGATCGCTATTGCGATAACGTTCTTTGAAGTGCTTTTTCTCAGCCGGCGAAAGCGTAGCGATAAGATGGTAAAGGTCATTCTTCTTCAAGGTCTTAATTTATTGGATTTTCAGATATGAAGAAACACCAACAAAAGGGAAGTAATTATTGCTTCCAATAATCAAAAAAGCGCTCATTGCTGAGCGCTTTTAAGTACCGCGGGCGGGAATCGAACCCGCACGAAATTTAAGTTTCACAGGATTTTAAGTCCTGCGTGTCTACCAGTTCCACCACCACGGCATCACTTTGTAAAAATAAAAAAGGTTTGAGCATGCTCAAACCTTTTCCTCGAGCGGGAAACGAGGCTCGAACCCGCGACCTCCACCTTGGCAAGGTGGCGCTCTACCAACTGAGCTATTCCCGCATTTCCCTTAAAGAACGTTTCCTTTTGGGGAGTGCAAATGTAAAAGCAATTTTGAATTTTACAAGTAGCGGCTATCAATTTCAACCGTAAAATTCTTCTTCCGCCTTTCTTTGCAGTTGGTTAAAATCCTATAAAACCATGTTAACATTCCACACCCCATTAAACCATGGCACGGCAGTAGCATCCTACTTCTATAAAACAACGATTATGAAAACGCAAAAAATCGGATTGGTAGTTCTTGCCCTGCTCAATTTGTTTTGTGTATCGGCTGCTTCGGCTCAACATGGCGGGCGTGGCTTTCACGGAGGCGGGCGTGGCGGTTATGGCTATGAACATCATGGCGGCGGCTATTGTGCTCCTCCCGTATATTATCAACCTCCGCGTTATTATGCGCCGGCACCACGGGTAGTGATTGCGCCTCCTCCACCACCGCCAATTTACGTTGACCCGTACTATAACTACCGGCGTGGCCGCGGCTGGCATCATCACCGTCCGCGGGTGTGCTTCTAAACAATCATCAGGCGGCCTTTAGTCTTCTGATCTGTTCCTTGCTGAATTTCTCCTCGCAGTATTCGCGTGTAATCTCAAACGTTTTCACGTCTTTCTGCGAGGGGAGTTCATACATAGCGTCAGTCATCACCACTTCGCAGATAGATCGCAAACCACGGGCACCCAATTTAAATTCCAAGGCCTTTTCAATAATGAAAGCTTTGGCATCATCGGTAAACACCACTTTAATGCCTTCCATTCTAAACAACTTATCGTATTGTTTAATCAGCGCATTCTTCGGCTGTGTAAGAATAGCATCTAATGTAGCGCGATCGAGCGGATCGAGGTGAACCAACACAGGTAGGCGCCCAATTAATTCAGGAATCATCCCAAAATGGCGCAGATCGGCCGGACTGATGTACTTGAGATAGTTTTCTTCGTCGCCTTTCTTTTTGTCCAATCCTTTTTTGAAACCGATCTTGGCCTGGTTCAATCTTGCAGCGATCAGGCGGTCAATGCCTTCAAATGCACCTCCGCAAATAAACAGGATGTTGGAAGTATCCACTTTCACCATTTTGGCATCCGGATGTTTGCGACCACCCTGAGGCGGTACCAGCACTTCAGTTCCTTCCAACAATTTCAGCATGCCCTGTTGAACCCCTTCGCCCGACACATCGCGGGTGATGGAAGGATTATCGCCTTTACGTCCGGTTTTATCAATTTCATCGATGTAAATAATGCCGTGTTCAGCAGCTTTCACATCGTAGTTACACACCTGAAGCAAGCGGGAAAGGATGCTTTCCACATCTTCGCCCACATATCCGGCTTCGGTAAATACAGTAGCATCTACAATAGTGAACGGAACATTCAGGAACTTAGCGATAGTTCGCGCCAGAAGGGTTTTGCCCGTTCCGGTTTGGCCAACCATCAGAATATTCGACTTCTCGATCTCGATATCATCTTCCTTCCGCTGGTTCAACCGCTTATAGTGGTTGTAAACGGCTACCGAGAGGTATTTTTTCGCCTCATCCTGACCAATTACATATTGATCGAGAAAAGCTGAAATATCCTTCGGTTTCACATTATTCGGAAGCGCGAACTGTTGCTTTTTGTTTTTCTGCAACAATTCTTCTTCAATAATTTGCTGCGCCTGGGTGACGCACTGGTCGCAGATTTGGCCTTCCAGGCCGGAAATCAGAATCTGCGTGTCCTTCTTCTTTCTTCCACAAAACGAACACGTAGGTTCCGGATCTTTCTTAATTGCCATGGCGTTAAAATTACTACAATTAGCTACATAACGCAGAAAACAGAAATTTGTTCCTCACGCGGTAACTTCCTGCAAAAGAAAATAAAAAACAGCGAAAAGGCTGCTCTTAAGAATTATTTGGCCGTTTTGCGAACCAGCACTTCATCAATCATGCCGTATTCCTTGGCTTCCAAAGCGCGCATCCAGTAGTCGCGATCGCTGTCTGCAGCAATCTTTTCCATAGTTTGCCCGCTATGGTTGGAAAGAATAGTGTACAGTTCATCCTTGATCTTGCGCATTTCATTGACTGAGATAAGGATATCGCTGGTTTTTCCCCCAATTCCGCCCAGTGGCTGGTGAATCATAACTCGAGCGTGTGGCAAGGCGGTACGCTTCCCTTTTTCGCCGGCGCAAAGGAGTACCGCCGCCATAGAAGCGGCAATACCGGTACAAATAGTAGCCACATCCATGTTCACATACTGCATGGTATCGTAAATTCCAAGGCCACTATACACCTCGCCGCCGGGGCTATTGATGTAAATTTGCACATCGCTGCGGGCGTCGCTGCTTTCCAAAAAAAGCAATTGTGCCTGAATGATACTGGCGATATAATCGTTCACTTCAGTGCCCAGGAAAATGATACGGTCCATCATCAACCGGCTGAACACATCTACCTCACGGAATGGCATAGGCCGCTCCTCAATTACGGTACGGGTGAGGTTTTGAACACCTGAGGCGTTCAGGTTTTCGATGTGTTTATCAACGTGAATACCGCCAATGCCATGATGTTTTACAGCATAGTTGCGGAAGTCCTTAGCGTGTTTTGCGTCCATATTTGTAATTGAGTAACGAAAGTGAAAAAAATATTGATGGGTTGAAGACGAGATACTAACAAGATTATTGTGCGATTGGTTTACAACACCTCAGCCACCACAAATATACTTCCGCTAACCAAAACCAAATCGCCTTTGGCCGCAGCTTTCAGCGCTGCCTGAAAGGCTCTTTTTACGGAAGGAAAAACTTTTCCGCTCCGGCCTGCCTGTTGTGCTTCGCGTTGTAGTTCAAGAGCATCCTTCCCTCGTGGAATATCCGGTTTACAAAAATAGTATTGTGCATTTTCAGGCAGCAATGGGAAAATTGCAGATAAATCTTTGTCGCTAACCGTTCCATACACAAAATGCAACTTTTTGTAGTGGAGCGAACGCAATCCTTCTGTTAACTGACGAAGTCCGCCTTGGTTATGGGCGCTGTCGGCAATTACCATAGGTTCACGGCTCAGGTGCATCCATCGGCCCATGAAGGCTGTTTTTTCCGAAACATTTTTCCAGGCATTGCGGATATTTCGGTCGGTGAGGGAGATACCCAATTTCCTGAGTTGTACTAAGGCGCACAAGGCTGTAGTGAAATTTTGTTTTTGGTAGGGACCGCTGAGGTCAGTTGTAAACCGCATATCGTTCCATCTAAAAGAACTGCCGGTAAGGTTAAATCTGTAGTTCGAAATTTGTTGTTCCTGATCGGCAAAATGCAGCAGTGATGCGGCCTTGCGGCCGTTGAGTACTTTCGATTTTTGTTTGAAAACGGTGGTGGTCTCTTTTTGGGTTTCCCCTATTATCACAGGAATTCCTGGCTTCATGATTCCTGCTTTTTCGGCCGCAATCAGCGGCAGGGTGTTACCCAGAAATTGCTGGTGATCGAAACTGATATTCGTAACTACCGAAAGTAAAGGGGTAACAATGTTAGTAGAATCAAGACGGCCGCCCATACCGGTTTCGAGGATCACAAAATCAGTTTTGCTGCGGTGAAAATACCAGAATGCCATAGCGGCGGTGATCTCAAAAAAGGAAGCATTCAGTTTGGCAAAGTCCTGCTGATATTTGGAAACGAAGGCGCTTACGGTGCGCTTAGGAATATAAACACCATTAATCTTAATCCGTTCCCGATAGGTTTTGTAATGAGGCGAAGCAAACACGCCTACCCGGTAACCCTGTTCCTGAAGTGCAGCTGCAATAAGGTGGGTAACCGAGCCTTTACCGTTGGTGCCCGCGATGTGAACGATACGAAGGTACTGCTGGGGATTGCCCAGAAAATCGCAGAGCGCTGTAATATTGCCCAGATCGGCCCGGTAGGCAGCGGCGCCGATGCGCTGAAACATGGGCAATTGGTTCAAAAGATAATGTTCGGCGGCATTATAATTCATACTGGTGGCGCAATGGTAAAAAAAAAGAAATAGATGCGGTAAACCGCAATAAAATGTGGAAGCCGTCGTTTAAGCCTGTACAATTTTATACGATGAGTGAAATTTCTACAAACGATCGCCTGTTATTGCTGGCCTATAACGAACTGAACGAAACGGAAACAGCCGCTTTGTTAGCCGAGATTCAGAAAAATGAAACGCTTAGGGCGGAATGGGAAACGCTGCAGCAAACCCTTCAGGCACTGGATGAATATCAGCTTTCGCCACGCGAAGCTTCGGTAAGAATAGTGGAAGAGGAAAGCCGGGAGGAAGCGCATCATTTGAACCTTTGAACCTGCGGCGCGAGCTGTTTGAATTTTGGCGAGCCGTTGTGAGCCTATTTTAACGCAGAGCACGCAAAGGGAACGCGAAGGATGACTGCGATTATACCTCCAATCTTGCAACTGAAAATATTGTCGAAAGACTGAACGCGGTAGCGATCGCAGCGGAAAGCCCGCAAGGCCGCAGCGAAGAAATTACAAATGAAAAATTACGAATTACGATATAGGGCAGGAGTTCGTTTTGAACACCGTCTTCCCCTTTCGTAATTCGTAATTTTGAAATTCGTAATTCGCCTGAAACGAAGACATAGTGATGGCTTTAAGGCCACCTGCGGCCTGAGGACTTGCAGCGGAGAGCGCGGCATCCGCCAAAATAAAATCCATAAAAATTGATACGGCTAAGCGTGTTGCTAGCGATTGTAAATAAACTTCTTAAAAAAGTTCTTTGGCTTCCGCTTTCAAAAATTCGAGAGCGGTTTGATTAGGCAGTGGTTGACCGCTATTGGCAATAGCTTCAAGAATAATGCGCGCCAGTTGCTGTGCCGGAACATCATAAGCCACTTTTTGCGAAATCAGGCCGATAGTCTTGATGATTTCATCGCGGGCGGAAACGGCCAAATGCCAGGCATTAGAAGAAATATAAATTTGCTGGGAAAGGTTATGTTCAAATTCACTGCGAATCATTCTGATCATGGCCAATTGCAATTCGCTGCCTTGCATATCAGGCTCCATTACGCGTGCAATTACTGCCCCTGGCGCAATACGTTCCAACAGCAGCGTCATTCGTTCATAGGCTTGCAGGCGTAACAATCGCGTTTCCTTGCCTTCGGCCATACGTAATTCCAGTAAGCGAATTTCTTTATCGCGCTGCAGAAAGTAACGTACTAAAACGATAAGCCCCACGCCCAAAAGCACCATAGGCGCGGTGATCAATAGCAGTTGTGATATATTTTCCATGATTTCGAGAATACAAATTTAGCAGCAAACGTTAGAAAAAAGAAAAGGGTGAAAGGAACACTTTCACCCTTTCTATAAAAAGTAAACGTTTATTGACCAATGAAATTGTTCAAGTCTTCCTTACTGCTATCAAAGCTAAACACATCGTTCAGCATAAAATAATTTTGTGGATCCACACAACGGCGGTAGGCGAATTTGGCGAAATTGAGTTTATTCTCTTCGAAGCTGAACATGCGGCAAACCTGCGCAATTTGATCGGCCGTCATACAATTGGAAGAAAGCGCGCTTTTGGCGGTTGATAACTTGGTGTCGTCGAAACTGGTTTTGGAAATACTTCCTTTTAAGGCGCTAAAATTTCCGGGAGCCATAGCGTAGCAAGCGGCGGCATTTGAGGGCGGCGGCATATTAGTAACGCCATTAGTTGTGGTAGTAGTTGTAGTAACCGAATGCGTTTCGGTAATCACCGGCTCGTTTACATGAACGTTCATGCTTACACCCGGAACGCCTACGGTAACGCTGGTGCCGGGAGCTGATGTGGTAGTAGTGGTGGTGGTTACAGAAGTACCGCCGATTATAGCTGTTGGAACGCCAAAATTATAAACGGCAACACCGGCAGGACGGGCCGGAGGAGGCATGTTTGGAACGATAGGAATACTGCTGAAGTATCGCAGGGATTGCTTCCCATCTTTTCCTGATTTGATTTTGTAGGTTACGTCAGCGCGAACGCCATCGGCATCGGTCACCATAAGGTACGATTTCGACAGTTCGCCCTTGGTTTTATCTTCAAAAATAATCTTGGCGTTGTAATAAGGCTGAACCAGTTCTTCTACCCGGATATTGGTTTCCGGTTTATCGTTTTGACGTTCGCCGTTCAGAATAAGATAGAACTTGTAGCCGTCTTCAGAAAAGATAGTAAGGGCGGCCGTGGGTTGCATTTGGGCAGTGGCGATGCACGACACTGCGATGGTAAGCATAACGAGAAGATGTTTTTTCATATTGTTTTTGATTGCGGTTAAAAATAATTTCTTTTTCAATTACGAAAGGTTTGCCATAAAACTCTCATTAGCAAATTTTGGCAACCATCTGGCGTTCAGCAAACCGAAAGCATCATTTAGCCGTCTTGTTTTTGTTTATTTTGTAGAACAAATCCTGTTGGTGAAATTCTTGCCGAAAATCGGTTGGGTAGTGCTATTGATGGCCTTTTGGGGCCGGGCGGCAGCCGTGCAGAGCCATTCGGGGGCCGAAGAAAGCACGTTGCGATTTACTTCCAATGACGGCCAATGGAATCAGAACATTCGTTTTGAGGCAGCATTGCAAGCCGGACGACTATTTTGTACCGATAGTTTTTTGGGATTTTGGATGTATGATTGTAAAGCGCTGAACGAAGCCCATCATACGCAGGAAGGTGTGGTAAAAAGCCACTATTTCAGAATGCGCTTTGTGAATGCGAACCCGCATTGTGAAATGAAGGCAGAAGGCGCTGCTGCCGATTACAAAAACTTTTTTTTGGGAAACGATCCAACAAAATGGCGGACGGGAGTAAAAAGTTATTCTACCATAACTTATCAATCGTTATGGCCGGGAATTGATTTGATTTTGCAGGGCGATGGCGACGGCTTAAAATATTCCTTTGCCATTCACGCCAATGGCGATGCGAAAAATATTGCATTTGGTTATGAAGGTATAGAAGAAGCAAACGTAAGCAATGGCGAATTGCGCTATCATACATCGTTAGGTAGTTTTCGAGAACTTTCGCCATACGCTTTTTTGAAGGAGGGAAAAACGGTTAGAACGAGTTATGACTGGAATGCCACAGAAAGCGTGCTGCGATTTCATTTTCCCGAAGCCGCGGTAACCGGTAAAGAATGGACTATAGATCCTACCATTGTTTTTTCGAGTTATACGGGAAGCACGGCCGATAATTGGGGCTACACGGCTACCTATGATCCACAAGGGAATATGTATGTGGGCGGATATGTGAATGCCAGTTCAACAGGAGGCGGAGGCTCCTACCCCATTTCCACGGGTGCGTTTCAAAGTACTTTTGGCGGTGGCGATAATGGTTTTGGGAATGGCGATGGCGCTGGAATTGGATACGCCTGCGATATGGGCATTTCCAAATTTAATGCTACCGGAACACAATTGCTGTATTCCACATATATCGGCGGCAGCAACAATGAATGGCCCAACAGTTTGGTGGTAGATGCTCAAGGCAATTTATTGATTTATGGCGCCAGCCATTCCGGTGATTTCCCTACTACGGTAAACGCATACGATCGAATCATTTCGGGGGATGCCGACATTGTGGTAACCAAGTTAAACAGCAGCGGCACTAATTTACTGGCCAGCACTTTCATTGGCGGCAGCGATATTGATGGCGAGAACTATGATGGAAAAGAATTTACTTCAGGAAAATTGAAGCGAAATTACGGCGACCAAAATCGCGGTGAAATTCTGGTTGATCAGCAAGGCAATGTATATGTGGCTTCTTGTACTTTCTCATCCGACTTTCCCCGTGTGGGCGCTTTTCAGAATAATTTTGGCGGCGATCAGGATGGCTGTGTATTCAAATTCAATACCAGCTTATCTAATTTAATTTATAGTAGCTACGCAGGCGGCGGCAGCGCTGATGCTTGTTATTCAATTGCCCTGGATGCATCCAACGGGTTGTATGTATGCGGCGGCACCATGAGCAGTAATTTCCCAACAACAAGCGGAGTGATTCACCCCACCTATCAGGGTGGCGCATATGATGGTTTTCTATTTCATTTGAACAGCAGCGGAGGCTTGCAGCAATCTACCTTTCTGGGAACCGGAGGGAATGATCAAACTTATTTTGTAAAGCTTGATTATAAGGGCGGTGTGTATGTAGTAGGCCAAACCACCGGAAGTTATCCGGTAAGTTCGGGCGTGTATTCCAATCCTAATAGCGGACAGTTTGTGGCGCAGTTGGAAACCAATCTTTCCGCCCATGTTTTTTCTACTGTTTTTGGTAATGGCGATGGGAGTCCGAATATATCGCCTACTGCGTTTTTAGTGGATACCTGCGGCAATATCTATGTGGCCGGTTGGGGAACTAACAATTCGGGAACCTTTCCCGGATTCACCATGAATATGAGCGGATTGCCTTTAACAGCCGACGCTTTAAAGTCTAATACCGATGGTACTGATTTCTATTTCATCGTTCTGAAGAAAAAAGCAAAATCACTGTTGTATGGCAGCTATTTTGGCGGTGGCGGATACGAACATGTAGATGGCGGCACCAGTCGGTTTGATCCGCGCGGGGTGATTTACGAAGCCATCTGCGCTGGGTGCGGTGCCAACTCCTTCACACCTACTACTCCAGGGGTATGGTCGCCCACCAACCAAAGTCAGAATTGCAATTTGCTTGGTTTGAAGATTGCTTTCAATTTGGCCGGCACCAAACTTGCGGTAAACGCCAATCCCCGCTCTACAGGCTGCGTTCCGCTTACAGTGCAGTTTACTTCTACCAGTACTACCAGCGCCACGATGTATTGGGACTTTGACGACAATTCCACTTCCACCTTACAAAATCCGATACATACGTTTACCGATACCGGCACGTATCACGTGATGCTGATTGGCATCGATCCTAATTCGTGTAACGAACGCGATACCGCCTATATCGACGTTTGGGTGCGCGACGACAGCATCTCTGCCAATTTTGCTCCGGCACTTTCCGTTGATTGCTATACCAAAAAAATTACACTAAACAGTACCGATTATCCAAGCTCCACCTACCATTGGGACTTTGGCGATGCCACTCAAAGTGCGCAACATCCGCCTTTAACCAAAACTTATGTGAATTCCGGCACTTACAATGTGCATCTCACCATCAGCGATACGTCCAAATGCAATCTGCAAGCCGATTTCACCAAGCCCGTTTACATTGCACCAATAATTAAAATCAATCTTCATCCTTTAGATACGGTTGGTTGTATTCCGCTCAGCATCAACTTTGGGAATGTAACCAATAACACTACCGCAGCACAATACCACTGGAGCTTTGGCGATGGCGATACCTCAAACCTGAAAAATCCAACCCATGTGTATTTGCATGGCGGTACCTATGTGGCTACAGTAGTGCTTTACGACACTTTAAGTTGTAACCGCAACGATACGGCCTATTTTACGGTTACTGCCATCGACTCCTTTGCCGATGCCGATTTCATTACGGTGAACCAATTTTTCTTTTGTGACTCGGTGCGCGTAAAAGTACAGTCGTTCTACAACACCGAAATTTGGGAAACATGGAATTTTGGCGATGGTTACACCAGTACGGCCAACCCGGTTACTCATACTTACATTGCCCCAACTTTCGATACCATCACACATATTCTTTACGATCCCACAAAAATTTGCAAGAATTACGACACCGCCCAAGTAATTATCAGTTTAAATCCACTTTCCACCAGTATCGACGTGCCCGATACCATCGGCTGTGTTCCTTTTACCGCAACGCTTTACGGCCTATCGCCGCTTTTAACTACCCACTATTATTGGTTCTTCCCCGATGGCGATTCCTCTAGTGGCAGCCCCGTTCAGCACACCTTCTCTCCCACCGGAACGTATCAGGTGTACTGCATTTCTATTGATTCTAACGCCTGTGTAAACCGCGATTCGAATTCGGCAACTATTGTGGTGATCGATGATTCTACACGCGCCAATTTTGATATTCAAATTCTGAACGCCTGCGATTCTGACCTTTCGGTGGTGTTGATCAACACCAGCACCAATGCCACGCATTACATCTGGAACTATGGCAATGGTAATACTTCTACTGACACCAACTCTTCGCAACACTACCATCTCCCCGGTTCTTATACCATTCAGCTTTGGGCCGAAGATACCACCCGATGCCACCCGCGCGACAGCATTTCTAAAACCGTAGTGCTGAAACCCAACAGCATTATTGATTTTGACATTGCCGACATCTGCCTGGGCCAAACCGCCGCATTTATCAATCACAGCAATCCGCTGGCGCAATACATTTGGCAATTTGGCGATGGCGATAGTTCGCATCATTATTCTACCCAACATACTTATCTGAACTTTGGCGATTATACCGTGCAATTAAGCATGACCGATACTTCTACCTGCAACGTATTCGATACGCTGGAAAAGAAACTCACGGTTTATGCGCAACCGATTGCCGCTTACACTACTGCGGGCGATACCTTTATGTTCGAAAAACCAATCGACTTTCTGAATCAAAGTCAGTTCTTCAATACATCGGTATGGACCTTCGAAGACGGGCATGTAACCAATGAAACCTCACCAACCTATGCTTTCGATCACACGATTGGTTGGATGACGGTTTGTTTGGAAGTTTATAACGATGGCGCACCATGTCGTGATACGATTTGCGACAGCGTATTTGTGTACTTCAAAGCGTTGATTGGTGTGCCGAATGCATTTTCGCCCAATGGCGATGGCATTAACGACCGCGTTTTTGTAGAAGGGCGTGGTATTGTGAAACTCGATTTCAGAATTTACAACCGTTGGGGACAGTTAGTGTACGAAGGCAGTGACCAAAAAGAAGGTTGGGATGGAAAATTCCATGGCGAACCGCAGGAAATGGAGGTGTACACTTACACCGTTGATGCATGGCTGATTAACAAACAGTATGTGCCATTAAAAGGAAACATAACGCTGCTGCGATGAGTACAAATTACACATCGGCCGTGACGGTTGCCTTTAGAAAGCATATACCGATTATTCGGATAGCGGTTATGCTATTGGTGCCGTTTTGGAATGTGGCACAGGACGTGCATTTCACGCAGTTCTTTACCAATCCATTGATATTGTCGCCGGCTTCTACGGGTTATTTTGACGGCAGCTATCGCATTGGCGGCAATTACAAATACCAATGGCCGTGGGCTACGCAGCAAACATTCAACTATCACACTCAGGCCGCCCATGTCGATTTTTCGATTCTTGAAAAAAAGGTGAAGCGCGGCTGGATGGGCATTGGTTTGAATTTCCTCAACGACCGCGCCGGCGATGGCCGTTTGGGCTATATGCGCTTTGGCGGCAGCGTGGCCTGGCATCAGCCCTTCGATCGGGAACATCATTATGTGTTGTCGCTGGGTTATGTTTGCAACTACGTGAGGAAGTCGGTCGATTTTGAACCATTCTATTTCAATAACCAATGGGTGGCCGACGAAGGCTTTAGCATGTCGCAGCCCAATTACGAAAATCCTTCTACGGCTTCGTTTACACAAATCGACATGGGCGCGGGGCTTAATTTTCATGCAAAAGTGAGCGAACGACTGTTGCTGGGCACCACCTTTTCGATGTTACACCTGAACCGGCCGAAAGATCAATTCTACACCGCTCAAAACCAACTCGGGTTTCGGTATGTGGCCTCGGCCAAGGCTGAAATCGAATGGAGCCGCAGCGTTTCTTTTTTGTTGAATGGCTATTTCACCTATCAAAAGAAAGCCTATGAAGTAGTTTTTGGCACTATGGGGGCTTTTAAATTACAGGATGCAAACCGTCCGCAAAGCAATTCCACGCTGTACGCCGGATTGTATTATCGGGTAAAAGATGCCTTATCGCCCATAGTAGGTTATCAATTCAAAAAAACGCGGTTGCTGGTGAACTATGATGTGATTTTTTCAAAACTTTCGACGCCCGGGAAATTTAATGGCGGGCTCGAAATTTCTTTAGTACATGTGGGCGATTTCCCGCATCCGCATCGCGAGAAAAAAACAGCATGTCCGAAATTTTAGCGCTTCATTTTTTATGGCGGCAACCGCGCTCTACGCTGCAAGTCCTCAGCCGCGGGAAGCTATAAAACCTTTGCGGTGTAATCGTTCCGGGCGAATTACGAATTTCAAATTACGAATTACGAAGAATGTGGCTGGTTCATTAAATGCAATGGGAATTTCGATTTCGTAATTCGTAATTTTTCATTCGTAATTTTTTCGCTGTGGCTTGCGGGCTTTCCGCTGCGATCGCTGCCGCGGTTACACACACTTCAGCGGTTTTTACTTCATGCTAAATTTCATACGCCCTTGAATTCTTCCCGAAAAAAAGAGTGCCACATTATACACCAAACCGCTTTTATTTTACGTTATCAGCACATGTACACTTTGCTGATGTGGCTGTCGATTCTGCCCACTGTGGTTTTTGGAAAACCGGAAGCCAATTCCGCAGCCTCCAAAAAAGTTTGGGTATATATTTCTAAAAGTGAGCACCGGCTGGAATTAAGAACGGGGAATCAGACATTAAAATCCTACTACTGCGTTTTTGGAACCAATCCTACTGCTGATAAAATGCAGCAGGGCGACCGTTGTACTCCGGAAGGCGTATTCCATATCCGCGCCAAATATCCCCATGCAGCGTGGCATAAATTTCTGTGGATCGACTACCCGAACGCTCAGTCCTGGAAAAAGTTCGAACAACGAAAACGCAACGGTTCTATAGGTCATCAAGCTGATATTGGCGGCGAAATCGGCATACATGGTACACCCGATGACCGTTGGGTAACCCGGGGCGAGAACTGGACATGGGGCTGTATATCACTTCGTAACAGCGATATAGAAGAGATCTACAAAAATGTTGAAGTGGGTGCTCCGGTAGTGATAGTTCACTAATGTTACGGCTCAAAATCGAGTTCGCGAATAGCCTGGGCGTAATCGTAACGCTCCAACAATCCGGTATCATACTTTCCACTGCGGAACGCTTCGTTGCGCATCAGCGCAATGTGGAATGGAATGGTAGTTTTTACGCCTTCAATGATAAATTCCTTCATGGCGCGTTCCATTTTCACGATAGCCTCTTCGCGCGATTTAGCGCGGCAAATCACCTTTGCCAACAACGAATCGTAATACGGCGGAATGGTATAACCGGCATAAATGTGTGTATCAACACGAACGCCATAACCCTTAGGTGTATGTAAGGCAGTAATCTTTCCCGGACTAGGCGCAAAATTATTCAACGGGTCTTCAGCATTCACGCGGCATTCAATTGCGTGCATTTTCTCAGGAAAGTACAATCGTCCGGAAATCGGGGTTCCGGCGGCAATGAGAATTTGTTCCTTGATCAAATCGAAATCCATCACTTCTTCCGTAACCGGATGTTCCACCTGAATACGGGTATTCATTTCCATGAAGTAGAAATTCTGGTCCTTATCAACCAGAAATTCTATGGTACCTACGCCTTCGTACTTAATGGCTTCGCAGGCGCGTACGGCCGCTTCGCCCATCTTTTCACGAACATCGGCGCTAATGAAAGGCGATGGCGCTTCTTCCACTAGTTTTTGGTGGCGGCGTTGCACCGAGCAATCGCGTTCGCTGAGGTGGGTTGCCCTGCCTTGCTGGTCGCCGGCAACCTGAATTTCGATATGGTGCGGTTCTACGATAAATTTTTCCATGTACACGCCATCGTTGTTGAACGAAGCGCCGGCTTCAGCACGAGCGGTGGTGTAAGCCTTTTCAATTTCTTTTTCTGACCATACAATGCGCATCCCTTTTCCACCGCCGCCTGCAGTAGCTTTAATAATTACCGGATAGCCCATTTTATTGGCAATCTTTTTCGCCTCATTCACATCGGGCACCAATCCGCCGGAGCCCGGTATGCAAGGCACACCCGAATTGATCATGGTTTCTTTAGCGGTGATCTTATCGCCCATGGCGCGAATTTGAGAGGCAAGAGGGCCAATGAACTTTACATTGTACTTGGTACACAAATCTGCGAATTCGGCATTTTCGGCAAGAAAGCCATAACCCGGATGCACCGCATCAGCGCCGGTGAGTTCTACTGCGGCAATGATGTTTTGCATATTCAGGTAAGATTCCTTACCGCGTGGCGGACCAATACAAACGGCCTCATCGGCAAAGCGTACATGAAGACTATCGCGGTCGGCAGTAGAATACACGGCCACGGTTTTAATTCCCATTTCCTTACAGGTACGAATAATACGCAGCGCGATTTCACCGCGATTGGCAATCAGAATTTTTTTAAACATGGAATGAATTCAATCGTGAAAGAAACTACGACTTCTCGATCAGGAACAACGGTTGATCGTATTCTACCGGCGATACATCATCAGCCAGAATTTTCACCACTTTACCGCCATCGCCATCAAATTCAATTTCGTTGAACAATTTCATGGCTTCGATAATGCACAATACATCGCCCTTTTTGATTGTATCGCCAACTTTCACGAATACATCTTTATCGGGAGATGGTTTGCGATAGAACGTTCCGATCATTGGCGATTTGAAAACGAAAGTATTGGCATTGGCTTCAGCAGCCGGAGCATTCTGTTGTTTTGGCGCTTCGGAAGCCGCGGTTTGTTGCACAGCAGGCGCTTGTTGTTGCACAAAGCCTGTGATTTGCGGTTGTGGCATCACCACTGAACCGGTTTTTACCGTTACTTCGAAGTCGCCTTCTTTCACTGATAACTCACTGATCCCGGATTTGGTTACCAGCTTCACCAATTCTTGTATTTGTTTAATGTCCATGGATTTCTTTTAAAGGAAACCCGAATGTAAAAAGAAAGGGGAATAGGACAAGAATAAGGGCGTTGAAATTTTGAGGCCGGAAGGTGGAGAAAAGGTGTGATTAGTGAAGTAAGGCACCAGGGCGATTAGCTCAATATACACCCATTACGGTTGGAAGGCTACCCGCGGTAGCGATCGCAGCGAAAAGCCCGCAAGGCCGCAGCGAAGAAATTACGAATGAAAAATTACGAATTACGTTATGGATGAAATTAGGATCTGGAAGACCAAACCCGGTTTCGTAATTCGTAATTTTGAATTCGTAATTCGCCTGGAACAATTACACAGCAATGGTTTTAGGCTTCCCGCGGCCTGAGGACTTGCAGCGGAGAGCGCGGCATCCGCCATAATCCATTAGAAATTAAAAATCACGAATTACGATGAATGAGGAATTACAAATGGTTTAGGTTTTCTAATTCACCAGTTGCCATTTGTAATAATAAATTTCATTTAAACACTTTCACTTCCACCCGGCGGTTTTGGCGATTGGTTTCGTTCATGCACTTGGCCGATTTGCGGCAGGTATCATCTAACTTCACCGCGCCGAAAAATGCGGAGTGAATATTAGTTTGCGTTACCTCCTGGCTCAGTAAATAATCTACAGCCGATTTCACGCGGCGCAGCGCCAGGCCGTAGTTGTAGGTTTCGTTTCCACGTTCATCGGCATAGCCGCTTACATTTACAATATTGGAAGCATTTGATTTAATGGCAGCCAAAAGCGCTTGCAGTTTGTCCAGGCTTTCGCGGCTCAAGCTGGCCTTATTCACATCAAAGTACAACACCGCGCTGCCCAATAAAACCGGTTCTTTTACCTCTGGTTCCAATTGAACTGAAAAAGTGTCGGCATTCAACATATCGGCCGCAGCGAATGTAACGGCTTTGTAGCCATCCTTTGAAGCCCGCGCTATACCTGAGTTTGGCGCATATTGAAAACGACCGTTGCCATCGCTGTAAACAAAGGTTCCATTCATAGCGTTCGATTGTTGCATGAATTCCAGACGGGCATCGCTAATGGGCGCTTTGCTTTTAGCATCGGTTACCAAACCTTGTTTTAGCATTGGCCGGTTTTCAGCAGGATTATTTCCGGTTCCTGAAAATTTGGGTTTGGTTTCGAAACGATAAATATCATCATCGCCCTGGCGATTGCTGGCCAGGTACAATTTGTTTCCGAGAACAACAGCCGAAAGATCATCGAAGCGCGAATTGATGCCCGGGCCAAGATTCACAGCCGGAGTAATAAACTTTCCATTTTCGGCTTTCGCAGAAAACAGATCCATACCGCCATAGCCCGGAAGGCCGTCGGAAGTAAAATACAGCGTGCTATCGGGACCAACTGATGGGAAGGTTTCATTTCCGAACGAGTTGACCGACACGCCAACGTTAACCGGAGTTTCCCAGATGCTGCCATTACGGCGGCTCATGAAGATATCCATACCACCAAAGCTACCTTGCATGTTTGAAGAAAAATAAAGGGTATTACCATCGGCAGAAAGAGCCGGATGCGCGTAGCTGTAATCGTTGGTTTCGAAGTTCAATACTTCGGGTTTGCTCCAGGACGTACCGTTAAATTTACTATGCAGGATTTGCAGATAATCGTGCTTTTTGCATTTGCGGTTATTGCGCGTAAAGAAAATTTCATCACCAGCAGCATTGAAACAAGCCGCAGCATCGTTGTACTTCGAATTGAGCGGATAAGGCATTTTGTAATACATGCCGGCTGAACCATTATTGGCAGTGGCTACTTCAAACAAATCAGTGTAGTAGCTGCGGTTCCATTCAATGCGATTGGCGCGGCGCGAGCGTTCGGAACGATTGGAGGTGATCACTAAACCACCTTTAAAAACGGCCGGTGCAAATTCGGCAGCATTGGTATTGAACGAAGAGCGCACTCCCGAGTTTTCATAAGCCGCCATAGCCTCATCGCCAATGGCGTCGCACAAATCGGCAAATGCTTTTGGATTGCGGTATTTGATGCTTTTGTTCTCGGCTACCATATTGAAAAATACTTTGGCGCGCGAATATTTCCCCATGGCCTGAAGGCAACGTGCATAATCGAAAATGATAGCCGCATCAGCCTTTCCCGACTTCACCACTTCTGCATAATGCGTTTCCGCTTTGGAGTTATATTCCATTTTCTGATAGGCATACGCTAAGTGGGCATGAATGGCCGCAATAGAATCGTGCGGCAATTTCATCTTTGTGGAATCGCGCAGCAAATGTTCGTATCGGTCGGCCGCATTTGCAAAATACTTCTTCGCCATTTCTTTATCAGCCATTTTAAGTTGCTGTTTCCAACCGCAGGCCGATGCTGCCATGGAAAGAAGAAGTGCGAATATGATGGTGGTTAGATTTTTCATAAAGAGGTTTACCAATTTCTAAAAATAACGAGGTCCTTGTGCAATTTTTCCATGCGATTTTGGAAGGCGGAATCCGAGTGTAATTTCATGACTGCCATAGCTGGCGGTACGAAGTTTGGTTTGTTGAATTTCGCCGGCATAGCTGAGTTGCAGGTATTTGGTGATCCCCACGCCCAGAATCAATCCGTAAGCTGCATTTACGCGGTAGTAGGGCCCAAACCAAACCGCTTCTTTGTATTTGAAAAGTGTGTTGATTTCGCAATTGAAACGAGTTTGTTCATCGCTACGCAATAAGAAGGAAGGTAAGAAATGGAAATTACCGAAACGCAAATCGTACCCTGCCATTAAATTAAAATTGAAAGCCGCCAAACGCACTTTATTTTTTGAAAGCGAGTAATCGTAGGAGTTGCGAATGAGCTTAGGAACGGCGAAGCCTACCCAAAAATTCTTTCCAACATAAGCAGCGCCAACCGTGAAATTGAACTGCATGGCATTAGCGTTCACCTTGTACACATCATCGCCAATAAGTGTAGTAGAAAGGGAGCTTCCTTTTTCCTGTAGGAAATTGAAAGAACCGCCAAACCCCAATTGGATGCGGTGATGATTTCGAAAAGGAATGCCGTAGGCAAAATTCAGGAAAGTGCCGTAGTTGCTAAGGATGCCATAGTTGGCGTAGGAAACACCGCCACCAAGAGCGGCATTTGAAAAGCCCAGGCGACCATTAAACTGAGCCATAGCCGTTTTAGGCGTTCCGGGAAAACCAGCGGCCTGCATATTGTAATTTAGCGAGCCCACTACTTGTTCCGATGCCCCGGTAAAAGCCGGATTATAAACCGATTGGTTATTGAGCATATAATGCCGCCAATCCTGAGCGCGACCCTGCAAAGCCGCAACAGCAACGGCAACCAGCAATACGAAGTGTAAATAAATTTTCTTCATGGTAGCTTAGTATTTAATCAGGAAAAAGCCTTTCTGCAAAGGTTTACTTCCATCGGTTTTCAATGTGTAGAAATAAGTATCGGCGGGCAACAACTGATCGGTTTTCCCAAATCCTTCTTCATTGATTCCTTTCCAATCGTTGCGGTAACCTTGTTTCCGGTACACCACTTGATTGTTCCGGTCGAATACGATCAGTTCGTTATCAGGATAGCTTTCAATTCCGGGAACATAAAACTCGTCGTTCAGCCCATCGTTGTTAGGTGTGAATAAAGTAGGAACGTCTAATACATCTTTTTTCACCACCGTGATAGTTACTTCATCGGTAGCCATACACCCGTGCGAATCACTTACGTTCAGCTCGAAGGTAAAAGTTCCGGCATCGGGCGTCAGGAACTTTGGATGCGCGGCATTCGGACTATCAATATTCGCTGTTGGTCCCCAAACGTAGCTGTAGTGTCCATTTCCGCCTGAAGCCACCGTATCGCCTAGCGCATATTTCACAATAGGTGAATAGAACACCTCGCGATCGGCGCCGGCATTGGCTTTCAGGAAACGAAACACATTTATTTCTACATCGTTGCTTACTACATTGCAACTATTAGCAACCGTCCAACGCAACACATTCGAATATTCCTGTAGTCCGCTTACGTTGGTAGTAGGTGAAGTAGCGTCGGTAAATATTCCGCTTCCAGAAATTACGGTCCACACGCCGCTGGTATTTGTAGGAAGCGAAGCTTTCAGATCGTAATTGCTGAAGCATGTAGAATCACGAGGACCGGCTGATACGGTAGGTAAGGTATCATCGCGGAAAATTTTCACCTCATCGAAAATGCTTGGTGCACAGGCGCCGTTGGCAAGCATCCACCGGAAAATATTTTCACCGGATGAAAGATTGCTGACGCCGGAAACTGCAGTTCCCGGTTGCGCAACAACACCTGTACCTTTGGTCACGGTCCAGTTTCCGGTACCAACAGTTGGCGTAATTGCAGATAAGGTGGCGAAAGACCGACACACGCTTTGATCGACTCCTGCGTTTGGAAGGCCGGGGTTGGTGTCGCGCATGATGGTTAGGTAACCGATAGAGGATACTCCGGAACCGCAGGAAATATTATTTGCCGAAACGCTGTATTGCAGCACATTGGTGCCGATGGCCAGATTATGAACGGCGGTGAGCGCCATAGTGTCATTAGTAATGCTGGCTCCGCCGCTGATTACCGTCCATTTCACCGAACCTCCGGAAGGCACCTCACCCTGAAGTGTGGCATCGGTACCGCAAACTGAAAAATCGGCACCCGGATTGGCGAGACGGCGAACCGAAAGCCGGATCATTCTTCTGTTTAGCGTTAATAATGGTAGTTGCGAATTTGTGATGGCTACGGTATAAGTACCGGCCTGAGTGCTATCCATGCAAAGAATCGAATAGACATTGGACGCGCTGGAAACAATTGATGTTCCATTCCGATACCATTCATAATTGTCGCCTATCGGTGGGGTATTATCGGCGTTTACGGAAAGTACGATGGTGTTTTGCTCGGTTACCAGAGTGTCGTACATCATATCAATGCTGTCTTGCGGTGCATATTGAAAAGTAGCGGCTACTGTTTTGTTTGGAAGCAGATCGCGAAAAGTGAGCGCATTGTTTTGCAACTTAAGCGTATCCAAACTTAAGCCCGATAGTGACGGAAACTGAGTAAGGCGATTCGCATTCAGTATCAGCGATTTCAATGCGGTAAGATTCCGGAGCGAGTCGCTGGCAGATCCACTCAGGTTATTTGCCGGCAGATACAAGCCGGAAACGCGGCCGGCATTGGTTTTTACGCCATACCACGTACTAACATTGCCGGTAAGCCAATTCGTTTTATTGAACCAGTCAGGGCCATTTGCAGTATTGTAAAAATCAACCAGCGCCACTGAATCGCGTTGTAAAACCTGCGCCTGCACTTTAGCGAAAGAAATGCTGAATAGCAATAGCAGTGCAGCATACGGTGCGTGAAATTTCTTCATGAAGTTCGGTTAAGTTATAGTTCAGAGGTTCGCAAACCTAAACTTATTTTGATATAAAATATGACGAAATTCTTTCATATTAATGATTAGTTTCACGTCTCAAATTTTGATATGAAGAAATCTTCGACCTCTTTAAAAGTGGCGATAGCACTTGCGTTTGCGCTTTGTAATGCCAGTATTTTCGCACAAACATTTACTGCGTTCAACACCTATAACAGCCGTCAGAGCGATTACTATCTGGGCATGTCATTTTCAGGTGTAAACTGCGGATCGTTTGATTGCGGATGCGATAATGACATCAGCGTTTATGCAGGTGATGGCTACAACCAGGATCAGTATATGCATAACCGTCAGTTAAGCATGCCGGCATCCGGTTCATCAATGTGGGGATATCAGCCCAATTCAACGCAAACGTGGTATGTTACTG
This sequence comes from Chitinophagales bacterium, assembly GCA_046329575.1. GTDB lineage: Bacteria > Bacteroidota > Bacteroidia > Chitinophagales > LD1 > UBA1941. The sequence goes on along the minus strand of JAXLUJ010000002.1, from coordinate 75,824 downwards.
TTATTAAGAAAGGACATGACTACACCGGAATTTGTGTGGAGTGCAGCTCGGTAGCCTGTTCCGGCGGCAGCGTTGCTTATCATCAGGATAATATTGGAACACGCAGTGCTACTACACATGCATTGTACGCTCCGGTTGGCGGCTACAACACCACTACTACAATTCCCGGCGGTATTACTGTTCCAGTAATTCGATGGTCAAAAAATTCGGATGTGCCGGATAACTATATGCAGTATCGGATTTATCGCGCCGGAATTCTTGTTGGAACGGTAAGCGGTTTCGATCGGTCGTTTATAGATTCCAATGCGCTCATCAACGGTTCAGTAACCTATACCGTTTCTTCTTATTCTACTACCTGGGGTACAATGGAAACGCAATCTGCTCCTTTTACGGTAACCATTACCAATCAATTATTGCGGGCTTCAGATCGTACTTATTATGGTAAAACAAATTTGCAATGGCCGAATTTTGCGCGTTTCGCGCCGCATGACATTCAAATCACCCGAAATGGTGAGGAACTAGCCATTGTTAACAAAAATGCAACTGCTTACAATGATTTTGACGGCGTGCCCGGAGTAGTTTATACTTATGGCGTAGCGCCAATAGATGCCAATGACAATAAACCATTCACCATTACTGATCCCGGCAGTTCAAGGCCGAATGGTGTGATCAAAGGAAATGTTCGCACGCCATTCAGCGCAGCGGTTTCAGGCGTTACCATGGTTGCCTACACTACAGTAGATGGCAATTTCTTTATGGATTCGGTGGTGACCGATGCTTCGGGTTTCTATCAATTCAACGATCTGTACTATAACGATAGCGCCGTTTTCACCATTGTGCCTCACAAAGGTTCACATCATTTCAATCCTGACACATTAAGGAGAACCTTGGGGCTGAATAATAATGTGGCTTCCGGCGTTGACTTCACCGATACTTCTGTTTTTACATTGAAAGGAAAAATTCTTTTCACTGCTAACTCGTACTGCGGTGTGAACGGATGTGCCTCGGCAGGTGTGAATATTTACAACAATGGATTAAACACCAGCATTACCACCAACGCCAACGGCCAGTTCAGTTTAGCCATTCAGCAGGAAGGATACTACACCATCAAACCGGTGTTGCCCGGTCACCGCTTTAGCCCCGATAGCGTAGTGTTGCACGTATTGAACGACAATTTTAATGTAAACTTCACCGATTTCACTACTGATACACTTTATCTGAGCCTGAAAGGCGGTTGTAAAAATGCAGTAGCTCACCATGCCATTGTTGCCATTCAATCTACCAACAGCAGTTATCAAAAGCTGGACACCTTTGCCACCAACAATAGCAGCGCGGTGCATTTCATAGTTGCGCCTGCACAGGACTATACCGTAAATTTCATCAAGGGCTTTATGAATGCAACGTTCGAAGATCCGAACATCACCACCTCGCTTTCCGGCAGTCCGATTTCGGTGCATATGAAAGCCCGCGATTCTGCGAACGTTCAAACAATTAGTCTTCATTATGATACTATTCCGGCGCATAACGATACGCTGGTTAACGATTCGGTTATTCATCATGCGCTGGCGATAGATACACTTCGCGATACGGTAACCGCCAATATCGCATTAGCTCCGAGGGCCGATTTTGTTTTCCATGGATTAATAACGGTTGATGTAATCAACTTCCCGCTTTCCACAACTTGTCCGTCGCTTAACAACGGCTACATTTTGGAGCAAAACAATGACACCAAGTTGAAATTACGCATCAACGAGTTCTATGCCTATGACAGCACCACTTGTCCGGTTGATTCCGGCGAGATTGTGGTATATGATAACGTCAGCGATATTAGCAATGCACAGACCCTTAAATTCTACAATGGGAAATTAGATTACACGGTACATCCGGGTAAACCGAATATTGCATCGCCCTATTTGAAAGTGCTGCAATTCTTTGCTCATGTAGGATCTTCCACCTCTGCCAACTGGGGCAAGCAGATACTGGTTACGGGCCACAACCCGCATACGCAAACGTTTGTGACCAAAACGCCTGAACTGCCGTTTTTCGTATTGCACGATCCTCCGGGTGATGGCAGTTACAGCTTTTTGTCAAAAGATTCATCAGTTAGTTATGCCTATCATAATTCCTATCAGATTGGCGGTTCGGCCGGTCCGTATGTAGATGCAAAAATTGGCGCGGGCGTTCCGGTTCCGTTCACAGGAATTGTAATTGGCGTGGGAACAGAAATTCAGGCCGAAGTGCAAACCGGCCAGGACCAAAGTCACGGCTCGGATGTGAACACAACATTCACTGCTTCGCAGCAATTCTCCACTTCCTCTTCTTCTGATTTTGTTGGAAGAAGTGGCGATGTATTTGTTGGCGGTTCGTTCAACATGATTTATGCTTTAACCGATGTAATTTCTGTTGAAAATTGTACCGTGAAACGCGATACGCAGTTGGCCTGGGGGGCAGATGGTTTGGCCACTACTTACATCTATACCGAAAAGCATATCAGTGAAACATTGTTGCCACAATTGGAACTATTGAAATCGCTTTCACATGGCGACACCATTCAATTGATTCAATCGTATATTGATGTTTGGAAACAGGTGCTTCAGAAAAACAGAAAGAATTCCGATACAGCAGCCACCTTTGTGCAGAATATTTCTTTTAGTGCAGGTGCGCCTTACGATAATTCTTCTACCAATTCCAACGATTCAACCTACACTATCGACTACACTACGTTTATGGATGTAAATGCCGGAATTGGTGTATTCTTTGGTGCAAAAGATTTTTCGGGAACCAACTTCGGTGCGAAAATGAATTTCCACTGGAACATCAGTAAAACAACGGCAACTAATGTTCAAACTTCAAAAACTATTGGTTATCATTTGGAAGACAGCAACCCTGGCGACTTTGTGAGTGTGGATGTTAAGAGTGACAAATATTACGGAACTCCCGCCTTTAAGATTGCGGCCGGAACAACCAGTTGTCCTCATGAAGAAGGCACACAAGCCCGCGATTCGGTAAACATGTTTTTGCTGAACTCCTCTGTTTCGAATGTTCCAATTAACGCTCCGGCAAGCTATGTTGCGCATATCGTTAATTTGAGCGAAAGCAATGAAATGCGCACATATAATGTGCAGGCCGTTCCTGAAAGCAATCTGGATGGCGCTATTATCAAAATTGGCGGACAGCAAATCAACAACAGCCCGGCTAGTTTCACCGTTCCTGCAGGCGCTGATTTGCCTGTGGTGCTTACTGTAGAACGCGGCCCAATTGCTTCTGATTACAATGGCTTGCAGGTTCGCTGTTTTTCGCCGTGCGACGACGGAGAGGGCAATACCATCGATTTTGAAGCGCACTTCCAAAGCAGTTGCAGTCCGATTGGTTTGTACACCCCTTCCGATAATTGGCTGGTAAATGCGTCTTCGCATGATTCGTTACAGGTGATCTTCTCGGCTTACAATGCCGCCGATCCAAATCTCATCAGCATAGGTCTGGAATATCGCCGCCCGGGCGGAACATGGCTTCCTGCTGTTGCTCCAATATTAAAAGGAGCATTGGGCGGCCCCTACTACCCTATTGTTTGGAACACTTCGCTGCTTCCTGAAGGCGATTATGAATTGCGCGCCTATGCCAATTGCGGCGCACAACCGGGTGGCCGCACTTTATCGCAAACGCTGCATGGCCGTGTGGATCGGCATGCTTTGGAATTGTTCGGAACACCAACTCCGGCTGATGGTGTATTAAACCGCAATCAGCAAATTTCGGTTTCGTTTAATGGAGCGGTGGATTGCATACAGGCGTCAACTTACTCTCCAATTTATGCAACATTAGTGCGTGCCGATAATGGTCAGGTAATAGCCGATTCGGTGGTGTGCAATGGCAACCAACTGATCATTTACACCAATCCGCCATCCTTGATTGATAGTTTGGAAAATGTGACCCTAACCGCAACTATCAACAATGTTTATGATTTGAACGGCAATTCGCTGCAAGATCCAATTGTGTGGAGCTTTATGGTGAATCGCTCTAAAGTTTATTGGAGCCCTTCCAACCTCAACATCAACACCATCACCGGAACATCGCTTACCAAAACGGCAATAATGCTGAATACCGGACCACAAGACAGTTTCAGCATACTGAAAATGCCATCCTGGTTATCTACTCCGCCGGTTGCATTCTACAATGTTGCCCCAGGAACTCCGGCAACACCTTCCCAATTACCGGTGAACTTTACGGTGAGCAATGCACTGAATCCGGGGCATGACTCCGATACCGTTATAGCATTTGCCAGCGGCCGGAAATTGTTCTTGTTTGTTAATCTGGATGTAGTGAAGCCGAACCCGCATTGGGAAGTTAATCCGTCGAACTATCAGTATAGCATGAACATCGTGGCCAACTACAGTTTGAATGCCGGAAACACGCCGCATTCAACCGATGTGCGCGATTCAATTGCGGTGTTCAAAGGTGAGGAATGCCGTGGTGTTGCGGGTATAAGCTATGATGCCATTACCAACCGATATGTGGCATTCATCACCGCTTATAGCAACAGTGCTGTTGGCGATTCGTTCACGTTCCGAATTTGGGACGCCGTACCGGGAACGGAATATCAGGCCAAAGAAATATTGCCTTTTGTGAATGATGGAATAGCCGGTCAACCTTTAGCGCCGTATATTTTACACACCGGAGGCGTTTATCAAACGGCTTATTTCAAACGCGGCTGGAACTGGTTTTCATTGAACGTAAAGAACGCAGATATGTCGCCTACGAAAGTACTGGCCAGCCTGAAAGCTAATAATGGCGCCATTGTGAAGACTCAGGAATCGTACGCAGAATACAATGCTTCTACCGGAAGATGGATTGGCGCTTTATCGCAAATGAATAACGCGAAAAGTTATATGCTGAACCTCAACCACGATGATACGCTGCACTATGTTGGGCAGTTTGTGAAAGACACCAATGTAATTGCCCTTTCTTCAGGGTGGAACTGGATTGGCTTCCCTCGTCAGGATATTTCCGATGCCAAATCGTTCCTGAAGAATACGATACCTACAGATGGTGATTTGCTAAAAACGCAGAATCAATTCACTTCCTATCAAAGCGGCAACTGGGCCGGTACTTTGAATTATTTATATCCGGGGCAGGGTTATAAACTTCGTTCAGGAAATGCGTTCAATTTCGTGATTGCGCCTGATCGCAGTTTACCATCCTGGAACGTAAATCAAAGCCAATATGAACAGAACATGAGTGTAACTTCGGTGTTGCAGTTCAATGGTTCAGAAGCAACTGAAAGTCACTATCTGATAGGAGCATTTGTGAATGGTACAACATGCGTGGGCATAGCACAGCCCGAGTATATTCAGCAATTGAATAGTTATCGGGTATTCCTCACCGTTGCAGGCGACACAGCCATTGCCGGACGTGAACTTTCGTTTAAAGTTTATGATACCGACAATGATGTGGAATACACGCCTAGCTACGATACAATTCATGTAGTGGCCGATACCACAGTAGCGCAGATTGCACAACCGTATGTGCTGAATGTACGTTGGGCAACAGGCATCAATTCGCTGGTACAGCCCGATGGTTATAGTTTGTTGCAGAACATTCCAAATCCTTTTACATCACAAACGGCAATTGAATATGTAATTCCACAAAAGGCAGAGGTTACTATTCGTATTTTCGATGAAGCCGGGCGAATGGTAAAAGTGTTAGTGAACGGAACGCAAACAGAAGGCCGCCATAAAGTAACATTCGAAGACGGTGAATTACAGAATGGCGTTTATTTCTATGAAATGAAATCAGGCGCTTTCAGTAAAACCCGACGTATGTTGTTGTTGCGCTAATACAAGAGAAACCAATTCCCTTAGAGGCTGCGGCAAAACCGCAGCCTTTTTTTTGAATGAGAAGTTGTATTCTTTTTTGGGGAAGGCCAGGCGCTGCGTGAGGGACGTGAAAGGCGAGCCGAAGGCTGTCTTGTCCTAAAATAGGTTTACACAAAATGTAAACTATAAATGGACACAAAACAAGAACAAGATCCGAAACGACCTGCAGGCTCTTATTATTATTCACCATCATTTAAACAGCAAGTTATAGATGAATATCTTCAGACAGGTCAGCCCAAAGAGCACATTGAGCGCAAATATGGCCTGAGCGGCCATGGCATAATTTGCAAGTGGCTACGAAAAGCAGGTTATGCGGACCCATATGCACCAAAAGTATTACGTAATTTTGCGGCACTAAACGATTTTCCTTTTTGCTCAATCAAAAGATCCGCAAAAGCAGTCGCAGGCGTCTCTCAGTATGTTGGAGGCTGAAATCGCTCGTTTAAAGAAACGTTTGGCAGACGAACAACTTCGTTCGGAGCTCTATGAGCGTATGATTACGCTGGCCGAAAAGGAATATAAGATTGCCATCCGAAAAAACTCCAACACCAAGTAATCCGTGAAACTAAAGACAGCCGACCCCAAACAAGCCTGGTTCGATGCTGTTGTTTACTTGGTATAACCAGACAGGCCTATTATCAACAACAGTGGCGACAGCAAGCCAGCTCTTTTGAAGAGGAACTGGTATTGCAGCAAGTGCATCAACTTCGGCGGCTTCAACCTGCCATTGGAGGTCGTAAACTACTGCTGCTCTTGCAGCCATTTTTATTGGAACATCAAATCAAAATGGGACGCGATGCGCTATTTGATCTATTGGCAGCTCACAAATTATTAATTAGAAAAAAACGTAGGAAAATGACTACCACACAATCTAACCACTGGTTCCGCAAATACCCCAATATCATACGCGGCTTTACGCCTACATCTTCTAATCAGTTATGGGTATCGGATATTACCTATTACAAAACCGCCTTGGGATTTAGATATATCAGCTTCATAACCGATGCCTACAACAGGAAAATCGTTGGGCATCATGTAGCGGATAGTCTTGAGGCGATACATACCGTTAAAGCTTTGGAAATGGCTATTACTATGGCCGGTGGGCCGTTGTCCGGCCTAATCCATCATTCTGACCGCGGTATACAGTATTGTTCGGCTGATTACGTAAAACTATTAGAAGCTAACCACATCAAAATCAGTATGACTGAGAACGGCGATCCATTGGAAAACGCTATTGCTGAACGTGTGAATGGGATTATCAAAGAAGAGTTCTTAAACCATTACCAGCCAACAGAGGAGCAACTAAAGAAAATCTTAACGCGTTCCGTTTTGATTTATAATGAAGTTCGACCCCATATGAGTTGCAACATGTTGACCCCTGAAGACGTTCATCGAAATAACCTTCCAATTCATAGGACATGGAAGAATTATTACCGGCCAAAAACTACATTTGTAAACTCCAATCAGGATTAAGCCTGAATTGTAAACCTATAACAGGACTTATTTTTTAACCTGTAAACTTTTTTTAGGACGATACAGGCGAGGCCCGAAACGAATGTGGAGGGCGGAAGCGATAGCGGACCCTGTAACGGCCCGACCCGAAACCCGCATTGCGCAACAGTTTTGAACTATTGAGGTTGCTACAATGCGGGTGAGGGGCACGCCATAAAAAAAATGAATAGTTGTAAATTGTAAATAGAAAAAACAAGAGGTCGTAATTTCAAATTTCAATATCAAATACCTAGATCAGCGAACGTCAACTTGTGATTGAAAACGGTAGCCATCACCAGGCATGAATTGCATTTTGGCAGAAGTTCTTTTTGAACCTCTCATTTCGTTTTCATGGCTTTCGACAGTGCAAACGAATTGGCCATGAAAAGAATTTTTGGATTACCGTTTCGTTCGATGTGATAGTGCAGTTCGCTGATCAGCCGTTGCATTTTTTCAACGCCATCCTGATTCAACACACCGCTGAGCTTTTTCGCAAATTCGAGTTCTTGTCCTTCTAATTTTTCGGAAGCCAAACCCAACCTGATCTGATTGGCTTCACGAAGGAACCACAGAAAATATTTCAGGAAGATCTTTTGATTTTCCCTGCCGCTTTTAGCCATTTGCTCGATCCATGCACTTAACTTTTCTGAAGCATCAGCCTGATGGCTGGGAAGGCTGAGCCTCAGGCAGCACGATAGCCATTCCTGCAATTGCCGCTCGGCAGGTTGTTCGCTGCCATTTGCATAATCGAGCGCGGCATTTACGTTGCCATCGCTAATGCGTGCAATGCGGCGAGCCGTTTCGGTATCCATCTCAAATTTGGTTTGCAAAAAGTTACCTAACACTTCATCTTCAAGTGCGCCGAACTTGATGATTTGTGTTCTCGATAATATAGTGTTCAGCAAAAGTTCCTGATTTTCTACGATCAGGATGATGACGGTATTTTCAGGAGGTTCTTCCAGTGTTTTGAGCAACGTATTTCCATAGGTGCCCATGAATTCGGCCATCCAGATAATTTGCACCTTGAAGTTTGCCTCGAAGGTTTTCAAGTTCAGTTGTTGAATGATGTTGTGGCATTCTTCAACGGTAAGGTTTCCCTGTTTATTCTCGGCTGATAAATACGGCAGCCACTGCGTATAACCCATATAAGGATTATCGGAAAGGGCGGTTCGCCATTCCTTGAGCCAATCTTTAGAAACCGGATCTTTCTTTTTATCGATACGTATAGTTGGAAAGCTGAAATGGATATCGGGGTGAATAAATTTGGCTGCCTTATGGCAGGCGCCACATTCGCCACAGGCATCGTTCAATGGCGCTTTGGCAACCTCCGGTTCAGCAAACATGGCTGGCGTTCCAAATAAGGAAGGTTCACTTTTACCATTACGTTTTTCACAAACCAGACTTTGAGCAATTGCCAGTGCCACCGGCAAGGTGCCACATCCTTCGGGCCCCAATAACAACAATGCGTGAGGCAACTTCCCCTCGCCTATCAAATTGCTGATCTTTTCCTTAGTGGCCTCATGACCTAAAACTTCCGAGAATTTCATTTGCACAACAAGTATTGCAAAAATTCGGTAAACCGAAGTGGTATCTCGTAACTACAACGGTTTGGTATTATCTTTGAGCCATACGATTTATGGAACCTATTGTAAACAAGGTGGCGCAGAAAGCCATTATATCCATTGATCTGGCTGATTACGTTCCAGGTGACGGAGCTATACAGCCTATTGATCTGAAAGATTTTCTGTACCGCGAACTATTATTGCGCGAAGGAGAATTTCGGGAAAAAGTAGCCGGCTTCGATTTTGAACTATTTCGCAACAAATTTGTGGTGCTACATTGTTCAGCCGATGCGATTGTTCCATCGTGGGCCTACATGATACTTTCCGCGCAACTGGCTGGCATTGCCAAAGATGTGATTTGTTCGCCTCCGGCTCATGCCAAAGAAGTGTTTCTATATCGTCAAATTGCCCGCATCACTGCCGAAGATTATCGCGATAAGCGCGTGGTGGTAAAAGGTTGCGGGGATGATGCCATTGACGCCGCCGCCTTTGTGTATGTAGCGCAGCAGTTGACCCCTGTGGTACGAGCTTTGAGCTATGGCGAACCTTGTTCGATGGTTCCTGTTTATAAACGCTGAAGCCGGTATTTTTTTATAAACTTAGACCTGAAGCCGGGTGATTTCCGTTTTTATTGAAGAAAGAAAGAAATGATTCCAAAAAAATATTTTGTGGCCTTGATGGTGCCGGCAGTGTTTGCGATTGGTTTCGCCTCAGCCAAGATTTATGGCGAATATCGCCAAAAGCCCACCAATATCTTTAACCGCCCACAGCCTGAAGCGGCAAAAGTAAAATGGATGCGCGACACATTGGTAGAAGTGTATCCGTTTCATATTGATGGTGAATTGCAATTTTGCGGGGAACCGGTGCCATTGAACGATGTAGATGTACGCGAACGGCTTGATCGCGAATTACAGATCAATGTGTTCCGTCAGGCCAGTACGATACTGGACATGAAACTGGCGAACCGCTATTTTGATACTATTGAGAAAATTTTGGTAGAAGAAGGCGTTCCTGCTGATTTTAAATACCTGCCGTTGATAGAAAGCGACTTCCGGGATGTGGTTTCGCCCAGTGGTGCGGCCGGTTTTTGGCAGTTTCTGGCGCCAACGGCCAAAACATATGGATTGGAGGTGAACGAAGCCGTAGATGAGCGCTATCATCTTGAAAAATCGACACGGGCTGCTTGTCAGTACCTCAAGCTCGCTAAAGATAAATTAGGAAGTTGGACCGCAGCGGCAGCTTCCTACAATTTTGGTATTGACGGCGTGGCAGGCAAGTTCAAAACGCAACGAACATCGAATTATTACGATCTGGCGATTACCTCTGAAACGTCGAGATACGTTTTTAGGATGTTGGCGATGAAGGTGATTTTTATGAACCCCGAGCGCGCGGGCTATCACGTAATTGAATCGGATTTATACCAGCCGATTTCTTATACCACAGTAGAAGTAGATACGCCAATTACTGATTTGGCCGAGTTTTGTTCTGCCAGTGGCATACGGTATAAAGAATTAAAGCAACTCAATCCGTGGTTGCGCAATACATCGCTTCCCAACAAGAACAAAAAAGTATATCAGGTGAAAATTTTGAAGAAGTAGTTGCAAGCCTAAGGCATTCTTCTATATTTGCAGTCCCGTTTCAAAAACGGACGGGGTTTGGTAGCTCAGTTGGTAGAGCAATAGACTGAAAATCTATGTGTCGGGGGTTCAATTCCCTCCCAAACCACAAGCCATCTTCGGATGGCTTTTTTTATGGAATTAGGGCGAGTACTGTGCTACTTCGTAAGTCGGACATCGTAAGTGCTACTTCGTAAGTTCGACTTACGAAGTAGCACTTACGATGTAGCACTTCGGAGGTTGCACTTACGAAGTCCGACTTACGAAGTCGAAATTTTAGCAAAAAAAAACCGACCCGCAGTAAAACTGCGGGTCGGTTTGAAATACGAAGGCAAAATTTGTTATAAGGAAGACTTTACAAACTTGCGCTCAATCACCTGAGTTCCTGTGTTAATAAACAGCAGGTAACTGCCAGATGGCAGATCGCTCACCGATAATGAAATATTGTTTGCACCGGCTGCCAAATTTTGTTTGTTGCTCAACACCTCAGCGCCTAAAACATTCACTACTTTCATCACAGCAACGGAAGGCTCACCAATGTAAATGTTAACTTGCAACTGTTGGTGTGCCGGATTCGGAAATAAAGAAACGGTAGTTGCTGTTTCACTATTAACCGCAGCAGAGGCAATATGGCTGTATTCAAAATGACCATCGATGTCTATTTGCTTCAATCGGTAATAGAAACGCCCACCATTGCCAAGGTCGCGATCCTCAAACCTGTACTGCTTAACGGTACTGCTATTACCACTTCCTTGCACAAAACCAATTTTCGAAAAATTGAAGCCATCACGGCTACGCTCAATATCAAATCCGGCATTATCAATTTCCGTGGCCGTTTTCCAATCTAGCAGAATGTAGCTGTTTTCTACCGCCTTGGCATCGAACGAAAGCAATTTTACCGGTAAGGCTGTAGTATTACCATCGCCACCGCCCGGTGCAAAGTCTGAAAATCCGCTGTAGTTCGTGCCTATCATATTATAATAGTTCGAAGACACATTGCACGGTTCACCCGCAAAAGCGGCAGCAGCAGGCCATGTGCCGCCAGCCGTTCCCGAAGTGGCCTTCAACACCCGATATGTAGCCGTATATATCGTGTTACCTACGGTAACATTCTCGTTTGGCTTAGTATTGGTATTGTTCTGATTCGGATGCAGATAGATGTCGTAGTTGAAGGTGGTTCCGGTTGAAGAGGTGAAGTTCCAATAGCCTTCACCGGTCATGGCGGTATACTTAATCCTACTACGGGTACCGCTGCAATTGATGGCAGTATCAACTGTAATCGATCCCGGATTTCCAGCTGTAAATTTAGCAGTTGCTTTTCCGGTTTGGGCTTGTAAGATGTCTAATCTAACCGGATTATAACTTTCTCCGGAAGCGGCATCACCAATCGGGAAATCATAAACACCGGTGGTATTGATGGACCGCTCTAATTTTCCATATACATAATTATCGGCATTATAAGAAGGAGTGCCGCTTCCGGTGTAGGCCGCCTGATGTCCGGTTATGGAAGAACGAGAAGGGTTTGAAACTGTAAGGGTGTTTGATCCGGTGGAAATGATACCGTGGCTTTGGAACGTCAGGTTTGATTTAACCTCTGCGGCATTGCTTAGAGAAACCAGATCACTGGCACTATTCTTATCCAAATACATATTAACCATCGAAGCCGGCAATGCCGTTCCGGTAGTTTGTGGATTCTGCGAACCTACAAATCCATAGCTCGCACCGGTGGAATAGGTTTTGGTTGAACAACGTACATTACCAGTTGAATCAGTATTAATGGTTCCTCCATATTTGAAAGTTGCTCCCGATTTGATGTTAAACGACCCTGAACCAGATACCGTGAATGTGCTTGCCAGCTGAAAACAAGCAGGGCTATCCACATTCATCGTGCCTTGTACGTTGAATCCTGCCTGTGCATTAACATTATAGCCACCGGCACTAACATTGGCGCCTAACGCTTTAATGTCAACGTTGAAATAATTCACGGTGTTGCCATTGGCAGTGCCTCTTAAAGATTGGTTTTGTGAAGCATTCGTTCCGTATAACTCAACCGTTCCGCCGGTGAGACTATACGACCGCGAAGGTGAAGTTGACGTGGCCGTAAGCTCCGGAAGCGTAGTGTTCAACGCTTTCATTCGTAAACGGCTACCACTGCCACTCATTACTAAACCACCTGTTCCAGTGAAGGAAACGGTATTTCCAGAGTTATCGATGGCATCAACAATGGCGCCGCCGCTAATGATCAGGGCCGAATCGATAACTACTCCGCTAGATAAATTTTTATAATCAGTTAAAGTTGGGTAGGAATAAGCGGAGTTCGCACCACTAAATTGAACCGATTTATACGTACGGCTACCACGCAAGGTCTGGAACACATTCGAACTTCCGGCTCCCGCCAGTTCAATCGTTCCGCCATTAAGTACATAAGCGAAAGTAGTTCCAAGCATGCGAGGGATATACGTTCCACCGCTGCTGCCACTCTCAGTAGTAAGGGTGCTATAGCCTTTAGCCACCTTATAAACTGTTCCTGGACTCATATAAAGTGTACCGGTACTTCCGGTAATATAATTCGTAGTAGTTTCGGTAAATTGACCCATACGGATATCCAATTTACCGCCGGTTGCACTTAACACTGTATTATTGGTTAAACCAAACGATATCGAAGGCGTAAGAGTCACTGTGTTATCAATTAGCTCACAAATCACTATCCGGCCATTCGATGCCGTTCCCAATGCATCGCCGGTTGTTTGTGTAGTTTTACCGGTATACCAGAAAGTAGCTACTGTGTTGAAGCTGCGGTTAGATGTTGGAATTTGTTGCACATTTCCAACTCCTGTTCCGTAAGTAGCGGCATCCGCAATAAGCCCATCTGGCGAAGTGATTTTAAGCGTACAACCTTGTAATGTATTGATGGTATTCGTTCCCAATGGTGAGGACGAAGGCTGCTGAAGTATCAATGCGGCGCTTCCGGCATCGTTCCAATTAAAGTCGAGTGTTGCGGCACTGTCTACAGTAAAGGATGATCCGTTATTAATTACCAGACTATTCGACTTCAATCGTACCGACGATCCAGTCTTCACTTCAAATGGAATTCCTTTTTGTGTAGAAACGTTAGTTGTTGTTCCAATCACCGAGGCCACATTAATATCCTGAACACTGCTTCCGGTAAAATTAAAATGAATATCAGCTGCCGGCGCGCCGCTAAAGATAGTCGGATTCGAGCCAACCAGCAGATTGCCTTTCAAATTAATCACTGCACTTTGATAACCAAGTGCTGTAGAATAACCGGTGCTATTCATCTTCAGGTTGGTGTTGGTAGTGGTGTTGGAACCATTCATCACCAGGTTGCTGTCCACGTTCAGTGTACAGGTACCGCTGGCAGAATTTCCACCACGAATCACCAGATCACCCGGGCAATCCATGATTACATGACCTTTTACATTCAGCGTAACAGTAGCTGAGGAAGTTCCAAGAAATACGGAACGCGCGGAACTCCAGTTTGCTGATAAATACAAATTACCACCTATTCCTGTAGCTATAGTAGTGGCGGCAGTAGCGCAGAAACGCACATCAAAACCTATCGGATCGCTGAACTCCAGATTACCATGGCAGAGGTTCTTACCATTCGCTCCACTACCCAGCATTTCCCAATGGTCATTAACGGCATTTGATGAAGTAGTGCCTGACAAGGTGATATCACTAAAACTGATTATCACATTTCCAAAAGCGGCGCTGTATCCATTGTAAGAATTCAAGGTAACATCACCATCAAACAAAGGCATGTTAGAAGTGGTACGGATTTTCCAGTGATTAATAGTTAAGAACGACTTTGGATGAAAATTTTCAGTTCCTGCCCAAATGCTGGTTGATGGATTCGCAAAATCGAAGTTCAAACCAACATAGGCGCTGTCTTCTACTTCGAAAGTACCGCTTATAGTGGCAGTAGCATTCACCAATAATTCACCACCTTTTTGTACTAACAAGGAGGTGCCAATAGTGGAAGAATGGTCAATTTCCAAATACCCGGTAGAGGTAATTACCACATTCGCAGGACTCATCGCTCCTGAGGTTGTGATATTATGCCGGATGTAAACAAAGTTTGAGGTAGAAGTAGATGGTGCACTGGAACTAGACCATGCACCGGAAACAAATCTTTCCCATGTTGCGGAAGTCCAGGTACCTGAAGTTACAGTTCGGTAACTATTAGCTGCAAATGACGAGATGTCAAATGTGGCAGAGGTATCTGCATTCACAGTTAATCCTGTGGTATTAGCATACAGTACCAGTCCTGTTCCAGAGGCGGTATGTGTGATCGAAAAAGTGGCTACACCGGAAACTGCTGAAGCCGTTACAGGCGATGAAGACATGGTTCCTGTTGAAGTTACATCAATAGAACCGGTATAATCCAGATCCACATTACCGTTTACATCTACACCACGAACAGTAACCGATGGCGACATCGTGCTTCCGGTTGAAGTGCTTGTTGGCTGCTGGAAAAACTTGATCCGTGTGGCTGTAACCACCAATCGATTGTTATTGTTTCCGCCATTGTTATCAGAAACCGCTCCTCCCCCATCAGCAGCAGCAAATTGTGAATAAGAGCAGGAACTACCTGCCGTTACGGAAGTAACGGTGTACACTAACTTCTGATTATCAGTAACTGTAGTATTAAAAGTAACTCGCAAAATCGCTTTTACGCTATCATGATCGCTAGCGGTTACATTCGAACCCGTTAAACCTGTAAATGTGATGCTGTTGGCACCTACTGTTCCATCTGCAATTTTGGAATTGCTTGGTGTAAAGAGTGCAGCTGCACGTATGGTGTTTGCCGTGCCGCTATAACTGAATGAAATCGCATTGAGCAAAGTTGGTAATGCGTCCGCATCATCCGTAGTTCCATCGCCGTCTTTGATCGTTATTTGGAAAACGCCCTGGCTCTGAGAACTGGATGCAGGCACAGGTGTACTTTGATAGGTAAGGTAATTGATGTTAGCCGTATAGCCATATGTAACACTGGTTCCCACGCGCGAAGCGGTACTTGCTGAAACAGAAAGCGTGGTAAAATTCGTTTGCAGCAACGAGCCGCTAGTCAGATAATTATAAGTTGCAGCTGTTAAAGCAGCATTGGAATTGTATGGCACCAATTGAAAATAATAGGCGGTGCTTGCTGATAAGCCCGTTACCGTTACGGTTCCAGCAGCGGTAACAATAGCACCTACAGTTGCATCGCCAAAAGTATTTCCCGCAGTATAAGATTGTGCATCGGAAGGCAGTCCGGTAGGCGCGCTTCCGGCTTTGTAAATCAGCAAATAACCATCAGCGCCTGCCGAAGGTGCCGGAACCGTAACGGCCATGGAATTAGAGGTACATGTAGTAGCCGACAAACCACTAGTAGGCTGAGCCGTAGGCTCCGTACTTAGCGTATAAAAAGTGGCCGTTGGAGGTGAAGTTGTATTGTAGCAATTGGTTCCACTATACTCATAGGCACTAAGCGTGTACTGCGTTTCGGCCGACAAACCGGAAATGCCTGTAACGTTTACGGAAGAAGATGCCGCGGCAGTTGAATTGGCCAGAACCCGATTGTTAGTGTTTATCTGGCCGGCACTGGTCCAACTCGTATTGGCGGTATAGGAAGTAAGCACTACCGGTACTGCATTAGCTTGAGCTGTTGGGCGAATCACAAGAATAGATCCCGCTGAAGTACCGCGATTGAATGAAGCATTTAAGCCGGCATCAGAAATACTGCTTGTGGAAATACTTCCAGGTTGACCGGACGGCGCCGTGCAGGAAGAAAAAATATTACCGGAAGGTGTGATGTTATCGATACGAAAATCACCGGTGCTATTACCGCCATATCCATAAATTCTAAAGGTAACCGCCGAAGTAAGATTTTGAAAAGTAGAACTTAAAGTTATGGTATTGGTGGTTTGGGTTGTAGTTACCGATCCTGATCCCAAATCTGCAGCGTAGCTATCTAAACTTGAACGAATGGCAAACGACTGCGCACCGGCAGAAGAACGCCACACGTCCAGAGCAATACTATTTACGGTAAGCTGATATCCTGACGCCGGAGTTAAAGTAATCTCTACATATTTTGAAGCATTGAAAGAAGTTCCCCAACTTGTATTTCCTCCAAAAATATTCGTAGCTACGTTAGTGTTACACGTAATGCCGGTAACCGTCATGTCGGCCATAGTCAAATTGGAAACAACGCCAGAAGCCACATAGTTGGTGCAAGTGGTTCCCGTGAACGGATAGGTTCCCAGAGTTACCGGGGCTGTGGTTACAGTTAGCGTTTGAGGAACGTTTGAAGCAGCGTTGTAATTACTGTTACCGGCTTGTGAAGCAGTTATAGTGGTAGTTCCCGCTCCAACTATGGTAACCGTGCTCCCTGAAACTGTGGCTACGGTTGGATCAGAACTAGTATAGGTTACAGTTAGTCCTGAAGAAGCAGTTCCTGTTAAAGAAAATGGCGCATCGGCAGTAGTCTTAGTGGCCAATGCCCCAAAGGTAATGGTTTGCGAAGCTGGTGTGATATCGCCGGTTAACCCCGTAGGTTGTGTCAAACTGTAGTTCCCCGCATCTGCACCACCAAGTGTTGATGTTGAGGTTACCGATATTCCGGTTGCCGCATTGGCGCTGGCAAAAGTTCCTGTACCATTCAATGTAACCACATCCGGACTTACAATTCCGGAAAGCGTTCCAGTGATAATGGCCGCAGTAGTGCCGTCGTAACTTTTAGACGTAACCGCCGGACTGGTTACTGTAAGTGCTTTGGCTGATATGTCGCCTGAAAGCGTTGGCTGTGTAAGCGTATAGTTGCCAGCTTGTGCGCCACCTAAAGTGTAACCGCTAACCGTAATTGGTTTTGCAGTTCCAACATTTTTATTGGCAAATGTTGCAGTGGGCGAACCTCCAAGTGTTACCACATCAGAACCAACAACACCAACCAGCGATGGACTTCCTGTGAACGACGCCGAATTATTTCCATCATAAACCTTATTCGATCCGGTAAGTCCGGAAACCGTCAAGGCCTTTTCGGTAACCGTTAGCGTTTGCGTACCGCTTGGCGATAGTGCATTCCAATTAGCATCTCCAGCCTGTGAAACAGTAATAGTGGTAGAACCTACTCCAACAATAGTTACTGTTCCACCTGAAACAGTGGCCACTCCAGTATTCGAACTGGAGTAAGAAAGGGTAAGCCCGGAATTGATTGTAGCGCCTAAAGAATAAGGAGATGCACCATAAACTTTACTATCGCTTCCCGCCAATCCACTCAGCGATTGCGTGCCTTTGCTGATGGTGAAGTTCAAAGTAGCAGGAGCGCTGGTACCTGAGCCATTCGTGGCTGTAACATCAACAGCAGCTGTGCTTACGGCAGTTGGTGTGCCTGAAATTTCTCCAGTAGTGGTATTTAAAGATAATCCCGGAGGCAATGTTCCTGAAGAAATGGCGTAAGAGGTAGGGCTATTGGTAGCGGAAATAAAATAAGAAAAGGCAGCGCCAACATTTCCGGTTGGTGACCCTCCGGTTACTACAGGCGTTGTTGCCCCTGCGGTGGCCTGGCTTTTCGGATTGTCGGTGGCGGTAGCGGTTTGGTACGTTCGGCCCGTAGTGCAATATTCGTAAACTCTGTAATAATAAGTGGTAGAAGCTGATAGCCCCGTAACGCTTACAGAATTTCCTGTTCCATTGTAAATTACTTGTTCCCCGGCATTGGCCCACGCAGTTGAGGCAGAAGGATTCGATCCATCAGTTGGAGCTGTGAATGAATTGCTGCTATTCATTTTCACCACACGCCCCGCCCCTGATCCGTTAGTCCAATTGATGGTCATTCCACCGGTTGATACGCCGGTAAATGTCAATAACGAAGCCTGTGTAGCGGGAGCTGCGCAAAGGGTAGTTGGATTTTGTGTTCCGGAATTACCACTGGCAAATTCCCCCACCGTGTACTGTGCCGCTCCGCGAACACGATAATAATAAGGTGTACCTGCTGACAACCCGGTTACGCTTAATGAACTAGTTGACTGGCCGGATACATAAAGGTTATTGTATCCTGAAACCATAGAAGTGAAAGCGGCATCAGTAGCCACGTCTATACGATAACCGGTTACACCGCTAACAGTTGACCAGTTTGCGGTGAATCCAGTTGATGAAATTGAAGTAGCTGCCGAAGAAGTTGGTATGGCCGGAATAGGGTCCATTAGCATATTAGTAAAATTGACCGTATTCGACCCGGAAGAGTTAAAACATTTGAAATAGCTAAGCGTTTGGCTGGTTGTAGTCGCCGAACGATCGTCCAATTGCTTGCTGGTTCCAACCCACACGTCAAATTTATCGTCAGCTACTGATTCCTGAGTTCCATCAGGCGCCCGGTACGTCATCGCTGCACCAGAATTATTGATAACCATGATCACCGTTTGAGTACCTGTAAAGGTAGTTGCGCCATTAGTAGATCCAGCTATATCTCTCACAACAAATTCAGTGGCATTAGCCGTGCAGTTAAAAGCTAATCTGGAATGTACATCGGCGTTGGTTAGTGAAGCTGCCGTAGTGGTTACTGAAGTGCCCCCCCCCACACCAAATACCACAGCACTGGTTGTTGCACCCGAAGACGCACTGTTTGAATAGTCGAAGCGAATCATTAACGACCCCGGAGGACCCGAAAAAGCGCCGCCCCTTACAAAAGACCATCCGTTACCGGTTCTGGCAAAGGTCATTTTATTACTTGCTACGGATATTGTGGCGCTGGCTCCGGTAGAAGTAACCGAAGTGAATTGTGAATTTGATGGTGAGGCATTAATATAGGTAGCGCTCGACATACTGGCATTCGAAAATGCCGATACTGCTGTTCCGAATTGCTGCTGAAACAACTGCGCTTTTGAAAATAGCGCTACAGATGTAAACAACAAAATGTGAAAAAACTGCTTCGTAGGTATTCTATTCATCATGATCAAAATTTCAGTGCGCGAATTTAGGTGAAAATACCCTGCCAAAATCGTTCTCAACAGAGAAAAATCGAGGATTCGCTTAAACATTTCCGGTATTCGCCCGAAACCCTTGATTTAATAACATTTTACTAACGTTTTCATTCTAAAAAAATGATCGGATTTCTATCAAAAAAGACAGCGAAGTTTATGTTTATAGACATTTCTGACTAACCATCGTGGAATGCTTTCTTTTCCACATTAAACATCTTTTTTAAGAAAATAGTTTGTCTATTTCAATAAACGTATATTTTTACCGACAGACTATGTGTGGCCTTATCGCTCCGGTGAAACTCCGGTGAGGAAAGTCCGGACAACGCAGAGCGCCGCTTCCCGGTAACTCCGGGATCTGCAGACTGTTGTATGCAGAAGACAGTGCCACAGAGAATAACACCTACCCACAGCCTCCTCCCGAAACGGAGGAGGCTAGTCGGGAATAGGAATGGTGAAAACGTGCGGTAAGAGCGCACGCAACTGCTGTGAGAGCAGTGGTTGGGGTAAACCTGGCGGGTTGTAAGCCCATGTATATCCGCGGATGAGAAGCTCATTCGATTTGTGGGTAACCACAGCCGCGGAGGGGTTGGGTGCTACAGGTGTTCAGCAATGAACATCGCAGATAAATGATAAGGAATCAACGGCTTGCCGTTGATTACAGGATCCGGCTTACAAGCACATAGTCTTTTTATCGTAAACCTCTATTTAAAAACGAAACCAAAACAGACTATGCCATCTATTCTGATCGCTGACGACGAAAAAGCCATCCGTAAAACACTTCGTGAAATTCTGGAATACGAAAACTATAAAGTAGATGAGGCAGAAGACGGTCAGAAAGCTTTTGAAATGGCAAAGGAAGGCAACTACGATGTGATGCTTTGCGACATCAAAATGCCTAAAATGGATGGCCTTGAGGTACTCGATAAGCTTAAAAAAGAAGGCGTTGATTCGCAAATTATCATGATTTCAGGCCACGGCAACCTCGAAACTGCCGTGGATGCCGTTAAAAAAGGAGCCTTCGATTTCATTTCAAAACCGCCAGACCTGAACCGTTTACTCATTACCGTTCGCAATGCGCTCGACAAAGGCTCATTGGTTACCGAAACCAAAGTACTGAAGCGCAAAGTGACCAAAACCCGTGAGATCATTGGTGAAAGTCCGGCAATTCAGAAAATTAAGGATACCATCGATCGCGTAGCGCCAACCGAAGCCCGCGTTTTGATAACCGGTCAGAATGGAACGGGTAAAGAACTGGTAGCGCGGTGGATTCATGAAAAATCAAACCGCCATACCGGACCGCTAATTGAAGTGAACTGCGCTGCTATTCCCGGCGAACTGATTGAAAGCGAATTGTTCGGTCATGAAAAAGGTGCCTTCACTTCAGCTATCAAACAAAAGTTCGGAAAGTTTGAATTGGCTAATGGCGGAACGTTGTTCCTGGATGAAATTGGCGATATGAGCCTCTCCGCTCAGGCTAAAGTACTTCGGGCTTTGCAGGAAAACCGAATCACCCGCGTAGGTGGCGATAAAGATATTTTTGTTGACGTGCGCGTTGTGGCTGCAACCAACAAAGATCTTACTCAGGAAATTGAAGAAGGAAAATTCAGAATGGACTTGTATCATCGCCTTGGAGTGATCATCATTCATGTGCCTTCACTAAATGAACGTAAAGATGACATCCCTATGCTTGCCGATAAATTCGTGAAAGAAATTTGCGAAGATTATGGTATCCCGAAAAAAGTGATTACGCCAAAAGCTTTGGAAGAACTGAAAAGCATGAAATGGGAAGGCAATATCCGCGAATTGCGAAATGTAATGGAACGCCTGGTAATTCTGAGTGAACAAAAAATCACGGATGAGGAAGTAAAAAGTTTTGTGACTAATACGCAGGCTAAGGAAACACCAACCGACCTGTTTGAACAGTTCGATAAGTTTCAAGATTTTAAAGAACACATTGAAAAACTGTTCATTGAACATAAATTGAAGAAGTTTTCGTGGAATGTTTCCAGAACTGCAGAAGTTTTGGATATACAACGAAGTCATCTTTACAACAAGATCGAAAAGTTCGATCTGCGCCGGGGATAATTTTTTTTGAAGTTTTTGAAACCTTTGGTGAATGGCTCCGTAATACCATTCATTCACACCTAAAACCGTACTGCCGGTTACATTTTCGGCCGTTTGGTATTGTTTGGAAGTGTGAATATAATTCATCACCAAAAAATTCACCAAATGACCAAAATCTTCACTCTCGGAGCACTATTGCTGGGCACTCTTTCAGCAATCAGCCAACCTCAGTTTTCTTCATCAATTTACGGCAACGGCAATATGAACGCCCACCAAATCGATTTTGCGTATTCCGCAAAATCAGGATGGAATGGCTACATCCTCTCCGGCGCTGATAATCTGCACAAAATCCCGGGGATGCCTTTAACGCTTCAGTGCGATGCCCCGCAGGCCAGAATCTTCAAACTCAATGATGGCAAGCTTTTGCCGGTTTGGGAAGTGCAGCAGGCCGCAGAAACCGTGGTTGCCGATTCGAACAAATCTATTCAGCAATTCGGACTGGAATATTCACCGGCGTTAAATTGCTTCGTAAATATTTTCGATCCACAAAACAACGGTCAGGACCACCACCGGGTTCAATTGTTCGATACGGCTTTCCGATTAATAGCCGATATACCTGCAGCTATTAGTATGAATACGGATGTGCAATTCAAAGTGGAGAATGGCGACACTTTTATGTACTCCTTCGATTATCGTGAAGACGGCTATAGCATCTACAAGCACCAAATGTCCTACTTTTCCGAGTTCCGCGAAGTTTGGCAATTAGCGCCTCAAATCAGCGATACTGCTCAAACGCAATTACGTGAAGGCAGCTGTATTGCAGAACACGCCAATGCTAATGACAGAAAAGATCTTTTCCGTCCGGATGCGCTCGAAGTTCGCGCGTATAGTGATAGTGACATGATAGCCGTAAGCGAGCGGAATACCAGCCTGGTGCGTATCTGGTTGGGTAAGGATGGAAATTTCTATGAGTTTGCAAGAATTGGCGGCGACGGAAATACATTCGGTACCGAAACATGGATAGGCCATGCACCGGAACTTTCCGCTGTGCAAGATTTCAGAATAGTTCGCAGTTGGAACGATGATTCTTTATGTGTAAGTGTGCTTTCAGCCGGAGGCTGCAATGCCACTACTGCAAAAGGTTTGATTTTGATGTGGTACCCTAAAACGCACGAAATTCGATTGGTTCAAGTATCTGATTTAGGTATAAAAAGTTCTGATTTAGGATCATTCCGCGTAGCATTGGGAAATGGCAATACGCTTCACGCCATTGAAAATGCACCTAAAATGACTTGCTTCGGAAATGGCAACGGCCGCCCTGAAACCGACAGTATTACAGGATTTCCCGTTGGTTACTTTCCTATTGAAGATGGCGGACAGATCGACTTCCGTTATCCTGATGATGCCACACCGGTGCTAGCTATGAATTATACCAACATATTCAACTGGGATGGTAAACTTCGCATAGCATTTCCTTCAAAAGCAATTCCATTCAATCAGGGCGAAATTCGTCAACCTTATATCAATTGCACCTTCGCCGGTGATTCCATCGAACTTTCTGTAAACGGAATGAGCTCCGTGCACTCCTGGAATAATTCCAATTCCAATGCCGCAACCATTGTTGTTCCAAGAAATGTAGATGCTACTTATATGATGAAGGGAAAATACAATGAAGAAATGTTCGGCTATGTGTACTCTGAGCCGGTAACCGTGGCCGATGGCGCCTGCACCGGTCGTTCCCTTACTGCTATTACCTCATTAAACACTATGCAGGTTTCTAACTTCCGTGTGTATCCTAATCCTACCATTGGCGAGTTTACGATTGACTATGCCGGCAGTGATGTACCGGTAATTTATAATGCTTTAGGTCAGGACATGGACGTGCAACTCACACCAATTGCACATGGGTACAAAGGCCACATGGAAAAGCGCGGCACTTTTTATGTAAAGAACAGAAGCGGACAGTCATTAAAACTATTAGTACTCTAAGAAAATTTCGGTTCGGGTATTCATTAAGGCAACCTTCGGGTTGCCTTTTTTTTGCCTGAAACGCTTATGGATTCAAGGTTTTACGAATCGTGATGTAACCTTCAGGCTTCGCGCCCGTATTACTGCTCACATCTTGTGGTATCCACAAGTACCGATTAATTCTTAACAACAAAAAAATGAAAAAATTCTGCTCACTTCTGATGGTTTGCGTCAGCGCCGCGAATCTCACCTTTGGTCAAACCAAGTATTCAACTGCCCTCACCGGCACAGGGAATATGAACAATAACCAAATCGACTATGCTTACACCGCAAAGGCCGGTTGGAACGGTTATCTGCTTTCAGGTGTGGATAACGTACACAAAATACCGGGGCTGAGTGCACCATTAACGGTAAGCCCACCGGCTGCAAGAATTTTTAAACTTACGGATGGTAATCTGTATCCGGTTTGGGAAGCGCAACAATCAGAAGCCACTCTGGTAGCCGATTCTAACAAAGGAGTTCAACAATATGCATTGGAATATTCGAAAGCATTGAACTGTTTTGTAAATGTTCTGGACAATCAGAACAACGGTCAGGATCATCACCATGTTCAATTGTTCGATACGGCATTCCGCATGATTGCTGATATTCCTGCGGGCGTAGCCAATGGCGCTGATCTGCAATTTACAGTAGAAGGTGTAGATACATTTATATATTCTCTGAAAAAATCGTACAACGGTTACATTGTTGAAAAAAGATCAATGGTAGAATTTGAACGCTTTAATGTATTCATGGCGCTTCAACCCGATATTGACGATACTATTCAAAGCCAACTGCATGCCGGAAACTGCATTGCAGAAAACGCTGATCTGAATGATCGTTATGATTTGTTCCGTCCGAATTCCATCGAATTGATTTCGTATGGTGATAGCAATATGATTTGCGTTAGCGAAAGAAACACCGGCCTGGTGCGCATTTGGATGGGTAGCGATAACAGCTATCGTCAATGGGCGCGTATTGGTGGGGCAGGTAATGCTTTTGCAACAGAAACCTGGATTGGCGCAGCTCCTGAAATCAGCGGCGGGCAAGACTTCCGACTGGTTCGTGCATTCGGAACCGACTCCTTTTGTGTGAGCTATCTTTCCGGCGGCGGATGCGCAGCTACCACGGCAAAAGGCTATTTGTTGATGTGGTATCCGGCACAGCATCAAATCCGTGTACTGCAAACTACTGATTTAGGCATCAACAGCAACGATCTTGGATCGTATCGTGTGGTGAAGGGAAATAGTTCGTCGATGAACGCATTGCTGAATGCTCCCAAATTGACTTGCTTCGGAAAAGGGAATGGACGTCCCGAAACCGACAGCATCAGCGGTTTACCTGTAGGGTACTTCCCTATTAATGATGGCGGACAAATTGATATGCGCGTACCAGGAGATGCTACTCCACTTGTTGCTATCGATTATACCAACATCTACAACTGGGATTCTAAACTTCGCGTAGCTACACCTTCCCGTGCAGTGCCTTTCACAGAATCGCCAATTCGTCAACCTTACATCGATTGCACATTCAATGGCGATTCTATTGAACTATCGGTGAATGGCATGTATTCGGTGCATTCGTGGAACAATTGCGATGCTACCACCGCAACCATAACCGTACCTCGTAACGTGGATGCCACGTATATGATGAAAGGCAAGTGGGACGCCAACATGTTTGGTATGGTGTATTCAGAACCCGTTACTGTTGCTGATGGCGCCTGCACCGGCCGCTCGCTGCTGGCAGTTACTTCGCTATCGCCATCGCACACTAACATGCTGCGCGCTTATCCGAATCCAACACGTGGTGAACTCACCATTGAGTATGATGGAAAAGATGTGCCGATTATTACCAACAGTTTGGGAATGGACATGGGCTGCGAGATGCTTCCAATTGCCAACGGTTATAAAACACATATCGAAAAACACGGCGTGTTCTTTGTAACTACAAAAACAACAGTTGCACAAAAAGTTATAGTGCTATAAATTTTTCTTCATAAGTGTAAAAAAGGCTGCTGTAATGGCAGCCTTTTTTGTTGAATGTAAATAAACTTAGAAGTAATACACCCCGCGGCCTGCATTGGTTTCAAACATTTGACAAGATGTGCCAAATTTTCTTTCAAATATTTTTGTCACCACTTCCGTAAACCGAACCACTTCCGTTTTCCTCACCAATGCAATGGCGCAGCCACCAAAGCCCGCACCTGTCATCCGCGCGCCTAAACAACCTTCCACATTTTGTGCGGTTTCCGCTAAAACGTCTAATTCAGGCCCGGTTACTTCATAGTCATTTTTCAAGGATTGGTGCGAGGCGGTCATCAATCGGCCAAAGGTATGCAGGTCGCCATTTTCCAAAGCCTGAACGCTGTGTTTCACCCGTAGTTGTTCACTTATCACATGCCTGGCCCGGCGCATCAAAACGTCATCATTAATCAATTGCAACAATTCCATAGGCGCTTGCGCCAGTGCGGCAATTTCCGGTTGCCTTTTTTGAAAGATGGTTAACGCCAATTCGCATTCCTGTTTGCGCGCATTGTAAGCGCTTTTGATGAGCGTTCGCGGGTTGCAGGTATTCATTACTACCAATGAATAATCGCCTAATTCGAATGGCACTTGCCGGTATTCAAGGGTTTCGCAATTCAATAAAATAGCATGATCTCTTTCGGCATTGGCCACCGCAAATTGGTCCATAATGCCGCATTTCACGCCAATAAAATGATTCTCCACTTTTTGGCAAAGTAGCGCCAACTCCACACGATCAATTTTTTGATGCAAAGGTTGAACCGTTAGATATGCGGTGATTACTTCTATTGCGGCCGACGATGAAAGCCCACTGCCTTCCGGCAGATTGCTTTCAAAATGAATGGACGCACCGATAAATTTTTCGCCATGCTCCTGGAGATAGTTTAAAACTCCAAGCGGATAGTTTGTCCATTGCAGCATGGGATCATAGGATTGAATCGGATCGAGGCTTCCTTCAAAAACAAAGTCGTGGCCTTCTGAAGAAAGGCGAAATAATCCATCCTTACGGCGGTGAACGGTAGCGGTAATGCCTTTATTAATAGCAATGGGCAATACCCATCCACCGTTATAATCGAGATGCTCCCCAATCAGATTGATGCGGCCCGGAGCAAAATACTTTTCCGTAAGCATGCCGCAAGGAAATAAATTTTAGGGATGATGGAAACTTGGCGAAAAGTGGGAGGATGCAAGTTACAAGACACAAGTTGCAAGACACAAGACACAAGACGCAAGACACAAGTGGCAAGACACAAGTGGCAAGTGCCAATATTTTTGAATTGAGGAAACTTCGTCAAAAGGCGCACTGCTACAACATTTTGGCAAACCGCGGTAGGGATAGCAGCGGAAAGCCCGGAAGGCCGCAGCGAAGAAATTACGAATGAAAAATTACGAATTACGAGATAGATCAGCGTTGTGCTTTTAAGACCAACCTCATCTTTCGTAATTCGGAATTTGAAATTTGTAATTCGCCCGGAACGATTGCACAGCAATGCTTTTACGCTTTCCGCGGCCTGAGGACTTGCAGCGGATAGCCCGGCATCCGCCATAATAAATGTTCGGATGCAATGACCAAACAAAAGCTACTTCATTTTCCTAAATTTGAACGGTTCCTATTTCATCATTTAAATACAATAACATTGAGCAGGTATGCTGAAGAACTGAAAGCAAAAGTGAAAACAGGTAAAAACGTTTTCATTGCCCCGAACGCCACGCTGATGGGCGACATCACTCTTGGCGATAATGTTTCGATTTGGTATGGCGCTATTATGCGTGCCGATATGGATCGGATAATTATTGGCGACCGCACCAACATTCAGGATGGCGTGATCTTTCATACCGACCCCAACATGCCGATAACTGTGGGCAAGGAAAATATTATCGGTCATGGCGCCATTGTTCACGGATGTACCATTGGCGACAACAATTTGATTGGCATTCGCAGCACCATTTTGAATAAAGCTAAAGTTGGAAACTTCTGTGTGATTGGCGCCCATGCGTTAGTTACAGAAGATATGGTAGTTCCGGATTTTTCGATGGTGTTGGGAAGCCCGGGAAAAGTAGTGAAAACGCTGCCGGAGGCGGTGATTGAAAAATTAAAATGGGGCGCTGCCGTTTATGTTCACGAGGCACTTAAATATTTAGAATCGGTTGAAGGCGCAGAAGATCTTAATAGTACGCTTTAGTTCGATTGGCGACATTGTGTTGACCACTCCGGTAATACGCTGTTTGAAAAAACAGTTGCATGCCGATGTGCATTTTTTAACCAAGAAATCGTTCGCGCCGCTCCTTGCTGCGAATCCTTACCTCTCTAAAATTCATGTGTTAGAAAATTCGCTGGCTGAAACCATTCAAAATTTAAGAGCCGAAAAGTTTGATGTGGTGATTGATCTTCATCACAACTTCCGAACGTTTTGGCTGAAGCTTTTTTGCGGTGCACCATCTTTTTCTTTCAAAAAACTGAACATTGAAAAATGGTTGCTCGTCAATTTCAAAATCAACAAGCTGCCTAAAGTTCATATTGTTGACCGGTATCTTGAAACCTGCGCGCCGCTTGGCGTTCAGAACGATGGCCAGGGTTTGGATTATTTTTTTTCGCCAGATACAACCATACCATCTGAGATTTTTGCGAAACAGCAGCAGCCTTTTATAGCTTGGGTAATTGGCGCTAAATTTCAAACTAAAAAATATCCGGTCCAGAAGGTAGTACAAACGCTGAAGCGCTCCGATTTCCCTGATTTTCGCGTGGTACTTTTGGGTGGGAAAGAAGATATTCAGGAGGCGGCGGCCATTCAGCAGGCGTATGATGGACCTTTGGAATTGATTAATTTATGCGGAAAGCTGAGTTTGAACGAATCGGCAAAACTTGTTGAAACAGCCACAGCGGTAATTGCGAACGATACCGGCCTGATGCACATTGCTGCTGCGTTCAAAAAACCTATTCTTTCTGTATGGGGAAATACGGTTCCTGATTTGGGAATGACGCCTTATTATGGCCATCACCACATACCATCGCAAATAGCTGAAGTGAAAGGGCTTTCCTGTCGCCCTTGTTCCAAAATCGGTTTTCAAAAATGCCCGAAAGGACATTTTAAGTGTATGCTGGAAAATGAACTGCCGTTAAACTTTTTACGCGAAAACCTTTAGTTGGGGTCATATTCAGCGCCCAAGGCGCGGATAGCCAACTCCAGGATCCACTCTTTATGCGGATCGTAAGGTTCTTTAAGATTATAGTCGTAATGGCGCGCCACGATTTGCCACGTCCAGGCACTAAAGCCGCCCTTAACGTCTTTAATGATTTGATAGCAGTTGTTACCGGTTTCACGGTTCACTAGTTTCACCAATACTTTACCCTGATTGATGGTAAGATCGCGCAGTTCGGCTTCAAACTTTTCGCGCATTTCCTTCTCCAGATCCTTCCGGTAGTGACGGTATTCCCGGCGTTTCTCCTCTTCCTTTTTTACCATTACGGTATGGTACATGCGATTAGCGATCTTCACATAGGGCAACACTTTCCGGATACGAGAGATATCCTTGTAGTATTCCATTTCATCATCTGCGTTTTTAAAACGAACCACCGGAACATCCTTTAGGATGATAGTGGTATCGAAGGGAATTTCAGGTCCGGCTACGGCTACACTGTCCTGCGCGCGCATCGCCACCGATACGCCAAGCAGTACTATGGTCAATAAACGTTTCATAGGTAACCTGTTTCAAACCATGTACCAGCCACTGGTTGGGCTTCACAAAAAAACATAACGCGTTACAGCGCCCTCTATTGCGCGGCCAGATATTTCTTTGGATCTTTCACAAATTCAGCCTTACAGCCTTCATTGCAAAAGCCATACATTTTACCTTCATAGGTAGCTGTATCTTTCAACGAAGCTTGTTCCAATTCCATACCGCATACATGATCTTTGTTGTCGGCCAATGCGCTGAGTTTCACTTCCATTTTCTGTTCCGGCACCGGAGTGGTAGAAGTTTTAAGCGCTTCAGGATTGGTACATGCCGAAAGGAAGGCTACGGCCAATGATAAAAAGACAACTTTTTGCATATGTATTGTTTTCATTTTTAAGCGAATGAGCTTCAAATTTAAAAAGATCGGAATGCCTTAGGTTGAAAAATTTTCCAATAAACCCAGCTACCTTTTGAGCATGTTATGAAGTACTTGCCGAAACGCGGCAATTCGTTTTACCGATTTCCGGATGGTCCCGGTTGCAACAAAATTTTGCTTTCCAATTCAGCCATTGCTCTATTACATTCGCCGCATGCAAAAATTTCGGGCGCCCATTTATACACTCATCTTCGATATCGGAAATGTGATTATTGATATTGATTACGATCAGTTGATGCAGGGTTTTAAAAAAATTGCGAAAGAAGATTTCCGCAATAAAATTTCTGCCACTAATCAGGAAAGCATTTTCGATCGTTTTGAAAAAGGAATGGCAGATGCTGATGAATTCCGAAATGCGTTACGCCCTTTTCTGAAAGAAAGCACTTCGGATGCTGAAATCGACACGGCCTGGAATTCACTCATCATCGGTTTTCCGGAGGAAAAGTTCCTTCTATTGGAAACGCTGCGTAAACAATACCGGATACTGGCATTAAGCAACATTAACGCGATTCATCTGGCGTACATCGATGCGCAGGTGCAACAACGCTTTGGGCAGCGAAGTTTGCGCCATTTTTTCGACAAAGTTTATTATTCATTTGAAGTTGGCGCTCGCAAGCCCGAAGCAGCTATTTATCAACGGGTATTAAACGAAGAAAGCGTTCCGGCTGAAGAAATGTTGTTCATTGACGATTTGGAGAAAAATACGGCAGCAGCAGCAGCTATGGGTATTCAAACTTATACTTTGGAACACCGTGGGAATCTCAAAGATCTTTTCCCGTTGTTCTGATTATTTTGCCTCCGCAATGTTTTGCGAGAAATACAAATCTTCGTTAGCGCGTTCTTTATCGCCCAATTGCTGGTAAATTTTAGCGCGCATCAGGTAATACTCGGCTTTGTGTTGCCCCAATTCGATTACCATACTCAGATTGTATAACTGGTTGTCGAGGTCGCCGATTTCGCGGTAGATCTCATACATTTTCAGATACAATTTCCAGTCGTTAGTAGTATAAAGTGAAGCCGATTTCAGAAAACCACGAGCTTCATCAAAATGTTTCAGCTTCACATTGGCCAAGGCCAGGAATAAAAAGGCATCGGAATTAGTTTTTACCAAGGTGGTAAAGCGTTCCAGATTTTTTACGGCTGTTGGAAAATCGCCGATGCGATAGTTGATCACACCCAAATAGAAATTCACCTTTTCTACGTCTTCTTTCAATTCACGAGCTTTTTCAAATTCCTGCTTAGCGCCAAGAAGATTAGATTCTTCGTATTTAAACAGGCCGATTTGATAGTAAGCCTCAGCGATCGGGCGGAGGTTATTGCAGGAATTAAAATCGGCAATGGCAGCCGCCTTATTGCCCAAAGCGCGATTGGCTAAACCGCGATGGTAGTAAAAGCAAATGCGCGAAGGGTCGAGACCAATTGCGAGATTGTAGTTTTTTACGGCCAAAGCAGGATTTCCCTGATTTGCGGCTTCAAAACCGATCTGAAAATAGTCGTTTGCACCTACAGGAACTTTAGAATCTGCTGCGCGGCTGTTAAGGGCCAAAGTGATAACAATAATGGTAGTAAATAATTGTTTCATATCAGCGTATTCATTGATACTTTACGCGATACGTTTCAAAAGGTTACAGTATTTTGAAATTATTTTTTCCGGTAGCCCGAAAACAGGCTGTGCCATTGGATTTGGAGCACGCCGATGATGCCTTCTTTAATAATGTTCTTGCTCATTTTCGATACCCCTTCTACCCTTTCGGTAAAAATGATCGGAATTTCGCTGATGCGGAATCCCAGGCGTCTGGTGGCAAACTTCATTTCGATTTGGAAGGCATAGCCAATGAACCGAATTTTATCTAAGTCAATGGTTTCCAATACTTTTCTACGAAAACAAACAAAACCTGCGGTGGGGTCGGCAATATTAATCCAGGTAATCAGGTTTACATAAATAGAAGCGCCGCGCGAAATCAAAATCCGATCATTCGGCCAGTTTACAAAACCTCCACCTTTCACATACCTTGATCCGATTGCCAGATCGGCGCCTTTTTCCGCGCATTCGGCATACAAACGAATTAAATCATCAGGATTGTGAGAGAAATCGCAATCCATTTCGAAAATATACTCATAACTGCGATCTAACGCCCATTTGAACCCGGCGATATAGGCCGTGCCGAGGCCCAATTTGCCCCGGCGCTCCAGTAAATGCAATCTTTCAGCGAATTCGGTTTGCAACTGCTTAACTACCCCTGCCGTTCCATCGGGCGAGCCATCATCAATGATGAGCAAATCGAAGGCATGCGGAAGTGAAAATACCTTCCGGATCATTTTTTCGATATTGCCCAATTCGTTAAAAGTGGGAATGATAATGAGGCTGTCTGTCATGCGCGAGCGCGCAAACGTACAAAATTTTAACCGGCCTGTTTGCAGGCCGTTAATGTATATTAACTAGTTCGGTGGAATAAAATCATTTTCGCTTTTATTGCAGGCGCAATCGTTTCGTATGAAAGAATATGTAGAACAATTT
The DNA here is from genome assembly GCA_046329575.1 of Chitinophagales bacterium. Lineage (GTDB taxonomy): Bacteria > Bacteroidota > Bacteroidia > Chitinophagales > LD1 > UBA1941. The sequence goes on along the minus strand of JAXLUJ010000002.1, from coordinate 43,583 downwards.
CCTGAGCAAATGCTGGCCGCTTTGCCCATTTGCAGTAACATTCAGTTAACCCATTTGCCATCGCCTGTTACCAATGTGGTGATCTGCGGGTTAGGGGGCTCCGGTATTGGCGGAGATCTGGCGTTCGACCTCACCTTTGCCAATTGTTCTGTTCCAATTGTTGTGAACAAGGGCTATGGCTTACCGGCATTTTGTTCGAAAGAAACGTTGCTGATTCTTTGTTCCTATTCGGGAAATACCGAAGAAACCTTGAATTGCTTTCAAGAAGCCGCAGCACAGGGCCTGCAACCCATTTGTATTGCTTCGGGCGGTAAATTGAAGGAACTGGCAATGGAAAAGCAATTAGATTTTGTGCAGTTGCCCACCGGTTTCCCGCCGCGAACCACACTAGGTTATGGTTCGGCAATTTTGCTTACTATTTTAAAAAAGGCCGGATTGATTACTCTGGACGTTGATCAATTAGTAAAAGACACGGCTGCTTTTTTGCTGGAAAATCAAAATCAAATCAGCAAGGACGCGATGGCGCTGGCCGACAAGATCAAGTTCAAAACGGTTATTGTTTCTGTAGAAGATAAAATGGAATTTACCGCGCTTCGGTTAAAACAACAGATTAACGAAAATTCAAAACAGAATTGTTGGTACAGCGCTTTACCGGAAGTGAACCACAATGAATTAGTTGGCTGGAAAATGAAAAACGAAACGCTTGCGGTGCTGTTCTTCCGCCATAGCTTTGAACACAAGCGCAATCAGTTGCGTTTTATGTTCATCAAGCCGGTTGTGGAAGAAGTAGTTTCAAGCGTTACAGAAGTTCAGGCGCAAGGCGCTGATTTCTTCCAACAAAGTTTTTACTTCATTCACTTTGGCGATTGGCTAAGCTATCACTTGGCGGTGGCACACAAACAAGATCCTGTGGAAGTAAAAGTGATCGATAAATTGAAGGCTTTCCTGAATTCAATGGTGTAAACGCCTATTCAGTTTAGTGTGTATTTCTTTTTTGTTCCAAAAAATCGCGCACGCCTGATACCGAAACTGTTTTTTCGGCAAAGAACAGCTTTGCAGCTTCGGCTTCTTCGTCAGTAGCCTGAAACCCAGCCAGAATATTGGTAAGGTGCATTTTCATATGCCCTTTTTGAATACCGGTTGTGGTGAGCGATTTAACTGCCGCAAAGTTCTGTGCCAAACCAACCGCAGCAATAATCTCCATAAGTTGTTTGGCATTGGGGTTTCCTAATAATTCAAGCGAACGCTTGGCCAGAGGGTGTAACGAGGTGAGTCCGCCAACTGTTCCTATGGCTATCGGCAACATCAAACTAAAATTAAACACCCCATCTTTAATGGTGCAATCGGTCAAACTTCTGTAACTGCCGGCACTGCAAGCATAAGTATGCGCACAAGCTTCCACCGCCCGAAAATCGTTCCCGGTTGCAATTACCACTGCATCCACACCATTCATAATGCCCTTGTTGTGAGTGGTGGCGCGGTAAGGATCAATAATCGCGATTCGCACCGCACGTCTGAACTTTTCCGCAAATTCGCCGGCCGGAATTCCGTCGAAGGAACCCAATGCCTCAATCGGGCATTCTACCTCGCACTTTACCATACAATCAGGCGTAAAGTTCGAGAGGATGCACATCACCACTTCCACTTCCTTTTCAGCTACCGTAAATCGTGAATCGGCCTCAATTTTGGCTGTAAGTAACTGACCAAATTCTTCCAAACAGGAGTTAATAAAGTTAGCGCCCATCGAATCGACCGTTTCGAATGAAGCGCGTATTTGAAAGTAGTCGGGCTCAGCAGCCGTGAAATCCAGCAATTCTAATTTACGTACGCCGCCGCCGCGGGCTTCCATCTTTGAGGTAATCTGCTTTACGCCTGCAATAAGGTCGTTTTTGATTTCTTCAAAAAAACTGAACAGCTTGGCCTTATCGCCATGATAGATGAAATGAACCTGACCTAATTTTATGGTAGAAAGAACAGTAGCTTTAAAACCACCTCGCGACAACCAGAACTTGGCAGCATTGGAAGCCGCGGCTACCACCGAACTTTCTTCAGTTACCATAGGAACGGCATAAACCTTTCCATTAATCATAAAGTTAGGCGCAATTCCAAAAGGTACCGGGAAATTGGTTAGTGTATTCTCACTAAAACCATCCAGTAACTTTTGGCTTTCCACATTGTCGTGCCAAAAGCCGGCAAACTCGTTCATAATATCAATAGGATTGGCATACAAAAAATTTTTTGCCACCCATTTGATCTTATCGCGTTTCGACAGTTTGGAAAAACCCGCTATGATCTGCTCTTTATCTTCAGCCATCGCAACGAAAGTAAAAAAAGCTGAAAGGAGTAAAAGCAAAGGCCAAATGCTTTGGGTTACTTTATTTATTTTCAAAAAAAGTACGAAATGAAAATATGGTCGCTCTACGCTCTGCTATCAGCAGTATTTGCAGCGCTTACCGCCATTTTCGCAAAACTGGGGCTAAAAGGCGTTCCCGGTAATCTGGCCACAGCAATTCGCACCATTGTAATTCTCGTTCTGGCCTGGGTTATTGTTAGTTTTACGGGCGAATGGAAGGAGTTGCGGCACATCAGCAAACAACACCTGATTTTCCTCATTCTATCAGGATGCGCCACCGGAATGTCGTGGATATTCTATTTCAAAGCGTTGGAAACCGGACCGGTTTCGAAGGTAGCGCCAATCGATAAACTAAGTGTGGCCATTGCTATGCTATTGGCATCCATCTTTTTAAAAGAACCAATAGAATGGAAAACCGCTTTAGGCGGCGCTCTTATCGTTTTCGGGGCCATTATGATGATCCGATAAATGCCCCGGCTGAAGCTTGAAGTTTAATTTTCAGTCCTCTATTTTCTTGGCAAATCCCCTATGAAATTGCTTATTTTTGTAATTCGATGAAAAATCTTTTACTCGCATTATTATGCATGGCCGCGCTGGGTGCCGGCGCGCAGGTGAAACAGCACCGCATTACATTAAATCCAACTTATAAGCCCTTCTATCACGGTGTAGAATCGGGCGATCCCACCGAAAGCAGCGTAATGATTTGGACCAGATGCACGCCGGATAGCGGGAACGTTAGCTCCATTCTGGTGAATTGGCAAATTGCAACTGACCTTCAGTTCACTAATGTGGTGAACTACGGTAAGGCATATGCCACTGATGCTTCAGAGTTTACTGTAAAAGTAGATGTATGCGGGCTTCAGCCTTCCACCTATTACTACTACATGTTTTCTGCCAATGGGAAGAACTCTATTGTAGGCCGAACCAAAACGGCACCTGCGGCTAACAGCAATAACGACAGCGTTCGGTTTGCAGTGGTTTCCTGCGCCAGTTGGGAACACGGCTATTTCAATGCCTATGAAAACATTTGCGCGCGCAATGATGTAGATGCGGTATTACATTTGGGCGATTATATTTATGAATACGCCTCCGGCGATTTTTCGGATGGAGCGGTTACCGATCAGGGCCGCGTATATGACCCACCACAGGAAGCAGTAAATGCCATTCAATACGAAGGCCGTTATTCGCAGTACAAACTCGACGATCAGCTTAAAAGGATTCATCAATTGTATCCATTCATCACGGTTTGGGACGATCATGAAACCTGCAACGACGCCTGGCGTGAAGGTGGTCAAAACCACCAACCGGCCACGGAAGGCCCTTTTGATGTAAGAAAACACAACTCTACCTCTGCTTATTTTTTGTGGATGCCGCTGCGCAAACCCGACCCGAATGATACTATCCGTATTTTCAGAAAGCTGCGCTATGGAAAATTGCTGGACCTGATTATGCTCGACACCCGCCTGTACGACCGCGACGAGCAGGATCGCAACGCGGTAAATGACCCGAACCGTCACATGATGGGTCCGGTGGAACGTGCCTGGTATTTCCAACAACTTTCTGACACCAGTACACGCTGGAAAATTATTGGCAATCAGGTAATGTTTGCACCTATGCAAGGGCCATTCGGCCTGGTGCTGAACCCTGATCAATGGGATGGTTATGCGTATGAACGAAATCTGATCCGCGATTACATTCTGAACAATTCAAAGAATGTGGTGATTCTGACCGGCGACATTCACACCAGTTGGTGTAATGATGTTCCCGGCCCAAATTACAACAGCAATACCGGTGCAGGATCAGCCTGCGTAGAATTTGTCGGGCCCAGCGTTACCTCTCTTGCATTCCCCATCAATATTGGTTCAAATTTGGTAATGGCGCTCAACTCGCATGAAAAATATGTGCAGCTTTCCAATCACGGTTACTATTTGCTCGACGTGCGCAAAGGCCGTGCGCAGGCCGATTACCATTACAATGATGTGGACGGATTGCATAAAGGCGACACTTACGCCACCAGTTATTTTGTAAACAACAATGAGCGTTTTCTTCGTCATGCTGCGGCTGGTGTAACCGTTCCGGCTATAAGCGCCACGAATCCTTCCGCTACGCCTAACCACAGCATTCCGGTTACGAAGCTCAACGAACTGAACTATGTTACTACCGATAACAAAGCGCCGAAGAGCGTGCTCATTATACCAAATGCGGGACATTGTCCGCAAATCGGTATGAGCATTATTGATTCTGCCAATTTTGGAGGTACGGCCATCCTGAACGGTCAAACTATTCACTATACACCGGCTATCGGCTATCGCGGAAACGATACGATTTTGGCCGTTGTTTGCGAAACAGGAAATCCGTCGAACTGCGATACCATTCGGGTGTACATCAATGTGACTGCAACGGTGAAAACAGATACTACCATTGTAAACATTCAATCGAAACAACAGTACACTGATTGCTACTCTTTTGATGATGTAGCTGCCAATGCTTCGGTTTCGCATGATGCGCCTCTTTTCAACACCACTGATTTTAATGGTGATACGTGTTTTACGTTTACGGCTGACAGCGGCTATTGCGGCTTTGATGTGCTTAGAGGAATGGCCTGTAATAGTTATGGCGTTTGTGATAGTGTGGTGTACGTTTTCAAAGTGAACCATCCTTCGCAAATGCAAACGCTTTTCTTCGATACTTTGAAGAACAACATTCTGAATTACTGCTTTGCATTTGATGATCTTTTAGGCATTAAGGGAACGAATCAGGTGATCAGCGCGCCAAAACACGGCAACTTCAGCTTTACGGGCGATAGCTGTGCCAGATATGCACCTTTCTACAACTACACCGGAAAGGACACTGTGGTGTTCCGCTCCTGCGATAATTGTTCGTTCCCGATTTGCGATACGCTGATGTACATCTTTAACTTCAAACAACCGGAAACGCCAAACGCGGTGATCGAAAATGATCGTATGATTGTTTTAGGCATGTTTCCGAATCCGGTAGAAGAAGCGCTTACTGTTCAATACTATTTGTATAAGCAGGAAGATGTAAGTATAAATGTTACTGACGCCTTGGGCAAAGTAGTGTTTACACAAACGTATCGCAAAACTGATGAAGGTATTCATAACGTGCTGGTGCCGATGAAAGAACTGGCAGCGGCTACCTATGATGTTCGTATTATGGTTGGGAAACAGCAGTACAACAAGCGCATTGTGAAGCAATAGAAGCCAGTTCATTTGATTTTCCACTATATTTCCTGCTTAAATCGGGCAGATGAAATATACCGTACTAGCAGTACTATTCACTTTTTTTGCGATAAGCGCCATTGCCGGCAATGGCGATACGATCCACGTAATTTCGCATAACAAGCAATTGATTCAAACCGATCCGGGAATTGGCCATACTGAATATGCGCATTGGGCCCAGTTCCCTCCCGCTTCGGTTAATTACAGAAAAGCTAAGGTAATCATGACCTTTGGTTGCCCGCCCGGAATGCATTGCGGGGAATGGGATTATCTTAATTATGTGTGGCTACGGCGCAAAGGCAGTGTGAATAGCGCTCCGCTGAATTATCAGTTGGTAAAGTTCATCACCCCTTATGGCTACAACAATCCCAGTTCATGGAAATTTACCTGGGAAATGGACGTAACCGATTTTTCATCCCTTCTCCACGATTCCGTAGAAATCGAATATCAACATACGGGTTATGAAGCCACTTCAGGCCGTGGATGGCTGGTAACACTCGACTTTGAATTGACCGAAGGCGTTCCCACCTATCAACCAATTTCTATAGATACCCTTTGGCATGGATCATTCAATTTCGGAAATGCTGCGCATGACTTAGAAACCTATTTGGCTCCCAGAAATATCACCATTAGCAGTGCCTCTGATGCACAGCGTTTCTTTCTAATTCAAACCGGTCACGGTAGCGATACCCTCGACGGCTGTTGCGAATTCGCCAACTACAATCAGAATTTCTATATTGACAATTCACTGAACGAAACCTGGCAGTTGTGGCGGCGGTGTGGCGACAACCCTTGCTATCCGCAATCGGGAACCTGGCCTTTAGATCGTGGCAACTGGTGCCCCGGTTCTACTGTAGCGCCTTATATCAAACCAATGAAACTGAGCAGCGGTAATCACACCATTGATCTGGAAATGCAGGATAAAGTGCATTCCCTTTTCCAGCAAGGCAACTACGATTTGGCCGCTTACCTGTTTCAATATAAAGACAATCGATTTAACATTGATGCCACATTGGAGAAAATCCTGCAACCTTCATCGGATTATGAACAATTGCGGATCAACCCTATTTCGTGCCGGCCTAAGATCATTTTAAAAAATAGCGGCAAACAACTTCTAAATTCGGTGATCATCCGCTACGGATATGAAGGTTATTATGATACCGATTACAAATGGCAGGGAAATTTGGGTCCTGACCAAAGCACTGAAGTAACCCTTCCGAATATGGTGATCAATCATACGCCGGTTGGAAACATTTTCTACGCCTATACGATTGCTCCGAACGGGCAGTGCGATCAATATCCTTATGACGATACCCTGCGCACCGCCATCAAAACTCCTGCGGTTTATGACAGTGTGATTGTTTTAAACTTTAAAACACCAAACGACCTGCCTTCATGGAATGCCTCTTCAGCCGATTTCAGTTATCAATTGAAAGATGCATCGGGCAATGTGCTGTACCAGCGAAATGCAGGAACACTGGCACCATCTACGGTTTACCGCGATACCTTCCATTTGGAAGAAGGCGTGTATGATTTGTTTTTCCGAAATGAAAACCCCGAAGTTAGCTATGGTGTTGGGTTTTGGCTGATGGCGAATTACGGACAAACAGCAGGCTATGTAAAACTTGATCGTAAAAATGGCACCAATGTCAAGAATCTGGGCGCTGACTGGGGCGCTTTCATTCACGAAGCTATAGTGGTTGGCGCTCCCGAAGGCACCCCGGTGCAATTGCCGTCAGCTTGTAATGCCGCCGGTATTGTGGAGGCCGCCAACCGAAGCGGGCTGTTGATTTGGCCGAACCCGGCAAGCGATAAAGTACAGGTTTGTTTAACAGGAACGGCTCTGCCTGCCAGTTTTATACTTTGCGATATTTCGGGCAAGGAATTGGTTCGGGAAGAAGCGTTGAATAGTAATGGAAGCGCCACAGCTCCATTTGATGTAAGTAAACTTGCCGCAGGCATTTATTTAGTGAAGGCGGAAGCAGGCAGCAATTGGTTCACTAAAAAACTCGTAGTCATTCATCCATGATCACTAAACCAAAAGCCGGCGAATTTGCAGCATACCATGAAAAATATCTCGAGCTGGTGCCTGATGGCGAATTGCTAGGCCTATTACAGGACCATTTTGCCAAAACATTTGCGTTTTTCAGCGGTATTCCTGAAGGCAAACAAAATTTCCGTTATGCTAACGGAAAGTGGAGTATCAAAGAGCTGTTGCAACATCTGATTGATGTTGAGCGGGTTTTTATGTATCGGGCGCTTTGTTTTTCAAGAAACGAGGTAACCGATCTTCCGGGTTTTGATGAAGATCAATATGTTGCCTTTTCCAATGCGGAGGAACGAAGCTGGAAATCGCTTTTGAAGGAATACGAATGCGTTCGGATGTCCACCATTTCTTTTTTCGAAGAGATTACGGAAGAAATGAGCCAACGGCAAGGCCGTGGCAATCAACAGCCAACTTCAGTAAGGGCTGCCGGATTTATAATCATAGGCCATGAAATTCATCATTTGCGCATATTGGCGGAACGGTATCTGTAGGTGAATTCATTGCTGAAAACAGTTCAAAACCTTATCTTCGCCATCCTTTTATGGAAAATCTGCAACAACATATCGAAGCGCTGATCTTCAGCAGCGACACGGCCATTTCAAAGGGTGAAATTATAGACTGTGTAAAGAAAATTGAAGGAGCCGTAATTGATGAGAATATTCTTGACGAATTGCTGCAGGCCATAGCCGAAAAATTCAGCAGCGATTATTTTTCGTTCGAACTTCGGGTGATTGGAGGAGGTTATCAATTCTTTACTAAACCCGCTTATTATCCTACTGTTTCTATTTTGATTGGCCAGAAGGAAAAAAAGAGGCTTTCAACTGCCGCTTTGGAAACGCTGGCCATCATCGCCTATAAAGGTCCGATTACCAAAACAGAATGTGAGGCCATACGCGGGGTGAACTGCGATTATTCGGTACAGAAACTTCTGGAAAAAGAATTGATAGAAGTAGCGGGGCGCATTGAGGAGGCCGTGGGCAAACCAATTCTTTATAAAGTTACGCCATTGTTTCTCGATTATTTCGGCATCAATAGCACTATGGAATTGCCGAAATTGAAAGATGTGATTTTACCAGAAGAAAACACCATTGGCGAGGTGAGTGAAGTGGTTTCGGATCTTCCTTCTGCAGAAAGCGCAGAGTAGTTTTAAGCTGAAAGTTTAAAGTTTAAAGTTGGATAGTTTGAATTTTTGAAAAGCGAGGCAGGATGACCAACGCCATGCGTGTATGTTGCCCCGCGGCAGGGGGCGGCAAGGCCACGCCGAAGGCGTGGGTGCGGAACGTAGTGTAGCACCGAAGCGGAGCGGAGCCTGAAAGCACCCGGTTGCCGCCATAAAAATTATCAGATTACAAGGTTTCGCAAATCATGAGATCTACCTCCTGCCGATACGCCTTTTTGCGCAAATCGTTGAGGGCATTGAATTCCGGCCCGGCAATCATATCTTTAATTGCCTGAGCCGATGGAAATTCCAGCACGGCAGCGGCCTTGATGCCTCCCTGACCCATTACCTGTTCAACCGTTCGCCAGCGCTGCATATTGCTTCCGCCATATTGCATAAAAATGGGAATGATTTGTTGCAAATAGGATTGAAAACTGGGCATATCATCGGCGTTCGGAATGGCATTAACGATAAGAAAGGTCTTGTTCATGTTTTGATTAAATACTGGATTGAAGAAATTCAATAATACTTTCAGGTTCCGCCATACGGCCATCGCCCACTAATCCGCTGGCAAGTTCGCCATGCCCCACAGGAATCATTTTGTTTCCAAACGACTGAAGCGTGGCCACATTGCGTTGTGTGGCGGGATGTTTCCACATATCGAGGTCCATAGCCGGAGCAAAACATACCGGGCACTTAGCCGAGAGATAGGTGGCCAGCAGCATATTGTCGCATTGGCCACCGGCCATTTTAGCTATGGTATTGGCGCTGGCCGGGGCAATGAGCAGCACATCGGCCCAAAGGCCCAACTCTACGTGGTTATTCCAGGTATTGGCATCGTTAGTGAGATCGGTAACTACCGTTTTTTTGCTGAGCACGCTTAAGGTAAGCGGTGTAATGAAATCAGTTGCCGAGCGGGTCATAACTACCTGCACTTCAGCACCTGCTTTTACAAGCAGGCGCACCAATAGGGCGCTTTTGTAAGCGGCAATGCTTCCTGAAATGCCCAGCAGTATTTTTTTGCCCTTCATATTTTTCTAAAAAAAATCGCAAGCCAGAATATGACTTGCGATACGTTATTTTTCAATGAAAGCAATTTAGTTTTCGTAACGGCTCATCAATTGATCGTCGTTAAATTCTTTAGTTGCCAGAATGGTTGGGTGAGGCAATTTTTCATAGAATTTCGAAATCTCGATTTGTTCGCGATTCTCCACTACTTCTTCCAGTTGGTCAGTATGCGTAGCGAAATCTTCCAGTTTCGAATGCAGCTCTGATTTCAGTTCTGTAGAGATCTGATTGGCGCGCTTGGCGATCATGGCTATCGATTCATAAACATTAGATGTTTTATGCGCCATTGCTTCGAGGTTTTGCGTTTCGATGAGCGGCGAAATCTGCGACATCTTAATTTTTTTGCTTTTGTCCATCGTTCTTGAATTTTGCTATTTTTTCGGTTGAAGTGGTGTAAAGGCGCTCCGCTTCGCGAATGTAGCGGCTGTCCTTATATTTGTCAACAAAGTTATAATAACTTTTGACAGTACGGTCATAAAGTTCGATCTTTTTAGTGACCTTTCGCAGACTGTCGGTGTCAAATTCCTCAGCTTGTTCGAAATTATTGCGTACAATTCCGTAGTACGACTTTTCAATGATTTGCTGAACTTTTTTCTGCGATTTAGGGTCGGCAATAAACTCTTTTTGCCTTTCCGCTTCTTTAATGGCCAGGTTGAAATAGCCTTCTTTTTCCCAAGGGAAAGAGGCTTCGGCATGTTCATACGCCGATGTTACCGCTTTGAAATGTGCATCGGTAGCATAGCTCTTCACCTCGGCGTCATACTGACTTTGCGGGTATTTATACCGGAAAATATTGTAGGCATTAATCACGTTGTGATAGCGCTCTACTTTTTTGGTAACAATACTGTTTTCGGCAAATTTATGGTTTGATTTCACTACCATGAACAGAATGCGCTCCACATTGTCGATATCGGGATACTGCACCAGCAAATTTTCGAAGCAGGTGGCGGCAGCGCGGTAGTTTTGGGTTTTATAGTACAGTTCGGCATTCACCATGGCCTTCTTTTCCAGCTTTTTGCGAAGCTTCATTATGAGGCGGTTGGCGCTATCCACGCGGGCACTTTCCGGATAGGAGTTTATGAATTCCTGATAGGCATCAATTGCTTTGTAGGTATAGGTTTGGTCTAACTCATATTTTGGCGAGAGGCGTTCGTTGCTCTTTCCATGCATAAAACTGCACTCTTCGGCCTTGGGGCTTAAGGGGTACAGATTAGTGAAATTCTTAAAGTGATAAGCAGAAATCATGAAATCGCCCTGGCGGTAGTTGGCCATGCAATACATGTAGTAGATATCTTCGGTAGAACTGCGGCCTTTCATTACGCCCATTAGTTCTTCAAACAACGGAATACATTTGAAGTATTCCTTTTTGTTGTACCAATAGGTTGCTTTCTTCAATTTATAATCTACATCATTGCTTTTCAGCACCTTTTCAGGTGTTTCACAGCTTTGCACAAGCATCAGCAAGGCCATAACGATGGCAACAAAACCAAAACGCCGGCCGGCGCTGAATACAGTAGAAATACGCATTTGAGGGTGGCGAAGATAAAATTTCCCCGGCAGCCCAAGCGGGTGAATTTGGAGTTTTTATGAAAAAAAGTGGGAGGCTAGTTAGGAGCTATAAGTTATGAGTTATGAGTTATGAGTTATGAGTTATGAGTTATGAGTTACGAGTTGCGAGTTGCGAGTTACAAGCTGCGAAGTATGCGTTAGGCGTTTGAAATTTCCGGTTTAGAGTCCGGCGCTGGCTTTTCCGGAAACAAAGGCGATGGCTTGTTGCATTTCGCTGTGCGGGAAGCCGCGGAACTCGCCCGGAACAAAGGCGCTGAAAATATCGGTGAACTTTCGGATGGCAGCCGATTCGGAAACAATAGCGCTGCGGTTCCATTTTGCCAGATTTTTAAGGCCCATCCAGGCGTCCTGCATCCACGCACCGGGAGTAAAATTTGATAATTCGGTATCAACCACCAGTATGAAATTCAGTTCTCCGGTACGTTTTACCAGTTCGGTAACGGCCGGAATTACAACGGTTTCATAATTTTCTTTGGTGATTTCGCCAGTGGCGCGAAAAGCAACCAGATTATCTGGCACAGTAATGATTCTTTCAATCATAAAATCGTTTTAATCTTTTCAAAAAAAAATGTTCCCGCCACGCCAATGCTCTGCCGGCTCGCTTTCCATTGTCGGCAATTTTGTTTAAGCTTGACCATCAATTCCTAAAAATGGCTATTCAACTAAACGACCAGTCGCCACTGGTAAAAAAATGGCAACAGTTTCTACAAAAACAAGGCTTTCTTTCCAAAACTATAACGGCCACCAATTTGTTTGGTGCAAAAACTCAGGAAGCCACAATTGCATTCCAAAAGTATTACGGCATTAAACCCGCGGCAGGCGTTGCCGGGAGTGTAACGTTGGGTAAGGCTTACGAACTAGGCTTTAATCCCGACAAAGAACCTACGGTAGAGCGCATTGCTACCGATCGCGATTTGATGCAGTGGATTAGTACGAATTTAGGTGATATCATTACCAAAGCGGTTAGCGGTGGCGCCAGTCCTTTTCCGGTAGATTTGCTGGCCGGTATGGTAGCCCGCGAAACCGGATTTTTAATTACCCGTTATGTAAATCAGGGCCATGATGTGGCCTTCATTCATGCCAACATGAAAGGCGATTATCACCACAATAGCTATCACGGTTATGGCTATTGGCAAATCGATATTGGTTCTTATCCCGATTTTATCAATTCCGGCAATTGGGCCGACCCAAATTTATGCTGCGCTAAGGCTATTGCTGTTTTGAAAGAAAAGGCAGCTTCGCTGAAAGCGGCAGGATGGCAAACTAAATTAAGCGCTTCCGAATTTGAACGCGCCTGTGTAGCCGCATACAATTGCGGGCAGGGCAATGTATTGAAAGCATTGGCAAAATCAATTGACGTTGACTCCTACACCTTTAACAAAGATTATTCGAAGGAAGTGCTGCGTTACCGCAGCGTGTTCAACAACCTCTGAATTTTTTCTTAACCATAAAACCAAATCTTATGAAAAAAGTTAGCGCTCCCTCCAGGCGCCGCATCAGCCGTTTTGGCTGGCGGCCCGATATGCCCGATTTTCGCGATAAACCTTTTGCAGCATCAAAAAAAACAGTAAAGGCTCTGCCTAAATCGGTAGATCTGCGAAAACATTTGCCTGAGGTTTACGATCAGGGACAGTTGGGCAGTTGCACCGGAAATGCTATTGCCGCCGCCTTACAGTTTGAATTGCGCCGTCAGGGTATGCAATACGACTTCATGCCTTCGCGGTTGTTCATTTACTACAACGAACGGGTGATTGAAGGCACGGTGGATATTGACAACGGCGCCGAGATTCGCAACGGTATAAAGTCAGTAAACAAATTAGGCGCCTGCACCGAGAAACGCTGGAAGTACAGCGCCGGAAAGGTGCAGTTCAAGAAAAAGCCTACTGCTGATTGTTATAACGAAGCTTTGCAACATCAGGTACTCTCCTATCATCGCGTTCCGCGTGATTTAAAACAAATCAAAGGCTGTTTAGCCGAAGGATTTCCTTTTGTATTCGGCTTTTCGGTTTATGAAAAATTTGAAGATGAAGGTGTGGCCAAAACCGGTACTTTACAAATGCCTGCCGCAGGAGAAAAATTGGAAGGTGGTCATGCTGTATTGTGCGTAGGCTACAACGATGCCACCGGACGATTGCTGGTAAGAAATAGCTGGGGCAAAGATTGGGGTCAGGATGGCCATTTCACCATGCCTTACGAGTATATCCTGAACGAAAATCTGGCCGATGATTTCTGGACCATACGGATGATAGAGATCTGAGAATTGAGCGATGAGAAATGAGAGATGAGAACTGAGAGATGAGAACTGAGAGATGAGAGATGAAAGATGAGAGTTGAACTAGGTGAGTAATTGCTCGAAGAAACCACCGATGCGGGCCTCCCGATCAACAAAGTGAATTTCCAGAATCCAGTTTTTTGCATGGCCGTTCGTATCAAGTTCGGCCATGCTTTTTTTATTAGAAGGATGGATGTAGTTCCCAAAATTACGCGGCTGTAGTTGCTCATGCGGAAATTTGCCGATGATATGTCCGGCAATGGGTCCGCCAAATTCCCAACCAAATTGATGCGCCAATTGGCAAGCATATTGAAATAGTTCGTGAGCAGGTAAGTGCGGCTGTTTTTGGTAGAACGCCTTGCCGAGGTGCCAGGCGCTTTCCACATCGCGCATCAGCTTTAACTTTTTCGGATTGTTGCCTATCACGTAGGTTCGTCCGAAATCGGCTTCCCAGGCTTCGAATACCGGACCAAAATCGAAGAAAACAATATCATCTTCCTGCAATATCAAATCAGGAGGATTTTCGCGATATGGCTGCAACGTATTGGCACCGGCGCGCACAATGCGTTTGTGCCAATGGGTACGCACGCCAAATTCGCTTTTCGCCAGTTGATAGATTTCTTTGTTGAGTTGCTTTTCCGATTTTCCTGCTACAATCATTCCGCGCTGCTGAATGGCCTCAAACAATGCAGCAGCCTGTAATTCAGCTTCGCGAAGATTGGCAATCATCTTAGCTCATGCTTTCGATGAGGTCGAACTCAGTGATAATGGCCCAATCGCTGGTGGGCAACTGCACCATTACGGCAGAATTATTTTTTGAGATGTGCTTACTGATTTCGGCAGCAGTAGCGTTGTAGGCCACCTGCGGAAAAGGTTTATCCATCACCTCTCCTACTTGCTTGCTGCGCGATTGCGCATCATCCATCAGCAAACGAAGGATAAGGTGCTCGGAAATACTTCCGGTAATCTTGCCATCATCCATAACCGGTAATTGCGTAAGCCCCATTTCTTTCATTTTCGAAAAAGCATCTGCCACGGTTTCTGCAGGCGATGCGCTTACCAGATTTTGAAAATCGCGCTTGCGGGAAATAATCAGTTTTGCTGTTACCTCTGTTTCTTCCAAAAATCCACGATCGCGCATCCAGTCATCGTTATACACTTTAGCTACATAGCGGCTGCCGTGGTCGTGGAATACAATCACCACCACATCATCTTTAGTAAAACGATCGGCCATTTGCAATACGCCCTGCATTACGGCGCCACCGGAATAACCGGTAAACAAGCCTTCCTCGCGGGCCAGGCGGCGGCACATCAAGGCCGCATCTTTATCGCTTACCTGTTCTACATAATCAATGTAATTGAAATCGAAATTTCCGGGAATGATATCCTGTCCAATTCCTTCGATGAGATAAGGATAGGCCTCGTTCATGTCCTTCTCTCCGGTTTCTTTATATTTTTTCAGAATAGAACCGTAAGAATCTACACCAAGCGTTTGAATATTCGGATTCTTTTCTTTCAAGAACATGGAGGTTCCGGTGATGGTGCCGCCGGTGCCAATGGTCACCACAAACTTCGTAATCTTTCCATCGGTTTGATCCCAGATTTCAGGACCTGTAGTAAGGTAATGTGCCTTGCGGTTCGATAGATTTTCATATTGGTTTACGTGGCAACTGTTTGGAATTTCTTTAGCCAAACGTTCGGCCACCATGTGGTAATTGCGGGGGTCGTTGTGCGAAACATTGGTTGGGCAAACAATCACCTCAGCGCCAATTGCACGGAGGATGTCAACTTTCTCTTTTGACTGTTTATCGGTGGTAGTGAAAATACATTTGTATCCTTTTACGGCAGCGGCTAACGCCAAACCCATACCTGTATTTCCCGAAGTACATTCAATGATGGTACCGCCCGGTTTCAGCGCTCCGCTGGCTTCGGCATCCAGCACCATTTGATAGCCTATTCGATCTTTGATAGAATTACCGGGATTGAAATACTCCACTTTTGCGAGTAACTGAGCAGGAATGTCTTTCCCGATTTTGTTCAAACGAACTAAGGGCGTCTGGCCGATTGTTTCCAGGATATTATTGTACACTTTCATAGTAGCGAAATTAGGAATTCATATGAAAGGGCGTAACGTTCAAGAAGACTGAAATTTCTTTCTTTACTGCATGGAGTTACGCTGGAATCCTTTGCTGGATACATATACGATGGTGGCCACCAACCGCCAGCACCGCCCTAATCTTGAAAAAGGATATTGTGCTTTTTGCCCCGGGCCGGGAAAAAACCTTCCCGCCGATTTCGAAGTGCTGGCCTATGCAAACGATTTTCCGGTACTTACGCAACAGCCTGAAACGCCTGTGACTACAGGGTTTGAGATTTTTAAAAACAAAGCCGCTTATGGCAAGTGCGAAGTGATTTTGTATTCGCCCGATCATCAAAAACAATTGTATGATCTCAGCGATTCGCATCTTTTAAAACTGGTAGAATTATGGACGGAGCGCTTCACCGAACTGCAGCGCGATAAAAAGATCAAGTACATTTTTGAGTTTGAAAACCGAGGTGAAGAAGTGGGTGTAACCATGCATCATCCACACGGGCAATTGTATGCCTACAGTTGGATTCCGGCAAAAATTAAAAGTGAATTGGAGGCTTGTAAGAAATATTTCAAATCCAATGGCACCAATGTTTTCAGCGATTTGAACGCTGCTGAAAAAAAACATGAGAAACGAGTAGTATTTGAGAATGATTCATTTCTAGCCTACATCCCTTATTTCACCGATTATCCATTTGGTGTGTTCGTAGTAAGCAAAAACAACCGGCAGGATTTTACGCAGTTTACGTTGCAGGAAAAGCGCGATCTTGCTGAAGCTTTAAAAAAAATCATTTATGGTTTCGATCATGTTTACGATCGTTTATTTCCGTATATGATGTGCATTCATCAGCGGCCGGTAAATAGCGTTGCCTTTAAACAAACGGAGGACTATTACCGCTTTCACATTGAGTTTTATCCCCCCCTTCGCGACCGCAACAAAATCAAATGGTATTCGGGAAGTGAAATGGGCGCAGGCGCTGCCGCTAATCCTTTAGATGTGGATGAATGCGCTGCACTTTTGCGACAAGCGATGGGGCGGTAAAAGATGCTAGATGCAAGACGCCAGATGCAAGTAGCAGGTTAAAAGCTATGAGCTATGAGTTGCGAGCTGTGAGTTGCGAGCTGTGAGGCGACATTATACGCATACCGAGTTGCAAGTGGCAAGTTACTGTAAGTATGGCGAAGCAAGTGGTGCGCTTTTGGTTGCTACCTGCTCTTTCGCCTAACAGCTTACGTCTTGCAACTCAACGCTCATTGCTCAAAGCTCGCAACTCAAAGCTCCTCGCTCCTACCTCACCACTCTCTTAATTCAAAACTTTCCCTGCGGTGCGGAAAGCGAAGCGTGTAAGAGCATTTGGCCGTTCATTCAGCACCAAAGGCGACACAATGCGCACCGCATCTTTCAGCATTTGCCATGAGCGTTTCACTCTGGTAAAATCAGGACGGCGGCCTAAAGTATTTCCCGCGCCGTACAAAGCCACGGCAAAGAAATGGCGCAACAACAAATTTTTATCGCGGCTAACAGCCGATAGCAACGAAATTGGTTCTTCGGCATGAACACCACCTCGTTGCAGATAATCGTAGCACGCATCTTTCAACTGTTCATTGCTCATTACTCCGTACAACGCATCGGCCAGAATATTAATGGTAGCGGTGCTTTCATGGCGGTGAGCATAAAAATAAGCCACAGCTTCCTTAGCAGTTTCCGCATTGAAATTTGCTTTGCGCGCAATCAGTTGCTTGCCGAGCTGAAAGCAATCGGTAAAGGCTACCGTCATGCCGCCTCCGGTTAATGGATGGCGCATATTTAGCGAATCGCCCAGCAACACCACGCCGTTGCGCAACACCGGTTTTGCAGGATAGAAATGATTGGGCATCATCTTGAACTTTCCTTCTTCCACTGCATTTAGAAAAGCGCCGCGAATTTCTTCAGGTAATTGCGGTGCAATATTCAACCTCAAATAATCAATCATTTCAGGTGTTTTGCGCGGCGCTTCGGTTTGAGGAAAGTCAATCAGCACGCGGCTTTCAGTAGAAGTTACCGGATAGCATAACACCGGCGAAGGTTTGGCGATAATCACATGCCCGCAGTGCTCATACGGCAACTTACAATCTTTCAATAGCAAGCCTAAAAAGTGACCGCTTACTTTTTTCTGTCCGTTCGCCAACTTATCGCGGAAGGCCGAGAAGATGCCATCGCTTACAATAGTAAGTGGCGCGCCAAGTAATTGCGGCTGCTCACTGTTTTTAGGTAGAAAATGTAAACCGCGAACTTCTCCTTCTTCTTCATACAAATTGGTAACATTGCCTTCAAACAGCGTAACGTTGGGCAATTCAGCCATACGCTCGCGAATTTTTTGTACCAGTTTGCCATTTCTCAAACCACAACCGGCAGCACCTTCCGGATATTTGATGTGAATGTGTTTGCCATTCAAAAAAATACCATATCCGGTTACCGGTTGCGCATCATAGCCTTCCAGTATGTTTTCAAGACCCATGTTTCGCAACATTTGAACGCCGCCTGGTTGCAGTAATTCACCAACAATCCGATCTTGTTCAGCCAAAATTTTTTCTACAACAGCCACACGCAAACCGTTTGCGCCAAGGTAGGCCGCCATAGTACCGCCGGCTACGCCGGCGCCAATGATACACACATCAAATTGAGTTGCAGACATATTTTCTATTTTAAAACAATACCGCCTTTTCTACTTCTACTACAGGCAGCAACTGCCGTTTAGCCTTGTAGCGATTTTTATGAAGGTTGGCAATGATGGTATGGCAGCGTTCGGTGGTGAGATCGAAATTCGGATCGCTTTTATCCAACTTCTTCAAAATATCGTTGGCAAAACCTTCAATCACTTTGTGCACGCTTTCCATATCGGTAGTGTGCAGCATCAGTACGGCTGCAATACCTTTTCTGATTTTCACTACTTCAGTATAAACATTCGGGTTGTTGTAGATCTTAGCCAGTGTGGCCATGGCCATCACCTGCGGAATAGCACAGAAACGGAACACCTGAGGGTTGCGAATCAGGCTGAGGTACTCAATACAATCGCCTACATACTGCAACGCATCGGTCACCAAATCATTCAAGCACGCCAGCGATTCCGGCGAATCGGGCGCTTTCATCAATTCATCTAAACGATCGGCATATTTTCCCCAAACTTCTTTCGGCCAAAAACTGCGACCCAGGTTCAGATCTTCGTAATAATCGCGGGTGATGTTGGTTTTTTGCAGCAACAAACCCATGGAGTTCGAAATGCGGATATGGTCTTTCAGGGCTTCGTCTTCCAGCCCGGAAGCCGAGAAAAGTCCGGAAAGGCCGATGCCCACCAAGCCGGCTACATAATGGCAGTAGTGGTCATAATCCAGCAGCGTCACCACTTTACGTTCAGCATAATCGGCCATACCGTTGCCCATTTTTTCGCAGATATCGGCAATCACCTGCTGGTATTGTGGATGCAGCGATTGGAATACTGCTATTACTTTGTGGTAGTTGGCCAGCAAGGTGCGGTAGTCATCGGAATCTCCTACTCCTTTGATGTTCCAGCCGCTTATATAATTTTTCTTCCAAAAGTTACGCAACAGCGGCAAACGTTCTTCTTTCGGATAGGTCATATCATCTTCAATAGAATCCAGACCGCGGAGAACGAGGTAGAACACACAAACCGGATCTTTGAGTACTAATGGAAGTTGGTTGATGACGATGGCGAAGGAGCGGCTCACTTTGTTGAGTGCGGCATAGCAGAATTCGCGGTCGTTGAGGGTCAACGCCAAATCCTCCAGTGGCTCGCGATAGGTTTTGATGTCAAACCCCCCGAATTTCAGGCGCATCATGGCCATTACTTCGCGGGGACGGTGAGCGGAACGGATCAAATCTTTTACCATATGGACGTTTATTATTTCGGGTTAGAAAGTTCTGATTTTCAGTTAACGGACAATTTTCTTCAGCCAAATCTATCCATTCATCAACCAACGTCCAAATTTTTCGGGTGAAATGATGTTAACAAGGGTGTTAAGGAATTGATAGACAGGTAATCGGGAGAATCAAAAAGATGAAAATAAGGGCGGCAACCGGGTCTTGCATGGCTCCGCTATCGCTGCGGTGCTTCGTTTCACTACGCACTGCCGCCAGGGCGGCACCATTCCAGCCCCTGCCGCGGGGCAACACACTTGCCGGGGCTTGGTAATATGGAGTATGGGTATTGAACTTTCTAAAAGTAACCGGCTCACGTTTATTGAAGCACACGCTATGTTGTAGTAAATCAAATTTCCTACTGATGATTTTCAGACGGCATCAGGTGTTGCGGGTAGTGAAGTATTAGGGAATTTTAGTTAATTTCAAATAGCCTTCTTCTAAAAGAAGAACTGATTATGATGCGGTTTACCCTGGCAGTTCTTTTTGTTATTATAGCTGTTGCGCCCTCTTCTCTGGCGGCGCAAAACGCCACGCCCTACATCCAATGGATCAAGTCGTATGGGGGTAGCTTGGGAGATGGTTTTCTGGGCAATATATGTCAAACCAAGGATGGCAATATGGTAATGGTGGGCACAACCAATTCCTACAACGGAGACGCGCCCTGCAGTTTCGATTACAGCATTCATGGCTTTATTGTAAAGACTGACCGGGATGGCAATCGCATTTACAGTCATTGCTTCGGCAGCCCGGCAAGTCCAGATGGCCTTATCCTTAGGGTGAATTTCTGGGATGTAGCGCCTACTGCTGATTCGGGCTGTATTGTAGCCACTGAACCCTATGCCCTTGATAGTCCTTCAGGCACCTTCCCCTATGCCTGCGACAGCACCCATATTCAGGCGCATTTGGGGTTGATGAAGTTCGATAAGAACGGCTTAGTGCAGTGGCGGCAATGCTATGGCGGAGGCGGTGACGATGAGCTCACCAGTGTTTGTCAGGCACCTGATGGCGGTTATTATTTTCTGGCCCAAACCCGATCGGCCACACCCGATTTTCCCATTCACTATGGAGGGCCGTTTGATACCGATTGCTGGCTCGTAAAAACCGATTCGCTGGGAACCATACAATGGCAGAAACTTTTGGGTGGAAGTGGTGATGATCATCCCAAGCGCTTACATTTGAATGAAAAAATCAGATCGTTACCTAATTACTACCAACTCTACTGACCATGCCTTGCAAGGTATTCAACGGCATTCCAACATTGACAGTTGGGTTTGTATTTTCGATAGTGCTGGAGCGCTTATAAAGCAAGCCGTTGTTCCCTATAACGGCAGTGATTCGCGCATGTTTGATTTTTGTGTGAAAAATAGTGGCTTCTATTTTTCCGGTTTCATTGCCGGTGATAATGGCGGTAACCAGTGCCATCCTTTCAGCGGTCAGCAGGTATGGCCAGGCGACAATGCTATTTTCGCCTTAGATTCCAATCTAAACTACCTCTGGTGTTATATCGGAGGAGGTAGCGACATTGACCGTTTATTTCGAATCGCGCCGGTAAACGATCATCTTTTTGCAGCAATCGGCTCATCGTATTCCACCGAACTGAATCAATTCTGCGGTCTCCCTTTTATCGATTCTCTTACCACTGAAAAATGGTCAGTATTTTTTATTGATGATGCCGGTCATCTGAAAGGACAACGGTGTTTTTCAGGAAGTAAAGGTGCTGTTTTATCAGGGTTGATGAACTCCGACCCAGATGAGTTATTTATTTCTGGAAGTACCGCAAGTACCGATTATGATTTCACAGATATTTTTAATCGGGGCGATTTCGACGGTATATTAATAAAGATGAAATTCTTCCCAGATGATGTTAGCCACATCGCCGATGTAACAGTTCAAATGGCGCCTAATCCCACTTCAGATGTAATAAATGTAAGCATTCCTCATGCCAACCGAAATATGAAGTTGCTGGTTAAAAACGCATTGGGCGAAACGTTGTGGCAACAACCCATCTTCGTTGACGATTTTCAAATTAATCTGACCAACTTTAGTAGCGGTATTTATTTTTTCCATTTGGAAAATGGAACGGAGCATCAGGTGTTGCGGGTAGTGAAGTATTAGGGAATTTTAGTTAATTTTAAATAGCCTTCTTCTAAAAGAAGAACTGATTATGATGCGGTTTACCCTGGCAGTTCTTTTTGTTATTATAGCTGTTGCGCCCTCTTCTCTGGCGGCGCAAAACGCCACGCCCTACATCCAATGGATCAAGTCGTATGGGGGTAGCTTGGGAGATGGTTTTCTGGGCAATATATGTCAAACCAAGGATGGCAATATGGTAATGGTGGGCACAACCAATTCCTACAACGGAGACGCGCCCTGCAGTTTCGATTACAGCATTCATGGCTTTATTGTAAAGACTGACCGGGATGGCAATCGCATTTACAGTCATTGCTTCGGCAGCCCGGCAAGTCCAGATGGCTTTATCCTTAGGGTGAATTTCTGGGATGTAGCGCCCACTGCTGATTCGGGCTGTATTGTAGCCACTGAACCCTATGCCCTTGATAGTCCTTCAGGCACCTTCCCCTATGCCTGCGACAGCACCCATATTCAGGCGCATTTGGGGTTGATGAAGTTCGATAAGAACGGCATGGTGCAGTGGCGGCAATGCTATGGCGGAGGCGGTGATGATGAGCTCACCAGTGTTTGTCAGGCACCTGATGGCGGTTATTATTTCCTGGCCCAAACCCGATCGGCCACACCCGATTTTCCCATTCACTATGGAGGGCCGTTTGATACCGATTGCTGGCTCGTAAAAACCGATTCGCTGGGAACCATCCAATGGCAGAAACTTTTGGGTGGAAGTGGTGATGACTCTCCTTACAGGCTGCATCTTAATTCCAAAAATCAAGTGGTTACTCTTATTCGTACAACTTCTTCCGATCATGCACTACAAGGGGTTCA
Organism: Chitinophagales bacterium; assembly: GCA_046329575.1. Taxonomy (GTDB): domain Bacteria; phylum Bacteroidota; class Bacteroidia; order Chitinophagales; family LD1; genus UBA1941. The sequence continues at coordinate 20,913 of JAXLUJ010000002.1, read as the reverse complement.
ACGACATTCAAATCTTGATAGCTGGGTGGCTATTTTTGATAGTTTGGGAAACGTTCTCAATCAAAAAACCATTCCATACAATGGTTTTGTTGTAGCCATGTCTGACTTTTGCCTTAAAAATGGCACCTACTATTTTGCCGGTTTTACGCAAAAAGATTATGGCGGCAATAGCTGCCATCCAGTGACTACTCAAGGTCTTAATCTTTATGACAACACTATTTTCGCCTTAGATTCGAATCTAAACTACCTCTGGTGTTATATCGGAGGAGGTAGCGACGATGACCGTTTATTTCGAATCGCGCCGGTAAACGATCATCTTTTTGCAGCAATCGGCTCATCGTATTCCACCGAACTGAATCAATTCTGCGGTTTCCCTTTTATCGATTCTCTTACCACTGAAAAATGGTCGGTATTTTTTATTGATGATGCCGGTCATCTGCAAGGACAACGGTGTTTTTCAGGAAGTAAAGGTGCTGTTTTATCAGGGTTGATGAACTCCGACCCAGATGAGTTATTTATTTCTGGAAGTACCGCAAGTACCGATTATGATTTCACAGATATTTTTAATCGGGGCGATTTCGACGGTATATTAATAAAGATGAAATTCTTCCCAGATGATGTTAGCCACATCGCCGATGTAACAGTTCAAATGGCGCCTAATCCCACTTCAGATGTAATAAATGTAAGCATTCCTCATGCCAACCGAAATATGAAGTTGCTGGTTAAAAACGCATTGGGCGAAACGTTGTGGCAACAACCCATCTTCGTTGACGATTTTCAAATTAATCTGACCAACTTTAGTAGCGGTATTTATTTTTTCCATTTGGAAAATGGAACGGAGCATCAGGTGTTGCGGGTAGTGAAGTATTAGGGAATTTTAGTTAATTTCAAATAGCCTTCTTCTAAAAGAAGAACTGATTATGATGCGGTTTACCCTGGCAGTTCTTTTTGTTATTATAGCTGTTGCGCCCTCTTCTCTGGCGGCGCAAAACGCCACGCCTTACATCCAATGGATCAGGTCGTATGGGGGAACAACTGCAGATTGGTTTCCCGGAAACGTCTGCCTCACCTATGATGGTAACCTGGTGATGGTTGGCCTTTCTGATTCCTATGATGGTGATGCGGGCTGTAGTTTTGGAAAGAGTGTTCATGGCTTTATTGTAAAGACCGACCGGGATGGCAATCGCATTTACAGTCATTGCTTCGGCAGCCCGGCAAGTCCAGATGGCCTTATCCTTAGGGTGAATTTCTGGGATGTAGCGCCTACTGCTGATTCGGGTTGTATTGTAGCCACTGAACCCTATGCCCTTGATAGTCCTTCAGGCACCTTCCCCTATGCCTGCGACAGCACCCATATTCAGGCGCATTTGGGGTTGATGAAGTTCGATAAGAACGGCATGGTGCAGTGGCGGCAATGCTATGGCGGAGGCGGTGACGATGAGCTCACCAGTGTTTGCCAGGCACCTGATGGCGGTTATTATTTCCTGACCCAAACCCGATCGGCCACACCCGATTTTCCCATTCACTATGGAGGGCCGTTTGATACCGATTGCTGGCTCGTAAAAACCGATTCGCTGGGAACCATCCAATGGCAGAAGCTTTTGGGTGGAAGTGGTGATGATCATCCCAAGCGCTTACATTTGAATGAAAAAAATCAAATCGTTACGCTTATTACTACAAACTCTACTGATCATGCCTTGCAAGGTATTCAACGGCATTCCAACATTGACAGTTGGGTTTGTATTTTCGACAGTGCTGGAGCGCTTATAAAGCAAGCTGTTGTTCCCTATAACGGCAGTGATTCGCGCATGTTTGATTTTTGTGTGAAAAATAGTGGCTTCTATTTTTCCGGTTTCATTGCCGGTGATAATGGTGGTAACCAGTGCCATCCTTTCAGCGGTCAGCAGGTATGGCCAGGCGACAATGCTGTTTTTGCTTTGGATTCCAATCTAAACTACCTCTGGTGTTATATCGGAGGAGGTAGCGACATTGACCGTTTATTTCGAATCGCGCCGGTAAACGATCATCTTTTTGCAGCAATCGGCTCATCGTATTCCACCGAACTGAATCAAAACTGCGAATACCCTTTTATCGATTCAACTGGTCGTGAAAAATGGTCGGTATTTTTTATTGATGATGCCGGTCATCTGAAAGGACAACGGTGTTTTTCAGGAAGCAAAGGCGCGATTTTATCAGGTGTTGTGAATTCAAATTCCAACGAATTGTATATCGCAGGTGGCACAAGCTCCACTGATTACGATTTTGTGAATGTATACAACAGAGGCTATTTTGATGGAATTCTCATCTACCTGAAATTCTTCCCCGATGATGTTAGCCACATCGCCGATGTAACAGTTCAAATGGCGCCTAATCCCACTTCAGATGTAATAAATGTAAGCATTCCTCATGCCGACCGAAATATGAAGTTGTTGGTTAAAAACGCATTGGGCGAAACGTTGTGGCAACAACCCATCTTCGTTGACGATTTTCAAATTAATCTGACCAACTTTAGTAGCGGTATTTATTTTTTCCATTTGGAAAATGGAACGGAGCATCAGGTGTTGCGGGTAGTGAAGTATTAACGCGTATTACTTAACCTAAAATAAATGACAATGAAACCAACCCATGTTGTTCGCGGTTTTTGTACTGCGATGATCCTCATTATGTTCCTAACGGGCAAAACTCAAAACCCCCAATTTATTTCTCTGGCCTCTCCACCTGATTCACTGGATACATTAAGCATTTTACGCAAGATTGAAATTTTGGATGAATATTATCAGAACCATCCCGACGCGCAAGAAGGAGGACCTCAGCAGGATTATGAAATCTGGAAAAAGTTTACCGTTCCTCGCATGAACCTCATGGAGGGAACCACAGAAGATCACCTGAAACATCTTAAAAACTACGTTAGCAATCCTGCAGCCTTTTGTGCAAATTCCGGTACATTTCCTTCCAACTGGACGTCTGATGGACCCATCAATTCAGATGCGCGCAAAGGCCGTGTAAATAAAATCTGGGTTGACCCTTCAAACGGTGAACATATTCTTGCCGGTTGTACCGGGGGGGTATGGGAATTAAATGGTTCAGGCGCACCGGCGAACACCTGGGTTTGTATAACCGATAACGCCACGAATCCCTTAGCATTGCTGGAAATAACCGGCATTGCTGTAAACCCACTAAGTACCGGACCTGATATTACCATTGGCTGTGGGGGAGGAATGGCTTTAGGTGTAGCTAACCGAAATCGAAGCACTAAATTATGGGTATATGACGACAATCTACGCCTGGCGTTTCAGAATGCTATAGGTTCGTCAAACACTCAAAACCTGTCGATAGGGGATCTAAAATATGAGCCTTCGGGAAATCTATATGTTACGGTAAGAAACTGTCTCTTTAAAAGGCCTGCCGGTTCAACTAATTACAATTTATTGTATAAGGCCAACTCTAAATACAATTTGGGACAAATTCTCCTTCAGCAAAATAACAACAACATTCTTTTCCTGACTGCCCGATTAGTAAATAGCAATCAGGGAGAAGTTTTCCTAACCAGAAATTTACAGAATGCCGTTCCAACATTCACCGCCATCGGCGATGTTTTGAATGCCGGGAATGTTTTTTTAGATGAAAATATACCTTCACAACACTATCAGCATTGGATTGCGCAAAACGCAAATTGTTCAATTACTACCACGTCCATAACTTTCAGTTCGTCTGCAAATCCGGTATCGGCATATCGCGGTTTAGCCGATTATCCTTCATTTGGCTTTTCCCCTAACAGCGATTGGCGCATTGAAATGGACGTAACTGTGACAGGTGCGGCTGTAGATCTGGAAGTGAAATTAGATCAAAAAGTTTCAGAAACGGATGCCACACCCACCAGCTTAAGTTCCGGAACCGACAAAAGTTACGCCATTAACTTTCATTTAAATACCGGCGTCAATCATATCAATGAGCCAATAAATTCACCTGACTGGTTCGCCTATCTTCTGCTAACGGCAAATAATCATAGTGGATCTTCGATTCAGGTAACTAATCTTAAATTAATTTCAAAAACCGCGCTCAATTATGTTGGTGATTTACCCCAATGCGCCACTTGCAACAAGGCCTTTTTCCTTGTAAGAAGCAATGCCTTAACAGTTTCGGCATTGTATGGAGGCAATTCGCGCAATACCATCGTTGAATATGATATTCCAAGTGGAAGTGTAACCTACACCTCAAACGAAGTACCCGACTGCAATCAGAGTTCTATTGCAGTTTCCCCTTCCAATAACAATAACATATACCTGGGTTATGGAGGTTGGTCGCCAGGGGTTCTTTTTTACACTGTTAATAAAGGACAAAGCGTAAATGCAATAACTACTTATAGCAGTTTCTGTGGCGGAATGGTAACGCATGCCGATATACGTTCACTTCTTTTATATCACAGTTCATCCACCGGCGAGCAAGATGACCTTCTAGTGGGCACTGATGGCGGGATCATGCGCACTCGTACGAGAACACTGGTTACATCGCCCGGCACTTACGACTGCAGCAATTTTACCTGGGAAAACTATAATAAAACCGGGCTGAACACGAATCTCATTTTTGATTTTAGTACAGCCGAGAACGAGGAAGACCGAATGCTTTTCTCAGCTCTGGATAACGGCACGATGGCGCATACGAAGTCATACGGAAATAATTGGGATCACATCACCGGAGGTGACGGAGAGGTTTGTGCCATTGATAAATGGTCCGGACAGCAGGGTGCAGCAATAATTAGCTCGGGTGATAATTCAGGTGGCTGGATCTCTTTTGGATCAGTTTATCCTGCCGCCGGAGGTAATATTCCTTCGCCTCCTGAAATCAATAACAATTCTCATACATTGAATTACCAACTGGCCTCCGATAAACTTTTGTATGCCAGCAAAGAGGTGTATGAGTTTAATGGCACTTCTTGGAATACACTTTTTGGAAACAGCTCCATTGAAAATTTACCAAATCCATCCACGGTAAACGATATTTGGTTCGCCGATGACTACAAACCAACCACGAATGAAGTATCGTACTATGCCGTGCTGAGTAATGGGACGGTAATATTAAACAGGTATGATATAACTAGCCAATCTTACCAATTAAGTACAAAAAATTTAAATAATTACTGGATAACCAGTAAGCTGTTAAGACCCACTTGTGTTGTTGCAGATCCCGATCATCCTAACCGCGTTTGGGTTGGTATCTCCGGCTATTTGCACTGGCAACTGGACGCAGAACCGGAAACCAGGGTGTTATATTCTGAAACTAGCGGAGATAACTGGACGGATATCACCTTTAACCATACCACCCACAAGGGACTTCCATTTTTCCCGGTAACCAAGCTGGTTTATCAGCGTGGTTCCGAAGATATCATTTACGCTGCCACTGATGCCGGGGTGTATGTGTGGAACAAAAATCTGGATGGCGGTACGTGGGAATGTTTTAATAACCATATCCCTTACGGGGCAATGATTACAGATATGGAAATTGTGTATTGCGAAAACAAGTTAAAGATTGCCACATGGGGAAGAGGAACGTGGGAAACACCTCTTCCAACTGAGGGCAATTATCAGGAACGCGAACTGTCTATTGATTACCCAACTGTTTTCAGCAGCAGTAAAACAATTTTCCAAAACATTCGCATACAACCGGGAGCATCACTTACTATTCAAGGCTCCGGCACGGTGATAAACATGACGGCTAACACAAAAATTATTGTAGAACCGCAAGGGTCATTAATTGTAAATGGAGCAAAAATCACCAATGCGTGCGCCAGATGGCAGGGTATCAGAATGCAAGGCGATCTCGGCCGATCGCAATATGCAGTTAGCGGTATCACGTACCAACCTAAAGTAATACTTCAGAACAATGCCTCTATCGAAAACGCACAAATTGGCATTCAAAGCGTGAATGGTGGAATAGTTCAGGCCAGCAATTCCAACTTCAGGAACAATAATATCGACGTCGCAATTTGGATTTATCGAAATTTCACTCCTTCCAATCCCTTGAATATTCGACCTGACCTCAGTTATATTAAAAACTGCAACTTCTTTACCACAGAAATTTTTAGCGATAACTCTAAACCACTTCATCATTGTTCATTGTGGGCGGTTCAGGGGATTTCTATAGATGCGTGTCATTTCGAAAATTCTACCAACCACAATCTACTTCCTCGAGGAAATGGCATTTTCTCAGTTGACGCTAATTTTACTGTAGGAGGGTGTACTTATAACGTTTTAGGTAATTGCATTTCCAATCATCCCTCTACATTTAAAAACCTTACTTACGGGGTTTTAGCTGAACGAGTTTATGGAAATTTTAGTTATCAGGTAGATAAGTGTCACTTTGAAAATTGTGAAGGTGGCATACTGAATAGTGCGGTGAATAATGCCATGATCACACGAAATGAATTTGTAGTTGGTGTTCCCAAAGAATCTAATCAATTAGCCTATCTTCCATTTGGAGTGATGATAAGAAAAGGTACCGGTTTCAGAATAGAAGAAAACACTTTCACTAGAAATGCGGAATCCTTTTTAACAGTGGGCGCCGTCATTAATCAGTCGGGACCTAACAATAATATAGTTTATAAGAATACTTTTAACGGTCTTGGGATTTCAAATCTGGCCACGGGCTACAATCGTGCATTGATAAAACAATATGGATCGTTTCCGGGATTAGCATATTTGTGTAATCAGCATAGCAGCTCAACTTTTTATGATATAGCGGTTGTAGATACCGGCATTCGCGAGTACCAGGCGGTAGTGCAAAATGTTACTAATACGAGCGGCCAGATTCAAACACAACTTGTCGCCTCGGCCGGCAATACATTCACTTGCCCTGCAGCCGCAAATTCAGAATTGAATATATTCAACAATTCTCTTAATAATTTCAGTTACTATTGGGATGGAAGTGGCACCCAATGCAGCACGAATCCAAAGTTCCCTGATGCAACTTCATTATCAACAGTTATTGTTCCAAACATCCCGGTGAATAGCAATGAATGCTTATCGCGTTTTTCAAGAAGATATGGAACTGTTGGCATTAAAAAGCTAAGTGAAACTGATCGTATCGCATTAAGCGATTGGCGCACTAAACTTAAAAGTAAACTAGATCAATATACTTTCTTATATCATCAGTTGATTGATGGCGGAAATACTGCCAATGTGAAGGACGATGTTAAAAATGGAACCGATCAAAACGTTTTAAATTTACGTGCTTCATTGTTGGCGGAGTCGCCATTTCTGTCTACAGCCGTACTCAGGGAAGTAAGTGAGAATACTGCATTTCCGGCAGCCATGGCATTTGAGATCATTGCCGCAAATCCTAAAGCAATCAAAGAGCAGGATTTTGAAAATTTTCTAAGATCGAAAACGCAACCAATGGATGAGTGGATGATTGAGCTATTAAAAGAGTTTGGTGAAGATTCTGTTTCTGCACGCGAAATATTGGAGAATCATATTATTCAAACACAAGCTGATTACCAGTTCTCGATAAACTTGCTGAATGCAGATAATTTATATCTCGAAAGCGATAGCAATGAAGAAGTGGATCAAAGCTTATCAGGTCCTGACTGGAACAATTTTCATGAATTACTGACTGAGGGTAACTCCTACCAATACGAATATGAAAGAGCGGATAATCAACTCCAGGAGGGAAATTTTTCCGGTGCTCTAGAAACAATAGATTCCATCAAGATAAAGTATAGTTTAACTGATTTAGAAGAAGCGGAACGGCATGGAATGGCACAACTTTTCGAGATCTTAATTGCGGTGATCTCAGACGGACGAAACCTAATGCAGTTTACCAATTCAGAAAAAGAATCAATCATTAATTTATATAACAATAGTTTTGGAATTGCTCATCAACGCGCCTGTAACATACTCAGCTTGATTGACACCGTTAGTCCGTGCATAGAAGAAACTTTTCTCCCAACAAACAATTCTGAAAAAAGATCCAACACTGAACCCGCTAAAACTTATAAAAGAACTGCCGGCTCCTTAGTTGTTCAGCCAAATCCTGTAAATAAATTCATCCAATATCATTACGCATTTCCGGGTGATTGCAAATCTGGCATTTTAGAGTGCAGCGATTATCTTGGTCATGTCATTTTTAAAGAGATGCTGAATAAGACTGAGTTTTCGGCAATAATTGATTGTGATAGTTGGCCAGAGGGTGCGTATACCATAACTGTAAGTTCTAATTGCGGTTATAGCGAACTTAAAAAAATCGTGGTGCGTCATTAGTCTCTTTATAATTGCGTTTCATATGCTTCGATGGATTTCTTGCTTTGTCATGTTTCCGATTTACTGCCTTATTCCGGTAATGGCAACCTGTCAGGCTGATATCCCTTACATCCAATGGATCAAGTCGTATGGGGGTAGCTTGGGAGATGGTTTTCTGGGCAATATATGTCAAACCAAGGATGGCAATATGGTAATGGTGGGCACAACCAATTCCTACAACGGAGACGCGCCCTGCAGTTTCGATTACAGCATTCATGGCTTTATTGTAAAGACTGACCGGGATGGCAATCGCATTTACAGTCATTGCTTCGGCAGCCCGGCAAGTCCAGATGGCTTTATCCTTAGGGTGAATTTCTGGGATGTAGCGCCCACTGCTGATTCGGGCTGTATTGTAGCCACTGAACCCTATGCCCTTGATAGTCCTTCAGGCACCTTCCCCTATGCCTGCGACAGCACCCATATTCAGGCGCATTTGGGGTTGATGAAGTTCGATAAGAACGGCTTAGTGCAGTGGCGGCAATGCTATGGCGGAGGCGGTGACGATGAGCTCACCAGTGTTTGTCAGGCACCTGATGGCGGTTATTATTTTCTGGCCCAAACCCGATCGGCCACACCCGATTTTCCCATTCACTATGGAGGGCCGTTTGATACCGATTGCTGGCTCGTAAAAACCGATTCGCTGGGAACCATACAATGGCAGAAACTTTTGGGTGGAAGTGGTGATGATCATCCCAAGCGCTTACATTTGAATGAAAAAAATCAGATCGTTACCCTAATTACTACCAACTCTACTGACCATGCCTTGCAAGGTATTCAACGGCATTCCAACATTGACAGTTGGGTTTGTATTTTCGATAGTGCTGGAGCGCTTATAAAGCAAGCCGTTGTTCCCTATAACGGCAGTGATTCGCGCATGTTTGATTTTTGTGTGAAAAATAGTGGCTTCTATTTTTCCGGTTTCATTGCCGGTGATAATGGCGGTAACCAGTGCCATCCTTTCAGCGGTCAGCAGGTATGGCCAGGCGACAATGCTATTTTCGCCTTAGATTCCAATCTAAACTACCTCTGGTGTTATATCGGAGGAGGTAGCGACATTGACCGTTTATTTCGAATCGCGCCGGTAAACGATCATCTTTTTGCAGCAATCGGCTCATCGTATTCCACCGAACTGAATCAATTCTGCGGTCTCCCTTTTATCGATTCTCTTACCACTGAAAAATGGTCAGTATTTTTTATTGATGATGCCGGTCATCTGAAAGGACAACGGTGTTTTTCAGGAAGTAAAGGTGCTGTTTTATCAGGGTTGATGAACTCCGACCCAGATGAGTTATTTATTTCTGGAAGTACCGCAAGTACCGATTATGATTTCACAGATATTTTTAATCGGGGCGATTTCGACGGTATATTAATAAAGATGAAATTCTTCCCAGATGATGTTAGCCACATCGCCGATGTAACAGTTCAAATGGCGCCTAATCCCACTTCAGATGTAATAAATGTAAGCATTCCTCATGCCAACCGAAATATGAAGTTGCTGGTTAAAAACGCATTGGGCGAAACGTTGTGGCAACAACCCATCTTCGTTGACGATTTTCAAATTAATCTGACCAACTTTAGTAGCGGTATTTATTTTTTCCATTTGGAAAATGGAACGAAGCATCAGGTATTGCGGGTAGTGAAGTATTAGGGAAAATGTAGTCTTGATGCGCCCTACTCTTTCACAAACCGGGCCACATGCAGCAATTGATCGTGATCGTATAATTTTAGAAAATAGATTCCGGGAGCATAATTTTTTGTATCAGCAATATATTCGGTAGCAGCATCAATAGCGGGGATGTGGGCCAGTTGCCTGCCGCTCCCATCGCTGATGGTAACCATGCAGTCTTTTTTGTTGCCAATGCCGCTGACGTCAAAGTACAGCGCCGATTGTACCGGATTGGGATACAGCCGCAGTTGGGCCATAGCCGGCATGTCTTCAATGGCATTCCAATTTTGGCAGCCGGGAACCAGGCAGCCGAAGCTGTCTAAGCCCAGTATCCATCCCTGTTGGGGAAAGGTGTCGGTATAACACTCGCTTTTACCGCAAGCTACAATGCTGCCATTGGAGCGTTCTATTACGTCGTAGAGAAAATTAACTGAAATTTTAGGCGTTACTGCCCTATAATATCGCTGCCACTGAATCGAGATACTATCGCCCCGATCTTTAAATTTAATAAGGGTGCCTCGAAATCCCGAATCGGTAGGTAACGAAACTCCGGTACCTACGGCAATATAGCTTCCGTCTTTAGTTTTAGTAATCGCTTCATAAGAGGTACCCAGCGTGCTCAGCCCCATGCGATACTCCCAGACCTTATTCTGATTGCTGTCTAACTTTGCAAGATAGGCGCGTGTATATAAATTTTGGCTTTGAGAAATCGAATCGCCCCATTTCGAGCAGTAAACAATGGAGTGATCGTCATTGATTACCCAATCGTGAATACCGTCAATGCTATCGTCTAAAACGCGTTGCCACAGCAGATTCCCGCTGGTGTCGGTGAAGAAGAGTTTAGGAGATTGGTTGTAGAAATGGGCAGCAATATCATTTAGTGCACCGCCAATAAGATAGCCGTTTCTGAACGTAGCAATCCGCTGCGCTATAAGCGAGTAGCCAACAGGTTGAATATAATCCCTCGTCCAAATGGTATCCCCGAATTCATCAAGTTTGTAAATGGCAAAGTCTTCTTTCACATTCTCAAATTTCTTTTGAAATACGCTTAAACACAAATAGCCGTTGTCTATAGAAGTGGCATGTACAAACAGGTTGGTCCTTTTTGAAGAATCTTCAAAGGTGGATAAATTTTTTATGTGAAAATCTGAATCGCATTTCATGAAGAAGCACTTTTTTGAAGGGTAGCCAGATCCATAGCCGCCTGAAATAATAATTTGATTCTGCTTACCGATAGAAACGGGATTAGGGTAAAACCAACTACTACTGTCCGGTTGATAGAGAAAAGCAGGATTAAATATAGTGTCAGAAGACTGTTTCAAAAAAAACAATTGCACCGCATAATTTGAAAAATATCCATGCGCAGCGATTCCGGCAACGTAAGGTTCGTTGTTTAACTCAAAAGCAGAGTACCAAGCACCAGAAAGAAGCGCATATCTGTTCCGTATATTAAATTCCTGAGCACTACTGTTTACTAAAAAGGTAAATAGTATAATGGTGACGACTAAAAATCGATTAAACATTTTTTTGTTTTAAACCGATCCAATCTCGACGGATTACACCGGAATTTCATTGCAACTATATGTACAAACTATTTGATTACTGCCAAATTCACACCAGTTATAAATCCGGTCGATGTACGGAACGAGATGTAATAATTTCCATTGGCCCACTGATTTGTGGCAACGGATTTTACACCATAACTTCCGGATATTTTATCGGAATATACAGTTCTTCCATACATATCGATTACGGTTATTACGCCAGCCGCTGACTGCCCCAGCTTATAGCTCAAATTGAAGTAGTTTCCAGCGGGATTAGGGTAAATGGTAATTTGGTTGCTATTGAACTTTACCGCCTGTTTTTTAAATTGTTCCTTCTTACCTTCCATCTCCGTGGGTAAAAGTGGTTCGTCAGCATAGTCTCCATTTCCAGTAAAGGTCAATATATTTCTGGCACGAATACGGGCAATGCCATAAGGGAGTTGAGATAAGGCATTCAACAAAGCGCTATTGTTTTGCACCAATGTAGGAATCGGCAACGTATCATTGAAAATGGCAGATAATTGTACGCTTTTCTCGATCTCACTGGGTGAGAAATTGGGATATCTTGTGCCAATACTACTGAGCAACGCACTTCCCCTTTGCTGATCGCCCTGATGCAATAACATATTCCCCAATTGCAGATCTGCTTCCGGACTTTCAGCCTTGGCCAAAGCCTGGTTCAGCAGCGAATCATCGGGAATCGCATCAGCGTCCATCATCTCGGCGTCCTGAGCCAATACATAGGCGGTAAACTCCTTTTCCGATTTGGCAAAACTGTAGGCCGATTCAATTAGGGTGCGGCTGGTTATGGTGTTGGAAATTTGCATTAAGGATGCATTTGATTACTAAAAGTAATTCATTTAATTTATCAAAATTCCTTTCGCCCACCTACTTTGTAAATCCGGTTATCTCCATGCGCCTGTTCCTCATCATAGTTTTTGTAGCCTTATTAACCAGACTTCAGGCGCAAGTAGATTCCAACAGCGTATTGCTTCAGGAAGTTCAGGTTACCGGCTATCGCGAAGGGCGAACCGAACTTACCGCACTCAATATTTCTATACTTTCCAAACAACAGTTACAATTGGAGGGTGGCCTACATGTTTCTGATGCGCTATCGCGATGTGCGGGAATCAGCCAACTCACTACCGGCCCTGCCATCTCTAAACCCGTAATTCGCGGATTGGCCGGGAACCGTGTATTGGTGCTGCTTTCCGGTCTGCGGTTTGATAATCAGCAATGGCAGGAAGAACATGGCCTCGGTCTTTCCAATATGGGCATTGGCCGCGTGGAAATTGTAAAAGGACCGTTGGCGGTACTTTACGGTAGCGATGCCGTTGGCGGTTTAATCAACATCATTGAAGAGGATCGCGCTCCGGAAGGCAAAACAACAGGCGACCTTAATGTTCAGTTTCACACCAATACGCTGGGCATAGCCGTGGATGCGGGTGTAAAATCGAATCGGCAACAACGCTGGTGGAGCGTTCGTTTAGGTGCTGAATCGCATGGCGATTATGCCGATGGAAAAAATCAACGGATTCTGAACTCGAGGTTCAACGGATACTATGGCAAATTCGCCTTTGGAACGTTTCACAAAAAATGGAATAGCGAAAATCATTATAACTTTTCCTACAACGATTATGCTTTTATACTGAATGATATTTACAGCTTTATTCAACCTGATGCCCGATGGAGCCGAAGTATGCAAAATCCTCATCACAATGTGATACTGCACCTATTTTCTTCGCAAAATTCAAGAGAATTTCAACATAGTAAATTGCAAATAGATGCAGGTGTGCAAATCAATCAACGAAAAGAGGATGAAGGCGGAGGAAGTATCAGCCTGAATATGCTGCTAAGCACCATTCAATATCAACTGCAATACCGTCACCGCCTCAATAATAATACCGAGTTAATTTTAAGACACTTTTCTGCTTTCGAAAACAACACCAACTTCGGTGGAAGAAAAATTATTCCTGATGCCAATATGCTGGAATCAGGAGCCGCATTACTATTCCGGTTTTCATTTTACCAGATCATTCTGGAAACCGGTGCCAGCCTCAACTTCAAATGGATAAAGACATTAGAAACGCCTACAGTAAATTCGGCTGACAAATTGATTTGGCCGTTCTCGCAACAACGTTTTTCAGGAAACGGCTGTCTAGGTATCAGTTGGAACCCCGATACCCACTGGAATCTGAAGATCAATGCCGCATCGGGAATGCGGGCTCCCAACCTGGCTGAGCTTTCTTCGAACGGCCTTCACGAAGGCATCTTTACTTATGAAATCGGTAACCCCAATTTGAAGAATGAACGCAATCTGAATTTCGATTTTTCCATGCAATACCATTCGCGGTATTGGCAATTTTCGGGATCCACTTTTTATAACCAATTCTTCAATTACATTTTCTTTCAACCCACATCTGAAACTTTTTACGGCTTCCCGGTATTTCGTATCAATCAAAAACCGGCGCGGCTTACAGGCGCCGAGGCGCATTTGGCTGTTACGCCTCAGGGCCCGGTAACGGGTCTGGAATTGTCAGAAACATTTTCATCGGTTTATGGCATTGCAAATGATGGGAAAAATTTACCGTTCATGCCACCACCAAAAATGATTACAAAAATTTTCTTTGGAAAGAAAGTTTCGAAAACGATCACGAAAATGTTTGGCAGCGCCGACTTTGACTACATTTTCAGGCAAAATCAAATTGCACCAAACGAAACCTCAACAGCCGCTTATTATTTATTCAATGCATCAGTTGGCGCCACATTCAAACTTCCCAAAACGGAACTTTCTGTATCGGTTTTAGGAAGCAATTTATTGAACGCTCAGTATTACGACCATCTTTCCCGATTTAAAAATTACGGTCTTCATAATACCGGCCGGAATATTCGTTTGATGGTAAACATAAATTGGTAACATTGTTCACTATATAAATTCCAAAAATGAAAAACGCTTTTTCAGTCCTGGCTTTAACCGCCATTCTTGCCTTAGCTTCATGTGAAAAAGATGAAGGCAAATTACCCAACATTGCTTTCAAAACAGGAAGTGGCTACGTATCTGCAAACGATTCTGTAAAAGTAGATTCCGTTTTCACAGTCGGCATCAGCGCTTCAAAGGCCGAAAGCGCCGATGTGCTGAAAACCTTCAATTTAAGCAGAACGATTAATGGCGTAGATTCTTCGTTGGTTACTACCTCGTTAAGTGGCAGTCAGGGTGATGCCTTTAGCAATGATTACGTTTTGCGGGCAGCTGCACCTGCGGGCACCAAGGCCACTTACACTTTTGCGGTAACCAATCGCGATGGGTTGATTGGCAAAGTGAGTCTGAATATTGTTTCGAAATAACTTATCGCACCACCGATAACTTTTTGGTTACAACAGTATTTCCGGCCTTTATGGCAACCTGATAAGTTCCTGCCGAAAAACCGGAGATATCAATTGTGGCGCCGTTTAGGCCGGCGCTGAGTTTCCATTCCTTATTGGAAATCATTCTTCCCAAAAGATCGTAAACCATAAGTGAAACGGTTTGTTCCTCGTTGGTAGAAACATTAACGTAGGCTTCGCGGATGGCAGGATTCGGTCGCAATTCTTCCACCACAAAACCTTTTACGCTGAATAAAGAGGCAGACACCACATTACTGTATTCTGAATTACCATCTTCATCTAATGCCTTTAATCGGTAGTAGTAGATCGTACCCGGAACTACCGTTTTATCGTTGTATTGATAGGTGAGTGTGGTATTCGAATTTCCGGCGCCGTTCACCCATTTGATATTTTCAAAATTTAAAGCATCCGTGCTTCGTTGCAATTCGAAACCCTTATTGTTGATTTCCGAAGCCGTGGCCCAACTCACATCAATGTAGCTGTTGGAAATGGCTTCGGCTTTCAGATAAAGCAATTTCACCGGTAACGCCGCGCCATTGGAAGAAATACGTATGCCTGCTGTTCCTCCCGAAAAGCCCGATAAGTCCTGATATTCGGCATAACTGATACCATGTAGTGTTCCCGTTACCACTGTTGGATTCGGTACAATTTTATTGGCGATAGTTGCAGCCGTAATCAAGGCCGGACTATATGCGGTGTTGTTGGTTTTAATCCACTCTACCGCATGTGCAACACCGGTAGGAAAAGATGCCGCTAAGGCAGCAGCACGGCTCTGAAGCAGATCTAGATCGTTATTGTTGAAAAAGAACCGCACACTAACCGGATTGGTTACAGCGCCTGAACTGAGCGTTACATTCCAGAAAGTGCTAAGCGCATAAACTGCCCGCTGATGCGGAGCATCTTGAACGGAATCGTAAGGGTAGGATTTTACGCCCAGCGTTACATTTGCTGTAAACGTGTTTCCATTTTTATAAATACCGAAAAGCCATTTTGAATGATCGGCCGGATCGGCATAATAGGTCCAACCATTATCGGTACATTCTTCAGAAAGCGAAACTGCATGGTTAGCTGTTGTGGGTAAAGTTGCATTATTTGCGCCGCTTTTCACTTGCACCAACACCGTATCATTATTGCTGATTCCGGATAGCGAATGCGATGCAGTACAAATGTAGGATGTAGTAACAGCGGGGGTTGCAGCAGGATCGCTGGTATTGGAAGCACTTAAACCGATTACAGGATTCCAGGTATAATTTAAACCAGAAACGGCAGATGATCCTATGGTTGCACCACTGCCGTTACATAGTATGGTATCGCGCCCGGCATTCACGGCCACTGTGGCATTCAGGTTTATGTTATCGATGTAAAGTTGACTGCTGTAACCATTAATATCTTCAAAACGAAGCATAATGGTTTGCCCGAGATACGCATTGAGGTTTATGGTATCGGTGCGCCATTGCGAAGCCGTAGGCGTGAAGTAAGTGGAAGCCGTTCCTGCTGTAGAAAGCGTATTCCCGCCTTTCTGATACACCTTGGTAAACGTACTTCCGCAATTGGTAGAAACATACACCGCCAGCGAATCGCGCAAAAAACCGGTAAAAACCCGATAGGCTAAATCGAAAGTGAGTTTTGCCGAATTGTAATTGTGTAAATCAAGCGTCATGGTTTGGATATCGTCGCGTTCCCCTATGGTTGGCAAACCCCAGTGATCGAAAAACAAAGAAGCGCTGCTAAGCCCGTAACCGCCGGCCGATGTGGTGCGCGTCCATAATTTTCCGGCAGTGGCATTATCGTGATTCACCCAGCCTGATGGCGGAAATGTTGCGCTTTCAAAACCTTCAACAAGAGGAAGGTTACGGCCGAGAGTGGAAATGAAATTAAGTTGCGTATCTGATTTGGTAGTAACACCATTCGAAACTGTAAGAATAACTTGGTAAGCGCCGGAACTACCATAGGTAACCACCGGATTGCTGGCCGTAGATGTGGAAGGAGTGCCGCCGGGGAACGTCCAATTTCTTGTGGTAACTTCTCCAGTTGATACGTCCCTGAAATGCACACTGTCGCCGGTGCATGGATTGTTATTATCAACCAGCATTCTTGCCTTTAGAGCGCGCACATCGCTGATGTCGCGCTGCCACATACCGCGGCCGTAAGTTGCCACGCGAAGCAAAGTATTTGCCGTACTATCATTATAAAAAGAAAGATCGATTACAGTTGGACGAGATGGCAAACCCGTATCGTAAATTGTCCAGGCGTTTGCATTGGCCACTTTATAATAAACCGTATTGTTGCTTGCAATAAAAACCAGTTCGTTATTTGAATAATATTCATCAGCTAAAATCCGGATGTGATTAGTTGAAGGCAGATTGAATGTGATATTGGTCCAAGTACTTCCATTATCGGCGGAACGGTACACTTTGGTATTGCAGGTTACATACAACACATTCGGGTTGGAGCGAATAGAAGTAATACTGGCGGCCGAGTTGGTACTATTCGGTAAACTATAAGAAGTGAAAGTTGGTGTTGCAGCAAGGGCATTGGTGCTCACGTAAATGGTAGCATCGTTGGTAATGATGTACAAGGTATTCGGGTCGCCATAACGGCTGTGCATGGCCATCACTTTTTTACCTAATGCGGCGATTTGCGTCCATGAGGGTGTTCCGGCCTGAATATTTGTACTTCGATAAATGAAGGAATCGGCAACAAACGCCAGAGCGGTATTGCTACGATTAAAAGCGATATCGTGTAACTGCGTAACCTGAGCCGGCAAACCATACGTAGCCTCACTGCCTGTAACCAAACGTCTTTTATTACTGCTGTAATAATATACCATAGCGCTGTTGGTACGATAATCAAATGCACATTGCGAAGTCCAATCACCACCGCGATTCGTAAACCATCCTGTAGAATTGGCATACAACTCTCCGTTATCCTGCGTTCCAATGCTTATCATATCGCTTCGTGTGGGGCTGCAATTGCCATGATAAATTTCGTAGCCGGCGATTCCGTCACTTACAGGCGTCCAATTTGTGCCACTGTCGGTACTCATCCAAACGCCGCCATCATTCATGTTATACAGCTTATTGTTGTTGTAAGGGCTGGTGAATATCTGGTGCATGTCGGTGTGACAAGTTTGCCACCAGTTTGTAAGCTGCGACCAGTTACTGCCGCCATCCAGAGAGCGCCACACATTATGGGCTACGAAATAAACCTTGTTTGGATTTAGGCGGTCAACACCCAACCCGAAATTATAATCGCCCTGACTGGAAGAGGAGGATACATTGCTGTAATACGACAGATAAGGAGAGGCGGCGGTTTTCACCGGGCTGAAAGAGTTTCCCCCATTTGTAGATTTATATAGCATGCCACCATTACCAATCATTCCCAAATAGATCAGGTTGGTATCGGCCGGTGTTAATGCAATTCTACAACCATCGCCTGTAGTAACTCCTGAAGGAAGTGTAATTCCGGTGCTGATTTGCGTCCAGGTATCACCAAAATCACTTGAACGAAAGAAAGCCGTATCAACGGATGCGGCGTACAAGGTTCGTGAGGTGGGTGTTTTTTGCTTGAGATCGTCCATGGCCCGGGTTGCGCTTTTCAGGGTCCAGGTTGTTCCGCCATTCGTAGTTTTATAAATGCCCGCATCTGTTATAGCTACAATGGTCAGATGGTCGTTGGGGTCCATAATCATATCAATCACCAAACGTCCACTCAATCCGATTTGCGAAAAAGTATTTCCGCCATTTGTTGATTTCAAAACCCCTAATCCGGTATAGTAATAATTGTGATCGCCGGTTCCCACATACAGAATCTGATCGTCGGTAGGGTCAATACAAACGGATGCCAGCCGGGCATAAGTCATAAAATCGGTACCGGGAGCTACCGTCCAGTTCTTTCCGGTATCAGTTGAAAGGAAGAGGCCGCCTCGAGCACTTACGGCATACATTTTTGCCGGATTTGAAGGATGAAATTTCAACTGGCTGATTCGTGAAATGCCGTGAATTTGACCGCTAACATTGGTGGGAAATTTGGAAGGCAGCACCGCCGTCCATGATGTGGTTTGCGCTCCAGCCTTAAAACACATCAATACGGCCCAGATGGCGATTAGATATTTTTTCATCCCTATCTGTTTCGCTTGATTTCTTGTTGTTGTTGTTGCCATATAGCCTGCCGTTCTTCCATGGTAAGAATATGCCCGTCTTCCTGTACAAAAGGCAACACTTCACGTTGCCAGTTTTCGAAACGTTTGCATTGGTAAACCAGATACTGAAACCATTGGCGTTGAGTTGGCGTCATTTGGGAAAGTTCCCGTTCCTTCTTTTCGCGAATCCGCCTTTCGCGCCGCGGAAGTTTTTCTTCCGCCACGTCATTTTCAGCATCCGGTTTTTCATGAGAGCGCCAATATTGATCATAGGTTTTCAAGGCCTGAAAGTAATTCGCATTTGGATCTTCCATTTGCGTTACCCATGCCGGCGTTTCGGTATTGGGTGGTGCGCTGCGTTGTGCGTGTATTGCCAACGCACTTAAAAGAAGGGCGAATAATGTAATAAATCTTTTTGCCACGTTCTGAAATAAGCTAACGAAAATATCTAAAAATCAGTTTTTTACGTATGATTTTTACCCATTGAAAAGGGATCAGGACTAATCAGGTATTACGGCTGTAGCCTGTAGCTTTTTGAAATGTCTTTTAAATTCATGAACAACACTTCGTTTTGAAAAATTGCAGTGCTGTTCAGTTAGAGTTTCAGGCATGTTTCACGATGAGGTTGCAGGTTTTTATTGATATATAATTTTTGCTCAAAGTAGGGACTGCGAGAAATTATTACCAACCGCGGTAGGGACTGGAATGGTGCCGCCTTTGGCGGCAGTGCGAAGTGAAACGGAGCACCGAAGCGATAGCGGAGCCATGCAAGGCCCGGCATCCGCCATAAAAAGATTCTGTAAAAAGCATTTGATTCTTAGATGGAATCAATGCAATTTAATGGGTTGGAGATAAAACCGGGTTCCAACAATCATAAAAAGTAAAATGCCAAAGGCAATGGCGAAATACCGAGTTCTACTTCGATCAGAAATATAAAAATAGGAAGCCACACCGGGTTGAAATAGTAAAACTGCTACGATAACAGTAATCAAAAGGTCACACGCCATATAGAGCATTCCTGTTTTAAACATCTCCGGGAAATGATTGTACAATACGAATCCAGAAATGGAAGTGAGTACGGTAAACAGACATTTGCCCAAAAGAATTATCCATCCCAACTCCGATCTTTTATACACTAGAAACAGGATGCAAGCGAAAAATATCAGGTTAAAGGAAGTGAGCAAATCCATGTTGTAGAATGGGATTTCATTTGGCTTTACTGAGGCCAAATGATTCTTTAAGCTCTTGAAGAGCGACCAACCGTATTGCAGTGTAACGATAATCAATAAAAGACTTACCCATCTATTAGAGCGTAATTCCTGAAGATGCCGATTCCCAAAAAGTTTTGAACAAAATCCCATTCGGTAGTAATCAATTAGATGAGTTAAACAGTATTGCTAATTTATTTTTTTCGAATTGATATTTCGAAAGATTTGGCGAATGCCATCACTTTAAATAAAGCAGCACGAAGTGCCTGAATTCTTCCTGCAACATGGCAGGGTTGATCGTCAGAGTAGTTTCATCTGCTTTTTATTACGTAACTTTCTTTTCAAATCTAATACCCATGAAAAAGTTTCTCTACTTCCTTTTCCTAATCGCTATTCATTCAAATGTATTTGCCGGTTGTTATCCCACTGCTGTGGTGGTGAAGCCTAAAGGCAGCGGTAAGTACCTGATCAGTACCCGCGATTCGCTTTCAACCGATAGCCTCACCTGGTTTTGGACGGTAAACGATACGCTGGGCATTGATTCCAATGCGAATACCTTTCTTTTTAAACCGGATACCAATGGTACTTATCAAATTTGTCTGCATGGGCGCGATACGACGGGTTGTACTTTCGACACCTGCGTGCATCTGGAAGTGGAAGACGCGGTTTATCGCAA
>JAXLUJ010000019.1:0-46731 GCA_046329575.1 Chitinophagales bacterium | reverse complement strand
CGCTTCTAATTCGCGCCCTAATTCTTCGGCGCGTTCCAAAGATTTTGCGGTTTTACCATTTCTGGAAAGGCTATTTACCAGGAAGGTGAGCATCTGCAACTTGGTGTCGTGGTTGTTTTTATCGAACCATCGCGCCTTATTGAACTTTCTATAAATGGAAATCATAAAACGCTCCAGCTCACGGTAGCTGTGCCTTTGGAGCAGGATTTGACTAACTGCCCGATATATTTTGGTTTGAAAAACTTTGCTGTGCTGAAGCGATTTATCGGCGCTATACTTCTGTGTGATCTCATCCAGAAGTTTCAACGTATCGCCATCTTCACGCCCTTTGGCCTGGGAAAATTTAAGTTGAAAGACCATTGCTGCCAGCACCTGATCCATCTCGCGTAATTTGTGAAGTTGTTCGGCATTACTTTTACGTTTTTCAATGTATGGGATGGGATTCATGCCTGGTATATCGCCGGAAATCTTAATGCAGTGTGCATAAATGAGGTCCAGCATTTCGAAGTTCTCAACCTTTAAGGCCAAACGTTCGGCTTTCAACAAATAACTGAAGGCCAATTCAGCATTTCCCTTATCGGAAAAAATGTGATATACCGAAAAGTACAGCAGTAGTTTGTTCTTGTCGGATTTGTTCTCATGAAGTAAGGTCAAATTTTGACAAATCACTTGTTGTAGCCTGTTTCGAAGACGGTAATACGCATTTTTGCCTGACGAGCCATATAATTTTTTCAAAATTTTCTGCTCATCAAAATCCTTCCCTTTTTGCCGGGCGTAGTCAAAGAGTAGTTCATCTTTTCTGTCGCCCGGAGTTTCAATTCGAGAGAGGTACAGTTTTAAATGCCGCACTTCTTCGCGCGTCATGGCGGCTATCATTTGATTAAGAATTTCCATAAAACGTCTTGAACGTGTATAAATTTATAAAGAATTGGAGATCGGGATGAATGTGTTTTCGTACTTTCAATTTAAAGTCAGTAGCATGAAAAGATTTTTCGTAATTAGTATAGCATTACTGTTTTTTGCAGCAGAAGTACGATCACAAGCCGCACTAAGCTTAACTACAACGTCGGTTTCTAACAGCACACCAAATTTAGGCGACCAAATTTCCGTTCTCACAAAACTCAAAAATGTGAGTGCTACAGATACGTTCACCGGTAATATCGACTTTCTTCTAAGCAATATTGACAGTACCATTTTTAATACCAGTCTTGTTGGAAAACCTGCCTTTGCCGGAACAGTTCTGAAGCTGGCGCCGCTGGAAGAAAAGGCGGCCTTGTTTACTATTGATTTGCTTCCGGTTCATTTCAAAGCCGGCCCCGATATTATCATTGTTTGGCCTGTAGCTTCGGTACATATAATCGATAGTGCCAAAGCGCCGATTACCATCATGCCGGCCCTCGGCTGGCACGATCCATCACGGAGCACTACATTGATATTCACCACCCGGCACGAGTTAATTCTGGATAATTCAGCAATAAATTACAGCCTTGAAGAGGTACAAATATTTAATGTTTTGGGCCGATGCGTCTTTTCTTCAAACGAAAAGGCCATGCAAATCAAAGTACCTATTAGTGATTGGCCTTCAGGATTATACTTTGTTAGGTTTAAAGAGGAAAGTGGGTACTATACCAGGCCGGTGTTGGTGAAATAGTTACAGCGCGGTATTCGTTTTTCGATTGCAATGGGCAAAAACCATTTTGGCATCGCCGAAGTCAACATCTTCCCCCATCACTTGCTTTAACTTTGAGTAGGTACGTTCCTCATAAGCTTGATAGAAGTTTTCGAATTTGCGAATTACATCTTCGTTTAGTACTTCTGAAACGGCAATATCGCCGGAAGCGATCCATTTGCTGATATGGCCTTTTATGGTAGTTAGCGCTAATCCGCGCACTTCGGCAATTTCTTTTAAACCAATACCTTTTTTATAGAGTTCAAGTGTATCGGAATACGTGCTTCCCGATTCTTTTTTCTTAGAACTATTCCCTTCAATTGGCTTAAGCAACTCCTTGTAGAATCTTCTTTCTCCTTCAAAAATGAACCGATCATCAAGTTTGGCAGCATAGAGTTGGTCGATTTTTTTCCAGCCTTCGTCCAGCATTTCATTCAAACCGCGGCTATACACTTTCGATTTTGCCTTCCAGGCAAAATCCTGTGCATGTGCGTGTAAGGGGGTGAGATAATGGGTGAAAAGAAATTCCGCGAAATAATCTATTGCCTTGGCTGATCGCTCCCTTAATTCTTCTTCTTGAAAATTGATTGACAGGCTATGAATCTGACGGCGAAACTTAATTGCCACTTCATTCATATTGTTCAGTCGTTTTGCAATAACGTCCTGAATTTGCATGGCAGCGGCGGCATGGTTAAGATCTTTTTCAAAAATATCACGTCGCCATTCTTCGATGTGCTCCATGATTTTATGAAATGAAAACAGTTTTTTCAGCAACTCGCTTCCATATCGTTGCCGGGCTTCTGTAAGGGTATGTTCCAGTTCTCTTTCTGAATGATGATCTTCTGAAAATTGCCGAATGCGTTCATCGCCTTTTAAGGCTTGTGGTGTAATTAAGGAATGAAGAACGATACCGTCAAGTGTTCGGCAACGGCTTAAAGCCACATAAACCTGACCGGCTGCAAACGATTTGCCGGCATCAATAATTACTTTATCAAATGTAAGGCCCTGGCTTTTGTGTATGGTAACCGCCCAGGCCAGGCGTAATGGATATTGACTAAAACTTCCAAGTATCTTTTGCTCCAGGCCTCCGGTTTCATCTACCGAATAACTTACGTTCTCCCACAGCTCTCGTTTTAGTACAAAGTCTTTTCTGTCATCTTGAAAAGTAACCGTTATCGCATCTCCTTCAATTTTTTTAATAGTGGCCAGTTTGCCATTAAAGTATTGATGATCTTCTGAATCATTTCGGATGAACATTACCTGCGCCCCTTCTTTTAATTGCAGGATCTTGTCACATGGATACGAATTTTCAGGAAAATCTCCTGTAATTTCTGCCTCAAAAAAATGAGTTCTGCCAACAATCCTGGCCAATTCCTGATCGTTCACCTGATCGGCCTTTTGGTTATGCGTGGCTAAAAGAATGTAGCCTTCCTCTTTGGGTTCAAAGGCAGGCTGGTATCTCGATTTCAATAACTCAAAATCATCTTCGTTCATCTCCTGGTTGCGGATATTGTTGAGCAGAGCCAGAAAACGTTCATCACTTTGCCTGTAAATCTTTTTCAATTCAATTTCTACAGCATTTAACTCTTGCCAAACAAGCGAATCGAAGAAATAAGGACTTTTGTAATAGCGCTGAAGAATTGCCCAATCATTTGGCCGGACTACCGGCGGCAATTGATGCATATCGCCAATAAACATCACCTGTACCCCGCCCATCGGCTCCCGAATGCGCCTCACGGTTCGAAGGATGAAATCGATAGCGTCCAAAACATCTACCCGAACCATGCTGATTTCATCAATCACCAGCAAATCCATTTCACGTATCACCCGAATCTTTTCTTTCCTCAATTTCATGTGGTCCAGTAGCGCCCTTCGGTTGGTACAAATGTTGGGATCTACCGGATCATTTGCGGGTATGAACGAGGTGAGCGGAAGACCAAACATAGAATGCATGGTAACGCCTCCGGCATTGATGGCCGCAGCTCCCGTTGGCGCAACAATTACCACATTTTTGGTGGTAGCCGATGCGATTTTTCGAAGTAATGTGGTTTTGCCGCTCCCGGCTTTTCCGGTTAGAAAAAGAGACTGCGCAGTTTGTAAAGCGAACTGTTCAGCCAATTCGAATTCGTGGTTTTTCATGGGTGGGTATATTTAGTGTGAAGAAACAATTTGAGTGGGCCACCATTGATTGCCCCAACTGTCCTGAAATCCGCAACTGCGGCCGTATTCCATATCGCTAACCGGCATCAAACTTTTTGAACCGCGGGCAATGGCACGCTGATAAACGGCATCTACATTTTCAACATAAATAAACATGCCGCTTGGCCTTGGCCCAAATTCATCAGTAGCATCGGCCAACATTATTACAGCTTCGCCAATTCGCAGCTCGGCGTGCATAATCAATTCGCCCCTGGGTACCAATAATTGCTCAGAAGCTTGAAATACATCTTTCGCAAATGCCATAAAAGCCTTCGCATCGCGAAGAATCAGATAGGGCATCACCGGAAGGTATTGCGAAGGAATTGCCATCACTTGTAATTAGTACGGTAGAATGCCGCATAATTATTTATTTTTTTCGAAGCGATGAGTGTTGAATAGTTTAATTGTGAAATAGCAAAGATCTCAAATTGGCTGTTAGACAACCCGCTGAACAAATCAGCGTTGGCCTTAAGCGCCGCAACATATTGCAGGGCCTCTGTTTTATTGGCGAACGATTTGATCTGAATTAGTTTAAATGAACTTTCCACAATAACTGATCGCGAACTCAGCGAAGCCGCAGACGCCATGCTGCTCAGTCCCGTTTCTATTTTTGAGGATAGTGTACCATTATAAGCATTCGGATCGCGGAAGAAAATAATAACAAGGTGCGGTGCATTATCGCTAAGCCCATACACCGGAGTTGCCGTATCTGTATCAAATGACGGAAGCGGTGCCTGTACTTTCTTTACGGTATCGGTAATAGGTTTTTTCAGGGTATCCTTCACTATAGGTTTTATTGCATTTTTCTTGGCAAGTGAATCGGCAATATGTTTTTTGGAAAGCGAATCAAGTACATGGCGCTTTTGAAGCGAATCAGTTAGGTGTTTTCTACTAAGCGAATCAATTGCTCGTTTTTTCAGTAACGAATCGGCAACATGCTTTTTGAAGATGGAATCGGTCAAATGTTTTCGGTACAAAGAGTCTTTCAAAAGTTGTGTTTTGGAAGCCGTAACCGTAGTAGATTTTGATTTCGAAGTGTCGGCTGTTGACTTGGCTGTAATTGGCTTTGATGACCCGCCACTCTTTATTTTTACAGTATCTGCGATAGTTGTATTGCTCTTATTCGAACTGTCTTTTGTTGCAGGCTTTGAAGTGAGGATGGTTGTCGGTTTACCCTTATTATTCTTCTCGGCTCTTAAAATACTATCTAAACGTTCTGATTTTGAAAGGGGCTTATAAGGTTTGGCGGAAGTAGTATCCGGTTTGGCTGATGGTACCGGAATAGGATTAGCATTAGGGGCTTTTGGTTTAGCGGTATCCGCGGTGTTTTTCGGAATTTCAGGGGTTTTCACTGCCGGTTTAACAGCAGAGTCTTTTGCCACCGGAACAGCCACCGGAGCCGGCACAAACGTTTTTGCAGTATCCGGGCTAACTGCTGCCGCAGTATCGGGCTTCGGTTGTTTGCTTAGGTCAATTTGTGGCAACTTGGAATTGTTCAAATCGGTAAGCAATCGCGTGGCAATATCCTTTTCCTGCGATGGCGGCAGTTTCGAAATCAATTTGTTCAACGCCTGAATGTAGTCGTCTAAACGATTCTGCTTCCCATAAATCATTACCTGAAGTAAATCGAACTTGGGCTTTAATGCATTAGGGTTAAAACGAACATCTGCCATTTTAATCTTCTCTTCTGCCGAGGCATACAAACCTTCTTTATAGTCGGTATAAGCTGAAGTGTAATAATCGCTAAGCGTATTTTCCTTCTTTTTTTGTTGATCGAGATAAGTGGGGTCTTGCAGATAAAGTGCAATAGCGCTATTCGGATATTCAGCAATGATAGTGCTCTTATAAGTAGCAGCTTTTGATGAATTCTTGTTGAATTCTGCAAGCAAATACAATTGATAGAGCGTTTCAAGATGCAGTTTATGCTTGCCAAACTTTTTGTTCACCTCTTCAAACATACTAGTTGCTTTTCGGTAATTGCGCAACTCATCTTTATAAATGGTGCCGGCCGCATAATAAGCTTCAACCGTCTTTTCTTCCGAAACCTGCATCTTGGCTTCGGTCATAGGCAGCCCGGCCGTCAGTTTTTCCGTACTTAGGTCAACCGATTCTTCTTCCTGTGTGCTGTCCTTCTTTTGATCAGTGTCAGATAAGTCACTTGCTGTAGAACTTTTATCCTTCCTGCGCCAATTGTCTTCAGGCTTTCGGCGTCCCCAACGTTTTACGAAATCATTATAGCCGCTACTTCTTAAAACAGTATTGTAAAAATACCAGGATTGCTCGGCGTCAGTGTTGCCACCAACACCGGGAAGCGTAGGTAAGGCCGACTTCCCTGCATCACCTGAAGCTGCCGATTTTCCCGCGTTTTTCTCTTGTTCTTTACGAGCCTCTTCCTTTTCTTTTTCTGCAATTAGCTTTTTAAGAAAACGGTCGCGGTCTGCTTTTGGCATTTTGGCAATACGCTGCAAGCTATCCTCTGTTTTGATGATGTTCAACTGAGTAACTAAACGGTCCAACACCTTGTCTCGCGTTTCAATACGGCCATAACCGGTATCATTCTTAGCTAATGAAACCAATGTAGAATCATAGTAGTATTTAGAAGAAACATAGAGTTCTTCTTCGTAGTCCATTTGTGCCAATTGATGAAAAGACTGAGCCAGTTGGTCCTGGTTTTTCGTAGAACTGCGCACCGATTTCAGAAAGTATTTTCGTGCTTGTGAACGGTCGTTTTCGCTCAAAGTGATTTCTCCCAGCTCATAATAAATCTGATCGAGATAGTCGCGATACTTACCATCGCGGCTCATGCTTAGCAATAATTTTTTGATCTCGTCAGTTCCTGATTTCGACTTTCGTCCAAGATTAGCGCGTTTAATCTTGGCGTAAAATTCCATATCGTAGTTAGGATTGCTTTTCAGCACTTTTTTATAGTACTCGGCTGCATTTTTGTAATTCCCCTGAATTTCGTTGATCTGAGCAAGAATAAAATATGGCCTGATGCGCTTCTTCTTTCCTTTCACCATGGTCACATACTTCTCAAGAGGACCTATGGC
Source organism: Chitinophagales bacterium (assembly GCA_046329575.1). Lineage (GTDB taxonomy): Bacteria > Bacteroidota > Bacteroidia > Chitinophagales > LD1 > UBA1941. Next base: position 39,813 of record JAXLUJ010000019.1, on the reverse strand, counting down.
AGCAGTGTAATTTCGCTGACGCAAAAAATTATCGGCATCCGTCAATTCTATTTGCGGATCAAGATCTTTATAGAATTTGTCGTCGCTCCGGGCATATTGAACTACTGAGGCCGCCTCCGCATATTTCCCTTGTGCCGTATAGGTTTTGGCCAGCCAAAGCAATGCTTCAGCGCGCGCTGGCTCATGTATAAAAAGAGTGTACTGCGGCCTTTCGTCAATTTTTTGCAATACCAGATTGCCTTTTTCATCCAAAACCTGCTTAAACTTAGGCTTTACGGCTTTTTTCTTTTTCGCATTGGGCGTGGCGGTTTTTCCATTGCGTCGGCGTTCCTTAACGTAGTCAACGCCATTCTTGAATTCAGTAGTGGTATATTTCAGAAAGGCTTGCGCTTTATCGTAATCGCCTTTCAGATAACTCGCTTTCCCCATTAATAAAAAATGGTCATCCACATAATTGCTGTACTTGTGGATTTGAACAGAAGTGGTGCTTTTCTTCTCTATTTCGTCAAGATCGTTGCTAAAACCTGCCGTTTCCTTAGGATCAGCATAAGTAAACAACGGTATAACGTCCTTGTAATTATCCTTATGCGTTTTGTCAACAGCAAGAAAAACGCCTTTCAGTTTTTCCTTAGCATTGAAATAAGCATTGTAATGCGAAGTCAGGTCGCCATAATACTCGGCAACAACAGGAGGGTGATTCGTGGTGGAACATCCGTGAGCGAACAACAGCAAGGCCGCCGCGCACCAGTAGTGCATACGCGAAAACAAAATCAGGCGCTAATTTTAATGAGGTAGATATGCTTCATGCAGCCAATGGCCATTGTTAAACTGTAAAGAAACAAATTTAGTTTATTTCGCTGGAAAATTGTGGAACGGGCAAATGAAGGCCAAACGGGATAATACACTTAAAAATAAGTTTCGATTCGTTGTGCTGAACGATGAAACTTTTGAGGAGAAGTTTTCATTAACACTTACCCGAATGAATGTATGGGTCTTCCTGAGCACCTTAGTGGTAGTGCTGGTTTTGCTTACCGCAAGCGCAATCATTTACACACCACTGAAGTATTTTATTCCGGGCTTCGGCGATTACAATTACCGCTCACAAATCGTAGCCCTTACCTTTAAAACCGATTCGCTTACGGAAGCGCTTAGCGAAAGAGAACTTTGGCTCAGCAATATCAACCAGGTAATTACCGGCAATATCGATTCGGCCGCCAGTGCAAAAACGGCAATGGCTGTGAAACCGGCTGTGGTGAAAGATAAATCGGTTGCCGGCCCGTCAGACGATGAAGTGAAACTTCGTAAAGACATTGAGCAGGAAGAAAGTTTCTCCCTGAACTATAAGAACAAGAACGAAAATGCCCAGATCAATCTGAATCAGTTCCATTTCTTTCCGCCTGCAGAGGGATTTGTTACCGATGATTTCAATCCGTCAAAAGATCATTTTGGAGTTGACATAGCCGCTCCTCGCGAATCCTCTGTAAAAGCGGCTCTGGATGGTACCGTGGTGAACGCCGGCTGGTCGCTGGAAACCGGTTTTACAATCGCCCTGCAGCATAAAGACAATCTGGTAACAGTTTATAAGCACAATTCCCGGATCTTCAAGAATATCGGAGCCACAGTAAAGGCTGGCGAAGTAATTGCCAACGTGGGCAATACCGGTGAACTCTCCTCCGGCCCACATCTCCATTTCGAGCTCTGGCACAATGGAACCGCACTGAATCCGAAAGATTATATCGTATTCCGAAATTAATCAGGCCAATTTCAATCAATTTTTCTTGGCATAAAATTTAATTGATTTGATAATCAATTATTTATGTTTTTAAACACTACTTTGTATTGCATAATACATAACAATGCTTATATCTTTGCAACATCAATTAATCGGTAAAAACAACTAACCATGAAAAAAATAGTATTCTTCCTCGCGTTGCTCGCTATAACATCGCAAACATTCGCCAAAAGTTCAGAACGCGAACTGAGCACAGAAATTCAAACCAAAATCGCCGTCCCAAAACTTTGCCGCGAAAATCCGGGTGATTACCGCGCTGAAGTGAAATTTCGAATTGCAGAAAACGGAACTACCGAAATCGTGTCAGTGAATACTCCTGATCCCGAACTTCGCGAATCAGTTTATCAGGAATTCCGAAAACTTCACTTAGAGCCATCTGGAAAAGATGCTAAAACACTTTACAGCATCGTACTGCGATTTCACGTATTGTAATGCTTCTCTAAAAATAACATCATATGGACATAGAAAATTCAAAAGCCCAAATGCGGAAAGGAGTGTTGGAACTGTGCATTCTGGCTATTCTCGCAAAAGGCGAAAAATACCCAAGTGATATACTTGAAGTAATGACCAAAGCTCATTTACTGGTAGTGGAAGGAACTTTATATCCGCTTCTAACCCGATTGAAAAATGAAAACCTGCTCACCTACCGATGGGTGGAATCGACCGGGGGGCCGCCGCGAAAGTACTTTACATTAACCGATCAGGGAAAGAACTTTCTCGGTGAACTCACCAAAGCCTATGCGCAGCAAAATGAATCTGTTTCAAAAATTCTTAATCAGTAAACCTTTAATTAACTAATATGAAAAAGACTATAAATGTAAACCTCGGCGGCCAGGCGTTCATAATTGATGAGCCGGCTTATGAAATACTGCATACCTATTTTGAATCACTAAAGCAGAAATTTCTGAACGAAGCCGAGCGAAAGGAAATCATGGAGGATATCGAAAACCGCGTGGCGGAAGTATTTCAGCAACGTTTGGGCCGCTCTAAAGATGTGGTTTCTGAATCAGATGTAGTACATGTTATCAGCATCCTCGGAAAACCGGAAGATATTGCCGGCGAAGAACAATCAACAACAACTGCTTCCGGTGGCAGCCAATCCACTACTGCCGAACAGGTGTACACCGGTCCGCGTGAAAAAAAACTATTCCGCGATGAGGATGACAAAAAAATCGGCGGAGTTATTTCAGGTCTTTGCCATTACTTCGGTTGGGGCGATCCTACTTGGGTGCGCATTGCACTCGTAGGGTTGGCTTTGCTGGGTCACTTCCTGCACCTTAGCCTATTCTTTCCAATGGCCGTGGTGTATTGGATACTTCTGATCGTGGTGCCTAAAGCCCGCACCGCAACCGAAAAATTACAAATGCGTGGCGAGCCGGTAACCATCAAAAACATCGAGCGGGAAGTGCGCGATGCGATGTCAACGGCATCAAATTCCGTTCGTACGGTATTTAACGATAATCGCGTTACCTCCGGCGCTGTTACCGGTATTCAAATCTTCGCTAAAGTGGTGCTCGTTGGCGTAATCATTTGCTGCCTTGCCGGACTCGTAGCACTGCTTTCCGGATTTGTTGGCGTTTCCATTTTTAGCGGCGTTGTTCCGGCTGAACTTACCAAAGTGTTTATTGATACTCATGCAACCCTCATGTGGTGGAACATGGCGCTATTCCTCGCATTGGGCATTCCGCTTATCGCCATAATCTATAAGTCGATCCGCTATATCACTAATAACCGACGCAGAAATCATTATGTAAGTGCAACATTAGTTTTCCTCTGGCTCTCGGGTGTGGCCTTGCTGGTTTATATCTCCGGAAATGTTTGGCGCGATTTTACAAGCACCGCAACTGAAAATAAGGCGCTGCAGTTAGCGCAGCCTTCCAATCGTGCGCTTTATGTCGATTTGATGGATACCTTCGGAAATTCTATAAATGTGAATTCCTTTCAGGATGATGAAGAAAGTGTTTTCAGCATCACAGGAATCGGACAAACTGATTATGGTTTCACACTCGGAAGTCCCCGTATCGAATTGGCCGTTTCGCCCGACAGTGCTTTTCATATGGAGCAAATCATGTTCAGCCGCGGAAGAAGCGTAGCCGATGCCAGGAAAAACATCCAAATGGTACGCTATAAGTTTTCTCAAACCGATAGCCTTATGAAATTGGATAGTAAGTTTGAAGTGAGCAAGACCGGCAAATGGCGGGCACAACGGGTGAAACTGCGTATCGAAATTCCCGAGGGCCGCCATGTTTATTTTGGAAAGAATATCGATGAACTGGAGGCCGTGGTGAAAGGCGACCGGAAGTTTAACGAAATCAACTTTGCCAATGGCGATTTCAGCGTAAAGGAAGGCAAAGTGTTCTGCACGGGCTGCGAAGCCGTTGACGAACCGGCTGAACCTAAACATAAGTCGCATCGCCGCGAAAAAGATGAAAAAGACGAAGAAGACGAAGAAGATTCTGACAACTAAAACGATATATACTATGCAAACATTATCTGTAAACTACTACGGTAGTTTTATGCGCCGCCTGGTTGCCTTTTTAATCGATCGATTTTTGATTTGGTGGACGCTCTTCTTTACACTGATGCATTGGGGTTATGATGATTTTGAAATGTGGAATTACCATAATCTATTCAATAAGGAAGCGCTCTTTGCTGAGTTACTGGTGATGCTGTACTACGTGCTTTGCGAAACATCATCCTGGCAAGGAACTTTAGGGAAAAAAATAATGGGCCTGAAAGTGGTTACTACTTCTTTCCAAAAACTGCAACCTAAAGATTCGATACTTCGGTTTTTATCAAAGTATCTTTCTTCCTTTTTCGCATTGGGCTTCATTTGGGTGATCTTCGATGACCACAAACAAGGTTGGCACGATAAAATTGCCGGAACTTATGTTATAAAAAATGATATAGTGCCTGCCGTTTAAGGCAGTCATCTAATCCTGCATAATTCGTAATTGATGATTTGTTGTTGATTATGGCGGATGCCGGGCTGTTCGCTGCAAGTCCTCAGCCGCGGCATAACGTTTGTGATTCTTGAAATGCTGCAGTGGCGCGGCTTCCGGGCTTTCCGCTGCCATCCCTACCGCGGGTAGCCATAAACTCCTGGCCGAAACAATTTTGAGCTGCTGCAACAAGAACCGCTAAAATCATGATACAGTAAGGGTTTCCGCTTTTCGTGTTTCAGTTGCTTTTTCTCACTTTGCTGCATTTTTACAATTTCATAACACCGCTCTACTTTACATTTACCGCGTGAAACGCCAACTACTACTTCTTCTTATCACATTCATTGGTATGCATACAATGGCCCAGCAGATTTTTAAAGTGCAGGGCAAAGTGATCGATTCTGTTTCTGGCAATCCGTTGGAATTTGTTTCCGTATCGCTGTTCAGCAACAATCAATGGATCGCCGGTGCTACAACTATCGCCAGTGGCGAATTCGATTTTGAAAAAGTGACTGCAGGAAGTTACTCGCTTCGTGTAAATTTGTTGGGATATGAACCTTTGCAGCAGCCGGTCAATGTTCAGGGCGATACAACACTCCAAATTTCATTGCGAACAGTTGCCAAACAATTAAAGGAAGTATCGGTGGCCGCAACAAAACCGGTAATTACACGAAACTCAGAAAAAACGGTTCTCAACGTGGCACAAAGCCCAACATATCAAACCGGTACCGCCGAGGATGTGCTGATGAATATGCCGGGCGTTTCGCTCGATCAGAAAGGTAATGTGAGTATGGTGGGAAAACAAGGCGTGAAAATTTATGTTGATGGAAAACCTTCGGTGATGGCGCAAACTAACCTTCAGGCCTTTCTGAAATCACTTCCCGCTAATGCCATCGAAAGTATCGAACTCATCACCAATCCATCTGCACGCTATGAAGCAAATGGCAATGCCGGAATCATCAACATCAAATTGAAAAAAGGTAAAGCCGATGGTTTAAATGGCACCGCAAGTTTAGCCTATGGTCTCACTAAAAGAATCAATGGAAATCTGACATTGAACTATCGGAAAAATAAGCTGAACCTTTTTGCAAGTTATGCTACAAATTGGCAACATATAGGTCATGAGTTCAATGAAACCAGAAAAATTTCTGTTGGCGATTCGGTAACGGTATACCAATTACATAATCCCAGCACCGAAAAAAGCTTGAACCACAATGTGAAGGCCGGGTTCGATTATTTTATCAATGATAAGAATACGTTTACCTACACCGGCAACATAAATATAGGGCACAATCAGTGGCCGGGAACCTCTCATTCTGTAAATCACAGCGAAAATGGCAATGTATTACAGCAATATGAATCGCAATCGTTGAGTGTGGACGATAATTTCTCGTTAACTAACAATTTCGCATTCTCGAAATCTTATGACACTACCGAGCGAAAACTGGATGTGCAATTCACTCAAACTTATGTAAATGGCCGCTCGGCAAATCGGCTCAGTTCAATGGGCTTCGATGGTTCAGGAATCATTCAACCCGCCAATTCGTTGTACAGGAATAGTTATCCTAAGAACAATATTCACAACTTCATCTTTCAATTAGATTATTCAGAACCCTTAAAACTTAAAGGTCAAAAGTTGGAAACAGGGTTGCGGAATGAAACCACGCTGAACAATAATGTTTTTGAAGTGTATGACAGCTTAGGCGGCGCATACCGAAGAAATGCACTGCTTTCAAATGGATTTCGTTATACCGAAAATATAGCTGCTTTTTACATCATACTTTCCGGCGAAGCCACCAAATGGTTAACGTATGCTGCCGGTCTGCGTACCGAACATACACTTATCAAAAGCAGCACCGGTGCCGTGGAGCGAAATTATCTGAGCCTCTTCCCAAATGCTTCGTTGAATGCCGCTATAAACGAAATGCATAATGTGAGCATCAGTTATAGCCGCCGTGTGCAGCGCCCTTCATTTCAGCAACTCAACAACTCCATAACGTATTTCGATCAATACAGTACCTGGGAGGGCAACCCATACCTTCGGCCAACTTTTGTTCACAACGTTAGCGCCTCCTATACCGCAATGGTAAAACAGCACATGTTTTCCATCAATGCAGAAGGATACTTTTCAAAGGATATTTTTAATGAATCAACCCGTATCGATGAAAATAGAATCGCTCGCGGGGGTGTGATTAATGGTGGCTCAGGACAAGGCTTCAATGCCAGTTTTTATATGAAGGTTCAGGTTACCAAATGGATGGAATTACAGTTGAATAATATTTATATGCTGCAACATTTCGACTTTAAAGAAGGCGTGAATACCGGGCCGGTAACGGGGTCTGCCTATCAGCTATGGGGCGATGTAAACTTTAAATTCTGGAAAAATACGGTGCTGGACATTAATGGGTTGGTCAATACCGGCGAAGCTTTCATACAAGGCCGAACGAAGCCATGGGGTATGCTCAATGCCAGTATCCGAAAGTCATTTTTCAAAGATCATTTTACGGTGGCCCTTTCCGGCCAAAATTTATTGGATACTGAAAAATGGGCCTGGTACGTAAATAACACCAGCCTGCATACGGAAGGCTCCTGGAAAAATATTAATCGGACGGTATTTCTAACACTTACCTATACTTTTGGTAAGAATAAAAATGCGCTTAAACGAAAAAATCTCGAACAAAATGAACGCCTGAACGGAGGAGGTGGTAAAAAGTAATTACAGCGGGATTTCAATTGTTACAGTAGTTCCTCTTTCCGGATAACTATCAAGGTGCATGGTTCCGTTTAAAAATGCCACGCGCGATTGTAAGTTTTTCAAACCGATTCCCTCGTTTTCAAGTGTGGTATCAAATCCTTTGCCATTGTCTTCCACTAAAAGCGTTAACTCCTTATCGAATTGAAGTAACTGAATGGTAATGGAGGTAGCTTCTGAATGTTTGATGATGTTATTCATCAACTCCTGAATACACCTGAAAACAACGGTTTCAACGGTTTGATCCAATCGCTCTGTTAACCCGGTTATTTCTAAGGTCACTTTTAGTTTTTCGCTATCGATTTTTGAAACAAAATCGCGCACCGCCTTTACTAAACCCGATTTCAATAGAGCATTCGGCATCAGATTATGCGAAATCGAGCGTACTTCGCGCACTGCCTCGTCTGCCAAATCAATTGAATTCTTAAGGGTATTGGTTTCAGGCCCGTGCTGTGGCAATAATTGTGAGATAAAGTTAGAGAGATTCAATTTTAGCGCTGATAGCAATTGACCCACACCGTCGTGAAGGTCCTTTCCTATCCGCTGCCGCTCTTGTTCCTCGGCCTCGAGTACCGCTTTCGCGCGTAATTCTTGCTGTTTCAGCATTTCAGCCTGAAGTACCGTTTGTTGTTCCAGTTTGGTACGATGATAAATTAGATAGCCAATAAAGCCGCTGATGATGAATAACGCAATAACTACAACCAGCAGTATGGTTCTTCTGGTTAGTTGCAGATTCTTTATTTCAATTTCTTGTTGTTTTTTTTCAGTTTCATAACGAGTTTGCATCTCCGCAATGGCTTTAGCGGAATTGTCCTGATAAATCGAATCCTTAACCTGAATATAGTCTTCCAGATATTCACTCGTTCTTTTATAGTCGCCTTTCTGACGATAATACTCCGCCAGGCTTGCAGAAGCACCATAAACAACCATGCGCTGATCAATAGCCTTCGCAATCGTAATCGCCTGTTCTAAATAAGGCGCTGCTTTATCAGGCTCTTTGCGTTCCAGATATTTCAGACCTACAGCATTTGCATTTCGGCAAATTCCGCCTTTGTTCTGGGTGGCTACTGCATTTTCAAGGGCTAGTAAAAAATACCTTAATGCAGAATCTTGTTTACCCTGAGCTTCCCAAACACTGGCCAGATTATTATAGATGATGCCCCGGGTATACAGATCGTTGATCTCATAACCATTTAATAGTGCGCTTCTGTATAGGATCAATGCACTATCGGTTTTGTTCTTCATCATAAAACTGCGCGCCAGAACACACTTTGCATTTTGCAGCGCTTGTTTGTCATTACTTTTTTCGGATGCTGCTAAACCGGCATAAGCATACTCATTCGCCTTTTCCGAATTAGAAAGTTCGCAATATAGCGTTGCAATGTTGCTTAAGGTGAGTGCCACATTTTTCGAGTGCTGCAACTTTTCGTAGTACTTTAACGCCGCCAGTTGCGCTTCCAGGGCTTTCTTAAAATCTCCTCGTTTGGTATACAAACTGCCCAATTTGCTTAATGTGGCTACCGCTCCTTCCTGATCACCTGCTTTTTGACGGATAGCTAAAGCTGCTTGCCACAATTTTTCCGATTCAAGGAAATTGCCGAGAAGGAATTCTATAGTACCTCGGTCGTTATAAGCAAATGCTACCCATCTTTTGTCGCCTAACAACAAGGCCAGCTGAAGTTCTTGTTCCGATAACGTTTTTGCAAGATTAATGTCAGATGCCTTAACAGCCCAAGCCGAGTCGCCAAGTTGCTTAATGCGAGTGGTGTCGCCCCATCCTGCAAAACTGAATGACGAAACACAAAGAAAAAAGGCCAATAATGGCAGTTTACTGTTCACGCATCACCAGATAAACGCGTTTAAGAGATTTTACTTCGGTAATAGGAACAACACTAATGAGTTTATAGCCATACCTGCCTAACTGGTTCAAAAGGTCGATTGAGGAGCTATTGTGGTTTTGCTGAATAACCTCTGCCATTTTTCTTTCCATGGTGTTGGTGCTTTTTTCGGAAAGCTCCATTAATGAAGTTTTTCCACTTGCCTCTACAATTTCATCGCCTATTACGCCGTTATTTATGGCAGCAGTAGAGGTGAACTGCAAATAACTATAGGTGTGGGAAGAAGCGTTCATTCTCATTTCTTCCTGTTTTTTTTCATCGTAAACGCCGGAAACCTGTTGGCTGTAGGAAAACAAGCCGGTCAAAGCAAAAAGTGCTGTTAGAAATAACGTTTTCATCAAAATTTGTTTTTACAAACGTAAAATTTCATCAGAAACTTTCGCCCAAATTGCCCGTATAAGTTGATTTTTCGACCACTTCCGGCTACTCAGATGTGCAGAAAAAAGGAAAGATACAACGTGGAATTTTACAAAAACGGATGCCTATCGTAAATTAATTAAATGAATATCAATATATTATAAACCAATTGATCATATTCATGATCTTTGGCATGGGATTCATCGTCTTTTTTTGTTACGGGACCTTTGTAGTTACAAGAATTTATTTTTGTTTTGGACAGAATAAATTTTTGTTAAGTTTACGGGCCCTATTAAACAAAACTGTAAAACAGACTATGAAGAACACTTTATTTTCCATCAAAACAGCACTATCCCTCCTGTTTGTGGTAATAGGTATGTCGGCCTTTGCGCAGACCACTTATTACTCAAAGGCTGCTGCAACCGATTTTAATGCCACTGCTACGTGGGGAACGAATACGGATGGTTCCGGTTCTGCTCCAGCGAGCATAAGCAATGCCGATAATTTTGTGATACAAAATGCATCGGCATTGTCATTAACGGGCACGGCTTCGGTAGGGAAGTTAACTATCAATACAGGTAGTTTAACCGTAGCGGCAAATACGCTGAACATAGGATATGCCGGCGCTTTTAACTCTACACTTAATGTAGCCGGTGGAACATTTACCGTTTCCGGTGGTGCTGTTAATGTGAATGGGAATGTGATTATTGCTTCTACATTCAACCAAAGTGGCGGTACCATTACGGTAGACGGAAATAATGCAGGCGGTGCTACAGGTAGTGTTGCTGCAGGTACTGATATCTTTGCAATAACTACCTCTGCCGTAACGCTTACCGCTGGTTCGATAGTGATTGTTGACCCGAATTATGGATCAACAGGCGCTTCATTTAGCTACAATAACGGCAGTTATGTAAATACAGCAAATACATCTACGCATGTATTTCAATTCGGCGACGGTTCCTCTACTGATGCAACGGCTAATACTAGTGGATTTACGATAAATACATGGGTAGGCTCAGGTCGTTTTCTTTTTGGAAATTTTGTGTTGAATAGCGGTAGCACCGGCAACCGCGCTGCATTGTTAAGTTCTTGGTCTTTCGGTATTGCTCGTGACCTTACAATAACGAGCGGTATCTTCAATCCAACCACGGTTGTATATATAGGTAGAAATCTTACGAATAACGGAATTATGCAAAATACGAGTACAGTCAATTTTGCATCATTTGTGGGCGGAACTGCAGGACCAACTAATTTGGCTCAAACGGTTTCTGGTACCGGCGTTTATCGCAATGCTACAACCAATGCAGCCTCTACAGCTAACTTCTCATCTTTAACAATTAATAATTCTAATGCTTCGGGTGTTACATTTTCAGATGCCAACAGCTTGTTGTGTGTAAGCGGTGGTCCAACCAATACCGGTACAGTTTCCGGTACATTAACATTTAAAGCAGGTGATGTAAACCTTTCTGGTAATACCATTATTCTTGGTGTTACCGTGAGTACTGTAGGAACCTTATCGTGGACTGCCGGCGGTGTAAACAATGGAAGTTTCAAACGCTTTTTGACTACAACAACGTTGCCTACCACACTATCGTCAACTACTCCGGTTTTCCCCTTCTCTAAGGGCGCGAATCGAAGTGTATTTATGGCAAGAAGCGCGGCCTGGACCACAGCAGGTTCTATTACTGCAACCTATAACGATGCGGCCGGATTAAATACGGTAAGCTTTACCGATGGCGCATATACCGTTAACCGTCAATCAGCGGCGAGTTGGTCATTTAGCTCCGGTAACGGTATAAATGTTGGAGCAACTACGTTGTCGTTAGGATTAAGTGGCGATGGTATTGTTATTTTGAGCGCTGCCCCAGGCACAGCTCCTCGTTTGGTTCAAGCAGCCGGTGCGCTTCAAACGCATGTTGCAGGAACAGGTACTGCGGCCTCACCAATTGCAAACCGTTCTGCATTCACTCTGGCGAACTTGACCGGAGCCGCTCATTATATCGGTGTGAATTCGGCCGACTTAGGCTTTTATACTGTTACCTCAGGTAAGTGGGAAGTGGGTAGCACCTGGAATACCGGGGTAGCGCCAACAGCTTCTGACAATCCTATCATTATGTCGGGTCATACGGTTACTATTGATGGCAGTTCAGGCGCATGCGTGGCTAAAACAGTAACCATGAATGGAACTTCTATCATTAATGTTACTGGAAGTTCATTAACTATTACAGCACCTGCAGCTTCCGGTTCGGTTTTAACAACAGCGGCAGCAGCCCAGTTGAACATTAGCGGTGGTACCGTTAATATCGGCACTTCAGGGGCTACTACCCGTTTCGCTGGTTTAACCAACAACGGTACATTAAGTGTTTCTTCTGGTACTTTAAATGTGTATGGTTTTATCAGTTGCACAGCCAATTCCACTTTTAATCAAAGCGGTGGTAATATCAATATTGATGGTAATGCCGCTGGCGTTGTGGCGAATAGCGTACCCTCCGGTACTAATATTCTCAATCTGGCATCTCAAAACTTAAACTGGACGGGCGGAACATTGACGATCATTGATCCGCATACCACCTCAACCAATTATGCCTTACAATACACCAACTCTACAGCTAACGTAGATGTATCTCCTAACCATACTTTGGTTTTTGGTGACGGAACATCTACTGACGCTGGTGCTGCTAATGGTTTCTATGTTTATCTTTGGCCTGGCTCAAATAGATTGAATTTCGGTACGGTAATCGTTAATGGTCCTACCGGAACAAATCGCTTTGTGAAATCAAATACCTACACATTTGCTGTAAGAGGCGATTTAACTATCAATAACGGTGGTGAAATCAATACTACCACCAACGTATCTGTAGCTCGAGACTTTACTGTAAATTCTGGTGGATTTTATACAAATACCTCGACTACATTATTGGCTAGCTATTCTGGCACAGGTGCAGCGGTTTCTACATTTACTCAGAATGTTGGTGGAGCAGGAACTTTCCGCAATGCGGCATCTTCTCCTACCGCTAATTTTGCAGGGTTAACAATTAACAATAATAATGCAACAGGTGTTAACCTTAATTTGCCGTTTAGCACTACGGGTACTCTTACAATGACCAGTGGTATTGTTAATACCAGCAGCACTAACCTGTTACAATTAGGTTCGGTAGTGGGAACTCCTACAGCTGGTACCTTTAGCGGTACAGGTAGCGCTACCAACATGATCAAAGGGCCATTTGCTCGGGTATTTGCAGCTAGCACTTCTCTTAGCGGTAGCATGGGTGGTGCAGCAACCACATTCCCGGTTGGTAAGAGTGGTTATAATCCAATCTATATGGGACCAAATACAACAGCAAGCGGTCCTATAATTATTACTGCTGAAGCTTTTGATGGTAACACTGGAACTGCTGATGGTACAACGTTATTGACCCTTGGAACCAGCCGTTACTGGAGTCATTCTATTACCAATCCGGCAAACTTAACCTTTATGGCGGTAGGTGCCGGCGATGCATCAATGGTAAGTGGAAATGCTTTGGGCTATTCTTCTACAGCAAGTGGCGTTTACTCTGTTATGGGTAGTGGTTCTACCTTCGTTACAGGTACACCAAATTGGATGTATACTTCCATTACTATTGCCAAGGATAGCTTAGTAGCACACCCTTATATTGGATTTGGTACCACAGGACCTTTGAATGTTTCAACAATACTGGCTGATCATTCCACAGCGCCTGCGATGGTTCCAAATAGCTCTACAAACAATAATCTGATGCGTGTTGTAATTTCAGCATTAGGTTCATCAGGTACTGTTACGCTGACCGGAGTTACATTTAATTATACCGGAACTAACGCTTCGGATATTGCAGCAAGTGGCATGTCATTATGGACGGGTACTGCAACTGCGCCATCCACCCAAATAGGTTCTTCTGTTAGTGTTTCCGGTGGTACTGTTACTTTTACCGGTTTAACTCAGGCGATTTCTTCTGGTAACAATTTCATCTGGCTGCGTTTTAATACTTCTGCTACTGCGGTTATTGATAATCTGGTAGATGTAACTTTGCCTTCGTCAGGTTTAACGTTTAGCACTACCGGAGGTGCAACTGCGACGGCTCCGCTGCCAGCCACAACCATTAACCCTGCTGGAAATGTGGTTATAGGATACTGTTTGCCAACTTATACAAACTCTTGTACTTCCAATGATATTATTACTGCATTTAGTTTGAATACACTTTCCTCAACTCCTGGTTGCGGAGGAGCGTTACCAAATAACTTCCAGTTTATACCAGCCTCAACAACTACAACCAATCTGGAACAAGGTGTAGGTTACACGGCCAACTTTACAATTGGTTCGGGAGGTGCCCAGTATGTTGGTATTTGGATTGACTTTAATCAAAATGGTGTGTACGAGGCAACTGAAGGCGTTGTGTCAGGTTCTACTATTGCTGCAAGTTCAAGCGGTACCCTTACGGTAACAATCCCGGGCGGTGCTACCTTGGGTGCAACACATATGCGCGTGCTTAACAGATATAGTACTGCTATAACAACAAGCAATGCTTGTTTAACTGGTATGAGTTACGGTTCATGTACTGATTATGTGGTTACGATTGTAGCACCAACACCGAGAACCATTGGAACGATGAGTGCGTTGCAGGTAACCGGTGACATGACTGCATCTTCCACAAATAATAACTTGTTACGAATTGCTATTCCGGTATCTGGTTCGTTAGGAACGCAAACATTGAACTCATTGAAGGTTACTTATACCGGTGCAAGCGCTTCAGATATTGCCGCAAGTGGTGTAACTCTGTGGACGGGAACGGCTACTGCACCTTCAACTCAAATTGGCACGGGTCAATCATTGAGCGCTGGCAGTGCAACCTTTAGCGGTTTGACTACTGCCCTTGCTGCAGGTACCAATTATCTATGGATACGTGTAAATACTTCGGCGGGTGCCGTATTCGGGAATATTGTGGATGCAAAAGTTAATGCAGGTGACATTACCATCACTGCTGCCGGTGGCGCAACAGCTCCTGGCACCCAGCCTGGGTCAGCTCTGGATCCCGCAGGTACTCGTAAAATCGGATATTGTGCAATTTCCGGATCTAGTTCTACCTACTATATCACTGATTTCTCAACTACGCTAGGTGTAACTAACATTAGTAATACTGGTACAACTTATTCTTTAGGTGGTTATGGTGATTACACTTCGCTGAGTGCTTCTCAGCAAGCAGGAAATGCAGTGAATTTCAGTGTAACCTATAATACTACAGGAGGAGTTGGTATTGCAATCTATATTGACTATGACCATGATGGCGTTTTCAATTCGACTGATGAAAAAGCGTTTACTACAACAGCTTATAATTATACCACTAACCAAACTGGTAGTTTCACAATACCTTTAACAGCTCTTTCAGGTAATACGAGAATGCGTGTGGTGGTTGATTACAACTCTACGGCACCGTCAGCTTGTTCATTAAGTTCTGGTAATGGTGAGGTTGAAGATTATACCTTCAATGTAATCCCTTTACCTGATTGCAGTGGAGGAACTTATGGTTCTAGTTACACCACCACTTCAACGGCAACTGCAGGAATGTGTTATGGCCCGTCAGTTTCTTTTACAATGGTGCCTGGAGCTCCGGCATTGTCTAATCAGACTTACAAATTAGAATATTCTACAACGGCCGGTGGTACATATTCTGTCATTGCTGGTCCACAGGCAAGTCCTAACTTCAATTATGTTCCATCAGCTTCAGGTTATTACAGAGTAGTGATTTACTGTAACGGTACAGCGGTAACCAGTACTACTTATGTTCCAGTAAATGTAACTGTGAATAATCCTTCTGTAGCTTCTACAGATGGACCTAAAAATGTTTGTGGAACAACAGATGTGAATTTGAATGCCACACCTACTGATCTTTCAAATACCATAGTTTGGTATACAAAAGCAACAGGTGGCACTCAAGTAGGATCGGGTTCTCCGTTTTTGCGTACAGTTACTAAACAAGATACATTGTATGTTGGCGCTCAGGATCCAACGCCAGTAGCTTCTGTTGTTGGTCCAGATTCTTCTTATACTTCCGGTAGTGATTATGGTGCAACCGGTTCTAACACGGAATGGACATCCTTCCGTGTTTCGGGAAGTGTGATGATCGACAGTATTTTGATGTATCCAACTACTGCCGGAACTATTCGCGTGGTATTCTTGGATTCTGCTACCGGTAATAAAATCGACTCTTCAGCATATGTTACTGTTACTTCTGGAATGCTTGGTCATGGTGGAGTTTATGTTCCTGTTAATAAGACATTGACATCAGGCGCATATAAAGCTGTATCAACGGGGGGTACTTCAAATTTATTCCGTAATACGGGAAGTAGCTCCTTCTATTTTGCAAGTGCTGATAATAGCTTCATCATTAACAACAGTTGGAATTCACCTTACTACTACTTCTTCTACCTGTGGCACGTGAAGACTCTTTGTCAAGGAACACGTGTGATGTATGTGATGAACTATACAGCTCCTGCTGCGATTACAGTTGGTGCTACATCAACTAATATATGTCAGGATCAATCTACTACCCTTAGTGTAAGTTCTGCAAATACTAACTACACTTATAATTGGGATAATAGTCTTGGTGCCGGTAGTTCTAAAACTGCATCACCAATGGCCAATACTACTTACACAGTTACGGCTACTGATGCAACAACATCTCCGGTTTGCTATAATGTGAAGAGCATTGGTATTACAGTTCGGGAAGCTCCAGACAAACCGGTTTTGGCAGGTGATCCAACAGTTTGTATTGGTGTAGGCACAAAATTGAATGCAACCAATACTATTACCCCAGACACTTTGCCAGTAGCTCGAATTGCAAGTAATAACTTCGATGCCGGTTTGAATGGATGGACTATCAATAATACCTACATTGGAGGAACGGTGCTGAGTGCAGCGTACTTCCATCATCGCGCTACTCCACCTATTTTAGGATCTACTGCGGCTACCTATTCTGTGACCAATCCTGCAAGTGGTTTTGTAATTGCTGATGCTGATAGCGCCTCGGTTTCTGGTAGTGCTTTGAGAACAACGCTTACAAGTACTACTATAAATACAACCGGTACTTATGCTAAGATTGGCGTAACCTGGTTGCAATATTTCAGATTTTGGAGTGCTCCGGATTCGGCTTGGGTTTTGGCTAGTCCTAACAATGGTACTACTTGGGATACCTTAAGAAACTATACTTCTACTAAGGGAAGCGCAACTGTTCCTAATCGGGATACTGCGTACTTAGGTGCTGCTTATTTCAATAACGCCAATGTGAAGATTCGTTACGAATACCGTACTCGTTTTGGTTACTATTGGGCTATTGATAGTTTCGAAATGGTTGGCTTCAGTAATTCAGTAGGATGCAGAACTTGGACATCCAGTGGTTCACCTACTTATATTTATACAGATGCAGGTTATACTACAGGCTACACTCCTGCTGCTTGTAAGGATACCGTATATGTTAAACCTCCTTCAAGTCAATCGTACTATCTTACAAATACTGCCTTGAATGGTTGCTCTCGCAGAGATACGGTGAATGTATTCGTTAGCACAAGCTGCAATGTGGTATGGAACGGATCAGTAGATACCAACTGGCATAATGCTGCCAACTGGACTCCGCCGGTTGTACCTAATACATGTAACTTTGACATTGAAATTCCAACAGGATTGAGCCGATATCCGACGCTGTCTTCAGCAAATGCTCAAGTTGGTAATATGTTGATGGGTAATGCTTCAAAAGTTACTTTGGCTGGTAAAGACCTTTCTGTATGTAAAAATTGGAAGTCGCCTGGTTATAATGGTGTTACAAAATCATATGTTGTTGGTAGCGGTAAAGTGATCCTTAACGGTACAACTGCTCAGGATATCTATGGTGATGTGAAGTTTGATGAATTGGTAATTAATAATACTAGTGGTAACGTGAAAATCAATTTACCAACTGCAACTAACATCAGCATCTACCGTGGTTTAACCTTGAAGACCGGTAACTTTGATTTGAATGGTTCAAATTGTACCTTGCTGTCGTCTAGCACTGATTCGGTAGCTTACATCAATGATTTCGGTACAAATACCGGTACATTAACTGGAAATGTTACTGTTCAGCGTTATGTTGGAGGTGGTGGTACATGGCAACACTATGTGTCTTCTCCTGTTAGCGGTACTACGTTGGTTGATATTGGAAGCGGTGCTTACGGTAGCGGTCATAACAACTGGCTGACTCCTGCAAGTAACTGTTCTGAAGATTCATTGGTTTGGTACTCTGATTATAGTTCTTACTTCCAGTGGGATGAATCCCATGTGCCTACAGCAACTTCTCCTGCAAACTGTTTCATGGTTGGTTGGAAAGCTCTGGCAGAAACTACTCCAATGGATGTAGCACGTGGATATTCAGCTTATCTGGTTTCGGGTGGTTCGTTTGATTTGAAAGGTGCTGCAAACACAGGAAACAAAACGATTGGAGGCTTAACCAACAGCAACTGGTCGTTCCTAACACCAACAAGTCATACATTCAATAGTGGTTGGAGCATTGTGGGTAACCCATATCCATCTTCTATTGACATGACTACCGATCGTACTGTTGACGGATTTGATGCACAGGTACAGGTTTATGTTCCATCTGGTGTTTACCAAGGAACCTTCCAGGCTAAAACAACAGGAGCCGGTGCAACAGCTAAGTTCCCAGCTTTCCAAGGCTTCATGGTACATAAAACTAACCCTGGTGGTTCTGCTACTTATAAGTTCTATCAGAACGAACGGAACACTAACCAAGGTTCTACTTATCACTTCAATAAACAAAATGCCGAGAATTCATTGTCTATTGAAGTTGACCATGCTGGTAACAAGGATATTACACGTATAGAATTTAATAGTGATGCGACTGCCGGATTTGATCCGCAATATGATGCGAACAAATTCCATAGCTCACCTGGATTCGCAACGTTGTATACTTTGAGAAATTCAACAAGTAGCGATTGGATGAGTGTGAATGCATTCAAGTCGATTTCTGAAACTCCATCAGTTGAAATGGGCTTCGAGCCAGGTGTTAATGGTCAGTATACTATGACATTTGACGCTGCGGATCTTGCCAATTTTGATGCTACTTCTTATATCTTCCTTGAAGATCGTAAGGTGGGTGGAAACTGGATTGATGTTCGTGCTAACCATGTTTACACCTTCACTACTGCGATTGGTGACAACTGGAATCGTTTCGTTTTACACTTTACTCCACCAATTGAGGTTGCAACTACTCAGGCTTCTTGTAATACTTCTGGTTCTATCGAGTTGACACAACCTGGAACTGCAAGCTGGACTTATACATTGAAAGATGCAGCAGGTACAGCAATCAGCAACGGTACAATTAACAGTAGCAATCCGGTTACTATGCCAGTTAATGCAGGTTCTTATACCATAAGTTTGGTAGATGCTAACGGATATGTTGCTTCTAAAGCGGTTACTGTTGGTGGTGTTCAAGGAATTGTTGGTTCGTTCTCGGCATCTGCTGCTACAGCTCATGTGAATGATCAATTGAATTTCAATAACACAACTACAGGTGCTGTAACTATGGAATGGACATTTGGTGATGGTGCAGTTGCTACTGGCAATACTGTTGCTCACCAGTATGCTAATCCAGGTGTTTACACAGTAACATTAAAAGTTACAAATGCCGATGGTTGTCAGTCTACAACTTCACAGGCCATTACGGTTTCTTCCGTTAATGGTGTTAATGAAGTTCAGCTTACTAACGGAATCAATATCTTCTCTTTTGAAAACCGTGTGATGGTTGACTTCACTAAGTTGAAAGGAGTTGATGCTACAGTTCAAGTTTACAATCTGATTGGTCAAGAATTGTCTAACGAACATCATACTACTTCAACAACATATGTGAAAGCCATAGATTCGGTGGAAGCAGCTTATGTAATTGTTAAAGTGAAGATGGGAGATAAGTTGGTTAGCAAAAAAGTGTTCATTCGTAACTAATCTTTTCAGATAATTACAGAAAAGGGAGCCGCCAGGCTCCCTTTTCTTTTTAAACGAATGGCTGATATCTAATTTTATCGGTGGGCATGATTTCATTCCAATCAGTATCAAAAATTTGTTTATTTGTGCGCAAAATTAAGGTATGAAGGGTATCATATTGGCCGGTGGAAGTGGAACAAGACTTTATCCTATCACCTATGCTATCAGCAAGCAAATCATGCCGATATATGACAAGCCCATGATTTATTACCCGCTTTCGGTATTAATGAAAGCAGGCATCAATGAAATTCTGATTATTTCTACGCCTACGGACCTTCCAAATTTTGAGAGATTGCTTGGAGATGGGGCGCGTTATGGATGTAAATTCTCTTATATCGTTCAGCCAAAACCGGAAGGTTTAGCGCAAGCATTTATTTTGGGCGCCGATTTTATTGGAAATGATAAAGTGGCGCTGATACTTGGTGACAATATTTTTTATGGAAGCGGCTTAGACCAGTTGCTTCAATCTAATAACAATCCTGACGGCGGTGTGGTTTATGCCTATCATGTTTCTGATCCGGAACGATATGGGGTTGTTGAATTTGATAAAGATGGAAAAGCTATTTCTATTGAAGAGAAACCGGAAAAGCCAAAGTCGAATTATGCGGTACCCGGCCTCTATTTTTACGACAATGAAGTAGTAAAGATCTCGCAACAGTTGAAGCCGAGTGTGAGAGGTGAACTGGAAATTACTGATGTAAATAAGGTATATCTTAACAATGGTAAATTGAAAGTTGGAATTCTGGATCGGGGTACTGCGTGGTTAGATACCGGCACTTTTGACTCCTTAATGCAGGCGTCACAATTTGTGCAAGTGATTGAACACCGCCAGGGCTTAAAGGTGGGTTGTATTGAAGAGGAAGCCTGGCGTCAGAATTTTATTTCAACATCTGAATTGAAGGCCTTAGCAGAACCTTTAATGAAAAGCGGTTATGGCCGTTATTTAATGGATTTGATCTCATAATATTCAATAGCATGACAAAAATTTTAGTGACTGGCGGTGCCGGCTTTGTAGGCAGTTGCATGGTTGATCGTTTGATCGAGGATAAGGAGAACTATGTTGTAATTGTTGACGATTTAAGTACCGGGAATATCAGTCGCTTACCCGAAGTTCATCAGGATCGTTGGAAATTTATAAAATGTGATGTTAATGGCTACCGCGACATTGCCGCGGTGATGATGGCTTATCAATTCGACTATGTATTTCATTATGCTGCGGTTGTGGGTGTTCAGCGCACCTTGTTAAATCCGGTATCAGTTTTGAATGATATTAATGGTTTTAAATACCTCTTAAGCTTATGTAAAAACACCGGCGTAAAGAGAGTGTTCTTTTCTTCTTCGTCAGAAGTTTATGGAGAGCCGTTCGAACATCCTCAAAATGAAATGACCACCCCATTGAATTCGCGTTTACCTTACGCTGTAGTGAAGAACGTTGGTGAGGCCTTTTTACGTTCTTACAAGCAAGAATATAATTTGGATTATACGATTTTTCGATTCTTCAATACCTACGGTCCGAAGCAGAGTCAGGATTTTGTGATGTCGAAGTTTATAAATGCTGCCATTGCCGGCAGGGACATAACCATTTATGGCGATGGCACTCAAACGCGCACATTTTGCTATAAGGACGACAATATTGACGCTTGTTATAATGCCTTTAAAAGCGAAGACTATATCGATCAGACGGTCAATATCGGCAGCGATTATGAAACGCAAATCATTGATCTAGCCAAATTGATTATTGACGTTACTAACTCTAAGTCGAAAATCGTGCATTTACCGCCATTGAAGGAAGGCGACATGACCCGCCGGAAACCGGATGCTACCAAAATGCGAGAGCTGCTTAAACGTCCGTTGATTACTATTGAGGAAGGCATCAGGCGTACGGTTGCTTCGGGAAAATTCAATTTTTAGGAAATAGAAGATTTTAGAGTGCATTGTGGAGCATACAATTTTGTTGTGCGTTCCATGTTTTTGCTTTGCGATTGTTTTCTGAAATTGCAGAAGAACAATTAAGCAACTTTGAAAAAGATTCTGGTTACCGGTGGTTGTGGCTACATTGGCTCACATACTATTGTAGATTTATGTGAAAGCGGTTATGAAGTAGTTTGTGCTGATTCATTTGTACGTTCTGACAGGCGTGTACTCAAAGGGATAGAGAAAGTCACCGGGAAGGCCTTGCGAAATTATGAGGGAAATCTTTGTGATGCTACGGTTGTATCTGAAATTTTCGAGAAAGAGCGACCTGATGGAGTTATTCATTTTGCGGCTTACAAATCAGTACCTGAGTCGGTGGCGGCGCCACTTGAATATTATGAGAACAACCTGGGTTCATTATTACAGGTTTTGAAATGCTGTGAGACCTTCGGCACCAAGTGGTTTGTATTTTCATCATCAGCTTCAGTGTACGGAGAAACGACGCTTCCATTACTTACCGAGGCTACTCCATTATTACCCGCTGCTAGTCCATATGGGCATACTAAACAGATTGGGGAGCAGATGATTGCAGCGCAGAGCAGGTGTTCTAAGGCCGGATTTGTATCGCTGCGCTATTTCAATCCGAGTGGTGCTCACACCAGTGGATTAATCGGAGAACTACCTACAGCCACTTATAATGTTACGCCGAGGATAACGGCGACAGCGGCCGGAAAATTTCAGGAATTTCTGGTTTATGGCAATGAATACCCTACGCGGGATGGCACTTGTGTACGCGACTATATTCACGTTATGGATATTGCTGCAGCTCACACCCGCGCGTTACAATTTTTAGAAAAAAGCGAAGGTCCGGTTTGCGAAGTCTTCAATTTAGGAACAGGAACCGGTGTAACGGTAATGGAATTGATTGCTGCATTTGAAGCTGCTTCGGGTGAGAAGTTAAATTATCGAATAGTTCCAGCGCGAGCCGGAGATGTTACTGTATTGTGTGCTGACGCCACAAAAGCACGTAAACTTTTAGGTTGGGAGCCCCGATTTACGGTTTACGATATGATGGCCACGGCGTGGAAGTGGGAGATGAGAGATGAGAGATGAGAGATGAGAGATGAGAGATGAGAGATGAGAGATGAGAGATGAGAGATGAGAGATGAGAGATGAGAGATGAGAGATGAGAGATGAGAGATGAGAGATGAGAGATGAGAGATGAGAGATGAGAGATGAGAGATGAGAGATGAGAGATGAGAGATGAGAGATGAGAGGGGGATTAAAGTTATAGAATCGAATGGAGTTTAGAAAGGCTTTTGTGCGTTACATGGCGCCGGTTATTTCCCGAATGGGAATGACAGGATTAATGAATCGTGCGCATGTAAAAATCGTACTCCCTTTCTATCATATAGTGTCAGATGATAAATGTGATCATGTAAGGCATTTGTATCGTTTCAAAAATATACGGCAATTCGAAAACGATCTGGATATTTTACTTCATCATTTTGAACCGGTTTCTGCTGCTTCAATTAAAAGTATTGTAGGCGGTAAAAAATTTACCAAACCTCCTATGCATCTGTCATTTGACGATGGTCTGAGAGAGATGCGCGAAATTGTGGCGCCAATTTTATATGCGCGCGGCATTCCCGCATCATTTTATATCAATACCGATTATGTTGGCAACCGCGATTTGATGTTTCGGTATAAGGCCAGTTTACTCACGGAAAAGTTTCCTGAAAAACGAAACGTATTTATGGCTGCTGTATGCGAGGAAGATCTCCGTTCTATTCCGGAATACACCAGTATTAACTTCAAGGATTTTCTAAACGAACATCGGCCCTATATGAATTGGGAAGAAGTGAAGGAGTTGGCCTCTATGGGTTTTGAAGTTGGTTCGCATGGCAAAAGCCACGCGTACTTTTATAGATTGACGGAAGAGGAACAATATGCCGATGCCATAGAACCTTATGAAATTATGAAGCATCACGGAGTTTTTTCAGAACCACGTATTTTTGCTTTTCCTTTTACGGATTCTGGGGTTTCGAAAAGAACGATTAGAGAGTTGTTGGATGCCGGTGGGGTAGAAATTTGTTTAGGAGGAGCGGGTTTCAAAGGCGAAGATGAACCGCGCCACCTGCAGCGTGTGCCGATGGAAGGCTATGATGCTGATGCCGGAGAAGTTGTGAAGGCCGAGTTACTTTATACGATTTTACGAGGCGGCATGCAAAAACACAAAGTAAAAAGAGCGTGAAAAAAAGTTCATTACGAGTAGTTACTTATGGTAAGGCCGAACTAGCTGCTTTGATTGAATCGGAGTGGTTTCAACAAAGTGCCAATATACCTATCAGTAGGTTGCGGGCGATATCGCAATTGAATAATCCAAGATTGAAGGAAACGGATGTGATGTTGTGTGTGGTTTATGATGGTAAAGACATGGCGGGTTATCTTGGCGTATTACCCGATACGATTTATGGGGATAACGAGCAGGCTATTCACTGCGGCTGGCTCAGTTGTTTGTGGGTAGATGAGAAGAGGCGGGGATCGGGGATTGCAAAGCTTTTGCTTCAAACCATGATGGAAAGTTGGAATGATCAAATATTGATTACCAATTTTACCGAGGAAGCAGGAGCGTTATATGAACGTTCGGGCCGATTTGGAGAAGTGTTGAAACGCTATGGCAAGCGGTTTTATCTGCGGTTTGATACCACCGCAATTTTAAAACCGAAATTACACCGAGTAAAATTTTTGGCGGCTGTGCTTCCCATTTGCGATCGATTGTTGAATGCCTTATCGGATTGGCGTTTGAAGGAAAGTAAGGGCGATGATTTCGACTGGCGTCCGATAACGTTTACCGATCAGGAGGTTATTCAATTGGTGGTGAATGAACAGCGGCAAACGCTTTTCCGGCGCGGTGTTGAAGAGTTGCAGTGGATTCAGAAACATCCCTGGCTAACTTCTTCAGAAGAGGGTAACGACCGGAGTCGCTATTATTTTTCGTTGTGGGCTGCAAGATTTGAAAATCGGTTGATGGGATTATATGAGCATGGCAAATTAACTTCCATTTTGTTTATCACGGTTCGCAATGGGTTTGTAACTGTGCCTTACTTTTTAGGTAATGCCTCGCAATCAGCCGCAGCGTTTATAGTTGATCTGATGATTAGGGAGCGGCTGAATACCTTAACGGTTTTTGATGAGGGATTACGATTGGCCATAGAGACCGATGCGCGGTTTTTATATCAACGTGCTATGGCAAGACCGTATGTTTTTAGCAAGAAACTACTGGCACAGATGGGGGAGATCGACCTGGGAAAGTTCCGCGATGGCGATGGCGATGCGGTGTTTACGTAAGAAGGGGAAGTAGAAGAGGTGTGGCAGGCGAGGCGTGACGAAAAATTTCAGGCGAGGGTGTTGCCCCGCGGCAGGGATGGAAGCGTAAAGCCCGGAAGGCCGCAGCGGAGAAATTACGAATGAAAAATTACGAATTACGAGATAGAAGGCTTTTGTTTTTAAGACTTACCTGGGCTTTCGTAATTCGTAATTTTGAAATTCGTAATTCGCCCGAAACGATTACACAGCAAAGGTTTTAGGCTTCCGCGGCCTGAGGACTTGCAGCGAACAGCCCGGTTGCCGCCATCAACAATTTTCAAGTATCGGCTATTAGTACCGGTCAGTAGTTTCAGTAATCGGTTTTTGAGATTGGTATTTTTTGTTCCGAATTTATTTGAACGAAATCAACTTTTGGGTGTAGTTGTAATTTCCCAAACGAGCAGGGCGGTAAATAAAAAGTAGAGTGCAAAGAAGGGGAAGATAAAGTTGGTGTTAGTGATGGGTTTGATAAAGATGAAGTAAGAAAGAAAGAGCAGCGAGACGAGAAATTTGGTGGCGATGGCCACAGCGAAAACGGCCATAAAACGACTGTTATCTTTGATGGTGAACCCCATTTTGAGTATGGTGTAAATGAGCAGGGTTAGCAGAAATAAAAATACAAGGGCGGTGTAGGAGAATGATTCGAAACCATTGAGCCATGCGGCTTTGGCGGCGCAAAAGATACCACCTGCAGCGATAAGGGTTACGCCTGAGAGTTTTAGCAGAAACGATTTCATTAATCTTTAATCACTTTATACATCAGTACGCGATCGTCCTGAAGTTGGGTTTCGGTGCATTGGCCTGGTGTTTTGCATCCGCTTCTGGTTTGTGAATTACCGAGGCCCATGAGCCGAATGCGTGATTCTTCGATACCTGCGCGAAGAAACAATTTGGCGAACTCTTTAGCGCGCCCAACTGAAAGTATAATGGGGCTTTCCTCATCGCAGGAGGCGAGTCCGTAAATTTTAAGGGTGAGATCCGGCACTTGTTTCATCATGCTGATGATGGCTTGTGTTTCCTCAATTGTTCCGGGGGGCAGGCTCACGGTATTTTTATCGAAGAAAATAAGGGGCATTTTATCGTTCACACTGAACTCCTCTTTAACTTCAAGCGATTGTAGCGCCATTTGATAGGAATTGCCGCTGAAATCGGTAAGATCGAGCAATTGTTTACCGTTCTTAAAGCCTTGTTTATAAAAAGTAGCGAGGTAGTAGTAGCCGCTGTCCATCTGAAAATCATATGCGCCATTTTCGTCGGAAACGATTTCTTGCGAAACGATAGTATTTAATTTGCGCACGTTGATAGTAACATCTGGGATAGGGCGGCCAGACTGATGGTTTACAATTCGTCCGGAAATTCGCACCATTTTAACCTGCTGCACCTCAGTAGCAGCCGGGCTTCCGGAAGATTCACGCAGTTTACGTTCATAGTAAGCGATAAGGTTTTGGCGGGCATTTTCGGCGCCCGAGCGATCGGGTTCAGGCGATGGGGGAGGAGAGGATGCAGCGGTATTTCGAACTTCGTTAGCTTGTTGTTCGATTTGGTTTTTTTCGGCCAGATGCTGATTTCGTTGTTGTTCTAATTCCTGACGGCGCGAGGCGAGAAGCGCTTCGTTTTGTTCGTTGTCTTTTTGCTGTTTGGAAATATAGTTGCGTTGTTGTTTTTCCTGCAGTTTCAGTTGGGCTGCTACTGCCAGCGAATCATTTCGATGTTGTTCGGCGATCTTTTTTTCGCTTTCAGCTTTTTCTTTGTTGATACGGGCGAGCTCTGCTTTTTCTCTTCGTTCCTGTTCAATTTGGCGGAAAAGGGCATCATTGGCGGCCTCTTCGGCTTTTTCACGCGCCAGTTTATCGGCAGCTTCTTTTGCTTTGCGTTCTTTTTGTTCCTGAGCCAGTTTTGCGGCCAACGCTTTTTCCTGAGCTTTTAGCAATTGAGCGGCCTTAAGGTCTTCTTCTCGTTTGGTTTTTTCTTTGGCGGCCCGTTCATTCTGCAAGCGAATCATTTCTGCCTTTTTATCGGCAGCCTCTTTTTCCATTCGTTGTTTTTCGGCCAAGGCGGCTGCTTCGCGTTGTTGATTTTGGGCCTTAGAGGCGGCTACTTCTTCATTTAGTTTTTTGCGTTTGTTGGCCAATGCCTGAAGCGCGGCTTCATAATCAGATTGAATTTGTTTGCGTTGAATTTCTTCCTGCTTTAGTTTTTCAAGGGCCTCGCGTTTTTGCCGTTCTACGTTGGCGCGTTTTTCCAGTTCGATAGCTTCGCGGAAACGGCGATCGGCTTCTAATCGCTGCTGTGCTTTTTGAGCGTTCAGGAGGCTGTCTTCATTGAGTTTGTGGTTGGCGTGTTTGCCGGAAGGTTTTTCTACTTTTTCAACAGACGCGGTATTGGTGTTGGCCTTTAGCGATTCCAGTTGTTTGTCGATTCCTGCGATCATGGAATCTTTTTGACGGAGTTGTGCATTTAAGGCTGCGAGGGCTCTATCCTGTTCTTGTTTTTTGAGCGAATCTTTAATGCCATATACTTCGATGATCGGTTTCAGGTTTTTGTTGTCGGGCACGGCTTTGGGATCGTATTCGGGGCGCGGTGTCACCTTTTCAACGGCCGGGCCCAGTTTGATATCGAGACGAAAGTCGAGGGGTTTATTAAAACCAATTGTGGATAGGTAGAAGCTGGTATCCTGAAAGTGGTTCATGATACCCGGGCTACGTTTGTCGATCTTAAGCGAGTAGTTGGTTTCATATTCTAACCGCATGTTGTAATAACCATCCTTATTGGTGATGTAGCGGTCTTCTTTTCGGGTCATCACATTTTTGAGAATGAGACCTGCTTCGGGAATGGGGTCTTCGCCGGCGCGGTCGAGGATGTAGCCCATCAGGCGCAATCCATTTTTTTGAAGCGCAATAACCAGTGAGCCATCCTTTAGATTTGATTTTTTATCGGTAGAAATTGTAACTATCGAATCGACATAACCCGGGAAGGAGACTTTTATCTGGTAGGTTTGCGAAGGTTTAACGCGAATGCGAAAGGTGCCATCGAAGTAGGTTTTTTGTGTGGAGAGGACTTTGGTTTCCTGCATCAGCACCACTGAAGCCTGGAAGAAAGGAGCGTGGGCGCTGTCGTTATCCGTTACTTTTCCCACCAGTTCGGTTTGGGCGAAAAGTGCACCTGATGTGCTGCACAGCAAGCAAATTCCCAATAATTTTAGAATCGTTCTGCTCATGAACTGCATACCCCGGAATCGGGGATTTTAGCGAAGGTAGAGATTAGCAGGTGTTAAGCTGAAAACGGCCTATATTTTTCCTACGAAAAAGGTGTTGGCTGCTGGAAATTATAGACGGTTGGTTAACGCGTTACTAATATTCGAAGTTTTTCCGACCAATTTTGGTGTGATAGTTCCAGCAGATAAATTCCTGAAGGAAGACCGGCAGCCACCAAAACTTCATTTGACCCGTAGTTGAGCGAGAGTTCTGTATTGAAAGTGCAACGGCCATCGGGAAGGAAGGCCTGGAGCCGGAAGTTAGCGCTAAAGGGAGCGTTAACCGAAAGCGTGAAGTTTCCTGAAGCAGAAGGCATGGGAAACACTTTGAAATCGGTACTTTCGGCTACGGTTGAAATGGAGTTATAGAGCCAGGAAGCGGTTGTTGTGCAACCCTGAGCATCGGTTATGGTGACCGAGTAGGTTTGGTTCATCGCGGGGCCAATAAGTTCCGGTGTGTTATTACCGTTACTCCAGCTATAAGAATAGGGCTGTCGGCCACCGGTAACACTTGACAGAATGGCGGCTGCGGTTGGTGTGAGGGCGATATGCAGGGCTGGATCAGTGGTAACTTCGATTACCGCAATAGACTGCGCTCCTGAAGTGTTTGTGATAGTGATGGGATATATTCCGGAGGATAGGTTTTGGCGCATGGTATCCGCTCCGCCATCGGACCAGTTGTAGCTGAGAGGTTGTCCGTTAAGGGTAGAAGGAAAAGTGATTTTACCTTGAGAAGCATTACAAGCCGAATTGTGTTGCACCGCTACGGGAACTTTAAAAGTGGCCGTGCGGAAGGCATTTGGGCCGTTGACCGGTGTGCAGGTATAACCATAAGAGAACGGTTTGACTGAAAATTTATAGGGCCAATTTGCATTGAGGTTGGGAATTGTAATTGCAGTATCGTTAACTACGGTATCGATGTAGATAATTGTTTGCGAATTGCTGGTAAGGGTGAACAAATATTTTGTTGCTTTATCAGCCTTCGTCCACCGAAAAGTAACCAGCGAAGCATTGACCGGCGAATCGATTGCTATTGGAGCGGTAATGGTTGTGGTTCCTACCGCGCTATAATCGGGCGACGGTTTTACAAGCAGGTTGGGGCGATAATTCTGAAGGGTGTTATAGGTTTTCGTACGTTGAGATGGGCTGAAGCGATTTTGGCAGTTATCGAGTGAGTAGCTCATATAGAGTGTAGGATCAATGACGGTGCGGTAAAGGTCACCGTGGTCATCGGTTTGGTTTCCTGTGTATGGGCAGGCCCATCGCGAGTCGAGAAAATCGGCAGGTGTATCACATAAGTAGTCGCCTGCATTGCTGCAGTTGGAGCCATCAACGAATTCCTGGTTATAGTTCCAACCTTCAAAAGTATGCAGCAGCCCCAGATAGTGACCCATTTCATGAGGAAGTGTAGTGGTATTGGTTCCAAAGCAGCCGCCGCTCAAGAAAATTCCACCCCCATTTGCGCCGGTGTTTGGGAAGGTAGCGTAGCCGCACAACCCCTTTGGACTTTTGTTAACATAAACATTACATACATCCGGAACGTTATACTGGTTCATAGCCTGATCGCCTTCATTTCCCGTAAAGTTGTAATACGCATCGTTGTAAATCGAATCAATTCCGGCAATGTAGAACTGAATATCAGAAGAGGCATAAGCCGCATTCAGATCGCAATGACTTTGGAGTACTTCGCCCATTGGTTTTACGCCTTTATGATCGGAACTGCCAATGAGGTGGTAGAATACCGGCATGCGCAGGATGCCGGCCCGGGCATCGCGCATTGATTCCATGGCGTTAACGTCGCGGATATATTGTTGCAGCACTTCCGGGGTGGTTTGGGTGCCGCACTGGGCGTGGATTTGGAGCGAAACGGAAAGGCCGAGGAGAACGGGAATGATATACTTCATACAGCTTTTTTAAGCGGGCAGGAAAATACGAAAAAGACGCCATGGCAGCCAACGAATATCATTTGTGAAAATCCTTTTTTGGTGTACGTTTGCCGCGTTTTTCAATCATAACAAATAACACAAAAACATGAAAATTACAGTAGTTGGAGCAGGAGCGGTTGGTGCAACAGTTGCCGATAACATTGCGCGCCGCGAACTTTGCCAGGAGCTTGTTTTGGTAGATATAAAGGAGGGCTTTGCGGAAGGCAAGGCTGCGGATATGATGCAGACCGCCACCTTGTGCGGCTTTGATACTAAAGTGATTGGCAGTACTAATGACTATTCGAAAACTGCCGGATCATCAGTAGCGGTGATCACTTCAGGAATTCCACGCAAACCGGGAATGACGCGCGAAGAATTGATTAGCACCAATGCCTCGATCGTAAAAGGTGTTACTGAAAATATTTTGAAGTACAGTCCAGAGGCCATTATTGTTGTGATATCGAATCCGATGGATACCATGACGTATTTGGCGTTGAAGGCCAGTGGGTTGCCAAAAAATCGGGTGATTGGCATGGGCGGCATTCTTGATAGTGCGCGTTTCAAATTCAATTTGTCGAACACATTGAACTGTTCGCCGAACGATTTGCAGGCCGTAGTTATTGGCGGTCATGGCGATACTACCATGATTCCGTTAACGCGATTAGCTACATTGAATTCGCATCCGGTTAGCAATCTGGTAGCTGCCGACAAATTAAAGCAAGTAGCTGCTGATACTATGGTTGGTGGCGCTACGCTCACGAAATTGCTTGGCACTTCGGCCTGGTATGCACCGGGTGCCGCCGGGGCCACATTGGTTGAAAGCATTGTTCGCGATCAGAAGCGCGTATTCCCTTGTTGCGTAGCATTGGATGGCGAGTACGGTCAGAAAGATATTTGCCTTGGTGTTCCGGTGGTAATTGGAAAAAATGGATGGGAATCGATTGTTGATTACAAATTGAATCAGGAAGAACAAGAGGCGTTCAATAAAAGCGCCGATGCGGTTCGCAGCATGAACGAAGTGCTTCAAACCCTTGCTGTGTAATAGTTTCAAATCATTGATCAGTTAATTTTTGGATTATCGCGATGCCTTTGGGCATCGCGATTTGTTTTTTTATCCAGATTTTTTTTGAGCGCATCAGTGAGGTTCACGCCGGTTTGATTGGCCAGGCAGATGAGTACGAACAACACATCCGCCAGTTCATCAGAAAGTTGCGCATTCTTTTCGCTTTCCTTGAACGATTGTTCGCCGTATTGGCGCGCCATGATACGCGCTACTTCACCAACTTCTTCCATCAGAATAGCGGTGTTGGTGAGTTCATTAAAATAACGGATGCCGGTAGTTCGAATCCATTCGTCAACCGTTTTTTGAGCGTGATCTATCGTCATAATTTCAATTGATGTTGTTGGATGAATATAAAATACAAAAACGGAAATTTATTTTTTGCGGATACCTAGGAAAGCATCGTGTTAAATGATGATGAAAGTTGGTGTAGGCGGCTCAAAATGAGTACGGCTTTATATTTTGGCAAACCGCGGTAGGTACTGTCTTAAAATCCAAATCAAACGAAATATTTATTTTCGTTCCGCTGCCCGTTTAACAAGTTAAACGGTGACTTCGGGTATGCCCCTTCTTGTTAAGGGGCTACTTTTTTTCTCTTCCGAGAGGCATGGTTAATTAAGGATCAAACTGTTCGTTTTTATAAAGGCATAGAATAACAATTTCCTTTGAACGGCCACATAACTTTTCATTTTTTTGTGTCGGTCAAAAGTTCGAGCATAAACAGTTGTAAATGGCACCACACGTACTACTTAAGCTGGCATATACAATGCTCTTCGATCCGACTGATTTCCAGCTTGATACTTGTTTTCCCCTTTTACCCGAATCTCCTGAACAATCATAGCCACAATATTTTAATAACTGGCGACTGTTATAATAAAGCGAAGCCATTGGTTTCTGCTAACACCACGGTGAAGCATCCACTCCTTTAATCGGCAATGCGTTCAACCTTTTCAAATATCCGGATTGCATTAGCTGCTTTATCTGCTCCAATTGCTTTATTGCTTATTATAAAATGTAGCCTTCAACTGCACCGCTTTGTAAGTACATGGCTTCTTTAACGCATGAATCTGATTGGATAATTCTTCTTCATGAACGTTGATGGGCGGGTTTGCGTAAGTGAAATAAGAACGGACCATGGGTCCAAACCGGCAATGTTCTGCTCCCATTTGCCAGACCAGCCGCATCAATTTATCTGTCTTGCTTTTAATGACGATTGATGAGCCTTGTCGAGTAGCCAGAAACCGATAACCGTTTTCTGAAGAACAGCGCACAATTTTCATGGTACACCGTAGCTTCCATCGTTATAGAGCCACATCGTGACGATACTTCGATCCAGTTTCAAACTGAAATCCGGCGTTTTATTAAATTTTGCAGGTACACTTAAACTTGGTGGTCAATAGTGCCCATGCACACATCTCTTTGGAAATATCGATGCCAAAGAATACTTTAACATGATGTTTTTTGAAAAATATGCCGAGAAAATCCCCTTTCATCTTCTCACTATAGAACAGTTATCAAAACGCTACTTGGGTACTATCGGGAATCCAGAAGAGACCATGTGATTAACCTACCATATAGTCAATCGCTTACGGAAAGTGATTGTCACCCGTTTTTCTACTCACAAAGAAAATAGTATCGTTTCAAACAAAAGCAAAGATATGAGGGATGGTAGCGGAAAGCCCGGAAGCCGCAGCATAGAAATTACGAATGAAAAATTACGAATTACGAAATAGATTAAGAAGGTGTTTTATAGACCAAACTGCGCTTTCGTAATTCGTAATTTGAAATTCGTAATTCGCCCGGAACGATTACACAGCAATGGTTTTAGGCTTTCCGCGGCTGAGGACTTGCAGCGAACAGCCCGGCATCCGCAAAAAATAAAAACTCTGTTTTTCCACTGTATAATTATGCCTTTACAATTTACCCGTTCAAATTTGCAGGTATTGCGTCTTCCGGGCTTTGATGACGCTACGTTGCCTTCAAGTTCTGTTCTTTGAATCGATTATGATTGTAACCGGGCCGTTGTTCAGTAAGTTTACTTTCATATCGGCGCCAAAGATTCCCGTTTGAGGAGTTTTACCGCTATGCGAGCTAAGTAGTTCAAGGAATTTCTCATACAGAGGTATAGCGATAGCCGGAGGCGCTGCGGCTATGAATGATGGCCTATTTCCTTTTTTTGTAGAAGCGTGAAGCGTGAATTGAGAAACCACTAACAATTCTCCATTTGCTTCTTGCAAAGCTGCATTCATTTGACCAGCTAAATCATTAAAGATCCGAAGCCTTACGATTTTACCCGCTACCCAGTCGAGGTCTTCTTCGGTATCAGCGTGCTCAAAGCCCACCAATACCAATAATCCGATACCGATTTGACCTGTAATTTTTCCATTTACAGTAACCGAAGCTTCGCTCACTCTTTGAATCACCGCCTTCATTCCCAGTGTTTGAAATTAGCTCGGTAATCTTCCAAAATATTAATGTAGCTCACATACCGGGCCTCGGATATGCGTCCATCGTAAAATGCTTCTTTTACCGCGCAGCCCGGTTCATTTTCGTGCAAACAATTATTGAACTTACATTGAGGCAACAGCGCACGCATTTCTACAAAATAGTGGCTGATTTCTTCCGGCAAAAAATCTTTGATGCCAAACTCTCTTACTCCTGGTGTATCGATAACGCGGCCGCCAAAAGAAGTAAAGTGCATTTCGGCAAATGTGGTAGTGTGCATTCCCTTTCCGGTGATGCGTGATACTTCAGTTGTTTTAAGATTCAGAGAAGGATCGATGGCATTCATCAGCGATGACTTTCCAACTCCCGAATGGCCCGCCAAAAGGCTAGTTCTGCCTTTAAGAAGTTCCAATAATTCTGCTGTCCCTTTTTTTTCGATTGCCGAAGAGAAATGAACGGAATAGCCGATATTGCTGTAAGTCTGCGCCATTTCGTTCTGCTTTTTCAAACTTTTCGGATCCAGTGCATCCTGCTTATTAAAAATCAGAATTGTAGGAACATGATAGGCTTCGGCCGTCATCAAAAAGCGATCAATGAATCCGGAAGATGTTCGGGGATTGGCCATAGTGACGATGAGCAGACACTGATCGAGGTTGGCTGCAATAATTTGCCGGGCTCCTTTGTGTTTGGGAGAAGCACGAACAATATAATTACGCCTTTCCGTCACTTCTGAAATCATCCAATCGTCGTCTTCCTTTACTAAAACTACCACGTCGCCAACTGCCACGGGATTGGTGTCGCGCGTTTCATCTAAACGCAAAACACCTTTTAGCCGGCACAGGTACAACTGGCCATGTTCGTCAATAGCCTCATACCAACTTCCTGTCGATTTTATTACAGTTACCTTCATTGGAGCGCACGTTCCAGATCTTCTAAAAGATCTTCAATGTCTTCAACACCTACTGACAGCCGCAATAAATTATCTACCACGCCTGCTTTTTCACGTTCCGGTTTTGGAATGGAGGCGTGGGTCATGGTAGCCGGGTGATTAATCAGCGACTCAACCCCGCCCAATGATTCTGCAAGAGAAAACACTTCAAAAGAGGAAGCGATTTTAAATGTTTGTTCCAGATCAGCATTCTTCAGAACAATAGAAATCATTCCTCCAAAATCGCGCATTTGTTTTTTGGCAATATCGTGATTTGGATGGTCTTCAAACCCTGGCCAGTACACCTTTTCAATGGCAGGGTGGCCTTTCAGAAATGCGGCGATTTTGCGGCCGTTAAAACAATGGCGTTCCATCCGAAGATGTAATGTTTTGATACCGCGCATTACCAAAAAGGAATCCATTGGCCCCGGTGTTGCGCCGCACGAATTGTGGATGAAGGCCAGATCGTTGTAAAGTTGATCATCGTTCATCACCAAAGCGCCCATCACCACATCGCTGTGACCCCCCAGATACTTTGTAACAGAATGCATGACGATATCAGCGCCTAAGGCCAGGGGATTTTGCAGATAGGGTGAAGCGAAGGTATTATCAACCGCCAGCCACACTTTGTTTTGTTTGGCTATGGCAGCGCAGGCTGCGATGTCCACGATTTGCATGGTAGGATTGGTTGGCGTTTCTACCCAAATCAGCTTGGTATTTTGGTTGACTGCGGCCGCAACGTTGCGGGCATCGGTCATGTTGATGAAATGGAATTTAATGCCAAAATTAGCGAACACTTTGGTGAACATGCGGTAGGAACCTCCATACAGATCATCGCCGGTGATTACTTCATCGCCAGGCCGCAGCAATTTCATTACGGCGTCCATAGCTCCCATGCCTGATGAAAAGCAAAGGGCATATTTTCCGTTTTCCAGCGCTGCCAGGTTTTTCTCAAGCGCCAGCCTTGTAGGATTCTTCCCGCGGGCATAAGCAAAGCCTTTGTGTTGCCCGGGGCTTTTTTGTACAAAAGTGGAGGTTTGAAAAATTGGCGTCATAATGGCGCCGGTGGATGGATCGGGTTCCGCTCCTGCGTGAATGGCTTTAGTTCCGAATTTCATTTTGATAGATGTATGTTTAAAAAATCTGCAAGTTGACGAATCGCTTTTCGGGCACCGGGTAAAATGATATAAAATGCCTGAAAGACGTGAAAATACTTATTAAAAATCTGGAGTTGTACCGGCGAACCTGCTGCAATTGATTTTTCATAAAAGCGGATGCTGTCATCAAGCAGCAGTTCTTCTGAACCTACCTGAATATGAATTGGCGGCAGATTGTTTAACTCAGCGAAAAGTGGCGATATATAAGGGTTTTGAGGATCAGCCTCGCCCGAATAATTTTTGACCCAAGATGGAAAAGCGGCTGCTACCAACATGGGCTCAACATTTTGTTTGGTTTGGTACGATGGTCCGCTTAGGGTTAAATCGGTCCATGGCGAAAGAACAATGGCGCAACCCGGCATTTCGATTTGGTTATCGCGTAAAAACAATAGCGTAGCCAGCGTAAGACCGCCACCGGCAGAATCGCCTCCAAAGGCTATTTTTTTTGATGAAATGCCGCGGGCTAACAATTCTTTATAAACCTGAACGGCATCGTTCATAGCAGCCGGAAACGGGTGTTCAGGTGCCAATCGATAATCAATCAATACGGCCTTTAACTTTGCGGCGATTGCGATTTGTGATACCAAGCCGCGGTGCGTGTCGATATTTCCGGCGTTATAGCCGCCTCCATGGAAGTACAATAAAATAGTATCCGAATGGGCTTCTTTGGGCGTGATCCATTCTGCCGGAACGCCGCTGATAACTTCCGGAAGATAATTGCAGTGGCGGGAATGGGTATTCCAACGTTTAGATAGCCTGATAAAGCCCCGGCGTACGCGGTGAATATCTTGCCATTGCGAATTTTTTGTAGCTCGGCGTATGGTCCATTTTACCAGTGAAAGCAGCATCAATCGTAATTTTTTAAGAATTGGAACAGGGAAAAATGAGGTTGCTGCATTTGCAATTTCAACTGGTTACGCATACTGCTTACATCAAATGAGCGCATTCTTTTTTTGCGAACTGATTGCAGGCATTTTTCTGTAAGCAATTGTAGTTTTCGTTCCCGATGCTGTTCGATATTGTTGCTCAGGATATGTTCCCAAAGTTCGGCTATGCCTTTGGCTTCCAACGCTACGGTTTGTAACACGGCAACCTCATTTTTGTGGTGCAATTGCAATTGTAATTGCAAGGCATTAGCCAACTTTTCGGCACCTGGACGATCTGCTTTGTTGATCACAAAAAGATCAGCGATTTCCATTAAACCAGCCTTCATGGCCTGAATGCTATCGCCGGCTTCAGGTACCAGCGTTACGATGGTGGTATCAGCAAGTGCAGCAATTTCCACTTCGCTTTGGCCAACTCCCACGGTTTCAATAAAAAGAACATCGAACGGAAAACTGCGCATCACTTCTGTAACTTCCAGAATGGTATCGGTTAGTCCGCCAAGCGATCCGCGGGTAGCTACAGAACGGATAAATACGTTTGGGTGGGTGAAATAGTGCCCCAACCGCAACCTATCGCCTAACAGAGCGCCAAAGTTGAAAGGAGAAGAAGGATCCACCAGAATCAACCCCACTTTTTTCCCTTGATCCAATAAATATCCGGTAAGTGCGTTGAGCAAAGTGCTTTTTCCGGCGCCGGGAGGTCCGGTGATACCAATAACCGGCATTTGAAGAGGTTTAAGGTTTTCCAGAATTGAAGCAGCGCCATTCCCATCGTTCTCTACAATTGAAATAGTGCGCGCCAATGATTTGAAATCCAAAATGTGACCTGCCTGCTCCAGATGGTATTTTTAAGTGCTTGTGAAAATAGTGTTATTCGCTAATTGAATGGTGAAGGAACTTTTGAACAATAAAGACCGCTTACAGCGCGTGACTTTCCTACTTGCAATGAGCCTTCTTTTTGCGGGCTTTAATGGCATACGGATCTTCATCAGCCTTGGTGTGATTGCATTGGTGGTTCAGGCGTTGTGGTTCTATCCGTTGAAGGAAATGTTTCAGCGATTTTTCCATGAGCCGGTGATGTGGAGTATTTCCTGTGTTTTTTTCATATTGGTTCTATCGGGTTTGAATTCTGAAAACCACGCTGCCTGGCTGGTGTGGCTTCGGATGGCAGTGGCATTTTTGGCAATGCCTTTGGCATTTTCAGCTTTCCCCAGTTTTGAAGAGTTATGGTTTCTAAAGGTTTTGAAAGTATTTGTGGTGGTGATGAGCATCAGCGCTTTGGCGGTATTGATTCATTACGGCTTGCATTATGAAACCATCAACAAACAAATAGAAATGGGAAGCACCATTCCCGTTCCGTTTTCGCACATCCGCTATAATTTGCTTCTTGTTTTTGCCAGTTGTTGCGCCTTCTTTCTATACGAAAAAAGAAATGATAAAAAGTTATGGCTGGCGCTATCGGTTTTCCTTTTTGCGGCCATTCATTTTCTGGCGTCAAGAAGCGGGTGGCTGGCGCTGTACAGTTGCATTTTGGTGCGATTGGTGCTGTATGTGATGCAAACTAAAAAATGGAAACAAGCACTGGTAGTTCTATTGGTACTTTTGTTAGTTCCTGCCGGGGCTTATTTTGTTTCAGACGGATTACAAGCTAAAGTGAACTATATGCGTTACGACTGGAACGAGTTTGTTGCCGGACGAATTGAGGGACGGTCAGATGCGATGCGCCTGGCGAGTTGGAAAACGGGTGTGGCTTTAGTGAAAGAAAATTTTTGGTTTGGAACCGGTGCAGGAGATATTGCTCAGGAATCAGACCGGATGGGAGGTCAGCTATTTCCTTCATTAAGCGCTGAAAGCCGAAAGATGCCACACAACGAATTTTTATGGATGTGGGCCGCTACCGGTATTTTCGGACTGCTCACCTTCTGTTTTGCCTTTCTTTTTCCTTTTGTTTTGATTATGAAAAGAGGAGAATGGCCGGGCATTGCGCTGTTTCTCATTTTCTTTACTTCCTTTTTAAGTGAATACCCGCTTCACGAACAAGTTGGAAGCATCTTCTATCTTGCATTCTTATTGCTTTTTGTAAACCGGTATGTATGGTTGAAATCAGTGCAGTGATTATCACAAAAAATGAAGCCGGTGCTATTGCCGCCTGCCTGCAATCGCTGGCCGGTGTGGCCGATGAAGTGCTGGTAGTCGATGACCATTCTACCGATGATACTCTGAAAATTGCAACCAATTTAGGCGCAAGAGTTTTGGAACACACTTGGGAAGGCTACGGTGCGCAAAAAAATTTTGGCGCTTCGCAGGCCAGCTTTGATTGGATCCTTTCGATTGATGCCGATGAGCAACTATCGGAAACCTTGCGCCAAACCATCATTCGCCGAAAACAACAAGCCCTGAATGGCGTATATGGCTTTAACCGATTGAACTTTATCGGTTTGAAGGCGATTCGCTTTGGTGCCTGGTATCCCGACAGAAAGATCAGGTTATATGACAGGCGAAAAACCGAATGGAGTTTGGCGCCCGTTCATGAAAAGTTGATTGCCAAAAAGGATAACTCATTTGCCCCGGTTACAATTTTAGCCGGTGATCTTCTTCATTTCAGTTACAAGGATGTTGATGATATGAACGAACGTTCAGCGCGCTATGCGGAACGTGCAGCGGCCATTATGGTACAACGCCACACAAAACATCTTGTATTAAAAATGCTGGTGCATCCCGCATGGAAAGGATTTCGTTCGTTTGTATTGAAAGCCGGCTTTTTAGACGGGGCGTACGGTTGGGCGGTGAGCCGGCACATGGTGAAGGAAACGTATCTCAAATATTATCTGGCATGGAAAAAAAGATGACCATTGCCTTTGATGCCAAGCGTGCCTTTCGAAATAAGAGCGGATTGGGGAATTATAGCCGAACGCTGATTGGTGCGCTGCAACAGCAATTTCCTGAACACCACTATACGCTCTACGCCTCTAAACGTCCCATGCCCGAGTATGCCCATTTTGCAGAAGAGATGGCCACTTACTATCCAGAAGGATGGTGGATGGCGGCACCGGCACTTTGGCGCAGCTTCGGCATGGCGCGGGCAATAAATGCTGATG
>JAXLUJ010000018.1:0-59289 GCA_046329575.1 Chitinophagales bacterium | reverse complement strand
TCACCACCCCTAAGTGCACGCGCCGGGGATGCGGAAGGCGCGAGCTTTAGCGAGCGGTGCGAAGCGAGGAACGAGCGAGCACGGAAGCGAAGCGTACCCTGTAGCAGCCCGCCGCCAACCGCCGCTGTAACGCAAATTTTAAGCGAACAAAAGTGTAATGCGGGTGGCGGGGCGCCATAAAAATTGGTATCCCTGCATTCCATTATTACCACTGAGAATTTAGAAGTTCAAATTAGATTCGCGGCATGGAATTGGACGTTTTGTATGAAGACAATCATCTGCTGATTGTAAACAAACCGGCAGGGGTATTGTCGCAGGTAGATAAAAGTGGCGATGAATCGATTGAAACGCTGGCTAAAAAATACCTGAAAGAAAAATACAACAAACCGGGCGAGGCTTTTATTGGCATTGCGCACCGCATAGACCGGCCGGTGAGCGGTGTTTTGGTGCTGGCGCGCACCAGCAAGGCCTTAACGCGCCTCAACGAGATGTTCCGCAACCGCGAAATTAAAAAGACGTATTGGGCGGTAGTGGAGAACAAACCGGAACGGGATACGGCTACATTGGTGCAGTGGCTGAAAAAGAATGAGAAGAAAAATATGTCGCACGCTTTTAATGAGGAGCGCAGCGATGCCCAGCGCAGTGAACTTACGTATCACTATCTGGCCAGCAGCAACAACTATCATTTGCTGGAAGTGGATCCGCTAACGGGCCGCCATCATCAAATACGCGTACAATTGGCTTCGATGGGATGCATCATTAAAGGCGATTTGAAATATGGCGCCAAACGCAGCAACAGCGATGGTTCTATACATTTGCATGCGCGCAGCATCAAATTTGTGCATCCGGTGAAGAAGGAAGAAATGGTGATTACGGCTCCGGTTCCGGATGATGTGGTTTGGAAGTTTTTTGAACAGGCGCTGCAGTAGGGGCAAAAAAAATCCCCTTCTTGCGAAGAGGACTCTGTGAGTTTAGATCAGGAGGGATTACTTATTCACTTTCTTAGCAAGTTCGATCCCTGCTTTGAACTTCGCGATTTTTTTCGCTTTGATTTTAATTTCCTTTCCGGTGCGAGGATTGCGACCGGTACGGGCGGCGCGTTTCGCTACCGAAAATGTTCCAAAACCAACTAACGTAACTTTCTGGCCTTTGCCCAACGCGCCCTGGATGGCGTCAATTACTGCATCTAAAGCATCGTTGGCCTGCACCTTGGTAAGTTGCGTGTCCTTGGCAATTTTGTTGATTAAGTCGCCTTTGTTCATTTTGAGTTTGTGTTTTGATTAACAATTTTGTGCAGCGAAGGTAAAAGTGCTTTTGAATATGCCAAATAATCTTAATCAGTGGTGTGCATGGCTGTAGATGATATATGTCAGGTGGAGGGGAAGTTGTGAGCTATGAGTTGTGAGCTGTGAGCTGCGAGCTGTGAGTTGCAAGACGCAAGACGCAAGACACAAGATGCAAGACGCAAGGGGTAAGGGGCGAGCTGCGAGCCATGAGCTGTGAGCTGTGAGCTGTGAGCTGTGAGCTGCGAGCTGTGAGTTGAGAGTTGCAAGATGCAAGGCGAGGGGCAAGTTGTAAGTCAATAGCTGGAATAGATTTCAGTGCGAACACCTAAGTGTGGTTACATCCCACAAACCACACTCACCACACTCACCACACTCACCACACCAACCACACCTATTACACCCACCACATCTAATTGGTGTGATGCATGCGTTTGCCGCTGCCGTCAGTAGGAAGTACGCCGCTTTTGGGCTTGGAGATTTTTTCCTGTTTAGGCGGTTTTTGTGAACCGGGCTTGCCGTGATGCGTTTTTTCGGGAAGTGAGTCTTTGTAAGTGGGACATGGAATTTTGCTGCTGCTGCTGCAGTTTTCGAGTAAAAGCATGCCGGCGGTGAGCGCTAAAAGACAGAAAATACGGTTCATTTCTCAAAACTAGAGCTTTAATTGCAAGATGCAAGCTGCATAAAATTAGCCTTCATCTGCTTCAAGTGGCGATTGTTCTTCATCTGTTTTGAATTCGAAGGTTGTGGCGGGATACTGAACTTTAGTGAGGTACAGACCCTGAGGGGGCGATGATATGGCAAACGGAAATTTGCCCTGGCTGCGCACTACCTCTTCAAACATTTCGATGGATAAGCGATTGCGGCCGATGAGCACTAACGAACCGACCACGATGCGCACCATACCGCGCAAAAAGCGATTGGAGGTAATGGTGAAACGCATAAAACGGTCTTCGCCAAAACCCGCACGGGCGGGGCGTTTCACCTCATCCCAACGCGCTTCGGTGAGCTGGCAAATGTTGGTTTTAAAATCTTCGCTGGGCCGGCACAGCGAGGTAAAATCGGAAAATGTAGGCAACAACTTCGTAGCCTCAAAAGCCTTTTCCCAATTCATATCGCGATTGTGCAAATGATAGCTGTAATGCCGCAGAAAAGGATTTTTTTCGAAATGGATGTAGTATTCATAGGTGCGGCTAAAGGCATCGAAACGGGCATGTGCTTTTTCGGGTACGCGGAACACGCGAAACACCACAATATCTTTTGGCAGCAGCGAGTTCAAACGAAATGCAAACTTTTCATCCAGCACTTTTTCGGTTGAAAAATGGGCGTAGAAGTCGGTGGCATGAACTCCGGCATCAGTTCGTCCGCAGCCTCCGGTATTGATGTGTTCATTCAGCAGGCGCGAGAGAACAAAATCAAGTTTTCCCTGAACGGTTTCACCGCTCAATTGTTTTTGCCAGCCGCAATAGCCGGTGCCGTCGTATGCCAGATGTATAAAATAGCGCATCAGCATTTTTCATAGATCACGGCAAAACCCTGGCCTACTCCAATGCACATAGTGGCCAACCCAAACCGCACATTGTTGCGGCGTTTCATTTCGTGCAACAAAGTAGCGCTGATGCGCGCCCCTGAGCAGCCCAGCGGATGCCCGATAGCAATAGCGCCGCCATTCACATTTATTATAGAAGGATCGATGCTAAGTTCCTGCACACAGGCCAAACTTTGCGATGCAAAAGCTTCGTTCAATTCTACCAAACCAATGTCGGCAATGCTCAAACCCGCGCGCTTCAAGGCTTTGCGAGTGGCGTCAACGGGGCCAATGCCCATGATGGAAGGTTCTACGCCTGCCACGGCTGTAGCCACGATTCGCGCCAGGGGTTTCAGGCCATGCTGCTTAACGGCAGCCGTGCTTGCTAAAAGGGTAGCAGCCGCCCCATCGTTAATGCCGCTGGAATTACCTGCGGTTACGGTGCCATTTTTTATGAAAGCCGGAGTTAGTTTAGATAAATCGGCCATTGTGGATTCGCGCGGGTGTTCATCTTTTTCAAAACTAATTTTACCGGCCTTGCCTTTATCGATTTCTACCGCTATCAGCTCATCTGCAAATTTACCTTCGCGATGTGCGGCGCTATAACGTTGCTGCGATTGCAAGGCGAAAGCATCTTGAGCTTCGCGGGAAATATTCCACTGCCGGGCTACATTTTCGGCAGTTTCGCCCATGGATATCACATAATCAGCCGGAAATTTTTTA
The DNA here is from genome assembly GCA_046329575.1 of Chitinophagales bacterium. Taxonomy (GTDB): domain Bacteria; phylum Bacteroidota; class Bacteroidia; order Chitinophagales; family LD1; genus UBA1941. The sequence goes on along the minus strand of JAXLUJ010000018.1, from coordinate 55,755 downwards.
TTGGTAAAACGCCAGCCCATGGTAGTATCAAAAAGTTGCTGAGAACGATCGAAGGCATTCAAGGCCTTGCCGATTACCATTGGCGCGCGGCTCATGCTTTCCACGCCGCCGGCCAAATAAAAATCGCCTTCGCCGGCGTGAATGGCCTGAGCAGCCGAAGCTATGGCCTGAAGACCGGAAGCGCAGAGGCGATTCACGGTTTGGCCGCCCACTGATTTAGGCAATCCGGCAAGCAACACGGCCATACGAGCCACATTGCGGTTATCTTCGCCGCTTTGATTGGCTGCGCCTAAAAACACATCTTCTAACAGGGATGGATCGAGCCAGGCATTTCGCTGTACAATGGCCTTTAAAGTAAGCGCGGCCAGATCGTCGGGACGAACGGCACTCAGCGTTCCGCCGTATTTGCCTACGGGCGTGCGTAAGGCATCGATAACATAAGCTTCCATAATCAGTTTTAACAAGGCATGGCAATTGCTGCCGCCTCTTTTTTTACATTCGCCTCAAAAATAGTTTTTCCGATATGATACAGCGCAAACAAACGCTCTTCCTGCTTTTCTCGATGATTATGATGGCCGGATACCTTTTTTCGCCGGTAGTGAGGATGGAAGGAAATGGCGTGGCCACTAATATTACGGCCTGGGAAATGACTCATAACATCGGCTTTCCGGTTATTGGTCACTATTTTGTTTTTGTAATTGCTATTGCGGCCGGTATCACTATTGCGTTAAACGGCATTACCATTCTACTTTATAACAAACGAAAACTACAGGCGGCGCTGTGTTGGCTGGCCATTCTTCCGGCATTGTTTTGTTTTCTGTATGTGTATTACAACTGGGCCACCAAAGAGAATGTGTACGACACTATTTTCTACTATGGGAATATTTCGCCCTGCGTAGCAATTGTGTTTATGTTGCTTGCGGCATTTTCGATTCGCGCCGATGAAAATTTGCTGCGCGAAAGTTCACGGTTGCGGTAATTTCATTTCATGAAAGCTTCCACCTATTCTTTTTTTGAGGATGTTTATGCCGTAGTACGGTTGGTGCCTCGGGGAAGAGTGACGTCCTACGGCGCTATTGCGCGTTATTTGGGAACCGGCAAAAGCGCGCGGATGGTAGGCTGGGCCATGAATGCGGCGCATTCCGTAACGCCAAAAGTTCCGGCCCATCGCGTGGTAAACAGCAGTGGTTTGCTCACGGGGCGGCATCATTTCAAAACACCGGAGGAAATGCAGCAACTGCTTGAAAAAGAACGGGTGAAAATAGAAGACCATCAGGTGGTAGATTTCGACAGGCTGTTGTGGGACCCGGCCAAAGAGTTGTAGCGCATACTTTTTGCATCGCAAAAAATTTACAACTTGCTTAACGATGCGGCGATTTATCAGCTTTTTATTGTTGTTGCTCATAAAAGGGCTGTCGAACATTTTCTTTCGATATAAAATTGGCTGGCCTAACGGAAAAAAAGATTTGCCGTGGAATGAAGTGCGCCTGATTGTGCTCTTAAATCACACTTCGCTGTTCGAACCGCTTTACGCCGGATTTTTACCCATTTCCTTTTTGTGGCAACTTTCGAAAAGAATGGTGGCGCCGGGTGCTGATAAAACGCTGAACCGCCCGCTGGTAGGGCTTTTCTACAAATTGTTCAGTCCGGGCATGACGGCCATTTCCCGTAAGCGCGACGACACCTGGAATCAATTTCTGGAAACCATTTTTGAGGATGCCATCATTGTGATTATTCCTGAAGGAAGGATGAAGCGGGCTAACGGGCTGGATCTTAGCGGACAAAAAATGACGGTAAAAGGCGGCGTGGCTGATCTTTTGGCCGGATTGCATAACGGCAAGATGATTATTGCCTATAGTGGTGGATTGCACCATGTGCATATTCCCGGCGAAAACAAAATCCGTGTTTTTAAAACGCTGGCCATGGACCTTGAACTATTCGATATTCCTACTTATAAGAAAACATTTGGCGACCCTTCGGAACCCGAATGGCGCAAAAAAGTGGTTGCCGATTTGCAGCATCGGCTGGAAACTAAGATTCCGGCGTTGATATAAGAGCTTGGTGGCACCATCCAACTTTGGCCCTTGTTTTCGTATCTTACAAATGAATTGCAGGGTTTGAAAAAGGCGATACTTCTATTTTGTTCGTTAGCAAGCATTTGGGCTTCCGGGTCGGAGGGGAATTTCTGTCCGTCGTGCAGTAATTTCTTGTTCAGGGAAAATAAGAATCAATGGCATGGTGATGTGCGCTTTGAAGGCGAATTACGCCATGGCAAGGTATTTCTGGAAAACAGCGGCTTCACCTATCTGGTGTATGATAGCGCCAGTATGCAGCATTTTGCCGATGCGCACCACGGCCATGCCGAAAAGCTAAGTAAGGAAGATGCCGTATTTAAAGCACATGCATTAAAGATTCATTTTGAAAATGCGTTGACGGTTACACCTAAGGGCGAAAATATGGCCGGAGAGTACTTCAACTATTATTTGGGCAACGATAAAACCAAATGGGCTTCTAAAGTTCGGGGGTTTGGTGAAGTGCGCTATAAAGAATTGTATCCCAGAATTGATTTGTTGACCTATGCGCAAAACGGAAATTTCAAATACGATTATGTAGTGAAAGCCGGAGGTGATGTGTCGCAAATTGCATTGCGATATGAAGGCGCTACAAAAATGAAGGTGCGCAACGAGCGGTTGGTAATTGGCACATCAGTAGGCGATGTGGTGGAGTTAGCGCCTTATGCGTATCAGTTTGTTGAAGGTTCAAAAAAGGAAGTGAAATGCCGGTTTCGTTTGCAAGACCAAACGGTTCAATTTGAATTCCCGGAAGGATATGACCGCGAGCATGAATTAACTATCGATCCGACTCTCATATTTTCTACTTACAGCGGTTCGTTTGCCGATAACTTTGGTTACACCGCTACTTATGACGGAAGAGGCAATGCCTATGCCGGAGGATCGGTGTTTCACATGTTTGCTTTCCCCACTACCCCCGGCGCCATACAGCAAAGCTGGGCCGGCGGAGTAGGTTATCAGATTCCGCAATTTTACAGCGGTACCGGTACGGACATGGGAATTACGAAGTACGACAGCGCCGGAACAGTTCGTTTGTATTCCACTTATTTTGGTGGCCGTTACGACGATCTTCCGCACTCGATGGTAGTGAACAGCAACAACGAACTGATCTTGTTCGGAACCACCGGAAGCGACAACTTTCCGGTAACGGCCAACGCTTTCGACACTACTTATAATGGCGGAACGAATCCCGGAACTTTTAATGGAATAGCGGTGCATTACCTTTTTGGTTCTGATATTGTGGTAGCGCGGTTTAGTGAAGATGGCACGGTGCTATTGGGTTCTACCTATGTAGGCGGCAGCGACAATGATGGTTTGAACTATCCCATTTCACTGGTGTTGAACTATAATTATGCTGATGAAATCAGAGGAGAAGTTGACCTTGATGAGAACGACAATGTGATTGTGGCTACGTGTACGCGTTCCTCCGATTTTCCGGTTACGAACCACACTTATCAAGGCACTTATGGCGGTGGAAGAATGGATGGATGTGTGTTCAAACTGAACAGCTCGCTGTCGCAAATGATATGGGGAAGTTATTTAGGCGGTTCACAGGACGATGCCGCATACAGCATTGCGTTCGATAAGAACAAGGATATTTATGTGGCAGGAGGCACACTTTCACCTGATTTTCCGGTTACCATCGGAGCTTATGAGGGAAGTTTTAATGGTGGCAGGTGTGATGGTTTTATTTCGCACCTCACAAAAGACGGCCGCCAATTGTTGCATTCCACGTATTATGGATCGCCGGCGTATGACCAAATTTATTTTGTGGAATGCAGCAAGAAAAACGAGGTTTATGTGCTGGGGCAAACTGAAATAGGCGATTCCACGTTCATCAAAAATTCGCTTTATAACAAACCAGGAAGCGGCCAATTCATTTCAAAACTATCGCCACAACTAGATTCTGTTCGCTTCAGTAATGTGTTCGGTTCAGGCAGCGGTAAGCCCGACATCTCTCCCACCGCTTTTCTGGTAGATCTTTGCAATAAAATTTATGTGAGCGGCTGGGGCAGTAATTTGGGTATAGCCGGTGTTTCAGCTTTAAGTACGGCCAATCTCGACATTACTTCCAATGCGTATCAGCCATCTACCGACAATAATGATTTCTATTTAATGGTAATGGAAGATGATGCTTCCTTACTGAACTACGCCACCTATTTCGGAAGTTCGGTTTCGGAAGAGCATGTGGATGGCGGAACCAGTCGTTTCGATCGCAAAGGGGTGGTATATCAAAGTGTTTGTGCGGGTTGTGGTGGAAACAGCGCATTCCCAACGGCTCCGGCCAACGTAGTTTCGCATACTAACAATTCACCGAATTGCAACAACGCCATTTTCAAGTTCGATTTCAATTTGCCGGTGATTGTTGCCGATTTTCTGGCGCCGGCCTCAGGCTGCGCACCGGTAAATGCGCAATTCGTAAACAAGTCGAAAACTTTTCCTACCACAACCTTTCAATGGTTCTTCGGCGATGGCGCCACTTCTACCGCAACCAATCCTTCACACACTTACAACAATGCCGGACTGTTCAATATTATGTTGGTGGTTTTTGACCCTTCCAGTTGTAACCTGCGCGATACTTTTGAAAGGCAAATCCTGATCTTAAACAGCAAACGCGATACGCTTCCTTCAGCTTATATTTGCGCTCCTGTTCCGGTGCAATTGGGCTTTCCTCCGTTGAATGATAATTCCATTCAGTTTCAGTGGTCGCCAACAATCTATCTGAGCGATATTGATATTTCTAATCCGATTGCAACACCCGATTCTACTATTCGTTATTATTTGTATGCCTACAATGGCGTTTGCCGCGATACGTTTCAACAAACTATTACTGTATTCCGTCCGGGTTTTCATGTGGTGCAGGATTCCGTGATTTGCCCCGGCGATACACTTCGTGTGGCTGTAGTGGATGAGCAGCATCTCAGCGGTGTGCATTACAGTTATACGCTTCAACCCTTTATTCTTTTTGGAAACGGAACTCCTTCCATAGGCTTACAACCGCCCGTTGACACTACCCTTCACATCAGTATTACGAGCGATTCGGGCTGCGTAGTCAATTTTGATGCTCCGTTAAAAGTGCGTTTAAACAATGAGGTACATGCTGCATTTACGCTCCCGGCCACCGGTTGTGTTCCGGTTAGTGGTACTATTCAGAACCACAGCACCGGCACAGGTCCAAGCACCACTTATTTATGGCGATTCGGCGATGGAGGAACAGCTACCGGTTTTAATGCTACGCATACCTGGACCACGGCCGACACCTTCAGGATAACGCTGATTGTTAGCGACGTTACCAAACTTTGCCATAGTGTAGATTCGCTCACGCTGCCTTTTCTTACTATACAGAACAATCAAACGGTTCTTCTGCCTGATGATACTTTCTGCAAAGGATTAACGCGCCAAATCGGATTAATAAACGGAATTGACACTACGGCTACTTTAAGCTGGTCGCCGGCAGCACACCTTTCCAATCCTTCCATCAAATCACCTTTTGCCACTCCCGATACCAGCACCACTTATACGCTTACTGTTTCAAAAAATGGGTGTAATGCTATTTACAAACAGCGATTAGTTTTGGTAGAAGATTCTTTCTATTTGAAGGGTGATACGGCAGCTTGTCCGTATGATACAATTCGGCTGCATTACGAACACCGCGCCACCGCTACAAGCTATCAGTATCATTGGCAGCCAAAGGGATTGTTTATTGAGGGCGATACCACAGCAACGCCGTTGATGCGTGTTAACCGAGATACCATCATTACAGTACAGGCTGAAAACCGCTTTGGCTGTGTATTCTACGATACCTTTGCGATTCACGCCACTACTGAAAAAATAATTTCCGCAGCATTCGCCGGCCCCGGAAACGGATGCCTTCCATTTACGGCAAGCTTTCTGAACAACAGCCATGGATTGCCCACTACCACTTATTTGTGGGACTTTGGCGATAACACCTCATCCAATTTATTCCAACCCACGCACAATTACATTTCAGGCGGTTGGTATCAGGTTCGTTTAACGCTTACCGATTCGAATTCCTGTAATCGGAAAGATACGGCTACGCTTCCTATACTGCTGCTGGACCAGCATCGCGATACTTTACCTGACAAGCATCTCTGTTTGGGGCAATCGGTTGTTCTCGGTGTTTCTTCCTTCAACGATCCAAACCTGCACTTTTCCTGGACGCCGGTCACCAGCCTCAACAATCCTTTTATTGCCAACCCCACGGCTTCGCCGGTAACTTCCACCAATTATATGTTGCTGGTGAACAACAATGCCTGCAACGATACGTTCATGCAGCGGGTATTGTTGTTTCATCAATCCTTCAGTTTTGTTCAGGACACCGTTCCCTGCCCCGCCGATTCGTTTCATGTGCGGCTGATCAATGCTTCCGGATTTCCAATTAGTGTGAATTGGCAACCGCTTTCGCTGCTGTTGAGGCAATCGGATTCCACAGCCACTATACAAACGCCGGAAGACACTTTTTTACGTGTCACTATTACGAATGCACTAGGCTGTGTGGCAAACGATTCATTTCGAGTTCAAGTGTTAGACGAATTATCGGTTAAGGCCCTTTTCCGCGCGCCGTTGTTAGGCTGTGCGCCATTCACTGCCAATTTTGTTAATGCCTCACATGCCGTTGGAACGCCTGTTTATCATTGGAATTTCGGTGATCAAAACACTTCTACACAAACCAATCCGCAACATATTTATAGTGATACCGGAACTTATGTGGTAACTCTTGTGGTAAGTGACCCTACTGCTCCTTGCAGCACTATTGATTCCTTCAAACAAACCATAACTGTTGCTCAAAATTTCCAGCACTTTTTATTGCCGGTTGATACGATTTGCTACGGCAGCGGCGCACTTATTGGACCACAGTCCGGCTCGGACACTTCCAGCATTTTCAGATGGCATCCCAATTATGAACTAAGCGACACCACAGTAGCTCATCCATTTGCTTCACCTAAAATGGATACCACTTACTTTTTAGAAGTCAGCACCTCCAATTGCCGGTTTTCTTACGAACAACACCTGTTGGTGCTTCACGATTCCATCCATATTACAGGTACTGATCCCAATTGTTCGAAAAGCGCAGTAACATTGAATGCGCACTACAGCCGAACTGACGAAACGCTGAACTATCAGTGGTCGCCATCGGCTTACATTTTAAACGGACAAGGTTTTGACCAGGTGGTGGTGCAGCCACCGGTGAATACGTTGTTCAGCGTTTCTGCTACTAACGCCTTTGGATGCGAATTGCGGGATACAGTAGCTGTGAACATTTTTAATTCGTTGAGCGGAAATATAAATGCGACCGCTACGCCAAGTACCATTCACTATGGCGACAGCTCTCAACTGCAGGCCACGGCTAATGTTCCGGCCACGCTGCATTGGCGTTTTGAACCTACTCTAAGTGATTCGCTTAGCAATCATCCAAAAGCATTCCCATCAAAAACCACGGTTTATATTGTAGAATTTACCGATGAAAATTCTTGTAAGAAAGAAGACACTGTTATCGTAACGGTAGAACGAAATCCATGCGCTGCTAGTTTGTTTGTTCCGAATGCGTTCTCGCCAAATGGCGATGGTAAGAATGATGTGTTCCGGGTGCGCGGCAACGATATTGTTTCTATTTATCTGGCAGTTTACGATCGTTGGGGTCAATTGATGTTCGAAACAAAAAGCCTGAATGACGTTTGGGATGGAACATTCAAAGGGGCCAAACTTGACCCTGCCGTTTTTGGATGGTATGCCGAAGTAAACTGTTTGAACTCGAAAGGATCGGAAATCAAAAAAGGAAATGTGACGCTGTTGCGTTAATATGAAAGGTGGTACAAAACATAGCTTCTACTGTTTCACTTTACGAAGTGGAAAACGAACTGTGCACTTTGGTTTCATTGTTCTGCTCTCATTTATGTTTTTTACTTCCGTTGCACAGGACATTCACTTCTCGCAGTTCAACTTTTCCCCATTAAACCAAAACCCGGCTAATACCGGTTTGTTTACAGGCGATTACCGTTTTGTAGGAAATTATAAAAACCAATGGCAGAGCGTTCCTGTGGCTTATAACACCGCTTCTGCTTCTGCCGAAATGAATTTCATAACATTAAAAAATCACGACCGGATTTCAGGCGGACTTTGTTTCTATTTCGATCGTGCCGGCGATTCTAAGTTTACCTCATCACAATTGGCCTATTCCATGAGCTATCAACTCAATTTTGGAAAAAGAGATGCGCATACTATTGCGGCAGGATATCAGATTGGATTTGTGAATCGCTCCTTTAATTATACGGCGTTGTTCTTCGATAATCAGTTCAATGGCGACGGATTTGACCATCGCATTCCTGCCGGTGAAGATTTTTCAAGAACCAACTTTATGTTTCTCGACATGAGCGCAGGTGTGACTTACAATTGGCATAAAGGGTTTAGAAATAGTATAACTATTGGCGCATCGGTGGCCCATCTTAATGCGCCTAAACAATCGTTTTACAACAACAATTCCGTTCGCCTTAACAGGCGTTATACCGCTCATATTCGCGCACAACTGAAAGTGGCTAAGAAACTGGATATTGTTGGTGAATTTCTTTTTCAACGGCAGGATGTAAAGCAGGAGTTCGTTCCGGGCGTGCATCTTAAAACCTACGTTTACAATAAAGGCGCTTCACGCATTGCACTGAACACGGGCGGCTATTACCGGGTTGGCGATGCCGGTGCGGTATTGTTTGGATTAGACTACAACGATCTTCAGGTAAATTTTTCATACGATATCAATCATTCCAAATTCACGCCTGCCAGCCGATACAATGGCGGATTTGAAATGTCGGTGATCTACATTATTGCGCGGTTAAAAAAAATAGAGGAGAAAAACATTGGCTGTCCGATTTTTTAAATGCTTTATAGCGCTTTTTCTGTTTCACGGAACAGTTGTAGCGCAACCTTTACGGCAGTTTATGAACTCTGGCGATGACGCCTTCAAACGCGGCGATTATTACAACGCCGCACATTATTATTCGCAAGGTTTGGAAAAATTTGAAGGCAATCTGGAGTTGAAATTCAAGTATGCTGAAGCTTCCAGAATGGTGAACGATTATGCCGTAGCCAATGAATTTTACAAGCAGGTTTCGCTGGAAGATGAAAAGCACCAGTTTCCCGTGGCGGTGTTCTGGTTGGCAACCATGCAAAAACTTCTAGGCAAATACGATTACGCTATCGTTCAATTTCGAAAATTCAAAATGCATGCTTCCACCTCCGATCCTTATGCTGAAAAAGCAGCGCGGGAAATGGAATCGTGCAAATGGGCCCGCGAGCATTTGAAAGATTCGGTACGCTACACAATTGTGCATTTAGAACAAAACGCCAATACAGAATACACCGAGTTCAATCCAATTGAAAACGAAGATAGGCAGTTGCAATTTTCATCATTGCGCAACATTGCCGACAGCGGCAAAAGCGCCGTTTTTCTGGCTCGTTTGTATGAAGGTGACCAGAAAGTGCGAATGCTGCCAATAGAAAAAGAAAGTGACAAGCACATCGCCAATGCCGCTTACAGCAACACTTTCGACCGAATGTTTTTTACTGAATGTGTAAATGACGCTGATAACAGTAACCAATTACGATGTGAAATTTACTCCTCAAAAAAGAACAATGGAATTTGGCAATCACCCGAAAAACTAAACACCAACATCAATGCGCCCGGCTATACCGCTACACAACCCGATTATGTGGTGAAGAAAAACGGTGATCGGGTGTTGTATTTCGTTAGCGACCGTCCCGGAGGTGAAGGCCGTAAGGATGTTTGGTATAGTATAGAAAAGAACAACGTGTTTGAAACTCCCATAAACGCCGGAAAACAGATCAACACACCAGATGATGAATGGTCGCCGTTTTACGACGCCACCGATAGCCGTCTTTACTTTTCGTCAGAGGGCCATTACGGCTTTGGAGGATTAGATATTTTCTATTCTGATGAAATTCAGAATAATTTCACTTCAGCAACTAACTTGGGTGCGGCCGTTAACTCTAGTGTGAATGACTTTGATTTTTTTATAAGTACCGACCGCAGCAAAATTTATTTTTCATCAAACCGAAAAGGTTCTTTCTTTTTAAAATCTGAAACCTGTTGCAACGACATCTGGATGTTCCCAACCGGTAAAAAACCGGAACCCCCTTTGATTGTTGCAACACCGCCTCCATCCGCAAGCGATTCCGTGGTTCCCCAAAAATCAGACTCCATTACGCCACCGGTGCCGGTCATTGCCGTTTCGGTGCCGCCGCTGGCCGACTCAACATATTTTGACTTACGATTAAAAAAGATGCGTCAGTTACTTCCTGTTACTTTGTATTTCCATAACGATGAGCCGGAATGCTGCAATCTTCGCGACACTACTGCACTAAACTATGTAACCACCTATCAGGAATACTGGAAACGCCTGAATGAATACAAAAGTGAATTCAGCAAAGGGTTGCAGCAGAATGAAAAGACCACTGCCGAACAAGCTATTTTTTCACTGTTCACCAATCGGGTGGAAAAAGGATATTACGATCTGATCCGATTTAGCCGATTGCTTTGGGAAGTGCTGGAGGCCGGAGGCAAAGTACAGTTGAACATTCAAGGCTATTGCTCACCGCTCAATTACAATGCCTATAATATTCAACTAGGTTACCGTCGCGTTGCCTCGCTGCGAAATTATATTTATCAATACCGCAATGGCTTATTTCGGCCATTCATCAGCAATGGGCAATTGATTATGAAGAATGAATCATTTGGTGAAGAAACTGCCTCTAAAGAAGTAAGCGATCAGCGGGAGGATACCCGCAATTCAGTTTATAACCCTGAGGCTGCCAAAGAGCGGAAGGTGCAGATCATTTCGGTTGAACTAAAAGGAAGGGAATGATTTTTCATCGCGCAACTCTTCCATGAGTTCTTATATTCGTGCGGAAATGAAGCGGGAGCCGAAAACGGAGAAAAAAAAGTCAGCTGCAAAGCCACATCCTTTTGCGAAGTTTATACCAACCAAGCAAGCTGATCGTATTGCAGATTTTGATGCACCAGAGGAAAAACGTCAGCGAAAAAAGTTCAATGATGATTTTGCGCCTTCTGAAAAGCAGAAACGCTACGCTGCATCGCCTTCTAAACGAACAGAAAAAAAGTTTGATGCCCCTCCAATCCGGAAATCAGAAAATTCCCGGAAACCTTCGCTCAGTAAAACGGAATTCGCTGAAACGAAACCAAACAAACGTTCGGCCAAACCTACAACGGCTTTGGAAACCAAGATTCGCAAACGAATCGACAAGCTCGACGAACACAACAAACTACTGGAAGAACAAGCGGCCAAAGAAAAGTCAGAAAGTTTCCGTTTAAATAAATTTCTGGCACATGCCGGAATCGCATCAAGGCGCAAGGCCGATGAATTGATAGCAGCCGGCCGCGTGAAAGTGAATGGTGTGGTGGTGAAGGAAATGGGCTACCGTTTGAAAGAAGAAGACAAAGTAACTTACGACGGCAAGCGCATTACTCCTGAACAAAAAGTGTACATTCTGATTAATAAGCCGAAAGATTGTATCACAACCACCAATGATGAACGCGATCGCCGAACCGTTCTGGATTTGATCCAAAGCGCTTATGCACAAATAAAGTCGCTCACCAAACCGCGCTTATTTCCTGTAGGTCGCCTCGACCGCAACACCACCGGCGTTTTATTGATCACCAACGATGGGGAACTTACGCAAAATCTTACCCATCCTTCGCGCGAAATCAAAAAAATATATCAGGTAACTCTCGATAAAAAAGTAAAACAGGAAGATATGGAGCGCATTCAGCACGGTGTCGTGCTGGAAGATGGCATCGCCGAGGTGAACGAAGTGGCCTATGTGAATGCTAAGAACAAGGCTGAAGTGGGCATCGAAATTCATTCCGGAAAGAATCGTATCGTTCGCCGAATTTTTGAATCGCTGGGATATGAAGTGGTAAAATTAGATCGTGTTTATTTTGGCGGACTAACCAAAAAAGACATTCCCCGCGGCAAGTGGCGTTTCCTTACTGAACCGGAAGTGATCCGGCTCAAGCATTTCAAAATTTAATTTTACTGATCGCATTACTCAATAGCGATGCCCAATGGTGATACATTTTTGCTGAAGGGTGTAATCCGTCTTCCGCAATCAGCGATGCATCTGTTCCTGCCAGTCGCGAAGCCTTGGTGATCTCCACATAATGAACCTTTTCTCGCAGGGCTTCCTCCTGGTTCACCTGGTTGAAGGCATCGATCTCAGCGCCAATTTTTTCTGCACTGCGTTTATCAGCTTCCTTTTTTGCAAAAGGGGTGACTCCCCAATCTGGAATGCTCACCACAAAAACATGGTAGCCGTTGCCACCCGCATAATGCACAGCCGTTGCCAGCAATTCACGAAATTCTTTGCGGTAGTTTTCGATATTACGGCCCCTATATTGATTGTTCACCCCTATCAAAAGCGTTACCACATCATAGGTTGCCGCATGTGGCCGTTTTTCCCATAGCGCAATAGCATGCTGTAATTCGTCGGTGGTCCATCCGGTTTTGGCAATTATTTCAGGGTTTGAAAATAACAGCCCTTCTTTCGCCAATTGCGCTGTTACCTGATTAGGGAACCGATCTTCTTCCCGTACTGCTTCACCAATGGTGTAAGAATCGCCCAAACATAACATCTGCTTCATAAATTGCTGTTTATCTGTTCTCGCAAACTTATCATTTTGAAAGAATGACAGCAGCAATGCCATCAAATACACTTTATACAATGTCATTAGTTTTCATTTAGTCACAATCTTTCGCAGCCTCACTAATATAAAATATATTCGGGCTATGGCGGCTTCACTCGAAGAGGTACATGGCACTATTGATACTACCGGAAATGTGGGGTGGTGGAAACGATTCATCCTGTTCATCGGACCGGCATTTATGGTGTGTGTGGGTTATATGGATCCCGGGAACTGGGCCACCGATATTGCAGGAGGCAGTAAGTTTGGCTATTCGTTGCTTTGGGTCTTGCTGATGTCGAACCTCATTGCGCTGCTGTTGCAATCGCTCAGTGCGCGTTTGGGAATTGTTCGTGGTAAAGACCTCGCACAGGCCTCACGTGAAGCTTATCCCGCTATCATCAATATTCCCCTTTACGTTCTGGCTGAAATCGCCATAGCGGCCTGCGATCTGGCCGAAGTGCTGGGCATGGCTATTGGCTTGAACCTTTTGTTTGGATTACCGCTCATATATGGTGTTGCTCTGGCCGTACTCGATACCTTTTTGATTTTATATCTGCAGCAAAAAGGCATCCGTTATATGGAGATCTTCATCTTTAGCCTGGTGAGCATCATCGGCGGTTGTTTCCTCATTGAGTTGTTCTTCGCCAAACCGCAAACAGGTTTAATGTTACATGGCCTCGTGCCTACTGCATTAAACAACGAAGCACTTTACATCGCCATAAGTATAATAGGCGCAACCGTTATGCCTCATAATTTGTACCTGCACTCCTCGCTGGTTCAAACCCGCAGAAATGGTACCGATCCTCAATCAGTAGCGCGCGCTATCAAATACAATTTCTTCGATTCGGCCATCGCATTAAATCTCGCCTTCTTTGTAAATGCGGCCATACTGGTGGTATCGGCAGCCATTTTTTACTCTCGCGGTTATTTTGAAGTAGTAGAAATTCAGGATGCACATAATTTGCTGGAACCCTTGATGGGAAAGGCTTTGGCGCCGGTGCTGTTCGCCGTAGCGCTCATCGCCAGCGGCCAAAGCAGCACGGTTACCGGAACTTTGGCGGGCCAAATCATCATGGAAGGCTATCTCGATTTGCGTATCGCGCCCTGGCTTCGCCGCTTAATTACTCGTGCAATTGCGGTGATTCCCGCATTGCTCGTCATCTATTTTCTGGGCGAAGACAAAGTGGGCGATATGCTCATCTTCAGTCAGGTGATCTTAAGTTTACAATTAGGCTTTGCTGTAATTCCACTTATTCATTTTGTGAGCGATAAGAAAGGCATGGGCGAATTCGCTATCGGCACCATCACCAAATTTTTCGCCTGGCTTTGCGCATTGGTCATCGTAGGGCTCAACATTCGCCTGGTGGTGGAATCGCTAAATTCCTGGCACGAATCGCTGCAGCAAATTCCGTTCGTTTTCAATGGCCTCATCGTTCCGTTTACACTGGCAGCTATGGTTTTGTTAGTAGTAGCCACTTTCTATCCCTTATTCAAAAAACAAGGCAGCTCCGGCGGCGTAGTAGGCCATCATACGCCACAACCAATTCCTGTTATCCAAGCACAAGTTTTGACACGCGTAGCCATCTGTCTCGATTTTTCCAGCAGCGATCAGAAAGCTCTGATGAAAGGTTTGGCCCAGGGCGATAAACAACAAACCGTTTTTCATCTTATTCATGTAGTAGAATCGGCTGTTGCCCGTGCCACAGGAGCCGAAACGCGCGACTATGAAACTCATGAAGACTGGAAAATGCTGCAACACTACGCGGCCGAGTTGAAACAACAACACTTCCACGTTAAGCCTCACCTGGGTTTCGGTAATCCCAAAAATGTGATTCCGGAATTAGTGAAGACCATCAACGCAGAATTATTAGTGTTTGGTTCTCACGGCCATGCCGGTGTTCAGGACTTTATTTACGGCGAAACTATCCGTTCCGTTCAACACAAGGTTAATTGCGCCGTTCTAATTGTTTAACATGAAAAATAATTTCCAGCCCGGCGATAAAAAAATATTTGTGCGGCAGGTTACCACAAGCGATCTGGCCGTTTTCGAATCGGGCGCCGTACATCAGGTGTACGCCACTTTCGCTATCGCGCGCGATGCGGAATGGGCCGGCAGATTGTTTGTACTTGAAATGAAAGAAGAAAACGAAGAAGGCATAGGTACTTATGTGCACGTCAATCACCACAGCCCTGCATTGCTGCATCAACAGGTGCAGTTCGAAGCCGTGCTCGAAAAAACAGATCGCAATAACGTTCATTGCAGCTTCAAAGCCTTTGCGGGCAATCGCTTAATTGCTTCGGGCACCACGGGACAAAAAATTGTGCTTCGCGAAAAACTAGACGCTGTATTCCGATCGTTGGAAAACGAATAGCTAAAACGCCTTGGCATTCCTTATTTTTATAGAATGAAAAAATGGATTTGTGGTTTTCTTTTTGTTTTCTCAACAGCCTTCATTTCGGCCCAAATTACCGTAGGCGCCGCCCGAACAGCTCAGTATTTTCCCTTGCTAAAAGGAAAGAAAATCGCGTTGGTGGTGAATCAAACCAGCACCATCGGCCGCATTCATCTTGCCGATAGTTTACAACACTCAGGTTTCAACATTCAAAAGATTTTCGCTCCCGAACATGGCTTTCGCGGCACTGCCGATGCGGGTGCACATGTGGCCAACACCATCGATAAAAAGACCAACATCCCGGTCATTTCTTTGTATGGAAAAAAACAAAAACCTTCTGCCGAAGATCTGGACGGAATTGATTTGGTGATTTTCGATATACAAGATGTTGGCTGTCGCTTCTACACTTTTCTGTCAACATTGCATTATGTGATGGAAGCCTGCGCACAAAATCAGGTGGCCCTACTATTGCTCGATCGGCCTAACCCCAACGGCAGCTATGTAGATGGCCCGGTGCTCGATACCGCCTTTCGGTCGTTTGTTGGTATAGCACCTATTCCCGTTGTTCACGGACTCACGCTGGGTGAATATGCAAAAATGGCCATTGGTGAAAAATGGATTGCCAATGGCGAAAAATTGAACATCAAAATAGTGAGTTGCATGGGCTGGAAACATCAAACGCCTTACAAACTGCCTGTTGCGCCTTCGCCTAATCTCAAAAATGCAAAAGCTATCGAATGGTATCCGTCGCTCTGCTTTTTTGAAGGTACCAACATCAGTGTTGGCCGCGGCACACCTTTTCCTTTTCAAGTGGCTGGCGCACCAATGCTGAATCTCGACAGCGGCTTTTCCTTCAAGCCGGTGAGTATGCCAGGCGCCGGTGATCCGCCCTTCAAAGGACAGGTATGCAAGGGCTTCGACCTTCGCAAAAAGCCCGCTGCCACAGGGTTTCCGCGCACAATCAATTTGCAGTTGCTTTTAAAGTGCTATGAACTGTATCCCGATAAAAACACCTTTTTCCTTTCCAATCATTTTATTGATAAACTAGCCGGAACTGATCAATTGCGCCTGATGATAGCCAACGGAAAATCTGAAAAAGAAATACGCGCTTCCTGGCAACCGCAGCTGGAAGAGTACCGGCTGATGCGTAAGAAATATCTATTGTACGATTGAAAAAAGACGTTCTTCTTACATAAGACGATAAGCTCGATCTCTTACGAACCATTTATATGGTTGGTTTGGGTCAGTTTTTAGCCATCGTTGGTGCTGTTTTGGCCATCCTCCACTTTCAGAATTAGTTTCAGATTTCCACAATAACATCAGAATTCGAAATTCCCATCGGCGTTGTTGCATGAATTCTTTAGATTTTTCAGAAAAAGTATTACGCAGTACTCAAGGATGTAGCTGCAGCCATCTTTAGCGAAGCGAAGTGCCTGAAAGGGTAAAGAAGACTATAGATTTTTCTAAGTATGTTGCTCAAAAAAAAGACGGCTGCATGTTTTGGCAAACCGCGGTAGGGATGGCAGCGGAAAGCCCGCAAGCCGCGCCAATACTGCGTTTCACGAGTCACAAACCAGTGCCGCGGCTGAGGACTTGTAGCGAACAGCCCGGCATCCGCAAAAATAAAATTTACGTTCAGCCATTTTATATTCCTGCAACAACGCCATTTCTATCCCGCAGTAAAGTGAGATCCAAGAGTTCCCCACTTTCATCTCTCATCTCCCATCTCTCATCTTAATACAACATCCTCACCCTCACGGTTCCCTTCACTTCCTTCAACAATGCGAACGCCTCGCTGGAAAGTTGGGAATCTACGTCCACCACCACATACCCGATTTTATCGTTAGTCTTCAGGTACTGCGCCGAGATGTTGATGTGGTGTTTCGACAACTCTGAGTTGATTTCACCCAACACACCCGGGATATTTTTATGGATATGCAGAATGCGGTGCGTACGGGCTTGTTGTTGCAGGTTCAGTTGGGGCACCGTATGCGAACCGTTACTGCTGCCACGTTCCAGATAACGAATAAATTTTGAAGTGACATCCAAACCGATGTTGTACTGCGCCTCTTCGGTGCTGCCGCCAATGTGCGGCGTAAGAATTACGTTCGGCAATTTCTGTAAGATGGATGAAAACGCCGCGCCATTTTTTTCTGGTTCTTCGGGGAAAACATCTATTGCCGCGCCGGCAATTCGTCCGGCTTCAATATGCTTTTTCAGCGCTTCCAAATCCACCACATCACCTCTGGAATAGTTCAAAAAGTAGCTTCCCTTTTTCATTTGCCCGAAAGCCGCATCATTCATCATGTTCCGCGTTCCGGCATCAGAAGGCACATGTAAAGTGATGATATCACTTCGTTTCAAAAGTTCTTTTAAAGTGCGTACTTGTTTGGCATTTCCATGCGGCAATTTGGTTTCCACATCAAAGCAAATCACATCCATACCCATAGCCTCGGCCATCACCGATACTTGCGAACCAATATTGCCGTAACCTACAATTCCCAGCGTTTTACCGCGCATTTCATAACATCCTTTGGCGTCTTTAAGCCATTTGCCTTCATGGGCCGCTATGTTTTTATCGCTCACTTTGCGTAGCAACATCACCATCAACCCGATCACCAATTCCGCTACTGATCGGGTATTAGAATATGGTGCATTAAACACCGCAATACCGCGCTCTGTGGCCGCATCTAAATTCACTTGATTGATACCGATACAATAGCAACCAATAGCCAGTAGTTTGTCGGCCTTTGCCAACACCTTTTCCGTAACCATTGTTTTTGAACGGATGCCAAGTAAATGGACGCCTTTAATTTCGCGCATCAGTTCTTTTTCGTCTAACGCGCCGCTTAGCTTTTTAATGTTGATGTAGCCTTCGTCTTTCAGTTCTTCAACAGCCACATCGCTGATGTTCTCTAACAACAAAATCTTGATCTTCTCCTTCGGATAGGAAGTATGCTTCATTTTAATTTTCAGTTCTGAATTTTTAGTGTAACGTTTTAAATGTCGGCTAAGTGAATTTCCCTAAGGTCCCCTCTCTCATCTTTCAATTATCATCTCACAACTCACAGCTCCATGCTTGCATCTCTTATCTTTCATCTTTCATCTCTCAGTTCTCCTTTAGCTTTTCTTTGGTGCGCAAAAACTCTTCCCATACTTCTTTCACAATTTCTCCGGCTGGTTTTATTTCGCGTATCATAGCCGAAACCTGACCAATTTCTAATTCGCCTTCCGTCATATCACCTTCAAACATACCCTTCTTCGCTCTGGCCCTTCCTAAAATTTCCATCAATTGCGATGCATCGGCGCCTCCGTCTTCAGCATGTTGCACCTGCTTATAAAATTCATTTTTCACCAGGCGCACCGGCACTACTTTTTTCATCGAAAGCAACGTATCGCCTTCATTTAAACTTTTCACTTTGTCTTTAAAAGCCTGATGCGCGCTCGATTCGGTTGAACATACGAACCTGGAGCCCATTTGCACCCCTTCCGCGCCTAAAGCAAAGGCGGCGCACATTTGGCGGCCATTGCCAATACCACCGGCCGCTATCAGCGGCAACTGAACGGCATCGCGCACCGCCGGAATCAAACACATCGTAGTAGTTTCCTCGCGGCCGTTGTGCCCGCCAGCCTCAAAACCTTCAGCCACAATGGCGTCCACTCCTGCAGCCTCACACTTCTTCGCCAAAGCCGTAGCGGCACAAACATGCACCACTGTGATTCCCTTTTCTTTCAACATGCCCGTCCAGGTTTTGGCTGATCCGGCTGAGGTAAAAACGATCTTCACCCCTTCTTCCAAAATGATTTGAATGTGCTTATCAATATCGGGATAAAGCAACGGTAAATTTACTCCAAAGGGTTTTGAGGTGGCCGACTGTGTTTTGCGAATTTGCTCGCGTAAAATATCGGGATACATGGAGCCGGCGCCCAAAATGCCCAAACCACCGGCATTACTTACGGCAGCCGCCAGTTCCCAACCACTGCACCAAATCATGCCGGCCTGAATGATCGGATATTCAATACCAAACAATGTTGTGATCCTGTTTTTCATCGCCGCGAAGATAGGCGAAAACCATTCTCCTCTCACCACTTTCAACGTTCATTTATTCCATTCCACCCACCGCGAAAAAGCTACATTGGCAGTTTTTAATGAGCTATGAGCTATGAGCTATGAGCTATGAGCTATGAGCTATGAGCTATGAGCTATGAGCTGTGAGCTGTGAGCTGTGAGCTGTGAGTTGTGAGTTGTGAGATGAGATATGAAAGAGAAAAGATGAAACCTTAACCAACATTTAAAACGTTACACTTAATATTTAGAACTGAATATGCTTTATCTGATTCCGTCATTTTTGGGCGAAGACAATCCCGCCATCATCAGCGATCAGGCCAAACTGGCCATTCAGCAACTCGATTGCTTTGTGGTAGAAAATGCAAAAACGGCCAGGCGATTCCTCCGCGCCATTGGCTACACCAAAAATTTCGATACCGAAGTGTTACTGCTGGAAATGGACAAGCACCATCCCATCCCGCCGTCCAAACTGCTGGAACCCGTGCTGGGCGGACGTTCTACAGGAATCATCAGCGAGGCCGGAAATCCTTGCATCGCTGATCCCGGTTTTGAACTGGTGCGCTTTGCGCATCAAAAAAACATCCCGGTAATTCCTTTGGTTGGCGCCAGTTCCATTTTAATGGCACTGATTGCTTCCGGTTTCAGTGGCAACCAATTTGCGTTTCACGGGTACCTGCCCATTCCTCATGCCGATCGCATCAAAAAAATCAAACAATTGGAAGAACAATCGCGGCGCAACGGCCCGCAGATTTTTATGGAAACACCATTCCGCAACGATTCGCTGCTGAAAGATGTGCTGCAAACACTAAACGAAAACGCTTCGCTTTGCATTGCCTGCGATATCACCCTTCCTTCGCAAAGTATTCAAACCAAAACCGTAAAGCAATGGCGTACTCAGGTTCCTGAACTGCACAAAAGATATTGCGTTTTTGTATTAGGAAATTAAACCAGAGTATGGAAGCGCATCATCCATCCAGAAAAAATCAATGGCGATTTACAAATTACGATTTACGAAAAGTTGACGGTTTAGCTATTGAAACACTTCCTCTTTGCCAACCCACCTTCACACGAATACACGAATACAGGAATTTTTCGCTCTAGAACAAATGGCTCACCAACCCGTCGCGCAACTTCGGCTCGAACCAGGTTGATTTGGGTGGCATTACCTCGCCGCTATCGGCAATATCGATTAGTTGTTGTAACGATACCGGGTATAACGCAAATGCCACCGTCATTTCACCGCTATTTACCCGTTTTTCCAATTCGCCTAATCCGCGAATACCGCCAACAAATTCAATGCGGTTATTTGTTCGCGGATCATCAATGCCCAAAACCGGACTCAATAAGTTTTGCTGCAAAATGGAAACATCAAGTACGCCAATCGGCGTGTTTTCAAAAGTGCCTTCCAACGATACTAAGCGATACCATTGTTGGTTGAAAAACATGGTGATTTCATGCAATTTTTGCGGACGGTTTTCAGAGGCGCTAATCTTTTCAATCGAAAATTTTTCGCCTGCCCGCTGCAAAAAATTATCGTCAGATAAACCATTGAGGTCTTTTACCACACGGTTATAGTCCATAATGGCCAATTCATCGGCAGCAAATAATACCGACAAAAAGAAATTATATTCCTCTTTTCCCGTATGTCGCGCATTTTCATTTTTCAATTGTGTGCCCACCCGCGCTGCCGAAGCCGTGCGGTGATGGCCATCCGCTATATAAGTAAACGGCACTTCCCTGCTAAATATAGTTTCAATGCCGGCTACTTTTTCAGCATCGGAAATAACCCAGAATTGATGGCGGATACCATCCTCAGCTACAAAGTCATAAACCGGCGCTGTGGCCAGTGTTTCAGCCGCCAACAGCCGTAACTTTTCATTCGGCTGAAAGGTTAGGAAAATCGGGCCAACATGGGCTGATACCGCTTTCATATGGGCAATGCGGTCTTCCTCCTTTTCCGGCCGCGTGAACTCGTGCTTTTTGATGATGTTGTTGTAGTAGTCCTCTACAGCACTGCAACCCACAAAACCCGCCTGGCGACGACCGTTCATGGTTTGAGCGTACAAATAATAACAAGGAGTGTCGTCTTGAAACAGAATGCCTTCGGCAATAAATTTCTTGAAATTATCACGAGCCTTATCATACACCTGCTGTGAATGTACATCTACATTCTCCGGAAGATCAATTTCGGCACGGCTTACATGCAAAAAGGAATGCGGCTTACCCGCTGCCATTACGCGGGCCTCGCGGCTGTTCATCACATCATACGGAAGGGCGGCTACCTCCGCGGCCAGTTGCGGCTGCGGACGTAGTCCGCGAAACGGTTTTACTGTTGCCATTACACAGCTTTTGAAATGGTACGGGCAGGAGCGGTAGCGCCCTCTTCAGCGCTGCGGTTGATTTGAATGCCCATGGTGCACTTCCCGTTGAACTTCGCACCTTCCTCAACTACCAGCTTCTTAATCACTAAATCGCCATTAATGAATGCCGTTTTGCTCAAAATCAGCAAATCACCCGATTCCACTTTCCCATTGATGCGTCCTTCAATATATGCGTTCTCACAACGAACATCACCTTCAATTACGCCTGTAGATCCCAGCACCAGTTTTCCCTTAGTGGTTACATTGCCGCTCACCTTTCCGTCGATACGGATATCGGCATCTGAATTCAATTCGCCGGAAATCACCGTTCCCTGACCTAATTGGTTCATGGCCTTCGGCAGGCCGGGTGCCTTTTCATTTTTTCCAAACATAAGGAGGAGTTTTGAACCTCTAAAAGTATAAAAAAGACTCAAGTGTCCTTAAAATGTTAATTAAACTATTCAAAACGAACGTATTAGACGTGGAAAGACCAATGTTTTCTGAAATGTACGATGTAACAAAAGGAAGCCAATTTCGTTTGTCAGTTTCAGTATTAACCTTACCTTTAGTTTCAAATCAACACTATGAAAAACGCACTTCTACTTATAGCATCTTTCGGAATTTTATCTGCAAGCGCTCAAACATTGTCGCCATCGGTAATCTCCACCAGCGGCGGTTTCGGTTCTGGCGGTGGTTATACGCTTTCTTACACCGTTGGTGAAATGGCTGCTGTGGAAACGTATTCGGCCGGAGGAAATATTCTTACACAAGGGTTCCAACAACCGGAATCGAATGTGTTGGGTTTATTGGAGGCCGAGAATGATGGCTTTGGCGCTTTTAGCGTGTATCCCAACCCAACTACCGACAAATTGTATTTCGGTTACGAATTCTCGAAAGAAGGCGAATTGGATATTACCCTTTACAATGCAGTTGGCCAGAAACTGAATTATGGTTTCAAAGAATCGTATGAAAGCGGAAAAGTAGTGCACCACATGGATTGCAGCGATTATGCTGCCGGCAATTATATGCTTACCGCCAACTTCAAGGGTAACGATGGCAAAGTGAAAACATTTAGCAAGAAGTTTCAGGTAATCCGTTAGAACTTCCTTTCAAAATTCAATAAGAAACGCCCGATGCGAAAGCACTTCGGGCGTTTTTTTTCGAAATTATTCTCTTATCGCATTCCTTCTAAACACTCACCTCTTGCCCCTTACGTCTTGTATCTTGTCTTGCGTCTGAACGTGTATGCGTGTGATGGCTAACGGCTCGCAGCTCATAGCTCACGGCTCGCAGCTTGCCTCTTGCGACTTGTGTCTTGCGTCTTGCGTCTGAACGTGTATGCGTGTGATGGCTAACGGCTCGCAGCTCATAGCTCACGGCTCACGGCTCGCAGCTTGCCTCTTGCGACTTGTGTCTTGCATCTTGCGCCTTACGTCCTGCATCATGCGCCTTGCATCTTCACACTTCGTTTCACCCCTTCTTCAAACGAAACCACCTGATGATAGCCAATCTCGCGAACGGCCTTTTCACAAGTAAAATCAAGCTGATTCGTAGCCACTTGCACCATGTAGTAGTTCAGCAGCGGCATTTTTGTTCGTAGAAAAAGAAAATAAAACACGTCGGTAAGAATGGCTAAAAATAAAGCCGGCGCATATGGCAAAGTTACTATTCGAATATTTTTAGAAAGCGCATCCGCCCACGATTTCCAAATATCGGGAAGCGTTTTTGAACGAGGCGCTACATCGGTAATTACATACGTTTTGCCTGCTGCGGCCTGATGACTTCCGGCGCAAAAAATACCATAGGCCAGATTTTCTACATATACAAAACTCAACAGCGGCGCCGTTTTGCCTATTCTGAACAGGGTACTGCCTCGGTTGATTAGATTTAACGTTTGCTTAGTAGTTAGCTGATCGTTCGGCCCATAAATCATAAATCCGGGCCGCACAATCACCGTTTCAATTTCAGTGCTGCAATTTGCTACGACTTCTTCACCATCAATTTTCGAACGGATATACGGACGTGTAAATCGCCCTGCTTTCAAAAGTGGTGTGCTTTCGTCCGCATCCTCGAAATGGCTGAAACCGTGAACTACCAACGAACTCAGAAAAACGAAACGCTTCACTTTTGCTTCAATGGCATGCGAAAGCACTTCTACTAATCCGCTCTTATTTACATCGCAAATACTTTCACTCCACGCCAAAGAAGGTATTGCCGCCAAATGGTAAACTACATCTATACCAACTACCGCTGATTTTATCTGGTTTCCATCAAGCATGTTGGCGTAAAAAATTTCAGCGCCCAGGTTGGCAATGGTCGATATTTCTGTTCCGGGTAACACCATGGCGCGCACCTGCCATCCTTCTGCTAACAGACGGCGTACCAAATGACTGCCAACAAAACCATTGGCACCGGTAACTAAAGCGCGTTTCATCATTGGTTGGGAAGAAGATGTTGCCAATACAGTGAAAAATAATCGATAAAAATGTTCATCACATAATGGATGATCATGCCATACCAGATGGAACCATATCGAAATGCAATAAAACCAAACACCGGCCCAAATGCCGCAGCAGCAATAATTTCAGGCATCGGCTTACCTATATGGAACAAGGTGGTAAGTACGGTTTGAAACAAAATGATGCCAAGCATTTCAAATTTAGTTCCGCTTCTTACCAAACCGAAACTTACAAATCCCCGAAAAAAATATTCGTAACTAAAGAAATAGCTGAAGTAGCAAACTTCATAAAAAATAAAAGCGGTCCAGGAGGAGGCTATCTGTTTGCTTAGCGGATATTCATTAAAAATCAGCGGATCCTGACTGGAAAAATAAGTGGAAGCTATAACGATGGGATAAGCCACCATACAAATCATTAAAGCCTCTCGATTCAGTGAAAGGGATAATCCGTCAACTGCCGTATTAGTTCCGAACAAATGTGGTTTCAAAACTTTTGGAACTACAAAAAACAGCAGCGCCGCCATGGCAAATTGCCAGAAGTATTGGTACAAGTCGCGGCTGGAACTTTCAAGTTGAAGTGCTGCCGCAATTTTACTGAACACCACCAAATCTTTTCCGCTGGCGGTTTTGTTAGTGTACCACAAAGCCAACAGCCAGTAAGCTGTTGTAAGTAGCATGGCCGTAAGCGCCAGTGAAGTGCGCTTACTCATTTCTTTTGCGGTTGGTACACCTTACCAATCTGCCCCGTGGCTACACTTACCGGCACAAAGTTGAGCAACTTGGAAGCTGCAACGTTCATCATTCCCGGAATTACCACCGCTTTATTTTTTAGCAATCCTTTCAAACCTGCGGCAGCCACTGCATCAGGATGCGCCATCATATTTGCGGTGCGCGTGGCCACTTCGGTCATATTTGCCGGTTCGAAAAAAGCAGTGTCAACGCCGGCAGGACACAAAGCTGTAAGATACACATTTTCATGACGGAGCTCATGCCGCAAAGCGTGAGTAAAAGACAACATGAATGATTTAGAAGCAGCATAAATTGCCATATACGGAATGGGCAGGTAAGCGCCCATACTAACGGTGTTGAGAATATACCGCCTGGAATTTGTATCAGAACGTTGCAAAAATTCATAGCACAGTTTCACCATCACGTCCATATTAAGATGCATCACATCAATGTGCTTGTTGATCGGCTGGGTGTCGAACCGGCCCAGGTGGCCAATACCGGCATTATTGATCAGCATATTCACTCTAAAATTATTGGCAGCTATCCAATCGAAAAGGCGATGCCCTGCCGAAGGGTCAAGAAGATCGCATGCAAAAAGATGTACCGCAATGCCATGCAGATGTTGTAATTCAGCAGCAAGAGTTTCCAGCAAATCGGCGGAACGGGCTACCAAAATGAGATTCATCTTTTTGGCAGCACAAAGTTTGGCAAAAGATTTCCCTATCCCTTTTGAAGCGCCGGTGATGATGGTAAAATGCATTCAGTTTATTTCTGAGCAAAGTACATTATTGAATTTCGCGTCAAAGCAAATTCCGCTGAACGGCAAAAGCAAAACAACAAACGGACTTACTTTTTACGAAGCCAAACTACCAATTGCATCCCTTTGTTGGTGCGATCCATATACGGCACCAAAATTTTATCCAGTAGCTTCGGCATAAATGTTCTGCAAACAAAATATTCGCTTTTAGCTACTTCATAACCTAACTTTTTGGCATTAGCATTAAACGAGGTTAAGCCAAATTCATACAAATGAAAAGGTTCGTGCATCGGGCTGATATTACTCACGAATTCTGACATGGTGAGGGCATAATATATGTTCCAGATCTTATGGATCAACCAGTCTGATGAAGGCACTTCGATATGCAGAATACCATTAGGTTTCAGCCATTTCATGGCCCTTTCAATACATAGCGCAGGATCGTACACATGTTCCAGCACAGCGCCGAATGAAACAAAATCGAAGTTGTTTTCAGGATAGTCCAGATCTTCCATCATGCCTAACTTCAGGCGATCGGCCGGGATCTTCATCTTCGAGATGGCCCTTTCATAAAATGATTCCGAAGGCTCTAAGCCATACGCATCAAATCCGGCATTCATCATTGATATCATGCCTTTGCCCAAACCGGCGCCAATGTCGAGCGATTTCATTCCCGGTTTGATTTCAATCAACGTTCTCAACCGGTCTATTTCCTCTTTAAAATAATTCGGATCTACTACAAAGTAGCTTTCCTTCCAGTATTTCTCAGGAGGTACACCATAGTGGTCCTGAATATTCAGCGGAATGGGTTGCGGATTCGAATAAATCAACCCGCAATCGGTGCATTTCATCACAGTAGTGGTGATCCCTACTTTTTTCTTCGGATTTCTTCCCTGCGAACCATTCAGTCTTCTGCCCATGATCCGATGACCTGAAGTGGGTGATCCACACATATTACAGGTTTCGATCACTTTGAAATGGTAGCTGATACTTTTCATTCGCAGGTAGTTTTATTTTGAACAGGCAGGAAAGAAACTAAATTTTCTACAAATTAACCACCATACCGGGTGCGCGACACCCAGTTGGGCGCATGGTTGAAACCTTGACGCATCAACATATTCAGTTGGGCGGTATGGTGCTGAACATGGCGCATATTATAAATCAATATTTCAAACCGGTTGTAGTCGCGATAGGGATTTTTCCAACGCAGTTCCATTTTCGCTGCATCAAGGTCCATGATCAGGCGATAGCATTTTTCGCGGCAGTGACGCACATATCCGATCAACTCTTCTTTTGAATAAACTTTAGGCGGCATTTCGCCATCTTCAAATTCAGATAATGTAAAAGGTGCGGGCGGCGCAAAACGATCAGGATCCGTATCTAAATAATAATCCAGATAGAAGATCGTATGATAGGCGATATGCCAAAAGTTAGAACCGTTGTTCCATAAGGGTTCCGGACATTCGCTCAACGCATTTTCCATCATGTCGATGGCAGCGCCAAATTGTTTCCATAATGCTTCTTTCATGGCTATTGTTGATTCATGAGGTCTTGTAACGTAGGGCGCTGTTCCTTCACCGGAACATGGGCCATGGCGTATTCGCTCAGCGCCGTGATGGTTAAACTGGGGTTTACGCCCAAATTGCACGGCATCACCGAGCCGTCCAGAATATACATATTATCATAACCATGCACTCTGAAAAAATCATCTACCACGCCCTCTTCGGCAGTTTTACCCATGGGGCAACCACCTAAAATGTGGGCTGTGGAGGCCAGGTTGAAAAACACCTCACTAAAAGCATTCATCGGTACGCCATTCACTTTTTTAGCATAGCGGTATAGCGCATCCTGGCCTACCGGTATATAAGTTGGAACCCGCTGGTTCGAAGAGTTTTCCATGGAAAGGGAATATCCGAAAAAACCTTTTTTCAACTTCATTCGCATCGCATTTTCCAGCGTTTGCATAATCAGGAAAATCACGCCGTGGCGGGCCACGTTTGTGCTGAAGAGCGACCGTAAAAATTGCAAAGGATGGCGGAAGATGTTTCCAAACATTTTCGCCGTACGCACGGCCGGTGAACCATTTCCTGCAGCCATTACCCCCAGGCGCGTCATCGCGCCACTGCCATCTGGGAATTTACAGATCTCAATATTGGTGTGCTCATCGGGCGAAAACACACGCGAAATGGCCACGCCATGGTTCAGTTTGCGATCAGCCGCCATCACGCCGCTCAGCATTTCGCTGTTGGTTAGAATATTTTCGCCAAGCGTGTCAGAAAGCCTTGGCAGTGTTTTGAACACCAACTTTTGTTTCAGCAAAAGATCCATCGTTCCCAGAACGCCACCGCAAACAATCAGCCCTTTACTGCTGAATGTGGTTTGTTTTTTAGTTAGAAAGGATGTTGCCGATTCGGTGTGAATAGTATATCCGGTTGCCGCATGTTCAATTTTGGTAACATGGGTTTCGGCAAGAATTTGTGCGCCAAAATATTTTTCTGCCAGATACAAATAGTTCTTGTCAAGAGTATTTTTTGCATGAAAACGACAACCTACCATGCATCCGGCGCATTCGGTACAACCTTTGCGCATGGGGCCTAATCCTTTAAAATAGGGATCTGTTTCTTTATCGGGATCGCCAAGGTACACGCCAACGCCATCAACCGGTTTGAACGAATCAGGGTGACCCATTTCATTAGCCACCTCACGGAGAATATGGTCTTCTTCATATTCCTTCACAAACTTATCGGTGCCTAGCATGAATTTGGCCTTCTCGAAATAGGGCGCCAGAACGGCTTTCCAGTCCTTGAAGTGACTCCAAATCTTGTTTTGATAAAAGGCCTCTTTAGGCATCATGTGTGTGTTGGCATACACAAGCGAGCCTCCGCCTACGCCCACCCCGCTTATCACAAACACTTCTTTGAAGAACGTCAGTTTCTGAAAACCAAAAAAGCGCAATGCGGGCATCCAAAGATATTTCTTCAGGTTCCAGTTCGACTCAGGAAAGTCTTCCGTATTCCATCGCTTTCCTTTTTCGATCACTAAAACCGAATACCCTTTTTCGGCCAAGCGCATGGCGGAAACACTTCCGCCAAAACCGGAGCCGATTACGATGTAGTCAAACTGCGTTTGCATAGTACCGAAGGTAATAGTTCTCAGCAGTTAATAGCAGTGCAACCACTTCTTCAACAAAAAAAGAATGGAGTGGTTACTCCTTGCTTTTCGATTTTTTAGGTTTTCCCGTCCAGGCATTCATGCCTTTCCCAAATTGGAAAACGCGTGAAATGGTGAATCCTAAACGAATTTGGCCTTGTGCCCAGTTGCGGTTGTTGTAAGCGAGATAATCGTTTTCCAGAATTCCGGGACTGTTGGTAAGGTTCACATGGAAAACGTGGCCGCCGGTTTCAAATTCCATTCCTATATGCAAATTAGGGTAGAAACCACTGTTCTTCAAACCGCGAACGAATGCAAAGTTCTCGCGATAGGTAGAACCACTTTTTTGCAAGGGCATGAAATATTCGAAAATGATAGCGGTGCGTTTGCTCACCTTGGCGCGGGCCGAAAAGCCCAGCGAGAACAAATAGTTCTGATCGTTATACGCCACATAGTTTCTCCACAAAAAGCTAGGCGTAAGCTGTACCGAAAGCCATGGCGTAGCCTTGCAGGCAATCAGCGCTTGAACCGCATAGCTCATGCGATACGAGAATGGTTCGTTCTTCAACAATTTAGAAACATCGAATGGGTCTTGTTTCTGGCTGCTGATTACACTATTGGCAAACACCGTAATCGTAAGCGGAATTTTGAAGTCAGTAGTTTGCTTTAAGGCACGGTATTTCACAAAGCCATTGTAGAGCTCGCGGAACGCTCCGGCGCCTTGCGCACGGCCTATGCCAAGAGTGAGATCGTTAGTAACCCCATATTCCAACGAAAGTAAGATATCAGAAGCCGCATCAATACCTATAAGCGTGTGCCCGCTTACGCCCGGTACAGCCATATCGCCAAAGCGGTGCGTTACGCGGAAGTCAAGAGCATTTTTCTTAACGGTTTCAACAGATTGGCCGTTAATGATACGTGTGGTTTTAAAGGTGTAGGCCACGTATTCGCGCTTGGGTTTGGTTTCGTTCATGAGTTCATCCACCAAATCGCTTTGAGCATTGGCGAACGATGTGAATAAGGCAATAGCTGCAAAAAGTAGTTGTTTTTTCATAAGCGGTTTGCTGTTCCTGGTTCAGTATGAATTTTTAAAAATAAAAAAGCACCTGCTATGGTTAGCAGGTGCCGTAAGTCTTATTTCAGAGGCAATCATTTTTTCTCGTATTTCACAAAGTTGAAGTGCGCATCTACCTTCACCGATTCTGCAATCTTCGCAATCACCGCCTGAGGAATCTTGATGTTGTGATCGGCCATGAACACTTCAAATTCAGCAGTAGCTTCAGAGGGTTCGCCATTCTTTACTGTGAGTTTCCCTTTGATTTCGCGTTCCTTCTTCACGCCGTGCATTTCCAATGTTCCTTTCAAGGTAACATCATAAACGCCATCCTTGGTGTAATCAATGGTGTTCGCAATGGTCATATCCAGAATAGCGTTCGGAAACCGATCGCTTTCCATATAATTCTCATTGAAATGTTCTTCCATCAGCTTGTCGCGGAAAACAAAAGTAGTGGTGTTGATCTTCACATATACCTTGCCGGTAGTTGGGCTCATAGCGCAAATTGCCGAATTGGTAGTAGCCTCAATGTTCTCGATAGGTGTGTAAGAAAAGAAGTGAACCTTTCCGTTCTTGGCTACATATTGCTGTTGTGCATTAACCAGAAGTACCTGAACGGCCAAAAGCACCAGAATTGCGATTCGTTTCATAGTTTGTTTTTTTAGAAGCTATTGCAAATCATTGGCCTAATTGCAGTAGCCATCGTTTTTCCACTTCACTATTACATTTATTAACGAATCGGAAAGCTTGATATCCGGAGGCATCTGCGAACAGGTGCTGGCCTGCATATTGCAAATCGCGTTCTGGTTTTCAATACCATTGCGGCTGCCGCTGTAGGTTGAAAAATCAACGCCCGACTCCTACGTGGAAGCATCATGACAACCGGCCGAAGCACACTTTGCATTGACAATCGGCTTTACGTCTAAAACATAACTTACCTTAGTACTGTCACAAGTTTGACCAACTACTGTTGGCACCGGACCCTTTTGTTTCGCACAGGAGCCGATAAGCAGCAGCAAGGCCGCCGTTGTTGTCAAAAAAATGCCCTTTGAAAATTGCATGTCTGATTCTTGAAAATGGAATAACGTCTTTTTAATAGAACTGTTGTTCGGAAATTATTTTACAACCACATTTTTGCAAATGGTTCCGTTGGCTGAAACGATCTGCAACACATAGTTTCCGGCCTGCACATCATTCAAATCGAAAGTAGTGTGATTGTTGCCGCTTACCGCCTCTATTGCGGCTTCCTTAATCAGCGCGCCATTCAGGCTGTGCAGTTTCAAACTAACGTTTGCAGCTTCTTTCAAAGTAAACTGGACGTTCAGTTTTTCAGAAACCGGATTTGGATACACATTCACACTCGCTTTTTCGATAATGTTAGCGATGCCATTCGGCCCGGCAACATATTCGCTAACGGTTTGTGAAGTAGTGTACACATAATCGCCACTATTCGAGTTATTTCCATTGGCGGCCATTCCCGAGCAATAGAAAGTAACATCACCTTTTCCGGTGGCTGGCGCTTTCCATTTAAAAGTAAAGGTATGCGAACCGGAAGTTCCGGCGCCGCCGCCGCTGTTGTGCGTAATGTTGGTTTTACCGCCGCTGGAAGATGTATGCGTTCCGGTACCGGCTGTTAAGGTGCCGCCATTGGCGTTAGTTGATAAAAGCGCCTCAAAGCCAAGGCCAAACAAGCTAAAGCCCGATTGGGTAATGGTAACATTCATAGTATAGGTAGAATCGGCACGGTAGCCGTCAACCGGAATGTTAGACGTAATAGCAACACTTCCAGGTCCGCTGTTCAAGGCAAAAGAAGAATGACAACCATTCACGCAGGTTTGCTCGCCCGGCGAACCGGTGCGGCCTGCTTTACCGTTAATGTCGGTAGTTTCGTTTGTAAACACCAGTATGGTGCATACAGCAAATGCGCTAAGGAGTACTAGTTTTTTCATTTACAGTGTGTTTTGTTTACAAATTTGTTTTTAATTGTTGACTAAATTTATGACTGGCATCATCTTTTAGTGTCGCAAATCACTTTTAACAAACATTTAACCTTCACCTAAATTAGAAGGTAGTGATTACGCCTTCTGTAACTCCATGACAACTGTTGCAGGAACCGTTGGTAGTAGTACTGCTCATATACATGCTCTGGCCTGCAGCATTCACCACTACCGGATACAGACCACTTCCAAAATTGATGTTATCGGTAGTGTAGGCATTGCCCTTGCTATCGCCATCAACAGTAGCCACCAGTGTTCCGGCACCATTAGGCTGTGTATATAATTTCACCGTGGCATTAGCGTAAGTGCCAGAGCCGGCGTTATTGTAAATAGTTCCGGCCAGTTGAAAGCAACCTTTGCCCTGCCCGCCGCTTTTATGACAGCTCATGCAGTTTTGACCCATATTATGACTTTCCGATTTGCCGTGGCCACCTACATTTGAAACGCTGCAGTCGCCATGTTTTTCGCACGATTGGATGACCATCATTAGCATGGCTGCAACCAATACCGTTAGTGCAAAAACTCTGATTTTCATTGCCTTATTATTTTGCGACAATTCTAATCCATTAGCCTTCACACGGTTGTTAAATGCGGTGAACCGCCTGAATTTTGCGGTAATCTCAATGAATATTACATTATTTTTTAATGTTTTGTATCGTTTTCAATGCGTTATACCGCGTCAAAATAAAATCCTGCCAGCCATTTTCGGCAAGTGCCATCCTGGCCGCTTCGTACTTTCTGATCACCTTTGCGCGTGGCAAAGTTTTATCGGTATAAACCGGCTCGTCGCTACGGATTATCGGCATTTCAACGCGCAGACTTCTATTTTCAATAACATAGAATTGGTACAATTGGTCCAGATTGCCGTCGCCCAAATCAATCAGGTAGTTGGCATCTATCTCCATGCTGTGATCTTTTTCAAAATGTGAAATATTAAAACCGGTAATGATGCGGTCCCAGTCAATAACTACACACACCGTTAATACCGAATAAACAATCCAGGCATTTTTGCGGAAGAGGAACCAATTGCTGCGGGCCTTTGCCACTTTAAGGGCTGTAGTAATTAAACCCGCTACACAAAGTAGAAGGTAAATGAATACTCCTATACGGCGGTAGGTTAAACCGTATTCCGAAATGTACCAGGTGTTTCGTACACAAGTAGTAGCAACAAGTACCACATTTTGCAGAATCCAGAGGTAAGCGGTGCGGCGAAGCCAAGTATTGTTTTGTTCGAAGTTGAGTTTTCCTTTAAAGAAGAAAAGGATAACGCCTATGGCCATTAATATGGAAAGAATGAGTGCGTTGGTGCCGTTGTGCAGAAAATCGTGAAGCGGCACGCCGGCTGGAAGTTTGCGGGTGATGAAAAGATAATA
Organism: Chitinophagales bacterium; assembly: GCA_046329575.1. Lineage (GTDB taxonomy): Bacteria > Bacteroidota > Bacteroidia > Chitinophagales > LD1 > UBA1941. Next base: position 22,611 of record JAXLUJ010000018.1, on the reverse strand, counting down.
CACATCGGTGCCGTTCACCGCGAACAGCAGCAAATTGAGCAAGGTGAACAGCAAAACGCCCGTATAAATCTGATTCGGAATTGAAACCAGTTGCTGTTGAAATGGATTCAATTTATCGTCGAACAGCGCAGGATTCAGCGAATCGCTGTTTTGCTGATCGGCCTCAGTAATTGCTCTGATCAGGTGCTGACAAAAAAATCCGTAAAGCAACACTGCGGCAACGAAAACCGAGAAAAGCCTTCCGATATTGATGAAGCTCCAGTCGATCTGATCGATTTGGTGCCGAAACAGATCGTTTGAAAAGTAGTAAATGAGAAAGAATACAAAGGTGACTGCCAACGGGCCTATCGCCAGTATGAGCTTTTTCATTCGGATGGTAGAAACTTCTTCTGAAGGTTGCCGCAGCCGCATCACCGCATCCAGGGGCAGGTGCAGTACCGCACCCAGCACCGAATAGGCGCCATTGAACAGTGCGATAAGCAGCGAACTTTCCGGTTCAATCGAAAAGGCGCCCAGCCCAATCAACGAAATGCGGTTCATGAACACCGCCTGATCAGTACCATAAGCAAATACGGCTGCGCCGGAAATGAGGCTGCCAGCCGCAGCAGCCAACCATTGCGGACTGCGCAACAAATTGGTATTGCGCCAGGCCAGCAGTAAAACGAGGACGATCGCAAACAGCAGCACATTCAGGCCATAGTAATGCTCATAAAAAAACCAGGAATGCAGCAACGCGCAGCCGATGATGAAAAGATGGTTACGTTTCATTTTGTTGTTTTTTTTAGAAAATAATATTGAGGCGTTCCTGAGCGGTGGTGATTTCGAGTTGAGCGATCCATTTTTTTAGAAGGAAAAGCGGCAGGAGTCCGAAAATTCCAAAGGAGCTGTCGATAAGCATCCACCACCACGGAATACCGCGGAAACTGCCCATGATGATGGCCAGCGGCCAGATGAGCACACAGGCCAGCATGGCCCATTGCACAATCCAAATGTTTCGTACCGGCTCGCGCAGCACACCAATAAACAGCAGGGCGATTACGAAGTGTGCGAAGGCCAGCCAGTCGAAGGCATAAAATACCACATCAGGAGTTTGCCATAGCGACAGTTTAACGCGGCTTAAAAATTCGTAAACCATGCCGTTGGCCGGCGCTATTTCCAGCAACCACGAAACACCCTGCCGGGCCGGTATGGCTGATACGCCACTGAGCAGCAGGGCTGCCATGAAAAAGAGGGTGGTCAGGTGAATTTTCCTTTTTAAAGTGGTCATAATTCTGTTTTAGAAAGTGCTTTGTATTTCAAAGTTGATGTATAAAAAAATTTATCCCGCGTTTTTTTTGATCAGTTCTTCCAGTGCTTTCAGGTGGTTTTGAAACGCTTTCACGCCAAGGCGCGTTGCGGTGTAGCTGGTGCGCGTTTTCTTTCCTACAAAATCTTTGTTCACCTTGATATAACCCGCTTTTTCCAATGCAGCGGCATGGCTTGCCAGGTTGCCATCGGTAACCTGCAGCAATTCCTTGAGCTCCAAATAGTCGATCACCTCATTCACCATTAGTACCGACATCATACCCAGCCGTACGCGGTTTTCGAACGATTTGTTCAGATTTTCAATAATCGGTTTCACTACCAGAAACGTTTTTCTTTCGGTTTAGCTTCGTAGCGAACATACATCACTAAACCGTAAATTATATGAAGAATGCCGAATCCGATCGACCAGAACGTGAGTCCGTAGCCCAGAAAGCAGAAGGCCAGCAGGCCGAGGGCGATTTCCGAAATGCCCAGCCATTGAATTTCGGGCAAGGTGAATTTGGACGCATTCAGCAGGGCCATTCCATAAAACAGCAGCAGCGCCGGAGCTACCAAGCCAAACCAACCGTGCCACATCATAATGAGGCAGAAAATTCCGCCGGCGGCCAGCGGAATGAAAAGATGGGTAAGCAGCAATAGCGCGGTACGATCCCAAATGGGGCGGCCATCGGCTTTAGCGCGGCGCGTGGTAAAAAAAATTCCGGCGGCCAGTGAGCCGGTTAATACGATTGCCGCATCAATGAAACAAAATTGGTAGAAACTCCAGTTGATGTTGAACGGCACTTCGTTCACCAGGCTTTGGTAGCCGTAGGAGTAGTTTTGATTCACGTAGGCGTAGAAGGCGGCGGCACCTGCCAGCGCGAAGATGCCGGCGAATACGCCCGATAGTCCGCTCAATGAAATAAAGCGCGAGGAGCGCTCCATCATATTGCGGATGTCGTGTAGTTGCTGTAACGGCGAATTTTCTGTTGACATAAAAAGCACTTTGTAATGCAAAGCTAAGAACGAAATTTGAAGTTACAAACGGGAGGGTGATAAAAAGTGTGAAGAAGGTCAGGCGGTGTGGTGGGTGTGGTGGGGGTGGTAGGTGTGGTGGGGGTGGTGGGGGTTTCGGCTTGAGGTTTTGATATTAGCGTTTTGGTATTTTTGTGCTGCGCTTCTCATTTTATTGATAACGGTTTTGGGTATAGGCGTTGTAGGTGAAATCAGGGAAGATCAGCCCAACCTTTCACTAACCAAATTTAAAATACAAATGTTCAGCATTTAACTCTCTGCACCTATAACGCCAATACCATGTTACCGGCAGTTGCTTTCTGTCCACCATGAGAAGTTGTCGGAAATGATTATTTCGTTCTTCTGGAAATGGTGGGTTGTCTTCATTGGAATTGTCCTATAGTCAAGTCCGTATTTGTCTGCAAGTTGCCGTATTTCTGTTGTGTCATCATAAGTCAGCATGAACTTACCTTTTAGTTGAGCAGTCAATGCAAAAAGGCGTTCGTGGTCAATGTCAAAATAAGTGTACAGCCGCTTTCCTGCAACAGTATAAGGTGGGTCAATGAAGAAGTATGCTCTTTTGTTGTCAAGATTTTGTTCCAATACCTCAAAAGCATCTCCTGTAACAAAACTTATTCTGTCTTTAACGTAACCAATTGCAACGATTCTATCATGCAAGGTCTTAGGATACCAACGTGAAGCAATGCCTTTCCCGTTTTCTCCATTTTTTATCATACCTGAACCTTTTGCAAGTATACCACCATGAAAAATCCTATTTTTCAGAATGGTACAAAAAGCAATGTCTTGAAGTTTTTTATCAGGTTTTTCTAATTCAGACTTTACATTGTCAATGGTCAGGTCGTAAGAGAATATTTTTTCTGCAAGCCACTTGTTTTTTCCATTGAGGATGATTTCCCAAACAGCAGCAATTTCTTCGTCCATTTCCACCATAGTAATATGTTCTGCCAACTTCTCAAAAGCAGCAGTTAGGCTTACAATTCCTCCACCTGCAAATGGTTCAAATAAATGAGAAACGTTTTTTTCTTGTTTTAGCCATTGCCTAACTGTTGGTATAAGCCATGTTTTCCCGCCTGGATAGCGAAATGGACTTCGTTGCGGAACAGAAGCAACATTTATAATTGTCGTTTCAATGCGTTTTTCATCTAAGTCAAACATTATCATTTGATTTTTCATTCTACAACAATGTTTTCAAGGTTATCAATATCAGATGCTCCCGAACGTTTGGCATCCAGTTTCTTTTGCAGTAATTGTGTGAAGTCAGTTATTGAACCTGCTTCAAACTTGGCAATCTGCTCTAATGCAATTGCGAATTTTGTATAAACTACTTTGGAAAGTTTAAGCTCTAATCGTTTTTCTTTTTTGACGGGAACCAAGTCATAAAGAAAAAACGCAAAATCTGATTCTGCTTTATCAACTTCAGGCAAAGTTGGCAGCGTATTGTAAAACGCTGTTTGCAAGGCAACAGCTTGCTTTTTATTCCATTGCTTAAGGATAGAACCCTTTGCAATAATTTGCGGAACAAGTCGCTTTCTTGATGATGAAAGATAATCGGGCTTTGGGTATTTGAATGCTTGTGTCCAACTAAAGTCGGGTGTCGGATTTTCCAAATATGCTGAAAAAGGTCCTGTCAAGTTTCCTGAAATATAAACAGCCTGAACTTCAAGAGAACCAAAATCAAGCACTCTTCCTTTGTTGTCATAGGCAACCAACACGTAGTCAATGTTTCCTGCGGATTTACCGAACTTGTCTTTTAGTCGTACTTCTCCAACATGTGTCCATGTAGTTTTGTCGTCAAAAATAAATGCCGCTGCATTACTTACAATTTTCCAATCTTCTCTAAAGCGGATTGGGCAAATGATTACAGGTTTCTCCTTGTGGTTAAGGCTGCAAACGCCTAATGGAAATTCAATGCTATTTTTTGTGCAGTTTGATACGATATTGTTGAAAGGACAAAGTTTATTTTCACGGTAACGAACGGCTCTTTCCGATTGATTGTCAATTGGAAATCCGAAAACTTCTGCTAATGGTTGATTGTTGTTTTTGACTGCACTCATTATTTGTCAAAATTAGCCAAAATATTAGTCTGAAACATGTAAGAATGCTGATGAACGCCAAACGATACCGAAAAAACATGGCTACCTACCGCAAACGCCTGGAACTGAATGAACACGTTTTTGGAAACATCAAGCGGCAGTGGGGTATTACTACACTAATTTAAAAGGATTAGAAAAAGTTAATGGCGAGCAGAGTTTAATTGGTCTCGTTTACAACATTAAACGCACCCTGAATATTCTCGATTTTGAAGATTTGATGGAAGAACTGAAAAGCTGGCAACCCAATTATAAGAGGATTGCTTTTTTCTCCACAAAGCCGATACATTTTAAAACTATTACCGCCTCTTTTTATTTTGAATTAAAATTATCGGCCTAAAATCAGCCTGTCTTAAAAACGGCCGAATTTTTATTTGGGTGGAAATTAAAAATCAATTTAATTAGAAAGGGCTAAGAAACCGGTTTTTTTCACTACCAGACGGTTTGCAGATTTGTGTTGTGGTGAATTAGATGAACTAATCTGTATAAACGCACACTGTTTATTAATTGCACTACTGTTCATATGCGCACTTCCCCGCCATAACGCAAACGTGCTGTTACCGGCTGTGCCGTCCGTCCTGGTTAATTCGCTTCCTCAGGCATTGACGCAATCAAATCCTGCGTCTCAAGCGCTCCTAATGTGTCAATCATTGGAATAATTACGGGAGATATGGCCTTTGAAAGTCGAGCAACTATTGTGAAAATATTATTGTTTTCGTCCTGCTCTTCCTCTTTTGGCTTTTTGTTGTCGTCATTTAAAATAGAAAGTCCAACAAGTACAAGTCCGAATTTGTACTTGGCTTGTAATACTTGTATGTCAGTAGTTTTAGCGGGCTTTATTTCAGAAAGTAGGTGGATGTTATCAATGTTCACAAAGAAGTCGTACCCGTCCTGTTCGCTGCCCTTTACAATTAAGGCAGACTCCTCATTGAAACCCTGTTCTTCCCAACTGTGTCCCGTACGATTGTCCCTGGAAACTTCAATAATGTTTGGTAGGGCTAAGCCGTCTGGCTTTTTAGCGTCAACGCCAGGCTTGTCTGAAGCTGGTTTTTTCCGCGGTCCTCCTTCCGATTCTTTTTTTGCAAGTGGCTCGATAACTTTAATGTAAAAGTCTTCAACTATTGGTTGAGCACGACTGACGTCCGTTACTTCACTTCTGAAATGAATTAAGTCACCAACTGTTGACTTGTCGATGAACACATTTAAATATGCATAACCATTCCAAAGATTTATGTCCTTATTTTCTGATTCATTGCCGTTTACAAAAAGTTTGAATGCACCGGGATTTTTACTTCTGTCAAAGTAGTCATTGGCAACGTCTGTTTTATACTCAACTCTAAACTTGCTATTTAGATGCGCTTGCTTTGGAGTGTCGTGATTGTACTTTTTTGAGAGGGAAAAAACTGTCGGAAATTCTTTTCCTTCATATTCCTCCGTTTGAGAAGCACCGCCCAGATTAAATGGGTTGCTTAGCTTCATCCCTTGGACAAAAAGTCGGGAAAGGGTAGGAGATTTTTTTAAAATGCCTTGAAGTATGTCGGCTAATGGCTGCTGATCGGAAAGTTTAGATTCAATTTCTTCTTTTCTCCTCTTGTCTTTGAGAATTCCCAAACCAGGGTGCTTTTTTAAAACATCTTCTAATTCATTCTCTATTTCAGTTTTCAATGGGCAAGTACTTAGCCGGTCTCGACTGTTCATAAACAAATTTTCTCTTTCTCTGCCATCAATTTCAGAGCAATCGAGAATCACAAGTATGGAGTCCGCCAAATAGTTCATTCCAACACTCTTCCTATTGAAAAAAGCTTTGGAAAGATAGCCGTGAGTTTGACCGTTAATCGTAAATACAATTCCTTCGTCCTTAGTGAACTTTTCATGCTTTCCCTTTTTAAAAGCATAAATTGAATATTTCATTTTTTGTCCATTCACCGTCATTGAACCAGACGTGGGAAAATTTTCTTCAATATTATCGGAACGGTCTTCATCAACACGCACTGATAGACCGGAAAGAACAGTCTCAAAAGAATTTCCAGAATAGTTTTTCCTACGTTCATAAAGTCTGACAGGCAGTGCAATATGTGGCATTAAGACTGATAGCTTATTGTATAGGTCAAACAAGATATTGGTTCTAAGTCCTGGCCCGATTTTATATTCGTAGAATTTTATATAGGTGCCCCATTGCATATTTTTACCGTAGGGTTCAGGATAGGCACTTGGAAGAATTGGTAATTCGTCTGCTGGAAAAAACAGTATCTGGTTGTGCGGAGCTAAGTATTTGTAGTTTGAGCTGCGGGCACCTTGACTTGGATCATCACGTCTAATTACAGTGAAGCCCCAAAATTCTCTCATCGGGTCACTTTCGTGTTGGGCGATCGCCGGATTTCTCTTAGAGATTACCAACTGGATATTTTTTTCGCCACAAAACCGGAAAACACCCGTACCTCCCATATTGAATTTACCCTGAACAAATGGAATTCGGAGTTTGTTAGATTTTCTTATGGAGAGAATAGTGTCGTGAAGTCTTGCGGGCGATTGACCTTCCCCTTTATCGAAAATCGCATAATTCGGATTTGTCTTTTGTCCAGTGGCAACGAAACCAATATTCTCTGCAAGTTTGCTGCGTATCTGAGGAGAGATATTTGTCAATTTACCTTCAAATATTTTAAAGTAATCTGAAAGAGCGTCTTTGATGCTTTGAGGTGCTGTTTCGCTGTCAGGTTTTACGTCTTTGCTAAGACATTCACCCATGAGCATTGCGTCAACTGAATTAATAATTTTTTCAACGATAGCTGATTCCGGCTTGCTTTGCTGATTCCCGATGATAGAATAATTGTTCTCGTCACCACCGAAAAGTTGCCAGTTTTCTGATCTGTCCCAGTATTTTTCTCTTTTAAGAATTTCAATTACTTCTTCTTCGGTTTCACATTGAACCAGGGCTAAGCATAAGTCTTTTAGTTGCATGGTGTCCGTTTTTGATTATTAATATTCTGTCGTCTTGGCATTGCGGGTAACTGCCAAATATACGCAGTATATCCGTTTTACCAGTATGTAGCTTATTTCGCAATCTATTGAAATACAGTAATATGGGATAACCAATGGCTACCTTGGTATTGCGTAAGGCCAATTCGTAAAAAGTGTAAGGAAACTTCAGGTTGCAAATTAATTTTCCAATTCAGACCATGGTTTCTGCGGCGTTTGCGGCAATTAAATTGCTTTTAATTGTAGCTGCGTTATTTTAGATAGTATTAATTGAAATGACCGGAGTTGCCTCGCCAAATAATAAACACTACCCCCAATCGCCCGCGCGAAGGATGCGGAAGGCGCGAGCTTTAGCGAGCGGTGCGAGTGAGGAACGAACGAGCACGGAAGCGAAGCGTACCCTGTAGCAGCCTGGCCTGAACCCCGCCGCCACACTGCATTCCCCCAAAAAAACACCATCTTCTCTGGCGGGGTGAAGGACGCGCCATTATCTATTTACAATTCAATTACTATGCGGTGTTGCGGTATATGGTGCGCTTTTTATATGTTTAAAAATCTATATTCTAATCAGATCATTTTGAACGAACAAGAGGACTTGCTGAAATCTGCAACGGACGACTTGATTGCTCTGGCGCAAAAACAGTATGAATCGCTGGGGAGCGAGGCGAATTTGACTACGGCTTCGCAAATAATTTCCGAAGCAACGGCGTCGGGAAATATGCGGGCGCTGGGTTATGGGCTCTTCTACCTGGGCGCGGCTTTGTGGGATACGCGAAAGTTTCCGGAGGGTATCGAAAAACTGACGGAAGCGGTGAGGCTGGCGCGCGAAAACCGGGAGGATGCCTTGCTGGCTAAAACCTTCTACCTGCTGGGCTGCTGCTACCGCGAAGTGAAAATGATGGAGCGGGCGCTGGAATACCTGAACGATTCCACACTGATTTATGAACGGCTGCTGGCGGCCGACGGCCACAGCCGGGAATGGAAAATGGCTTTGGCGCGGAACCTGACGATTAGCGGTCAAACGTTGCTGCTTTTGAAACAAACACCACAAGCAGAAGTGTGTCAGCGGCGGGCGCTGGAAATACGACAGGAATTGGGTTACGCCATCGGCATCGCCTCATCGAATTCGAACCTGGGTTTTATTTATCTGGAAACGGAGGAAATGGAACGGGCGGCTCAACATTTTGAAGCAGCCATACAAAAACTGAAAGACAGCAATTATCAGTTCCACTATTTCCAGGCTATGGCGGGTTTGGCGATTGCACAGGCGGGGCAACAATTATTTGAAACGGCTATTGCAAATTTTGAAATGTTATTGCCGCTGGTGCGCGAAGTGCCAATCTATTATTCGGTTTACGATATCGTACTGAAACATTTGCCGCCTTTGTATGCGGCTAAAGGGGATTTTGAAAGGGCGTATGAACTCACTACTATTTACGCCAGTCACCGCCAGAAAGATTACGATCATGCGTATGTAGATGCGATTGCGCTTCTGGAAGCGGAACAGGGCAAGGCCAGGCGGGAACAACTGTTACAGGAGGCGAAACATCAGAATTTGAAAATGAATCTGGCGGCGCTGCGTTCGCAAATGGATCCGCATTTTATTTTCAATCTGCTGCATTCGGTAAGCAACAAAATTGAAGATCAGAAAAGCGCGGAGGCGAAAATGATTCTGGAGCAATTTGCGTTGCTGATGCGGCAAAATCTGGAATTGGCCATTAATGAAACCATCACTCTTGAAAACGAGATCGACTTTCTGAAAAACTATATTCATCTGGAACAACGGCGCATGGGTTCGAAATTTACGTATCGCATGGAAGTGGATGAGGGGCTGGAAATTGAATTGATCAGGCTGCCGGGCATGCTCATTCAGCCGTATATCGAAAATGCGATCAAGCATGGGCTGTCACCTCTGGAAAGCGGGGGGTTACTGGAAGTGATTTTCAAAGCGGCGGGTGAGGACGGGTTGTGTTGTGTGGTTCGCGACAATGGCGCAGGCATAGGAGCTTCGAAGCAACTGCATTCGGGTAAAAAAGAAATTTCGGGCAAGCAGTTTGGGAGTCATGGCATGCAACTTACGGGCCGGCGTATTGAAACGATGAATGCTTTGTATAACGATAAAATTTCAGTTCTTGTAAATGACTTGTCGTTACTGCTGCAGGGCAGTGGAACCGAGGTAGTGCTAAACATAAAACTGTAGGATATGTTGCGCGTAATAATTGTGGAAGATGAGCCGGAAGCGGCCACGCATCTGATGAACCAATTGGGGAAATGTTCTTCAGCATTGCGGGTGGCGGGCATTTGCCGTTCGGTGAAAGAGGCGGTTAAAACGATTCCGGCAGAAAATCCGGATCTGGTGTTTATGGACATTGAACTTCCGGATGGCAACGGATTTGATGTGGTAACGCAATTACAGCATCTGGCGTTGAAAGTGGTGTTCACCACGGGCCACAATGGTTATGCGATTAAGGCTTTCCGGCACAATGCGATTGACTACCTGCTGAAACCGGTTCGGGAAGAGGAGTTGAGAGAGGCTATTGAAAAAGCCAAAGTTCCTTTTGAAGATGAAGTTACGCACCGCAAAAAAATGGAGCTGATGATTCAATCGCTGAAAATCTCCGACTTTTCCAAGATCGTGATTCCTTCGATGGATAGTTTTGAGTTTCTGGATAAGAAAGACATCATTCTTTGCAGCGCCGAATCGAACTACACTTATATTACTACTACCGGACAGCCGCAACTGATTACCACCTATTTGCTGAAAAAGGTGGAAGAGTTGTTGACGGAACCGAATTTTTTCCGCGTTCATAAATCGTTTCTGATCAATATTAATTTTGTTAGAAAGTTGAACAAGGGCGAAAACGGAACGGTGGTGATGCAGAACGGAACGGAAGTGCCGCTATCGAGAAGGAAGCGGGAAGAGTTTCTTTCGTTGCTGGGCGTGAAATAGAGCCGCCGTTCATTGCCGGTTTTCCGCCGTTTATTTCTTCCCGCCCGCTTTATACGCAAAAGCCCCTGTAACATAGGCGTAGTGCGAGCCTCATGAATAGTTTTGTGTTGGTAAACAGCCGCAAATACAACACCAAATTTTATGAGAACATCTGTATTTACTTTTTTGAAAGCCCTGCTTTTGTTATTGTCCGTTCAAACGCTTTCTTATGATAATTTGAAGGCGCAATGCAGTCCGCCGATTATAAACGGAGAGTTCAACGCCGGGCTTACGGGTTGGATCAATAATACTCCGGCGGCTCTTACCACCAAAGTAGATACGTATTCGGTATCGGGCAGCCCGGCCTACCGGTTATTGGTAGGTAAGATTTCGCAGAACTACGTTCCTGCCACGGGCCAAGCGCAGATTTATCAGGTGCTGAATATTCCTGCCCGGGGCGGCAGGGTAAGTTTCGACTACGAAACTTTTATGAGCGCCAATTCAACAGGAAGCTCACAACTGGCTTACATAGCCGACTCTAATGGCGTTCCGCTGGATACTATCGTTTTCTCCACCGGGACTACTGCGCTTACTCCTGTGAGCTACGACCTTATTCCATTTGCCGGCCGGAAGGTAAGGCTGGTGTTTGAAACCAATTTGTATAGCACCCAGTCGTACTTCAAAAACGATAACCGGCTATACGTCTATCACGTAAGCACGGCATTGTCATTTGCGCAGCAAATTGATCATTGCATTTCTCCTTTTGCCGACCATGTAGTGAATTCTATTTATACCCAGGGCGGCATTTTCCGCGACACGCTGGCCAGTAGCGTTTCCGGCTGCGATAGTATGGTGATTACGAAAATAACGTACCACCCGGTCAGATTTTCGCAAACCGTTCTTTTTTGTGAAAACTATCCCATCAGTTTTCAGGTTGGGCCGTACACACACACGGCTATCGGTTTATATTCTGATACCTTTCGGATGGGCGCTGCAAGCGGTTGTGACAGTGTGGTGCAAACCACCATCGCATTTCGTGACCCTGCGATACAAACCCTGGTATATGCCATTTGTGACAGCGGTACTGTAGCGCCGATAGGGATACCACATCATGCCACGAGTACCACTGTTTTTTATGATACCCTTTTTGGCGCTGCCATGTATGGTTGCGACAGTATTCTGAAATTGATTGTAAATGTGAGCCCCACCCCCAGAGCGGTACCGCAAGTGAGTAGTTTTACACTATGCAATGGCGACAGCAGCCAAATCAACTTCACCGTGCCGGATAGCAGTTGGAGTTTTGCCAAATGGAGAAGTTCCAATAGCACTATTGGGCTAAACGCCATGGGTCTTAACGGCCTTCCCAAATTTGCGGCCATTAATAATACCAACAAGCCCATCATAGATACCATCACTGTAATAACAAAGGGGAAAGGCTATGCCTGGAACGCATCTAACAACAAGATCTATAAATATGATCTGAGCGACCCCATTCACTTAATTGATTCCTGTATTGTGCCCGGCGGACATCGCGTACAAAACTTTGTTTTCAGCCCCGATGGAAATATCATTTATGCTACGGAACTGCGGCAGAGCAGTTCCCATCGGCGAGTGGTGTATTCATTCAGTACAGCTACCTGCGATCTTATACGCACCTACAACATGACCACCACAAGTGCTTCGGGCGATGAAGCGAATAGCAATATCTGCATCAGCCCCGATGGTACGTATTTATACATTTTGCACAGCCCATGGCAAAGTTATTTCGACCTATTTAAACTAAACACCGTCACCGGTACTTATATCACACTTACCAGAACGCCGGCTGATTCCTTTTATACCTCTCAAGGAGTGTCGCTGGCGATAACCAAAGACGGCAGCAAGTTGTATGCATCACTTTTTGATGCTATTGATGAATTCGACGCTACCAACCTCAGCCTGATCAGACGCATCAAGCCTACCAATGCCAATTATGTGAAGATGGCTTTATCGCCCGATGAAAAACAACTGATTGTGGGCCGAGGCCGTTACGGAGCCAGGATTCACGTAATCGACATTGCATCAGGGGCTATAGTAGATACCCTGAATACCGATAGCATTCTCAATATCTACGGTGACCATATGGGTGGTTTCATGTATAATCCGGATAGCACTATACTTTATGTACACCGGGGCTTCACCGAATTTAATTATAACAACGGTACAGCCACCGGCACTATGATTTATGCCTTTAATCCCCGTACTTATGAACCAATTTTCAGAACAGGGAGGTATATCACGATGGGGAATGTGCCCGGCCTGAATATAGGCCCGACAGGCGGTGGAAGTCCATACCTCTCCAATTTTTGTGTGACGCCGGATGGCAAAGGGTATATCACCACCAACTATGCGCTATATCAATTATTTTCTGTTTCGCCTATGGCGCCATTTCCCAATAGTGGCGTGGGATATGTGGAAAGCTACATGTCGCGATATACAGGTCCGGAATATGGCACCATCGGCAATCTGGTAGAAGCAGGACATTGCGAAAGCCCGATCATGCGATTCACCATCACCATCTTCCCTACAGCGCGCGACACCCAGAGCAGAACGATCTGCCAGGGACAGTCCTATACGGTAACGAATAAAGCCTATACGGCCACCGGCGTGTACAGTGATACGCTGAAAGGCGCGTCGCGCTATGGCTGTGACAGCATCATCACAACCCGGTTGTATGTGATTCCCCGTGCCAAAACTTATCAGGCTTTTAATTTCTGCGCCGGAGGTTCAGTGAGAGTGGGAAACATCCTGCATAGTGTAACCGGATATTATTCCGATACGCTTACCGGTAGTAACAGTTGTGATAGTATTGTATTTACGAACCTGACCATAGCACCGCCCGTTACCGTACCAACTGTGACCGTGAACAACCAGTCGGTTTGTGCTAATGGCACCGTACCTGCTACGGTGCTTGGCACCGGCAGTTCCGGAAATAGTATTGTTTGGAATGGCAGTACCACTGCCATTGGGCTGGCAGCAAGCGGAACCGGTACTGTTCCGGCTTTTACTGCCCTTAATAACACCAATGTAACGTTGATTGATACCATTGCGGTGACCGCTACTGAAAGTGGCTTTGCCTATGTTTCCAATCCGAACTACGATAAAGTAACGGTCATCAACCGCCAAACGAATACAGTGGTTACAGATATAACCGGTATCAGCGGTGCCGCCGGTATAGCCGTAGACCGCTCCGGCAGCCGCATATATGTAGCCGGTCAAAACACCAACAAAGTGAACGTGATCAATGCAGCTACCAATAGCGTATTGCGAACTATCACTGTTGGAACGCAACCTTTTAATGTGGCGGTAAACCCAGCCGGCACCAAAGTGTACACGGCTAACTATAGCAGCGGCAATGTGTCGGTAATCGACACTGTAACGAATACGGTAACCGCCACTATCACTGTGGGAGGCAACCCAAGAGGAATTGTAGTTCACCCCGATAGTAAGCGCGTATTTGTATGTAATTCCGGCAGTGGTACAGTTTCCGACATCAACGCGCTTACCAATACCGTTACGGCAACTATCCCCGTTGGCAATACCCCTTATGGCGTGGCAATCAATCCTACGGGCACCAGAGTATATGTGGCTAACCTCATTTCGGGAAGCGTGAGCGTGATAGACGCTACTGCTGATACATTGATTACCACGGTGACCATCGGATCTACTCCCAGAGGTATAGCTGTTACACCTGATGGAGCTAAAGTGTATGTAGCCGATTTTTTAGGCGATAAAGTTTATGTAATAAACACCGCAACAAATACTGTACTGACGTCAGTAACTGTTTCGAGCAGACCTACAGGCGTTTCGATAAGCGCCGATGGCACCCGAGCGTATGTAACCTGCCTGGTTGGTGGTGCTGTATCGGTTATTTCCACCGCAACCAATACAGTGGTTGGAAGTGTAACCGGACTGCCGGGCCCTGATTGTGTAGGCAACTTTACAAGTGGGTCAGGATGCAGCAGCACTCCTGTGAAATACACTATTGCTGTGAATCCTACAGCGCGGCGCACCCAACAAATCAATCTTTGCTCAGGAAGTTCCATCACCATCGGCAGTCATATCTATAACAGCGCAGGCACATTTATCGATACCTTCCACAATGCTTCTATGTATGGCTGCGATAGTATTCTTACCACACAAATTAGTTTGATTAGTCCGGTAACAACTTCCATAACAACATCAATTTGTGCCGGTGGAAACTATGCCGGCCATACCACTGCAGGCACTTACACCGACCACTACACCGGTGTTTTGGGCTGCGACAGCGCACGAACATTGAATCTTACCATCAAACCAAATGTGACTTCAACCATAACTACCGCCATTTGCCAGGGCGCCAATTATGCCGGGCACACCACCGCCGGAACTTTTGTGGATCACTATACCAGCGCGTCAGGTTGCGACAGCGCGCGAACACTCATTCTTACCATAAAACCGAATGTTACTGCTACCATAACCACCGCCATTTGTCAGGGCGCCAACTACGCCGGCCATTCCACAGCAGGAACGTTTGTGGATCACTACACCAGTGCTTCGGGTTGTGATAGTGCGCGAACGTTAATCCTTACTATTAAACCGAATGTTACTGCTACCATAACTACCGCCATTTGCCAGGGCGCGAACTATGCAGGCCATACCACAACCGGCACTTTCGTTGACCATTACACCAGCGCTTCAGGCTGCGACAGCGCACGAACACTTAACCTTACTGTAAACCCGAATGTGACTTCAACCATAACTACCGCTATTTGTCAGGGTGCCAACTACGCCGGCCACAATACCACCGGAACGTTTGTTGATCATTACACCAGCGCTTCAGGTTGCGATAGTGCACGCACCTTAATCCTAACCATAAAACCTAACATCGGTTCTGTAATCACCATCAGCATTTGTCAGGGCGCGAACTATGCCGGCCACACTACCACCGGAACGTTTATTGATCACTACACCAGTGCCTCGGGTTGCGACAGCGCGCGAACACTCAATCTTACCGTGAAGCCGAATGTTACTTCCACCATAAATGTAGCGATCTGTCAGGGTGCCAACTACGCCGGCCACAGTACCACCGGAACGTTTGTAGATCACTACACCGGCGCTTCGGGTTGCGACAGCGCACGAACGCTTAACTTAACCATCAAACCGAATGTAACTGCTATCATAACCACCGCCATTTGTCAGGGCGCGAATTATGCGGGCCACACTACTTCAGGTACTTTTGTTGATCACTACACCAGTGCTTCGGGTTGCGACAGCGCGCGAACGCTTAACCTCACCGTGAACCCGAATGTGACCGCTACCATTACCGAAGTGATTTGCCAGGGCAGCAGTTATGCCGGGCATTCCACCGCAGGAACGTTTGTTGATCATTACACCAGCGCTACAGGTTGCGACAGCGCGCGAACGCTACAGCTTACCATAGCGGCAAATCTCACCACTGCTGTAAGTGAAACGATTTGCGCAGGCAACAGTTATGCCGGTCACGACACTTCCGGCATTTTTGTTGATCACTTCACCGCAGCCGGCGGTTGCGATAGTATGCGAACGCTAACGCTTACCGTGTTGCCGAACATCAGCACAACCATTAATCAAACTATTTGCGAAGGCGCCGCTTATGCCGGGCATTCCACTTCAGGAACTTACGTTGATCATTACACCGGCGTGCAGGGTTGCGATAGCATGCGCACACTGCATTTGAGCGTGAACCCGATTACAACTTCTGACACTACCATCAGTATTTGTGGCGCGCAACTGCCATACGTTTGGAACGGACTCACCTTCACCACTGAAGGTTCGAAAACTGCAACCGGTTTCATCAATGCCTCAGGCTGCGATAGCACGGCCACGCTTCATCTTCAGGTGATCAGCATCAACGATACTGCCACAGCCGAAGGCGCCATTTGCCGGGCACATCAAACCGGTGCCAGCTATCAGTGGATCAACTGCACCACCAACGAAATTGTTATCGGTGCCGACTCCGCCAGCTTTACCGCTTCAGAAAATGGTTCTTACCAATGTGTGATCGCTTTGGGAAACTGTGCAGACACCACCAACTGCGTAAACGTTACCACCATTGGCATTCACGAAAGCGATGCGTTCGGCATTGCCGTTCAACCCAACCCTACAACGGGCCGGTTTAGCGTGTTGCAAACCGGAACAGAAACGTTGGAAATCAAACTTTCCGATCGCATCGGCCGCGTGGTAAAAGAAATGGTTATGACTACTGCCGTGTTGCAAATTGACATTCGCGATTTACCGGCCGGCATGTATCAGGTGACCGTATCCAAAGATCGCCATCTTCAAAAGGTGGTGAAATTGATAAAGGAGTAAATCGCTTACATCGCTGATGGGGTTGGCGAGTAGCTGATTCCGTAACCATTTGCATCTGAAAGAAAGAACGTTGTACGATGGTAAATCGGCAAACCGTAATTCGTAATTTTTGAACTATTTATGGCGGCGGGCGCGCTTTGCGTGGCTACGCTATCGCTCCGGTGCTTCACTCGTTCCTCGTTCCGCACCGCTCCTTTCAGTCGCGCCACTCCAATCGCTGCCGCAAGCCTGGCTGTAGTGGTTGAAGAAGATGCCGGTGATTGGGAACAGCATTTAAATGTTCCGTGAACTCGTATCTGGAACACCTGAAATCATACCGGCAATAATCGAAGTATGTTATATGCGAAAGTACTTTTCAATTTCAGTGATTGCACGATGAAGTCCGTCTTCGTTTCGGATTTGTTCTCCAATTGCAATTACGTTTCTTTTGATTTCTCCGGATTGTACTTTTTGAATGGCCGAAATTAGTACGTCAGTTGATAGTTTTTTAATCGGGATATGATGGCCTAATTTTTTCCTTACCACTATTTTACCCCATGTGGGCTGATCAGTGTAAAACGATACTATAATTACAGGTAAATGACTTCTTAACATCGTCGCCAAAGTCCCTGCTCCGCCATGAAAAACACCTAGCTTACATTTTGGCAAAATAGTCTCATGATTTACATACTTGGCTATAAACAAGTTGTCGTGCTTCGGCAAATTGTTGAACTGCGACCAACCCGTACAAAACAATATTCGCTCAGTGGTTTTCTCCATAATCTCTTTCAGGATTTTAGAAAACTTCTCAGTGTCTCCAACGCCGTTACTTCCAAATCCAATGTATATAGGAGGCTTTCCATTAATAAGCCAATCGGTAAGTTCTTTAGATGTTTGGTCTAAATAATGCTCAACCCTTTTTTGTTTTGGAATATTTATGAATCCGGTGATTTTATGATGACTCTCCCAGTCTTTTGGCTGCTGAATCAGCGATTCACTTAAACAATACAAATCCAGGATTTTTTGTTTATCAAGGTAAGAAACTAAATTCTCTTTAAGCGCGGGCAAGCCAAGCTCCCTTCTAAACTCATTCGTATCTTGCTTAATAAATTTCCAAAAGAACCATTGTGCGAATTTATAGGTAAGCCGATTGAACCAGGGGAAATTAAAAAAGTCAAAATCGCCTAAGGGGAATTCAGATGTGGGAACAACCGGCGGCATAAAGTAAGTTAATGCCAACTGCTTGTTTTGCTTTTCGGCAATCGCATTTACAATTGGAAGCGTCATGGAATTGGCAATAATGAAATCTACTTCAGAAATAGCCTCATAATAACTCTGCCTTAACGGTAGCCTGTTGTCGTGAAGCACTTTGAAATAGTGTTTCATCAACTGAACAGAGTTCCCGGTTTTCAAAATTCGCTTTCCCTCTATGGAGTTCATCATGGTTTCAGCATTCCCCCAAAGCGCCCTGAATTTTACTCCATAACCCTCAACAAAATCCTTAAAATCTGCTGTTGCCGAAATCGTTACATCGTGCCCTTTTTCTGTTAGACCAAGCGCAAGCCCAACATATGGCTGAAGATCGCCTCGTGTTCCGTATGTAAATATTCCTATGTTCATATTATGCGGGGCGTATGTTATTCTCCCGATTGCTTTATAAATTCAACAGGTTCTTCCTGTAAATTAATTTTAACGCCAAACACATTCCCTTCGTTGTCGAGTGAAAAGTTTAAGAAAAAACCCGGATTCATGATTTGTGGAATTTCTTTTGTGGGTTTCAATACAAAAATATCGTAATACTGATGTTCCACTCTGAATTTGTAGTCTTGGAAAACAGCAAACAACTCATTCTCTTCCTTTACGATTTCAAAAGTACCAAAACCCTGATTCCGAAATTTACCGCAATAATCATCCAAACTATGCGTTGGCATTTTATCTTTATTAATGCCCTTTATACTCGTGCTTATCGTATATATTTCATCTACTTTTACAGGGTATTTTTGCCATTCTGTTCGTTTAAAATTCAATAATCTGTTAGTCAAAACATCAGCAACAATGTAAGGCAAAATAGAATTGTGCTGGTTGGATAAAACAACAATTCCCAGATGATCAGTTGGATACATTACCAATTGTGAACTGAACCCGGATACGTTTCCACCGTGATGGACTTTGTAGTGTCCCTTGTACGAACTAACCTTCCAACCATAGCCATAGCCAAATGTGTAAACATTAGGATCAGTGGTATCAGGTGGTAAGCCATTATCAATAGCTTTCATACTAGTAGCGTCCTGAATGTAGCCTTTGTCTAAAATCTCCTTTCCCTCAAAATCCCCGTTATTCAACCACATGGCCACCCAGTTGATCATATCCAAGGAAGTACTGTTAATCGCTCCACTCGGTTTATCGTTATGGAGTTCTGAAAACAATACCTGATGCGATTGATGATCACTTATTCCATATCCAAGAGAGTAGTCGCTTGATTTGGTCATTTCTGCTACGGAAGTACTTGAACTATTCATCTTTAAGGGCAAAAATATTCTGTCATGAATATTCTTTTCCCAACTTTCATTGGTTACCTTTTCAACTACGGTTCCTGCTAAAACATAGCCCAGATTGCTGTATATCCAACCATCCTTAATTGCTCCGCCTGGTTTTAGATATTTAAAACGCGGCACCAAGTTTTCCCGCTTATCGGCAGGAAAAAAAACATAGGTTCCATCTGCTCTTCCAATACCACTTTTGTGGCATAGCAAATCCTCAATGGTAATGAGGTTGTCCATCCTGTCATTATAAAACTGAAGTTTGGGAATGTAAAACGATGGTCTTTCTTTTATGGAAAGTAACCTTTGGTTTTCCAACATTCCCAACAACGATGCGGTGAACGATTTCGTAATTGAACCAATGGGAAAGATCGTATTGGGAGTAGCCGGCAACTTCCTTTCTAAATCTCTATATCCAAACCCTCTGGAATAAATCGTTTTATTGTTTTCCACTACCGCAACGGAAAGACCAACGGCATGGTATGCTTTAAGTAGATTTTCAATTTCTGTATCTACACCTATTAAGCGGGCATCCGTTTTTTGCCCAAAAGTTAGGCTGGCAGCAAAAAGAAACAGAATCGCAACATTTTGTTTTCCCATGTGTGGCCTAAAACTAACCGATAGCTTACTAAATTCATAACCAACGAGTCGGGGAATAACTAAAATCGGAAATAAGATTTCCGGATTTTATAGAAATCAACCGTTCAAATATAGCAAAGTGTTCTATTGAGTTCTCCAGATCAATTGTTGCGACACCTTGAAGCCATCAGCCTTCCTTCACGGCTTGCTGTATTCTTTCAATCTGCTTTAAATGCCGGATGATGTGATTTACATAGAACTTATAAGTGTCGCCCAACTTCAGTTGAATTAAAGCGGAGATGGAAGTCCTGATTTTCACTTTGTTTAAACTCACCTTTCTCGATTGATCTAACAGGTGCTGTAGCCGGATTTGCTGGTTTAAAAACTCGTCAATAACCGCTTTGCCGAGTTTGGCATGTAAAGGGTTTTTATCCTTAAATGTTTTCATCTTGTTCAGCTTATCCTTGGGCAACATACTTTTTGAAAAGTAGTTTCCCAGAATGCCACTTTTAAACTCAAGTTCAGGCCGGGTGGTGGTGTGTTTCAATTTGCTTTCGATTTGAGGCAAATAAAAGTGGCCATACAAATTCAAATGCTCCAGACATTCCAGTATGCTCCACGAAGTTTCGTTTTCTTTCCACGTCAAAAACTGCAAATCATATGCTTTCAGTTTTTCAACCTCAGTAATAATTTGAGCGGTTTGCTCTAAAAGCGATCGTATGAGGTACTCTGATTGCATCCTTTTAAATTTTCGGCAAAGGTCACTAAACCACTGTTGGTAAATCTTGATTCATGTCAAGACTTTTTAAGCCTCGACAAGGTTTCGGCACTCATGCGCAGGTAATTGGCGATGTGCCTGTTGGGAATCTCCTGAAAAAGTTGCGGACTCCGCCGTAAAACCCTTTCATATCTTTCCTTTGAAGAATTGGTGAGCAAATCAATTTCCCGTTCCATTTGTTGAAGCACCAGGCCTTCCAAAATTTTCGCCCATAAGTTCCGGTTCTTTTCCATCCTCAAAAATTCATCAATCTGTTGCTTAGTGATAATTCTTATGACCGTCTTTTTTATGGCCTGAATAAACAGCGCTGAAGGTTTGCCGGTAAGGAAAGAGTCTAACGAAAGAATCAGGTTTCCCTTATATCCAAATCGAATGATTTGTTCTTCGCCATCGTCCAACACAAAAATCCTCACACTTCCGCTTTCGATATAGTACAGATTTTGATCCACGCTACCCTCTACCTTCAGCAATTCATTTCTGCCAATGGTTTTTGTTTTATTAGAACGCTCAACAATTTCTTTCATTCCGTTACCATGATATAATCCTTTAAGATTTGATGGTCTGCCCAACAGCGTTCAAAACCAACCCAACGCTAATGGCGAGTCATTCCTGATCCCTCGGTATATGTTTTTCAATGCAATAGGTTTCCACTTCTGTATCATTTGCAAAATATGGGTCACAGCATTCGTCAAGTTCCTTCTCAGCACCTGAAATATATTTTTCGCTTGCTGTCATTAGCTTTTCGGTCAGTTCAATGAACTTGTGAAACTTATCATTCATCTTGCAAAGTTTATCAATGGTCTTAAAATCGAGATTGCGATAAGATGCGGGAAAAAGTATTTTGCTTTGGTAGGGATTTGCATTGAGCTCAATAATTCCGATTCCGAACGATTGGTTTAGCCGACCCATTTCTTCAATCAAATTATCGCTGAACTCAAACGCAACCAGGTAGCCATAGTTGGCCCAGCTTGAATTTGAAACGGCCTGGAAGAAGGCTTTCTTTAGTTCACTGTCACTGTTTATTTCCTTTTTCAATTCATACGAACTCATTTTGAATGTGTCCAAACGATTGATTGATTTCAGGAAATTCTGACTGGCTTTAGTCTTTAAGTTCAGGAACTTAATTCCCACCATATCCGGATGCGTCCAAATCTGATTGCCATCCTTACTATTTGATTGTTCGTGAAAAATCGTCTTGGAGTAAGTATCAGTGTTCTTCAGATAACTACTTAAAAGTTTATGCAGATCTCTCTCTTCAAAAGTTGTTGATTTGCCCGGGCCCGGAGATTTTATTATTCGTGTTTTTGCTTCGCCGTTTAAAACATCAGCATCAATATGCTGCTCGTTTTTAGTGAGGTAATAATTGTAATTGCCTCCCTCGCGTTTTACACGCCTTACTCGGGTATCGCCATTGCGAATGAAGTCACCCAATTGTGCCGAAACCGTGGAAGCGGGAGTCTTTCCGGCAAATTCATAGTACTTACTGGCAAGTATGTGGTCGCAAATTTCGATTGAATTCGCCGGTTTGCTGAAGTCTTCAAGGCTTTTTAGTATCGCTTCCTTTATGGTCATAGTAAGTTTTTGTGTTTTGGATTGGTGGTACGTTCACTGGTGCCGTAAATCGCAGCAGGCCCCTTTAAACCGCCAATTAAAGAATATACCATTAAATTTATTGCTGTTTAGTCCGTTTTCTTTTCGAAGTCAGGTAACCAGCCCCGGTAATCTTGCTGCCTTGAGGTTTGCGAGGCAACATCGAGAAGCCGGGGGTGTTCATCGAAAGAATAGAAATACCATAGCGCTATTGATTTTTGTGGAGGACGTGGGCTGCTTAATTGGCAGAATTTTAAACAGGTTTATTGAATAATGAGCATACCATCCGCATTTCCATTTCCCACGTGGTTGCTCCACAAACCTCGCGGGAGCAAAAGGCAACACCTCTTATTAGTATTGCCTTTTCATTTTCCGCGCCCCCTCTTGGGCTTGAATTAATGAGCCCGTGATTACACTTGTGCCAAAAACAAAAAAAGGCCGCACCATTCGTGCAGCCTTTCC
>JAXLUJ010000017.1:0-68900 GCA_046329575.1 Chitinophagales bacterium | reverse complement strand
TTTCGTTTTGAAATCAGGATTGTCATGATGGCGGATGCCGCGCTATCCGCTGCAAGTCCTCAGGCCGCGGAAAGCCTAAAACCATTGCTGTGTAGTCGTTTCGGGCGAATTACGAATTTCAAATTACGAATTACGAAAGAGGTGGTTGAACCTCAAACAAGAATCATTATCCTGCTCGTAATTCGTAATTTTTTATTCGTAATTTTTTCGCTGCGGCCTTGCGGGCTTTCCGCTCCTATCGCTACCGCGGTTTGCCAAAATATAGAGCCTTGCACATTTTGAACAACCTACACAGGCCTTCTTAAATATTTCATCACCTCTTGAGGCAATGCTATCGCTGGCTCGTCTGAATTATTCATGCAACAACGCCATTTCAAATTACGAATTACGAAATAGAAGTACCCTTGTATTTAAATTGCCGACATCCTCTTTCGTAATTCGTAATTTTTTCGTTGTAGCCGCGGCCAAAATTAAAATTCGTAATTCTTTTCTGGGCGATGTGAACTGCCCGGCTGTTATGGCTTCCCGCGGCAGCGGGCGCAGCGGCTACCCCGCAGCGCCGTTTACTCACCACCGGCGTTACATCAAAAGCCGGGAAACGGCGCGAGGAGTAATAGCGGAGCACGCGGTTGCCGCCATCATGCTAAACCTGATCAAAACACTCGAAAAAAAAGCCGCTTCTTACGAAGCGGCTTTCTGTTTTGGTATTGAAAAATTACCCGATCAATTCTATCGAGCTTTCTTTTTCCTTTTTGTTGTTTGAAACCTGTTTTTCCTGAACTTCTTCTTTGTTGGCCACAAACATCTCTTCGAAACGGCGCTGGCCGGTTCCTGCAGGAATGCGTTTTCCAACAATTACGTTCTCTTTCAAACCTTCCAGGAAATCTTGTTTCGCAGCAATCGAGGCCGTAGAAAGTACTTTCGTAGTTTCCTGGAACGATGCAGCCGAAATCCATGATTCGGTCGACAAGCTGGCGCGGGTAATACCTTGCAACTGCGGCGTAGCAGTGGCCGGTACCGCATCGCGGTATTCAATCAGCTTCTTATCGGCGCGGCGCAACAGCGAGTTCTCTTCGCGGATACGGCGCAGATTTACGATCTGACCCGCTTTCAGCGTTTCAGAATCATCGGCCTGATCAATTACTTTCTTATCGAACATCTCATCATTTACACCCAGCAATTCGAATTTGTTCACCGATTCGCCTTCCAGGAAGCGGGTATCGCCCGGATCCTCGATAATCATTTTGCTCATCATCTGACGAACAATGATTTCGATGTGCTTGTCGTTGATCTTAATGCCTTGCAGGCGGTAAACTTCCTGAATTTCGTTCACCAGATATTCCTGAACAGCAAATGGTCCTTTGATGCTGAGGATATCGGAAGGCGTGATAGCGCCATCGGAAAGTGCCGTTCCGGCGCGAACGAAATCTTGCTCCTGAACCAGAATGTGTTTCGATAACGACACCAGATATTTGCGAACATCGCCCTCGCGCGATTCAATGATAATCTCGCGGTTACCGCGTTTGATACCACCAAAGCGAACTACACCATCAATTTCAGATACTACTGCCGGATTGCTTGGGTTACGCGCTTCAAAAAGTTCAGTAACACGTGGCAGACCGCCCGTGATATCCTTCACTTTACCCATTGCTCTTGGAATCTTGGCGATAATTTGGCCCTGAGCCACGCTGTCACCGTCTTCAATCACAATATGCGCGCCTACCGGCATGCTGAACGATTTTCCTTCTTTTCCGGTCATGATCAATACCGCAGGAACTTTGGTTTTGTCCTTGGTTTCGATGATCACTTTTTCGCGGTGTCCGGTTTGTTCGTCCATCTCATCGCGGTAAGTTACGTTCTCAATCACTTGCTCGAATTTCGCCTTACCGGTAACCTCTGAAATAATCACGTTGTTGAACGGATCCCATTTACAAATCACTTCACCTTTCTTGATGTGCTTGCCATCTTTGATGAATAGTTGTGAACCATAAGGGATGTGGTGGGTTACCAATACTTTATCGTGATTATCTTCTTTCACAATACGAACCTCACCGGTACGGCCAATCACCACATTTACTTTTTCACCGTTTTCATCAGTTGAAGTAATGGTGCGCACACCGTCGAATATTACATAGCCATCAAATTTCGCGGCTAATTGCGATTCGGTAGTGCTCAAGCTGGCGATACCACCCACGTGGAAGGTACGCAGTGTAAGCTGAGTTCCCGGTTCACCGATCGACTGTGCAGCAATTACGCCAACCGAATCACCGGCTTCAGCCGTGCGGTTGGTAGCCAGGTTACGTCCGTAACACTTCACACACACACCGCGCTTCGATTCGCAGGTCAATACCGAGCGGATTTCCACTTGCTCCAAACCGGCTTCCTGTATCTTGCGGGCAGAGGCTTCTGTAAATTCATGTCCTGATTCTACGATCAATTCGTCGGTTTCAGGATGGTACACTTCCAATAGCGAAGTGCGTCCCAAAATGCGGTCGTACAATGGTTCAACCACTTCATCGCCGTCTTTCAGAGCAGTAGCTACGATACCGCGAAGTGTTCCGCAATCTTCTTCTGTAACTACCACATCGTGTGCTACGTCAACCAAACGACGGGTCAGATAACCCGCATCGGCTGTTTTAAGGGCCGTATCAGAAAGACCTTTACGGGCACCGTGCGTAGAGATGAAGTATTCCAATACCGACAAACCTTCTTTAAAGTTTGAAAGTACCGGGTTCTCGATAACCTCGTTACCCTGAGAGCCGCTCTTACGAGGCTTGGCCATCAGACCCCGCATACCCGAAAGCTGTTTAATCTGTGCTTTCGATCCACGTGCGCCGGAATCCAACATCATGAAAATAGAGTTGAAGCCCTGACGGTCTTCCGCAATTTGCTTCATCAGCGTATTGGTGATGCGGTTATCGGTTGCAGTCCAGATATCTACCACCTGATTAAAACGTTCTTTATCGGTGATAAAGCCCATTTGATAGCTTTCCTGAATTTCGTCGATCTTACCTTGTGCTTCCGCAACCAGTTTTTCTTTATTGGCCGGAGTAACCACATCTTTCAAATTGAACGACAATCCACCTTTGAAGGAATAGGTAAAACCTAACTTTTTAATATCATCCAGGAATTTGGCAGTAGTAGGAATGTTAGTTTCAGCAAGAATCTGACCAATTACATCCTTCAATTGTTTTTTACCCAGAAGTTTGTTCACATAACCCACTTGTTCAGGAATGAATTGGTTCAAAATGATACGACCTACAGTAGTTTCGATCACTTTATTTACCAATTCGCCATTTTCGTTCTTCACACGCACGCGGCATTTTACCACCGAGTGCAGCTCTACTTTACCTTCATTTAAGGCGATGATGGCCTCTTCATGACCGTAGAAGGTGCGGCCTTCGCCCTTCATTTTATGTTCTGGCGTGCTGCGTTTTTCTTTGGTCATGTAGTACAAACCAAGCACCATGTCCTGCGAAGGCAGGGTTACCGGCGTACCGTTTTGCGGGTTCAGGATATTGTGAGAAGCCAGCATCAGCAATTGGGCTTCCAGAATGGCCGGGTTGCTTAGTGGCACGTGAACGGCCATTTGGTCACCGTCAAAGTCGGCGTTGAAGGCCGTACAAACCAACGGGTGTAACTGAATCGCTTTTCCTTCAATCAATTTTGGAAGGAACGCCTGGATCGACAAGCGGTGCAATGTTGGCGCACGGTTCAGCAATACCGGGTGACCTTTCAGAATGTTTTCCAGGATATCCCAGATCACGGCTTCTTTTTTATCAACCAATTTCTTCGCGCTCTTCACCGTTTTTACAATACCTCTTTCAATGAGTTTGCGGATAATAAATGGTTTGAACAGTTCGGCAGCCATATCTTTTGGCAAACCGCACTCATGCAATTTTAAATCAGGACCTACCACGATAACCGAACGACCGGAGTAGTCAACACGCTTACCTAACAAGTTCTGACGGAAACGACCTTGCTTTCCTTTCAGTACATCGCTAAGCGATTTAAGCGCGCGACCGCCTTCTGCTTTCACCGCATTCGATTTGCGCGAGTTATCGAACAACGAGTCAACGGCTTCCTGAAGCATGCGCTTTTCGTTGCGCAGAATTACTTCAGGCGCTTTGATTTCCAGCAGGCGCTTCAAACGATTGTTACGGATAACTACGCGGCGATACAGATCGTTCAAGTCAGAAGACGCAAAACGACCGCCATCCAATGGCACCAGCGGACGCAATTCCGGCGGAATTACAGGCAGGTGTTGCACTACCATCCATTCCGGACGGTTTTCGTGATGCTCGTTGGCTTCGCGGAAGGCTTCCACAACGCTCAAACGCTTCAGCGCTTCGGCTTTGCGCTGGCGTGAAGTTTCGTTGGCAGCAGAGTGGCGCAGTTGGAAAGAAAGGTCGTCGAGATTAATGCGCGACAACAGATCTTTCACCGCTTCGGCACCCATTTTGGCGATGAACTTATTAGGGTCTTCATCGGCCAAAAGGTGGTTATTTTTAAATTCTTCGTTATCGAATACCGAAAGGTATTCTTCTTCGGTCATCAGGTCGAGGTAAGCCAGATTTTTCACCTCCTCGCCTTTTTCGGTCATTACCGTAACGCCATTGGCAGCCTTACCCGGTTGCACCACTACATAACGTTCGTAGTAGATGATCGATTCCAGTTTTTTAGAGGAAGAACCGAGCAGGTACCCAATTTTGTTAGGCAGCGATTTGAAGTACCAGATGTGAACGATAGGCACCGTTAGCTTGATGTGGCCCATGCGTTCGCGGCGCACTTTCTTTTCAGTTACTTCCACACCGCAGCGGTCGCACACAATGCCTTTGTAACGAATGCGCTTGTACTTTCCGCAGTAGCATTCAAAATCTTTTGTTGGGCCGAAAACGCGTTCGCAAAACAGGCCTTCCATTTCGGGCTTGTACGTGCGGTAGTTAATAGTTTCCGGTTTTTTGATCTCGCCATGAGAACGGCCGAGGATGGTGTCGGGAGCAGCCAGGGTGATAGTGATTTTTGAGAAATCAACACGCTGTTGCGTTGGTCTTTTCGCCATTATGCAAAAATTTGAGTTGTTTACAATGCCTACCCGAAAGGGAATTTGGCATTACTTTCCAAAATTGGAGGGGCGAATGTACAAATTTTCACTCGATTTTACAAGAAAACTGGCCGTTCTCATTTTTTAACGCACCTGGCGGCGCCCTTGTATTGATTACCAGATCTTTTATGGCGGCAACCAGGCTTTTCGTGGCTCCGCTATCGCTACGGTGCTACGTTTCACTTCGCACTGCCGCCGAAGGCGGCACCACTCCAATCCTTGCCGCGGTTAGTAATAAAAGCCGGCGCACGCATCGCCCTTAGGCTATCAAGGGGTTGTGGAAAGTGATTCGAGGTATTGCCTTAACACCTCAACATCTGTCGCATTCTCGGGTATTTTGTAAGTTTTCACTACTTTTTCGTAGCGAAAAACCGCCAAAGAAGCGCTGTCCATAGCCATTCCTTTTCGAAATTGCAATGAGGTTTTGCTGTTCATAAAATCACCATTGTCCGTTTTATCGCTGATGATGTACGTGTTATTATCAATACCGCAATGCCGTAGAACCGCCGCAGCAATTTTGCGTTGTTTTTTGTTGTTAAGGTCATCGCTTATCCAAAAAAAGGAGCAATTCTTAACCACCAACAACCGCCGCAGCAGTTCCAGTTGTGTAATAGCCTGATTACACCAGCTATGCCATACAAAAACCAAACTCAGCGGCTGTTTCATTAATTTACTGCGCAGTTTAGTATGGTTTATCAATTGCAATTGGGGTAATTGGCCATGTTCTTTCACGGCGATTCGCGATGAATCGCAATACATTTCGGTATGGCGTATAACGGAATTCCACTGCGCGGAAGTAGCCATTGGCTGGGCCTTACTCCCAGCCATCACCAGCAAAAACAGACAAAGTAAATTTCGTTTCATAGAAAAAGGCAGCACCTGAGGTGCTGCCATTCTTTTTTAATCGATTTTTACAACATAGTAGTAAAGCACATAGGCCATTTCTTCTTCTGAAAGCGGCGCTTCCTGCTCGGGAAAAATCAAAAGCAGTTTTTCACTATCTATTGCCTTGAAGGCATCTACATGCCGCGTTTTGCCCGATGGATTTTCTTTGGCATCTATAAAGCCCAATGCGGCATTTTCGTTAAGATCTTTGAACACGGGCACGTCCTTCGGCATGTTTTGGATCCATGGCGTGTGATTACAGTCGATGATAATGGTTACCGTACAGGAACTTCCGCCCCGCTGGCACATCTCAGAATTGGAATCGCCATGATAGGTAACCGTACATTTGTTTGATCGTTTGGGGGCAAGTAGCTCTTCCAAAACCTTTGGATCGGGCTTAAAAGGCAGCAATACTTTGGAGGAACAAAAAGCAACTGAACAAAATAAAATGCAACTACTTAAGAACACTATCTTTTTCATAAAATAAACTGATTAACTAACGCCTACTCTATCCGCTTTTCGGCAAACGCGTTTTGGCACGGATTTGGTTTCTGCCATTACCTGTGAGAATTAGTACTTTTACTAATCATCACATCATTTTGTATCTTCGCGGCGTAGTTTGGTTTTAAAATGTTCAGATAAGGGCTTGCAGTTGGCCCGCCAGGCCCTGCAGCTCCGGCCCTGTGTTAGCGCACAGGGCCTTTTTTTTGGTATTCCATTTAGAATGGTGAACATTTGTTGTTCGAATATAACTTGCACATCATCAATTGTCAAATTAATAACGCCTTCGAAAAACATATTTCCTGTTTATATATTTAATAGGCTTTATATGTATACCGAAACCCTTATTGCTATTACGTTTATAAACAAATAAAAATGCGTTTTCCGCAAAATATCGCACTTGGTTTATAATTATCCTTTTAATAATTTCCTGAGTTAAGAAAATAAGAAAACGGCCAGGCGCGC
The DNA here is from genome assembly GCA_046329575.1 of Chitinophagales bacterium. Lineage (GTDB taxonomy): Bacteria > Bacteroidota > Bacteroidia > Chitinophagales > LD1 > UBA1941. The sequence goes on along the minus strand of JAXLUJ010000017.1, from coordinate 61,945 downwards.
GGCCCGGATTGGAAGGGCCGCGCCACAGGCGCGGGTGCGGAGTGAAACGCAGCACCGTAGCGATAGCGAAGCCCTGCAAAGCCGGATAGCCGCCATTATCCATTTCATAATTTCAAGAATTAAGCTCTACTCAAAGAGCTGATGGCGAAGGCACAACATTTGCAACAAGCCGAAAACTCATCTATGTGGTTAGTGGTGCGTCGTTTATGGATTGTGGCTTTACTTGTTATTGTGTCGCTTCCCTCCTTCTCCAACACCTGGAATGCGCAAAACCGCACCAAGGCAGTGAACCATATTGCCCGGAACTTTATCCGGCAATTCGGCTATCCTGAAAAGAAAAAGAGGCGCACTTTTTCGCAATTCGGATACGGATTGTACTTATTGTCGTTTCCGCTTATGCCTATTACCAGTTTTGCCGATCCTCAACATTTAGGCGTGCACAGTTATGGCCGTCCGTCGTACAAAGAACATAATGGGGCACTTTATACCTGCCGGGGAGGTTTTATTGATGTTTCGCATATGCGCGCAGCAGCCGATTGGACGGTTTATCTGGCCTTCAAAATCGTAGCCTTTGAACGTGATTTTGATTTGAAACCCGAAAGCGGTGCGCTACATCTGCGCTTCAGGAATTTGAAGGAGTTGTCGTTAAACGACCTTACCTCCATGGCGCAAAAAATTGCATTTGAACGATTAGAGTGGCACGAGACTGCAAGTTGGTACTATACGGCGCCGAATTTTGTAACTACAGAGCGCGTTTCGGCATTTACGCCAGAGGATACTTACTCTAATTTTTTGGGAACGGTTATTGGCAAGAGGATTGCGCTGCGCATCTTGAAAGATTTGGATGAAAAGCCTTATCGGATAATTGCCACTGAAGAAATTCAAAAGGCATTAGCGGCGCTGGAACCCTTGCCTACCAAGCCACAAGCCGCGATGGCCTATGATCAGGTTGACCGCTTTGTGCAGTTAAAAAAACCGGAAACTGAGCGAAATGAAGACATTTGGTGGAACAGCGAAATGGACTTTACCGATTACCGATATGTTTTTAAGCGCTACATCCATATTGGTCCGAAACTGGAGCCTTGGCTGGTTCCCAATCAGGACACTTTAGGTTGCACCACCGATATCAAAGCGATGCCATTGGATGTTCCTGAAACTGCCGAAACCGGAAAGCCTTTGAATGCTTATTATACCTTCGAGATTGTGCCTGATTCTATACTTTTCTTCAACAAACGGAATGGCGAAAAACTGCATGAACCGTTTAGCCGATTTACCTCTGATAGCCTGAGCAATGTGATTCAGTTTGTAAAAAAGGACATGGAAAGCATTTTGTTGCCGGGGTTTGACCGCCGCGATAAAAAAGACCCGATTCCGGAATTCAAGAATGTGCGGAAGGTGGTGTTTAAATAGTGTGGGAGGTGTGGTGGGTGTGGTGGGTGTGGTGGGTGTGGTGGGTGTGGTTGGTGAAGCACTTCTCTGCTTTTTCAGGAAGAAGTCAAAACTACTTTTTCAAGCCCCATTGCACCATGTAGGCATTGAAGGCGGTAAGTACGGCTGAGAGAAACAGGCTAAAATAGCCGGCAATATTGGCAAACGAAAATTCGCCGCGCCAGAGTTGGTTGAACTTCTTGAATTGGAAGAAAACATCTTCAAGAAAGAAATTATCGATTACGGCGAAGGCGGCATAAATCCCAAACGTGATGAGGTAAGAGGCGTACTGTATTTTTTTGGAAGAAAAGGAATGCAGGTTGGCCACAAAAATCAATACAATAAAGCCAAGGTTAAGAAAGTAGATCAACATGCTTTCATAATCGTTATAGATGTTCATCTTGTCTTCGGCCAACGTTTTTTCATTAAAGGCAAGAACTGCCTTATAGCTCAGAAAACCGCAAATCAGCACACCAATCACCGCCATCGTTAGGAAAATACGCTGAATTGTTGCGGGGTTGAACTGTAGTAACGCGATGTTGGTAAACGAACGTTTATAAATAGTGCCCATCATAACCCCGATGAGCGCTACAACGATATATGTAAAGAAAGAAAGCACTTATAATTCAATTTTTTTTGGCCTGGTGGTGAAGGTAAGTGATCAGGGATTCCGAAGTAAAGCATCAAGGTTCGGCGGCATCGGAACTTCGGTCTACCAACGCCTGAGGCAGGTTTTTGGTGGCTTTTAATCCTAATTTTTTCATGGCTTCAGCACGGCGAATCAGATTTCCCTTTCCATCTACCAGTTTATTCATAGCCTCACCGTACGCTTTTTTGCTATCGTCCATCAATTTTCCCACTTTGATCAGATCGTCGGTAAAAGCTACGAACTTGTCGTACATATCCGCACCTTGTCTTGCAATTTCAAAGGAATTCTGATTTTGATATTCCTGTTTCCAAACATTGGCGATGGTTCTCAGAGTAGCCAACAATGTTGTTGGGCTCACCAGCACCACATTTTTATCGAAAGCATCATTGTAAATTTCCTGATCGTGTTGCATAGCCAGAGAGAAAGCTGGTTCGATAGGAATGAACAATAACACAAAATCTGGCGAGCCGATATTATAGAGTTGGTGATAATTTTTGGCACTCAATCCTTTGATATGCGCCCGAAGCGACTGAATGTGTTCTTTAAGAAATTGCTGACGTTGCACTTCATCGTTTTCATCGCAAGAGGAATAGCGCTCGTAGCCGACTAGGCTCACTTTAGAATCGATGATCAAGGCTTTATTATCGGGCAAACGAAGAATCACATCCGGCTGCTGACGGGCGCCTTCTTCCGAAATAAAACTTTGCTGCACTTCATACTCGCGCCCTTTCACCAATCCTGATTTTTCCAAAACCTTTTCAAGAATCAATTCGCCCCAGTTGCCTTGCTTTTTAGAATCGCCTTTCAAGGCGCGGGTCAGGTTCAGGGCTTCCTCGCTCATTCTGCGATTAAGGTCGCTGAGGGTGCGTAATTGTTCTTTCAGCGCACTGCGTTCTTTTTCGCTTTCATTATGCGTTTCGTTCACGCGTTTCTCAAAATCGCGGATACGGTCTTTTAACGGGTCGAGAATACCCCGCAATTGCAGTTCATTCTGTTCGGTGAACTTTTTACTCTTTTCATCAAGAATGCGATTGGCCAGATTTTCAAACTCTTTGGTAAAGCGCTGTTGTAATTCTTCCAGTTGCGAGCGTTGTTCGGCCAAACGTTGTACTAAATTAGTGTTCTCATTTTTTGAAGCTACTAAGTCGGCCAACAATTTTTCGCTTTTGCTGCGTTCCGTAAGCAATTCGGTTTTCAGGTTGGTCAGTTCTGAGCGAAATTGCGCTGTTTCGCGGTCTATTTGGGTGTTCTTTTCAGCCAGCAGCATTTCAGGCACCTGCAGGCGCGAGCGGAAGTACAGCCACACCATGGCGGCGCCAATTCCGATTCCAACAAGTAGAAAAACAAATTCCGATAGCATATAAATTGTTTAGGGTTCAAAATTTTTCAGCCTTGCAAAATATAAATCTTGCCGTAAAAAGGATTCTTCTAATCTTTGCGCTATGAATATTTCACAAAATATTTTTGACAACACTCAGGTAGCCTTTGCATCAAAAACTACCGGCGAATTAAAAAAGGCGAAATTGCTTTTCCAGTTGATTGCCAGCAATCAACTGGTGAATATCGGAAGCGGTTTAGCAACGTTGGCGTTAAGACTGCATCTCCCTGTTTCACCACTTTTCCGATACACGGTTTACGATCATTTTTGTGGTGGTGAAACGTTTGAGGAATGTAAACAAACCATTGCCAAACTGGCTGATAAAGGCGTTTCTACCATGCTCAACTACGGAGTGGAGTTAAAGGAAACTGAGGCCGATTTTGAGAAGACCATTGAAAAAAATCTGGAGGCCATTGCGTTTGCAGGAAAGAACAAAAACGTAAAAGTACTATGCATCAAACTCACCGGTTTTGGGCGGTTTGGTTTGTTTGAAAAAATCCAATCGGGTGAAGCGCTTAACGATGCCGAACAGCAGGAATTTCAGCAGGTGCGGGAGCGTTTTCATCGTTTGTGCAAGAGCGCGGAGAAGGAGCAGGTAGAGCTATATGTTGATGCCGAGGAAAGCTGGATACAAGATCCGCTGGATGCTTTGGTTGATGAGGCCATGCCTATATTCAATAAGCAACGTCCTATTGTTTTCAATACGTTCCAGTTGTATCGCCATGACCGTTTGCCTTACCTGAAAACCTGTTTTGAAAAGGCACAACAGGGGAATTTTTATCTGGGCGCTAAAATTGTACGTGGCGCATATATGGAAAAAGAGCGGGAACGCGCTGCTGAAAAAGGATATCCTTCTCCTATTCATGAAAACAAAGAAGCGGTGGATGCTGATTTCAATGAGGCATTGCAATTATGTTTAGAACACCTTGACCGGATTTCGGTTTGCATTGCTTCGCAAAGCGAACCTTCGAATTTGTTGGCAATTACTACCATTCAGCAAAAAGGAATTCCCGTATCGCACCCTCATATCAAGTTTGCGCAATTGTATGGTATGGGCGATAACATCACCTTCAATTTATCGGCTTTGGGTTTCAATGCCTGTAAATATTTGCCGTATGGTCCTGTAAAAGATGTGATTCCCTACCTGATTCGGAGAGCACAGGAAAATACTTCAGTTGCCGGCCAAACCGGCCGCGAATTGAATCTAATCAGTGACGAATTAATGCGCAGGAATTAAGTTATAATTCCAGAAGCAGATCAACAGGATCGGCGCCTAGTAACATTTTGTGTGGATTTTCGAGGAAATCCTTTACCGCCACCAAAAAGCTTACCGATTCTTTGCCATCAATAATGCGGTGATCGTAGCTAAGCGCCACATACATCATCGGGCGGATCTCAATTTTACCATCAATAACCATCGGGCGGTCTTGCACTTTGTGCATTCCGAGAATGGCAGATTGAGGCGGATTAATAATTGGCGTGCTCATCAGTGAACCGAAAACGCCGCCATTCGATATAGTAAATGTGCCGCCAGTCATATCCTCCATCGTTAACTGGCCATCGCGACCTTTGATAGCCAGACCTTTTACGGTCTTTTCAATTTCAAAAAGTGAAAGCGATTCGGCGTTGCGAATCACCGGTACCACCAGACCCTTTGGCGTAGAAACCGCAATAGAGATATCGCAGTAATCATGGTAAACAATATTTCCGTCCTCAATATAGGCATTCACGGCAGGGAAATTTTCAAGTGCCAGACAAACTGCTTTGGTAAAGAAGCTCATCATTCCCAAGTTCACCTCATATTTCTTTTTAAAGGCATCGCCATATTTCTCGCGGATACGGTTCACGGCGCTCATATCTACTTCATTGAAAGTAGTGAGCATGGCAGTTGAATTTTTGGAATACACCAAACGGTCAGAAATCGTTTTGCGCAGGCGGCTCATTTTTTCAGAGCGCTCTTCGCGGCTGAAGGCCTTCTTCTCCCCTTTGCCGGCGCGGCTGCGAACGGCATTGATGGCGTCTTCTTTCGTAATTCGGCCTCCGATGCCACTGCCTTTTACTTCTTTGTTGGCCACATTGCCCTCATTTAAAATTTTCTGAGCGGCGGGTGCGGCATGGCTGGCGGCATAAGAAGTTGAGGCGCTTTTAACCGTTTCCTTAGCAGCCGGTTTTTCTTCTTTAGCCGGGGCCTTCTTCTCAGGAGCTTTTTCTACTTCCTTAGGCGTATCTTTTTTGGCAGGTGCGGCCGCTTTTTCGTCGATGTTGGCCACCACAGCGCCCACTTTCAAATCTTCGCCTTCTTTTGCTATCAGTTTGATAACACCGGCTGCAGGAGCAGGAAGTTCCTGAGAAGCTTTGTCGGTTTCCACTTCACATATCGGCTGATCAATTTCAACATAATCACCATCTTTCACCAAAAAGCGGGAAAGAGTTACTTCGGTGATGGATTCTGCTACTGCGGGAATTTTCAGTTCAATCATATTGCGGCGCAATTTGCAAAAAAAATAACAGGTGCTAAAAACCGATTGGCGAACTGCTAAAAAGCATCTTCAAAATGATAGATTTCATGATCGGGGCCGTTTATTCGCACCGCTATAATATCGAACCGTGGCTCCAGATCAATGCCATTATCTTCCAGGAACAGTTCCATGGTATCGATCAGCATCTTCTCCTTGTGTGCATCAACCGATTCTTCGGGATAGTAATAACTTTTTGCTTCGCGGGTTTTTACCTCGGTAAAAACCAGGCGATTGTTGTGAATGGTGATCAAATCTACTTCGGCATGGCCCATCCTGAAATTGGAATGCAGCAGTTGATGTCCTTTGCCAATGAGGAAGGCGCGAGCCAATTCCTCACCCAGCCGACCTACGTCGTTGTGTTGCGCCATAATTAGGGTGAATAGTTAGAAACTTACAGGTTGCCTTTCATGATTTCGCGGGAGATCACCAGCTTTTGAATCTCCGAAGTACCTTCGCCAATGGTACACAACTTGCTATCGCGGAAGAATTTTTCAACAGGAAAATCTTTGGTATAGCCATAGCCGCCGTGGATTTGAATTGCATCGGTAGAAATTTCTACAGCAATTTCAGAGGTATAATATTTTGCGATGGCCGACTCGCGGGTCACTTTTTTCTTTTCATTCTTTAAATAAGCGGCTTGCATAGTTAGCAATTCACCTGCTTCAATTTTAGTAGCCATATCGGCCAGTTTAAATCCAATAGCCTGAAAGTTAGCGATTGGCTGCCCGAACTGCTGCCGTTCTTTGGCATATTTCACTGAAGCTTCGTAAGAGCCAATGGCTATGCCAAGCCCCAAAGCCGCTATAGAAATACGGCCACCATCTAAAATTTGCATGGCTTGCTGAAAACCCTGACCGATGGCTTTCTCACCACCTACCACATTCGCATCTGGAACGAAACAATCTTCAAAAATCACTTCAGCAGTTTCAGAAGCGCGCATGCCCAGTTTATTCTCTTTTTTGCCCGCTTTCAAACCCGGAGTGCCGCGTTCAATTATAAATGCGGTCATTCCCTTGGTATCCAATAGTTCGCCGGTGCGAATGATGGCTACCACTACATCGCTGGAAATACCGTGGGTAATCCAGCACTTGGTACCATTAAGTATCCAGCCACCATCTACTTTCTTAGCCGTACATTTCATACGCATGGCATCGCTGCCGGTGTTTGGTTCGGTAAGTCCCCAAGCGCCAACCCATTTGCCACTGGCCAATAGTGGAAGGTATTTTTCCTTTTGTTCTTTTGTTCCGTGATAATAGATATGACCAGTGCAAAGTGAATTATGAGCTGCCATGGAAAGGCCAATGCTGCTGCAAACTTTGGTAATTTCCACAATACCAGTCACGTACTCAAAATAACCGAATCCAGAGCCGCCGTATTCCTGCGGAATGTACACGCCCATCAGGCCCAGTTCCCCCATTTTGTGAAACAGTTCCTTTGGAAAATACTGAGATTCATCCCAGTTCATCACGTTCGGACGGATTTCTTTTTCAGCAAAATCGCGACAGATCTGTGCGATCATCTGCTGATTTTCGTTCGGCGTAAAATTCATACTACATTCTTTTGAGGTTAGAAAAATCGGCGCGAATATAAGAAGATGCCCTGATTTGAAAATTATGTTTGCCCACGAAGTGAATAGCGTTTGGTGTGCCGTTTCGCGAATTTCATTTTTTTCGTATGATGATCATCACCTTTGTGGTTGCTGCCGGTGAAGGCAATGAAATTGGGGCGAATGGAAATCTGCTTTGGCATTTGCCGCGCGATATGCAATTTTTCAAAGAAACAACGCTTGGCCATGCTGTGCTCATGGGCAGAAAAACCTATGAATCACTACCGCCAAAATTTCGGCCGCTTCCGGGGCGAACCAACATTGTGCTTACCCGCCAACAAATCGCACTAGAAGGCGCCATTGTGGTGAACGACCTTACCGCCGCCATAAAAGTGGCTGAGCAATTGGGTGAAAAGGAATTAATGGTAATAGGCGGCGGCGAAATCTACCGATGTCTGTTTCCTTTCTGCAATAAGATTTGTCTTACGCGCGTTCACGCGCGCTTTCCTGAAGCCGACACTTTTTTACCTGAACTGAATGATGTGGAATGGCGGCTGGTTTCAAAAGCCTTTCACGCTAGCGACCAGAAAAATAGTTTTGATATGGATTTCATTATTTACGAAAGAAATACCTGCGATGGAAGTGTATAAATTTGGCGGAGCTTCGGTAAAAGATGCGGCTGCTATCAAAAATGTAGCTGCTATTTTAAAGCAACAAGGCACCGAAAACAAAGTGGTAGTGATATCGGCCATGGGCAAAACTACCAATGAACTGGAAGGTGTTGTAAATGCATTTGTAGCCGGCAATAGTGTTTGGAAGGAAAAGCTGGAAGCCATACGGATGAAGCATCAAGCCATCATGAAGGAGTTGTTCCCATCGCAGGCTGATATAGAGATGGTAGTGAATGCGCCTATTTCGAAGGCGAATGATTTTCTTACCAACACCTCTTCTACCCATTATCAATTCATTTATGATCAGGTAGTTTCTGCCGGTGAATTTCTTTCTACAGCCATTGTGAGCGCCTATTGTAATGCTACCGGCCTCCACAACCACCTGTTGGATGCGCGAAAAGTGATTGCTACCGACCACGCTTACACCGAAGCACGCATCAACTGGGAACGTACGCCTGATGCTGTGGAGCGGGTAATTCCTGAATTGCTAAAAACCGGCTTTGTAATTACTCAGGGTTTTATTGGCAGCAGTGAGGAAGGATTTACCACCACTTTAGGGCGTGAGGGTTCTGATTATACTGCGGCTATTCTGTCATTTAGTTTGAATGCTTCGCGAATGACGGTTTGGAAGGATGTAGAAGGCATTATGAATGCCGACCCGAAGGCGTTTCCAAAGGCCGTCTTTTTAAGCGAAATCAGCTATCACGAGGCGATAGAAATGACCTACTACGGCGCCAACGTCATTCACCCGAAAACGATTAAACCGCTGCAGAATAAAAACATTCCATTAGAAGTACGGTCGTTCGTTCATCCCGAAAAAAAAGGTAGTGTCATATCGGCCGAATCCAACAACGGCCCGCTTCCGCCGGTAATCATTGTGAAAAACGAACAGATGTTGCTGTCGTTTTCAGTACGCGATTTTTCTTTCATAGCGGAAGAACATCTCAGTACCATTTTTGCTGTTTTCAGCGAGAATAATTTGCGGGTGAATTTGATGCAGAATGCAGCCATCAGCTATTCGGTAGTGGTAGATTTCAAACACGAAAAAATTGAACGCATCCGAACCATTCTGTCGAAAGATTTTGGAATATCTAGTAATGATCAACTGACCTTACTCACCATTCGGCATTATACTCCCGAAATTGTTGCAGAACTCACAGCAGGTAAGGACATACTGTTGCGACAGTCCTCACGAAATACCATTCAAATTCTAATGAAATAGTTAGAAGTTATCAGTTGAAAGTTATAAGAGCTAACTGTTTACTACTTATAACTTTCAACTAATAACTTATCACTGTTTTTACGGTTTTATGAAGAACGATACCGATTTATCGGTCATATTTTCATGATGATCTTCAACATGTATTTTTAAAGTTGCCTGACGGACGCCAGCTACTGAAACCATCATCATGGTATCGTAAGTATAAGTGGACAGTTCATGAACATAGGGCGCTACCATCAGGAAGGTATCGGTTCCCGAAGTTAATGAAACGCTAGCCTCGTGTAAGTCATCATTATCGCCCATGGTAGCCATGATGTGGAAACCGGACGCGCTAACCGTATCGTTAGCCACAGGATGCGTAATAGTAAGCGTAGGTGCAGTTTTATCTTCATCGGTTGTTTTTTTGCAAGAAGAAAAAATTGTAGCACCGGCTAAAACGGCTACAGCGGCCGCAATCATTTTGTTTTTCATTGTTTGTTTTTTATTGTTTTAAAATGTGTAATACATACCTGTTTCAAAGGTGAATACCGATTTAGGAACGGTGTAATGGTTAACGGTGTTGTAAATTACCGGTTGGAAACGGCAACTAAAGGCTATTCTTTTCCATGCCAAATCGAAACCAGCGTCGGCAGAAAAGGTTTGAGAACCGGTATAGGTTTTCCATTTGTTTTGAACCTTTGTGAAGAATACCTTTTCGAAATACCAACCAGCTACGGGCAAAATTTTAACTGCTCCAATCCGGAACTCGTAAAAAACACTTGCCCCGGCCTGAAACTTGTTGCCCAGTTTAACTCTGTCGGCATTAAAAGTATTGGCCTTATAAGAAGCGGAAAGCAGCAAACCGATATGTTCAGCGCGCCCTGCATAAAACGCATTGAACAAAAAGTCCAGACTTCCCGTGCCAAACTGAATGGCCTGATCGTTAGAACGGTCAAACTTCCCTAATGGAAACTTTAAACCAGCGCCTAATCGCAGATCATTTCTCCACTTTTGAAAGCTATTGCGCCTGGGCCGAACCAATTGATACTGATATAACAATACCGGATCGCCTATACCGCTAGAAAGCTGCGCTTTAACTGACGAATGCAGCACCGAATAAGGCAATGACGCACTCAGGTAATGGCGGCCGCTCAAATTAAATCGGGCAAACAATTCGGTTGTATGCAATTGGTATCGGCCGGTGTACTTCGTACCCGAATAATCACCTTCCTTTTCATAGGGAATGTGGAATTCCCGGAAGCTGTACCGAACGCCGGCCAGTTGTCGGTTCCAGGCTGGTAATATAGACGAAGAGCCGCAAGTGGCCATCGCACAGCAACTTTGTGACTGCGCTGCATAAAAGCCTAGCAACAGCCACCAACTGCACAAAATTTTTAGTGTCATTTTGAATTAATTTACTGAAAAAAGCGTTCGATTACGCTTTGCAGGGCGGCTTCAGTAAATCAAGAGGGTCAGCAGTGGCTGAACCGAAAAGATAAGGAAGGAATGGATGTTTTTGGGAAATATGGTGCTGCTTTTGCACCGCTAAAGGTTGAAGCGGCAAGGCATCTTCAACCCCTTTAAGAAAGGAAAATGCCTTACGATTGCCTTCTTCTGCCTTCTTCATCTGTTTGGCCAAATAACATTTCCCATTGCAATGAAGGGCGGGCTTGTTTTTATTTTCGCAAAGCTGCTGAATGTAGTACGATTTATTGGCTTCGTAATAGCACCACATACCAATGCTCATAAAATGCTGCAGCAGCAACATGGGTAAAAGTAATATGGCAACGGCCTTTTTCAACCCGGCAAAGCTAAACTTTTACAAAAAGCCGACAAAACTAAAACGATATGATGTTGATTAGCGTTATGTTTGTGGCAAGTAACCAAAGTCAGTTCCGCATATGAAGATTGCAGTTTTTCCGGGCTCATTCGATCCGATAACGGTTGGGCACGTGGATATTGTGAAGCGAGCGCTTCCCCTTTTCGATCAAATTATTGTGGCAATTGGCGCGAATTCGCAAAAACAGAGTTTGTATCCTTTAGAGCAGCGATTGAAGTGGATTAAGAAAGTATTTGATGGCGAAAAAAAAGTAAGAGTAGCCTCATTTGAAGGGCTTACGGTGAAATTTTGCAAGGAGCAACAGGCCAGGTACATCCTCAGAGGCATTCGTTCGGCCTCCGATTTTGATTATGAAAAAACCATAGCCCATTTGAACAATGCTATGCTTCCTGATTTGGAAACAATTTTGATTTTATCGAAGCCGGAACTATCCAGCATTTCCAGCACCATTGTACGGGAAATCATAAGAGGAAATGGGAAGGTGAACAAATTTGTACCTAAAGAAATTGTAAAGGAATTGCGATGAGGAATGGATGGATGATCGTATTCTTGTTTCTAGCATTTTGCTGCAATGCCCAACCTGAACCGGTTGACGTAGATTCCATGAGTTCCGACAGGATCCGGGGCTACAGTGATGTGAGCGCCATGCGCAAATACGGCGTGATTGTTCGTTTGCGTACGAATCAAAAACAGATTGATGCTTATCGCAATGCCGGTAATTTGAAACTGGTGAAGGAATTAGAACGAAAAACAGCCGTAATCAATTTAAGGATTATGCATGCATTAATCCGCAATTGGAATTTCTGTCCGCTGTATTTTATTAAGAATACCAATTCTTCGAAAGTTGCGCGTGATAGCATTTTGGCGGTAAATCTGTTAAGCGGAAGCGATACCTTAATTAAAACCGGAAGCGACACTTTTTTCTTTATGGATTATGGTGCCGTGATGACGAACGTTCCTGCTGATGAGTGGAATTATCGCAACATCAACAAAACAGTTGAAGGGAGTTCAGTGGATGTAGAAGAAGCGTTAGTGTTGAAAGATGCCGAAGGGCGACAGCTTACCAAACCCTTGCCGTTTTTTTACAACTTATCGTGGTCTTATTTCTTTTCCAAAATGAACAAGGATCATCTCGACAAACTGGAAGGTGATATTCCGGTTAGCCGCGATCAGTTCGATCTTCCGGTTCAAACCTGGAATGATCAGCTTATTCGTTTTTATAATCGCATGATGAAACGCAAGGGAATTGATTCCCCTGCCCCGAAGGAAGCGTATTGGCAACATAAGAACTCCAACAAAATATATTATTCATGGATTCCGGTGATCGAGGCAAAATTAGATTCGTTGTTGGCCAAATAGCCGAACCTTATTTGGAGGTAGCCGCGCGCCAGGAAGAACTTTTTCAGAAGAATCTGGAAGCCAAAGCCGTTGGCGGCAAAACTGAGAATACGCTGATTTTGTGTGAGCATCTTCCCGTTTATACGCTAGGCAAATCAGGAAAGAAAGAAAACCTGTTATTTGATCCAGCCAAGGTAGGCGCAGCTTTTGTGCCCATCAATCGCGGTGGCGACATTACTTTTCACGGGCCGGGACAATTAGTGGCCTATCCTATTTTTGATCTGGATCAATTCGGAATCGGTATCGCTGAATTCGTTTTTCTTTTAGAAGAAATAGTGATTAAACTGTTGAGTGAATATGAACTTCAAGGCAAACGTATTCCTACGGCTTCAGGCGTTTGGCTGGATATTGAACGGCAACCCCGGAAAATTTGTGCTGTTGGATTGCGCGTAAGCCGGCATTGTACAATGCACGGTATAGCTCTCAACATTAATACCGACCTTTCATTTTTTGATCATATCATTCCCTGTGGTCTCAAAAATATGGGGGTCACCTCAATGCAGCAGGAATTAGGCAGAATAATGGATTTCAATGCGGTTCGCAATCGTTATTCTGAAATTTTCATTGAAACGTTTGGGAAAGAAAATTAAAACCGTTCAGCTGGCATTCCGCGTTCTATTTTCATCTTCTCCCTTTTAAAACCAGTTTTTAAAGCGCAGGTTTTGATAAAAACCATTTGTGTTTTCTGAAATGAAAATCATAGAAATGAACAGCACGCCGCTATTAGATATTCAGAATTAAAAATTACCTTCCGCACAAATCTAATCGCATGAAAATCCTGGATATTAAAGTGATGAAAGGCCCCAATTATTGGAGCAATTACCGGCACAAACTTATTGTAATGCGCCTCGACCTTGGCGAAATGGAACAACGGCCAACCGATACGATTCCCGGATTTTCAGAACGGATTGAAAAAATGTTCCCAACCATGTATTACCACCGTTGTAGCGAAGGCTGTGATGGCGGTTTTTTTTCACGCGTAAAAAGTGGCACCTGGATGGGCCATGTAATCGAACATATTGCGCTGGAAATTCAAACGCTAGCTGGCATGGACTGCGGTTTTGGAAGAACCCGGGAAACTTCGGTAAAAGGTGTTTACAACGTTGTATTCAGTTATTGGGAAGAAAAGGCCGGAATTTATGCGGCAAAGGCGGCAGTTCGCATTGCAGAAGCACTCACTGAGGGTTCTGATTATTCGCCCGAAGCCGATATTCAGAAACTCCGCGAGATTCGCGAGGATGAACGTTTAGGGCCTTCCACCGGTTCGATAGTGGAGGAAGCTGCGAAAAGAAAAATACCATGGATACGGCTGAACAAAAACTCGTTAGTGCAATTAGGCTATGGCATCAATCAAAAACGAATTCAGGCAACTATAGCTTCTACCACCAGTTCAATTGCTGTTGAAATTGCATGCGACAAGGAAGACACCAAAAATCTGTTAGAGGCCGCCGAAATTCCGGTGCCCAAAGGAAGCGTGATTTATGATGAAGAAGATTTGCGCAATGCCATTGAAAAGATCGGCTTTCCCGTAATCACTAAACCGTTAGACGGCAATCACGGCAAAGGGGTTACTACCAACCTTCGAAATTGGGAAGATGCATTGGCGGGAATGCTGGCGGCAAAAAAGTATTCGCGTGCTGTAATTTGCGAAAAGTATATCACTGGGCTCGACCATCGCGTTTTGGTGATCAACTACAAATTTGTGGCTGCAGCTTTGCGAACGCCGGCTGCGGTAAAAGGCGATGGCAAGCATTCCGTTCGCGAACTTATTGATATTACCAACAGCGACCCACGGCGCGGTTATGGGCATGAAAAAGTGCTTACCGCAATTAAGATCGACGATCAAACCATGAACATGCTGGATAAGAAGGGATATACGCTGGATACCATCTTGAAATCAGGAGAAGAACTATGGCTGAAACCTACGGCCAATCTTAGCACTGGAGGCACCGCCACCGATGTTACCGATTTGGTACACCCTTCAAATGTACTCATGGCTGAACGAATTGCGCGAATTATTGGATTAGATATTTGCGGTATCGACATTATGGCCGATTCACTTACCGAACCAATAGCCGAAATTGGCGGTGCCATTCTGGAAGTAAATGCAGCGCCCGGTTTCCGCATGCACCTGGACCCTACTGATGGTATCGGAAGAAATGTGGCCGAGCCGGTGATTGACATGCTTTATCCAACCGGCAGCAGCGCCCGCATTCCCATTATTGCCGTAAGCGGAACGAATGGAAAAACTACCACCACTCGTTTGCTTGCGCATATTGTGAAACAGATTGGTTACAAAGTAGGATACACCACCACCGACGGCGTTTACATCCAAAACGAACTGATGATGCGCGGCGATTGTACGGGGCCGGTGAGTGCCGAATTTGTTTTGAAAGATCCTACGGTCGATTTCGCAGTGCTAGAGTGTGCCAGAGGCGGCATTCTGCGGGCAGGATTAGGTTTCCACAATTGTGATATGGCCGTAGTAACCAATATTGCTGAAGATCATTTGGGATTGCAAGGAATTGATACGCTTGACCAACTGGCGCGTGTAAAAGCTGTGGTACCACGCGCCGTTTTGCCGGAAGGTTACGCCATACTGAACGCCGATGACGATTTGGTATATAAAATGAAGGAACAACTTTCGTGTAAGGTGGCGTACTTCAGCATGCAGGAAAACAATCCGCGTATAGCCGAACATTGCGCCGCCCACGGCATTGCCTGCATTTATGAAAACGGTTATGTAACCATTTTGAAAGGCGGCTGGAAGATTCGAATTGAAAAGGCCCTTAATATTCCACTTACTTTTGGCGGTAAGGCAGAGTTTAATATTGCCAATACGCTGGCGGCAGTTCTTGCAGCTTATCTCCGCAATTTCAAGATTGAAGATATTAAACTAGCGCTTCAAACCTTTGTGCCATCTGCCTTACAAACTCCAGGTAGAATGAATTTGTTCCAGTTCAAGAACTTTAATGTACTAATTGATTATGCACACAACACCCACGGCATGCATGCGGTAGGGAAATTTGTAAAAAAACAGGATGCCACCAAAAAGATTGGCATTGTTGCCGGCGTGGGCGACCGGCGAGACGAGGACACCATTTCACTGGGCATGGAAGCCGCGAAAGTATTTGATGAAATTATCATCCGGCAAGACAAAAATCTTCGCGGGCGTACCGAACAGGAAATTATCGACTTAATTACTAAAGGCATTAAAGAAGTGGATCCTCACAAAAAAATCACCGTGATTATGACGGAAAAGGAAGCCATCGATTTTGCTTTGCAAAACGCAGAAAAGGGGTCTTTCATAACCATCATCAGCGATGTGATACCGGATGCCCTGGATCAAATCATGCGGTACAAGGAAGAAGAGGAAAAAGTATTGGCTTAACCATTCAACAACATAGCATGCCGGTTACGCGCAACGAATCGTTGGGAAGTTTTGTTTCGTTCCAACATATAGAGAATGGGCTGGAAATAACAGCTACAAATGGCTTGGCAGCCATTTCAATTTATCATCGAAACATCATCAGGATCAAAGTTTCCAAAGTTGTGGAACGCGACTTTTCTTACGCTGTAAACGCCAAGGCCGATGGTTGCGAATGGAAATTCACGGATGCAAATCACGAAATGAGCATTCAAACCGAATCGCTTGAACTGCGCATTCAAAAATCGCCGTTGCGGTTTTCGTTTTTGAACAAAGCCGGTCAAGTTTTATGTGAAGATGATAGTGCCTTCGGCACTTCCTGGATGGGTACAGAAGTAACCACTTATAAAAAACTTCAACCCAACGAACGCTTTATTGGTCTGGGAGAAAAAACAGGCAATCTGGACAGAAGAGGCACCGCTTATACGAATTGGAATACTGACAAATTCGCATACGCCACCGATCAGGATCCGCTTTATATGAGCATTCCATTTTACATCGGAATTCATAGTGGATTGCAGTATGGGATTTTTCTCGACAATACCTACAAAACCCATTTCAATTTTGGCGCTTCTAATGATCGGTTCTCTTTTTTTGGCGCAGCCGATGGCGCAATGAACTATTATTTCATTGGCGGTGAGAACGTAGCAGCAATCATTTCGAACTATACGCGGCTTACCGGAAAAATAGAATTGCCGCCAATATGGAGTCTGGGCCTTCAACAATGCCGCTACTCTTACTATCCCGATACCGAAGTAATTCAGGTGGCTCGTACCTTTCGTGAAAAGCGAATCCCCTGCGATATGATTTATCTCGATATCCACTATATGGATGGATACAAAGTTTTCACTTTCGATAAGGAACGCTTTCCGGTTCCGGCCAATATGGTAGCGCAGTTACAGCAATCCGGTTTTCATACCGCGGTAATTCTGGACCCGGGAATTAAAACTGAACCCGGCTACCAGCCTTATGATGAAGGTTTGCGCGCCGATAACTTTGTGAAATATCCGGATGGGCAACCATTTGAGGGTGAAGTATGGCCAGGGAAAAGTCATTTTCCAGATTTTACCCGTGAAGAGGTGCGCCAGTGGTGGGCCGGTCAAATGCAGTTCTACACTTCAAAAGGTATTAACGCATTTTGGAACGATATGAACGAACCGGCGATGTGGGGGCAGTCGCCTCCTGACATAATCGAGTTTGATTATGATGGAGAAACGTCCACACACAAGCGCGCCCGAAATGTGTATGGCATGCAAATGGCCAGAAGCACCTATGAAGGGGCAAAAAAACAAATGAATGGTAAACGGCCATTTCTGTTGAACAGAGCCGGGTTTTCGGGTGTTCAACGCTATTCCGCTTCATGGACTGGCGATAATGTGGCAAGTGATGAAAACTTGATTTGCGGTGTGCGTTTAGTAAATTCATTAGGCCTGAGCGGTGTGGCTTTCGCAGGTTATGATGTAGGCGGTTTTTGCGGCGATGCTACCCCTTCCCTTTTTGCCAAATGGATAGTGCTGGGTGCATTTTCACCGCTGTTTCGATGCCACAGCATGATTAACTCAAAAGATGCCGAGCCGTGGAGTTTTGGTGAGGAGGTGGAAGAAATTTCCAGAAACTATATATCGCTGCGCTACCGGCTACTGCCCTACATCTATTCGCTTTTCTACGAGGCGGCCAACACCGGTATGCCTGTTGTCCGTTCCCTGGCCGTTGATTTCCCTCATGAAAGTCGGGTATATGATCCTAAATACCAAAACCAATATCTTTTTGGCGGAAATATTCTTGTGCCGGTTTTTGAAGGTGCGCCCGAACTAACCAAAGTGTATTTGCCCAAAGGCTACTGGTATGATATCCACAACGATCAATACATTAATGGAGGCATTCAAATTGCCGAAGTTCGAAAAGAACGCTATCCGCTTTTCGTTAAAGCATCGGCTATATTGCCCATGCAACAATGTATTCAGCATACAGGCGAAAACACCAATGGCGTTTTAGAGCTTCATATTTACTTCGGAAATACGCCTTCAGAATTTATGTATTATGAAGACGATGGGCTAACCTATAATTATGGGAAAGGGGAATTTTACCAACGTACCATCCGCTTCGAACCGGAAGCAGCCAGAATTCTTTTTTCAGCAGTAGAAGGACAGTTCACTTCAAAATTTGAAACAGTTAAATTGATGCTTCATGGTTTCGAAAAGTTAGAATCAATTGAAATTTCCGAAAAAAAAATGAAGGTGGCATCAACTGATTATTGTTTTATTGCTCCGGTTTCCAATTTCGATCCTTTCTACAAGGCTGCCACCGGCGATATGATTTGCAAAAATGTTCAAACGGTTGAATTTCCATTTTCGAGGGCTGTACTATCCATCCAACTTCCACGTTTATAGAATATGAAACCAATTTTTATTCTAACGGCCTTGCTTTTAGGTGGTAACGGCATCCGGGCGCAATTTCCGGTTATTCCACAAATGGAAAACGTAGCCATTCCATTGCAACTGAATTACGACACCACCACTATCTATCTGAGCGACTATTTCATTCATCCTGAAAAAATTGATTCAGTGCAATTCACAAAAGGGCTGGACTGGAAGCAGAACGCCGATCACACCATCTTTTTAAAGAGTGTAACTGCTGCAAAACCCATGTATGAAATGAAACTATGGTGCGGCGGTTTCCCCTATTCCATTCTGCTCAAAGCCCCACAGCAACGCGAAGTCATTTTTTCAGTAACTGATAAAAATTACAAGCAAGTTCAACTGGCCGGTGAAATGAATGGCTGGAACCCTAAAGGCAATTCACTAAAGTTCGAAAATGGAAAGTGGCAAACCCGATTGTTGCTTAACCCCGGCACTTATGCCTATCAACTGATCACCGACGGAAAGTGGCACACCGACCCAGAAAATAGCGACAGCGCTTCAAATGGAAATGGAGGATTTAATTCAGTGAAGACGGTTTTGGCGAATAATAATATGCCGAAATTACGTTTGGTAAGCTATTCCGATACCGGAATCATCATTGCATGTAAGTTTCCCCGGTATCCTTTTTCACTCGCCTTTTATTGGCAGAATTTCAGATTGGGCAAACGCTTTATCAATATGCATGTTGCTGGTGAATTAGCCGATAAAAACGCTACCGATGAAACAAGAATAGAAATTAAAATCCCTGCCGAAGCAGCGCGCTTCAGGCGAAGTTTCATGCGCGTTTATGCCTATGACGACCAAAGTGTAGGCAACGATTTACTCGTTCCGCTTGAGGATGGTAAAGTGCTGCATGAAACCAAACAAATCAAGCGAACTGATAAACATGCCGATGCCATCTACTTTGTGTTGGTTGATCGCTTTTGCAACGGCGATAGCAGCAACGATCGTAAAGTAATTCACCCGGAAATAAAAGAAAAGGCAAACTACTGTGGAGGAGATTTGGCCGGCATTTCTAAACAAATTCAAAATGGATATTTCAGTAATTTAGGGTTCAATTCGCTTTGGATTTCACCTATAGTGGAGAATCCCGAAAAGGCCTATCAGGAATTTCCTGAGCCTCATGACTGGTATAGCGGTTATCACGGCTATTGGCCGGTTTCGCTCACCCGAATTGATCATCGCTTTGGAAACGAACCGGTACTTCATGCATTGATTGATTCGGCGCATAAAAGGAATATCAATGTGTTTCTCGACCTGGTAGCCAATCATGTTCATGAAGATTATTTTTTAATCAAAAAACATCCGGAGTGGCGTTCGCGATTTTTGTTGGCCGATGGCAGAAAAAATTTACGGTTGTGGGATGAAGAGCGCCTTACGACCTGGTTCGACAATTTTTTGCCAACACTCGATTTTAGTAATAAGCAAGTTGTGCAGCTAGAAGTTGACTCTTCAGTTTTTTGGCTGCAACGATATCATATTGATGGTTTCCGTCATGATGCCACCAAACATATTCCTACAACCTTTTGGAGATCGCTAACCGCCGCGATTAAAGAAAAAATTGAACTTCCTGCCCATACCTCAGTTTTTCAACTGGGCGAAACTTATGGGAGTAAAGAATTGATTGGCTCATACATCGGCAGCGGTATGATGGACGGGCAATTTGATTTCAATTTGTATTTCACGGCTCGGGATGTTTTTTCGGGGAAAGAGGAACCCGTTGAAAAGCTGGCCGCGCAATTACAACAAAGTTTGAACTATTATGGCTCTCATCATCTGATGGGAAATATCAGCGGCAATCACGATTTGCCCCGATTTGCTTCTCTTGCCGGAGGGGCATTAGCATCAAGCGAAGATCCGCGCCTGGCAGGCTGGAAGCGGGATGTAGGCGTAGGCGATCCGATAGCTTACAAAAAAATGACGTTGTTACTCACTTTCATCGCAACTATTCCCGGCATACCAGTGCTGTACTATGGCGATGAAATTGCCATGCCAGGCGCGGGCGACCCCGATAACCGGCGTATGATGCGTTTTGAAAATCTAAATGAAAACGAAAGAAAACTACGGGAAACCGTGGCTCAAATTTTTGCACTGCGCCGTTCGCATCTGGCGTTGATTTATGGCGATTTTGAATTGCTGAAAAGCAGTAATGGTTTATTGGTTTACAAACGTAGTTACTTCGATGATGAAGTGATTGTGGCCATTAATAATTCTAATACCGATGCTTTTATTTCCGGTTCACTACCGGCAGGCTTCCATCCCGTTTTCGGCGGGGCTACGGCAATTGCAGCAAAGTCGATGGCTGTATTTACGAAATAAGGCTGCGGCCGGGCGCATGCAGCAGCGGGCGGCAAGGGCCCGCCTTTGGCGGGCGTGCGAAGGCGAAGCCGTAGCACCGGAGCGTTAGCGTAGCCTGAAAGCACGCGGTGACGCGGAACTGCGAGGAACGAGCAGGGCCGCGGCAGCTGCCAAAAAAGATCTAACAGAAAGTTGCCAGTTCTTAGTTGCCTCGTCCCAACTGCATGGCCTTTGCCTGGAAGGCATCAGCCTGAGCGATATCGCCCTTGTTCCTGTAGCTTACGGCAAGGTTCATATAAGCCGGTCCGTATTTTGGAAATTTAGCAATGCAACGTTGCGATACCGCTATGGCTTTGTCGTACTCTTTCATCAGTCCGTAAGCCACCCCCAAATCTTCATAGTATAAAGGCACTTCCGGATTGATGTTTAAAGCTTTGTTGATATAGTTTACCGCTTTAGGCAAATCGTTCAATTGCTTGCCATAAATGGTACCGATTTTATAAAAACAAACCGCGTCGTTAGCCTTTAACTCCAGCGTTTTTTCATACCAGTAAATGGCTGAATCGGCAACCCCTAAACGCGAATACGCTTCAGCTAAATTAAAACGACATGCAAACTCATCGGGTTTTATAGCCACAGCCTTCAGGAAATTCTCTTTTGCCGGACCCGCCATATTGTTCTCAATTTGAACACAGCCCATGTTGTACCAGGCATCGTAATATCCGCCCACACGGTAGGCTGCGGCATTTTCGTAATCTACCATAGCCTGTTGTGGATTTTTATAGAGTTTATACTCCGCATTGCCCAACAACAACCAGGCGTTGGAATGCGTTTTATAAATCGCAATGGCTTTTCGAAGGTGAACAATTGATTGCTCCAGCAATTTCTGTTGTACAATAGTATCGGGCAATGCAGCCGTGTTGATGTCCATGTTCAACAAATCGCAATACCGTTGCAAATCGCCGCTTTTTTTAGCGCTTTCATAGTTTTCACCGGCCAATTTGGTAAGATCGCCGCCAACTGAGGTCTGTATCTTGGAACTGTTTTCAGAAGTTTTAGAATCAACAATAAAAAGCGTGAGGTTATCTACCCAATCGGTGTTCCGCGCAATGGTCTTTACCGAATACAGCACCAGCACCACACCAAAAATGGCCGTCATAATTTTGGGTGATATGATTTTGCGGTCCATACCATTTACTAATAAAAACGCAAGCAGTAAACAAAATCCTAACGAACACATATAAACGAAGCGTTCGTTCATCAAAACACCTACTGTAAATACCAGATTGGAAACGATGGAAAAGGTGAGAAAGTAAAACAGTATGGCAAAGGATGCAATTGATTTTTGACGCAATTTCACCACCGCATACAAGAACAGCAGCGCATTAAGTATGAGTGAAACATAGAAGCGCCAATCGCTCCAGCCAATCACAGGAATTTGATTGTAGTAATAATCGTGTGAAAGCGGATGCGGGAAAAGCAGTAATTTCCAGTAAAGAATAAAGGTGTAGAAGATGACCGGATAGCGATCAATGAAATTGGGGGTATAAGCAAAGGGATTGTTTAGAATTTCGGGTGAATCGCTGGTAATTCCAGATTCGGTAAAAAACGTGCGCATAACCATAAAACCTATAACCGGAAGCAGATATAGGCCAATTACAGCAACGTAATCACGAATTTTGGCTTTAGTGAAAAAGTAATAAGCCAAAGGAATTACGGCCATAAAAGTGATTGCATTTTCTTTGGAAAGCAGCGCCAGAAAAAACACCAGCATGCCATAAATCAAATGATAGAATTTACCGCTTCTTACAAATTTGAGCGCAGCAAAAAGTGATAACAGCGCCAACAACATACCCATGATTTCATCACGGCCTTTGATGTTAGAAACGGCCTCGGTATGTATAGGATGAGCAGCATACAACATGGCAGTAATAAAGGGAATGGTGAGGTAGAAGGCGGTTTCTTTTCGTGGCGGCAGCAACATGTTTAAGATGTGAAACAGTAAAACACAGGAAAGCGCAAACAACAATACATTCACCGCATGGCTTACTGCGGGATTTTGGCCGAAGAACTGTACTTCGATGGCCAGGGTAACAATACTGAGCGGCCTGTAACGTCCGCCGCTTACCAGTTTACTGCCCCGTTCGCCAAAAAATCCCACAAAGGCATCATGGGTCATAATGTCTTTAATGCCCTGAAATCCTTGTAAGGTGAACTTATTATCGGTAAGAACAATGGTATCGTCAATCGCATATTTATTCCAGATGGTATTGAAATAAATACCAATCGTAAAAAGAGCAATAATGGCGTAAGGGAACCATTTGCTTTGATAAACCGCGTTTGACGAAGTTACCGGTGCTGCCTGCGGCATTTCCTTTTTCTTTTCTTCGTTGCGTTGTTGTCGTTTTGTTGCCACTGCGTCAATTTTCGGCGGTAAAATACTGAAGAAATCGAACTGCAAAACCGGCATTATCCACCAATTAACCTGAACCGTTTACCGGGTAACGCCACAATCCAATTGTTCATTTCCATTTCTAATAAAGCTGTTGCCGTGGCCGATGGCGAAAGGCCAATGGTTCCTGCCAGCACGTCAATTTCTACTGATTCCTTTCCACGTAAAACAGCCACTATTGATGCCATCGGTTCTTCTATGATTAGGGGCAGTTGTCCGCCCTTAGGCATTATAATACGCTCTTCCCCATCCCAATTCATAGCAGCAAGAAAATTTTCTACTGATGTAAAAATTGTGGCTTCATTTTGCGCAATCAGCAAATTGCATCCGGCGCTGGCTTTGTCGGTAATTCTACCGGGAACCGCAAACACATCGCGATGATACGATCCGGCATTACGGGAGGTGAGCATGGCGCCTCCGGCAGCAGCACTTTCTACTACAATTACGGCATCGCACATGCCGGCAACAATTCTATTCCGCTGCGGAAAGTTATGGGGCGTAAATTCATCCTGCGTACAAAATTCGGTGAGCAATCCCCCCTGTTCCAACATTTTTGTTGCCGTACTTTTGTGCTGGCCGGGATAAAGCTGATTCAAACCATGCCCTAACACCCCCACCGTGTTCAAGCCACAGTCAAGTGCTGCTTTATGCGCCAGAATATCTACACCATAGGCTAATCCACTAACTACCAACACCTGCGCTGCAGCCAGCGATTTTACAATGGCCAGAGTTTGTTCCTTTCCATATTCCGAAACCTTTCGCGTGCCAATAACGCTAACCACCTTAGTTACATTCAAATCGGCGCAACCGTTGTAATATAACAGCAATGGCATATCGGCACACTGCTTCAGGCGCTGTGGGAATGCCTCATCGGTAAAGAAAAGCGGAACAATATTTTCCCGCTCCAAAAACTTTAATTCCTTTTCGGCGCGTTTTAAAACATCAGAGGAAACAATTCGCGCAGCCCGATCTTCCCCAATGCCGGGCACGCGCTGTAATCTGGACTTCGACATCTTAAAAACATTTTCGCAACTACCGCAGTAAGCCAGAAGATTCTGGGCTAACACACTGCCAATGGAAGGCAGCATGCTTAATGCGATTTGATAGAATCGCTGAGAGGCAAGGGAGGGTGACATGCCGCAAATTTCAAAAATTTAGAGATTGTAAAAATGAATGAGTTGCCTTAATGAAAGCATTTTGAATTACCAGACTAACCTCTAAATCATTCTGAAAAGGACCACATTTTTATAAGTTTATCAGATGAAAAAAGCGGGACTCTTTATTGCATTTTTTATGAATTTTCTGATCGCTTTTTCGCAGATCAGCTTTCGGTCAGAAGAAAATCCCTTGTATTGGAAGAACAAAAAACCGTATGCCGGTTACTGGCAACAGGATGTTCATTATAAGATCCATGCCAGAATTGATGAGCAAACAGATATCATCGATGGCGCAGAACAACTTACATACTTCAATAATTCGCCCGATACCCTTTATGTGGTATATTTCCATCAATACCAAAATGCTTTCACTCCCGGTTCTTACCTGCACGATTTACAAATAGCCAATGATGAAAAACCGCATTATGGAAAATATGAATCGCAGGGCCTTGGCATTCAAATTACAGAATTAAAAGATGGAGAAGGCCATTCGCTGCAAACATTTTCCGACAACACCATTTTGAAAGTGCGCCTGGAAAAACCACTGCTGCCAAAACGGTCGTGCATTTTTGAAATGAAGTTCAAAACTTACTACGACAATGGTTCCGTTCGTAGGCGAATGAAGAAGTATCGCACTTCGCAGGGGCCGCATTACAACGGTTGTCAATGGTATCCGAAAATTTGTGTTTACGATCGCAAAAGCGGTTGGAATACCGATCAGCATCTGAACCGGGAATTTTATGGCGATTACGGAACTTTTGATGTGTGGCTCGATTTTTCTTCAAACTACATTGTAGAAGCAACAGGAGTTTTGAAAAATGAAAAGGAAGTTTTGCCCGATACGCTGAAGCAAAAGATAGACCTCCGAAACTTCGCTTCCAAAAAATGGGACGAACCGGCAAGTGTACTATTGCCTTACAAAAAAGGAGAACGGAAAATCTGGACGTATCATGCTATAAATGTTCACGATTTCGCGTTTACTGCCGATCCTACCTATCGCCTGGCCGATACCTTCTGGAATGGCATTCGCTGCGTGGCCATTTGTCAGGAACCGCATGCCTCAGGCTGGCAAACCGCAGCCGGCTTTGCGGCCCGCACCATTGCTTGCTATTCCCAGTCGTTTGGGATGTATGAATATCCAAAAATGGTGGTGGCCGATGCTGCTGATGGAATGGAATATCCGATGATTACCATGGACGCCGGCCGGGAACCGGAGTATCATCACTTACTTACGCATGAAATCGGTCACAATTGGTTTTACGGCATGTTAGGAAACAATGAAACCTATCGCGCTATGCTTGACGAAGGTTTTACGCAATTCATTAATATATGGGCGTTGGAACATCTTGATGGCAAATA
Source organism: Chitinophagales bacterium (assembly GCA_046329575.1). Taxonomy (GTDB): domain Bacteria; phylum Bacteroidota; class Bacteroidia; order Chitinophagales; family LD1; genus UBA1941. The sequence continues at coordinate 36,202 of JAXLUJ010000017.1, read as the reverse complement.
TCCGGTTGATGAGGCGCCTAAAAACAAGTATCTCCGCCGCTTTGGCGAAGAAGCCCCGCATCGCGACACCCGAATTTTTAATAGCTATCTTTCCGATGCTACCTTGTACCGCGATGAACCGCTCAACACCCACAGCGATATGTTCAATGGTGCGTTGGGGCAGGGAGGCGGCTACCGCCATGTGTATGGGAAAACGGCAACTATGCTCTTCCAATTACAATATGTGTTGGGCGATTCGCTGTTCCTTCGCGCCATGCAACACTATGTTTGGCAGTGGAAATTCTGCCATCCCTATCCCGAAGATTTTAGAAACAGCATCACCCAATTTACTCATGCCGATCTGAATTGGTTCTTTGATGAGTGGCTGGAAACCACGAAGACGATTGATTACAAAATAGTTTCTGTAAAAAAACAAAAAGCACCAGGCGAATACGCCATTAAACTAAAGCGAACGGGGCGAATGCAAATGCCTATTGATTTACGAGTGATCGGTAAAAATGACAGCATCCACGATTATGTGATTCCAAACACCTGGTTTGCCAAAACAGAAAAATTATACAGCGATGAAGCGGTGACCGACACCACCTACAATCACGATCGGTTCTATTCGGCGCGCATTCCCGCTTCGAAAAATCCGCAACCACAACTCTTATCAAAATGGTACGGTTGGGATAAACTTCGTGCTGATTACGTGGCTGTGGTTCAAATTCCGGAAGGCATAAAAAATGTGGTGATTGACCCAAGCGGCCGTCTGGCCGATGTGAACAATTACAACAATGAATGGAAACGCCATCCCGAATTTCGATTCGATTCTAAAATTTATCCGGCTATGAGCTGGCGAAAATACCGCCTTTGGCTGCGGCCCGATGTTTGGTACAATTCATTTGATGGTTTCAAATTGGGGCTTCAATTACGCGGAAGTTATATGTACACCAAGCACGTGTTCTCGCTGCAACTCTGGATTCCCACACGCCTGGCACAAGGTGGTTTTTATGCCATCCCTGATGGCGAAAAAGCAAAGGTGAGCTGGTTCCAATACGCGTTCAGTTATCAAACACCGCTTGATAAAGTATTGAAGAAAACCTCCTTCTATTTTCAATCGCGATGGTTAGATGGCTATGAAATGTACAAAGTGGGGCTGGTTAAAACACTTCCCAATAATTTCTGGGTCGATTTTCACTTAAAAGCATTCACCCGAAATCGGACGTGGTATTCCAATTATCTGATAAACCGTTCGGAATGGTCAACCTACTGGACTACAAAAAAACCCTTCAACAGTTCGATTAATATCACGGCAGGATATTCGTATTCAAAACCTAAGGCAGTTGGAAACCTCATCGCACATTGGCGTTCAGCCACATTATTCAACAGTTTCAACTATCACTATCTGGAACTCACCCACACCAACCGCGTCAGTTTCTGGCGGTTCGACCTTCGCACCCGGCTGTACGGGCGTATAGGTACCGGAAATGATTTGCCCTCCGAATCGGCATTGTACTATGCCGGAGCCAATGAGGAAGATATGATGGACAACAAGTACTACCGCGCGGCAGGCTTTGCGCCGCAGCAGTGGAGCGGGTTTGGCCCAACTACCAATCACCTGCATTACGGCGGTGGGCTAAACCTGCGAGGGTATGCCGGTTATGTGATACCGGAAATTGATCGATATGGCGCCACCGTTTTGGCCTATAAAGGCAATAGCGGATTTTCATTGAATGGCGAATTAGACTTCAACCGGATTATTAAGGTTCGTAACCAAAAGCTCCGCGAGCTCTTCGGTATTAACACCTATTTATTTGCCGATGCCGGAATGATTGCCTACACCAATTCGCGAGGTGAACAGCAACTTTCGCATTTCCGTACCGATGCCGGCGCCGGAATTGCAGTAACCATAAAACGATGGGGCTTTCTTCAAGATATAAAGCCACTTACGCTTCGCTTTGATGTGCCATTTTTTGTAAGCAATACCCCTTTTGTTGACCCTTCTCCATTTAAGTTCCGTTGGGTGGTGGGCATCAACCGGGCATTTTAGAGCTGTTATTACTGATTGTAAATTTTCATGCACCCGTTTTCTTTTTAATTATCATTTTGATAATTTAGCCGTATGCCACATGCGGTTAATTTCGAATGCGAATAGAGCGTCAGCTTCAGGGAAGCTTAAACACCATCTTTTCAGAACTTATAGAGGAACGTGGTCTTTCAGGTAAAATATCACCCTACACTACTACCGAGGAGCATAAGGCAGATATTACTTTAAAGTCGGCTTCCGGCAAGCCTATTTTTTTTCTGGAACTGAAAGATCCGACCGCAGGCGATGGCAGAAGTGTTTTTGACAGCAAAATATTGATGCGAGAAGTAGGTAGGGCGCAAAAACTTGACATCAAGTATTTTGGGAACTGCAACTTTCTTGCTTGCGCGTTTTTTGATAAAGATAAAATTTTTGAAAAGGTTAGTATTCACGAAGGCCTCTTCACGTTATCAGAAATTGCGGTTCTCCGAAACAACTTTCTTGTAACCCGCGATATCCGTCAGCGCCTACGGAGTATCGGCAATTTTTATCTCGACCGCGCTGAAGAAATTTTAAACAATCAGCCGGTAAAATTTAGTCAGCCTGACGAACTTTTCATATTCAAGATCCGGAAACTAATCGAATACTATGGAATATCGATCAGCACTAAAGTGTTCGAACGGTATCAGAATGACAAAGACTTCAATCGCGACATTGGCCGATATGCAAAAAGCCAGTTGTGGAGCAAACCAACCTCGGCAGAAGAACTTGAGAAGATCACCCACATCGCCATTTTGATGCTCATCTCAAAACTGATTTTCTATAAGTCGTATGTAGACAATCAAACATGGAGCGAGCTATCAAAAATGAAACTAAAGCATCCGGTAAAAAATGCCGCTGATGCCGAAGATCAGATCTGGGCTTATTTTGAAGCCTTTCGCGAAGCCACTGGAAATTTTGAACTGCTGATAGGTGAAAGAAGTGATGTTGTCTTTAAAATCCCGTTCACAAGCGATGCCGTAGTTGACCTGATCTCAGAGGTAATTGATACAGGGGATCACTACAATTTCAGTGAAATTCCTTATGACATCATCGGTAGGATTTTTGAGGAATTAATTAGGGAAGACGAGCGCCATAAACTTGGACAATACTTCACACCGCCGCATGTAATCGACTTCATGAATGCATTTGCCATTCATCATGCAAACGACAAAATATTTGATCCATCGTGCGGTTCAGGTACATTTTTGGTTCGGGCATACGAACGAAAAAAACAATTGTCTTTTGAGCAAGACATTGACCTTAGACATGAAATCCTGCTAACTCAGATTTTCGGCAATGACCTATCTGGATATCCCGCTTATCTGAGCATGCTAAATCTAGCCATACGTAATACAAGAAGGCCAAGCTATCCTCGTATTTCCAATCACGATTTCTTTTCTATTTCTCCAAACAGTGAGGTGATCATGCACGATCCAAATGGGAGGAAGGAAAAGATCAAACTGCCAAAATTTGATGCCATAATTGGAAACCCACCTTACACTCGCCAAGAGGATATAGGAACAATGATTGGAACCCAATCAAAGACCCAGATCCAGTCGTTAATTTATAAGGAATTCCATTTTTACCCATCGCAACGCACTTCTATCTACGCCTACTTTTTTTACCATGCTGCGGCCTTTTTAAAAGATGAGGGGTATATCGCCTTCATCTGCCAAAACAGTTGGTTGGATACCGACTACGGCATAGGGATGCAGCAATTCCTGCTTCGAACATTTGAGATTATTGCCATTGTTGACAGCGAAGTGGAACGTTTTTTCCCTTCAGCATCGGTCAACACCACAATCGTCATATTAAGGAAACAGAAAAACCAAGAAAAACGCGATAAAAACATAGTTCGCTTCATCTATTTTTCAAAACCACTTCAGGAAACTATTCAGCATTTCGGAAATGCAATGCATCTACATGATTATCTCCAAAAAATAGATGAATCATTAACCAACCCATTATTCAGAATCAACTGCATTCCACAAGAGAATCTGCAGCATGTGACGCAATGGGGCCAGTTATTGAAAGCGCCGCAGGTTTATATTAATGTTTTGGAAAAATGTGCAGCGCACTTTAAACCATTGTCAGAACTGGTTGAAGATGTATCATTTGGAATAAAAACGGGATGTAATGAGTTCTTTATTTTAAAAGATCAATCGGATAGCGCTACTCCTGAACTGTTGGCAGCCACATTGAATAACGTCGGTGACATCTTTTCATTAAAAAAAATGGGACTTAGGCTTATGCTTAATGGCCTAAACGAACTATGGTTACTCGAAGAAGCTGTGTTGCAGCCAATTCTGGTAAGCCCGAAAGCGGCTAACACCTATTCGATAAATTCCGGTACGCTAAAAACCTTTTTCATATGTCTCCCTAAAGATGAAATCGCAGAGGACGTGGTTCGCAAAAAATATCCATTCCTGTTCCAATATATCAAACACGGTATGCAAAAGGAAATTCATCTGCGATCTACATGCAGCGCACGTACGCCTTGGTTTCACATCGGTCACCGCAAAATTCCTCAACTTTCTTTTAACCATATCATAAACGATGTAGGAAAAACCATTCAAGGTGAGTTTTACAGCAGCAACAATTTTTATAATATATATACAAGTGGAAATACGAAAAGTATATTCCTTTACCTGAACAGCACGCTCTTTTGGCTCAATCAGCAACTGATCATGAAAACCAATTTAGGAGATGGGGCTGGCCGGATCGAAACATTCCATTTGGCGCAATCTTTAATTGCCGATATTGATTTAACTGACGAACCTATTGAATTGTTAGAAACGAAAAACTACCGCGAGGAACTAGGTGATGGCACTTCGCTAAACGCCGTAAATCCGGTCAGGCTTCATCTGGATGATGTGATTCTTGAAAAGTTAGGATACAAGGACAGGAATGAGCGGGAACAGATACTGCTTGACATGTATTCAGCTACATTCCAGCTTATTGATTCCCGGATTAAAAAATCTCAAAGTTTGAAAAGCGTAAAAACGCTCAGAGGTAAAGTGGAGCTAAAAGTTTACCTTGAAGAATTGAAATATCTGCTTTCCAATGGAAAATTCATTGCTAAAAACACCTCTAAATTTGCACTAGAGTTGGAAAAACTCGTCGCAGAAATTACTTCTGAAAAAAAACTTCGCCAACAGATTCTCAACTCTTATTGGAAAGAAAAATTCGGAGATTATTTCGATCGAAAAAAAATAGAATCGAACGAACAAACAAAGTTATTCTAACCCTTCCCGCTTCCCTGCTATATTCGCTGCATGAAAAAAATATTAAGCGGCATTTATAGCTTTTATGTGGGGCTGTTATTTTTCCTCTGCCTGGTAGCCATGCTGCTGCTGTATGTGCCACTGCTGCTCATTCGCAACGATCGCACCCGCATGCGAATCATCTACATTTTGAACGATTTTTTCCTGCTCCGCATCTGGAGCCCCCTTTCAGGCATTTGGGTGAAAGTGGAAGGCCGTGAAAAAATTTCGAACGATAAGGTCTATGCCTTCGTTTGCAATCATTCCAATATGCTCGATATTCCTATTACCGCTTCCGTAATCAAACATTATTACAAGCCGCTCGTGAAAAAAGAATTGCTCAAAATGCCGGTTTTTGGCCAATTGCTTTCCATGACCTCCTTGCCCGTTGACCGCAAAGACCCCGAAAGCCGTAAACGCAGTACCGAAAAAATGATCGAATGGATGAAAGGCGGACTTTCGCTGCTCATTTTTCCTGAAGGAACTCGTAACCGAACCCCCGAACCGGTGAAAGAATTTTATGATGGGGCTTTTAAAGTGGCCATTGAAGCACAAGCCTATATTGCACCCTTTGTATTGCTCAACATCCGCCACCTCCAACCCGTTGATTCTAATTTTGTTTTCCCGGGCACCGTTACGGTTCGCTTCCTCGATCCCATCGATACCAAAGGCATGACGGCCGATGATACCCACGCTCTCAAAGAACGAACCCGCCAACTTATTGGCAACGTACTGGCCAAAGAAGATGTTCTTTTCAAATCCACTCCCTAACTCTCATCTTTCATCTTTCATCTTTCATCTTTCATCTTTCATCTTTCATCTTTCATCTTTCATCTTTCATCTTTCATCTTTCATCTTTCATCTTTCTTGGCGCCTGCCGCGGGCCTCGTTCCTCGGCCGTGCGGCACCGCGTGCTTTCGGGGTACGGCTTCGCCTCCCGTGCTCCACTTCGTTACGCACCTGCGCCTGTATCGTCCTAAAAAAAGTTTACAGGTTAAAAAATAAGTCCTGTTATAGGTTTACAATTCAGGCTTAATCCTGATTGGAGTTTACAAATGTAGTTTTTGGCCGGTAATAATTCTTCCATGTCCTATGAATTGGAAGGTTATTTCGATGAACGTCTTCAGGGGTCAGCATGTTGCAGCTCATATGGGGTCGAACTTCATTATAAATCAAAACAGAACGTGTTAGGATTTCCATTAATTGCCCATCTGTCGGCTGGTAATGGTTTAAAAATTCTTCTTTCAAAATCCCATTTACACGTTCAGCGATAGCGTTTTCAATGGGTCCCCGTTTTCAGTCATACTGATTTTGATGTGGTTAGCTTCTAATAGTTTTACGTAATCAGCCGAACAATACTGTATGCCGCGGTCAGAATGATGGATTAGTCCGGACAACGGCCCATAGCTCATAGAAATAGCCATTTCCAAAGCTTTAATTGTATGTATTGCCTCAAGACTATCCGCTACATGATGCCCAACGATTTTCCTGCTGTAGGCATCGGTTATGAAGCTGATATATCTAAATCCCAAGGCGGTTTTGTAATAGGTAATATCCGATACCCATAACTGATTAGAAGATGTAGGCGTAAAGCCGCGTATGATATTGGGGTATTTGCGGAACCAGTGGTTAGATTGTGTGGTAGTCATTTTCCTACGTTTTTTTCTAATTAATAATTTGTGAGCTGCCAATAGATCAAATAGCGCATCGCGTCCCATTTTGATTTGATGTTCCAATAAAAATGGCTGCAAAAGCAACAGCAGTTTACGGCCACCAATGGCAGGTTGAAGCCGCCGAATTTGATGGACTTGCTGTAATACCAGTTCCTCTTCAAAAGAGTTGGTTTGCTGTCGCCACTGTTGTTGATAATAAGCCTGTCTGGTTATACCAAGTAAACAACAGCATCGAACCAGACTTGTTTGGGGTCGGCTGTCTTTAGTTTCACGGATTACTTGGTGTTGGAGTTTTTTCGGATGGCAATCTTATATTCCTTTTCGGCCAGCGTAATCATACGCTCATAGAGCTCCGAACGAAGTTGTTCGTCTGCCAAACGTTTCTTTAAACGAGCAATTTCAGCCTCCAATATACTGAGAGACGCCTGCGACTGCTTTTGCGGATCTTTTGATTGAGACAAAGGAAAATCGTTTAGTGCCGCAAAATTACGTAATACTTTTGGTGCATAAGGATCCGCATAACCTGCTTTTCGTAGCCACTTGCAAATTATGCCATGGCCGCTCAGGCCATATTTGCGCTCAATGTGCTCTTTGGGCTGACCTGTCTGAAGATATTCATCTATAACTTGCTGTTTAAATGTTGGTGAATAATAATAAGAGCCTGCAGGTCGTTTCGGATCTTGTTCTTGTTTTGTGTCCATTTATAGTTTACATTTTGTGTAAACCTATTTTAGGACAAGACAGCCTCCGGCGCAGCCCTGTCGCCCGCTGGCGCAAAACGCCCGGCTTGTGCCTTTTACCCAATTCCTTTTCTCTTTTTTCAGGTTTTCCTTAAATTCAACCATGCGATTGCTGCGTAGTGTTTTTACTTTCTTCTACAGTGTCTGGTGCATCGTCACCTTTAGTTTGGTGCTCATCCTGCTGCTGTTTGCCTACGCGGCCGTGTATTTCCAAAACGATAAACAACGCACCCTTAACGCCTACAAAGCCAATCGCGCCCTGTGCAGCCTTTGGTTCAAAATCTGCGGTTATAAGATCGTGATTGAAGGCTGGGAAAAAGTAAATCCTTCTCAAGTTTATGTTTTCACCGGCAACCACTGCAACATGCTTGATCTTCCTATTGCCGGATATTTTCTTCAGCATTATTATAAATCGCTGGCAAAAAAGGAGTTCGCTTATATGCCGGTGTTGGGGTTTCTGTTCAGTATAGCAGCGGTTTTTGTAGATCGGAAAAACGCTCAAAGCCGTCAGCAAAGCACCCAAAAAATGATTCACCTGCTCCATAAAGGACTCTCCTTCCTCATTTTCCCCGAAGGTACCCGAAATAAATCGGAACAGCCATTACTGCCCTTTCATAAAGGTGCGTTTAAGATTGCCATTGCCGCTCAGGTTCCCCTTCAACCTTTTGTTCTGCTAGGCACCCGCCAACTACAGCCATCGGGAACCTATCGCTTTTATCCGGGCACCATTCGGGTGCAACTCCTCGATGCCATCCCCACTACCGGCCTCACCGATGCCGATACCGACGCCCTATCAGAAAAAGTCCGTCAACTCATGATCCAACAAATCCAAAACCACTAACGGCTCCCCATCTTTCATCTCTCATCTCTCATCTCTCATCTCTCATCTCTCAACTTTCATCTCTCCTCTCTCATCTTTCATCTCTCCTCTCTCATCTCTCCTCTCTCCTGTAACCTTTTGGCCATCTGTGCGTAAAAAACTCAAAACTCGTTCCATGCGCCAACTTCGACTAACGAACACCATAACTAATCGCGATAGCGATTCTGTTGACCGATACTTACATGAGATCGGCAAAAATGAACTTCTAACCAATCAGCAGGAAGCCGAACTGGCCGTACGCATTCGCGAAGGCGATGCCGATGCACTCGATACGCTGGTGAAAGCAAATCTTCGCTTTGTAGTTTCAGTTGCCAAACAATATCAAGGTCAGGGCCTTTCCCTCAACGATTTGATTAACGAAGGCAATCTCGGACTGATTCGCGCCGCTCAAAAATTTGACGAAACCAAAGGCTTTAAATTTATTTCCTATGCCGTTTGGTGGATTCGCCAGTCGATGACGCAGGCTATTATCGAACAGTCGAAAATTATTCGCATCCCCACCGGTAAAGCACAAAATTATTCGCGCATCAGTCGTGCTTTTCAAACCCTGGAACAGGAATATCAGCGCGACCCCTCAGTAGAAGATGTAGCGCAAAAGGTGGGCATGACCGAAAATGATGTGAACGACTTTCTTAAAAATATTGTTCGCACCGTTTCTACCGATATGCATTTGGGGAAAGAAGGTGAAATGTCGGTGGCCGAAACACTTACTGATCCGGATGATCTGACCCCTGAAGACACGTTAATGAAAACATCAGTGGAAAATATGCTGATGAATCTCGTAAACAATCTGAATGATCGTGAAAAGATGGTAGTAACGCTATACTTCGGCCTGGAAGGCCATGAAGCGCACACACTGGAAGAAATCGGGCAGAAACTGGATTTGACCCGCGAACGCGTTCGCCAGATCAAGGAAAAATGTATCGAACAATTGAAAAAAAGAAGCACGGTGTCGCTACTAGAAGCGTATCCGATTAAATAACATCCAACTCGTTTTGGTAAAATGGAAGGTCTCCCATAGGGAGACTTTTTTATTTCCCATCTTTGCGGCTGTGGGTTCTGGTTTCGAATATTCCTTACAACATATTGCAGAGGCGGCTGAATGGCTTTTGGCGCAATGCGCCGATCGCAGAATTATTCTCTTTTCAGGCGATATGGGAACGGGAAAAACAACGCTTAGCAAGGCGCTGGTCACTAAGCTGGGTGGTGTGTCAAAATTAAGTTCGCCCACATTTGCGATAGTAAACGAATATGCCGGAATTCAGGGCACTTTGTATCACGTTGACCTTTATCGCTTAAAAACCACCGATGAGGCCATTGATGCCGGTATGGAAGACTACTTGCTTAGCGGTAACTGGTGTTTTGTGGAATGGCCGGAGATCATCCTGCCTCTATTACGGCCCAATGAGTTCATTCATGTCAAAATCACCTCTATAAATCAGGAAACCAGAAAAATTGACTTAATTTAGAGGCATTAACGCAACCCTCCGGCTGAAGCATGGGCACAGGAAAAAAATTTGAAGGCATTGTATCAAAACTCGGTCTCGAGCCAATGGAAATGCCGGTTATGGTTTCCGGTAAAACACAAAAATTAAGCATCGGTATTCCGGTAGAACAGAGTTTTCAAGAACACCGCATTGGCCTTACACCCGAAGCCGTTCGAACCTTAGTGGCAAATGGCCATCGTATTGTTATCGAAAGCAACGCCGGCATCAACTCCCATTTCTACGACACTGATTATTCCGAAGCGGGTGCCGAAATTTGCGAATCCGCTGAAGAAGTTTATAAATCTGACATCATCATCAAAATTGCGCCCCCGCAACTTAATGAGATCGAGATGATGCAAATGAATCAAACCCTTATTTCTCCCATACATCTGCCCACTGTAAAACGCGAAAATTTAACCCGCCTGATTGCGAAACGCGTAACCTGTTTGGCATTCGAGTACACTAAAGACCAGGCCGGTTTCTTTCCGTTTGTGCGCTCTATGAGCGAAATAGCAGGAAATTCAGCCATTCTTATCGCCGCTGAATACCTGAGCAATGCCCATAAGGGCAAAGGTATTCTGATGGGTGGTATATCCGGCGTACCTCCTGCTAAAGTGGTAATATTGGGGGCCGGTGCGGTAGGAACTTATGCGGCTCGCGCTGCGCTTGGGCTTGGTGCTCTGGTTTCGGTTTTCGACAATAACGTTTATAAACTGCAGCGCCTTCAGGAAAAAATTAATTCGCGTGTTTTCACCTCCATTATTTCTCCTGAAATTCTATATGAAGAATTGCAAACTGCCGACGTAGCCCTCGGCGCCATTCACAGCAAAAAAGGACGCACACCCGTGATTGTTACCGAAAACATGGTGCAGCGTATGAAAGCCGGTTCCGTAATTATTGATATCAGTGTTGACCAAGGCGGCTGTTTCGAAACATCACGTATTACTTCCCATGCCGATCCCGTTTTTCAAAAATACGGTGTTACCCACTATTGCGTTCCCAACATCGCCTCCCGGGTTTCCCGAACAGCCTCGTATGCTATTTCTAACATTTTAACCCCCATCCTCCTCCATTGCGGCGAACTCAATGGCATTAAAGGATTGATTTATGAAGATGCCGGCATCCGTAACGGAGTGTATCTCTATAAAGGCAATCTCACCAATGAACACCTGGCCAAACTTTTTAACCTGAAAAACTCCAACCTCGAACTGCTCTTCGCTTCTAATTTGTAATCAAACTAACTTCGAACACACCGACACCCCTCTCAACCTTTAACTGGAGCGAGAAAAAAAGACAAAAGACACAAGACGTAAGCACTCTCACCACACTTACCACACTTACCACACTTACTACACCCACCACACCTACTACACCCACCACACCTCTACACCAGCGCTCCTCCGGTCGCTCCCACTTGTAAAGTCATTTTCCGCCCCAAAATAAGGGCGTGGTTGTCCGCAATATGACCGAATGGCATTCCGAAAACAACCGGATAATTGTATTCCGCTACCGCTTCCAGCACTATTTCCTCGGCTGTTCTGCCAAATGGTACGGCATTATCGCGCATATCACTCAATCCGCCTACCATAAGTCCCGCCAAACGTTCCAGTTTGCCCGATCGCTTTAAATTCAGCATCATGCGGTCAAGGTGATACAAATACTCATCCAAATCTTCCAACACTAAAATCTTATTCTCGGTATTAAATCCTGATTTTGTTCCGGTGATGCTATAAAGTATCGATAAATTCCCTCCAATAAGCGTACCGGTTGCTACTCCTATTCGGTTCAGCGCGTGAACCGGCGAATGCAACTCCGTTTTCCCTTCAAATAACGCCAACCGCATGCTTTCCAGCGCTGCAGTGGTAGTTCTTTCAAATGTTGCCGGCATAGGTGCATGAAGCGTTTGAATGCCCAAGGTTTGATTGAGGTGAACGTGCAGATAAGTCACATCACTGAAACCGCAAATCCATTTGGGCTGCAACATAAATTTAGTCCAATCCAGTTGGTCCATCATTCTAACCGTACCATATCCGCCACGGCTACAAATAATCGCCCTTACATTTTCGTTGTCCAGTCCGCTTTGAAAATCAGCTAAACGCGCCGCATCGGTACCGGCAAACTGACGGTCTTCCAGGCCAATGGTTAAGCCCAGCTTTACTTTCAGCCCCCAGCTTTCCATCAATTTCCTGGCGGGTTCAATTTCAACTTCAGAAATTTTTCGTGCTGTGGATACGAATAAAACAGTATCCCCTTTTTGCAGAACTGGCGGACGTAATAACATCTCGCAAAACTGAATTAAAATTCCGCAACAGAAAATAAGAGAATCAGTTCCCCTTTCATCTGTTTTTTACCATTTTCACCGCCAATGAAGAATTGGAAAAGATATACGGTTACTGCGGCATTGCCCTATGCAAACGGACCGCTGCACCTCGGCCATATTGCCGGTTGCTACCTTCCGGCCGATACTTATGTGCGCTACCTGCGTGCCAATAACCGCGATGTGATCTTTATTTGCGGAAGTGATGAACATGGCGTGCCAATTACGATCTCTGCCCGAAAAGAAAATTGCAGTCCTCAGCAAATTGTAGATAAATACCATCATATCATGAAAAATGCCTTTCATGATTTCGGTATTCACTTTAGCTTTTACGGCAGAACTACCAGCGCCACTCACCATAAAACCGCCTCTGATTTTTTCCGGAAAATGTATGATGATGGCAAATTCATTGAACAGGAAACCGATCAGTATTACGATGAAGAAGCTAAACAATTTCTGGCTGACCGCTACATTGTAGGTACATGTCCGAAATGTGGCAACGAAAATGCGTATGGCGATCAATGTGAGAATTGCGGCACTTCACTTTCTCCTACTGATCTCATTAAACCGCATTCTACACTGAGCGGAACGCCACCGGTTTTGCGTAAAACAAAAAATTGGTTCCTGCCGCTCGACAAACTACAACCTCAAATCGAAAAATACCTTAACCGCCATACCGATTGGAAAGTAAATGTGTATGGCCAATGCAAAAGCTGGCTCGAACAAGGCGATGGACTACAGCCCCGAAGCATGACGCGCGACCTCGACTGGGGTATTCCCGTTCCGGTAAAAGGAGCCGAAGGAAAAGTACTGTACGTTTGGTTCGATGCGCCTATCGGCTACCTGTCAAACACCATCGAACTGCTGCCAAATGATTGGAAGAAATATTGGTGCGACGAAGATACTCGGCTAGTGCATTTCATCGGGAAAGACAATATCGTTTTCCATTGCATCATTTTCCCGGCCATGCTCATGGAACATGGCGGTTTTATTGTGGCCGATAATGTTCCTGCCAACGAATTTTTAAATCTGGAAGGAAAGAAAATATCGACCTCCAGAAACTGGGCCGTGTGGTTACACGAATACCTTCAGGATTTTCCCAATAAGCAGGATGAACTTCGGTACGTACTTACTTCTATAGCACCCGAAACCAAAGACAGCGAATTTACCTGGAAAGACTATCAGGCACGAGTGAACAACGAATTGGTAAGCATATTCGGCAATTTCGTGAACCGCGTGATGGTGCTTACTGAGAAGTATTTTGAAAATAAAGTTCCTCCGGCTTCGCCATGCAGCGATCTTGAAAAGTTCATTTCAGAACAGAAGGAAAAGATTAGTACTGCCATCGAAGCATATCGTTTCCGCGAAGCATTGGCCGAGGTAATGAATATCGCCCGGCATGGCAATCAAATGCTAAGCGAAAAAGAACCCTGGAAACTGATTAAAACCGATCGTGTACAAACCGCAATTGTACTCTACGATTGCCTGCAGATCATTGCCAATCTGGCTATTCTTTGTGAGCCCTTTTTGCCTTTCACGGCCGAAAAACTTCGGGATATGTTACAGTTAAAAGAAAAACAACTGGAGTGGAACGATGCCGGAAAACAAACCTTGTTGCAGCCGGGCCACCAGCTTGGCAAGGCCGTTTTATTGTACCAAAAAATTGAAGACGAACAAATGGACCATCAACTGGAAAAATTGCATGCCCAAACGGCAAAATCAACAAATCCGGCCGCGGAAACTCCGGCAGCAGCAGCAAATCACACACCTGAAATAGGCATCGATGATTTTGCGAAACTGGATTTGCGAGTGGGAACCATCCTCACTGCCGAACGCGTGGAAAAAGCCGACAAACTGCTCAAATTTACAGTTGATTTAGGCTTCGAAACCAGAACTATTCTTTCCGGCATTGCACAGCATTTCCAACCGGAAGAAGTACTGGGGAAACAAGTTTGCGTAGTGGCCAATCTTGCTCCGCGAAAAATCCGCGGTATCGAATCAAAAGGTATGATACTTCTTGCCGAAAGCGAAGGCAAATTAATATTCGTTAAACCTGAAAATTTAACGGTAAACGGCAGTAGTATCCGTTAAGAAAAATGTAACTTCGAAAAAATTTAAAATTAACAGATGCATAAAATTTACACTACAGTTTTAGCATGCGTAGCCTTCGTGGCTCAAATGCAAACGGCCTCGGCACAATGCCCGAGCGGCCGTTACACTACCGCTCAATTTCAGGTAGATACCATCAAAGATGTGCAATATGGCTCCAACCTCAGCACGCAGGACGGCACTACCATGATCAATTTGGTAATGGACATTTATGTGCCTAAAAATGATACTATGGCCCATCGTCCGCTTATCGTTTATGCCCACGGCGGCTCGTTCATCGGCGGAACAAAAAGAGATGATGATATGATTTACTATTGTAGCGAAATGGCGGCGCGTGGTTATGTTTGCGCTTCAATTTCATACCGTCTGCAAAGCGCTTTGGCCCTTGCGAATGCCGCTACGGCTAAAGAAAAAATGGTGAAAGAAGTAATCGCCGCCGCTCAGGATGGAAAGGCTGCAGTGCGTTTCTTCCGTAAAGATGCGGCTACTTCCGATACTTATAAGATTGATCCGAATCAAATCTTCTTTGGCGGCACCTCTGCCGGCGCGGTTCTTGGTATTCACTTAGCTTATCTCGATTCGAACGATGTGATTCCAACCGACTGGCGTACATGGGCCGGCCAAACCGGCGGCTTTGAAGGAAGTAGCGGAAATCCCGGCTATCCTTCAACCGTTAAAGCTGTGGTTTCCTACGCAGGCGCTATTGGCGATGTAACCTGGATCGGAAGCAATGATGTGCCTTTTGCCGAATGGCATTCGCATGACGACGGAACTGTTCCGGATAGCACGGGCAGCCCGCTGGGTATCTCTTACCTTCCTAACCTCAGCGGTGGCCGTGTAATGCACCCTTATGCCGATGCCGTAGGAACATACAATTTCTACCATCAGTACGCCGGTAGCAGCCACCCGCCTTTTGCCGCCTCCGGTGCCGCAGGTTTAGCAGCGCTTACTGAAATTCGTGATGAAACCGCAGCTTTCCTCTACACTCGCATCCTCTGCAATCCTGCTTACGTAAGCGGTATCGCTGAAATTGAAACTGCCGACCTTACCCTTTCTCCAAATCCAACAGCTTCAATGCTCCACATTACTTCCGGAAAAGAAATGAAATCAGTAGATATTCTCGACCAATTAGGTCGTAAAGTAAAAACCGTGATGGCTGAAGAAAAAACAAACATCAGCATTTCGGTGAACGACCTTACCAAAGGCGTTTATTTCGCCCGCGTGAATGGTGTTAAGAACAGTGCAGTGAAAAAATTCATTGTAGAATAATTCGTTCCAAAGAATCAGAAAAAGCCTCACTTCGGTGAGGCTTTTTCTTTTTATATAGTTCCTATTTGTAAATCCCCGAAAATCGAACCTTATTTGAAATATGGATGGTGCTTCACTTACACGGTTTAATGTACGCGTTTACGGACTACTGATGAACGAAAATGATCAGATTCTGGTTTCCGATGAAGTGTTTACCAATGGTCGAAAAGCCACCAAATTTCCGGGCGGTGGTTTGGAACTTGGTGAAGGACCTATCGATTGCCTGATTCGCGAATTCAAAGAAGAAACCGGTATTGATGTTATCGTAACCGACCATTTTTATACTACCGATTTCTTCCAGCCTTCAGCATTCGATAATAACAGTCAGCTGATTAGCATTTATTACCTGGTGCAATCGCCACAATGGCATCAGGTGCAAACCAGCGGCACCCGCTTCGATTTTGAAATGCCGCCTCCGGGAAAAGATGCCGTAGCCTTCCGATGGGTGGACATCACCGACCTAAAGCATGAAGCCGATCTGAACTTACCTATTGATAAAGTTGTTGTTGATCTGATCCTCAACCATTTTCCAAAACTCGGTTTCCGCTTACGATAATGCAGCACGAACCTCTTTCCATATTCGATATTTTTAAAATTGGTGTTGGCCCCAGCAGTTCTCACACCCTGGGCCCTTGGCGCGCCGCCGAACGGTTCCTGCGCGAAACCGCTAACCTTGGCGGCATTATTCGAGTGGAAGTTCAGTTGTTTGGCTCACTGGCAAAAACCGGCAAAGGCCACGGAACAGACATCGCTATTCTGATGGGGCTTTCTGGTCAGGACCCCGTAACCTTCGATACTACCCGGCTTACCGCATTTATCGACGATATCAAGAACAACAATCAGATTTTTTTGGCCGGAACCCACCGTATTCCCTTTTCTTACGAAAAAGACCTGCTGTTCTTAAAACAACAATCACTTCCCTATCATCCAAATGCAGTAACTTTTAAAGCATTTTTTGCCGATCATATTCATGAAGAAACGTTTTACAGCATAGGCGGCGGTTTTGTAGTGAAAGAAGGCGAAGAAGGCGCTTCCAAACATGCCGTTCCACTTCGTTACGAAGTTTATGATGCCGATACGTTGCTCCAAAACTGCATGGGCGCGGGCATCAGTATTTCCGAACTGGTTCTGGAAAACGAAAAAGCCTGGCGCCCTGAAACCCAGACCCTGAGCGGAATTGAGCAAATCTGGGAAACCATGCTCGATTGTATCTACCGCGGCTGTCATGCTTCCGGCACGCTACCCGGTGGCCTTCACGTGGCGCGCCGGGCAGCGGCTATGAACCAAAAGTTACTTCGTGGAAAAACTTATACTAACCGGGAAGAATGGCTGAATGTAATTCGCACCTCCTCTACCTTCCACGATGTATTGAATTGGGTGAGTTGCTTCGCACTGGCAGTAAACGAAGAAAATGCCGCATTTGGCCGTGTAGTTACCGCGCCCACTAATGGCGCGGCCGGTGTGATTCCCGCTGCCTTGCTCTATCAGCAACTTTTTGCCGGTGGCAAACCCGTTGATGTAGTCAGGTTCATGGCTACGGCATCAGAAATTGGTGCGCTCTTTAAACGCGGCGCCACCATTTCCGCCGCTATGGGTGGTTGCCAGGCCGAAATCGGCGTTTCCAGCGCAATGGCTGCAGGTGCGCTCACCGAATGCGCCGGCGGCGACCCCAATCAAGTAATGCAAGCTGCCGAAATTGCTATGGAACATCATTTGGGTATGACCTGCGACCCCATCGGCGGTTTGGTGCAAATCCCATGCATTGAACGCAATACTATGGGCGCTATTAAGGCAATTACAGCCTCCCAACTCGCCCTTCAGGGCGATGCGGCCATGGCTAAAGTATCGCTGGATGCCGTTATTAAAACCATGTGGGAAACCGCGCTCGATATGAATTCTAAATACAAAGAAACCGCCGATGGCGGACTGGCCGGTCAGGTACCTATCAGTTTGCCTGAATGCTGATTTTCAAACATTAAATCCTGTTCATTTAGTTTATACTCGCAACAAATACGGTTACATGTCAGGTTTCGCTTCTACCCCCGAAAACTTCTTTACCCGAACGTTTGTTCCGCTGTCGTTAATGCTGGTAACGCCGCCCTTCGCCATGCTGTTCTGGCATACCAATGTGGAACTTGATGGTAGTCTTACGGCCCTGCTTAATGAACTCACATCAAAAGGATTTCTCACGGTTCTTTCTGAGGTTTGGCTGTCGCGCTTTTTCGGATCCTTAACCGCCTGGAAGATGATAGGAAGCTTTGCCGCACTGCAACTGCTGTTCATGCGTTTGCTGCCCGGCCGCAAATACGAAGGTACGATTACACCAAAAGGAAATGTACCGGTGTATACCGATAACGGTCTGGCCGCTTATCTGCTCACTTTTGCGCTGTACTTTGGTTGTTCATTAGGCCTGAAATGGTTCAGCCCGGGCATCATCTTCACGCACTTCGGCGATATTTTGGGCGCTCTCAATTTTACAGCCTTGATATTCTGTTTGCTGCTCTACTTCAAAGGCCGCTTCGCGCCATCGTCTTCCGATAATTCCAGCACCGGAAATTTTGTTTTCGATTATTATTGGGGCACCGAACTGTTTCCACGAATATGGGGATGGGATGTAAAGCAATTCACGAATTGCCGCTTTGGTATGATCGGCTGGAGTTTAGCCGTGGTTTCCTTCGCTTTTGCACAAAAAGAAATTTATGGCGCTGCGGATTGGAGCATTATCATTTCCGCCGCATTGATCTGGATCTATCTCCTAAAATTTTTCATCTGGGAAGAAGGCTATATGAAAAGTATGGATATTCAGGTTGATCGCGCCGGTTACTACATCTGCTGGGGCTGCCTGGTGTGGGTTCCCGCTATTTATACTTCTCCGGTAATGTTCATGGTGCATCACCCTGTTGGATTAAGCGCTGTGGCCGCCGCTGTCATCTTTACACTCGGTTTGGTGGCCATTTGGATGAACTATTGGGCCGATTATCAGCGGCAGATCGTGCGCAGCACCAATGGAAACACTACCATTTGGGGTAAATCTCCCGTATTAATCGAAGCCGAATACACTACTGAAGACGGCAAAAAGAAAAAGAATTTACTCCTCGCTTCCGGTTTCTGGGGTGTAAGCCGTCATTTTCATTATATCCCCGAATTGCTTTCCGCATTTTTCTGGAGCTGTGCCACCGGATTCGCATTTTTTGCGCCATTCTTCTACGTTGTTTTCCTTACTATCTTATTGGTGCACCGCGCCTTCCGCGACGATATGAAATGTCGCAATAAATACGGCCCCGCCTGGGAAGCATATTGCCGGAATGTGCCGTACAAAATGATTCCCGGAATACTCTGATTTTTGGCAATTTTTATGGCGGCAACCGCGCTATCCGCTGCAAGTCCTCAGGCCGCGGGTGGCCATAAAAGCTTTGCTGCGTCTTCGTTCTGGGCGAATTACGAATTCAAATTACGAATTAAGTGTGCCTCCTTTCTATACAGTAGCCGGATTTGGTTATCGCCGTTTCCAGGCTTCGTAATTCGTAATTTTTCATTCGTAATTATTTTGCTGCGGCCTTCCGGGCTTTCCGCTCATATCTTTGCAGGCAATAGATAAAAAAGAGCTTTGAATCGCATTAGAAGTATCTCTTTATCTTAGTGTGAGTAGAAAAACGGGTGCAGCAACTTGAGCTTTCCGCACGCGCATTGACGCTCTATGGCAGGTTAATCTGCACCTGTTTTCTCTTTTGGATTCCCGATAGTACCTAATCGATAGGCGTTTTTGGCCTATACGAACTATTCTATGAGTGAGGAAGATGAAAGGGGAGTTTTCTGCGGCTTTTTGTTCATTTAAAAAACATCAAAATGTTGAAGTATGCTGTTGGTATTGACATTGGGTCAAAAGAGTGCCGTGCCTGCATGAGCGCTATTGATGCCACACAACGGGTTAAAGTGGTGGCAAGTACAAAATTTAATAACACATTAGCCGGATTTCAGTTCCTTGAAAGCTGGATTTCAAAACATCACAAACAAAAGGATGTAGGGCTCACTATAGGGATGGAAGCTACAGGGGTGTACTATGAAAATTGTGCGCTGTTCTTTTCACAGAAAAAATATCGGGTATCTGTAATTCTGGCTAATCGAGCCAAGGATTACATAAAAGCAATCGGCATTAAAACCAAAACAGATAAATCAGATGCTCAGGGGCTGGCGCAAATGATTTGTGAGCAGGCATTGCCGGAATGGACGCCAATGAGTCCGTTCTTCTTTCACTTACGCACTTTAACCCGCCAACATCAACGCCTTCAGGAGATTCGCACAGAATTATCCAATCAGTTACTTTCGTTAGAAGCAGCGATGTACGTTATCCACAGCGTAGTAAAGCAGTTGAAGGCTACATTGGCTCATATCGACAAGCAAGTGGCGCAAGTGGATGAACTGATAAAAAAGCAGCTAATGTCCAATGCGGAAGTATTTGAAAAGGTAGAACGCATTGCCGCGATCAAAGGACTAGGGATGCTCACCGTAGCTGTAGTTATAGCAGAAACCAATGGCTTCGATTTATTTCATAACAGTCGCCAGCTAGTAAGTTATAGTGGTTATGATGTGGTGGAGAATAGTTCCGGTAAAAGAGTGGGGAAAACAAAGATATCCAAGCGGGGAAACAGTCGGATCCGAAGAGCATTGTATATGCCAGCTTTCAACGTAGTACGATACCGGTTAACTCCATTTATTCAACTGTTTATGAGAACGTACGAGCGGCATCATGAAAAAATGAAAAGTTATGTAGCCGTACAAAAGAAATTACTGGTTATCATCTATGCCTTGTATAAAAATGATCAGGCATTCCGGAACATTCCATTAATTGCTGAGGAGGAGGCGGCAATTGCCTCTCGGTTGAGCGCCATCGGCGCTCTAAAAAAAGGTAGCCTCCCTAAGGAGGCTACAGAAGGTCGTCAATTGCGTCAGTTATCGGCAAGCAACGCCTCTCGGTTAGTGCTAAAATAAACTTTAAATTTTACTTGTTTTAATGATAGTACCTGCTATCGCTGCCGCGGTTAGCCACACTCCCCCGGCTTTCCACTTCACGCCTCCACATCATTCTACCAAAAAATAGGACTTCGCCACTTGCGTCTTGTGTCCTGCGTCTTGCATCTTGCATCTTGCGTCTTGCATCTTGCGTCTTGCGTCTTGAATCTCACGTAACTCACAGCTCGTAACTCATAGCTCTCTCCTTGCATCTTGCGTCTTGTGTCTTGTGTCTTGTGTCTTGAATCTCACGTAACTCACAGCTCGTAACTCATAGCTCGTAACTCATAGCTCTCTCCTTGCATCTTGCGTCTTTCGTCTTGCATCTTGCGTCTTGCATCTTGCGTCTTGCGTCTTGAATCTCACGCAACTCTCAGCTCGTAACTCTCCGCTCGAAACTCACAGCTCTCTCCTTGCATCCTGCCCTGTGTTGAAAACATTACCAAAATTTCCTGCCGAAAGCGTAAAATTGCACTACGGTTCAAACCGGTGATCTTATGAGCAAAAAAATCTTGCTGGAACATGTGAATGTTCCAAACATTCATACTTACGAAGTGTATCGCCAGAAAGGTGGCTACAATGCTGTGGAGAAAGCCCTGAAAATGGCTCCGAACGATATTGTAGAGGAAGTGAAAAAAAGCGGTCTGCGCGGCCGCGGCGGCGCCGGCTTCCCAACCGGTATGAAATGGAGCTTTATCGACAAAAAAAGTGGTCGTCCGCGTCACTTGGTTTGCAATGCCGATGAAAGCGAACCCGGAACGTTCAAAGATCGCTACCTGATGGAAAAATTGCCGCATCTTTTGGTAGAAGGAATGATTTGCTCCAGCATCGCGTTGGAGGCTAATCTCTCCTACATCTACATCCGCGGCGAGTATATGTGGGTGTACCGCATTCTGGAACGCGCCATCAACGAAGCCTATGCCAATGGCTGGTTAGGCAAAAACATTAAAGGTAGTGGCTATAATCTCGACCTGCACGTTACCTGCGGTGCAGGCGCTTACATCTGCGGCGAAGAAACCGCACTCATCGAATCGCTGGAAGGCAAGCGCGGCAATCCGCGCATTAAACCGCCATTTCCGGCTGTGGTAGGTCTTTATGGAAATCCAACTGTGGTAAACAATGTGGAAACCATCATGGACATTCCATACATTGTAAATAATGGCGGCGATGAATTTGCGAAGATAGGTGTAGGCAAAAGCACCGGTACTAAATTGATTTCCGCCAGTGGCAACATTCGCAAGCCGGGTGTTTATGAAATTGAATTGGGTATATCAGTTGAAGAGTTTGTAATGAGCGACGAATGGTGCGGCGGTATGCAAACCGATCGTCCGCTGAAAGCATGCGTGCCGGGCGGCAGTTCCGTGCCAATACTGCCTGCCAATTTATTGTTCAGTACCGCCAAGGGTGAAACACGTTTGATGACCTATGAAAGTATGAGCGATGGCGGATTTGCTACCGGTTCCATGATCGGTTCAGGTGGTTTTATTGTGTATGACGACCGCCAGTGCATTGTGCGCAACACCTGGAATTTCTCCCGCTTTTATCATCATGAAAGTTGCGGACAATGCTCGCCTTGCCGCGAAGGAACAGGTTGGTTAGAAAAAGTGACCTGGCGCATTGAACATGGCTTTGGCCGGATGGAAGACATTGAACTGCTATGGGATATTCAACGCAAAATTGAGGGCAATACCATTTGCCCGCTTGGCGATGCTGCGGCATGGCCCGTGGCTGCCGCTATCCGCCATTTCCGCGATGAATTTGAATTCCATATCCGCTACCCCGAAAAAGTAAAAGACCGCAAACATTTTGAACTGGAACCTTGGGAGAAAGTGAAGCACTTGTTGGCGAAGACTGAAGCGGTAGGTGTGTAATCCCTTCTGAATGGCATTTTGCCGTATTACCATACGTATTCCAATACGTATCCTAACTTTAAAACTTAAGGCGGTTTTTCATAACCCGGGCGCAGGCGTTAGCGGGCGATAGTGAGCGACCGTAGGGAGCTGTGTTTGGGCATGTAGTGAAACGAAATGCACCAAACACCGTAGCGCTAGCGAAGCACGAAAGCACGCGACCCCGAACGCCGCCATTCCCTCAAGTTTGGAAAATTAGTGCCGTTCCCGGCGGTGTGAGGGGGAACGCCATAAAAACAAAAAAGGCTACCAATATGGTAGCCTTTATCGTTTATTCTAACTGTTGCTTATGCTTCTTCTGAAGTTTCGGCATCAGCAGCCTTATCCGTTTTTGGAGCGGCCTTTTTCTTGGCGGTTCCTGCGCTGCGACGGGTCTTTTTCTTCGGCTCGGCAGCTTTTGCGGTGTTCTTGTTCTGGGTGTACACTTCGTTGAAGTCAACCAGCTCAATCATCGCCATTTCAGCAGCATCACCGGCGCGGAATCCGGTTTTGATGATGCGGGTGTAACCACCCGGACGATCAGCCACTTTACCTGAAATGGAACCAAACAATTCTTTAATAGAATCTTTATCGCGAAGGTAGCTGAACACTACACGACGGCTGTGGGTGCTATCGGTCTTCGATTTAGTGATCAGTGGTTCAACATAGCCGCGCAGTGCTTTGGCTTTGGCCAAAGTAGTGAAGATACGCTTGTAGCGGATCAGCGCATTGGCCATATTCATCATCAACGCGTGGCGGTGAGCCGTTTTGCGTCCTAAATTATTTACTTTATCTCCGTGTCTCATCTCTGGTTATTTGATCGGTTTCTTTAATTATGCTTCGTCTAATTTCAGTTTGGAAAGGTCCATACCGAAGCTCAGTCCTTTTTCGTGCAACAAGGCTTCGATTTCTACCAGCGATTTCTTACCGAAGTTGCGGAATTTCAAAAGATCGTTGGTGTTGAAAGAAACCAATTCTTCAAGCGAGTTGATTTTGGCTGCTTTCAGGCAGTTGAAGGCGCGAACTGAAAGATCGAGATCTTCCAAAGGCGTTTTCAACATTTTGCGCAAGTGTAACAAGTGCTCATCAACCATTTCAGTAGATTCAGCCTGTGGCGCGTCGAAAGAGATATGCTCATCGGTAATCAGCATCATGTGCTGAATCAGGATGCGGGAAGCTTCTTTCACGGCTTCTTCCGGATGGATGGTTCCATCAGTAGTAATTTCAAGAATCAGTTTTTCAAAGTCAACGCGCTGATCTACACGGAAGTTTTCCACTCCGTATTTTACGTTTTTGATTGGCGTATAAATCGCATCGATAGCGATGTAGCCATGAACCGGAGCATTATTCTCATCAGCCGGAACGTAACCACGTCCTTTGGTAATGGTGAGTTCAATTTCCAGATTTACGTTTCCGCTCATATGGCAAATCACCATATCCGGATTCATCACCTGATAAACGTTGGTGTGCTTTTCGATATGTTCTGCGCGGAAGGCATCCTGACCTTTCAGCGAGATGTAAATTTTTTCAGCGCCGGCGTCGTCGTCCATTACCTTTTTCAGGCGCACCTGTTTCAGGTTCAGAACGATTTCGGTAACGTCTTCGATCACGCCTTTGATGGTAGAAAATTCGTGGTCAACGCCGCTGATTTTAATACCGCTGATAGCATAACCTTCAAGAGAAGAAAGCAGCACACGGCGCAGGGCATTACCGATAGTTACGCCAAAACCCGGTTCCAAAGGTTTGAATTCGAAAACACCTTCGAAATCAGTAGCTTTTTGTAATGATATTTTGTCCGGTTTTTGGAAACTTAATATGGCCATAGCTTTATTGAGTTGATTAATTTGATACAAAAGATTATTTCGAGTACAATTCCACGATCAACTGCTCGTTGATGTTTTCAGGAATTTGGTCGCGTTCAGGGAAATCAACGAAAGTACCTTCAACGGCCTTATCGTCAATTGCCAGCCATCCAAACTTACGTCCGCGGCCTCCGATAGAAGTAGCTACCACATCCAGGTTTTTAGAGCGTTCGCGGATGGCCACTTTATCGCCCGGGCGCAGGGAGAACGACGGAACGTTCACCACTTCACCATTAACGGTAACGTGTTTGTGACCTACCAACTGACGCGCCTGAGCGCGGCTTTTGGCAAAACCCATGCGGAAAACGGCATTGTCTAACCGGGCTTCCAATAATTTCAAGAGGTTTTCACCGGTAACACCTTTACGGCGTGCGGCTTTCTCGAACAGATTGCGGAATTGGCGCTCCAATAAACCGTAAGTATATTTTGCTTTTTGTTTTTCAGCCAGCTGAATCGCATATTCTGAAGGCTGTTTCCGCTTTTTCGACAGACCATGTTGGCCCGGAGCGTAATTGCGCTTGTCGAAATATTTATCAGCACCGTAAATGGCCTCGCCGAATTTGCGGGCTATTTTAGTTGTAGGTCCAATATATCTTGCCATAACTTCTTAAGATCGATTTATAGTATAATTTAAAAATGACTACACGCGACGTGTTTTCGGCGGGCGGCAACCGTTGTGAGGAATTGGGGTAGTATCGTTGATTACCGTTACTTCGATTCCGGAAGTAAAGATAGCGCGGATAGCTGATTCACGACCGGCACCCGGGCCTTTCACGAAAACTTCCACTTTGCGCAAACCGGCCTCGTGAGCCACTTTGGCGGCTTCTGAAGAAGCCAACTGAGCTGCATAAGGCGTGTTTTTCTTCGAACCACGGAACCCTACTTTACCGGCGCTCGACCAGCTGATGGTTTGGCCATCCAGGTTGGTAAAGGTAACGATGATATTATTGAAGGTAGCGTTGAGGAATACTTTTCCTTCTGCGCCTACTTTTACTACGCGCTTTTTAGCTTTAGCCTTGGCATTGTTGCCAGCCGATTGTTGTTGCTTTGCCATTTTATAGAGATACTATGCTTTAATTATTATTTGGTCACCATTTTCTTATTAGCAACCGTCTTACGCTTACCTTTACGGGTACGGGCGTTAGTGATGGTACGCTGACCGCGAACCGGCAAGCCTTTACGGTGGCGGATACCACGGTACGAGCCAATGTCCTGCAAACGCTTGATGTTCGACTGAACTTCACCACGCAATTCACCCTCCACTTTCAAATGGGTAGCGATGTAGTTCAGGATACCGTTCACCTGCTCATCGGTCCAGTCCTTCACTTTCGTTTCGAATTCGATTCCGGCTGAAGCCAGAATTTTCTTTGCGGTAGTGCGGCCGATACCGTAGATGTAGGTAAGTCCGATAGCGCCTTGCTTGTTTTTAGGTAGATCAACCCCTGAAATCCTTGCCATTTATATTCTTTGGTTTTAACAGTTTGAAATTAACCCTGACGTTGTTTGTACTTTGGGTTCTTCTTATTAATAACATACACCACGCCCTTTCTGCGAACAATTTTGCAGTCGGCGCTTCTTTTCTTAACTGATGCTCTAACTTTCATCTTTATGTTTATTTATAGCGGAATGTAATTCTGCCTTTGTTCAAATCATAAGGGCTCATCTCCACCTTCACCCGGTCGCCCGGAAGTATCTTAATATAGTTCATTCGCATCTTGCCCGAAATATGACAAATGATCTCATGCGCATTCTCTAACTTCACGCGGAACATGGCGTTGCTCAACGCTTCTACGATGGTGCCGTCCTGCTCAATCAGATCTTGTTTTGCCATGAATTTGATACCCCTTTTTTCAAAAGGACTGCAAATATAAAACTTATCCACATGATTTTAAAATTATTTTTCCAGAAAGTAATCCACAATATGGTTTCATAAGGGTGGCACCCCGGCTTCCGGTGGGGCTTTTCGCAAAGCTCAAAGCCCCACCGTTGCCGGGGCCCGTGCTGTACAGGGCTCCGCTACCGCTTCGGTGTGGCGGCTCCGTTCCTCCGCCGCCACACTGGCCGGTTCCCGGCCACCCTTCCCATCACTGCCACGGCCATCATTCCGGAATGTCCCATCTGGCAGGCACTCCTTTTTAAGCTTTCTCCCATTATTATGGACAGCCTGTTAAATCAATTCGGTGCGCTCCTGCTGCTCGCGCTTCCCGTAGCCTGTGCCTCATGGACGGTAACCCACGAAGAAATTTTCAGGGAACCCCGCGAATATTGCATTGCCTGTACCAAAAGCCGGTCTTCTCTTCTGGCACGTAAGTTCTTCTACGTATTTACCTGCGAATACTGCTTTAGCCATTATGTAGCGCTCTTCTTTATATATATAGCTCACTTCCGCTTGCTGTTTGCCGACTGGCGGGGAGCGCTTATCGGTTGGTTTGCTCTGGTTTGGATTGCCAATGTTTACATGAGCGCCTACAATTTGCTTCGGATTGACCTGAAAAAGGAAAAGCTGGAAACGGAAAGGCTGGAGGAATAAGGTGTGGTGAGTGTGGTGGGTGTGGTGGGTGTGGTGGGTGTGGTGGGTGTATCGAAAGAATTGTTTTGCAATTTCGGGGGGCTTTACTATCTTCGCCGCTCAAATAATAAAAACAAGTCAAGATTAAGATGAAACTGACTACTGAAAGCAAAAACAACTTATTCAAAACCTACGGTGGCAATGCTAAAAACACAGGTTCTACCGAAGGTCAGATTGCATTGTTTACCGAGCGTATCAATCATATTTCGGAACACCTGAAAACCAATCGTAAAGACCATAGCAGCACGCGTTCGTTGCTGATCATGGTAGGTAAACGCCGCCGGTTGCTGAACTATCTTGCCAAGCAAGATCTCAATGGCTATCGCGCCCTCATCGAAAAACTCAATATCCGTAAATAAGCTTTAAGGCTGGTGTTTCGCACCGGCCTTTTTTTTATAACCCAACCGGGTTGCCCTATTCCCCGAAAAAGGAACAATTCAATTATTATAAACCGTTCCGCAAACCGCGGAACAAAAACAAGTATTATGAACGTAATCAAAAAAACTGTTGACCTTGGCGGTGGCCGCACCGTTGAGATCGAAACCGGCCGTTTGGCCAAACAAGCCGACGGATCGGTAGTGGTAAAGTATGGCAACACCATGTTGCTGGCTACTGTTTGTGCCGATAAGGAGGCCAAAGAAGGCGTTGACTTCATGCCTTTAACCGTGGAATATCAAGAGAAATTTGCTGCTGCAGGAAAATATCCCGGTGGCTTTATTAAACGCGAAACCCGTCCCAGCGAAAACGAGATCCTGATCTCCCGCCTGGTTGACCGTGCGCTTCGTCCGCTTTTCCCGGATGATTTTCACGCCAATGTAGTGGTACAAATCACACTAATTTCTTCTGACAATAACGAACTACCTGATGCACTGGCTTGTTTAGCTGCCGGATCAGCACTGGCCGTTTCCGATATTCCGTTCGGCGGCCCCATCTCTGAAGTTCGCGTTGCCAAAATCAACGGGGTGCTTACCATTAATCCAACTAAATCAGAAGTATTCAGCGATGCCAATACACTCGATTTGATTGTTGCCGCTACCGAAAAATCAATTGTGATGGTAGAGGGTGAAATGAACGAAGTGAGTGAGGCTGAAATGATAGAAGCTATTGTGTTTGCACACGAAGCCATCAAAAAGCAAGTAGCCGTAATGATGGAACTGCAAGAAGCTGCAGGCAAAACAGTAAAACGCACCTATTCGCATGAAACGCATGACGAAGAACTGCGCGCAAAAATTAAAGCTTTTGCATACGACAAATATGTGGACATTGCTTCGCAGGGTTTAGCCGACAAGCACAAGCGCGGTGAACTTTTCGAAGCCGTACAAACTGAATTTGAGGCGCAATACACTCCAGAGGAATTGGAAGAAAAAGCGTTCCTGATTGGTCAGTATTTCCACGGTGTAGAAAAAGATGCGGTGCGTTTTGTGATGCTGAACAAGCAAAGCCGTTTGGACGGACGCAAAATGAATGAAGTGCGCCCGATTTGGAGCGAAGTTGGCTATTTGCCTTCGCCACACGGATCGGCATTGTTTACTCGTGGAGAAACACAATCGCTTACCACAGTAACTCTGGGCACTTCTCTCGATTCACAGGAAGTAGATGGTGTAGTGATTTCAGGCGAAAAGAAGTTTATGCTAAACTACAACTTCCCTCCTTTCAGCACCGGTGAAGCGCGTACACCTCGTGCGCAAAGCCGTCGTGAAGTAGGTCATGGTAATCTGGCCTTCCGCGCGCTGCAAAAAGTAATGCCAACGGATATCCCATATGTAGTTCGCGTGGTAAGCGACATTCTGGAATCGAACGGTTCATCATCTATGGCCACGGTATGTGCCGGAACTTTGGCGCTGATGGATGCCGGCGTGCAAATCAAGGCTCCGGTTTCAGGTATTGCGATGGGATTGGTGACTGATGCCAGCGGTAAATACGCTATTCTTTCCGATATTCTGGGCGATGAAGATCACCTGGGCGATATGGACTTTAAAGTATGCGGAACTTCAAAAGGTATTACGGCCTGCCAGATGGATATCAAAATCGATGGTTTGTCGAAAGAATTGCTCACGCAGGCGCTGAATCAGGCGAAAGAAGGTCGCGCACACATCATGGGCGAAATGATGAAAACCATGTCGCAGCCCAATCCAACTTACAAGCCGCACGCTCCTAAGATTGAAGTGCTTTACATTGATGGGGAGTTCATTGGCGCTATCATTGGACCCGGAGGAAAAATCATTCAGGAAATGCAAAAAACTACCGGAACCACTATTACCATTACAGAAGAAGGTAATAAAGGCCGCGTAGAAGTTTTCGGCCCGAATGCCGCCAGTGTAGATGCTGCTTTGCGCAAGATCAAAGGAATAGTAGCTACACCAGAAATAGGTGAAGTTTACGACGCTACGGTGAAGTCGATTATGCCATACGGCGCTTTCGTGGAGTTCATGCCCGGCAAACAAGGTTTGTTGCACATTTCAGAGGTTTCCAACAAACGTTTGGAAAACATGGATGGCGTATTGAAAGAGAACGAGCAAATTAAAGTGAAGTTGCTGGACATCGACAAAAAAACCGGAAAATACCGGTTGTCGCGCAAGGTACTTTTGACCAACGGCGAATAAGATTCATTTTCAACTCACGCATAAAAAAAGAGGCTTCTTCGGAAGCCTTTTTTTATGTCATCCATTTCGTTAAAAACGTTCTTACTAAGTGTCATTATTACACTTTACTTAATTTTTTAACTTGCCTTAAAATTGAATTATGAGCGGCAAACCACGGTTAAGTGCGTTAGACATTTTCAATATGAGTTTTGGCTTTTTGGGTATTCAAATTGGATTTGGATTACAGGGAGCCAATATGAGCCGCATTTTTCAAACCCTCGGGGCGAGTGAAGACCAGATTCCCGGATTATGGTTGGCTGCACCGCTCACGGGTTTGTTGGTTCAACCGGTGATCGGATATTTCAGCGATAGGACCTGGTCGCGGTGGGGCCGACGGAAACCCTACTTTTTTGCCGGAGCAGTGCTCAGCAGTATTGCGTTATTATTCATGCCCCATGTTTCAGCATTATGGATGGCTGCCGGAATGCTTTGTATATTGGATGCCAGCATCAATATTTCTATGGAACCCTTTAGGGCATTGGTTGCCGACAAACTTCCTGAAGAGCAGCAAACAGAAGGGTTTGCCATGCAAAGTATTCTTATAGGTCTGGGATCGTTGCTGGCCAGCCTATCTCCTCTTTTATTCAAAGCGGTAGGCATTTCGAATACGGCCGCAGCCGGCGTGATTCCTGACAATGTGAAGTACAGCTTTTATTTGGGTGGGGTTTGTTTTATTGCCGCCATACTTTATACCAATCTCACTACGAAAGAATATCCACCTGCTGATATGGATGCATTTGACCGAGAGCGCGAGCAAGGAGGTTTATGGCATGCCTTAGGCGACATTGTGAAATCAGTAAAGGCTATGCCCGCACATATGAAGCAGATTGCGGTGGTTCAGTTGTTCACCTGGTTTGCCCTATTTGCGATGTGGGCCAATGCCACACCAGCCATTACTGCGCACATCTTTCATGCAACCGACCCCACTACTAAAGCATACAACGACGGGGCCGATTTCATTTATGGCTGTTGGGCTGTTTTCAATGTAATGACCACCATTATGGGCTTTGTGCTACCGGCGTTTGCAGCGCGCATTGGAAAGCGCAGCACCCATAGAATGTGTTTAATTTTAGGTGGAATCGGGTTACTTTCTATTAACTATATCACCAATCCCAACTTTCTATATGCGTCCTTTGCATTAATCGGTATTGCCTGGTCGAGCATTTTATGTATGCCGTTCTCTATTATTGCCGGGGCAATTCCTGCGCGTAAAATGGGAGTTTATATGGGGCTGTTCAACATGTTCATTTGCATACCCCAGATTATTGCATCATTAGGCGGGTTGAATTTTTTGACGCATCATTTTGTGGGCCCTAATGCCATTCACGGGTTGATTTTAGCCGGTATTTTAATGTTTCTGGCCGGTATTTCTACATTGTTGGTTGCTCCGGGAGTTACCGGAGTTACTTCTAACAAATAGCTTTAAAAAGCCTTATTTCGCTATTTATGGATCAGGCAGCACTTCGGGTATTGCAAACTTTCTCAAGTCCGCAGTTAAAGAATTTCAGGAAATACCTGACGGCCATACCTTTGAACGGCGATAACCATTTGGTAGAATTGCTGGATGCGCTGATGCCGGTAATCAGCGGAAAATCCAGTTTTTCAGAAAAACTGATTCTAGGGCAAAAGTTATTGCAATCTGCCAGAAAAGGATCTGGCAATTTGATGCTGTTCTTACCGGAATTGCGGCATTTAGCTGAAGGATTTTTATCGAAGCAATATCAGAAGCAGAGCAATCAGGTAATTAAGGCCGTAACCCCGATGCTTCAAATCACCGGTCTGGATGCCTTATTTCGGTTGAACTATCAATTGGTTCGAAAAGCGGGCGCTACTCTTGCCAAAAATACGAGAACACAATATCTGGAAGAGTATTTACTTCAGAGTGAAAGCAAGTTTCACGAGCAGATGACTGCCGGGAAAGCGCGCGGCCCGCGGCAACGGCTGGAAAGCATTGAGGCGTTCTACCTAACCAATACCCTGCGTTATGCCTGTGCGGAAGGCCGGGAAGCAGAAACAAAAAAAACAAACCCAAAAAACCAGAGCACCAA
Source organism: Chitinophagales bacterium (assembly GCA_046329575.1). Taxonomy (GTDB): domain Bacteria; phylum Bacteroidota; class Bacteroidia; order Chitinophagales; family LD1; genus UBA1941. The sequence goes on along the minus strand of JAXLUJ010000017.1, from coordinate 4,355 downwards.
CTTGCTGGCTCAGGCAGCCACCTGGGTGGAATTGCTGGATCCGGATGATTACCATTCCAGCCCCGAGGTACAGTTGTACTATCATATTTACCGTATGCTTCATGAAGACGAATCAGCGGTACACTTTAAAGCGGTAAAGGCTTTGCTTTTTGACCGGCAGAAGCACTTCGAGCATTTTGTTTTACGCGATGGTTATGTGTTTGCGATTAATTATTGCATACAACACATTAATGGCGGAGCCGTAGATTATTTAAAGGAAATTGGCGAACTGTACGTTCATGCCGCCAAACTGGAATTTCTATTCGACGAATGGGAATTGCAGCAGTGGAACTATGCCAAATTTCAAGAGTTGGCGCACCAGCTCAAAGATTATAATTGGTCGGAGAAACTGGTAGAAAGTTATAGTGCAAGCGGTTTGAAGTCGAGGCAAATGAATGCGGTGACACTGAATCTGGCGCGGGCCTATGTGTACCGTAAAAAATATGATCTTGTAGTGAAACTTTTACGAGGAGCTACATTTCACAAAGGTCTTTTTTATGCCGATGCGCAGGCTTTATTGGCTAAGGCCTATTTCGAGCTGGGCGATATGGAAGCGCTTCACGAGCTTATTTCGCAGGTTAAAAAATACTTTTCCAGAAAGAAAAAGCGTTCTGCTGACGAAGTGCGCTATCTTGAATTTTTCAACCTTCTTCAGCAAATCGGCAGTGGTAAAATTACCCACCGGGCCGGCAGAAAACTCCTGAACGGGTACGATCTTTAACCCATCTTTTCAAAAAGAGGATTCCCGCTGTTAAATTGATTTAAAGCGATAGGGCAAGGCTTGTTTATTGCAACAATCGCCCAATATTTTTGTAGTACCAATCGTTAACCAACAAAAAAGGAAAGACATGAAATTCAGGCAAGTCATTTTTACCGTGATGGTATCGTTTGTATCCGCATTTGCTGCGGTTAGCGTGTACAAACACACGAATCAGGAATCGCAGGTTCAGGCAGTGAACTTAGTGCGAACGCCTGCGCATTACGCATCGTTGCCTGCGTATTCGCACAGCACGCAGCCTGTAGATTTTCGTTATGCGGCATCGGTAGCCACACCTGCCGTAGTGCACATTAAATCGATTATTAAGGCCGAGCAGGTGGCGATGCGAAGAGGCCGCGACCCGCTACAGGACTTTTTTGGCGATAACTTCAATTATTTTTTCCATGGTCAAAATCCATATCAACCGCGCGAGCAAGTAGCTACGGGAAGTGGTGTAATTGTTAGTAACGACGGTTATGTGGCCACCAACAATCATGTGGTTGAGAATGCCAACGAAATTGAAGTGATCATGAACAACAACAAATCGTACAAGGCCAAATTAGTGGGCCGTGATGCGGATACTGACATTGCATTGCTGAAGATCGAAGGCAATAATTTGCCGGCCATTCCATTTGCCAATTCTGATTCGGTGTTAGTAGGTGAATGGGTGGTAGCCGTTGGCAATCCGTTCAATTTAGCGAGTACGGTTACTGCCGGTATTGTAAGTGCGAAAGGACGAAACATCAGTTTATTGGGCGATCCAAATGAGAACAAATCGAACACCGCGATTGAGTCGTTTATTCAAACCGATGCCGCGGTAAATCCCGGAAACAGCGGGGGTGCTTTAGTGAATATCAACGGCGAACTAGTAGGTATCAATACGGCCATTGCCTCCCCTACCGGTTCTTATGCCGGTTATTCGTTTGCTGTTCCTTCGAACATCGTAAACAAGGTAATTCTCGATTTGAAACAATACGGCATTTCGCAGCGCGGATTTTTAGGCGTTTCGATAAGAAGTATGGATGACAAAACCGCTCAGGATTTAGGTTTTGAGAAACCGTTTGGCGTTTATGTAGATGGCGTGAATAAAGGTTCGGCATCAGAGGAAGCAGGTTTGAAAAACAAAGACGTGATTACCTCCATCAATGGTTATGCAGTAAACAGTTCCCCTGAACTTCAGGAGCAGGTGGCCAAGTACCGTCCCGGCGATAAAATTTCGGTACAGTACTTACGTGACGGCAAAACCTACACTACAACGGTACAATTGAAGAACAAATACAATACCGTGGCTTCAGTAGATAATTCTATTGATATTTTGGGCGACCTTGGCGTGAGTGTAGAGAATATTTCGGCTAAAGAAAAGGCACAACTAGGTATAGAATCAGGAGTACGGGTAACGGAGTTGAAAGAAGGCAAACTGGCTGCAGCTACGGATATTAAAAAGGGATTTATCATCACACAAATGGACGACCAGCCCGTTTCGAATACTGAAGATTTTGTGAATCAGTTGAAAAACAAAAAAGGCAAAGTGCTGATCGAAGGTTTGTATCCCAATAAACCGATGAGTTACTTGTATGCATTCCGGATGTAAAAGAGTTTAGTTTAGGATGGGGCCACTGTGAAAACGGTGGCCTTTTTTATTTTCTTAGTAGCTTAAAATGTAGCGGAATTTTAAATTCACCCAGTGAAAATTACAGCTCAATTAATTCTGGCATCCGCGCCTGCTCGTTTCCGGCCCGAAAAGGCACAGGGCTTATTAAAAATCTTTCATTTCATTATTCGCGGGGATGAAGAATTTTCATGGACGCTGGAGATCCGAAATGGCGTTTGCCTGTTGCATCAGGCGCTAATTGGCGATGCGAATTGTACCGTTACTACAACAGCGAAAACCTACATTGAGTTAGAAACCGGCAAAGCCAATCCGCAATTTGCGTTGATGACGGGAAAAGTAAAGGTAAGTCACCTTACCGAAATGATGGCATTTTCAAAATGCTTCAGGAAATTTGATGTTTCATATATAAACGAAGAAAGGAGTTCTCCGGTTGTTTCGGGAAGATCAAAACCTGAGCGTAGTGGTCCATTAAGTGGGTTGACCATAATGGATTTCACCCGCTTACTTCCAGGACCGATGGCTACCATGCTATTAGCCGGGATGGGAGCCGATGTGATTAAGGTAGAAGATCAGGATGCGCCAGATTATGTACGGACCTTTGAGCCGATGTTAGGCGATCAATCTGCATTTTACTATGCGCTAAATACCGATAAAAGAAGTTTGGCTATCAATTTTTTAAAGCCACAAGGGCGCGAAGTGTTGCTTAAAGTTTTAGAGCGATGCGATGTGTTGGTGGAACAATTTCGACCGGGGGTGATGGCCAGGTTTGGATTAGATTATGACACACTCAAAGATCTTTTTCCCAAACTAATATATGTATCCATTACAGGGTATGGCCAGCAATCGGTTTTAGCACAAGCAGCGGGGCACGACCTCAACTATATTGCCACTTCCGGCTTACTGGGAATGAATGGAACCGCTGAAAGGCCGGTGATACCAGGGTTTCAGGTAGCTGATGTGGCGGGAGGTGCTTATATGGCTATGAATGCTGTACTGGCAGCTCTATATCAGCGGGAACGAACCGGCAAGGGCGATTTTGTGGATGTGGCGATGACGGATGCGGTGCTGCCATTACTGGCGTTGCCCTTTGCGGCGTATCAGGCCACCGGCGAAATCAGCCGCCGGGAATCGTTCCAGCTTTCCGGTGGTTTGGCCAATTACAATGTGTACATCTGCAGCGATGGGAAATTTTTAGCGATTGGCGCATTAGAGCCGAAGTTTTGGAGTGCGATTTGCGAAAAATTACAGAAGCCGGAATGGGAGGATGCGTTGCTTTCGGGAGTAGATGCGCATGATCAGATCAAAGCAGCTTTAGGACAATTATTGAAAGAAAAAACTTCGGCGGAGTGGTTAGCATTTTTTGAAGGCAGCGATTGCTGTGTAAGTTTAGTGAACGACCTCAGCATGCTGGAGCACGATCCTTATTTGGTGGGCCGTGACTTATTTGCAACGTTTGATTTGGAAGGGAAGGCATTCAAAACAATTCGTCAGCCTTTAAAATTTAGTTCAGCTAAAAGTGGTTCGCCGATGATAGCTCCAAAATTGGGTGAAGACACCTTTGCGCTGCTACGAGAGGCCGGGTTTACAGATGCCGAGATTGGCGAAATGAATGGGAAAGTAATTTGGTGTTCCAATTGAATGCCGAGCGAATTTGGGTGAGCGGGCGGCAGGGCTGCGCCGGAGGCGCAGGTGCGTAACGAAGTGGAGCACGGGAGGCGAAGCCGTACCCCGAAAGCACGCGACCCGGCTCACCGCTATTAGAAATTTATTGATAAAGGCGGTTTTATTAGCGGTGAGCCGGGGCACCCCATAAACAAGATTTTTCCGGAGATACGGAATCAACCTCAGATGTTCCTACGAGGTCAGGACATGGCACCACACATGCGATATTCCATCACTTTCGCAATAATCCAGGCGCCTTAATAAGGACAGAAATCGAAATTAATT
>JAXLUJ010000016.1:0-75716 GCA_046329575.1 Chitinophagales bacterium | reverse complement strand
CAAAATCCCATTCGGTAGTAATCAATTAGATGAGTTAAACAGTATTGCTAATTTTTTTTTCGAATTGATATTTCGAAAGATTTGGCGAATGCCATCACTTTAAATAAAGCAGCACGAAGTGCCTGAATTCTTCCTGCAACATGGCAGGGTTGATCGTTCTGTGCAGTTTCATCTGCTTTTTATTAAGTAACTTTCTTTTCAAATCTAATACCCATGAAAAAGTTTCTCTACTTCCTTTTTTTAATCGCTATTCATTCAAATGTATTTGCCGGTTGTTATCCCACTGCTGTGGTGGTGAAGCCTAAAGGCAGCGGTAAGTACCTGATCAGCACCCGCGATTCGCTTTCAACCGATAGCCTCACCTGGTTTTGGACGGTAAACGATACGCTGGGCATTGATTCCAATGCGAATACCTTTCTTTTTAAACTGGATACCAATGGTACTTATCAAATTTGCCTGCATGGGCGCGATACAGCGGGTTGTACTTTCGACACCTGCGTGCATCTGGAAGTGGAAGACGCGGTTTATCGCAAAACACTGGATAGCGTGAACGATTGGTGGTATGTAGGAAATTTAATTCCCGAAGAAATGAAGCCCGTTCACGGAATAACTAAAAATTTAGGTTGCTATAATGTATTCGGGTTTGGGTATGGCAACCTGACCACGGGAGAAGATTCCATGTGGAATGGTCTTACCTATAAAAAATTAAGTTTTAAATCTTTCAATCCAATTTGTACCGTTGGATGGATTCGGGAGGACACTGTTACCCGAAAAATATTTCTCTATCCTAAAACTGACACTACCGAATATTTGATTGCCGATTTTTCAGGAACTGCAGGCGATACCATCGATTATATTGATCCACGAACGTCATTAGCCTATCGCCTGCATCTGGATTCGGTGATAGCAGCCACTTACTTCGGCAAAACATATCGGGTGTTTTATTTAACCGATGTAAGAGGATGGGCCTTTGGCGAATTGCAGTGGACGGAAGGCTTGATCAGCTTTTACGAGCCGCTCCTTCCGATGGAGAATTACAGCAGTTTCGGTCTTTTTCAAAGCAGTTGTGGGGCTACAGGTCAAAATCACTACAACCGAATATCCATTCTAACCTGTTTTAGTCACCAACAGGGGAGCGTATATTTCGACTCGTGCAGCTATAGAACGGCAGTTCAGAACCCCAATTGTTTTGCTATTACCAATCCCTGCAACTACCGCACCATCTGCGGTGGTATAGCCGAGCCCGATTATATTTCTGATTTCAAAGTGGGGCCGAATCCGGCAAGCAACGGCACCGCTGTGCTGCAACTGGAAGTGGCGAAGGCTGCCGATTACATCGTATTGTTTACTGATTTGCAAGGCCGCGAGCATTACAAAAGTGAAGCCATGCATTTGGGTGAAGGCACCGGAAATGTGGTGTTGCAACTGCCTGAAGTGGCGGGTGGTCTTTATTTTATTACGATTAAAACCGCCGGTTTCAGCGCCTCGCGAAAGTTGATTGTTGAAAAATAGAAGCTTTCATTTTTTTCGGAAGTGGGCCCGATTTTTTATGGCGGATGCCGCGCTCTACGTTCCAATCTTTTTGCGCGGCTCACATAAACTACAACTTTCCGAATACCGCGCAAAAAGGATTTCCACTTCGATCGCTACCGCGGTTAGCGTTAAAAGGCATTGTAGTACATGGTGAGGAGTTCACCATCCTGATATGTTTTGATAGCATTAAAAATGATTAAACTACCTTCATTCTATGTACTTCTACCTCCTCATTTTTCATTCATTTTTCCGGTGGCTGGTGCTGGCGTCACTTAGCTTCGCAATTTTCCGCGCGTGGACCGGCTGGATCAAAAAATTGCCGTTCACCGGCTTCGACAACAGCATCCGGCACTGGACCGCCACTATCGCTCATATCCAGTTGGTATTGGGCATTACGCTTTACATCGTTAGCCCGTTAACACAATATTTCCGCGCTAACTTTCACGAAGCTGTTCACGACCGTGAAATCCGTTTTTTCGGAATGGAACACAGTTTGGTGATGACAGTGGCCATTCTGGTGCTCACTATAGGTTCGATGCTGGCGAAAAGGAAGTTAACCGATACTGAAAAATTTAAAACGATGGCTTGGTGGTTCACCGCTTCGCTGCTGCTGCTGCTCACCTCTATTCCGTGGCAATTTTCACCTCTGGTGTCCCGCCCCTACTTCCGCTTTTTTTGAGTTCCGGATCACCCCGCTGGCTGAAAAAATGGGTCAGAAGGATGAAAACAGTCATAAAACCCATTCCTTTTCAAATAATACCTTTGTATAATATTACGGAAAGTAAGCTCCGGTTTTGTCCTTGCCAGGGGAGCACATTCCGGTGATTTTTGCCACACAAAACATCAAATTATGCGTATTAAAATTACAACCATGCTACTGCTGGTACTCACCTTGCTGGGTGCCTGCAAAAAGAAAGACACGGAAAACCCCAATGTGCTGAAAAAGACCGTAAAACTTCACGGCACTGTGGTAGATCAGGATCTAAAACCGCTCTCGGGCGCAACGGTTTCGTTCAATGGAAAAATATTTACCTCGAACAGCGGCTTTTATGTATTCGACGATGTAGCCATCGCAGCCGGCAGGCAAACGGTGAAAGCCACTATGCCCGGCTATCTGGATGCGGTAGTAGGTTTTGAGGCTACCCAAAGCACCTCATCGCAGGTGAAGATCGTAATGGTGAAAAAAGTATTGACCGGATCGATAGACGGTTCAACCGGCGGTTCAGTAACCAATGGAGCGGCGCAGGTAACATTACCGGCCAACGGCCTGAAGAATGCTGATGGTTCGGCCTTCAGCGGCACTGCCAATTTGTACACCTTCCATTACAATCCCGGCGATTCGAAATTTAGTCAAATGACCCCGGGTGGTGACCTGAGTGCGCGGAACACTTCGGGTGATTCGCGGCAGTTGCTGTCGTACGGCATGATTTCGGTGCATATGGAAGATGCGAGCGGCAATCCGCTGCAGGTGGCTTCAGGCAAAACCGCCACTATTAAGTTACCCATTGATGCGGCACAGTTGAGCAGTTCGCCCGACACCATTAAGCTGTGGCATTTGAATGAAACCACCGGCATTTGGGAAGAAGAAGGAAAGGCGGTAAAGCAAGGCAGTTTTTATGTAGGTGTAGTTTCGCACTTCAGTACCTGGAACACCGACCATGACGAAGACGTAGCCTGGGTGAAAGGCAAGGTGGTGAATTGCAATGGCACGCCGATTTCTACAGCCGATGCTACGGTGGCTGACGCTACGCCGGGTAGCGGAAATCGCCCGCAAAACAACATTTCGCTCGAAAATCAAGGCTTGTTCATTATGCGCGTTGCCTCAGGATTTCCGCTTACTGTAACGGTTTATCCTTATGGCGATCGCGGCAATCCGGTAACGGCATCGGTTCCACCATTGGCCCCCGGCCAAACTTATGATATTGGCACTGTTATCGGGCCGTGCGGCACTACTGCAACAGGGCGTTTAGTTGATGGCAACGGCAATCCGGTTCGCGGCATGGTTCATATCGAATCAGGAGTGATGCAAAATAACGTAGATGTTTGGGATGGACAGATTTCAATTGATCTGGCCTTGAATAAAACCTATACCATTACGCCATACTGTATGGATGGTGCGATGTTTGGCGACCCTAAAACCATCACCACATCCGGCACTCCGGGCAGCTTGACCTTAGGCGATCTGCACACTTGTCCGAGCAACGGCAACAACGGGCAAACCGATGTTACCCAATCGTTTTTTACGGCCAATGGCGGCCCTTTCAGCAATGAAAGTTTTCACTTCAACACATCGGGAGGCAGCACAGTGGCCGTATTTGCCCCTGCTGATTCAGCATACACGGTTACGGTTAACGGCACACACAGCGGCAGCAGTGAAAGTATGATGATGACGGTGATGGTGTATGGATTGGGGCCGGGCACTTATACTATTGACGACAGCGGCAATCAGGGAACGGCTACGGTAACCATGCAGTTGTATACCGGCACCAGTTCGCAAAAGGTATTTGTAGGAAAGAGTGGTACGCTTACGTTGACCTCAGCCAGCACGGTGGGCCAACCGGTAGCCGCTACCTTTAACGGCACGTTTGATTACTCTGACACCGGCAGCAGTACAGTTTCGGTGACGGTAACGAACGGAAGTATCAAAGGCATTCGGTTACAGTAGCCAACATTTTTTTTCGAAAGGCATTGCTGGAAAAATAAATCCGTATATATTTGCGTCCCGCTAATCGAAAGATTTATTGTGATCATTTGGTTAGCAACAATATTGGATCGGTAGTTCAGTTGGTTAGAAAGATGCCCTCTCGGTAACTTTCGAATAGATTGAATAACAATATTTGATCAATAGTTCAGTTAGTTAGAAGGTTGCTCTCTCGGTAACTTTCGATAGATTGAATGACAATATTGGATCGGTAGTTCAGTTGGTTAGAATGCCGCCCTGTCACGGCGGAGGTCGCGGGTTCGAGTCCCGTCCGATCCGCAGAAAAGCTCTTCAGTAATGAAGGGCTTTTCTGTTTTAGGGGTGTATCCGTGTGGTGGGTGTGGTGGGTGTGGTAAGTGTGGTAGCTCGATGCTAATAGCTCGCAACTTTCTACTTAACATTATCAGATGCCGCCCTCTCGGCGGAGGTCGCGGGTTCGAGTCACCCGATCCGCAGAAAAGCTCTTCAGTAATGAAGGGCTTTTCTGTTTTAGGGGTGTATCCGTGTGGTGGGTGTGGTGGGTGTGGTGGGTGTGGTGAGTGTGGTGGCTAAAAGCTCATGGCTCATGGCTCGCAGCTTGCGTCTTGCGTCTTGTATCTTGTATCTTGTGCCTGAAGAGTGTATCCGTGTGGTGGGTGTGGTGGGTGTGGTGGGTGTGGTAAGTGTGGTAGCTCGTGGCTCATAGCTCGCGGCTCGTAGCTCGCATCTTTCTACTTGCGGCTAAATGTGTATCCGTGTATACGTTTATCCGTGTGGTGAGTGTGGTGGGTGTGGTAGCTCGTGGCTCATAGCTCGCATCTTCTACGCTTTTTTCCCCTGCAAAATTTGTTGCACCACAGCCGGATCAATTAACGTGCTGGTATCACCGAAGTTAGATGTTTCACCTTCAGCAATCTTTCGCAAAATACGACGCATGATCTTTCCGCTTCGGGTTCGCGGTAGGGCCGGGACAATCTGTATTACATCGGGCCGTGCAAATGCGCCAATCACTTTGGTTACGTGATCGCGGATGTCCTTATACATTCCTTCGCGATCTTCAACATGGCGGTCGCAAATAATATAGGCATAAATAGCCTGGCCTTTCACATCATGCGGAAAGGCCACTACGGCGCTTTCAATCACTTCGCCATGAACGTTAATCGCGTCTTCTAATTCACCGGTACCAATGCGGTGGCCCGATACGTTGATTACGTCATCTACACGCCCGGTGATGCGGTAATAACTATCTTCATCGCGTTTACAACCATCGCCGGTAAAATATAAATTGGGATAAGTAGTGAAATAGGTGGTTCGAAAACGCTCGTGATCGCCATAAACCGAACGAGCCATGCCCGGCCAAGGATGGCGAATGCACAAATTCCCTTCTACCCCATTACCTTTTATTTCATTCCCTTTTTCATCCACAATTATTAAATCTACTCCTGGCAAGGGCAATGTTGCAAAGGCAGGCTTCAATGGCGTAATTCCTGCCAATGGCGATATCAAACAACCTCCGGTTTCAGTTTGCCACCACGTATCTACAATCGGACAATTTCCCTTACCTACATTTTGGTGATACCAATGCCAGGCTTCTTCATTAATCGGCTCGCCAACCGAACCTAAAACGCGAAGCGATGATAAATCTTTATCCTCAAAAACACCTTCGCCAAAAGCTTGTAATGAACGTATAGCCGTTGGTGCGGTGTAGAAAATATTGACGCGATGTTTATCGATCATCGACCAGAATCGTCCGGCATCGGGATAAGTAGGAACGCCTTCAAACATAATGGTAGTGGCCCCGTTGAGCAATGGACCATAAACAATGTAAGTATGACCGGTAACCCAACCAATATCGGCAGTACAGCAGAAGATTTCATTTTCGCGATACTGAAAAACATTTTTGAAAGTGTAAGCGGCATATACCATATAGCCTGCAATAGTGTGCAACACGCCTTTTGGTTTTCCGGTAGAACCAGATGTGTAAAGAATGAAAAGCGGATCTTCAGCATCCATCACAGCCGCTTTGTTTTCTGGAGCTACTTTAGGTAATTCTTCATGCCACCACAAATCACGCCCCGGTACCATAGGAACGTTTATATTCCTATGATTGAAAACTATGCACTTTTCAATAGAAGGCGTGGTTTGCAATGCTTCGTCCACATTTTTTTTGAGTTCAAACTTCTTCTCTCCACGAAAAAACCCATCTGCTGTAATAATCATTTTGCATTTCGAATCATTAACGCGATCGGAAATAGATTGGGCGCTGAACCCCGCAAATACCACAGAATGTATGGCTCCAATTCGGGCACAGGCCAGCATGGCCACGGCAGCCTCCGGAATCATAGGAAGATAGATGCAAACCCGGTCACCTTTTTGAATACTGTTGGCCAGCAACACATTTGAAAAATGCTGCACTTGCTGAAATAGTTCCGAGTAACTGATCTTTCTAACGGCTTCGTTCGGATCATTAGGTTCCCAGATGATGGCAATGCGATTGCCATGCTGAGTGGCATTTCGGTCGAGGCAATTCTCGGTAATATTTAATCGTGCCCCTTCAAACCATTTGATATTCGGTTCTGAGAAATTCCAGTTCAGTACGCGATCCCACTTTTTATTCCATTGAAAATGTTCGGCAATTTCTGCCCAAAATGCGGCAGGGTCATTAATACTGCGTTGATATTGCTGATGGTATTCTTCCAGCGATTGGATTTGCGGTAGTTTATTCATGATTTTAGAAATTTAATTTTTGAAATATCGAGAACAGGATGATTGATTTTCCGGGGCCTTCCGGCTGCAATAATTCTTTCACACGATTCATCAGAAAACGAGTGCTAAAAGGTTTGGTGATGTAGTCATCGGCGCCTAGTGCGAGGCCTTTGGCGATATCCACCTCTTTCGTTTTAGCACTTATAAACACCACCTTAATGTGCTTTAATAAAGCAGTTTTGCGGATGTGCTTGCAAATCTCATAGCCGTCGAGGTCGGGCATCATTACATCCAGAACTACCAAATCAGGAATTTCTGTTTTCAGAATTTCCATCGCCTCACTTCCATTCCGCGCAATAAAAACTTCATAGTTCATTTTCTTCATCAAAAATTCGAGCGAGAGCAGAATGTTAGGTTCGTCGTCGGCAATCAGTATTTTATGTTTTTGGCTCATGAATCAGTGGTTTTTCAGGATGCAGGGAATGGTAAAATAGAAATACGCGCCTTCGTTCAAGGTGCTGATCACTTGTAAATTTCCTTCGTGAAGTTCAACAATTCGCCGGCTTATTGGAAGGCCGAGACCACTTCCTTTAGGTTTGCGAAGGGTTTGGTTATCGGCCTGATAAAATTTTTCAAAAATGGCCTTTTGAAAGGCCTCGCCAATTCCTTTTCCATTATCACGAACAGAAATTTTCACCCTATTTTGTTCCTGAACAGCTCTTAAATCAATTACGCCTTTTCCCGGCTCTACATGTTTAATAGCATTTGACAGCAGATTAATAACCACCTGTGTAAGTTTATCGCGATCAAAAACCAAATCGCCTATTTCGTAATCTACTTTGTAAGAAAGTGTGATTTGCTGATGCTTTGCCAGTTGCTCTACCGATTCCACACATTCCTTTATAAACTCTTCCAGATTCCACGATGCCAATTGAAGCGTTTGTTTGCCCGATTCATATTTTTCTAAATCCAGAACCTGTGATATGAGGCGTCCGATACGTTCGGTTTCTTTAGTAATGATAGCCAAATAATGCTGCCGTTGTTCGCTTTCCATATCCCCGTTATCATACAATATTTCAGAGAATGCACGAATAGAAGTGATAGGCGTTCGCAGTTCATGCGTAACGGTGGTCAGAAAATCGTCTTTTAGCGCATCCAGTCTTTTGAGATTATTATTGGCCTCTTCTAATTGTTCTTTAGCCTGTTTCAGTTCGCCGGTCTTTCGGGTAAGTTCTTTGTTTAAATGAATCAGTTGTTGCGACTCTCGCATTACTTCCATCAAGCCTTCCAAATTAATTTGTTCTTCTTTGGTTGTGGCAGCTATCATCAGGCGGGCCGATGCCGAGCCTACATAACCCGATAAAATTCGTTCGGTATAACCCACTAAACGCGAATCAATATTTGAACTTGTTTGCCAGTCAATTTTGTAGCGGTTGGCGAATCCCCGAAGCAGTTGTTCGGCACGTGGAGCTCCGGTAAAACTGCCAATTAGCTTTTGCAAATCGCCCAGATAAGCTACGCCTTTCCAAACCGTAGAATTTTCAAAGCGTTCGGCATATTTGAATATATCTACAAAAATTTCGGCCTGACTTTTTTCTTCATCTGATTGTTTGCTCCACACCGATAACATTACAAAAGCACCTACATTAAAAAACATACTCCAAAAAAGGGCATTGGTAACCGGACTGAATTCCTGAAGGGTAAATAATTCATACGGTTTGAGCCAGGCGATGTGAAAAGGTCCATTGGCCACAAATGAAGCGCTCACCCAACCGCTACCGGCAACTGATGGTAGCACCAGGGTGTAAAACCAAAGTGCAAACCCAAGTAAAATTCCTGTAATGGCGGCATTCTTATTCGCCTGCTTCCAAAAAATTCCGCCAATGATTGCCGGTATAAATTGAGCTACCGAAACAAAGGAGATGAGGCCGATATTTACCAACGGCAAATTCTGTTTAATATTTAGAAAGTAAAGGTAGGCCGCTAATAGAATGAGTACTACACTTATTCTTCGGCTATACAGGGTGATGGCGTTGATATAACGCAATTGCCAGCGTTGAAGAAAATTGTTTCGTATAAAAAATGGCAAAATCAGATTGTTAGAAACCATAGTGCTGAGCGATATAGTTTCAACAATAATCATGCTGCTGGCGGCTGAAAAACCACCGATATATACCAGCATGGTTATGAATTTTTGACCGGCTAACATGGGAATACCCAAAATATAATAGTCGGCATTCATCCCTCCTTTTGCGAACAAAATTCGACCGGCAAATGCCACCGGTAAAACGAAAAGATTGATAAGAAAAACATAGAGCGGAAAAATCCACACCGATTTTTCCAAATGCCGTTCTTCTACATTTTCTACCACGCCCACCTGAAACTGCCTGGGTAACATTACTGCAGCTATTCCGGATAGAAAGCAAATGGAAAACCATTCACCGTACGGACTTTTCCCGCTTACGGTAAACAGCGTTTCGCTATCGGGAAATAAAGTGGCTTGTTGGAAGATATCGCCAAAGCCATTAAACACGATGTAAGTAATGAATATGCCTGCAACCAGAAAGGCGATGAGTTTGATAAGCGATTCAAATGCAATGGCAGCAACCATTCCGCGATGTTGTTCGGTAGCTTCCACTTTTCGCATTCCAAAAAGAATGGTAAAAACAGCCAGCAGAATGGCTGAGTAAAGGGCTTTATCGGAAAGTATGGTAAAGGGCCGGGGCGTATCGGAAACGCCATGCGACACCAAATCAAAACTTTCTGAAATAGCTTTTAATTGCAAAGCGATGTAAGGAATTACGCCTATCAAACAAAAAACAGCCACCATAGCGCCCAAATACATATCCTTTCCATATCTGGCTGAAATGAAATCGGAGATGGTAGTAAGGTGCTGAACCTTGGCGATACGGATGATTTTGCGAAGCACGATGAGCCATAGTGGTGCAAACAGCGTGGGGCCAATGTAAACCGCCAAAAATTGAAAACCATTGAGCGAGGCCTTGCCTATGCTGCCGTAAAAAGTCCAGGCTGTACAATAAACGCCAATCGATAGCGCATAGATGTACGGACTTGCAGCCAATTTATCAGTAAAGGCATTTCTTTTTTCGGCCAAATAAGCAATGGCGAACAAGACCAGTAAATAGACTAAAGCAATAAGAAGAAGCGGAAGCGAGGTGATCATTTCAGCTTTTTCTGGTAATTAAATAAGTGGCCAGTATAAAAAACAACCAAGTTGTAAAAACATACACGAACAAAACAGGAATTCCGCCCAGCATTTTAGGTGTGCTGGTCATGCTGAGCACCGGGAAACTGAGCAACAGCCAACCGGTTAAACAGAGCGTTATTAATTTTGCCTGCCGTTCGCCTTCCATACTAATCGAAGTCGTATTCGCCTTTGGTCGAAAAATATCCAAAAATCACCAGTCCGGCCGCAATGGGCAGGAAAATCAAAATGATAATAGACCATTGCAAATAATCGTTAGTTGTGGCAGTTGGCAAACTGAGTTTTCTCATTGCCTGCATCATTAGAAATCCGATGGCGGCCGGCCCCATCAGCATCCACAAAAATCCTGAAAGTCGTTTAACGGTATTCATAATTTTCTCTTTTTCTTTTAAAAAAATCAGTGTACATATTCATTTACATCATCGCTTACATCCTCATCGCGTTTGTTGGTGAGATACAAAGTGCCGATGAGCAAACAAACGGCCGCTATCGAAATGGGATACCACAACCCCGCCAGCGGTTCGCCTTTGGGCAGTTCAGGCGTTTTGGTGTATTCAATAATAAGCGTACTTATGAAAGGCACTAAACCGCCAAAAACGCCATTTCCGATGTGATAGGGCAACGACATAGACGTGTACCGAATACGGGTTGGGAATAATTCTACCAAAAATGCAGCAATAGGGCCATATACCATGGTCACATAAATAATTTGGAAGAATAGCAGTAAGATGATGAACTTATAATCGCTGCTGCCTACTTTCTTTTCGATCTTCTTATCATGAACTACGGCTAGCTGACCATTACCGTAACTGGTGTCAGTAACTACTTCTTTGAAAACCGCTCCATCGGTGAAGGTGCTTACCGTAGTGGTTTTTACTATTCCATCAGCTGAATTGGCAAAGGCAGTAAATTCCCTCTTTACATCACGCTTTTCCACCATCTCGGTCTTGTTTTTTGCATCCGTCATTTCCAGTATAGCACGGTACATGGGGCGATAGGTAAGAATACCCAACAGCATACCGCACATCATAATCCACTTGCGACCAATTTTATCGCTCAAAGCGCCAAACACAATAAAGAAAGGCGTTGCAAAAACAATGGCCCAAAGCAAAATAGTTCGCGATTGCTCAAAATCCATTTTGCAGGTATTTTCCAAAAAAGATTGCGCGTAAAACTGACCGGTGTACCAAACCACACCCTGACCCATAGTAGCGCCAAACAAAGCCAGCAACACCATTTTCAGATTTACTTTTTTACCGAAACTTTCTTTGAGTGGATTCACCGAAGTTTTTCCTTCTTTCTTCAACTTGGCAAACAATGGCGATTCATTCATTTTTAAACGAATGATGATGGAAACTATTACCAGCAGCGACGACATCAAAAACGGAATGCGCCAACCCCATTTATTAAAATCGTCAACGCCAAGTGTGGTGCGCGTAAACAAAATGATTCCCAGCGAAAGGAACAGCCCCAGAGTGGCCGTAGTTTGAATCCAACTGGTGTAAAAGCCACGCTTATCGGCCGGTGCATGCTCGGCCACATAGGTGGCGGCGCCGCCATACTCACCGCCCAGCGCTAACCCCTGAATTAACCGAAGCAATAGCACCAGCAACGGAGCAGCCACACCAATACTGCTATAGCCGGGTATTAAACCGATCAAAAATGTGGAACCGCCCATCAATACCAGCGTGAGCAGGAAGGTGTACTTACGGCCCACTTTATCGCCCAGGCGGCCAAATACCAACGCGCCGAACGGACGTACAATAAAGCCTGCTGCAAAAATGGCCAACGTAGAAAGCAATGCGGCCGTGCTTTTGTCTTCAGGAAAAAATTGTTTCGAGATTAAAATTGCCAGACTGCCGAAAATGTAGAAGTCGTACCATTCGATTAGCGTGCCTACCGATGAGGCGCCAATCACCTGCCATATCGAGTTTTTAAAGGATTGCTCTTTCATGTGTTGGTGTTTAGATTAAAGAAATGCCTGGAATTGAATAGTGAATTCGTTTCGGGAACCGATATGATGAATAGGGCCGTACTTTTCCGCACTATTGGTATAGTCGAAAACCGGCCGGTTCCTGTAATTGAGCGTGAGTTTGCAGTGGTGCGAATTCAGCAACCAGTTAATGCCGGCATTATACACCAGCACCGGATCTTTAAGGCGCTGATACGAAGCGCCCATAAAATCGGCATACACCTGAAACTTGCCTACTTTCTTTGTAGGCGGCAGCAGCCATCCTGCTTCTACATAGGCTACATGCCCGGTGCCTGCTACGGGAAATGCATCGCCCGCGCCATTGAAAACCGCCGAAGCTGTAGTTCCATTTGCGGGGTTGCTGATACCAATGTTGCGAACAAAGTTAGGCCCCATATTATTGAAGTAGTAAACGGCATAAGCGGTAAGCGCACAGCCTTTCAGTTTTTTAAATGGAATGTCGGCAAATACATCTGCTGCAACGCTGAACTGATTATGGCTGATGGTGTCGAATCCATTCACGCTATTGGTGCGGACTGACCACATCGAGTTTTTCTGAAAATCGAAACCGGCCCCTACGTTAAACACCTTCTTCGAGCCCATATAACTATTCACATAGTACGGCAGCAAATTTGCTTCCTTATCGAAAAACTGATAATTGAAATAACCGTTCACAGCCGGTTCCGACTTCCCCAAACCCCGGTACGACGCCTGTTGCAAGCCATGGCGCGCTAAAGCAGTGTCTAGTTTGGTAAGGGTGTTAGCACTCAACATCACAAACGGCATGTAGAACCCAATCCGGTATTCAAAGCCTTTCACTTTACCCTTTGCAAACGCGCCGAAATTTCTGCCAAACTGATCATCGGCATCAATATTGCGCCAGTTCACAATCGGGGCATCCATAGCCATAAAGTTGGTGGTAGAAGCCATCGTTTTTCGCGACAAACCGCCGTAGTAATGCAGCCCTGCGCCAATCGTGAGATAGTCCTTATACACTTTGTGCTCCATGGTAATTTCATGGATGAAAAACTGTGGCTTCTTCCCATCGGTTCCCGATCCGCCTTGCCCAAGCGCCCCGCCACTCACCAAAGTTTGGTTGTTGATGCCCATATGCAGCAGTATCATAAACTTTGGAGTTACTTGTGCATATATCGCCAATCGGGTGCGCCGCAACGCTATATCGAACTGCGAATTATAAGGTTTGCCATTAATAGTGCTTCCGGGATTATTTTGGCTGTAGCGCATCCATAGTTGCGACCACAGCATAAATCGGATGTAGCGGTTACCGGTGCTGTCGAACTTTACTTTTAATCCGTCGCCGTAGCCTTCACCGCCCTGAGCGGTGGCGTTGCCAAACAAAAGGACCATCAGCGGTAACATCAACCATGGAAGGGGTAGCTTTCGTTTCATCTTTTTTTGGTTTTATTAAAAAAATGCAGTGGCTTACTGCACTTCAAATGGAAGCCTATTGCCGTTGGAAAACAATATTTTTGTATCTAATCGTAAAATAGATATAGTTAGGCCATTTTGTTTTTTTATAGCATACAGGTTCACCCAAAAGAATTGGAGCGCTTTTTATGGCGGCAACCGCGCTGTTCGCTGCAAGTCCTCAGCCGCGGCCGAATGGTAGCTGTTTACGAAATGCTGTAGTGGCGCGGCTTGCGGGCTTTCCGCTGCCATCGCTGCCGCGGGTGGCCATAATAAAAAGCGGTGGCCATCGTGCCGAAAAGTTAACCCATTATTTTACTACGCTATTCCAGATATTCCGCTAATTACAAAGCATCAATTTCTGAATCGCTCCCATTTAATGAGCATGAACTTATCGCCCAGTTCGGTGATTACCGATCCGGCGCCGGCCAGGTTCTTTTTATCAGCAATGTGTGCAATCAATTCGGTATGGGTCAGGATTTTGTAAGTGGGGTGGTATTGCGAATTTTCAGGCCGGCTTAATCGGTATTGTTTCACCCAGTTCATTACCGATACATGACTAATGCCCAAAAGCCGCTCAATCTCCCTGTAGCTGAGTCCTTCAATATACAATTGCAAGGCTTTGGTCACATAATAATTATCGATTTGCTTGCCCAGTTTATCTACCGTAAAGAAATACCCGCAGCCCTTGCACTTGTAGCGTTGTTTGTTTTTGATTACGCCGCTTTTGATTAAGGCAAACGAGCGGCATTTCGGACATTTAGGACTATTCATAAGTAATAACTATATCATTTTTGCATAAATATAGTATTTTAGCAAAATTCAAAAAAGCTATGCTCCTTCCTTATCCCTTACAAAATCTAGCAATTGCTGCAAGCACCCTTTGGCTTCTTTCATCGAACTAATGCCTTCCATGTGCAATACCAGAAACTTCTCTGTTTCACGTAAATAAATTCCCTTTTTGTGTTTAGAAACGTATTGCAATATTTTGCCAAAAACAGCAGAGTTGTAAAAAGCAGCTTCCTGATTGGCAATGAAATAACATCGCAGATGTTTGTTCTTAATAATCAGTTGTTCCATTCCTAATTGTGTGGCAATCCATTTCAATCGCACTCCATTAAACAGTTCCTTCACCTGCGCCGGAATTTTACCAAAACGATCTTCCAGTTTAGAAGCATATTCCGAAATTGATTCTTCGGTTTTCAAATCATTGAGATCTTTGTATAACGTCATACGCTCTACTGAACTACGAACGTATTCATCAGGAATGAGCATTTCCAGATCTGATTCGATAGTACATTCTTTGGTAAAATCTTTTTCCTGTTTCAACTCTTCTTCATACAATTCTTTAAAATCGGTTTGCTTCAGTTCGCGTACCGCTTCGTCCAGAATCTTGTGGTACACATCATAGCCAATTTCAGCTATAAAACCACTTTGTTCGCCACCCAATAAATTTCCTGCACCGCGGATGTCCATATCGCGCATAGCAATATTGAAACCACTACCCAATTCAGCAAATTCTTCAATAGTTTTCAATCGCTGCCGCGCTTCTTGTGTAAGCGAATGTTTTGGTGGCGCCAGCAAATAGCAAAATGCATGCTTGTTGGAACGCCCTACCCTACCCCGCAACTGATGCAAATCGCTCAAACCAAACTGATGCGCATTATTGATAATAATAGTGTTGGCATTCGAAATGTCGATACCGGCTTCAATGATATTTGTAGCCAGCAACACTTCAAACTCACGGTTAACAAAGCGTAACAATACATCTTCCAGCTTGTCGCCTTCCAGTTGTCCGTGGGCCACTCCAATTTCAATGTCGGGCACAATCTTCATCAGCATTTGCCGCACCTCCTGAATGTCTTTCACGCGATTGTGAATGAAGAAAACTTGCCCGCCGCGATAGACTTCATACGTAATGGCATCGCGGATCACATCAGGGTTCAGTACGTGAACTTCAGTAACAATGGGCTGACGATTGGCAGGCGCCGTATTGATAATACTGAGATCGCGGGCGCCCATCATCGAAAACTGCAACGTTCGGGGAATTGGAGTTGCAGTGAGCGTAAGGCAATCTACGGTGTTCTTTAGTTCCTTTAATGTGTCTTTGGTTTGAACGCCAAATTTTTGTTCTTCATCAATAATCATCAATCCCAGATCTTTGAACTTTACTGTTTTTCCCACCAATCCGTGAGTGCCGATAATGATGTTGGTCTTTCCTTCTTTCAGGCGCTCCAGCGTATCTTTCTTTTCTTTTCCCGTTTTGAAGCGATTTATAAAATCAACTTCAATAGGAAATTCGCTTAAACGATCTTTAAAAGTTTTATAATGCTGATGCGCCAAAATGGTGGTTGGAACCATCACGGCCACTTGCTTTCCGTCGATAGCCGCCTTAAAAGCAGCGCGCACCGCTACTTCAGTTTTACCAAAACCCACATCACCGCAAACCAGGCGATCCATAGGCGATGAGCGTTCCATATCGCGTTTCACATCTTCAGTAGCTTTGGCCTGATCAGGCGTATCTTCATACATAAACGAGGCTTCCAGTTCGTTTTGCATGTAATTATCGGGGCTAAAGGCAAAGCCTTTCTGGGCGCGCCTTTTAGCGTAAAGCTGAATAAGGTCGAAGGCGATTTCCTTGATCTTTTTCTTTGTCTTTTTCTTGAGGTTCGCCCAGGTTTCAGTACCTAATTTGTGGACCGAAGGTTTTTCGCCATCCTTACCTACATACTTTGAAATTTTGTGCAGACTTTGAATGCCCACATACAAAATGTCGTTACCGGCATAGATGAGGCGAACGGCTTCCTGCATTTGCCCACCCGACTCAATTTTTTCGAGCCCGGAAAACACGCCAACGCCATGATCGATATGCGTAACAAAATCGCCGGGTTTCAGTTCGCGCAGGGTTTTCAGCAGCAGTTGCGTATCGCGCGAGAAGCCCTGCTTCAGATTGTATTTATGGTAGCGGTTGAATATCTGATGATCGGTATAACAGGCTAATTTCTGTTCAGTATCAATAAAACCGGCGTGAATAGCAGTATAAACAGGCGTGAACTTTACTTCAGCTTTCAAATCAGTAAAAATGGCGTAAAAGCGCTCAATCTGCTTCGCATTATCTGAGAAAATGAGATTAGCAAAACCATCTTTTTCGTTCTGCTGCAAATTAGCAATCAGCAGTTCAAAATTTTTATTGAAAGAAGGTTGCGGTTTCGATGAAAAGCGAACTTCCTCAGTAGTTCCAAAAAAATTGGTTCCGCTGAACTCTACAATTCGAAAGCGTTTCAGCAGTTGCATCACATCGCCGCTACTCACCAGAACTTCATCCACCGTTCCGGTTTTCAAGGGATGCCTTTCATCCAGATCGTAGGCGGAAAGTTGCGACTGGAATTTCTTCGCCTTTTCGGTGGCCGCGTCTAACTGATCAATCAATTGCTGCACATCCTTTATCCAAACAATGGTATTGTTGTTCAGCACATCAAACACAGGCGCTTTGCTATTGTTATCGAAATGCGTTTGAATATTGGGCACAATAGTAATGGCAGCAATCTTTTTCAGCGAGAGTTGCGAAGTAGGATCAAAAGTTCGAATGCTTTCAATATCCTTATCAAATAATTCCACCCTATAGGGATATTCATTGCCAAAAGAAAAGATATCGATAATGCCCCCGCGAATGCTGAACTGCCCGGGTTCATACACAAAGTCAACGCGTTCAAATTCAAACTCCACCAGCAAATCAATCATGAAGTCGATGTCAAGCGGAGCGTTCACTTTAAGGTGCAATGTTTGCGATTCCAGCTTTTCCTTTTTCACTACTTTTTCAAGTAATGCTTCAGGATAGGTTACGGCCAGTTCGGCACGGGAGTTAGGATGCGCCAAACGATTAATGGTTTCGGCGCGCAGCAACACATTGTTATTGTTCAGCTCTTCAAATGCCTGCGGACGTTTGAACGAATCGGGAAAATAGTACACATCCTTCTGCGGCAGCAGCGATTTCAGATTGTTTTGAAAATAAGCGGCCTCCTCTTTTTCGTTCAGGATGAACAAGTGATTAAATGCTGACGACTTGAACACGGCCGCGGCCACAAATGCATCCTGCGAACCGGTAAGGCCGCATAATGCAATTTCACCGGCTTCGGTTTTTTTATTCAGAATCTGAAGCAGTTGTTGTACAGATGGCGCTTCCGTATATCGTTGTAATATTTCTTCGGTGGTCATAAAATAAATTAGCCCCGCGGCAACTGCCGCGGGGTTGAAGCGGTGAAGATAGGAAATGTATGGGTGTGGTTAGTGTGGTTAGTGTAGTTAGTGTGGTGGGTGTGGTGGCATAACCTCGTGGCTCACGGCTCGCAGCTTGCGTCTTGTGTCTTGCGTCTGAACGTGTATTCGTGTATCCGTGTATCTGTGTATCCGTGTGGTGGTTAACAGTTCATAGCTCACGGCTCGCAGCTTGCCTCTTGCGTCTTGTGTCTTGCATCTGAACGTGTATTCGTGTATCTGTGCATTCGTGTATTGGCTAACGGCTCATAGCTCACGGCTCGCAGCTTGCCTCTTGCGTCTTGCGTCTTGCGTCTTGCATCTTGCGTCTTATGTCTTGCCTCTTGCCTCTTTCAACCCTCACCCTTTATTGCGTAGAAAAGAAGCTTAACGTATTCATTATTGAGCGCCAGCATGCCGTATTCATTCTGCCACCAGTTTTGTTCATCATAAAAAACGTTGTGAGAGCCGCGTACCAAAACCTGAATGCCCTGCTTCGCAAACAACTTGTGGTACACATTTCCCGCACGGCGCGTGTGAAACAAACTGGTAACCACAATAATCTTCTTCAATTGATGCACTTTGCAATAGTCTAAAACAGCAACAGCCTCTTCTGCCGTACTGGTACCTATGTGAATAGCCACAACCTTATTACTATCCACCCCATTTCGAATAATGTTTTTGCGGCAAACATCACTTTCATACAAACTGTCGCCCGTAATGATGAACAAATTATGTTCAATGTTACCGCCGGGACAAATAATGAGTGGTGCAAAGCCTTCTTTGTAAAGCCTTGCGCCTTCATTGCCCCGCATGAAAGCATCGCCTGAAAGAACTACCATAGCATCGGCTGTTGATGGCTCGTCCTGCTGCATCAGAAAATTCGAAAAACTGCGCAGAATGGGTGTTTTGAATGCTGCAGCCACAGCCAGCAACATAACCATGAAGGCCAATACGGCAAACCACTTTTTCATTTCGGTAATATAGAGAAAAGTAGAGCGACGAAAGTAGAGCGATGCAGAAAACCGGGCTTCCTCAACTGATCTAAATTAGATGAAACAGCGGCGCAGCGCGGGATGCATTGATTTTCAATCTGACATATATCAATTTTCCATTATTTGTTGAATTGCTATTTATGAACCCTTAAATCAACCTTTCACCATGATGGCAACACCTTACACCAAAACACTTCGAACGGTTTCCTTATCAATGGCCGCGGCGGCGCTTACTATTGCCTTATTCACCATTCTGGCATGGTGGATACCCCTGCCGGGGCTCATTGGCCCGCATTCCGGAACTTCGCTGATGAACCCGATGAGTGCCGTGGGATTTCTAATCAGTTTTCTGGCCCTTTGTTGTTCCTGGTTATCTACCGACCCGCGCTATCGCGTTTGCAAGGTACTTTCAGTGCTACTGCTAATTGGTGGAATGTTACGATTGGTAGATGGCGCCTTCCATCTCCAACTTCGGCCCGATCTTTATCTTTTCCAATGGCAAGGGTCTGCCGCGATCCCGAGAATGGGAATATTCACCGCTCTGAACTTTTGTTTGTTAGCTCCGGCGCTGTTTTTCTCTTGCTCCAATGCCATAACGGCTAAAAAGATCGCCAACCGCTTTGCCGCAGCCACGCTGCTTTCCTCTTTATTTTTCCTCATCGGGTACCTGTATCAGGTAAGGGAGTTTTTAAGCATGATGCACTATTTGCCCATGAGTTGTTACGCTGCTGTGTGTTTCGCAATGATGGGCGTTGCATTGCTTTGCCGGCATCCCGAGGCGGCATTCATGAAAACCTTTACCAGTAATTTGGTAGGCGGTACTTTGGCCCGCAAGTTGTTGCCGGTTATTCTGCTGCTACCTGTGGTATTGGGTTTTTTACGTTTATGGATTTACTGGCGCATTCCCTTCTCAGTAGAACTTGGTGTGGCGCTGTTAATCACCGTCATTATTGGTGTTTTCTTTTCGCTCACCTGGCTTTTGGCCACTACGCTTAACCGCAGCGATGAAGCCAGAACAAATGCCGAAAACCGACTTCGCGATTTCAACGGTCAATTAGAAATGAAAGTGACGGAACGCACGCTGTTGTTGGCCAATAGTGAAGCGCGCTTTCGCGAAACTTTGGAATCGTTGAGTGAAGGGGCACAGTTCATTGACCGGCAATGGCGCTACTCGTACCTGAACGCTTCGGCTGTAAATCAGGGCAGAAAATCAAAAGAAGAACTGATTGGGAAAACCATGATGGAATGTTTTCCGGGAATAGAAAAAACGGAACTATTTCAAGTGATGAATGAAGTGATGACGTACCGGACTATGGCACGTTTCGAAAACGAATTTCAATATGCCGATGGCAGCAGCGCTTTCTACGAGCTGAGTATTCAGCCTTCGCCCGAAGGCATCTTTATCCTTTCCACTGATGTTACCGCCCATCGTATAGCGCATAACAAGTTGGTTAAAAGCAACCGGCTGTATTCGTTTATCAGTCAAATTAACCAGCGTGTGGTGCACAGCAACAACATCGATGAACTCTTGCATCAAACCTGCGACATTGCCATGCGCATCGGCGGTTTCAAACTGGCGTGGATGGCCTGGGTAGACGACTCAGGAAAAATGGTGTATGGAGCAGTTCGCGGTAATTTAAAGGTGGTGCGGCAAACCATGGAATATACAGGAGTGAATTTGCGGGAAGAATTATTTTCTGACACGCCGGCCGGGCGTGTTTTCCGAACAGGTAAGGCTTGTATTTCGAACGATTTGCTGCGCAACCCGGGTTTGCAACAATGGCATTTGCAATTTATGAATATGGGGCTGCGTTCCGGTGCCGCATTTCCTATAAAAAAAGCAGGAAAAATGATCGGCATTTTTGGATTTTATTCTGATAAAGTCGATTTTTTTGATGGCGAGGAAACGGCCTTATTGATAGAAACGGTGAACGACATTTCCTTTGCACTTGAAATGATTGAATTGCGCGATCATCGCCTTATTGCCGAAAAACAACTGGCGCAAAGTGAATATCGCCTGCAACGTGCGCAACAACTGGCGCATGTGGGGCATTGGGAACGCCATTTGGAAACCGGAATATTGTATTGGTCAGATGAAATGTGCCGCATTTATGGTATTGAGAACGGCAAACAATATGATACGGTAGAAAAATGGATTAAGTGTGTACATCCCGAAGATCGCGATGCGCTGCTGGCAACGGTGAGGTTATCAGATCAAACCCATAACGACATCAAAACCCAATTTCGTATTGTGCGGCCCAATGGTGAAATCCGTTGGGTGCGATCAGAGGGAAAATATCAACTAGACGAAAACGGCCGTGTTATTGGTTTGCATGGAGTGGTGCAGGACATTACCGATTATGCGCGCGATAACTTCATTTGAAATTCGTAATTCCCCCGAAACGTAGGCACAGCAATGGTTTATAGCCTCACACTGCATGGAAATTACGAATGAAAAATTACGAATTACGAGATGAATCAGGCGTGTGTTGCAATGACCAACCGCCTCTTTCGTAATTCGTAATTTGAGATGGCGTTGTTGCATGAATAATTCGGGAGCCAGGGAAAGGCATTGCCTAAAAGGGTGATGAAATATTTAAGAGGACCTATGTATGTTGTTCAAAATGAATAAGGCTTTTTATTTTGGCAAACCGCGGTAGGGATGGCAGCGGAAAGCCCGCAAGCCGCGCCACTGCTGCAATTCAACGATCACAAACCTTAGACCGCGGCTGAGGACTTGCAGCGAACAGCCCGGCATCCGCAAAAATAAAAATCGTGTTTAAACGATATTTTCATGCAGCAACGCCATGAAAAAGTACGAATTACGAGTGATTGGACGAGCGATTCAAGCAGGAAGGATCACGAATGGGAAATTACGAATTACGATATAGATTACACTTGTGTTTGAACCACCAGCCACCTCTCTCATAATTCGTAATTTGAAATTCGTAATTCGTAATTAAAAATTCGTAATTCCCCAAAACCTAGGCATAGCAACTGTTTATGGCCTCCAAAAATCAGTTATCATTCAAATGAACATGGCCTCGCGCAGCGCCGGCTCTGATTGATCGTGGCCATTTTGTTTCACCAATTTATTGTACACGCCCAACAACAAAACCGGAGCAATCAATTGACCCACGAATAAAGCGGTATGCCGTTGCTTCAAACAAAATAAAGTGGTTGCGGCACAGGAAATTCCCAGAGCCGTCCATAAAAAAACGTCAGAGGGAATTTTGGCGGTTTGTGATTCAATAGTTGCAGCCACCTTGCCTTCTTTATATGCTGTAGTATCTTCCATAAATTAATTTTCCCCAACAGCTATAAAAGAATGCCATCACTGCACATCGCGGCGCTTACCGGTGTTTTTGCGATCTTGCATATCATCGTCCAACGTCTTTTGATCAGCCCTTTTAGCTGCGGAACTCACCGGACCCGAGCCTTGTTGCGCTTTTAATGGCGGAGTGGTAGATGCTTTCGATTTATCGGGATTTTTCCCCTGTTCGCGATTCGCTTTCATGGTATTACTTTCCCAATTAGTGAAAAAAAGAATGCCAGCATTCGTTTTTTGTGCTCAGAATACTCAATTTGTGACCTTTATTGAAAAACACTTTTGCACGAAACCATTATGATGAACATTACCAACAATGAACAAATGGACAGAAAGCAGTTTCTGTTGGTTTCAGGAATTGCAGCGGCAGCGCTGTTGCCCGGTTGCAAAGCCACTAACGTTTCCAACGATTTCAATTTGGGAAGCGGCGATACCGGAATGCTGAACTATATCTACGTTTTGAAATTGCTCAACACTACCTTTTACAACAAAGTGGTAGCCGCGTTTTACACCGCTGCCACTGCTGATGAAAAAGAAGTGTTCACCGACGTACAACTTCATCACCAGGTACAATTCGATATGTTGCAGCATGTGTTGGGAACCGCCGCCATTGCTACTCCCGAATTTGATTTTTCTTCAGTTGACTTTACCAGCAGAAGCAGCGTGCTCACCGCCGCAAAAACGTTACAGGATCTGGAAACTGCCGCAGCCAACGGCGCAGCAAAACTGATGGCAGGAACTGAAAATTTAATGTTGTTGGTAAAAATGGCATCGGTCAACGCCCGTCATGCCGCTGTGATGCGCGACCTGATTCAGCCCGATTCGGCCAACTTTGCGGGCGATGATGTGGTAGATGGCAAAGGATTGGGCTATTCCAAAGATCCGGCCGCGATTCTGGCGATCGCGCAAACTTTTATCAAAACCACCATTAGCGCTGTTAATTTACCAACCACCTAAGCAATTCTTATGAGTCAATTTCAAACCATCGAAAAAATTTCAGAAGCAACGCTGAACAGCGAATTGCAAAACCGTCGGGATCATTTCAAAAAACTTGGAGCGCTGGCCAAAACCCTTGCCGTTACAGCGGTTCCTACGATACTGTTATCTTCTATACCAAAAATTTCAAAGGCCGCCACGAACGACGTCGTAATAGATGCGATGAACTTCCTGCTGAAAGTGGAATACCTTCAAAACGATTTCTACACACAAGCCCTGGCTTCGGGAATCATTCCTTCAGGTAACTTGACGGCATTTCAACAAATTGCTAAACAAAACGCGGCTCAGGTCGATTTTTTGGCCTTAGTGATTCAAAGCTATGGCGGTAAAACCATTGCCAAACCCACATTCAACTTTACGTTATCAGGAAGTGTGAGCCCCTTTACCGTTTTTACTGATTTTCTGCTGTTGTCGCAAGCGTTTTCTGATTTGGCCGTTCGTGCTTATAAAGGTCAGGCCGGCAATTTAATTAGCAACAACGATTTGCTCACCGCCTCGGTGCAATTGCAATCGGTTGAAGCGCGGCATGCCGCCATAGTGCGCCGGTTACGTGCTAAAATGGGCGCTGATGCTTCGCTCAAGGGTTGGGTAACGGCAAACAACCGCGGCACGTTGCCTGCCTCGTTACAGCCGATCTACGATTTGGATGACACCATCCAGCAATATGGCGTAGTGCTTTCGGGCATTACTTCAGTTACCGGCAATGCGCTCACCGAAGCGTTCGACGAGCCACTTACTTCTTCAGCCGTTACCAGTATTCTGGCGAATTTTATAGTTTGATAGAAAAGCGAGAAAAACGGTCGTGATTAGAAATTACGAATGAAGAATTACGAATTACGCAGGGCACCTTTTTTCAACACCTTTATCGTAATTCGGAGTTTGTAATAGCGTTTTTCGTAATCTGAATTTCGTGAAAAAGAAAGCGAACGCTCCGGCAAACTAATAAGCTACGGCTTACTGCTGCTTCAACTTCATCCCAACAAATCGGATTACGGAGCCGGTGCCATTGTGATACCTGCCTTCTTGCAATTCAATTTCACATTCTTCCAGTTGAATTATTTTGTAATTGGGAAAATCAGCCTGAATTTCCTCTAAGGAGAACAAACTTTCTATATCCTTCGGCCCACCTACTTTCTCATTTTTCGATTGGTATTGAAGATGCTTCTTGCTAAAAGCTTCGAAAATGATACAGCCTCCAACTCTCAATAACGTATCTAACTTTTTATGGATTTGCGATTTTACAGGAGCCGGAAAATGAGCGTAAATCAACGCAATGGCATCAAAAGGAGCATTCTGAAAATGTAAATCATCCAGTTCACCTACCAGATATTGAATTGTCACGTCATTCTTTTGGGCTAGCAATTGTGCTTTGTTTCGTCCTGCGCTGCTGATATCAAATGCCGTAGTCTTCCAACCCAAAGTTGCCGCAAAAACCGCATTTCGTCCTTCTCCTTCTGCCGGAAACAAGATAGAACCGGGTGTTAACTTTTGAAGTTGTTCTTTCAAAAATTCATTAGGCAATTCTCCGTAAGCAAAAACCGCATCGCTATATCGCTCATTCCATCTTTCGGTCCATGGGTCTGTTGGATTGTTTTGGCTCATTTCGCTGTAGTTTTAATGATCAACAGCAGCTAAAATACTAATCAGCCGGCAATCCCACATTTCTTAAATCTAAAACTGAAAACAGATTCTTTTTGCGGATGCCGCGCTCTTCGTTGCAATCTTTTTGCGCGGCAGTAGTGTTTCCAACTGAAATGATTAGTTAAGAAACCGCGCAAAAAGTATTTCCACTTCGATCGCTACCGCGGTTGGCGTTAAAGGGAAATACCTGTTTTATGTTGTGAATAGCCAGTGCTGTATTGTAATCATCCAAATAATGGGCATAGCTTGAGTAACTGAAAGTGGTGACGATATACAACACCTTTCTTTTGGTGCAGCATCTTAGGTTCAATTCGCCTCAGTATATTTTTTGAAATTATTCAGAATCATTTGCCAGCCTTCGCGCTGCCGCTCTATGCTGTTCTGCGTTTCAGGATCGAAAGTTACCGTAACTTCTGTAGTTCCGGAATGCTCTTTAAAATCAACAGTGGCCAGCCTTCCGCCAAACTCATACGTAAAACTCTCGCCGGGCTGAATATGGGTATAGGTAGCATCAAAGTCAAAACCGAAACTTCCGTCTTTAGCTTCCATCCGCGCCACATAACGCCCGCCAACGCGCATATCATTTGTAGCGCGCGGGCAATGCCAACTGGGGTCAGCAAAGTTCCATTGAGTAATGTGTTCAGGTTGGGTGTAATAGTTCCACGCTTTTTGTTTATCGGCCGCAACGGTGGAATGGATAGTGATTTTCTCAGTACTCATTTTTAATATTTACTTGAAACGCTTGCTACTGCTGACTTTTAGCAGATAAAACGCTTTCAAATATATTAGATGATCGGAAACACCCAACACTTTTTTGTCACTCTTTTCCGCCGGGTAGCGCCAGTTGCGAGGCTTTGCTGGTAAGCCATTTGGTAAAAAGCGCCGATAAAACTGCCAACACCACTTTTCGGATTACGTCAACTTTTCGAATACCATAAATTATCACTACCACTAAAAAAACGCGCTTAATAATTGAAAAGTAATTAAAGTGACTTTCGTTACTATGAGGTGTGAACAATTTCACCAATCGGTCTTTCATGCTCATCACATAATCCTCTCCTTCTTTCAAGGCATGTTCGGTATTCTTGAAAATTTTGTCTGACATAGTTTTGTGATTTTTAGTTTTTAAAAAGGAAGTCCGTAAAGCATCCCAGTACAATGATTGCCGGTTTAAAGAATTTCTTTCTGAAAGAATTAATCTCCGGAATCCAGATATACCTTCCGCCCTCCGAACTTCCCGTTTCTTTTTAGGCTTTACCCTTATTCGATGATCCGCTGCCAGAAGTGGAAGAAGATCCCGAACCTAAGGAAGAGCCTGCAGTTTTGTGGCTGCCTTCACCTTCAGAAGAAGAGCCATTGCCGGCCATATCTTCCATCATCGATTTGCCTTCGTCCATCAAATCTTTCAAGGTTTCACTCAGGCGATTCGCCTTTCCGCTTACCGAATTTTTAAGGCTTTTGCCCATTTCGGTTTCGCCCAAAATCAAACCGATTGCTACTCCTGCGGCAAGGCCTGCCAAAGCGCCTACCAATACTTTTCCGTTGCTCATGTTTTGCTGTTTTACTTGTTTAAAAAAAATTGTTGGCGATATGCCATTACGCGCTGATGGATCTCTTCCATTTTCAATTGATTGCGCAAATCTTCCGCAATCTGTTTGTTTCCCATTGAAACCGCACCATTATACTTCAGGCGCAATAAAAAATATCGGAGATGGCTCATAACGTAATTTTGAATGGAGTTTAAAATGTTGTGCCTATTTCTTATCCTCTTTATCCTTTTCCTTTTTTTCCTTTTCCGCTTCAGCTTGTTTTTCGGCTTCTTTCTCTTTCTTTTTAAAGTAGCCCTTGAAAAGAAAACTATGCTTAGCGGCTTCTAAATTGTCGTCTAACCCTTTACTGGCGCCTTTCACATTGCGCAAAGTTTGCCGCAAATCGTTACCCATTACCGAATCCATGAGAATGCGGCCTACCATACCTTTTCCGGCCCGCACGTTGCTGATAATATCTCCCAAATCATTAGTAATGCCTACCGCATTATTCGATGCAATTTTCAAATTCGCCAATATGGCATCAATGCTGCTTCCTTCTATAGTGGCCAGCACTTGTCCGTCTTTTACAATCTGATTGCTGGAACCGGCGCTGATGGTCACAATCTTATCGCCCATCAAACCTTCTGAAGTAATACTTGCCAGTGCATCGCTTTTTATAAATTGATGTACCGATTCGTCCAGCACCATTTCCACATTCACTACGGTATCTTTCAAAATTTCAATGTCGTTTACAGTACCTATGTTAATGCCGCCAAAACGTACGTTATTACCCAGTTCAAGACCGCTCACATCGCGGTAAAGCGCTTTCACTTTAAATGTTTTGGCAAACAAACGTTGCTTGGCGCCAATAGAATAAATTCCAAAAATAAAGAGTCCAAGAGCGGTTAAAACAAACATCCCGAGCTTTACTCTGTCGCCGGTTTCTTTTTTCATATCAGCTATTTTTTGTTGTGTGTTGCATATTGAAAAAACTGCGAACCCATTCGTCGTCGCTTGCTGCCAGTTCGTCGAAAGTGCCTTCAGTAGCCACTTTCCCGTCTTTCAACAGCACAATCCTGTTTCCTGTAATGTGAGCGCATTCAATATCATGCGTTATAATGATGGAAGAAGTCTTTTGTTCCCGTTGCAGGGTACTGATCAATTCACTGATTTCGCGCGCCGTAATGGGGTCGAGACCGGTGGTAGGTTCATCATAAAGAATGATATCCGGCTTCAAAATAATTGTGCGGGCCAATCCAATGCGTTTCTTCATACCACCTGAAAGTTCAGCAGGCATTTTATGAATTGCCTCCTTCAAACCTACTGCCTCAAGCGCCTCCTCCACCAACTTTTCCTTTTCCGAATCCTTCATTTTTACCGAATCGCGTAAGGGGAATTTTAAATTTTCCTTCACTGTCATGGAATCATATAAAGCTGCACCCTGAAAAAGAAATCCAATATGCTTGCGCACTTCGTTCAGTTCCTTTTCGTCCAGTTCGGGAACATTTTTTCCCAGAATCAAAATCTTGCCTTCATCTGCTTCCAATAAACGAACCATACATTTGATTAGTACCGATTTGCCGGTTCCTGACTTCCCCATTACCACCAGGTTTTCACCTTTTTTTAAATGCAGATCCACGCCATCCAAAACATTTTGTTCACCAAAAGATTTTTTAAGTCCGGCAATCTCTACTGCAAAATCAGAGGAGTTTTCTTCAATCGGCTTTTCAACTTGTTTTTCCATCACATAAAAAAGTTGGTGACCTGAACAGCTATCATGTCAATAATAAAAATGGAAAGCGATGCTACTACAACCGATTCGTTGGCCGCCACGCCAACGCCTGCAGTGCCGCTATTAGAAGTATATCCTTTATAACAACTAATAATTCCAATAGCAAATCCGAAAAAGAACGACTTGATAACAGCGGGAAGAAAGTCGATGAAATCAACGGCGTTGAACACATGGTTAAAGAAGAGAGTGAAGCTGGTATGATCGCTGAAACTTACACCTATGAACGATCCCAGTATAGAAATGGCATCGGCAAAAATCACCAGCATCGGTACCATAATGGTAACAGCTAACACTCTGGTGGCCACTACGTATTTCATTGGTTTGTTACCAGCCACCTCCATTGCATCAATTTGTTCGGTTACGCGCATCGAAGCCAATTCAGCCCCCATTCCGGAACCTACTTTGCCGGCACAAATCAGTGCAGTAATTACAGGGGCTATTTCGCGAAGCATGGCTACTGAAACCATGGCCGGCAACCAACTTTCAGCTCCAAATTTGGCAAGCGTAGGATGTGATTGTAAGGTAAACACCAAGCCCATGATAAGCGCTGTGATGGCAACCAGCGGCAACGACAAATTCCCTACAAAATAACATTGCCGCATCAGCTCCAGAAATTCGTAAGGTGGCCATAGCGCTTCTTTAATGGCCTGCCCGGCAAAAACACTCACCTTTCCGGTTTGGTCTAAAAACGTTCGGGTGCGGTTGAGTAAGCCGTCAATAAAGCCGGGCTTTTTCTCTTCTTCCAAGGCAGTAGATCGGTTTTCCATAAAACTTTGTTGCCTTTCGATTTAGAAAATCATACCGCATCACCAAGCCATTTATTGTAGAAGATTTTCCCATGCATTAATTAAATCAATCACATGGGGATTTTTTGACACAATACGCACTTCTATTTCCACAGTGGGATTAAAAAATCAATGTCATTCCTTAATAAGCGCATAGGGCCATTACGGCGGGCATAGGATTTTTTGGGGCGGATATTATTCACACAAATAAAAATGTTATGAAAGACGATAATAAAAAACAACAGGACGAAACGTCCGGATCGCAGCAATCGCAGCGTGTACAGGGCAATGCTCCTCAAAGCACCGGCTCGCAACAACAAAATAATGGCGATCAAAAAAAAGCCGGTGATGAGCCAATACGTGATGGCGGCGCTGAAATCAGCAAAAAACCGGCTTCGCAGCAACAACAACAAGGTGGTGAAGGTCAAAATCCTAATCCGCAGCGCCGTATTGGTGACATTCCATCAGAGGAACAGCCCGACGATGACGATACCATTAAAGAAGATCGTTCTACACCGGCCGATAAGAAATAGCCCTGAGCATTTTTAGAAAGCCGCAATTGCGGCTTTCTTTTTTAAAAACTATCCTTATGAAATTATTCAACAAACCCTGGAAGAAAGCGGTAGCCATCGTATTCGGCGTACTATTCGGCATTATCATTTTGGTAATCGTATTTATTTCTCCCATTGCCAAATGGGCAATTGAAAAATACGATATGAAAATATTAGGCAGAGAAATTACACTCAATTGGTGTTATGTAAATCCTTTTACAGGATACGCCCATTTGAGCGGAGTGAAACTGTTCGAACAAAACAGTGATTCCGTATTCGTGGCTATAGACGGCGCCTCTGTTGACTTCGCTATGTTGAAAATTCCATCCAAAATTTATGAAATCAGCAGTCTGAGTATTTCCTCACCACAAATTCATTTAATCCAAAATAGAAAGCAATTCAATTTCGACGATATCGTTCAGCGCTTCACGCCTAAAGAGCGTCAAATTGCCGATAGTCTCGTTAAATCAACCAAGTTCAATATGCTTGATGTTGAAATTTCAAACGCACATTTTATTTATGATGAAAAAGTAATTCCGGTACACTATTGGGTAAAGGAAATGGATCTTACCAGTCCGGGATTGCGTTACGACCGCGATACCATTCAGTTTAAAACCACATTGCGGTCAGGCCCAGGAAGCGGCGATGTGCATGCTGAAGGCACTTTCAACATTAAATCGCTGGATTACCGCGTAGCAGCCAAAGTAGAAAAGTTCGACCTCAGCATTTTTGAACAATATCTGAAAGACATTTCGAATTACGGCCACTTCTCGGCTAATTTGGATTGCGACATCCACGCTCAGGGAAATGTAAAGCAAACCACCGATGTAGCCGTACAAGGCTATCTGGCCATCAATGATTTTCATTTCGGAAAAAAGAAAGGCGAAGACTATGTGTCGCTAAAAAAATTGGCCGTGAACATGACCAATGTAAGTCCGCGAACTTTCGACTATAACGTGGATACTGTAATGATCGACCAGCCGTATTTCAAATTTGAACGCTACGATTATTTGAACAATGCCGAAACCATGTTTGGTAAAGGAGGCGCTACGGTTAAGGCGGCGCGTGCCGATTCCTCCAAATTCAATTTAATTTTCGAAATCTATGATTACCTGAAAAAGTTTGAAAAGAACTTTTTGGCATCGCATTACCATGTCAACAAATTTGCGCTTTACCGAGGCGACATCCGTTACAATGATTTTGCCCTGCGCGAAGAGTTCTCCATTGCAGCCAATCCACTTCGGATCATTGCGAAGAACATCGACAAAAGCAATCCGAGAATTAATGTGGATGTGGATGCCGGCTTGCAACCGCACGGACAATTCGCTTTCGGTTTTAGTGTAAATCCAATGAGTTTTGGCGATTTTGATCTGAACCTTTCGCTCAGCAAGATAGCCGTTCCAACATTTAATCCTTATACAGTTACTTACACTTCTTACCCTCTCGAACGCGGCACTATGGAACTTACAGCTAAGTGGAAAGTTCGGGACAGCGTGGTAACCAGCGAAAATCACTTGTTGATTGTAAATCCGCAACTCAGCAAACGCGTTAAAAAGAAAGATGCAAGTTGGATTCCGATGCCACTCATTATGGCATTTGTTCGTGATCCCGGCCAGGAAATCGATTACGACATTCCGGTGAATGGCAATCTGAAAGATCCGAAGTTCAAGATCTGGCCGGTAGTCTGGGAAATTGTGAGAAATATTTTTGTAAAACCACCCACTTCTCCTTACCGCGTTTATGTGAAGAATCAGGAGAAAAGTGTGGAACAATTTCACATTATGCGCTGGAACATGCGCCAAAGTGCCCTCACTTCCAAACAAAAGAAATTTGCAGACGATTTAATCGATTTTCTAAAATCTAATCCTGAAGCAACAATCGAAATTCAGCCGGTGCACTATGAGCAAAAAGAACGGGAGCACATGTTGTTGTACGAAGCCAAGCGTTATTACTTCACTTCAGGTAAAAACTTCAAACTATCAGAAGACGATTCGATATATGTTGATAAGATGAGCGTGAAAGACTCTCAATTTGTTCACTACCTCAACAACTTCGTAAAACAAAGTGATTTGCTTTTTACCGTTCAGGATAAAGCCAGAGTTTTGGTTCCTGATAGTAAAGTGAATGCCAAAGTGGCCCAACTGCACAAAGACCGAATTCAGGAATTTATGGCGCCCTTCCGCGAAGCAGGCGTAGAAAAACAGATGAAGATTTTACCATCTCGCGATGAGGTGCCCCGGGTTGGATTCTCTTATTATCAAATCAACTACAAAGGCGATATCCCTAAAAAATTGCAGAAGGCGCTCGACTTTCTTGACGATGCCGATGAAGATTATAAAGGTTACTCCAAAGAGCGAAAGGAAGTGCGCAGCAAACCGGGAAAAATAAATATCAAACTATAACGCAACGTAAAATCCAAACATGAAACTATCTTCTGATCACATCAAACGCCTCACCTATTTTTTGTTTGCTACGATGCTGGCCGTACTCTTTTTATATGTATTAAAAGATGTGTTGGTGCCATTGGTATATGCAGCGTTGTTCGCCTTTATGCTCTTTCCAATTTACAAGAAACTCATCTCGTGGAAAGTACCTTCATTGCTGGCTGCAGGAATTTGCATCCTGTTGCTGATGAGCATTTTTGTAAGTCTGGGAGCAGTCATTTTCTGGCAAGCCGGAAATTTCCTCACTGATGTGAGCACCATGAAAATCGAAATCTATAAGAACCTCGATCGATTGCTGGAGTACATTGAACAACAAACCCGCTTCTCAAAAAACGATCAAATTGAATTTTTCAAATCCCGATTTTCAGATGGCGCAGGAGCCGCTTCCATTTATGTGATCAGTATATTTGCCCTTACTGCAGCGTTTCTTACCAGCGCCGTACTAATTCCTATCTACATCTTCCTGTTCCTTATCTACCACACCAAGTTCGAAACCTTTTTGCTCATGGTAATTACCGATGAACAACGTCAGGGCGATATGCGAAAAATCATGACGAACGTTTCGCACGTGGGAAATAAATTCATCAAGGGAACGCTGTTAGATGTTTTGATTATTTCCGCATTAAGCGCCATTGGCTTTTTGCTCATCGGCTTGAAACAGGCCATTTTGCTCGGAATTCTGGTGGCCGTACTCAATGTAATTCCTTATGTAGGAGCAATTATTGGTGCCCTGATACCCGTGATGTTAGGCTTGCTCACCACCGGCGACTGGCGAATAGCCGCGTCGGCCTTGGGTGTTTGCCTGGTCGTGCAATTTATCGACAATAACTTTGTTATGCCAAAAGTGGTAGGCTCCAGCGTAAGCATCAATCCGCTCTTTTCAACCGTGGCGTTACTGTTAGGCTACATGTTATGGGGAATTTCCGGAATGATTCTCAGCATTCCGCTGATGGGGGTGTTAAAAATCTTCTGTGATAATGTTTCTCCTCTTCAGCCATGGGGTTACATCATGGGCGAAAAAGAGTGAGGCATTCTTTACCCGAATTACTGGCATAATTATCTAAAGACTATTCAAACGAAAAGCTATGACACCTCGCAAAAACAGCTTGCTATGGAGCATTTTAGCTTGTTCCATTTCAGCGCTTACTATTTTTTATAGTCCATTTCTTCTAAATGGATTTGCTATTCATTGGCCTGCCGATACACTGTTATTTCCCGTTGTTTTTTCCCGTTACCTCATCACCGTAACCCAATTGGGTTTGGTATTTTTTAGTGTGTATGTCATGTTTCCTTCGCTAAATTCCTCGCAATACGACGATAGCTTTACACAAGCTATTTCATTGCTGGGCTTACTCACTTTAGTTGCACAAAATTTTTTCGAAAACGCCATGCCCTTTGGCACCGGTATCTGCATTATCGGCATTACCATTCTTGCGTTTTATCTGTTTAAAAAATCATTAGCCATTAAAACATCCACAAACTTTACCTACGCCACATTGCCATTCTCTTTACTGGCCGGAACTTCAGTTAGTATGCTGTCCTTAGCCTTATTAAACATACCGCCATATTACAACTGGGTTGAAGACCAGGCCATCCTTCAAAGTATCGGTTTGGTTTTAGTGTCAGTGTTGTCATTAAGCGGAGTAATCATCAGTTCACACTATCGCGAACCGCTTTATAGCGGTGCTATTTCCTGGTTTCTGATGGGTTCGGCTCTGCATGAAACTACCTTACACCCTTCTTTGGCAATGGCCTATACCGCATCATCAGTAGTGTTGTTTGGCTGGTCGATGCATCTGGTGAACAAAAAAAATTACTACCGTCATTTCGAGAACTTGTTTCAGCACAATCAAATTACCATTTCATAACAGCAACTTTTTATTAACCAATTAAACACACAATTTATGCGTAGCATTCTTTACATCATCGCCGTAATTCTGATTATCAGTTGGGCGATTAGCGTTTTTGGATATGGCGTAGGCGTAGGCGCCGGCTATCTCATTCACATCCTTTTGGTACTTGCCGTAATATCTATTCTGGTAGGCATCATCCGCAAAGGCGGCGTTTAATTCGCTCAGCCATTCCAAACACATCTTGCAAATTTAAGAGAATAGCGGTGTATACGGATATGCGTGTATTCGTATAACCGTGTATTCTTTTTATAGGCATATACAATTCATACCGCATAGCTTGATTCTAAAAACTGGCTTTCCGCATCTTACTAATGTGCCCGTCTTGCATCTCGCAGGTCGCAGCTCGTAGCTCGCAGCTCATAGCTCGTAGCTTGCTACTTACTACTTGCATCTTGCGTCTTGTGTCTTACGCCTCCTATCCATTTTTTTCCACACATTTTTCCCTTTTAACACGGTACAAACTTTTCTGCCCAGCATATAAATTTTATAACAATGAAAAAGATAATACACCATCTGAAATTTGCGTTCGCAACCGTAATGTTGCTGGGAACGCTTCAAACCCAAGCCACCGTTTTCACGGCCGTAGCCAATGGCAATTTTTCCAGCACTTCTACCTGGGCAGGAGGCGTAGCGCCACTCTCCCTCGTTTTAGGCGATCAAATTGTGATTGGCAGCGGATATACTGTTAACCTCGATCAAAATTCTGATCTGTTAACCTCACTTAATTCACTAACCGTTAACGGCACCCTCACTTCTTCAACCAACACCGCCCTGCGCCTCAATGCCACATACCTCTACGGAACCGGAAATATCGTGGCCGATTCGGCTTGGATATTGGCGGGCTCTATGACCAACTTTACCGGAAATATGACCGCCAATTATTTGATGTCATCCTCCCTTCTTATTAATAACACCGCCCATGTAACCGTCAACAAAGCGCTGTATCTGATGAACAGTACCTGGACCAACACCACCGGAACGTTAGATGTGGCTGCAAACGCTAACCTCATCTTTAATAATGGGAATTATAATAATGGTGGCACCGGCGGATTTTCCAATATGTACAATGTAATTTATCTGGGCGGCAACGCTTCGGGTGGTGTAGAGTTAAGCGATGCTCACTTGCAAAACCTTACACTCAACCAAAACTCCGGCAGCAATGTAACGTTAACCGATAATACCACTATTAACGGAATGCTCACCCTTCAAAGCGGCAACCTGATTCTGAATGGCAACAACCTCACCTTTGGAACTTCAGGTAACTTTGCTGCTACCGGAACAGGCGCTATTCACTCTTCGTCTTCCTCCGATATTGCGGTGAACGCTTCAGCAGGTCTTACCGGCGCGCTGCGTTTCACTTCCAGCGGAAATCATGTGGGAAATCTGACCGTAAGTTCTGCAAGCGCTACCTCAGTGATGATCAACAACGATCTTACCGTTCACGGAACACTTTTCCTCACCAGCGGATCATTAAATGTAGATGGTCACAGCTTAACGGTAATGGATGACGTAATTGGCTCCGGCATTCTGAGCGCTAACAATTCCGATCTCACCTTTTCAGGCTCTTCCAGTTTATCAAATAATCTGTTTTTTAATTCAGCAGGAAATGGAAACAGCATTCATAACCTTACACTAAATCTGGGCAGCGGCCACTCCGCTATGCTCGGTAGCAGCCTGGTTATTAACGGCCAACTCACCCTTTCCAATGGTAGTGTACTTAATTTTTCAGGGCGTCAACTTACACTCAACGGCAACACCTCAGGTACAGGCTACCTGCAAGGCGATGCCAATGCGATTTTGATCCTAAACAGCGCTCAAACTTCCGGTTTGAACTTTGGTTCTTCAGCAGGAACATTGGCTACTCTCATTTATAATGGCGGCGGAAGCGGCAGCAATACCACCAACCTGATGAGCAATCTCAATGTGATGACAGTGCTGCAACTGCAAAGCGGCGTACTGAACTTGAACGGTCACCATCTTAATTTGAATGGAATGGCATCAGGAACCGGCCAATTGCACAGCACTTCAGCTTCTAATATTACCATCACCTCAGCCAGTAGCAGCGCCAGCTCACTCAGTTTTACCGCTTCAGGCCATACCGTGGGTAATCTTTCAATCAACAATACCGGTACAGGAATGTGGGTGATTAACTCTGATCTGAATATTTCAGGAAACCTTTCCCTTAACGGCGGTATTATGGATATCGGCGCCAACGATCTGGAAATTATGAATGGCGGTACTATCACTGGCGGTTCTTCCACTTCGTATGTGAACACCGAAAGCGGAGGTAGCCTTATCATGCATCTGGCAGCTTCCGGTTCAGGCATGTTCCATGTTGGAAACAGCAGCGGTTATGCACCGGCTATGGTCACTCAAGGTACCGGAACTACCGCTTCTGCAATAAGCATTACCGCTAAAACAGGAGTATATGCTCAAGGCTCAATGGGAAGCAATCTGGCTGCTTCAGGCCACATGGTCAACAACACCTGGTTTGTGGAGTCCGACAATATGACGAACGTAAACTTGTCGCTCAAAGCTATGTGGGGCGCAGGTTTGGAAGTAAATGGTTTCAACCATAACAATGCCTACCTGTCGCATTACACTTCCGGAAATTGGGATATGAGCACCAACACCACCGCAACTACCGAAGCGAACGGCATGTTCAGCATTACGCGCAATAACATTACTTCGCTAAGTCCGTTTGCAGTATTCGAAACTCCGGCAGCCGGAATCCAAACCGTAGAAGATGTAGCCCAGGTGAAATTGTTCCCCGTACCTGCGGTAACCAATTTGAATATTGCCACTTCCTGGAATGGTGCGCTTACGGCGGCTATTACTAACGAAAACGGCGAATACATTCGCTCCGTAAACTTCGATCCGTACGAAGACAAAAAATTAGAAGTAGCTGATTTGGCAACAGGCGTGTACTTCATTCGTCTTTATAACAACGAACACAGCAGCGTGGTGAAATTTACGAAACAGTAATTTCACTGTTAAGTTGCTATGCAGGAGGGGTTTACCGCAAGGTAACCCCTCTTTTTTATTACCAATTGAA
Organism: Chitinophagales bacterium; assembly: GCA_046329575.1. Taxonomy (GTDB): domain Bacteria; phylum Bacteroidota; class Bacteroidia; order Chitinophagales; family LD1; genus UBA1941. The sequence goes on along the minus strand of JAXLUJ010000016.1, from coordinate 38,888 downwards.
GACAATCTTTGGTCTATAATTTTCCACTTTAAATTGATTTTGGCGGATGCCGCGCTCTACACTCCAATCTTTTTCCGCGGCCACCACTATTTTCAATCCCATTTTCAATTCACCTATCGCAAATCCGCCCGGCGCTTAAACCTTCAGGCCGCGTAAAAAGGATTTCCGTTTCGATCGCTACCGCGTGCAGCCTTTAAATCGTAAGCCAAGGGTTCTTCGCCTGGCTATAATTCCTTCACCACGCCTAAAACTTCACAGTTCATTTTTTTGGCACGATTTTCCCTACCTTCCTCCCAAATCAAAAACACAAACCATGTTTGAAGAACTCGTACAACTCGTAACCCAACAAGCTCAAGATCAAATCGTGAAGAACGATGCTATTCCTAACGAACACAATGAAGGCGCCATCAACGAAGTAGCCGGAGCCATCAAAAACGGACTGGCCGGACAGCTCGGCAGCGGCAACCTGGGCGGCGTAATGGAACTGTTTGGCGGCAAAGGCGGCGATATGGCCTCCAATCCTATTGTGCAGAACATTGTGCAATCGGCTGCAGCAGGTATTGCCTCCAAGTTCAATGTAGATCCTTCAAAGGCGCAAAGCATTGCCACCTCGTTAATTCCGCAGGTAATGTCGCATTTCACACAACAAACCGCCGATCCTAACAACAGCACCTTCAACATGAATCAAGTGGTGCAGTCACTGGGCGGCGGCACTGCCGGCGGCGTTGATTTCAACGATCTGCTGGGCAAAGTACAATCTGGCAGCGGCATTGATGTAGCCGGTATTGCCAAACAAGTAATGGGCGGACAAAGCGGCGGCATTGGCGGCTTGCTCTCCGGCTTTTTGAAATAAAATGAAAAACAGTTTTCGCAGCGGCCCTTCGGGGCCGCTTTTTTTATGCCTGCATATACCTTTCAGTTATATTTATCGCCATTCAAATTTTCTTTATGAACGAAAACACCGCCATTAGTCCGGCAAAATTATTCTTCAACCGCTTTTCAAGCGCTGTTACCAAAAGTACCGGAAGTCCGTACGCCTTTATTATAGCCGTAACCATCGTTATCATCTGGGCTTGTTTGGGTCCCATATTTCATTTCTCTGACACCTGGCAACTGGTCATTAACACCGGTACTACCATCATTACCTTTCTGATGGTATTTGTAATCCAGCAATCGCAGAATAAAGACACCGTGGCAATTCATCTCAAACTGAATGAACTAATTGCCTCTAACCGCGACGCCAGCAACCGTTTGGTGGATATCGAAGATCTTACCGACAGCGAATTGGAAGTGCTCAAACGGTTCTACGTTACCCTTTCAAAAAGTGCCAAAGCCGAAGAAAATATCCATTCTTCTCACAGTATCGACGAAGCCCACCATAATCAAAAAGACAAACGCCTTGCCGATAACGAACAAAGGGCCAAACGGCAGCTAAAATCAGAATAGAAAATCCGCTGCCGTTTGTTATTTTCGCCCACCCATAGAGAGGTGTCCGAGTGGTTGAAGGAGCACGCCTGGAAAGTGTGTAAACGTGAAAGCGTTTCGAGGGTTCGAATCCCTTCCTCTCTGCAAAAAATCTGAAGCATGGCAGTGCATAGCTGGAACGATGAAGCTTTTAACAATCAGTTAGCCAAACATTCTAAAGTAGTGGTGAAATATTATGCCGATTGGTGCGGATCCTGCAAACTGTTCGCTCCAAAATTTAAAAGGTTGTCGAACGATGAACGCTTCGCCCACATCACCTTCGTTGAAGTAGATGCTGAAAATAATCCGGAAGCGCGCAAAGCCGCTCAGGTTGATAACCTTCCTTTCATTGCTACTTTCCTGAACGGGCAACTTGTAAAAGGCGAAGCCACTTCCAAAGAAGAAGTTCTCGTTAATCTTTTAGAAACGCTCTGATGCAGATACCCGTAATCAAGCAACTGGCCGAAAACTTTGATCTGGCGCAGCTTCGCGCCGCCGAAGAAGCTATTCTTAACGAACAGCCTGCGCCATTTCCGGTAGAAGGTAAAGATGAAGGCGAAAAACTCACCCATGTTTTGGCAGCCATTGAGATTGTGAACGACATGCAGAAGAACCACCTTGAGTTCCGCACCGCCCTGCGCAACTATACCCAACGCGTACGTAATTCCATCAACTGATGCATACCAAATTTCACGGCACAGGCGTGGCCCTGGTTACACCCTTCACCGCCTCCGGAGCGGTTGATTTCGACGGTCTGAAAAAACTGATCGACCACTGCATTAACGGTGGTGTAGAGTACCTGGTTACTATGGGCACCACCGGCGAATCGGCGGTGCTGAATGAAGAAGAAATTCAGGCGGTAATAGAACACACCATTCGATTGGTGAATAAACGCGTGCCGCTTATCGCAGGCTTTGGCGGCAACAATACCGCCGCGCTCATCGCCAAAATTTCCCGCTTCAATTTTGATGGCATCGATGCCATTCTTTCCGTATCACCTTACTACAACAAACCTACACAAGCCGGTATACTTGCTCACTACAAAGCCGTAGCGGCCGCAGCGCCTCGCCCTATCATTCTCTATAATGTTCCGGGTAGAACCGGTTCCAACATCAATGCCGAAACTACTATCGAACTTTCTAAAGTTCCCAATATCATCGGCATCAAAGAAGCTTCGGGAAATTTCTCGCAATGCATGCAAATCGTGAAAGAAACTGCACCGGAATTTCTCAAACTTTCGGGCGACGACAATATCACGCTACCCTTGCTGTCATTAGGTTTTCACGGCGTGATCTCTGTTTCGGCACAAGGTTTTCCAAAGCCGTTTTCCGATATGGTACGCGCCGGTCTGAAAGGCGATTTCGAAACGGCAAGAAAACTCCATTACCCGCTGGTTGATGTAACCGATATGCTTTTCGCCGAAGGCAATCCCGGCGGTATTAAATATGTTTTGGAAAAGAAAAACGTATGCGAATCGCATCTGCGTTTGCCGCTGGTGAGCATTTCCGATGCGCTGAAACGCCGCATCGACGCCGAATTGCAGAAAATGAATTGATTTAAATGTGGCCCTTCGCCTTAGCGAAATCTGCCCATCCTGAATATTTTTTCCCTGAAGCTACTGCATTGCCATTTTGAAAATGATGACACACCGCTGCGGCTAATCCATCCGTGGCATCCAAAAATTTTGGCTGCATCGAAAAGTGGCACAACTGCTGCAACATCAGTGCTACCTGTTCTTTTGAAGCATTGCCATTGCCGGTAATGCTTTGCTTGATTTTTTTAGGCGAATATTCCGTAACACTAACGTCTTCCAACAACAACGTTGCAATAGCCACACCTTGCGCGCGGCCCAGTTTCAGCATACTTTGCACATTCTTCCCAAAAAAAGGCGCTTCGATGGCACAGCATTCCGGATGATATTGTTCTACCAATCCTTTTACTTTTTCAGCAATAATTTTTAAACGCTGCAGCGGATCTTCATGCTTGGATAATTGAACCACACCCATGCTCACCAGTTTCAACTGGTTGCCGGATACTTCAATTACACCATAACCCAGTACCACTGTGCCGGGGTCGATGCCTAAAATGATGCGTGGTTTCGAAACTTTTTGCACTTTAGAACGCTGCCTATGAAGAAGTGGAATTTGCTGATCAACTTTTCGAAAGTAGCCATTTTCTTTTGGATGGCTGTTGTGATTTGGCAGCGTTTTCAAAACGCCCCTATAACACTGCAATGGCAGCACTTTGTTCAAATTTGGCAGCAACACTATCGTTGGCTGCTGATGGTGATGCTGCTGATGCCACTCAACTGGCTGGTGGAGATGCTCAAATGGAAATTATTACTGGAACACAGCGGCAGTGTGAGTTTCCGGCAAGCAGGCGCGTCAGTATTAGGCGGTGTTTCTACCGGCTTTGCATCACCAGCGCGCATTGGCGAATTCGCCGGCCGCGCTTTGTTATTACCGCAACCCTTACGCATTCCCTCGCTGTACTTAAGCGCGCTCGGCGGCCTCGCACAAAGCTTCGTCACTTTTGCCGTGGCATTGGCAATGTTGCCCTTTATGAATGTTTCAGTGAAAAACATTCCTTCCACATTTGCCGCTCCCTTGCTTACTACTTTTGCCGTGGGTTTGCTGCTGCTCTTTTTTTTCTTCGAAAAATTCACCACCCTTCTTCGATTTTTCCCGGCCGTATCTATTCCTGAAACCCGCTTGCCCACAGGCGTTGAGCGCATAAAAATTCTTAGCCTCAGCGCCTTCCGCTATGGTATTTATTTATGTCAGTACGCCTTGCTGTTCCGCATGGCCGGTATTACCCATGCCCCTGTAGAATTATTTGCTGCCGTGGCCGTATTGCTGGCAATGCAATCGGTTTCGCCGCTTTCGCCCATGGCCGATGTGGTTACGCGCGGGGGAATGGCGTTATTGCTATTTCCGCAAGGCAACCCCGCTGCAGTGGCTACGGCGCCTTTTCTGCTATGGTGTATCAATTTGCTATTGCCCGCTATTGCCGGATATTTTTTCATTTTAAATTGGCGCGATGAACCGGAAGGACGATGAGAATTTTATGCGGCTGGCGCTGAAAGATGCGCAGTATGCTTTTGATGCCGATGAAGTGCCGATAGGAGCGTTGATAACTGCCAACGGCAAGATTATTGCCAAGGGCTGGAATCAGGTAGAAAAGTTGTGCGATGTAACTGCCCATGCCGAAATGATCGCCCTCACAGCCGCCTCTAATTACATGGGCGCCAAATTTCTGGAAGATTGTACATTATACGTGACCGTAGAACCCTGTCCCATGTGCGCCGCCGCTTTGCGCTGGGCCCGCGTAGGCCGCGTGGTGTACGGCGCTGCCGATCCCAAAGCCGGATTCTCGCGCTTCGGTAAAGAAATGTTTCACCCAAAAACTGAAATTGTTGGCGGCATTCTACAAGAGGAATGCGGCGCATTGATGTCGAACTTTTTCGCAAAGAAGCGGAATGAAAAGTGAGAGGCTTAGTTGCAAGTAGTTAGTCGTTAGTAGCAAGTAGCAAGTAGTTAGTCGTTAGTAGTTAGTCGTTAGTAGCAAGTATTAAGTAAAATAGCTCGAAGCTCACAGCTCTAAACTCACAGCTCATAGCTCTCTACTTGCTACTTGCATCTTGCGACTTGCATCTTGTGTCTTGTGTCTTAAAGCTACTACAGCAATAATCAGACATCCTTCACCTCGCAGCTCATAGCTCGAAGCTCATAGCTCACCCCTCTCTACTTGCTACTTGCGTCTTGTGTCTTGTGTCTTGTGTCTTGTGTCTTAAAGCTACTACAGCAATAATCAGACATCCTTCACCTCGCAGCTCATAGCTCGAAGCTCATAGCTCACCCCTCTCTACTTGCTACTTGCATCTTGCGACTTGCGTCTTGCGTCTTGCGTCTTGCGTCTTGTGTCTTGCATCTTGCGTCTTGCGTCTTGCGTCTTGTGTCTTAAAGCTACTACAGCAATAATCAGACATCCTTCACCTCGCAGCTCATAGCTCGAAGCTCATAGCTCACTGCTCTCTACTTGCTACTTGCATCTTGCGACTTGCATCTTGTGTCTTGTGTCTCGCGCAACTCACAGCTCATAGCTCGAAGCTCGCCGCTCTCCGCTCACCCCTCTCTACTTGCTACTTGCGTCTTGTGTCTGAAAGCTACCAAAGCAATAATTAGTCATGCACTCCTCACAGCTCACAGCTCACAGCTCATAGCTCATAGCTCGCTGCTCTCCGCTCTCTACTTGCGTCTTGCGCCTTGCGTCTTCCCCCTACTCCTTCGTAGGAATCGGCGGCTCTACCGTCCCATTCGGATCCGAACCCACCGGATCCGCCTTCTGCGATCCGCTGATGTTCTTCGCACGGCGCGATTTCTGAACCGGCTCCGCAACAGGCACTACACTCGACCCCTGAACCGCTCCGTCATCAGCCTTCTTCGCAAACTGCCCCTTCGTGAAATCAAAAGTGAGCGACAAACGAAATGTGTTGTCCAACGGATTGCGCAAGTTCGATGTAGGCACCAAATACGATAAATGCAAACCGGCTACACTATACTTTACCGAAGCCCCTACACTCACAAACTGACGATTGCCCTTCGTAGGATGCTCGTAAAAATAACCCGCCCTCACCGCAAACATCTTGCGGAACCAATACTCCGCGCCAATGCCGGTTGTAATCTCGCGGAACTCCTCCTTGGCGCCGCCCGGCGCATCGGCAAACGATTTGAAAATCGCTTTTACCGACGACCATTCCCGATAATCTAAAACATTCGGGTCGTTCTCTGCAAAATATTGCGGACGCTTATTCCCGGCTTTATCCAAATAATAATCTCTTGGAATTGGCGTAGGCACCAGCAATTTGTTGAAATCAGCATAAATACCAATCGAGTTATTCTTATCTACGTTCAAAACATACCCTAAACCAATACCCAAATTCGCAGGAATGTAGTCTTTCACATTATTGGCCGAATACGTCACTTTATTACCCAGATTCGAGAAGCACAAGCCAAACTTCAGTTCATGCGTCATCGGATTCGTTTTTGAAGTAAACGTTTTGTTCACCATTACCGAAATATCCGCAGCCCCCGCCAATGCCGGTTTAATCACCTCACCACCCGGACCCGGAATACCCCCCGGAGCAATGTTGCTATACGCAAAACGCAGCGTTAACCCTACCGAAACAATCTTTCCCAAACGCCGCGCATAGCCCGCATCCACCGCCAGTTCATTCGGGCGCACCTGAATCGTAGGGTCGCCCTGATCGTTAGTGAATTGAATGTTTCCCAAAGAAAAATAGCGGAAACCCACATGAATCGTTTGCACCTTTTTGATGCGGTAGTAACCCGTAAACTGCGCCAGGTAAATATCGTTTACCAATTGTTTCAGCCATGGCGTGAAAGACAAACCAAAACCATAATCCTTATCAATAAAGGCCATTTTTGCCCCATTCAGTTGCGCCCCGTTCGCATCCGGATCGATGGCGATACCCACATCACCCATACCACCCGACCGCGTATCGTTCACAATACGGAGGAAAGGCAATGCCGTGGTAACGGTATTGATAAGGTTAGGATTGAAGGTGACTTTATCGCTGGATTGAGCAAAAGAAGACACTGCTGTAACGGTTGTCAGAACGACAGCCGCTAAACGCCTGCTGGAAAAATACATGTTGAATAACAATTAGTGTTCGAAAAATACTAAATGTAGAATTGGATCATTCAGAACTGATGTATGGCAAATATAGCAGAAAACGGACAATCTGCAACTCTAAGACGGCAGGCGAAGCCAAAGGGTTGCGGGGTCGCAGGACGAAGACACAAGACGCAAGACGCAAGACACAAGTCGCAAGTCGCAAGACGCAAGTCATCAGCTACAAGCCTAAACCCCGTAATTCGTAATTTGTAATTCGTAATTGATTCTCCCCTCTTCGTAATTCGTAATTATTAATTCGTAATTGATTCCCCAATCTCGTAATTCGTAATTTATAACTCGTAATTGTCTCCTATGGCGTGTCCCTCAACCCGCTGTAAAAGGCACCAATAACCCAACCGTGCCCGATGCGGGTTTCGGGTCGCGCCCTACGCTCCCAAGGTTTTTTTGCGGAATTAGGTACTACTTCACCCAAACCGAAGACATCGCAAAAAAACGCTTTCCGCTGCGGTCGCTCACGCGTATGCCTCACCTAGGTCTTCATTTCTTAAGAAACCTATAACCCGGCAGCCACCATCCCTGAATACCATAGCTACCCGCCTCCTACCCTCCTACCTCACCCTGCCCCAAACATAGCTTATTACTTACTCCCATTTTTAAAAAGAAGCCTCTACTAATAGCTGCCAGAAAAAGAAACCCAACCACCTCCCCAAACCCCAAATTCAGATTCTTCCTTACCCTCAAAGCTCATTACTCACAGCTCATCACTCGCCACTCAAAGCTCATCACTCACAACTCATAGCTCATAACTCGCAGCTCATAGCTCATAGCTCGCCGCTCATAACTCATAGCTCGCAGCTCATAGCTCATAGCTCATAACTTGCACCTCCTCCCCACTTCCCCAATCCAAAAAAAATTCTAGCTTTAAATTCTCAATCAACCCATTAGGCTGCTCAAGCAATCTGATCAAATACTAAACGCTATGCTCACCGCCACCGCCAAACCCCGCACCCCCAGGCCGTTTCCTGTAGATGATGCTATTAAATCATTAACAATCTGCTTTGCGCAATGCGTAAAGCAGAATTGGTTGATTAACAAAACGCTCACAATCATACACTTATTAAATTTTAACAGCTGGCTTTACGCAATAGAGTTGCGTAAAGCTGGGAGTTAGCGGCAAGGCTTGAAGACCAACTAACAACTAAAATGACTGACAAAAAAATAGACAATTAACGACAGATAATAAAATGCCCATAGTAAGTATCTTGACATTCTTTGCAACTTTTATTTTCATCGCTTTGGTGGGACTTTATATATTTCTAGCTTCTTACAATAAGCGGAAACGGACAGCAATAGATAAATTTATTGGACAAGCAGGCAGATTAAAACCGACCGTTTTCCAAAACATAAAACTTCGTTACTCGGAAACAAGCGGACTAAAGACATATATCTATCCAAACAATCGTTGCGACCTTTATTTGTTTGACAACTACCTTGCAATTGTTCGCAGACAAGATTTTGTTTTCAAAGTTTTCTTTGCTCCTGTTTTGCTGACCTCTGACATTGCAACAACAAAAAACATCTTTAAATATCTTGACACTTACAAACCAGACCGAATAACATTTAAACAAATTGTAAAAGGAGAAGTAGATATTAAACTGACCGACCCAAAATACAAGCATTATAAAACTGACATAACATTAAAAGGACTGACCATCGAACAGACAACTCAACTTGAAAAAATTAAAAACTGGTGCTGACAAATATGAAAACTACAATTTCGACAGACAATAGCCCAGCCGCTAACATCGTATTGGCAATAGTGGGGCTGACAGTTGTAAACTCAACATTTGTAATTCTATTGGGTATTTGTGCAAATGTTGGGCTGACGTTTTCCAAATGCCCCACCATCGCCAATACGTAAACCGTTAACTGCAAGCATAAAACGACAACAAGTAAAACGACAAAAATATGTTCATCAAAGAATTGACAGTAAAGAACTACAGAACACTTGAAGACGTTTCATTGAAGTTCTGTCATTATTACACTGCTGTATGCGGGAAAAATAATGCCGGTAAGTCCAACATTTTGAAAGCAATAAGAAATCTACTTAGTAGTGGTTATTTTGTAAGAATGTTACCTGACGAACTTATTGGTTATGGTGACATTAACTACAAAAATGACTTCACTAAATGGAAGAAACACACAAATGAAGATATTCACATCAAACTCTTATTAGAACTTGACAAAGATGAAGACTCTTCACTATTTAAATTCATAAGAGACTTGATATTGAAAGATGAAACAGGTAATGAAGGAAATCAAAAAGAGCTTTTATGCATAGATTATTACAAAAAACGAGACAACTCCAGCGACTATAAAATTAAGTTTGGAGAAATTGAAATTGAAAAAGACTTTTCAAAAAGAGAAGTTTTAAGACGTATAAAAACATCTGAGACCGTAGTCTTTCATAATTCAACCGAAAACGATTCCTTCTCTCCATTTAGTGTAAAGAAAAACTCGATAAACAATTTTATTACGGAGAAAGACAAAAAAGAGATTTCAGACAAAATCGATACAGTCTTAAAATCAGTTCAAAAATCTTTGAAAAAGCAACAAGACGAACTATCGAATTTACTAGGCAGACTTGAAGACAAATATGAAGTTAGCTTTTCGATGCAAGGGTTAAAACTTGAAAGAGAATCAATTGAAATTTCATTAAAGGAAAAAGGTGTAGATGTTTCTTTAGAAGAATGGGGCAGCGGAACAAAGAACAGAACATTAATTTTTATGAGTTTGCTGAATGCTCGTAAGTTTCAAGAAAGTTCCAATCAAACAGAAAAGATTTATCCTATTGTATTAATTGAAGAACCTGAAAGTTTTCTTCATCCTTCTGCTCAAGCAGAATTTGGGCGAATACTACAAGACCTTGCTAATGAATTTAAGATTCAGGTTATCGTTACAACACATAGTCCTTATCTTTTAAGCCACAAAACCCAACTAGCAAACATTCTTGTAGATAGAGATTTGAAAAGTAAAGCAAAAGAGAAGGGCTCAGTTATTACTAATACTGAAGAAGACAATTGGTATGAGCCTTTTGCATTAGCGCTAGGGATAAACGGTGAAGATTTTGGACCACTAAAGTCCACTATTTTCAATGACTCAAATAATGTTGTCTTAGTGGAAGGACCAATTGATAAAGAATATTTCGAGTTATTAAAAGACCCTGCACACGGAAACAATGCACTAAGAAAAAACATAGAAATCTATCCTTATGGCGGAGCTGATGTAATCAAGAATACATCTATAACGAGTTTCATTAAAAATCGATTCTCTAATGTGGTTGTTACAGTAGATTATGACAAGTATGATTCTGTAAAGAAACCATTGACATCAATTGGCTTCATTGAAAATAAGAATCTCTTGCCAGTTGGGAAAAACGAAGTTGGTAAAAAATTAATAGAAGGCCTTTTACCAATTGAAATAAAAAATTCAGTTCGGACAAAATATCCAGACATTGTTGATGCAGCGATGGAAAACTCATCTGACAAAAAAGAAGCTCAAAACACATTAAAGAGAAAATATCTTGATGAGTTTAAGTCATCAGCGAAACCAGGAGAAGACCATTTTGGAGAATTTTATAAACTCGTCAAAAAGATAAATGCCAACTTCAAGTAAACTTCATCAAATAAAAAAAGACCACATTTTGGGTGGTCTTATATATTTTGACTCCAACAAAGGAGAGAATAATCTCAAGGGGGACTCGAACCCCCCTCTCGGACTTAGCAGGTCCGCGTTCTATCCGCATGAACTACTGAGCTGATGCAAAGATACAAGAAAAAACAAAAAAAATGGCAGCAGACGATCTTTATAGAGAAGCAGTTGGATACTTACCAATTAAAGAACTTCATCCATTACACAAAGCGATGGTGGAGGAGTGTTGTGAAAACGCTTTGAACAATCCTCAAAATGTAACTGATAAAGACACTTTAGTTTATGCTGTTCAGGTTGCCTTTTTGACTTCTAATTCAACATTGAAAGGAACATTAACCGCTTCCTTAGAAGCTGCAAATGCAGACCAAGTAACTCTTAACTATCGCAACCAAACTTTCATCATTCCTAAAAATCAACGCTATTAAAATAAATAAATCATGACCAACAATTTTATATCTCCTTACAATCTTCCACACTTCTCTCAAGTAAAATTACAAAGAGAAGCAAGTACCAACTAACTCCCTCCTCTCCCGCAAGTCTTCTTCTTGCCCCCGCGCCGTGGCAATTGCGAAACTCCCGCGAGACGTGCGTTAGCAGTCTCATGGGAGTTTCGGCCATAAAAACTTCAATTACGATTTATAAATTACGAATGACGGGGAAAACCACTCCATTCCTAATTCGTAACTTTTAAATCGCCCATCGGAAGTGGTGAATTTTGAAAGTTTGGCTGATTGGTTTCCTTTGAAACATGAAATCGATATTTGACGCATCTACTCAAAATGAAATCATTGGCCGCATCAAAAGCCTGAATGCTTCGAACCGTGCGCTGTGGGGCAACATGCAACTGCAGGAAATGGTGGAGCATTGCTCGCGCTGCGATGATATGTATTTGGGCAACATCCAGATTCCAAGGGTCTTTATCGGCCGCATCATCGGTCCGTTCCTGCTCAATAAAGTGATTCAGAACGATGCGCCTTTTACGAAAAATACGCCAACCAGTCCGGCTCTAAAAGCTTCGGCAGTTTCAGGCGATCTGGAAACGCAAAAACAACAGTGGATCGCGCGGATTGAAGCGTACAATAATTTTTCAAATCACGATTTTATTCATCCGTTTTTCGGCAGGATGAATAAGGAGCAGGTAGGCTATGTTTCCTACAAACATCTTGATCACCATCTGCGGCAGTTTGGAGCGTGAGACAATGAACAATGGACGATGAACAATGAACAATGAACAATGAACAATGAACGATGAACGATGGACGATGGACGATGAACGATGGACAATGAACGATGAACGATGGACGATGGACGATGGACAATGAACAATGGACGATGAACGATGGACGATGGACGATGGACGATGGACGATGGACGATGAAGGGGTATCTATCATTTTCATGGTAACAGATTATTGCATTCCATGGCAGTTGACAATGCACCTCTTCCCTGGCGCATGATTTTTTAGAATTAGCTTCACCAGATAAAATTGGCGGTGTAAGAGCGCCAATGCTACACTCAAACATTTGAACATGAGAAAAGTAATTGCGGCTATCAATATGACGCTGGATGGGGTGTGCGATCATACGGTTGGAATTGTAGATGAAGCACTTCACTACCATTACGCCAATCTGATTGATCAGGCCGGTGTGATCTTGTATGGACGAATTACCTACCAACTCATGCAGTTCTGGCAAAATCTACTGCAGCATCCTTCTGACCGGCAGTCGATAAACGACTTTGCAGCTTCCATAAACAGCATCGAAAAAATTGTTTTCTCCAACACGCTGAAAGATACAGAATGGGATTCAGCAAAAATCGCCGATCAGCCAATTGACGAAGTTGTTTTAGCCCTGAAAAAACAACCGGGAAAAGATATTTTAATTGGAAGCCGAAGTTTGATCATCCAACTTTTAAACAGCCATCTCATCGATGAATTTCAGATTTGTATTCACCCGATGGTGGAGGGCCATGGGTTGCGATTGTTTGACCACATCGGGGAACGCATTGTTTTCAATCTTCTTCAAACTAAAACACTTCCATCAGGTGTTACCATACTGTACTACCAACCTATAAAGTAACTAGGCTTCAAATCAAACCTGATGATGCTGCTTTCCTGAAGTAGTGCCTACATAGAAATCTACCTCTGCTACATATAAGGCTTTACCTCACTTATTAGCGTTTGGGGGAGTCATACTGAACTGTTTTGGATCTATTACCGGCAAGACGGCCCCATGTAAGAACGTACCTTTGAATGTAGAAAACATCACACCCCGTGCAGTGGAGATCGAAATACTGTTGAGTGTTTCGATCAACCCTTGCGGAATATTGAATTGCCCGTCGGATTCAATTTTTATGACATCTTCAAAATTTACAATTTCAAAAATGCAACTTACCGACAATGCACCAAGAATGTACGAATGATCTTCGTTCTTTATGTCGATATGCACAATCACAAAAACCAGCTTGTTGGCCACATCAGCACGGCTTTCAATGTTAATGTTGAAATTAAAGTTGGTTAATGGTGTAGTGGGTGAAGCAGGTAAATTCAATGAGCCATTCAATAACTCAATTCCCCTTATCTGCATTTCAACATTAAAATCCTTACTCTTAATTTCTGCCATAATTTACCTGATGTAACTGTGAATAATACCTTACTCCCGGAACCGGGATGTTAATAGTTCCAACAACATCTGTTCCCTTTTCATAAGGTGTGGTAACTGTTATTGCAGAAGGCATGGCAACCGACTGAACTACAATTTCCTTTCTAAAAAAGACGGGAATCTGTTGCTTGCCAAACAAAGATGCCAATTCAACACCCAACGCAGATGCAATTTCTGTAAGAACTTCAACGGTAAAGTTTTGAGTTCCACTAAGCCATTTGGTTATTTCAGAGGGGTTCTTTCCCACCTTTTCCGCAAACTGCGATTTATTCCAGCCTCTGCCTCTCATCAAACCTTCAATACGAGCAGCCAGTAGCATTTTATTTTTCGTTTGTTCCATTTCTACCGGAGTAACCTCATCTAAAAGCACATTCAGCTTCTTACTGGTATGTTTTCTCGCTTTAGTCACTTTATTCATTGTCGTAGTTTTTAAAATTTCCTTGTAGTTCCGCTTTGTCGCGCGACCAATACAATTCACCATTCTCCAGTTGCTTAAAAATGCATGCGGCGTATGCCATCACTTTTTTTACTTCTGCAGAAAGTTTTTTGTCCTCCTGCCACTTAATTACAGATTTGTCTTTATAACCTCCTCCCCCAACTATAATCGCCACGTTTGCAAATCTGATACAATACAATCTCAATTTCTTTTCTTCATCATCATACAAAGCCCAAACGTATTTTCCGTATTTGCTCACAAACGCCTTATCTCCTTCATGCTTAAAAAAAGTTTCTCTAGCTCCCGTGGTATGACCAATTTGCATTAGTCGCTTAAGAATATCCTTGATCTCGTTTTTGTAGAACTCTATATGTTCAGCAACAAACATTTCAAACAACGTTTCTTCCTCTCCTTTCGGAATAATAGAGTAAACTTTTGCTTCACTGCCGCTGTATGGTTCCATTTCGACAATTTCGTAGTCCACGTGATAGATTTCGGGTTTTTATTAGTAACAAAGGCTCTAAGTGCATTTTACTTTTAAGTGAAACACAAATGCTAATTTATAAAATATTCAGCTATTAACCAGAATATTTTTAGATAATTTTTACTTATAAGTAAATTTCACATCTCTTTATTAGTTTCATACTTCTAAAATATATAAGTGAAGACGATATAATTTCGGAGCGGTATCTCGCTCCATAATCCTCACTATGAAATCAACCGAATTACAATTGCTACATGCGGCCCGCTATTTAGGTTATACGTTTCTGTTGCTGTTGGGAATAGTGCATTTTCTGAAACCGGAAATCAGTCCAACGTGGCGGTTGATCAGCGAATACGAGATCGGGCGGTATGGCTGGGTGATGCGTCAGGCGTTCTTTTGCTGGGGCGGTGGTTTTCTTTGTTTAAGTCTATCGCTATGGAATCAACTGCTTTCTAAAAGTGGCACCATCGGCAAATGGTGGCTGCTCATCATTTCGGTGGCGTTGTTTGGTGCGGGTATATTCGCTTCGCAACCGATAACGGATGTAGTTCGCGGAACGGTTGATAAAATTCACAGCATATGTGGCGCCATCATGATTTTCACGCTGCCGGTTGCCGCCACGATTATTTCTACCGCACTCGCCAAACAACCGGCCTATCGCAATTCCAGACGATGGCTGTTTTTGCCAACGCTACTCTTGTGGATAGGTTGGCTCACCTTTTTCGCGGCTTTGATGGTGTACTCCGAAAAGGCAAAAATCAGAGCTTATGGTCCGGATGTTTTAATTGGTTTGCCCAACCGGTTTATGGTGGTGACTTACACCATCTGGCTGATTGCTGTGGCGCAGTTAAGAATTAGAAATTATTAGTTGAAAATGACGAATTACGGGAGGAAGATTCCGTATTCATCGTAATTCGTAATTCGAAATTTCTAAATGCTTCCTCAAAATTGCAACCGCTTTGATTTATGGCTAACCGCGGTAGGGGGCGGCAGGGCGCGAGCCTTTGGCGAGCGGTGCGAGCGAGGAACGAGCGAGCACGGGAGGCGAAGCCGTACCCCGAAAGCACCCGGCATCCGCCATCATCAATATCAATCATAGTACCGGCAATGCTCATCCATCTTTCAAAATTCGTCTTCCGCTGGTTCAAATTTTCGTTTACAAACCCGTGCGCAGCCGATACGGCCACCGCAATATTCGGCCATCCAACTTTTATTGAATTTTCGAGCACACTTTAAACACCCGTGATCTCGTTCTTATACATACCGCTAGGATCGCTAATGCAGCGCTCATCGAAAAGCAGGATTGCTTATTTTGCACATTAAATGAATACCATCAGGCCGGTTTTTGCCAAAATGTTTAAATGGTCCACTGCCGTGCTACTAGCAATTGTGGGCCTGCTGCTGGCTTTGTCGGTATTGGGTACTGCTGTATTAATTTTTGGCGGCGGTTTGGGTAAGAGTGAAGAAGCTGATGGATTTTTCAGGCTGTTTTTACTGGGCGATCTGGTTATTGGAATCGTCTTTCTGCTACTGTACAAGGCAAGGAAAAAACGATGAAGGGATGAGCATAGTACAGTTTCCGCCGCAGCAGATTCACCTGCAGCTTTTAGCATCAAGCGCATTTTGGTCATGAATCGGTAAAATGTGTTATTTCCGAAACCTAAGAAATTGAAAACAAAATGGACATTTACTGCAGAAGGGCATTTATCAAGCAAGGGCTGAAAGGCTTGCCGGTGCTATTGTTGGCGCCTTCGTTGCTGGCTTCGGCCTGCAAAAAAGAATCGAACCGCGGCAACGGAAAAACCGTAGTGGTAGTTGGCGGAGGAATTTCAGGATTGGCGGCGGCAAAAAAACTAAAAGAGAACGGCTTTAACGTCATCGTACTGGAAGCGCAAAACAAAGTGGGCGGAAGATTGCGAACCGATAGAAGTTTGGGCATTGCGTTCGACGAAGGCGCGAGTTGGATTCATGGCGTGAACGGCAACCCGATTACGACACTAGCACAACAAGCCGGTATGAGTACGTTTGAAACTGTTGATGATCAGGCCGAGTCTTGCTACGATGTAGGCGGCATTAAAAGAAACCCTAACGATTACACCGCTGCTGAAACCGAATTGTATTCCATTTTGAATACGATGATGAACAGCGGAAACGCCGCACAAAGTTTTGAAACGGTTTTCAATCAATTGTATCCTACCAAGGCAACGGACCGATTATGGCAGTTTCTGCTTTCTTCCTACGTAACTTTCGATACGGGCGATTTGAACAATTTATCGTCGCTGTTATATCACGAAGGCGAAGAGTTCGGCGGCGTTGAAAAAATTGCAACCAACGGCTATGATACGATCCCCAATTTTTTGGCTAATGGCCTGAATGTACAATTGAATCAACGCGTTTCTAAAATTGATTATACCGGAACGAAAATGGTGGTGACGCACAACAGCACTACTACGGAAGCAGATTATGCGTTAGTAACGGTTCCTTTGGGCGTACTGAAGCACAACAGTATTGCTTTTTCGCCGGCATTACCGGCGGTGAAACAAACGGCCATTCAAAAGCTGGGTATGAATTGCGTGAACAAGTTTTTGCTCACCTGGGATACCGCGTTTTGGGATACCACGCAATACATTTGCTACACCGGAAATGTGAAAGATAAGTTCAATTATTTTGTGAACGTAAAGAAGTATCAGCCTTCGGTAAATGCGTTGCTCACTTTTGCTTATGCCGATTATGCGCGGCAAACCGAAAGCATGACAGATGCAGAGGTGAAAGATGCGGTAATGCTGCATTTGAAGGATATGTACGGCAGCGGTATTCCGAACCCCACGAATTTGCTGCGCACCAAATGGCAAAGCAATGAGAACAGCTTTGGCGCGTATTCCTACACCGCAGTGGGCACAGAAATGCGGCATTTTGATGATTTGGCCGAAGCCATCAGCGACAAATTATTTTTTGCCGGCGAACACACCCATGCCGATTACTTCTCTACCGCTCACGGCGCCTACCTGAGCGGGATCCGGGAGGCTGATAAGATTCTGGCGATATGAGTAAAGCTGAGGTTTGAGGTTGTTGCAGGAACATGCTGTAGAAAAAAAGGATTTTTATTATTGCGGATGCCGGGCTGTTCGCTGCAAGTCCTCAGCCGCGGAAAGCCTAAAACCATTGCAGTGTAATCGTTCCGGGCGAATTACGAATTTCAAATTACGAATTACGAAAGAGGACGTAAGCGTTCAATCACCATCTTAATTTACTTCGTAATTCGTAATTTTTCATTCGTAATTTCTATGCTGCGGCTTGCGGGCTTTCCGCTACCATCCCTACCGCGGTTTGCCAAAATATAGGGCCTTACTCATTTTGAGCAACCTACTCAGGGCTATTTAAACTTTTATCACCCTTTTAGGCAATACTATTCCATTGCTGGCAATAGTTCGGGAATGAGGGGGTTTGATTTTCGAAACCTTTCTTCAACGTGATTCGTGATAGAGTCAATCTCAGGTATCAACTTCAGTGCTATTCTCTGTTCGCCACTTGCATCAGTTCACTGATAAGGTCGTTGATGCGCTTGCTGTTTTCTTTCACCGATTCAGCAAGATCTTTGCGGCCATCTACCATTTCGGCATGAAGTTGATCGATAGAAAGATTGATGTTGGTGAGCGGGTTGCGGATTTCGTGAGCTAAGGTGCGCACCAGCATGCGAACGGCTTCGCTTTTTTCACGAATCATTTTCTCGGCTTCACTCTTTTTGATAATGGTATAATCGTGCAGCAAACCCTGAAACCATTGCTGTCCCTTAGGTGTAACAATGCCACCACAGGAAATCAGGAAGTTGCGTTGCTCGCCATTGCGGGTTTGGAATACCACTTCAAAGTCGCTCACCGAACCGTTTTCCATTAATTTTTTCCGGAAATTATCGCGTTCCTCAGCCGAAACAAAAAAATCGGTAAAGCGCATTTGCTTCAACTCATTTGTTTTGTAACCCATTACGGTTTCAATGGCAGGATTGCAGTCGATAAACTGCTGCTGATCATCGATAATAAAAATGATTTCGTTGCTTTTATTAAAGATTTCCCGATAGCGGGTTTCACTTTCGCTCAATGCCTGATAAGAGTGGTAGCGTTGCAAACAGTAACGAAAACTACGTTCGAGAGTTTCGGCGTCCAGTTCGTTTTTAATCAAGTAGTCATAAGCTCCGGCTTTGGCGGCTTCCACATCAATTCTCTTATCGCCTTTACCGGTGAGCAGTATGTACGGTTTATTAGTACCGGCCGTAATACTTTCGCGAATTAATTCCACCCCCGTTCGGGCGCCCAGCAAATAATCAATCACATAAATATCATGGCGGTTCTCTCGCACTTTGCGCCAGGCTTCGTCGTAAGTAGCGGCTTCCTCAATAGTTACCGTATAGGATTCTACTTCCTGTAAATAAGTGATGGTGATGAACCTATCATCGCGATCGTCATCTATCACCAAAATATTCAAGTGCGTTTTCGTCATGCCTAATCTTCAAAGTTCATTTGCTTCATTTTATTGTAGAGCGTTTTCCGATCTACACCCAGCAATTCTGCTGCCTTCGACTTATTGAAATTGGATTTCTTGAGTGCATTGAAAATAAGTTCATACTCGGCCTCCAGCGCTGCTTTTTTCATATTTTCTTTCGAAAGAATCTGGCGTTTTTCCACCGGAGCGGGCGCGGCCGGCTGTTGTGCCGAAACCGGTTCAACTGCGGGCTGTTGGCGTTGTGGTTCTTCTTCGGGCATATCGAAGTTCACACTGCTGAAGTTAATCACTTCAAAAGGAAGCGATTTGACATCGACCGTTTTTCCGGTGCTAAGCAAAGCCGCACGGCGGATCACGTTTTTCAATTCCCGAAGATTACCGTACCATGGATATTTCAGGAACACATCCTGCACCTCTTTATCGAAACCTTGCAGGTCTCGACCCAGTTCGGCGCAGGTTTCTTCCAGAAAGTAAGCGGCAAAGAAAAGGATATCGTCTTTGCGTTCGCGAAGTGGCGGTACATCAATGCTGAACTCGTTGAAGCGGTGGTACAAATCTTCACGGAATTTCCCTTTGCGCGAAGCCTCGCTCAGTCTTTCGTTGCTGGCCACAATGATGCGCACATCAATATCGATTTCGCGGGTATTGCCTAATCGCTTCAATTTTTTTTCCTGAGTAAGGCGCAGCAAACTCACTTGAACGTCGTAAGGCAAATTGGCAATTTCATCCAGAAAAATGGTACCACCATTAGCCAATTCGAAGTGACCGATTTTTTGGTTTTGGGCACCGGTGAACGCTCCTTTTTCATGACCGAAAAGTTCGCTGGCCGCCAGTTCTTTTGAAATAGCACCGCAATCCATAGCCACAAAGGGTTTCCCGGCACGCAAACTCCGTTCGTGAATCATTCGCGCCAAACCTTCTTTTCCGGCACCGCTTTCACCATAAATTATTACGCTGTAATTGGTAGGAGCTACCAGATCAATTTGGCGTTCCAGGTTATGCGATTGTGCCGAATTGCTGAACAAATAGTTGCCGCCTGATTTCCGCTTAGGCCGTCGCGATTTCTGTTCTTCCATTTGCGAAGCTGAAACGGTAACCCCATGTTCCTGAGTGCTCTTACTTTTAATGAGCGCCTGCTTTATGGTATGCAGAATTTCCTCAGGCAGCAAGGGTTTGGTAATGTAGTCGAAAGCCCCTAGCCGCACCACTTTAACGGCAGTACGCAAATCGGAATAACCCGTAATCACAATCACCGGAACGAAAGGGCTTACTTCGCGGATTTTTACCAGAAGATCACTGCCCTCCATATCGCCCAGGCGATAATCGCTCATAATCAAATTAGGTTGGAAATGCTGCAGCTTTTGCAAGCCTTCTTTTCCTGATGAAGCAGTTTCAACTTCATAATTGTTTTTGGTCAGAAATCGCTTCAACAACTGAACGATGGTTTCATCGTCATCTATCACCAATATTTTTTCCATAACACTATTCGTTTGCTTCATTTTGATGAATATTTTCCTCAAAATTACTTATTGTAACAACTTTGTTTTGTAAAATTCAGGCGGGCTGTAACGAAGCCCTGCCGCGCAGCCTGAGCAATTAACCGCTTGGCGGTTGGCTCGTCCATGATAGGGGCGCGGCTCAAAATCCAAAGGTACTTCCGGTCGGCAGTTCCCACCATGGCGTACTGATAATTTTCATCTAATTCAATAATTTGATAATCGCCTTTGAAGAGATGGAAGAACTCTACCTTCAGGTGTGCATTTCCAGTGCCGTCAACGGCCGATGCCTTCCCTTCAGTATCCACTCGTTTTTTCTTTTTACGATCGTAACAGCTATTGTAAACGGCAATTTTGCCATCGCTCTGCAATTTATATTCGGCCGTAGTGCAATCGCAATTTTTCTGCCATTTAATTGGCATTGAGGCAATCTCATACCATTTGCCGGCATAGCGATTCACATCTACCTGTGGCACTAATTTCAGTGGCGAATCTACGGGTTGCCCCAGCAGTAAAAAGCTCATTATAAGGGAAAACATGTGTTGGTTTTACCCCGCTTAAAAACATTGTGCCACATTTTGAGGAAAAAAACACACGGAGAAGTGAAGTGATGAAAGTGGAAAGTTGAGAATTGCTTTGATGAGAGCAATTTGGAAATAGAAAAGAATTATCGTTTTGATTTTTTGGGAAGTAGGGATGAAAAAACCGAAACTGCCATGCGCCGGAGGCCCATTACCCCATTCGCAAACCGCGGTAGCGATCGCAGCGGAAAGCCCGCAGACCGCAAGAAAATAATTACGAATGAAAAATTACGAATTACGAAGCCTGGAAACGACGTTAACCAAAGCCGGCTACTGTATAGAAAGGTGGCGCACGTAATTCGTAATTTGAAATTCGTAATTCGCCCGGAACGATTACACAGCAATGGTTTTAGGCTTTCCGCGGTCGAGGACTTGCAGCGAAGAGCGCGGCATCCGCACCAATTCATCCCAAAGCGGGAATTGACAAATGTCATACTTCCGGCATCCTCGTTCGGCTTTATTCGCAGTATGAAAAAAGAACGTACACTGGCCGAGCCGTTCCGCATCAAAATGGTGGAACCGCTGCGCATGACTACCTTTAGCGATCGCCGGAAAGCCTTGCAGCAAGCGGGTTACAACCCATTTCTGCTGAAAAGCGAAGAAGTGTATATCGATTTGTTAACCGATAGCGGCACCGGCGCCATGAGCGACAGGCAGTGGAGCGCTATGCTGCTGGGCGATGAGAGTTATGCCGGTGCCCGCAGTTGGGTAAAACTGGACGCCGAAGTGAAAGACCTAACCGGCATGGAATACGTGCTGCCTACGCATCAGGGCCGCGCCGGAGAACGCATTATTTACGGCATTCTTGGGGGTAAGGACAAGGTATTTATCAGCAACACGCATTTTGATACCACCCGCGCCAACATTGAGTTTACGGGGGCCACGGCCATCGACTGTGTGAATCCTGAAGCGCACGATACTAATCTGGAAGCACCCTTCAAAGGCAATCTGGATATTGCTGCTGCGCGTCAACTCATTTTGCATCATGGCAGCAAAAATATCGGCGCGGTGATTCTTACCGTCACTAATAATTCATCAGGCGGGCAACCGGTAAGCATGGCCAATGCGCTGGAAGTTCGCGCCCTTTGTGATGAGTTCGGTTTATTGATGATTTTGGATGGTTGCCGCATTGCCGAGAACAGCTATTTTGTAAAACATCGCGAGAAAGGTTATGACGAGCACGCCTACCGCGATATTGCGAAAGAAATGCTGGCCTTGTGTGATGTGTTTGTGATGAGCGCCAAGAAAGACGCATTGGTGAATATGGGCGGACTGTTGGTGCTTCGTCATCAGCAATTAGCGCAGCAAGCCACCAATTTATTGATCATTTCAGAAGGTTTTGCAACCTATGGAGGGCTGAGTGGCAGAGATATGGAAGCCATGGCAGTGGGATTGCGCGAAGTATTTGACCCCGATTATCTGCATTATCGCATCAAGAGCACCGAATATTTGGGCAATCATCTACATGCCAAGGGAGTACCCTTGGTGCGGCCATTCGGCGGACATGCCATTTATTTGGATGCTAAAAAGTTTTACGATCACATTCCGGTTTCACAGTTTCCCGGTCAGGCCCTGGTGTGCGATTTGTACGAGCAAGGCGGCATTAGGTGTGTGGAAGTAGGTTCGGTAATGTTTGGGAAGTATGACGAGCAGGGGAGGCATGTAGCGCCGCCAAGTGAGTTAGTGCGGCTGGCCATTCCGCGGCGGGTTTATACGCAAAGCCACATTGACTTTGTGATTGATGTATTTGATGACATTATTGAAAACAAAAAAGAAAGCCGGGGGTTAAAGATTACGTATGAGCCGCCATTTTTGAGGCATTTTACGGCAAGATTTGAGCGGGTGAAATAACCCGTTCTGCGAGTTTTGTTTTCATTGAGAGGTTCACATCAACCTCGAAGGTTCTACTTTGGAGGTTCAACGACCTCGAGATTTCAAGCCCGCTCCAACCTCGAAGGTTTTACTTTCGAGGTTTAACCAGCACTCCAATCCAACCTCGCTCCAACCTCGAAGGTGCTACTTTCGAGGTTCAACGACCTCGAGATTTCAACCTCCCCTCAACCTCGAAGGTGCTACTTTCGAGGTTCAACAAACCACCTAACTCCAACCCCACCCCAACCTCGAAGGTGCTACCTTCGAGGTTCAACCAGCAGGCCAATTTTAGGATTTCGGACTTACGATGTTCCACTTACGAAGTCGCCATTTGGAGGTTCACTCCAACCTCGAAGGTGCTACCTTCGAGGTTCAACCAGCAGGCCAATTTTAGGATTTCGGACTTACGATGTACCACTTACGAAGTCGCCATTTGGAGGTTCACTCCAACCTCGAAGGTGCTACTTTCGAGGTTTAACCAGCACTCCAATCCAACCTCGCTCCAACCTCGAAGGTGCTACCTTCGAGGTTCAACCAGCAGGCCAATTTTAGGATTTCGGACTTACGATGTACCACTTACGAAGTCGCCATTTGGAGGTTCACTCCAACCTCGAAGGTGCTACTTTCGAGGTTCAAAAACCACCTCACTCCAACCCCACCCCAACCTCGAAGGTGCTACCTTCGAGGTTCAACCAGCAGGCCAAATATTAGGTTTTCGGACTTACGATGTACCACTTACGAAGTTGCAATTTGGAGGTTCACTCCCAACCTCGAAGGTTTTACTTTCGAGGTTCAACAAACCATCTCACTCCAACCCCACCCCAACCTCGAAGGTTCTACCTTCGAGGTTCAACCAGCAGGCCAATTTTAGGATTTCGGACTTACGATGTTCCACTTACGAAGTCGCCATTTGGAGGTTCACCCCAACCTCGAAGGTTTTACTTTCGAGGTTCAAAAACCAATCCCTTTCGAGGTTCAGCAGGGTTCAAGGTTCATAGGGTGGCTCAGAGTTTCGCCCAATCACAAATCACCAACACAAACGACTCACTGCAATAGCACTCTATCCTCTTTTTCCCGCTTCCCGCAAAAACTCATGGAATTTTTTCCCGGCAATCCTACTCTGAATCAAATTTTCCAAAATATCAAACATCACCCGGTTTTGATCAAGCAACGACTTCTCAGGAAGCTCGCGTAATTGTTCCAGTAGCTGTTTCAAATCGCCTTTCATATCGGGTTTTGCTGAGGAAACAATTTTTAGAAATTGAACCATTACCCTTTCAAATGCACTTTTGAATTCATTGCGCAGCATAAAACGATTAAAGTTTTGCAGGGTATCGTTTACTATCAGCTCATTTCCGATTTCCAATTGGGCGATCAATTCATAGAAGAACAGATACACTTTGATATCTACGCGCTCATTGCTATAGATGAAAGGTGCAAACTCGCGCATCAGCACCAACACCTCATCATATTCACCCAATTCAACAAAAGTGCTGATTACCGTGAGGAGTAATGTGGCACGAACATCCGGTTTTAATTTTGAAGCGTGAATACGAAGTAAGTCACGCGCCTCCAAAACGGTTTCATACAGCCCCTTTTTATCCTTCAGTAAATCGTAATAGGCTAGTTTGGTATTGATGAGAAGGGTTGCCGCTCCAATGCGATCAATTTCGCTGTATTTCGGCGATTGCTCAATAGCACCTATCGCATGTTCCATTCTGGCCGCATCTTTTAGAATGTAACCATACGTCGCCAGTTGCGAATAGGTGGAAAAATAGGTGAGGTTTCTCTGCTTTTTGATAGCCGGATTTTCGTCAAGCAAATCTACCAGCATCTGTAAACTTTCCGATGCCCTTTCAAACTGATTCGAAATAGAAAAATACTGACCGCGCAGAATAAAATAATCAATCCTCGCTTTTATGCTCAACGCATTACTTTCCGCCTCCATCAAAGGGCTTTTCAGAATCGCTTCAAATTTTGCCAGTCCTTCGGGGGTTCGCAACATAAAACTCTGATGCAACCACTCCATTTGTTCAAAAACAAGCAACTGATATTCCATGCGGTTTTGTTGCTTTAACATCACCTCCTTGATTTGTTTTACCGTTTCGCGCTTCCCCGATTCGTCAGAAAGAATGCGTGTTTGATAGAATAACAACCGCAAATCCAATAATTCCGATAACTGTGGAAACAGTTCGTTCTCCTCGGCTATATCCTGCGCCCTATCCAATAATTTCACGGCAATATCATAAGCCGATTTTTTAGCAAAAAATTGAGTTTGATAAATAAGCTCATTCACTTCAGCAGCGGGCTCATCTTTTGCATAAAGCCGGTACAACCCGCCTAAAATTAATTGATTGAGCTGCGTCCGCACCACACTCAGGTTTCCTCTCGGCCACTCCTTTTTGAAACGATTGGTTACCTTATCTTCTTCATCGCCATATTTCAAAAGCAATGCAAACAAAAATCCGGGTTGTGAATCCGTTCCCGGCAGGCACGTCTTCTCCAGCGCTTTTAATTCCGCCGTCGATAAACCGGCAAGTATATTTTCAGTTAAGCCCATTATATTGTAAGATACTCATTTACTGTTCTTTATTAAATTTTAGGTTCTTATTTTTTTAGTTCCCGTCATCAATTTGAATCGCCGGAAGCTGCTGCTGCGGCTACGTTTGCGTCATAAATAAATCGCAAATGAAAACACTGCAACAAGGGCTCGTCATCCTAACTATACTGCTAACCGCCTCCTGTAAAAAGGAAACCACTCAAAAAGTGCGCACACTTGAAATGAAAGTAAATGGCGTAAACTGGACTGCCACAAAAAATATAGCGGGCTATTACAACACCGCTTCCGGTGGCATTACTATTACCGGACAAACTGCCGATGAATCCATCAGCCTCACGCGCGATTCGATTTCGGGTTTTGGCACTTTTGCCATTCCACGCGGAAATATCAACGGCCTCTTCCTAAAAAACGGATCGCTGATGCCGTTTACCGCTTCCTCATCTGCTTCCAATTCGCATGGCAGTGTGCGCTTCTTTAACCGCATCAACGACAATGCTCTGGCAAATTACGAAAACATCGAGGCCGATTTCTCCGGAGTGCTCTACAATTCCTTCCACACCGATTCGGTAGTGATCACCGACGGAAAACTACGCTATCAATAATTTTCATATAACTACAAAAACATATATCCAAAAAAAACAGCGCTTTTACTTTATCCGTTTCCTGTTGCAATGCCTCTAAATCATATTTCTAAAACTACAAATTCAATTTATTATGAAAGTATTTCCTTCTATTTCAGTGATCTTGTTGATGGCATTTGCTTTGAGCAGTTGCAAAAAAGAAAGTCCGGTAACCGTAGATACTATTCCGCCGGTGCTTAGTATGACTATTTCCGGCGGTGGGATTACCAAAACCTTTAACCATACCGACGATTATTCCATTGGAACTTTCAACTTAAAACCATCTACCCGTTATACCATCAGCGCCATCATTGCCGATTCCGGAGGCACACAGAATTTATCACTCAGTTTACAAAATTTTCTGATGAATCAGGATATGGCAGGAGCGCCAAACGATAGCGTGATTCATCGTACATTAGAAACCACCTATCTCATCAAAACCACAGCGGCTAATCCATATAAAAGCTTGCTGCTGTCGGGCAGTTTTGTAACACCCGATGCCGCTAATGAATCTTTTGCATTCACCATTTCATCGAATGGTCGCGATTATCGCCCCAATGTTTCCAATATCAATGTTCCCACCACGGTTGATGCACATCCCGTTGGCGGTTATGGATGGGTGACGTTCTAATGTTTGAAGGACTCACCACACCTACCACACCCACCACACCTACTACACCTACCACACCTTTTCCGGCGCCTGCCGCGCTGTTTGAATTTGTAAGCCGCGCTTGCAGTTTCCGGCAGCGCGGCACCGCGTGCTTTCGGGGTACGGCTATCGCCTTCCGTGCTCAGTCGTTCCTCCTTCGCACCGCTCGCCAAGGCTCGCGCCCTGTCGCCCGCTGGCGCAAGCGCCTGGCTGTAGTGAATACCGCCGAATCGGCAGCAAACGCCATCTTGCCATCAAAAAAAAACGCAAACTTTTCAGTTTGCGTTTTCTATTTCATGATGAAGTGAAATCTTATCCGTTCTCGGCCAAAGCTGCCGCACCGCCTACAATCTCGCCCAACTCCTTAGTGATAGCGGCCTGACGTTCGCGGTTGTAAATGATCTTCAAACTGCGAATCAATTCGTTCGCATTATTTGTAGCCGAATCCATTGCCACCATGCGCGCACCATGCTCAGAAGCATTGGTATCTAACATGGCTTTGAAAAACTGAGTATTCAGAATTTTTGGAGCCAGTTCCTGCAATAACACCTGCTTATCGGGCTGGAAAATATATTCGTTGCGGATCTTGGTCTTGGCGCCTCCTTCCTGACTTTCTACCGGAAGGAAACGTTCCGTCATGAACTGCTGCGTGGCAGCGTTCACAAACTTAGCGTACACCAATTCTACCACATCGTACTTTTCTGCCAAAAATTCTGCCGTAATTTTTGTGGAAACTTCCTGCGACTTTTCAAAAGTCAATCCGTTCATCAGGCTCACATAGTCGCTATTCACGTTCAGGTTTTTCATTCTTCTGAACGTATCATAACCTTTCTTTCCAATGGTCATTAGCGTTACATTTCCTGCGGCGCGCTGAGCAGCGTAGGTTTCAGTAAGCAAACGGTTGGTGGTTTTCATCAAATTAGAATTGAAACCACCGCACAATCCTTTATCGGAAGTAATCAGTACGATCAATACATTTTTTACTGGGCGTTTGCGGTTAACGGCCAAGGCAATATCCTCACCTTGCAACGCATCCATAATATTTCCGAGAATGTAATTCAACCGCTCGGAATACGGACGCATTTGCAGGATGCGGTCCTGCGCGCGTTTCAGCTTTGAAGCGGCTACCAGCTTCATGGCCTTAGTGATCTGCATCGTGGTGTTTACCGAGCCGATCCGGTTACGAACTTCTTTAAGATTTGCCATCTATATAGTTTGAAAAGTTCCCTTCTCTTATGCTTTAAAATGCAATGAAACCTCAGCGGCCAGGTCTGCCAGTTTCTTCTCGGTTTCTTCGCTCATTGGTTTGTTCAGTCCTTTCAGTACATCCGGCATACGGTTTTCGAGTTGCGACAGGAATTCTTTTTCGAATTCGCGCATCGAAGCTACCGGAACGTTCTTCGCCAGATTTTTAGTACCGATGTACAGAATTGCAATTTGCTTTTCTACAGTAAATGGCGAGAACTGCGCTTGCTTCAGGATTTCCACGTTGCGGGCACCTTTATCAAGAACCGCTTTAGTAGCAGCATCCAGGTCAGAACCGAATTTCGAGAACGCTTCCAGCTCGCGGTATTGCGCCTGATCGAGCTTCAACGTACCCGCCACTTTCTTCATCGATTTGATTTGTGCATTACCACCTACGCGGCTTACAGAAATACCTACGTTGATGGCCGGGCGCACACCCGAGTTGAACAAGTTCGACTCCAGGAAGATCTGACCGTCGGTAATCGAAATTACATTCGTTGGAATGTAAGCGGATACGTCACCCGCCTGAGTTTCAATAATTGGCAAAGCCGTTAAAGAACCGCCACCTTTCACTTTATTTTTCAGCGACTCCGGCAAGTCGTTCATTTCGCGGGCAATGCTATCGTTGGCATTCACCTTAGCTGCTCTTTCCAGCAAACGGCTGTGCAGGTAGAATACGTCGCCAGGGTAAGCCTCACGTCCCGGAGGGCGCTTCAGCAGCAGCGATACTTCGCGGTAAGCTACCGCTTGTTTCGAAAGATCATCATAAACGATCAATGCCGGACGGCCCGTATCGCGGAAGTATTCGCCAATGGCGCATCCGGCGAATGGAGCGTAGAATTGTAGAGGTGCCGGATCGGAAGCCGATGCACAAACTACTACGGTATAAGGCATTGCACCATTTTCTTCCAAAGTTTTTACTACGCGGGCTACTGTAGAAGCCTTTTGACCGCAGGCTACATATACGCAGAAAACCGGTTCGCCCTTTTCGTAAAATTCTTTCTGATTGATAATCGTATCAATAGCGATGGCGCTTTTACCTACCTGACGGTCGCCAATGATCAATTCGCGCTGGCCACGGCCAATTGGAATCATAGCATCAATAGCCTTGATGCCGGTTTGCAGCGGTTCATTCACCGGCTGACGGTAAATTACACCCGGCGCTTTGCGCTCCAATGGCATATCCACCAATTCGCCGCTGATAGGCCCTTTGCCATCAATGGCTTCACCCAAAGTGTTCACCACACGGCCCAGCATGCCTTCGCCAACTTTAATAGAAGCAATGGCACCGCTGCGTTTCACCGTATCGCCTTCGCGAACTTTATCAGAAGAACCCATCAATACCACACCCACATTATCTTCCTCCAGGTTCAAAACGATAGCTTTGATTCCTGAGGCAGTAAATTCTACCAGTTCACCGGCGCGGGCGTTGGTAAGACCGTAAAC
Organism: Chitinophagales bacterium; assembly: GCA_046329575.1. GTDB lineage: Bacteria > Bacteroidota > Bacteroidia > Chitinophagales > LD1 > UBA1941. The sequence goes on along the minus strand of JAXLUJ010000016.1, from coordinate 9,509 downwards.
GCGGGCAATACCATCACCTACCTGAAGTACGGTTCCCACCTCTTCCAGTTCGGCAGCCGATTTGAAGTTTGAAAGTTGTTCTCTTAAGATCGCCGAAATCTCATCCGGTTTTACGTCAGCCATGTTGCTTTTGTTTTTTGTTTGTATAATAGAGGAAGGGGCCTCTTTTAAGGCGGTGCAAAAGTAGAAAGATTGGGGAAAGAATCAAGGGGAACAAGCACAGCCGCAAGCCGAGAGCTGTGAGCTGCGAGCAAAGAACAACTTCTGTGTTAATAAGATTTACGGAATATTTCCTCATACATCACATTAAGTGTTAATAATAAGCACTTTAAAAATACTAATTAGATATTTACCGCTCACTTTAACTCTATGAAAAATTTTAAATCGCTGATGGTTTGGCAGAAGAGTATGACTTTGGCAAAACTCACTTATCAGATAGCTGCCAAGTTGCCGCCGGAAGAAAAGTTTGCTCTAGGTCTGCAAATCATGAAAGCTTCAACATCAATACCGGCAAACATTGCTGAATCGGCCGGACGGACCGGTGCTTCACAGAACTTATTTCTTTCATATGCATTGGGTTCGGCATTTGAATTAGAAACAGAACTATTACTAATTAAGGAACTGTATCAAGATCAAATGCCGCTTGCCGAAACAGGACTTCAATTATTAGACGAAGTCCAAAAAATGCTGATTTCCTATCAGAAAAAATTGCGATCAACTTCAGGCAAATAATTTTTTGTAACTGCAATTACGATCTTGCACGGCTATATCCTTCACAGCTCACAGCTCACAGCTCACAGCTCACAGCTCACAGCTCACAGCTCACAGCTCACAGCTCACAGCTCACAGCTCACAGCTCGCGCCTCGCGCCCCCACCTCTCCCCGCTTTTCCTATTTTCACCCCCCATGATCGCATTTCAAGCATTTACTCTCGATAACGGGCTGAAAGTATTGGTACATGAAGATCCTACCACGCCCCTCGCGGCTGTGAACCTATTGTATAAAGTGGGCTCGCGCGACGAAGATCCTTCCAAAACCGGCTTCGCACACCTCTTTGAACACTTTATGTTTGAAGGTTCAGTGAATATCCCTGATTTCGACATCCCTCTGCAATTAGCCGGCGGTGAAAACAACGCCTTTACCAGTACCGACATCACCAATTATTACGACATCCTCCCGGCTACCAATCTGGAAACGGCATTCTGGCTGGAAAGCGACCGAATGCTGTCGCTTGATTTTGATCAGGAAAGTTTGGACACTCAAAAAAAAGTGGTTTGTGAAGAGTTCAAGGAACATTACATCAACCAGCCTTATGGCGATGTGTGGCATCAGTTGAGCGCTTTGGCTTATCGCGTTCATCCCTATCGCTGGCCTACCATCGGAAGTGCCCTGTCGCATGTGGAACAAGCCACCATGACTGATGTAAAATCGTTCTTCAAAAAATATTATGCACCTAACAATGCCATATTAGTAGTGGCCGGCGGGGTGCAATTAGAGGAAGTAAAAAAGCTGGCCGTAAAATGGTTCGGGCCTATTCCGGCCGGTGAAAATTTCGAACGAAACTACCCAAAAGAACCGGCTCAATCAGAAGCACGCTTTCTGGAATTGAAGGCCGACGTTCCCGTGCCGGCTTTATATAAAGCCTATAAAATGTGCGCCAGAAACCATCCCGATTATTATGCCTGCGATTTGTTGCGCGATCTGCTTTCAACAGGCGATTCATCGCGCTTATACCAACAGTTGGTAAAAGAAAAAAAGCTGTTTAGTTCCATCAGTGCTTATCTTACAGAAACCATTGACGACGGTCTTTTCGTGATTGAAGGAAAAGTAAGTGAAGGCATAAGTATGCAGGATGCTGATCACGCCATACAACAATGCGCTGAAGCACTTAGCGGCACGATAACGGAAAAGGAATTGGAAAAAGTGAAAAACAAAATGGAAGCCTATCTCACTTTTGGCGAAACCAATGTGTTGAACAGAGCTATGAATCTGGCATATTTCGAAATGCTTGGAAATGCCGCTTCCATAAACGAAGAACTGCCAAAGATTTTAGGTGTTTCACTTCACGATTTACAGCGCGTTTCAACAACACTGTTTCGAAAAGAAAATTGTTCTACCATTCACTATCTTCCTCAACAGCAAGTTTAACCACTTCCTTTTCCATTCATCATATCGCCAAAACCCTTTATGTGATTGGATTTTAGCCAACAATATCTATTTTGCAAAAAACAATTCTAAATGAAAACAACAGTATGCGCCATGGCAGCTTTTGTGTTGCTGCTTTCTTTTTCAGGTTGCAAAAAAGCAACCGACCTCACCACACAAATCGTTGGAAAGTATGAGTCGGGAAGTGGTTCGGGAAAAGTAGAACTGACCATAAATAAGGTTGACGACAAAACCGTTTCTATAGCGGTTCAGGAAGCCGGATCGGTGCAATATGCCTTTACCAAAGTGATGATGAATTCCGAAACTACTTTTACGTTGAACAGCATCAGCATTGCCGGTCGTTTTTGCGATGGAAACGAAGCCATAGGTGGCACCGGGACGGTTTCGGGTGGCAATATATCATTGTTCTATACCGTAAATTCCACAGGTACTTCAGGTTCGCCATACGCCTGCTCCAACGGCACGCGGTCCGAAGTTCTTTCCGCCTCTAAATAAATCTCCCAAACCAAAAACAGAATAAACCGCGGCGGCGCCGCGGTTTATTTTTTTTATAGCATTGCAATATGATGCCAATCGATCGTTCCATTACGCCCGCCATATCCTTACCACCTTCGCTGCAGTTGCCGCAAACCGAAACCATTATTCTCAACAATGGCTTGCGCGTGGTGCTTTTGCAGGCAGGCGAGCAGGAAGTGGTAAAAGCTGATTTTGCATTTGAGGCAGGGAAATGGTTTGAAGAAAAAAATCTGCTGGCCGAAATTACCGGACGCATGTTGCGCGAAGGCACTATGCAACATACGGCCAACCAAATAGCCGAACAATTTGAATTTTATGGCTGCAATCTGGAATCAGGCGTTTCTTATACCCACAGCAATTTTCAATTGTATTCGCTCAGCAAACATCTGGAGCAGGCCCTGCCACTACTAATGGAATTGTTCACCCAGGCTTCCTTCCCCCAACACGAGTTAGACACCCTGCTTGCCAACCGCAAACAAAAACTGCAACAACGGCTGGCTAAAAATGAGTTTGTAGCCAACCGCGCATTTGTACAAGCGCTTTGGGGTCCGCAACATCCCTATGGCCGCATTACACAACAAACCGATTTTGATGCCTTGCAAACGGCCGATATGAAAGCCTTCTACCAAAATTTCTACCAGCCTCATCGGGCATTTGTAGTGCTTTCGGGAAAATTTAATGCGGCACAAGTCGATTACTTCTACAAAATTTTTGGCGATACCGGTTGGACCGGCCATTCCCCAAAAACTGATTTTCATTTTGAGCCGCAACCCGCAACCGAAAAAATAATACACACCGAAAAAAAAGACGCGGTACAAACCGCCATTCAAATCGGATATCGCACCATCAACAAATATCATAACGACTACGATAACCTCAGTGTGCTAAACACCTTGTTTGGCGGCTATTTCAGCTCGCGCCTAATGGCCAATATCCGCGAAGATAAAGGATATACCTACGGAATTTATTCGGCCCTTTCGTCTTTCCAGCATGGAGGGCAATTTGAAATTACGGCAGAAGTAGGAAAGGAAGTGGCGGCCAGCACCATGAAGGAAATTGAAAAAGAAATTAAGCGCCTGCATACCGAATTAGTGCCGGATGAGGAGTTGATGACCGTTAAAAATTACATGGCCGGAAAAATCCTGAGAAGTATAGACGGCCCAATGAAATACAGTGAAGTACTAAAAAGCCTGCTGCAATACCATCGCGAACCCGAATATCTGAACCATTATCTGCAAACCATTGAGCAAATTACTTCTGAAAACTTGATGCAACTGGCGCAAACCTATTTGAATTGGGAGCAGATGTATAAAGTGAGTGTGGGTTAAAATTTCTTTAGATTTTTTTTGGGCGGCTTATCGCGCTTTCCGTTCCAATCTTTTTGCGCGGTTAGGGCTACATCATTTAATAACGTTCGGAATGCCGCGCAAAAAGGATTTCCACTGCAATCGCGGCCGCAAAGCGCATCAACATGGGCAGGCTGTTCGGCGCTTTAGTGCACGCCGGGCAAGTGTGGGTGTGCGGCAGGGACTGGAATGGTGCCGCCTTTGGCGGCAGTGCGTAGTGAAACGAAGCACCGGAGCGCTAGCGCAGCCATGCAAGGCCCGTATGCCGCCATTATCCATAAAATAGATTTCAAAAATCGGAATGCAAATTGTAAATAGCAGCAACTCAAACGCATATCGTGAAAACACATCAAATGCTTACTGCGCTGGCCTTTTGCGTGGCATTGGCCGCTTCTTCACAGAAGATGGTCTATGACCTTAGCGTGTTTGGTTTTACATTCGGAAAAATGGAAGTGCAGCATACAGTGGAAAACGACAGCACCGAATTGTACACGCTGCATGCCAAAGGCAAAACGAACTTTTTGTGGATGAAACGCGAAGATGAAAACACCTTATACGTTCGTTTCAGGAATGGAAAATTATGGACGTCGAACAGCACGCATATCGAAAGCGGTGTCATCACGAAATGGAATAAAATGTTTTTCGACGGCAAACTGCTGCACGTAGATTCTTATAAAGGCAAGAAAAGTTTTTTGGGAGCGCCTGATTATTCGTTTCTGATGATGTACTTTAAACCGCTGTTGATGCGCACCCGCATTTTTCATGAATCAGAAAGCGATTTTGTAAATCTCGACTATCGAAAAGACGGCACGGTAGAAATGAAAATTTCGGATGGCAGCCGCACCGTGTTTCACTTTCTGAACGGCAAGATAGCCGAAATGGAAGTTCATTTAGCCATTGCAACCGTGCATATGAAGTTGGTGAATTGAAACACAATTTCAGTCAAACCATTGCCCGGCTTTCATAATAAAAATTAATTAATTCCTAATTAAGATCAAATGCAACATCTTGAATTGAATTACGATTTATCAATTACGAATTACGGAAAAAACAACGCCTGGCTTTTATGATAAATTGATTAGTAAATCATCTCTTTTTATGATCCAAAACACACCCTATGAAAGATCAGAACATCCTGCAGCGCAAGTCGTTTGCATTTGCAATCAGAATTGTAAAAGCGTATAAATATCTGAGGCTTCACAAGTCCGAGTTTGTTATTTCAAAGCAATTGCTTCGCAGTGGAACTTCTATTTGCGCTAATGTGGAAGAAGCTGTAGGCGGGCAATCAAAGGCCGATTTTTTGTCAAAAATATCAATAGCTTACAAGGAATCACGGGAAACACTTTATTGGCTACGTTTATTAAAAGCAACTAACTACATAAATTTAGAAGGCTCAGATAGCCTGATTCAGGATGCTGAAGAACTGTGCAGAATCATTGGGAAAATTCAAGTAACGCTCAAAAGCCGTAATTCGTAATTGATAATTCGTAATTAGTTGGCATGGGCCTTTTTCTCCTTCTTAAGTATCAAATCCTCGCGGCTGGTTTTGCAAATCTTATCCCAGATGTAAGAAACTTCGCCAAAGTTGGCGTTCACATCACAGTGATGCACATTGTGCCAACCCGAACTGTTCAGCCCAATGCGTTGCAGCCAAACTTCAAGAAACGAAAACGTAACCCCGCAATGCAAATACAGGTTCAATAACACAAAACCGCCAATGGCTGTAAAGTAAAGCGGCGCAAAATGTTTGGCCACCGGAAAGCACACCAGCAACAATGGCCAGAAAGTGAGTAACGTTTCCACCGGCCCTACGGCAAAACCTGAAAACGGCGTGGGATCGCGGTAGGTGTGATGATGTTTGTGAAACGCAAACAAAGCCCGCGTGTGCAACAAACGATGTTTCCAATACGTCATGGCATCAACCAGAATAATTCCGGCCCACATTTCAAGTACCACCATCCACCAGCTCAAACCCATTTCTTCCACACTCCAAACTAAACCTGTAGGAATACCCATGCGGTACAATCCTACCGGCCAACCAGCCATGCAGGCTACAATAAACATGGCCCGTAATGAGCCCAGCGCTTCCGAAATCAGGGCCGGATTTTTCTTCCGTTGCCCCTGAATGCGCGCGCCATAAGTTTCAGAAAAACGATAAATCAGAAAACTGAAGAGCATCAATGGCACCGCCAATATCAAAAACATTATAGCGGCGCTTTCAAAAAATATTTTCGGGTCGGGATGAAACCAACCGGAAAGTGGCGCAGCCAGTAATACGGCCCAGTCAACCGCCTCAGTGAGTTTTCTTTTGATATACTGCGAGTTCCAGTTCATAAAGCATTACAATAATAAGAAAAGTGGCGCAAGCGGGGAGGCGGAAGCTATGAGCCATGAGCTTTGAGCTGCGAGCTACGAGCTGCGAGCTGCGAGCCACGAGCTTTGAGCTGCGAGCTACCACACTTACCATACCCACCACACCCACCATACGAATACACGTATACACGTATACACGTCCAGACGCAAGACACAAGACGCAAGACACAAGACTCAAGACGCAAGCTAAAAGCCACGAGCCGCGAGCTACCACACCCACCACACCCACCACACCCACCACACCCACCACACCCACCACACCTACCACACCCACTACACCTCGCAACTCTTTCCTATCTTCGCCCAAAATCTGAAATATGCGTATTGTACTGGGCGGCGACCATGCCGGTTACGATTACAAAGCCACGCTGCTAACCACTTTGCTGGAACAGGGTTTCGAAGTAACCGACCTCGGTAGTTTCGACAAAGATTCATGCGATTACCCCGACTATGCGCATCCGGTGGCGAAAAATGTGAATGATGGCCGTGCTGATTTTGGTATTTTGATTTGCGGCTCGGCCAATGGCGTAGCCATGGTAGCCAACAAATATCCTAAAGTGCGCGCCGCCATTGCCTGGGAAAACGAACTGGCCGAACTGGCTCGTAAACATAACGACGCCAATATCCTTTGCCTCCCATCGCGATTCATTACACAACAACAGGCATTGGAATTTACCGATACCTTTCTGAATACCGAATTTGAAGGCGGCCGTCACGAACGCCGCGTAGCCAAAATACCGAGATAAAAACTGATACCAATGAGCGCTGTAGCTGAAAGCACTATGGTCTTCAACCGAAAAGACCTCACTAACGAAGAACTGATCGAACTTTATCAACTTATTGTAAAGCCGCGCGTAATCGAAGAACGCATGCTAAAACTGCTGCGTCAGGGCCGCGTAAGTAAATGGTTCAGCGGCATTGGTCAGGAAGCCATTGCCGTAGGCGTTACCGCCGCTTTGCAAAACGACGAATATATTTGTCCGCTGCACCGCAACCTGGGCGTGTTTACCACCCGCGGCTGCGACCTGCGCCAGTTATTTGCGCAATTTCAGGGAAAAGAAAGCGGTTTCAGTGAGGGGCGCGAGCGCAGTTTTCACTTTGGAACCAACCCTCACCACATTGTTGGAATGATCTCGCATTTGGGTCCGCAGCTTTGTGTGGGCGATGGTATTGCGCTGGCTTCGAAACTAAAGAGGGAAAAGAAAATTACCGTAGCTTTTACCGGCGATGGCGGCACCAGCGAAGGCGACTTCCATGAAGCGTGCAACATTGCAGCAGTATGGGATCTTCCGGTAATCATACTGATCGAAAACAATGGCTATGGACTTTCTACGCCGGTGAATGAACAATTCCGTTGCGAGCAATTGGCCGATCGGGCCAAAGGCTATGGTATCAAGGGTTTGACCATAGATGGCAACAACATACTGGAAGTGTACCACACCGTAAAAATGCTGGCCGAACAAATGCGCGAAAAACCTTTTCCGGTTATTCTGGAATGTATGACCTTCCGCATGCGCGGCCACGAAGAAGCCAGTGGTGTGAAGTATGTGCCCAAAGAACTTTTTGAAATTTGGGAAAAGAAAGATCCGGTTTCAAACTTTGAGAACTGGTTGATTGATCAAGGCGTGATTAGTAATGATTATCCTATGATGCTGCGCGAAGAATTCGATAAAGAAGTGCGCGCGGCTTTTGATCTGGCCGATAAAGAAGCGGAAGTAACTCCAAATACCGATAAAGAAGAACGTGATATTTACCAGCCTTACGAACCCGAGTTAATTGAGGCCGGCAACGCTACATCATCAAAACGCCTGGTAGATGCCATTTCCGACGGATTGCGCGAAAGTATGCAACGCCACCCCGATTTGGTGATTATGGGGCAGGACGTAGCCGAGTATGGCGGCGTGTTCAAGATCACCGAAGGATTTGTAGACGCCTTTGGAAAGGAACGCGTACGCAACACACCCATTTGCGAAAGCGGCGTGTTGAGTGCGGCATTAGGTTTAAGTGTAAAAGGCGTAAAATCGGTAGTGGAAATGCAGTTTGCCGATTTTGTTAGCACCGGCTTCAATCCAATCGTGAACAACCTCGCCAAATCCTACTGGCGATGGAAGCAAAATGCCGATGTGGTGGTGCGCATGCCTACAGGCGCAGGTGTGGGCGCAGGGCCGTTTCACTCGCAAAGCAATGAGGCGTGGTTCTTTCATGTACCCGGTTTGAAAATCGTTTATCCCGCATTTCCGGCTGATGCCAAAGGATTGCTGTGCGCCAGCATCAACGATCCTAATCCGGTGATGTTCTTTGAGCACAAGGCGCTTTACCGAAGTGTGGAAGGCCATGTGCCCGATGGTTATTATACATTGGAAATTGGGAAAGCCAATACGGTAAAGGCCGGCGAAGAAGTTTCCATTATTACCTATGGCGCCGGAGTGCATTGGGCGTTGCAGTATGCCGAAAAAACAGGCGTGGATGCCGACATTGTAGATCTGCGTACTTTGTTGCCTTTCGATAAAGAAGCCATTGCGGCCAGTGTGAAAAAAACCGGCAAAGTATTGGTGTTGCACGAAGACACGCTTACAGGCGGCATTGGCGCTGAAATCGCCGCCTGGATCAGTGAAACCCTTTTTACGCACCTCGATGCGCCCGTAATGCGCTGTGCCTCGCTCGATACACCGGTGCCTTTCGCCATTCCGCTGGAAAATAATTTTCTGGCCAAAAGCCGGCTGGGAATGAAGATGGACGCACTGCTGAACTATTGAAGCGATTTAAAAATTTGATGATGTGCGCAGCCGATCAACCATTCAGTCATCGTTCATCGTTCATCGTTCATTGTTCATTGTTCATTGTTCATTGTTTAATTGACCATGGCGGCAACCGGGCCATCCATGGCTCCGCTATCGCTGCGGTGCTACGTTTCACTTCGCACTGCCGCCAAAGGCGGCACCATTCCTGTCCCTGCCGCGGGGCAACACCCTCGCCCGGTTGCAGTCTTCACGCCATCCGTACCTTTCGAAAACCCTATTAATCAGGTAAGAAAAAATTTCTCCGATTCGCCGGTACGCTGATATTCCCGCTCAGAAATATCATTGGTGCCGCTCCACACAATACGAT
>JAXLUJ010000015.1:0-88313 GCA_046329575.1 Chitinophagales bacterium | reverse complement strand
CTCTAATCGCCACAATTGTTTTAATGCATACCAAACATGTAAGAACGGGAACGTATTTGTTGATTATTATTTCAGGTTTAGCCACCAATGCAACGATTTCGCAATTCATGCCACGGATCAGTCGATATTCCCAAGGGCCGATGGTTGCTTTTTTGAAAGCGCACCGTACTGAAAATTGTCAAATCGAACCGGCCGGGTTTAAAAGCTATGCGCACTTATTTTATGGCGAAAGGCAGCCGTTTTCCGACAAAAGGTATCAGGAACCCAATTTTGTAATTTATGGTCCGGTAGAAAGGCCGGTTTACTTTATTACAAAAGTGAATTTACTAGGCCGCATTAGTTTTTCAGAACGAGTAGAAGAACTTTACCGGAAAGATGGATACGTATTCCTGAAACGGAAGTATTGAACATAAAAAAAGCCCCATAAGGGGCTTTCTAAGATATTTATAGAAATTACTTTGCGTATTTCTTTTTGAACTTATCGATACGACCGGCAGTATCTACAAACTTCATTTTTCCTGTGAAAAATGGATGTGATTCATTCGAAATTTCCACTTTAATCAGCGGATATTCATTTCCGTCCTCCCACTTAATAGTTTCACGGCTTTTTGCGGCGCTCTTGGTAAGGAATGCTTTATCGCAGGAAATATCTTTGAAAACAACGGTACGATATTCTGTTGGATGGATATCTTTTTTCATCTTTAATTTTTTCGGACTGCAAATATACAATCCTTACTTCAAAAATCCAAACCCTTAATTTGCTCCGGCCATCAGTTGGTTAAGCAGTTTTTTCTGCTCTTCAGGAGAACTAACTGTTTTCGTAGTTCCGTCTTTCATAACAATCTGCAAGTTAACCACCATTATTTTATTCATGTCAATCGATTGGTTAAGCATGCGCATTGGTTCGGCATAGTTCGTAGCATTCGGATCCAGTTTTACGGTTGAAACGTCTACCACACGCATATGTTGGTTTTCGCCTTCCATCTTTTTAAGTTCTTCATAGCGGTCGCGCAGTTCTCCTGATTCATATTCCATTGCCGACGAACTTGCTGGCATGGCGGCTTCGGTGGCTTCGGTTTCGTCATGAACAAACTTGGCAGCCTTTACCTTTCGGTGGTCCTGAGAATTATTAAATGGATCGGTTTCGGCTATTGGCGCTGCATTAACCGGATTGGCCAATAATTTGTTTACAAATGCAGCATCCCGCACTTTGGTATTTACAGGCACAACAAGGCGGGTTCCCACCTTCAGGTCGGCTTGATCAACACCCGGATTGGCGGCCAACAAGTCCGCTACTGTGGTATTGTATATCAAAGAAATACGGAATAAATTTTCATGACGCTTCACGCGGTGTTCGGCAATAGGAGAAGCCGTAATGCTGCTCATTGCGGCCCAGGCCAGAATTACAGTAAATAACTTTTTCATAATTTATTTGAAGGTGGTTCTAACTACCCGTCTTACGCAACTTATCTTCTTATGTTTCAACAAATGCTATTTTTATTGCTGAAAAAAGAAATATGAAGCCGGTTGTAGGAATAATCATGGGAAGTGAGAGCGATTTGCGAATTATGAGCGCTGCTGCAGAGGTGCTACGCGAATTTCAGGTACCTTTTGAACTTACAGTGGTAAGCGCGCATCGCACCCCGGAACGGCTGATTGATTACGCCCGAACCGCTGCCGACCGAGGTTTGAAGGTAGTAATAGCAGGTGCCGGTGGGGCGGCTCACCTGCCCGGAATGGTTGCCAGTTCAAGTGCGCTCCCGGTAATTGGCGTTCCAATAAAATCTTCCAATTCCATTGATGGGTGGGATTCGGTACTTTCCATTTTGCAAATGCCCGGTGGCGTGCCTGTTGCCACTGTAGCGCTGGATGGGGCCAAAAATGCAGGTCTTTTAGCCGTTCAAATTCTAGCTACAGCAGATACTTCACTCACCCAAAAAATAAATAGTTACAAATCAACACTTTCCGAAAAGGTAATGCAATCGGTACGTGAAATCCGGATTGCCGGGTATGAAAATTTTTATGATGAATAGGAGTGTTAAAAAGCTTCTATACGGTGAAAAATAAAAAAACACCAATTACGTTTATGGCACAAAACAAAACCAATATGATCAAGAAACTTCTTTTACCGCTATTATTTCTTGCGGGATTCCAGATCACTTCTTATGCCCAGAATAATGATCTGGAAGAAGTAGTTTATCTGAAAAGCGGAAATGTTTATCGCGGTGTGATTATTGAACAGATTCCTAACCAAACGGTAAAAATCAAAACTATTGGAGGAAATATCTTTACTGTAAATGTTGCAGATATTTCAAAAATCACGAAAGAACCTCATGAAATGATGCCTCCTCCCCCTCCTCCGCCTCCCGGCCAAATGGAAGGCCGCACCAACGAGGACCACTATGGCAGAATGCACCATCGCGATGAATTTAAAGACCAATTCTACGGTAAGAATAAAGAGCCCAAACCGTTTTATTACAAGCGCCGCGGATATTTCTTTCAGGCACAGTTAACGCCAGAACTCGGACAGATGGGCGTGCGAATTATTAATGGTTACCGGGCCGGCCGCTTTGCTCAGTTCGGCATTGGTGTTGGAATCGACTTTGTTGGTTTTACCGTGAGCGATATGGGGTTACCAGGAATGCGGAGCGGTGCCATTTACAGCAATTATCAAGGCGTGTATTTGCCAATCTTTCTGTCCTATACCGGCGACATCCTGAAACGCAGAATTACTCCATTCTATAATTTGGAAGTGGGCTACGCATTTCATCGCAATGGCTCGAGTATGCCCTTCAGTTATAATCCGGATGCTGACTTACGCAATGAAAGAGACCGTGGCGGGGTGATGGGCGGCTTTGGCATTGGTGTAAAAGTGCAGAGCGCCAAACGCTTTAATTTCCGTTTATCGTTAAACTGGGATTTCAAGACGAATGCTTATCGATACAACGAAGTAAGCTACGATGATATGGGTAATGCTTATGTGTCGGGAACCCGCCGGGGCGTTGATTTCATGGCCTTTCCGGGTCTGAAACTCGGTTTCGGATTCTAAAAGAAAACGGGGACCAAAGGTCCCCGTTTTCTTTTTAATACGCTCTGGCGAATATCACCCGTTCTTTAGACGGTTTACCTGAAAATACACAATTGCCATCTTCAGGTCTATGGTCTAAAGGTATGCAACGGATCGTAGCCTTGGTAAGTTCCTTGATCTTTTCTTCCGTTTCCGGCGTGCCATCCCAGTGGGCACGAATAAATCCAGGTTCCTCAATCATTCTTTGAAATTCATCCCACGAATTCGCCTCCCGAATATGCTGATCACGAAAAATTTTGGCCCTTTCAAACATATTTTTTTGAATGGCTTCCAGAAGTTCGCTAATCGTATTTTCAACACCATCGAAACTATAACTTGCCTTTTCTTTGGTATCTCTACGAGCCAGTTCAACGGTGCCATTGACCAAATCGCGCATACCGATTGCCATTCGTACCGGAACACCTTTCATTTCGTGCTCGGCGAATTTAAACCCTGGCCGTTTAGTATCATCATCATCGAACTTCACGCTAATTCCTTTTGATTTCAATGCCGCCATCAGTGGCTGGCATTTATCGAACAATTGCTGCAATTCATCATTGCCTTTATGAATTGGAACAATAACTACTTGCAACGGCGCCAGCTTTGGTGGAATTACCAGACCATCATCATCGCTATGCGCCATGATTAATGCACCAATTAGCCTTGTAGAAACGCCCCATGAGGTTGCCCAAACAAACTCCTGCTTCCCTTCTTTGTTCAGAAATTGTACATCAAAGGCCTTGGCAAAATTTTGCCCCAGAAAATGCGATGTGCCGGCCTGTAAGGCTTGCCCATCCTGCATCATAGCTTCAATGCAATACGTATCTACGGCGCCTGCAAAACGCTCGTTGGCCGTTTTCCTGCCCTTGATTACCGGCAAGGCCATAAAATCTTCAGCAAACCGAGCATATACCTCAAGCATTTTCTCTGTTTCTTCAATTGCTTCAGCAGCGGTTGCGTGAGCGGTATGACCTTCCTGCCAAAGGAATTCGGCCGTTCGTAGAAACAAACGGGTGCGCATTTCCCAACGCACTACGTTTGCCCACTGGTTGATCAGCAACGGTAAATCGCGGTAACTTTGAATCCAGTTTTTATAGCTGTTCCAAATGATGGTTTCTGAAGTTGGCCTTACAATTAACTCTTCTTCCAATTTAGCCTCTGGGTCCACCACTACACTTTTGCCATCGGGTGAATTCTTTAAACGATAGTGCGTAACTACCGCACATTCTTTCGCGAACCCTTCTATATGAGCGGCCTCTTTGCTGAGAAAGCTTTTGGGTATGAAAAGAGGAAAATAGGCATTCACATGACCGGTTTCTTTAAAAGCTTTGTCTAGTGCATCCCGCATGTGTTCCCAAATGCCAAAGCCATACGGCTTGATCACCATACAACCCCGAACTGCAGAATAATCTGCCAAACCTCCCTTAATAACCAAATCGTTATACCATTGGGAGTAATCCTCATTCTTACTAGTAATTTCCTTTGCCATTTTTTAATTATCGAAAGGCGAAGAAAAAAAAATTGAGGGAATGCCAGATGGATACTCAATGAACGACCTAATTTCAAAAGGCTTGTTAATTTTTGACTGGAATTTTAATTCGAATCAATATGGTACGGGCTTTGACTGAATGTTAAATAGCGCAAGGATGTGCATAAAGCTTAGGTGGCTAAACTTTACCGCACTACATTTGTCTATAACAATAAAATTAAACAAGTCATGAGACGGTTTTTTTCAATTTTATCAGTGTTAGGAATGCTCTTCTTCTCGGTGCCGTCAGTATGGGCCCAAGACGATGTGTATTACGATCCGAAAAAGGATAAGGGTCGTGAACAGGCACAGCCCGATTATCAGCAGCAGTACAACAATTCGAATAATTCGAACAATAGCGCGACACCGCAGTCAGCTCCATCAGACTATGACCGCCGCGATGGTTACGACAATAATACCTCTGGCTCCGGTACCGATCGCGCCTATCAGTATGATAGTCGTTCTGAGAACTCCGGCAACACCTATATCACCAATTATTACGACTATGATGATGATTACTGGTATGATAACGACTATTTGTACACCACAAGACTTCGTCGTTACTATTACCCCAACTATGGTGTAGGTTATTACGATACCTGGTTCACGCCAAACTATTATTGGGGAACTCCGAGAATCTCTTTTTCATTTGGTTACAACCCATGGTACAGCTATGGTTGCTATAATCGTTGGGGAGGTTATTACGGCGGCTATAATTATTACGATCCATGGTATGGTGGCTATGGCTACGGTTATGGGCCTTCCAGCTATTGGGGTTGGAACAGTTGGTATTACAACAACTGGAATTCGCCATATATGTGGGGATGGCATAATTCCGTTTGGAATGGCTATTACTCGGGATATTATGGTTACAATGGATACCACAACAGTTATTATGACTATGGTATCGGAAGGAATAATAACACGCATTATGGACCGCGTCGTTTCGGCCTGAGTTCAGGAGGTAACACGGCTATCAATACCGATCGTCCGCCACGTCATAGAAATGGTGCTGTAAACACTGACATTCCGCGCGAAGGCATAACCCGGCCACGCGAAGAAGGTGTTCGAAACAACAATCGTCCTACTGAAAATGCACGTCCGGATATGCGACCAACTGATCGGGTAAATGATCGCGCTCCAATGGAACGCCCAACCGATCGTCAACCCATGGAACGTCCAAACCGCGAAAACAACCTCGACCGTAACCGAATTGAGATTGAACGCAATAATAATTCCGGAAGGCCGGAGATGAACCGCCCGGCGGATCGCGCTCCAATCGAACAGCGGCCATCCGATCGTCCATTTAATGAACCTCGTAATTACGATCGTCCTACAGAACAACCGCGAAATTATGACCGTCCGATTAACGAACCGCGAAATTACGATCGCCCGGTAGAGCAGCCACGAAACTATGATCGTCCAACAGAACAGCCGCGCAATTATGACCGGCCAATGAATCAGCCAAGAACATATGACCGCCCTGTTGAACAACCCAGAAATTATGATCGGCCTGCACAGCCTAGAAGTTTTGAACAGTCACAACCACGTGGGTATGATCGCCCAACCATGCAACCTCGTCAAATGGAAGCTCCTCGTAACAATGGAGGTAATTTTGGTGGAGGCGGCGGAGGAGGAGGCCGTGGTGGCAGAAGGTTTTAAACTTTATATGAATAATTAAATCATAAAGCGGAATGTCATGTTTATGGCTTCCGCTTTTTTTCAATCGTGGAATAAAAATTTAGAGTGAAGATCATGATTAAGTTTAGAAAACTCGTGTATGCCTTTTTGCTAAGCAGTTCAGCCATACAGGCGCAAACTTATGACGCCGATGCACTGCGATTATCATCGCCAGATTTATTTGGAACAGCAAGAAGTATTGGTGCTGGCGGCGCCTTTAGTTCGGTAGGCGCCGATCCGGCCGCCGCGGCATCCAATCCCGCGGGGTTGGCCATGTACCGATCGCATGAAGCTGCAGTCTCGCTAGGCGTTGGATTTGGAAACAGCTCCACCTCCTACCTATCGCAAACCACCATTTCCGATTTTGCAAAATTTTCGGTTCCGCAGGCATCATTAGTATTTGCATCGCGATCTCTTCGAAAAGCCGGAACCGGGATGAGCTTTGAAAATGGAGGTTCAAAACTGGAAAGAGTAGTGTTCGGTATCAGCTACAACAGATTAGCCGATTATCGTACTTCAGTAAAATTCGAGGGCACCAATCCATATAATTCATTGGCTGGTGCTATGGCAAATGATATTCAAACACTCATCCAAACCAATAAACCGATTTCACCCGATTACACCAGCATTCCAAACTATTTGGCGTGGAATACCTACGTGATTGATACATTCGGAACAGGTAGCGCTTATCCTTTGTTTTTTCTTCCCGTAAAGCAAACAGGCACGCTTACTACACAAGGGAGTTTCAGCGACATCAATCTTACATTGGGTTTCAACATTGCCGATGTGGTATATGTGGGCGCCGGTGTGGGTATTCCAATTGTTTCTTATACCAATACAATCGACATCACCGAAAGTAACACACATGATTCCACCGGCTATCCCACCAGCTACTCTTCATTATTTAAATATAAAATGAGCAGTGTTGGTGTAAATGGAAAATTCGGGGTGATTGTAAAGCCAAGTCAGTATTTCCGAATCGGCGCCGCCATTCAAACCCCAACCTACTTCAAAATTCAGGAGTCCAGTTTTGGAGATCTTACCAACCGTTTCGTGGATACCACATTGGAAGCCCAACAAGATGCGTTCTACGCTTACTCACTTACCACTCCCCTTAGATTTACTACAGGCGCAAGCGTATATTTCAAACAATACGGATTTTTGAGTGTGGACTATCAGTTAGATGACTATACCCACGCCAAATTTGGATCGGCAGATGGATTTTTCACACCGGTGAACAGCACCATAAATACGAAGTACAGACCAGCCTCTACCATTAAAGTTGGTGCTGAATTTGCGTACAGCGTACTTCGGGTACGTGCAGGTTTTTCCTGGTCGCAATCGCCCTTCAAATCGGGGCAAGGCGTTACGGATTATGACAACTCCCGTTTTAATTATACTGCGGGGTTAGGCTACCGCGGAAAAGTCTTTTTCGCTGATCTGGCCTATGTGTTTTCAACTTACAAAAGTTTCTACGCCCCCTACACTGCTACCACACATCAGCCGGGAGCATTTTCCCGCATCAACAATAACCTGCTGATGTTAACACTAGGGGTAAAGTTTGGAAGAAAAGGTTAAGCTGTTTTTCTGAATAAAATCATTGTGCCGCCAGTTGCGGCAATAGCAGAACCTATTAAAATGGCCAGTTTAGCTTCATTCACCATAGCGCTGCTGGTAAACGCGAGTGATGCAATGAAGATAGACATAGTAAATCCAATACCTCCCAGAACGGATGTTCCAAACAACTGCCGCCAATTCACCCCTTCTGGCAGATTTGCAATTCGGAAGCGCACTGCCATTCTTGAAAACAGGTAAATACCAATTGCTTTGCCAATTACCAATCCTGCAATTACGCCCCACATTAATCCGGAACGGAACTGTTGCGCATTGAAGCCGCCTAGGGAAATTGCTGTAGCAGAAAGAGCAAAAACCGGAAGCACCAAAAGATTCACCGGCAGATGCAAGAATTGCTGGAGCCAACCTTCCTTATCGCTCTTTTCATCCGGAACGGCAAAAGCAAGAATAACACCTGCAATTGTAGTGTGTATGCCTGCTAACAAGGTAAAATACCACAATAAGACGCCTCCGGCCATTACCGGCCAAAACCACCCCAATTTTCTGCCGGATACAATCAGCACCACAGCCGTAAGCAGCGCTAAAGCAATATAGACCATTTGCAGCTCAGCAGTATAAAAAACGGCTATCACCAAAACTGCGCCAAGGTCATCGGCTACTGCCAAAGTAGTGAGGAACAACTTCAATGATGTTGGCACCCTGTTACCCAACATTGTCATTATAGCCAAGGCAAATGCAATATCAGTGGCCATTGGAATTCCCCAGCCATTGATCGCATTACTATGATGGTTGAATCCGAAATAAATCAGCGCGGGTAAAATCATCCCGCCTAATGCGGCTATAACCGGTAATAAGGCTGTTTTGACGTTCGATAGCGAACCGATTTCGAATTCCTCGCGAATTTCTAAACCAATAAGCAAAAAGAAAAAAGGCATCAGCACATCGTTTACCAACATAGAAACCGTAAGCACATGGCCGTGGACCGATAGGTTTAGAAGAGGAAGATTCCAGAATCCAACATAATTTGCACCAAATGCTGTATTGGCAGCTATCAGCGAAACTATGGTACATCCCAGAATAAGCAGCGCCGATAGCTGGGGTGTATCCATTTTCCCAAAAAGTTCGTTGGGTTTCATTTCGGCAAATAAAAAACTTCCCCCGACTATATTTGCCGGATGTTACAAAATCCAAGAGTAGTTCTACTAAACCATAAAGCAGATGCCGTAAAACGCTTCCATCCCTGGATCTTTTCAGGCGCTATCAAGTTTAAAGAAAAAACGGTGCAGGAAAATGCACTGGTAGATGCCGTGGACGAAAAAGGAAATTTTTTGGCCACAGGTTATTATTCCAACGGTAGTATCGCCGTTCGGGTGCTCTCCTTCCGGCCTGTAGCATCGCTGGAATCGCTTTTTGCAAAACGAATCCATCAAGCCTGGCAATTACGTACTCAGGTTGGGCTTGCGCATTCTAATGCTACCAATGCCTTTCGCCTTATCAATGCCGAGGGCGATGGCATTCCCGGTTTGATTGTCGATTTTTACAATGGTACGGCTGTTCTTCAAGCGCACGCCCCTTTCATATATGCGCATCGGGAACTTATTGCCAAACAATTAGCCGAAGTGCTTCAAGAACGTTTGCAGGCCGTATATTGTAAAAGCGAGGCCACTTTGGGTCGTAAAAGCGGCATGCAGGTATCAGACGGTTATTTGTTTGGCAGCAGTACTCAAAGTACAGTGAGCGAGAATAATTTGCTGTTTGAGGTGGATTGGCAGGAAGGCCAAAAAACAGGTTTTTTTTTAGATCAGCGCGATAACCGCCAATTGCTTGGCGATTATTCTGTTGGTAAGAAAGTGTTGAATACCTTTTGTTACACCGGCGGCTTTTCGGTATATGCTCTGGCAAATGAAGCGGAATTGGTGCATTCGGTTGACAGTTCAGAAAAGGCCATAGTGCTGACCGATAAAAACGTACAACGCAACTTTGGGAATGAATTGCGGCACCGCTCTTATGCCAAAGATGTGTTCGATTTTTTGAAAGAATCGGAAGATCAGTTTTACGACCTCATCATACTTGACCCTCCCGCTTTTGCCAAAGGCCATGGCGCTCGCCATCAGGCCGTACAAGCCTATAAAAGGTTGAATCAAATGGCTTTTTCGAAAATCAAAAGCGGCGGTTTAATTTTTACGTTCTCCTGCTCGCAAGCTGTGGGGCCCGAATTATTTGAGGGAGCGGTAATGGCCGGTGCGATTGAAGCGCAGCGCAACATCAAAATCCTGCATCATCTGGCCCAGCCGGCCGATCACCCTCAAAGTGTGTTCCACTCGGAAGGGTTGTATTTAAAAGGGTTGGTCTTGTTTGTTGCTTAGAACGCCGGGCG
The DNA here is from genome assembly GCA_046329575.1 of Chitinophagales bacterium. Taxonomy (GTDB): domain Bacteria; phylum Bacteroidota; class Bacteroidia; order Chitinophagales; family LD1; genus UBA1941. The sequence continues at coordinate 78,086 of JAXLUJ010000015.1, read as the reverse complement.
GTGTGGCTTCCGCCAGGGATGGTAGTGGGGCGAGCGTAGCGAGCCGTGCGAAGGCGGAGCCGTAGCACCGAAGCGCCAGCGGAGCCACGAACAGCCCGGCCCGAAGGCCGCAACAGAAAAGTAAGTACTAATAGATTTTCGCCAATTGCGGCCGAGGGGGCGGCAAAAAAATTAAACTAATTGGCCTAATGCATTTTTGCGCGTTTCGCGCCACGCCAGTAACCCGTGTAAGATTACCGAAAGCAGAATCAAAGCTCCGCCGATGTAAAAATTGGGATGGAGTTCGCGATTTTCTTTGTAAAAGAAAAATGCGAGCGCGATTCCGTAAACCGGTTCCAGATTGATGGAAAGGTTGAGTGTAAAAGCCGAAAGTTGCCGAAGTGCCGCCAACGATAGCACTAAAGTTACATGCGTGCAGGCTACAGCCAAAATGGTTAGCAGCAACCAGTCGGTTGTAGTGGGGAACAACTTATTGGCTGGAACAAAATGCAAATAAACCGGAAGTAAAATAGTGAGTAGGATAAATCCTGCGCCGATTTCGTAGAACGACACCAGTACCGGGGGATATTTGTTCACCAGCGGCCGGTTGAAGATGTTGATGAAACAGCCCAGAAAGGAAGCGGCCAGCCCAAGCAAAATTCCGGTTACATAGCGTGTTTCAAATTGAAAAATGATCCAGATACCGGCCATACCGATTACCGAAAGCAATATTTCCATCCATTTAAAACGGCTTCGGGTAACCAGGGGTTCCATGATAGCGGTGAACAGACTGGATGAGGCCAGCATGCTAAGTGTAATACTTACGTTGGAATACTTTATAGAGCCATAAAAGCACACCCAATGAGTAACCAAAATTACGCCCACGCCTATGAGGCGCGATGCATCGCGGCGGGCAATTTCAAAACGATGGGCTGAAAAGCCGATAAAAAGGCCCATGGAGAGCAACGCGATGATCAGGCGGTACCAAACCAGCAGCGCTTCGTTCAATTGAATGGCGCGCCCCAAAACGCCTGTAAATCCCCAAAGCAATATGGAGAGGTGCATGAAAATATAAGCCTTAAACTTTTCGTTAGATGCCGTCATTTAGCTGCCTTTGGAATGCCCATCAAACGCTGTGCATAGCTCAGTTTCACGCCTTCTTTTTCGAAACGCTCTTTTACTGATTTTAGCAAATCGCATTTCATATCGAAGGCTACATCGTTGTTGCGCGCCCACACATAAGCACGGCACCGAAGGCCATTATCTTCCAGCGCCACCACCTTAGCCGCTACGGCAGGCTTTCCGGCATCTTTTTCCACCGGCCGGCGCACATCCAGAAAATCGCGGTGGTGTGCGGCCTCGTCCTGAAGCAGCCACAGCGCCCGGTCGATGTCATTTTCATAGGCAATCACCACTTCCAGATTAAACATCACCCGTTCATCCTTAATGGTGCTGTTCATGATGGCTTCCCGGCTGATGAGCGAGTTTGGAATAACGATACGGCGGTTTTCAATCGATTTCAAAATGGTATGCCGGATGGTGATGTCTTCCACCACGCCTACGTGGTTGTTGGAAAGCAATTTGATATGATCGCCAACGCTGAAAGGCTTAAAAATCACGATAAAGATGCCGCTGATGATATTGGAAAAGGCTTCCTGCGAAGCAAAACCGATAACGGCGGCGATAATACCCGCGCCGGCAAATAAGGTTTTGCCGATAGTATGCAGTTGTGGTATCTTATAGAAAACAAATAATACGGCCAGAATGAATACAATAAAACTGACTGCATTTTGCAGGAAGGAATAGTTAGTGGGGTCGAACTTCATAACCCGGGCTGATTTGCGGATATACCGGCGAATGAGCCAACTGAGCGCACGGCCCACTACAATGGCGATGACCACTACCAGAATTGGTTCCATAAAAGTTTCAATCCTGTCAAGACGAACTTTAAACATGCGGCCAAAATAGGCTGAATTCAAGAATTGCGAAGGGTTTTAGGAGGATTTGGGAGAATTTATGGCGGCAACCGGGTGCTTCGCTCCTACTCCTCGTGCCGCTGATGGGCTGCCCTATTGTTTCAAATTCACGCGCTATGCGGCACTGCGGGGTATCCGCTGCGCCCCCTGCCGCGGGGCAACACGCTGGCCGGGCGTTACAGGTCGTTATGGGCTGATACAAATTAAGAATTACGTTTAGGAGAACTGATTCAAAAACAAAAAAGCCCTCTCGCGAGGGCTTTATAAATATTGTTCGTTTCCGATTAAGCTTCAGCAGCCGATTGGAATTCCACCGGATTTTTGCTATCTACTTTAATAGTAACGTGATTGCTGCGCTTGCGAAGACGGTAAGCACGGCCTTGCGGAGCGGGAAGAAAACGCTTCACGGTAGCGCCTTGGTTTACATAAGCTTCTTTGATAAACAACTCATGATCTTCCGGCTTCAAACCATTTTTTTGTTCCCAGTTATTAATCGCGCTTTTCAGGAGTTTCTCCAGTTTCAAAGCCGATTCTTTTTTAGTGAACTTCAATATGCTGAGCGCTTCCTCAACTTTCTTACCGCGAATCAAATCAACCACCAAACGTGTTTTACGCGGTGAAGTGGGATTATTGCGAAGATGTGCTACTGCTTCCATGTTTTTTCTTTGTGTTTTAATGCCGCGCATCACTGCGCTGAACAATTATTTTACCTTTTTAGATGAATGTCCTTTAAACTGACGGGTTGGGCTGAATTCTCCCAATTTATGACCCACCATGTTTTCCGTTACGTAAACCGGAATAAATTTTTGTCCGTTATGCACGGCAAAAGTATGGCCCACCCACTCCGGAGTGATCATGCTGGCGCGCGACCAGGTTTTGATTACCGATTTTTTAGTTCCGGCATTCATGGCATCCACTTTCTTTGCCAGTTTATAAGCTACGTAAGGTCCTTTTTTAATTGAACGTCCCATGTTTATACTTCAGTTTAGGTTTTATTATTTATTATTTTGATTGGCAATAGCTCCTTTGCGGCGTTGAACAATTACTTTGTTCGAAGCTTTCTTAGGAGTACGCGTTTTGTAACCTTTGGCTTTCACATTGGTACGTGAGCGTGGGTGACCACCTGAAGCGCGACCTTCGCCACCACCCATTGGGTGATCAACCGGGTTCATCGCCACAGCACGGGTGCGAGGTTTACGGCCCAACCAGCGCATACGGCCGGCTTTACCATAGCTTTGCAGGTTGTGATCGCTGTTAGATACAGAACCCACTGTAGCCAAACACTTTTTCAGAATCTTGCGAACTTCGCCACTTGGCAATTTGATAACTACATATTTATCTTCCTTGGCCATCAATTGAGCTGAAGAACCTGCTGAGCGAACAATGTTACCGCCACGGCCGGGATGCAATTCGATATTGTGGATGATAGAACCGAGAGGAATGTTTTCCATTGGAAGCGTATTACCAACTTCAGGGGCAACATCTTTTCCGGAAATTACTTTCTGACCCACTTTGATGCCGGCCGGAGCCAGAATGTAACGCTTCTCGCCATCGGTATATTCTACCAATGCGATAAAGGCAGTACGGTTTGGATCATATTCCACCGTAAGTACGGTTGCTTCCATTTCAAACTTATCGCGTTTGAAATCAATGATACGGTAACGGCGCTTGTGGCCCCCGCCGCGATAGCGAACAGTAAGGTGACCCGATGAGTTACGGCCACCTGATGATTTGATTGGAGCGATGAGGCTCTTCTCCGGTTTGTTGGTAGTGATCTCCTCAAAGTTCAGCAGCGTGGTAAAACGCAGGCTGGGAGTTGTTGGTTTGTACTTCTTAATACCCATTTTTATAGTGCTTTGTGTTATCAGCAGGTAGCTCTGCTATAATTGTTTTTTAAATTGATTATGCGTTACCGTAAAAATCGATGGTTTGACCTTCCTGAAGGGTAACATAGGCCTTTTTATAGGCTGGCTTCATACCTTTGGCGATACCTTTTTTAGTATAGCGCATTTTCATTTTTCCCGGAATAACGGCAGTGTTCACATCCTCCACTTTTACAGAGTAGATGCGTTCTACGGCCTTTTTAATTTCCAGGCGGTTGGCTTCGCGATCTACACGGAAAGCATAGCGATTCAGCTTCTCTCCCAGTTTGGTGGATTTTTCAGTGATGATCGGCTTTATTAATACGTTGCTCATTGTCTCGCTTTACTTAGTTGTTTTGGAAATTGGTTTCAATGGCCTTTACCGCTGATTCAGTAAGGATGATTTTGTTGGCGCTCATCATATCGAAGATGTTGGTTCCAACGGCATCAGCCACCATGGCATTCGGCACATTGCGTGAAGAAAGGTACAGGTTGCGATTGGTTTCACCAATCAGGATTAATGATTTTGAATCAGCTGCATTCAGGTTTTTCAGAATGGCGCTGAATTCTTTGGTTTTGATTGCCGCCATGTTCAGATCATCCACAACGATAATGTTATTATCCTTGGCCTTGTAAGTGAAAACCGTCTTCTTAGCAACATCTTTCACTTTCTTATTCAATTTGAAATCATAGCTGTGTGGTTTCGGACCGAAAACACGGCCACCACCGCGAACCAAAGGCGACTTCATATCACCGCGACGGGCGCCGCCGGTTCCTTTCTGACGGAAAGCCTTTTTGGTAGTACGGGCAATTTCCCAACGTTCTTTTGATTTGTGTGTTCCCTGGCGTTGTGCGGCCTGGAACTGACGAACTGCCAACCACACGGCGTGGTCGTTCGGTTCTACTGCAAAAATGCTATCGGAAAGCTCGATTTCGCGACCGATTTCTTTGCCACTCTGGCTCAATACCTTTACTTTCATTTTTCGTTGTTTTTAAGTACCTCTAAAAATGAAATCGGCATTCCGCTTGCGGCGGAAGGAAATTGCGCGAAATCATTTCAAGGATACGTTTCGTTTCCGAAGTATTTTTCGAAAACGGAGCGCAAAAATAGAAACTGTTTGCTAAATTCCAAACACCAGCGTTCTTTAATCAGGAATTTTGGGCGGCAAACACGCTTTCCGCTCCTACTCCTCGGCCAAACTATCTAAATTTAAAATGAATCCGGCCTGCTGGGTATCCGCTGCAATCGTTGCCGCGGTTAGCCATAACCCCTTCGCCTTACTCATCGTTCCCGGCTTTCCTTCATTTTTTCTACATTCGCAAAAGATTCGTTTCCGATGCACCAACTTTCCGAAATACAACTAGAAGAACTCCTACTTGCCGACGATACCGGCACTGATTCCGCCCTTATTGTTCATAACGACTCAATCAATACGTTTGATTGGGTGATTCAGGCACTGGTAGAAATTTGCCGCCATACCGAACATCAGGCCGAGCAGTGTTCTTACATTATCCACCATAAAGGCAAATATGCCGTAAAACATGGTCCGCTTCATGTATTGCGCGAAATGCGCACTGCCATTGTAGAGCGAGGTATTCAGGCCACAATTGAATGAAAATGGCAGCACATCAGTATTTCACCGATGAGCACGAACTTTTCCGGCAATCGGTAAAGCAGTTTATTGCAGCCGAAGTAAAGCCATACATAAACGAATGGGAAAAAGCAGAAATGCTGCCCCGCTCCCTTTTCACCAAAATGGGAGAATTGGGATTTCTTGGTATCAATTTCCCAGAATCACTAGGTGGCGCAGCCAGTGATTTTTGGTATTCTGTGGTATATCTCGAAGAACTGGCCCGTGCGGGTTTTGCGGGAATTTCAGCAGCCGTTTCAGTACATCAGTACATGGCAACCAACCACATCCTGCGGGCCGGAAGCGACGCCCTTAAGCAAAAATACCTGCCTAAGTCCATCTCCGGCGAGTATGTTGGCAGTATCGCCATTACCGAACCAGGAGCCGGAAGCGATGTAGCCAATATACGAACCACGGCGGTGAAGGATGGCGATAGCTATGTAATAAACGGCAGCAAAACGTTTATCACCAACGGTCATTACGGCAATTTTGTAACCGTGGCCTGTAAAACCGATCCGGCAGCCGGCATCGGCGGTATCAGCTTAATTGTTGTAGATAGAGGCACAGCGGGTTTTACTTCTAAAAAGCTCGACAAAATGGGTTGGAAGTCGTCAGACACAGCCGAAATGTTCTTTGACCAGGTTCGCGTTCCTGCTTCTAATCTGGTTGGTGAGGAAGGGAAAGGATTTTTTTACATCATGGAAAGCTTCCAACTGGAACGTTTAGTTGGCGCTATTTTAGCCGTTGCCGGAGCCGATGAGGTGATTCAATGGACGTTGCAGTACATGAACGAACGATCTGCTTTCGGCAAACCATTGGGCAAGTTTCAAGTACTGCGCCACAAACTGGTAGATTTGATTTCTGAACTGGAAATAACCCGTCAGTTTGTTTACCACTGTTGCTGGAAAGAGGCTAATCATTTATTTGCGGTGAAGGAATGCAGTATGGCAAAAATGAAGGCCACCGAGCTGGGCAAAACCATTGCCGATGAATGCTTACAGATTTTTGGCGGATACGGTTACATGAGCGAATATCCGATAGAACGCGCCTACCGCGATGCCCGGGTAGGCACTATAGTTGCAGGTACCACCGAAATTATGAAAGAAATTATTGCCAAAACGGTGATTGACGGCATAAATTACGAATCGAGTTATGAAAATATGCGCGGAAGTTCTATTTCTGCAAATGTTAAGCCCGAAAACGAATTAAATTCTAACAAAACAAATAGTAAAAGTAGTATGGCTACTCCTGAAACAGCACGCGAAATTTTATACTCTTTACCTGACCGTCTTAAAGTTGAAAAAGCAGAAGGCATGGAAGGCGTTTTTCATTTTAAAATGGAAGGCGAAGGCGATTTCACCATTACACTGAAAGATCAGAAAGTAAATGTGGAAGAAGGTTTGCATGGCGATCCAACTTGTGAAGTGAAAGCTAAAGCCAGCGACTATGCTGATATCGAACTGGGCAAGACCAATCCTCAGATGGCCTTTATGATGGGAAAGATCAAAATTTCTAATCTTGGCGAAATGATGAAGTTCATGGGGCTTTTCCGCAAGCTGGCGTAATCATGAAAACATCGGGGATGCACAAAACTTTTCTGGTCTGCGACTTGCAGGGCAGCGGTTTTCATATTTTCATTAATGTTCTGGTAGAAGGGGTGAGATGCCGATTCCTGATTGATACCGGCGCGTCGCGTACGGTTATTGACAAACACTTTTTCGAAACAAAATTAGGCCGAAAAATGAAGGTGATCCGTCAGGAAACCACCGGATTGCACAGTACTGTTATGGAAAGTTACAGGGGAAACTTGAAAAGCTTTTCAATTGGACCCAAGGAACTCAAAAAGGTAGATGTGGCCGGTATTGACCTAACGCATGTGAACGGTACGTATAAAAAACTCAAGCAACCAAAAATTCAGGGCATTCTGGGGTCTGACCTAATGCTAAAATACAAGATGATCCTGGACTATGGACAGCAAAAAATACATTTATAAAAAAGCGAGGTTATGACTGCGCTGCTGGGGTATTTGGGTGCAGTGCTAACCGGCCTGGTGCTTGGCTTGCTGGGCGGCGGCGGAGCGGCGGTTTCAATTCCTATTCTGGTTTATGCGTTTCATATTCCTGCCACCACGGCAACAGGGTATTCCCTTTTGATAGTGGGTTTGACGGCAGCCATAGGAACTGTTCAAAATTTGAGAAGCGAGCTGGTTCGTTTTAAAGCCTTGCTTTATTGCGGTGTTCCGGCTCTGATTTCTATCTACATTACCCGCAGGTTCATCATTCACGCTATACCACAACAATTATTTTCCGTTGGAAATTATCACATCACTAAGGACCATGTGCTGTTGATTTTGCTGTCTTTTTTCATGGTGCTTGTAGGATTCAACATGGTGAAACCTGGTGGTGAAAAAAAGGCAGCGCACCGCTCGTACTTCCTCATTTTTATGGCCGCACTGGGCATTGGCTTAGTGGTGGGTTTGGTGGGCGCCGGAGGGGGATTTTTATTAATCCCAATACTGCTTTCCTATGAACGGATGGAGTTCAGAAATGCCACCGCTACCTCTTTGGCATTAGTAACCGCCAACTCCTTTATCGGATTTTTAGGCGATCTTCAAGCCAGTACCACCGTAGATTGGAAATTTCTGATGCTCTTTATCGGCTGTTCCATTGCCGGGGTGCTACTCGGCATAGGCGTTTCTTCCAAAATCAATAACCAAAAGTTGCGGATGTTGTTTGGCTATTTTATGATTGGATTGGGAATATTCGTTTTCTGTAAAGAATGGTATGGCATTCTGGTGTTGCACGATTAGCTACCAGCGCTTGCCCAAGTGAATTCCCAAATAGAAACCAAATTGAAAAAATTGATTGGTGTTCTCATTGACCATGATAGGAATTTTCTTGTAGTAGATATCGGCCTGCACTCCTGCTTCGATTGCCTTTACGAAAGCGTCGCGCGAGCCCCAGTCAAAATTCAGACCCACTTTCACATGTCCGCCTACAACCGGCTTCATCTCGCTCATTCCTTTGTAAAAAGGCGCTGCATCCAAAATGCGGCCTTTGTTCAGGAAAACGTCTTTATTCGACTCGCTGTATTTTTCAGCGCGGCCATCTACCTGATCGGGATAAGTAAGATTGAGATAATACGGTTTCAGAAGTCCCAGTGAAACTCCGGCAAAACCCACCCAACTTAGGCGAACCCCATTGCGCGCAGCTTTGTCGGCAATAGCGCTTTCAAAGCCATAGCTAAACCGTATTACATGAAAACGGTTTTGTAATCCGAAACGATAATCACGTCCATTCTGCAGCAGCGACTTGGTTCGCTTTTCTTTATAATCGATGTAATACTGATATTCTGCCTGAAACAGATGGGTGCGATAAATATTTTTAATGAGTCCGAATTCCGCGTACAATGAAAAACCATTGGTCATCATTTTTACTCCGCCAGACATTTCCTTACTAAATTGATAATCTTTTTGCGCGGCCAGCTTCGGATTTTCAGCATCCTGAGCCAAAGCCGCAATCCGCATTACTAGTAGTGTGAATAAGAAAAACAACTGTTTCATCCGTTATCAATAATAAGCAATTCCGGCAATTCCTTTTCTTTGTACAGAAGTAAAATAGCCAGAAAACGTATGACTGCAACAGTACTTTATCAGGGAGGTTTACGCACACAATGCACCCACATCGAATCGGGAGCTGAAATTTATACGGATGCGCCAAAAGACAATCAGGGAAATGGCGAGGCATTTTCTCCTACCGATTTGGTGGCAACGGCCTTGGGCAGTTGTATGCTTAGCATCATGGGTATTAAGGCCCGTCAAATGGAGATTTCGATTGAAGGTGCCGTGGTTTCAATAACTAAAATAATGGCAGCCGACCCCAGGCGTATTAAAGAAGTGAAGGCTGAAATTACCATGCCGGCCAATAACTTCAGCGATAAGGATCGCGTGGTTTTGGAGCGAGCGGCATTGACTTGCCCTGTGGCGCTTTCGCTGCATCCCGACATTAGTCAAACCATTTCATGGAATTGGCTTTAAAGATCGGATCCGGAAAAATGAAGCGGAAGTAGTTCACCAATGGAACTGACTTTATAGATTGGTCCTTGAGCAGCGGCCATGATGATCTCAATTTTCTTACCAAAACGTTTTTCGTATTCGAATATTGTTTGACGGCATTGTCCGCACGGAGCGGCCGGTTGATCAGATATTTTGTTGAGGCTGTTGATAACAACCGCCATTTTTGCCGGGGCGATTCCGGGAAACTTAGAGGTTGCTGCACTTAACGCAGTTACTTCAGCACAAACGCACATCGGATAGGCCGCATTTTCCTGATTGGCACCGCAAACGATTTCACCATTAGATAACTCAATGGCCGCGGCCACCTGAAAATTAGAGTAAGGAGCATAAGAGTTGGGTAAAAAATTTCGTGCGGTCTTTAGCACGTTCGCATCTTTTGGCTCCAGCTCCGATTCATTGCTGAATATCTGTAAGCGAAAAGAAATTTCTTTTTCCTGCATTATGGTTCGTTTGGCTATTGCGAAATAAGTTTACGAAAAAAAACGGCGAAATGTATGCTGCAGCTCTTCACCGCCTAAACCATTTTCTGCCTGATGCCATTTTTGATCGCCATAACGGCCGCTTATATAACCTTTTGCAAAAAGCGGTTCAAAACGGATTGGTCCAATATTTTGCTGTAAAAGCAGCGATGCCAACGTTTCATGCATACCGCATTGCCCCTGATGTTCTTCGATGGTTAATAACCTGGCTGAGGATGCAATTTCTGCAATCAACGGAGCAGGTATTTCATTAACCGGAAAGATACTTAGCGCCCAAATGGCAATATCCTCAATTAGTTCATCGGGCTGATTACAAATATTCTCAAGCACCGGCCCGGTTCCAATTACCACACCTTTTTTCCCATCTTTTATTTTTCTCCATTGTGCAAAGGGAGGAACAGGTTGTTGCACTTTAGCTCCAAGATTCAGCCGCAAATAGTTAGGATTGGGGTCTTCGATCATTATGCGCAGAGCCTGCTCTACATCATTTCCAGTAAAGGGAACATATACGTTCATATTTGGCAATACCCGCATCACCGCTATATCTTCGATATTATGATGGGTAGCCCCCATAATACCATAACCAAACCCGCCACCATTGCCCACCAATTTCACCGGCAGGCGATGCAGGCACACATCGTCGCGAATCTGTTCAAAAGGTCGATGCGTTACAAATGGAGAGATGCTATAGGCAAAAGGAATAAAACCCTCATAGGCTAAAGCTGCGGCTACGGTAACCATATTTTGCTCCGCAACACCGGCATTAATAAAGTGTTCCCCAAAGGCTTCCTGCACTTTTTCCAAGGCCATGTATCCCAGATCGCCAGTCAGAAATGCCAGATCGGGAAATTCACTTTTGAGTTTTATCAGAGCTTGTGCGAATTCAACGCGCATGAGTCAATTTTCTGTAATTAAACGGTTGGTATTTTCTGCAATGCCGTTTCGAAATCATTTTGAATAGCCTTTCCGATAGCTTCGTAGTGCACATCCTTCATAGGAAGGTAATGCGAATCGAGTTGGTCTTCGTATTCGGCCCATCCGCGGCCTTTGCGAGTGTTACAGATGACCGCTAAAGGTTTTTTGCCATCAGCAAATTGTAACGCCTCATGAATGGCATTAAAATCATGACCGTCGCATTGCTTCACCTGAAACCCAAAGGCCTCCAGTTTCTGATCCAAAGGTTCAAGTTTCATCACCTGTTCGGTGCGTCCGTAACCCTGAAGTTGGTTGCGGTCAATTAGCCAAAACACATTCGTTAATTGATGGTGTGCAATGAAGAGAGCTGCTTCCCAAGTGGCACCTTCATCAATTTCGCCATCGCTGGTAACGCAATACACATTTTTGCCAAGGCTCTTTAATTTAGACGCCAATCCCAAACCAGCAGCTAGCGACAGCCCATGGCCTAAACTACCAGTAGCAAAGGGGATACCCTTCAGCTTATTAGTTGGAGGATGCGCCGCCAGATAGGTATTGTTCCGATAAAATGTTTGAATAGCTTCGTCAGAAATGACTTTGGCCTCGGCCAATACGCTATAGAGAGCAGCCGCTGCATGGCCTTTGGAAAGGAGCAAATGATCGCTTTCCTTCATTTGATACATCCGCAAAAAAGTAAGTATTTCCGCACAAGACAAGGAGCACCCCACATGACCGGCATTCACTGATTTGTACATAGCCAGGAAACGTTGCTTGACCGAAAGTGCTTGTTGCAGTAAGGTGCGGTGTTGATTCGCAGAAAGCCCGCTCATAGTGGGTGTAATAATACTATTTCTGCCGATGGTTCGGAACCCAATTTTTTACAGCAGTAAAAACCAGTAAGGCTACAACTGACCCCAGTATGGCTCCGGCGTAAACATCGCGATAAAAGTGCTGTAGCAGATACACCCGAGACAGAGCAACCAATACGGCCAACCCAAAAAACAGCAGCCGTTGACAGGACTTTGTGAAATACATGCACAAAACCAACATCATGGCAAATGCAGTGGAGGTATGCCCCGATGGGAAGCTATATTGCCTGAGAATTTCCATTCCATCAACAAAGTTGAGTTTTATATGAGCCGGAAAGAATTGCGATGGACGAACCACCAACGGAAAACAGTAGAATTTAAGCATGCCGGTAAGAATACCATTCAGGATGAGGGCCAGCGCATAAACCAATGAGGCCATTTTTTCTTTGTAAAAAAGTAACAACAAAGCGCCGGCTGTTATTCCCGGCCATTCGCCCAACATAGTAGCATACTTAAAAAACAAATCCATTGCCGGCATGTGGTGATCGCTCATCCAAAGTGTTTCAGCCCCTTGCACATAAATGAGAAATGCAAAACCGCCTACGGCAATGAATAGTAATTGCAACAAAAAGTAGGTACGGTTTTCGCGCAGCGTTTCTTTCAAAACGAATTTTTAGTGAATGTAAAAAGATTGCAATGCGATTTCAAAATGGTTAATATTGCCGCGTTCCGGGGGCGTATGTCACAAACTGGCATTCTGAGAAGTACCCTTTGAACCTGATCGCGGTAATGCGCGCGCAGGGAGTGAGTGAGGCTACGCGCAAAAACCCGGACGTTTTGCGTATGTGTACAATCCGATCAATCATTTTCTCATTCGTTTGTTTTTTCCCCTTTGTCGCTTTTTCTCAATCAACTGATTCACTCAAAGTGGTTTCAAGTGAAGCTGTAGTAATTGCTACGCGTGCCGGCGGCAACTCGCCTACTACATTTCAGCTAATTGGATTGAAGGAGTTAAAGCGAAACAATTTAGGACAGGACCTCCCCTATTTGCTTGATGAAACCCCTGCACTGGTTACTACGTCAGATGCCGGCACGGGTGTTGGTTATACCGGCATCCGGATACGTGGCACTGATGCTTCGCGCATCAATGTGACCATAAATGATGTTCCTATAAACGATGCGGAATCGCAACAGATGTATTGGGTGGATATGCCCGACATGGCATCCAGTGCAGGCAATTTGCAAATCCAGCGCGGTGTAGGTACTTCAACCAATGGAAGCGGCGCTTTTGGGGCCTCGGTTAATGTAGCAACACGTGGATTTTCTAATCAGGCGTTTGGAGAATGGCAGTCGTCGTTCGGTAGTTTTTCCACTCAAAAACACACGGTACAAGCAGGAACCGGGCGTTTTGGAAAGTACTTCTTTATTGAAGGAAGAGGTTCGTTTTTACAATCGAAAGGATATGTGGACCGCGCTTCGGCTACCCTATGGTCGTACCTGATTACAGCAGGATTCAGTAAAGGTGGAACACTGATTCGTTTCATACATTTCAATGGTCATGAAAGAACGTATCAGGCCTGGTATGGAACGCCTGAAGATTCACTTGGCACCAATCGCAGGTTTAACGTGGCCGGCACTGATTATGGTGCTACCACTGTGCCCTGGAACAATCAGGTAGATGATTATGGGCAGAAATATTTTCAATTAGTGATTTCGCAACAATGGAGAAACTTTTATTTCAAGGCAACTCCATTTGCTACATTGGGAAAGGGATATTATGAAGAATTTAAAGGGGACCAGAGGCTTTCAAAATATCGGATTGATTCTACCGGCCGAAGTGATTTGATTAGAAGGCGCTGGCTGGACAATATTTTTTATGGAGCCGTTTTTTCGATGCAATATGAAAAACCCAAAAAGTTTCAAGTAACCTTTGGTGGAATGGCTGCTCGGTATGATGGTAAGCATTATGGCACAGCAATTTGGGCAAGAAACCATGAAGTAAACATCGCTACACATTACTACGACAGCCGATCGCATAAAACTGATGTGAATTTTTATTTGAAAGGAAGTTATTTGCCTTTAAAATGGCTGTCGCTATTTGCCGATTTGCAGTACCGTTTTGTAGAGCATACGATGAAGGGAAATGACAATAGTGCCCGCGTTTTCGACCTTCAGCCGCGATATCATTTTTTCAATCCAAAGGCAGGCTTTAGTTTGATTTTGTCCGATGGCAGCCGTTTTTATGCCTCGTACGCTATGGCCAACCGAGAACCTTCGCGCGACGATTTTATCGAAAATCTGAATACTTCCTTACCCAAACCAGAGCGATTGCAGGATGCAGAGTTTGGATTCATCTGGAATTCAAAAACAGTTGGAAAACGAATTGGTGTTTCCTTTCCGATGCAGATTAACGGTTACTATATGCGCTATACCAATCAATTAGTAGTTACCGGCGAGCTGAATGATGTAGGCAACCCCATCCGGGTGAATGTGCCAAAGAGTTTCCGGGCGGGTGCCGAGTGGAGTGGTAAAATCATTTTCAGCCAAAAAGCTAAAGGCCACAACTTTCTACAGTTCAACTATAATTTGGCGTTTAACTATTCCAGAATTCTGAACTATGAAGAAGTGATACCGGCTTATGATGAAAATTACGAGCCTGTACCAAGTGCTGCCAAACATCAGTTATATACGAACACCGCAATCGCTTTTTCGCCCCAATGGGTGGGCGGTTTTGGGCCTGAGGCCTATTTTTTGACGCATTTCAGTGTAGGTTGGAATTTCAAATTTGTGAGCCGGCAGTTTTTGGATAATACAGAAAGTGATGAACGAAGTTTGAAGCCTTATTGGTATAGCAATATCCGTTTAAACTACGCCTATCCTTTTGGAAAGAACCGCGAAGTTCAATTTACGGTGCTGTTGAATAATATTTTCAACCGGCTGTATGAAAGCAACGGTTATACTTACCGGGAGATTTATCAGGCAGCTGATGGAAGTGTGAGCGGTCCGTTCCATTACAATAATTATTATCCTCAGGCCGGGTTTAACTTTCTGGCAGGCATTGACCTGAAATTTTAGGGCGTTCTGCTGATTTAGCAATTCTTTCATCCAGATTGCTGTAAAAACGTCTTTCTTTGCCGGATGCCACAAAAACGTTGGGTATTCCGGTTACTGATCGTCATAATTGCCGGATTGTTTGTTGCGTCGTGTACAAAGGAGATTACCGGAAAACTTCCGGATACGGGAACGCATTTGGTTGTAGATGGATACATTGAGAGTGGTCAACCTCCAATAGTTTTACTTACCAGAAGTTCGAAAGTTTTTGGCGATCTGAACATCAATAACATCTCCTCTTTTTTTATTCATGGTGCAAAAGTTACGGTAACCAAAGATTCGGTACAGCAATTTCATTTGGAAGAAATTTGTTTGCGCGATTTGCCGCTTGCTGATACGCAAAAGGTGCAGTTGTTGCGTGCTCTGGGCATTAGTGTTTTTGACTCCAGCGCTGTTCCGGATGTGTGCGCTTATTCGCTTCCGGCCGGCGATTTGCTAAACTATTTTAGTGGTGGTGGTTGTACTTTATGCGGGGAATTAGACCACCGTTACGATTTGAAAATTGAGGCTAATGGTCAAACCATTACTTCATATACCACTATCCCTTCGGGCAATCCGGTTGATAGCCTTGGCATCAGCTATCCTGCCGCACCGGCCCTGGATTCGTTTGCCGGCGTTACTTTAACGGTTACCGTACCTCCAACCTATGGGCATTTTATCAGATACTGGACCAAACGCAATAACGAGCCCTTTTACTTACCGCAAACGCAATCCGTTTACGACGATAAACTGTTCATTGGAAAAACGTTTACACTTCCTGTAGAACGGGGTTATCCGCCCACGCAGAAAGTAGATCCTGAAAAGTTCGGATATTTTATGAAAGGAGATACGGTTACCATCAAATGGTCGCACATTGATAGCCGAACTTTTGACTTTTTTTATAGTTTGGAAAGCGATGGCAGCAACACGCCATTCACTTCTTATTTAGTGGCGCGATCGAACATCAATGGCGGTTTGGGCGTGTGGGCCGGTTATGGCACCAGCTATTACAAAATCATTATTCCGAAATAATCATTCTTCCAGTAAGGCGCGTTTCAGAAAGGCATTCATTGCGTCACCAGCCTTAAAGTGCTTTAATACGATCTTGTCAAAATCTTTTGCCAGCGCTGCATCCCGGGTAAGTGGCGCTACATAATAAAATTGTTTGCGGGCAATTAATGGCTGCGTTTTCGCAAATTCTTTGTAATCGGCAGGAAGTACTTTATTGTCTTCTCCTTTCAATTCTTTGTAAATTCCTTTAAAGTCTTTTGCTTTTAATAACGACTGAAATTCTTCAGGATTGTAGAAAATTTCCTGACGAACTTTTAGGATTTCCTCCCGATCAGGGTGATATAATCCTCCGCCCACAAAAATTTCAGTATCGCTAAGGTGAAGGTAAAAACCCGGCTTGGTGTCGGTAGTGCCACCCGGAGCAAAGAAAGCGCCGGCGTGATCTTTGTATGGCGATTTGTCTTTCGAAAAACGGATATCGCGATTGATACGGAAAATTGATTTTCCAACATTGGTATTCAATTCCGGATCGCTTTTTGCCAATTCTGCGATGAGCTTTCCAACAAAAGCCTTAAAAGGTTCCTTAACTTCTGATTCGTAAGTAGAACGATTGGCGTCGAACCATTCCTTATTGTTGTTTTTACGTAAAGCGGCGAAAAATTTAAAAAAAGCAGGTGTAAAATGCATGAATTGAAATTTAAGCTAATGAGGCACCTTCTGCCGTGGCCTTGTATGCGGCAATATGTTTATGCATCACATAGAACCATAACGGCGGGAAAAGTGATAACACCATCATCCCGGGATAACCGGTTGGCATTTGAGGGCTTTGATCGAAATGACGAAGTATCTGGTATTTGCGATTGGCCATGTAATGGTGGTCGCTGTGGCGGGTGAGTTCGAACAACATCATTCTGCCGATGGGATGGTTGGAATTCCAGGAGTGAACAGGAAGCACCTTTTCGTAATAGGCGCCATCAATTTTCTTTCGGCGAAGGCCGTAATGCTCAATGTAGTTTACCGTTTCCAAAAGCAAGGCACCAACTGTTGCTGCAAGTATAAAAGCCAGCATGATTTTCCATCCTAGAAAAAGGCCAATAGCCGCTACTACGCAAAATTGAATCAATTGAAACACCAGCATTTCATTTTGGTAAGAATAACAGGGTAGTTCAAGTTTGGCCAGGCGTTCGCGTTCCAGTTTCCAGGCTGAAATCCATCCGCCAAAAATGGAGCGAAAGTAAAAGACATAAAGTGTTTCACCGTAACGAGCGGAGGCCGGGTCATCGTCAGTAGAAACGTTTTTGTGATGACCGCGGTTATGCTCAATAAAAAAGTGCATATACAGCGAAGTGAGCAACAGCATTTTTGATAAGAACTGTTCATGACGGGTGGAACGGTGGCCCAATTCATGTGCTACATTGATGCCGAAAACACCGCACGAAATTCCAAAAGCCAGTATCAAGCCGGCAATTTCCCACATAGCCAAATGGCCAAGATGTAAACGATATAAGAATATTGCCCACATGGTGTATTGGATGGGAACGATCATCCAAACCATCAGGTCGTACTTAAAATCTTTTTTCAACACTTCTTCCTCTGCCTTAGAGTAATTTTCCTCGCTGCCTTCCATGAACAATTCAAAGAAGGGTATCATCACAAATGCATAAATCGGAGCGAAAAACACCCAATAACTACCTGCAGTGATGGAAACCAAAATCACAAATACACTGATAAAGGCTGAAAAGTACTTTAACACCCTGAAGTCCATAGATGCAAAATTATTGCTCGAAAGGTAAAAAAAGCTTCCGAAACGACTGCATTTTGGGTTAGTAAGAATACCACCAATTGCCGCAAAGCAATGTTCAAAAATATTTTTTCGAAAGCATGTAATTTTATGAAAAGGTAAACGTTCATTTGATAGCAAAATCAATTGCAAACCCACATGAAACGTTTACTGCCGCTACTGCTATTGGTAGCTTTCGCCTCCTGTAACAAAAACCGTGTAAAATTAGTAGCCACCAACGCCAAAGACGAAGTACCTTCATTGGGCAATTTGGTCTTTACTTTCGACAAAAATTTGGTTGGCGATACGCTGTTGAACCTATGGGACAGTACCGCGTACATTAGCTTTGACCCGCCTATTGAAGGGCGTTTTCAGTGGACCAGCGCTTATGAGCTCACCTTTTCGCCCGTTCATGACTTGCAGCCGTCAACCGACTACAAAGCCGTATTAACCGATAAGTTGGTTTCGCATTGCCAATATAAGCTCGGCTTTCCTGATGATTTGCACTTTCACACGCCGTATCAAAAACTTGAAACGGCCAATGCCATGTGGACCGTTCGAAGCGAATCATCAAATACACCCGTGATTCAGCTCGACCTTCTTTTCACTTATAAAACAAAAGCAGAGCAGTTAGAACCGAAACTACATGTGGAAGCGGATGGAAAGAAATGCGCCTATCAATTTCTAACACATGACGACGGCACCAACTTCTCGCTACTTCTTACAGATATTAAGGTAGAAGATGCTGAAAAGAAAATTCGAGTAACGGTAGATGCAGGGCTTATGCCGATGAATGGAAAATGTGGTTCAAAAGAAGCATCGGTGATTCCATTAACATTGCCATCACCATTTCTTCTAAATATTAATAATGCTGAAGCCAATCACGACGGTACAGAAGGCGTAATTCGAATTTATACGTCGCAACAGCCCATTGCCCAAAACCTAAATGAATTTGTAACCGTAGATCCTCCGGTTGCGTTCAAAACACAAGTTACAGAAGATGGCTTTTTGATTTCTTCTGAGAAATTTTTGGCCGATGCATCGTATAGCATCACTATCAAGCAAGGGCTGAAAGGCCGAATTGGCGGTACTTTGAAGGAAAATTACAGTAACCAATTCACCTTTGGCGAATTAGAACCCACCATAAAATTCACGAATAGCAAAGGTGTTTACCTCACCCCAGCTGGTTCAAAAAACATTGAAGTGCAAATCGTAAACGTGCCGAAAATTTCCATTGCAGTTTACAAGGTTTATGAAAACAATTTGTTGGCTTCACAAAACTATGGCGATAACGATTACAGCTATGAAAGCGATAGTTATGGCGAAGAAGACGAAGCAAGCGTGGGTTATGGATTTACATTTGGCGACAAGATCTATGAAACCACAGTGGAAACAAGAACGTTACCTAAACGCGGCAGTTCGCGTTTATTGAAATTTGATTTTGTAGATAAGCTCAAAGACCTGAAAGGAATTTATCGTTTGAGCATAAGAAGCGAATCGCAATACTACTTGCGCGAAAGCCGCTTCATCTCCTTATCGGATATTGGATTGATTGCGCGAAATAATGGCGATCAGGTGTGGGTGTTTGCCAATTCCATCAAAACAGCCGAAAAACTGAGCAATGTTCAGTTATCAATAATAGGAACGAACAATCAGGTGGTAGGCACCGGAACTACCGATAAAGACGGCTTTGCGTTGCTAACTATAAGCAAACGCGATTTTTCAGGTTTCCGTCCGCGAATGATTATTGCCAGAACGGCAAACGACTTCAACTTCATGCCATTCAATTCCACACAAGTAGAAAGTTCGCGGTTCGATGTAGGCGGAAAAAATTCCAACAGTACCAACTTAGACGCATTTATTTATAGTGAACGCGATATGTACCGGCCGGGCGAAAAGATGAACATCAGTTGCATTGTTAGGAATAATTCCTGGCATAGCCCGGGCGAAATTCCCGTTAAATTAAAAATCTTGCTGCCCAACGGTCAGGAACTAAAAACGGTGCGTAAAACGCTGAATGACGAAGGCAGTATGGAAACAGCCGTAGAACTTTCGCCGGCAGCTGTAACCGGCTCCTATTCGGTAGAACTATATTCTTCGAACGATGTATTATTGAATAGTTCCAACATATTGGTAGAAGAGTTTATGCCCGACCGAATCAAGGTAACTACGAGTTTGGATAAGCCTTTTTTACGACCCGGCGACGGCACTACGCTTTCAGTATTGGCGGAAAATTATTTTGGACCGCCTGCTGCCAATCGCAACTATGAAGTGGAGATACAAACGAATCAGCAGTATTTCTCGCCAAAGAAATTCAGTTCCTATACGTTCAGTTTAAACAACAGCTTTGATTTTAACAGTATCGAAAGAGAAGGCAAAACCGATGAAAAAGGCATGGCGAAAGAATCGTGGACCGTGCCGGAAACTTACAAGAACAATGGCTTATTACAGGCCAATTGGTACACTACCGTTTTTGATGAATCTGGCCGGCCGGTAAACCGCAAATCACACGTTTCTATTTACACTCAGGATGTATTTTTCGGAATTGGCAATATGGATTATTACTGCGCGCTGAATAAGCCGATGTCGATTCCGTTGATTGCCGTTAACAAAGACGAGCAATCGGTTTCAGCTACTGCCCATGTGCTGATTATTAAGCACGAATACAAAACGGTTCTATCCAAAGCCGGTTCCTACTATAGGTATGAATCGCAACAAGTTGATCACACCGTGATGGACGAGGAAATCCGATTGGAGGCCTCTGGTAGAATATTAAACTATGTGCCTAAAACGCCCGGCGATTATGAAATCAGGATTGCTGCACCCGGTGTAAACAATTATGTGAACCGCACCTTTTTCAGTTATGGCTGGGCCATGGACGGCTCTTCTTTCGAAGTAAACAACGAAGGCAACGTAGATATCGAACTAGATAAATCGCAATATGAAGTGGGCGAATCGGCAAAGGTATTATTCAAGGCCCCTTTTAATGGTAAACTTCTGGTTACAGTTGAAACGAATAAAGTTTTGGAACATTTCTATTTGCAAACCGACAAGCGAACTGCAAGTGCCAACATTTCGCTGAAGGCCGACTATCTGCCGAATGCCTACATCACTGCTACTTTAATAAAACCACACGACGAAACAGATTTGCCATTGACTGTGGCGCATGGTTTTAAGTCGATTGCTGTGCAGGAGAAGAAACGAAAAATGGAAGTAAAGATTATAGCTGCCAAATCAGTTAGGTCACATACCCATCAAAAAGTAAAAGTTCTGGCGGCTTCGAATTCAAAAGTTACGTTAGCTGCAGTGGATGAAGGCATTTTGGCAATGACCGGATTCAAAACGCCGAACCCGTACGATTTTTTCTATCAGAAAAGGGCGTTGGAAGTTATGGCTTTCGATTTATATCCACTGTTGTTTCCTGAAGTGAACAGCGTTTATAGAAAGACCGGCGGTGACGGGTTCGACCTCAGTAAACGAGTGAACCCTGTGCAGAATAAACGAGTAAAATTACTCACCTATTGGAGCGGGATCACGGAAACCAATGGCAGCGGCGAAGCCAATTTCGAATTCGATTTGCCGCAATTTAGCGGAGAAGTGAGATTGATGGCTGTAGCTTACAAAGATGTGGCATTCGGCAATGCCGAAGAACACATGACTGTAGCCGATCCTATTGTAATTTCCACCGGCCTGCCGCGTTTTGTGGCCCCTCGTGATACAATTGATGTTCCTGTTACGATAACGAATACAACCAACTCAGGAACCAATGCAGGTGTAAATGTAAAAACAGAAGGACCATTGGCAATTATTGGAAGTTCTGTTCAAAGTGTTTCGATTTCCGGAAAAAAAGAAAACCGGGTCGTATTTCGGGTTACGCCAACCGGAATGATGGATGCGGCGAAAGTGATTGTTGAAGTAAATGGTGGTGGAGAAAAATATCGTGATGAAACCGAAATCACCATCCGGCCTTCGGCCTCTCTTCAAAAGGGGTATGGTTCGGGTAATATTCCGGCTAATTCAGTTACAAATGTAAATTGTGGCAATGCTAATTTTATTCCTTCAACACAAAATATAAAACTCACGGTTAGCCGGTCGCCGATGATGGAATATGCGAAAGACCTCCGTTATCTGATTCAGTATCCTTATGGTTGCACCGAACAAACCGTTTCGGCAGCCTTTCCGCAGTTATATTTTGAGGATTTGGCGGCAGGTCTAAATCCAGCAATGTCAAAAACCGCTAACTACAATGTGAACGAAGCCATTCGAAAAATTAAAATGCGCCAATTGTACAACGGCGGCTTAACGCTTTGGGATGGCGGTGGCGAAGAACATTGGTGGGCTTCGGTTTATGCAGCGCATTTTTTGGTAGAAGCCCGGAAGGCCGGTTTTGATATTGATGATAGTTTGCTACAAAAACTACTGGAGTTTCTTGAAGCAAAATTACGAGACCGCAATCTGATTACCTGGTATTACAATCGCGGAAACAACAAAAAAATAGCACCACATGAGGTAGCCTATAGTTTGTATGTTTTAGCACTTGCAGGAAAGCAACAACCTTCCACCATGAACTACTATAAAAGCAACCCGCAACTGCTAACGCTGGATGCAAAATACTTATTGGCTGCAGCTTACGCATTGGCTGGCGACAAGGCACATTTTAACGAGATGCTGCCGCCTGCTTTTGCCGGTGAAATATCTGACAAAGAAACCGGTGGCGCTTTTGCTTCACCAGTTCGCGATGAGGCCTTATCGTTAAGTGTTTTGGCCGATGTAGATCCTCAAAATCCACAACTTCCGGTAATGGCACGTCATGTAAGTGAGGCTTTAAAATCAGAGGGTTATTTGAGTACGCAAGAACGGGTGTTCAGTTTTATTGGTTTAGGTAAAACGATGCGGCAATATGCCAATAGCAATGCTACTGCCGAGATTGTTGTAAACGGTAAAATTGTTGGCGAAATGAAAGGCGCACCAATAACCCTAACGTCTAAACAATTGGGAGGTAGTAAGGTAGAAATTCGCACCCACGGTAACCAGAAAGTGTTCTATAGTTACGAAAACGAAGGGTTGACGGCCGATGGTTCGTTCAAACAGGAAGACAATTATTTAAAAGTGCGAAAGCGATTCTATGATCGACATGGTCACGAATTGAACAATTTGAACTTCCGTCAGAATGATTTAGTGGTAATTGGGATTTCTGTAGAAACCTCTTACAGCCGAGGCATTGAGAATGTGGTACTAACCGATATGCTACCGGCCGGATTTGAAATTGAAAACCCCAGAATTAAAGAATTGCCGGGAATGGATTGGATTAAAGACGCCTGGATTCCCAATGCTTCCGATTATCGCGACGATCGCGTCAACCTTTTTGTAGATGTAAATTCAGGACGGGTGCAGCATTATTATTATGTTGTAAGAGCCGTTTCACTGGGCAGTTTCAGAATGGGTCCGGTAAGTGCCGATGCGATGTATGCGGGAGAATACCATTCTTACAATGGCGGAGGAGTTATAACAATTAAACCATAATTAATTTATATGGAAACGAATTCATCAGGTTTTTTTGACCGTTTCAACAATTGGATGCGAAATTCAGTAACGCTGAAACTTTTAATGACCGGAATATTGATTTTGGTTTTAATGATTCCCGGTTCTATGATTGAAAGTTTGGTTAATGAACGTGAGGAATTACGCCAGGAGGCCGTGAAAGAAGTGAGTTCAAAGTGGGGCGATGAACAAACCATAAGCGGGCCGGTTATCAGCGTCCCCTATTCGGAATCGTATAAAGATGAGAACAACCATGAGCAGATCCGGACCGCTTATGCGCATTTCCTACCCTCGCAATTGAATATTAAAGCGAAATTAACTCCGGAGCGGAGAAACAGAGGCATTTATGTAGTAATGCTATATCGTTCCGATGTCGAAATTTCGGGAACATTCGATGGCCTTGATGGAAATGCAGTTGGGCTTGCCAATGAGTTGAGATGGAACGAAGCGCAATTGAATCTGGGCATTACCGACATGAAAGGCATTAGCGAAAACATAAATATAGACGTGAATGGCATGAAAACCGAAGCCCAACCCGGTACTACTTCTTCTGATATTGTAACCTCAGGTATTCACATTCCGTTCACGCAACCACATCATACGGCAAGCAGTTTTAAAGTTAATCTGAAATTGAACGGAAGTTCTTCATTCGACGTTACCCCATTTGGAAAAGAGACCCGTTTGGATGTGGAGTCGAGTTGGGGCGACCCCAGTTTTGAAGGCGAGTTTTTACCAGAAAAGCGAGCGGTGACTGCCAATGCCTTCAGCGCATCGTGGAAGGTGTTGCAGTTGAACAGAAACTATCCACAAGCCGGCACGGGAGCGTTTATTAGTCAACCCGATGCTTTTGGAGTTAGGCTTTTAGTTCCGGTTGATGAATATCAAAAAACAATGCGTTCAGCCAAATACTCTGTGATGTTTGTGGTTATCACATTTTTAAGCTTTTTCTTTATTGAAATTCTCAACAGAAAGCGCATTCATACCATTCAGTATTTATTGGTGGGTTTTGCCGTAGTGTTATTTTATGTGCTGTTATTGTCCATTTCAGAACATTTGAATTTCGACAAAGCGTATTGGATCAGTTGCGCTGCAGTTTTAGGTCTGATAACATTTTACGCTTATTTTGTTTTTGGAAACAAAAAGCTAACTGGAGTTTTCTCCGGAATTCTGCTTATTCTTTATTTGTTTTTCTATTCGCTGTTACAGCTTCAGGATTATTCCTTGCTGCTTGGCAGTATTGGTCTTTTCCTGATACTCGCGGTAGTGATGTTTTTGACCAGAAAGATTGACTGGTACAATTGGAACCGTTGAAAACCGAAACTTTCACCACTTCAATCGTATATATTTGCATAAAAGCGAGCGATGAAAAAAATATTGCCCTTATTAGTGATGCTATTGGCAATTGCCGGCTTAAATTCCTGCAACAAAGCCTGTAATCCGGAGTGTTATGCTCAAGGAGGTTCCTGTGACGGGAAGACCGGGAAATGTAGCTGTAAACAACAGTATTTTGGGAAAGATTGTAGTGTTCATTGTCCTTATGGAAAAGAAGGCGATAGTTGTGAAATTCTTAGTCGCGAAAAATTTCTGGGAACCTGGAGTTGCAATACTAAAGTTGGCAATTCAAGTGCCGCCACAGTAACCCATCTTTTGCAAATAAGCGCAAAGCCCTATTTTACTGCCATCAGTATTTATAATGTTAACGATGAGCAATATTATTTCAACGCTGATATGCACGGCACCGAGTTATTCGAAGCGCTGCCACAGCAGGCATTGGATGCCGTAGGGCATCAGGTAGGTCAGGTGGATGCAAGCGGTCAGCTAAAAGACGGTAAGTTGAAATTGAATGTAACAAAAGACGGTCAGAACTATTTTTGTGACTGCAGTAAGCAATAATGGCCGTTTCCCCAGAAATTTTGTTTGAAGACGCTTCTATTCTGGTAGTAAATAAAATGCCCGGCATAGCAGTGATTCCTGAAAGGGTGTCAACAGGCAAACTTTCATTACAATCGATGCTGGAAAAGCAGTTTGGGAAGCTATATGTAGTGCACCGCATTGATCGCGACACTAGCGGTGTTATTTGTTTTGCAAGAACCGAGGCGGCACACCGCCATCTTTCAAAGCAATTTGAAAACCGTGAAACGAGAAAATTCTATAGTGCAATTGTAGAGGGGCGTTTAGAAGGCCAGGCAGGAGAAATTAGTGCTCCCGTTCTTGAAAATCCTGCACGATTGGGTACGATGATGGTACATCCACGTGGAAAAGAAGCGTTGACGTTGTTTGAAGTACAGGAGCAGTTCCAGCATGCCGCGCTATTACGTGTTGAAATAAAAACCGGCCGCACCCATCAGATTCGCATTCACTTTGCATCATGCGGACATCCGCTTTTGGTAGATCCCATATATGGCAAGGATGCATTTTTTCTTTCGAGCATCAAGAAAAAGTACAAGCAAACGGAGGAAGCCGAGCGCCCTACTTTAGCACGACTTAGTTTACATGCTGCATTGTTAGAGTTTAAACATCCGCAAACGGGCGAAAGTCTTCATTTGGAGGCGGCTTTACCAAAGGATCTTGAAACGGCACTAAAGATTTTAAGGAAGTACGATTCTTAAAGTTAGATACTTTAAAAAATCCTAATGAAATTTTGAATTGAGATTTTTGGTTGATTTTTGCACCTCAATCTAAATCTTATGCACTTTGAAGAAGAAAGAATCTATCACATTTATAACAGAAGTGTAAATTCCGAAGCGCTTTTTAAGGAAGAATCGGATTACTATCTATTTTTAAAGAAGTTTGAAGACCATGTAATTGGCGAAGTAGCTCTGATCAGTTATTGCTTGATGCCCACGCATTTCCATTTTGTATTTCAAAATTTGGTGAGTGGTTCAACGCTTAGGCAATCGATGCAGAATTTTCTGGTTTCATATGCAAAATCGATCAACTTCAAATATCAGCGTCATGGCAGTTTATTTCAACATTTAACGAAGAGCCAGGTTATCGACTCAGATGATGATCTGGAAAGTGTAATTAACTATGTACACCAAAATCCGGTTGCGGCCGGGTTATGTGCTACGCCAGGCGAATGGCGATTTAGTTCCTATAATGCAGTGATAAGCACTGGCAAAACCCATATTGCACGGGAGGAAGTATTGGACTGGTTTGGAGGGTTAGGAAGGTTTATAGAATTTCATGAAATGAACAAGAACAATCATTGGGTAGATGGATTTCATTTCAATTCCAGAAAGTTATCCAGAGGTCGGAATGCGGCTATAAAAATTTAGGGATCTGATCAACCTCGAAGGTTCCACTTCCGAGGTTGCCAATAACCCTCCCAACCTCGAAGGTCCTACTTTCGAGGTCGGCCGATCCATCCACCACTCGACTTCAACCTCGAAGGTCCTACTTTCGAGGTTGCCAATAACCCTCCCAACCTCGAAGGTTCCACTTCCGAGGTCGGCCAATCCGTTCAACAAGCGCCTTCAACCTCGAAGGTTCCACTTTCGAGGTTGGAGAGCAGTTTCGCGGTTCTATCGGCGCGTGGTTGCAGCGGAGGCGCCGCAATTCTAAACTCCTTTGTTCCCTTACGTTTTTTATTTTCGCCGCATGGCAGAACCATCATACAAAATCATATTCAGCATGGTGGGCGTGAGCAAAACTATCCCGCCCAGCAAACAAATACTGAAAAATATCTACCTCTCCTTCTATTATGGCGCTAAAATCGGCATCATCGGTCTGAATGGCTCAGGGAAGTCGACCTTGATGAAGATTATCGCAGGTATCGATCAGAACTATCAAGGTAAAATCGAAAGCTCCAAAGATTTCTCCGTAGGCTACCTGGAACAAGAACCGCAGCTAGACGATACCAAAACCGTTATCGAAATCATTCGAGAAGGTAAAAAGGAAATCTTCGATATGCTCAAGGAGTTCGACGATATCGGTAACGCCTTTATGGAACCTATGGACGATGACCGAATGAACAAATTACTGGAACGCCAAGGCGTACTTCAAGATAAAATCGACGCGGCCAACGCCTGGGAAATCGATCAGGTGCTCAATCGGGCTATGGATGCCCTGCAAGTGCCGGATGGCGATTCATTGGTGAAAAATCTCTCCGGAGGGGAACGCCGCCGCGTAGCTTTATGCCGGCTGCTGCTACAAGAACCGGATGTGCTTCTATTAGACGAACCAACCAATCACCTGGATGCTGAATCCATCCTTTGGCTGGAACATCACCTCGAACAATACAAAGGCACTGTAATCTGTATCACGCACGATCGCTATTTTCTCGATAATGTAGCCGGTTGGATCCTGGAACTCGATCGCGGCGAAGGCATCCCTTATAAAGGCAATTACACCTCGTGGCTGGAACAAAAAGAAAAACGCCTGGCTCAGGAAGAACGCGAAGACAGCAAACGCCAAAAAGTGCTCCAACGCGAATTGGAATGGGTGCGCGCCGGAAGTAAAGGCCGGCAATCAAAAGGAAAAGCGCGCTTGGCCAACTACGAAAAAATGTTGGGCGACGATGTGAAACAAAAAGAAGAAAAACTAGAAATCTACATTCCGCCGGGTCCGCGCCTGGGCTCGAAAGTGATTGAGGCTAATGATATTTCCAAAGCCTTTGGCGACCGGCTTTTGTATGAACATGTCAACTTCAAATTGCCTCAGGGTGGTATTGTGGGCATCATCGGTCCAAACGGTGCAGGAAAAACGACGTTGTTCCGTATGATTATGGGTCAGGAAAAGCCCGACAGCGGTACGTTTGAAGTAGGTGAAACCGTGAAAATTTCGTACGTTGACCAAACACACGCCAATATCGATCCTGAAAAAACAGTTTGGGAAGTGGTAAGCAATGGCGATGAGTGGATCGAGACCGGTAAGCTGAAAATGAATAGCCGGGGTTATGTGTCGCGCTTCAATTTCCATGGTCAGGACCAGCAGAAAAAAGTAAAGATGCTTTCAGGTGGTGAACGCAATCGCTTACACCTTGCCCTTACTTTGCGTGAAGAAGCCAATGTTTTGTTACTGGATGAACCTACGAACGACCTCGATATTAACACCATTCGGGCATTGGAAGAAGCTCTGGAAAATTTTGCAGGCTGTGCCGTAATCATTAGTCACGACCGCTGGTTTCTCGACCGCGTGTGCACGCACATACTGGCCTTTGAAGGCGATGCGCAAGCCTATTATTTCGAAGGTGGTTTTACAGAATATGAAGAAAACCGCCGTCAACGGCAAGGCGAACAAATCAAACGTTTCAAATACAAGAAACTGGTGGAATAACACGCTGCGCCTAAGTTTCGCGTGAGCGGTGGAAGCGGAAATCCTTTTTGCGCGGCATTCACAAAAAACGGAAAGCAGCAGTGCCTGCTGTATCCGCTTTTCAGCGTATGATGCCGCGCAAAAAGATTGCAGCGAACAACGCGACCCCCGCAGCTACTTGGGCATAAAAACAACACTTCCGCATGAAGAAATATTCATGCAAAAATGCTGCGGGGGGCACGCCCTAAAAAATTATTTGATGATGGCCCTTGCAATCAATTCTTTCATGATCTCATTGGTGCCGGCATAAATACGCTGTACGCGGGCATCGGCATAAGCGCGGGCTACATCGTACTCCCAAATGTACCCATAACCGCCGTGCAGTTGCAAACATTCATCGGCTACTTTGCATTGCAAATCAGTAAGCCAGTACTTGCACGATGAGGCAGCAGCCTGCGACAAACTTTTGGTTTGATGCAACTCCACACAACGGTCAGCAAACACTCTTCCAATGGTAACTTCCGTTTCCAACTCTGCCAGTTTGAAACGCGTATTCTGAAAACTATTCACCGGTTTGCCAAATGCCTTGCGATCGGTTGTATATTGAATCGTTTTTTCCAAAACGCCTTCAGCCGCAGCAATCGCACCCAAGCCTACCACCAATCGCTCCTGCGATAATTCGGTCATCAGATATTTAAAACCCTCGCCTTCTTTACCCAATAAATTCTCCTTAGGTACCTCTACATTCTCAAAAAACAACTCACAGGTATCCTGGGCATGCAGTCCTACTTTTTCAAATGGATTGCCTTTGGTAAATCCTTTCATGCTGCTTTCTATCACCAAAAGAGAAATCCCTTTTGCGCCTAACGAGGGGTCGGTCTTCACGGCAACTACACTGGCATCGCTCAGAAAACCATTGGTGATAAAGGTTTTGGAGCCATTTACCAAATAATAATCGCCTTTGTCTACCGCCGTAGCGCGGATGTTCTGCAAATCAGAACCGGCACCGGGCTCGGTCATAGCCACGGCCAGAATGCATTCGCCGGAAACTACTTTTGGCAACAACCGTTTTTTCAAACTTTCGGTGCCGTAGTGTTCGATGTACGGACAAACAATATCACTGTGCAGCGGATAGCCTACCGCCTCGCTGGCTAAACCGGCGCGAGCAATTTCTTCGGTTATGATGGCATTATATCGAAAATCGGAAATACCTAGTCCGCCATAGTTTTCTGAAACCTGAGGGGCCAAATAGCCCGCCTCTCCCACTTTCAGCCAGCTTTCGCGGCTCACCATATGATCGCGCTCCCATTTGGCATGATGGGGCACTAATTCCTTTTTTACAAAATCGCGCACCGATTGCGCAAACATTTGATGTTCCTCAGTGTAAATATTTCTGGCTGTAAGCATGTTATTAGATTGCGCGCCAAATATAGCATAATCACCTTGCTCGTTACGCCGGATAACAGTTGTTCTTCACCACAGTTTTTCTATTTTTCAGAAGTGAAACTTCGGCTCCTTTTAATCATACTGCTGCTTTCAGGTAGCGCTTTCGGTCAGGAAAATACCGACACCCTGTCTTTTGAAGGATTTGGTAAGAAGAAGAAGTTTCAGGGCTTTAAGGAATCGAAGACCATTCCTATGAAACAAAACGTGGTGAAAACCGGCATCGTAGATTGGTTTGCGGCGGGTCCGTTTCTGTTCAATGCCGAATTTCGGGTGATGTATGAGCGGATGCTGGCCGCGCAACATTCGGTTCTGGTGGCCGGAGGGGTCAACTACACCTCCCCTTTTGTGCTGTTGTTAGGAGCCTTAAACGATACGATGAAGTTTAATTACCGCATCAGTGGCGGCAGAGCACAGTTAGCTTACCGTTTCTATCCCATTAAAAAACTTCATGCTCCAAAAGGTTTATATGTAGGGCCGCACTTTTCTTACAACTACATGCGCATTACCGAAAAAGGGACGGGCGATTTCTATACGGTGAATCACTTTTTCGTTTGTGCGGTGGCGGGTTTTCAGATTGTAAAGAAGAATGGTTTTAGCATTGATTTCAGCACCGGCATCGGATACCAAAAACTTTGGGGAACTTACAGTTCCGCCAATAGTAGGTTTGTGCAACCCATCAGTTTTGGAAAAACGGATGCAATTCCCGTAAAATTCATGGCGCAGATCAATATCGGTTACGCCTTTTAATGGTATCGTTTTATTTTTTTTGCGGATGCCGTGCTCTACGCTGCAATCTTTTTGCGCGGCGCGGTTTCTCTAATCATAAAACTTCTGAATAGCCGCGCAAAAAGGATTTTCGCTTCGATCACTACCGCGCTTTGCCATAATTCCCCTCGGGGTTCATTTTGAGCAACGTGCTCTTGGAGAGGCATCGCAACTTAACTCGATTATTGTGGTTTGCGCACTTTTTTCCCCAAGCCGGAAGTGGCCTTCATTTTGAAGGAATCATTAAAACGGGGTTATGAAAACGAAAATCGCATTCCTGATGATAGCCGGTATGTTGCTGATGTTCACTGCAGCCACAGCCAATTATTTATTCGCCTTTCAGGGCGACCGTAATGCCAAAAAAAAGCCGGCCAAAACGCAACAGGTAGAAGTAACAAAATCAGAAAAGAAACACTTTAGTCAAAGTCCGCTTTCGCCCGACATGAATCCCGACGATCCTACTACGCAGATGAACGCAGCTCCGGTAACGCCAATGAAAATTGAATCGGCTGAAGAAGTTGGTTGCAAAACAGAAGTAAGCCCGATGTCAACTACACCACCCTGTAAGGAACCGGAAAAACCAAAAAAGAGCCGGTCAAAGTCATCCACTCAAATCTGCAATAAGTAATTAGCGTCCGGGCATTTTCATCATTCGGCCGGCGCTACTCATTTTCTGCATGCTCTTCATCATCTTCTTCATTTCATCGAATTGTTTGATGAAGGCATTTACTTCCTGAATGGTATTGCCCGAGCCTTTGGCCAAACGAATACGGCGTTTACCATCTAACAAATCCGGATTTTCACGCTCGGCAGGCGTCATAGAAAGAATGATGGCCTCCACTTTCTTAAAGGCATTTTCATCAATATCCACATCCTTAAGGGCTTTTCCCATGCCGGGTATCATGCCCAGTAAATCTTTCATATTGCCCATTTTCTTGATCTGGGCCAATTGACTTAAAAAGTCGTTGAAGTTGAATTGGTTCTTGCGGATTTTCGCCTCCAGTTCGCGGGCTTTCTTTTCATCGTATTGTTCCTGCGCTTTTTCCACGAACGAAACGATGTCACCCATACCGAGGATACGAGTAGCCATCCTTTCGGGATAGAATACATCCAACGTATCCACCTTCTCACCGGTGCTTACAAACTTGATAGGTTTACCTACGGTATAGCTAATAGTTAGCGCCGCACCACCACGGGTATCGCCATCCAATTTGGTAAGCACAACGCCGCTGAAGTTCAACCGGTCGTTGAATGCTTTTGCGGTATTCACCGCATCCTGACCGGTCATCGAATCTACCACAAACAAAATTTCGTTGGGATTGGTCTTTTCCTTTACCCGCGAAATTTCTTTCATCATCTCCTCATCAACGGCCAAACGGCCCGCCGTATCAATAATCACTACATCATAACCTTCTGCTTTGGCTTTGGAGATCCCATTTTGAGCAATAGCCACCGGATCGTTATTCTCCTTCTCGTGATAAACCGGAATTTCGATCTTTTCACCCAAAACAATCAACTGATCGATAGCCGCGGGACG
Organism: Chitinophagales bacterium; assembly: GCA_046329575.1. Taxonomy (GTDB): domain Bacteria; phylum Bacteroidota; class Bacteroidia; order Chitinophagales; family LD1; genus UBA1941. The sequence continues at coordinate 45,934 of JAXLUJ010000015.1, read as the reverse complement.
GTAAACGTCGCCGGCCACCATCAGCGGTTTTTTGAACTTCTTAGTTTTGAGATAATGTGCCAGTTTATGAGTAAAAGTAGTTTTACCGGAACCCTGCAAACCGGCTATCAGCACCACAGCCGGGGAGCCTTTTACATTGAAATCAGCCGCTTCGCCACCCATTAATCGGGTGAGCTCATCGTGCATGATTTTGGTAATTAACTGACCGGGAGATACGGCCGTGAGAACGTTTTGGCCTAGCGCAGTTTCTTTTACTTTATCGGTAAAATCTTTGGCGATCTTATAGTTCACATCAGCATCCACCAGGGCCCGGCGAATTTCCTTCAACGTTTCGGCCACGTTCAGTTCGCTAATCTTTCCTTGCCCTTTCAGCGTTTTAAACGCCCCTTCCAGTTTCTCCTGTAAATTCTCAAACATAGCTCAGCTTTTGGAGGCGCGAATTTAAGAAAACCGCCGTAATCGAAGTGATGATGGATAGAATGTAGAGTTGAAAGTTGAAAATGGTTATGGTAAAATGGAGAAGCGAATCTCAGCTACTAACCAGCCTGCCAACTACCAACAATCCAAACAAACTGTTCTCTATGAACTAATCACTTTCAACTTTCCCCTATTCAGGCTGCTCGGCATCCTTTTTCTTCTTCTTCTTTTCCTTGGGTTTATCACCTTCTTCAGCAGGAGCAGGCGCTGTATCAGCCGGTGCTACTGGTTTTACTTCGGGCGCCGGAGCCGGAGCAGTTTCCTCATCCTTGGACTTTTTCTTTTTTTCCTTTTTCGGTTCTTCAGCCGGAGTTACCTGAACATCGCTGCCTGTAGCCGGTTTGGCATCAGGCGCTTTTTCAGTTTCCGTTGCGCCTTCCTCCTCTTTCGATTTTTTCTTTTTCTTCTTTTCTTCCTTTGCCGGTTCCGCCGGATTCGCTTTTACCGAATCTACAACAGCAGGAGCAGGTGGCGTCACCGATTCCGGCTTATTCTCTGTTTTAGGTGCAGCAGGAGCAGTTTTCGCGGTATCCTTAACCACAGGCACCACAGTTTTTACCGTATCCTTTACCACTGGCTGCATTGGCTTGCTGCTATCTTTTACTGCCGGATTGGCTGGTTTTGGCGCGGCAGGAGTTGTTTTTGAAAGCGAATCTTTGGCAACCGGTTTAGGCTTCACATAAGTTTTTTCAGCAGGCAAGGTTGGATTGGTCTTTTCTTTCATAGCATCTACAAAAGCTTCCCGGTTAATGCTGGATCCCAGATTATAGCTCAATATCCGGTTGTTCTCACCGGTTACGCGGCGCTTTTCATTCGGAATAGAAGCAATGATGCGATTCACATCATCATACGATGAAAGAATACCCAGATTGTTCGGTTTGTATTCGAAATAAAACCACTCATTGGCGCCGGTTTTCAGATAAATATTAAAGTAATCCTGCCCGGGATGTAAACCGATTTCGATATAACCATCCAGTTTTTTATGAATGGCTTTTTCGCCCACAAACGATAAGCCTATCTTTCCATAAGAGCGCAACGTAACATCCACCGAATCATAAACAAAGTTCACATCGCTGAACACCAAAAAGTGTTGTAACGCCTTTGGCCGTTGAAATTGCGGGGCCGTTTCGAATGCAGTAAACAATTTTTCATCTACCTTTTTATCGGCAATATTGTTCCAAATCATTTTGAACCGCTCAGTTTCGTAGTTGATATCGCTTAAGTCGGTATTGTCGTTAAACATTATGGTCTGAAGTTTTTCTTCAAACACTTTGTTGTCGATCCGCATATCTATGCCAAAGGTGAGATTGCATAAATATTGATGAGTGTTTAAATCGGCATCAATAGTGCCGGCGGCAAATGTTTTCAGCATTCCGAAATCAGCGCCAAGGCTCATTCGGCCTTCGCCCTTCAGCGTACCTTTGGCATCGTTGTATTTCAGTAGCGTTCCTTCCAATGATCCACCTTTTATTTTTTGCTCATCGCCAAAAAGATATTCGCCTGTTTTAGGATTTAAGGTAAGCAACCCACTGGCCCTGATGAGGTGTGGATCGTTAAAGTTTTGCATAGGCGCTAATAAGGCGGTATAAAGACCGGGAGTTTCTTGCGAGCGATTCAGCAGTATTCCGGCAGCCACCTTGTTGTTATCGCTATTTCGCGTAAGCGAATCGAAGTGAAGCGAAAGCGTATCGGGATTCACATCTTCTGCAATTCTGAAATCGCCGGTAACCGCATTCGGGTTCTTAAAATGCAGCAGAGCATTGCCTTTAAAGAACAAATCACGGTTTCTTCCAAAAAGATCTACTTCGCCCCTATACGTTACATTGGGATAGATGTAAAAACCTTCTGTATCCTGTGGTGATCCCTTTGCAATCAAGCTCCAATCAGTAAACTTGTCTTTGTTCTTGTCTTCAAACGTTTCTTTAGTACAACGGATGTCATTAAAATTCACTAATTGATCTTTGTGATCTTTTGTCGAAAATTTATACAAACCACTGCCACGCAATTCGCCTTTGCTTATAATGTTTACAGTAGCCTTCTCGATTTTATGCCTCAAAGTGGCAGTATCAACAAATATGGTAGCATTCTTTAGTTCATCTATCTTCGCTTCGCCCTGAATTACCACCACGCCGCTATCGGGTACTACTTTGGCATCAGCAATATAGATGTAAGGAACTTGCTCTACACGCAGCACGGCGGTTTCCAGATTATAAGTGGCCCGCTTACCCAGAAACTGTAATCCAAGTTGACTTTCCCTGGTACTGGTAAATATTTCGCCCGGACCCGGAGGCGCTTTAAAGTCCAGTATCTTTTGATCCATGTACCATTTGAACTCTTTGATGTTGGTCCTGAAATTGTTGTAGGCAAAATCAGTAGGAACGTTCGGCAGGTTCGACTTAAAATCGCCTATCCGTGTTTTGAAGTCCATACTGGCTTTTACGTTTGGCGTTTTAAAAGTCACCTTATCACCCGAAATCGATTTAATGTTCATGTCGGCAGTATCGGCCGAAACCACTTCTGTAAGCAAGTTGAAATTCTTCGAATTGATCACCGCTTCTTTCCAGTCGAGCGAGCCGCCGCCTTTCAAACCTTGACTGGTAAGCACCATATTGCCTTTAAATGCCGTTTGATTTTCATAAAGCGAAAAAGACTTATCCTTCACACCATAAATCATCATACTGTCCTTTTTCGTTTTCCAAAAAATCGAATTACCGGCGCTTACTACTTCCGGCGTTCTAACACCTTCGTAGGTTTTCGCGATATGGAAAGTATCGGCAACGGCCTTCATACTGTCAGGGAAGAACTGGATACCCTTGGCGTTAAACTCGGCAGTGAGGTGCTTAACTTTGCCGCTACCGGAAAGTCCGTCGTGGTTCAATTTAATATCGCCGGTATAATTTCCGTTTGCGCCATACAAGCCCAAACCTGCAGGATCGCTTGCAATTTCAAATCCGAGCGATAAATCGGGCATAATATGCAATCGCTGTGGGATATCAGGGAAAATACCGCCGGAAACAAATTTCCCTTTCCAGTTGATTACCGATGGGGTAAAAGCATTTAAACTATCCAGCTTAAATGGATCGAGTTCAAAATAGAAGTCTTTACGCTTGTAGGCGCCGCCACCAATGTGAGGGTCTTCGTAGGTTGCGTACGACTTCTCCCTGCTGGTAAGTTTTGGAAATTGCAGAAGACGCGAACGGCCCGATTTATTTATTGGTGCATCTACTTCCAATAAACCTTTCACACCTTCAATATTCGTGTTGAGCGTTGCCAACTTCGGTTGGCCGTATTCATCATACTGTCCTTCAACCGGAATGTTGATGCGCAGCGAATCCAGATCCTTAAAATCAAATGTAAATGGCGCATAATCGAACTTGTAATTCTTTCCAAAGAAATCCAGACGGCCGCCATAAATCACGCCATCAAATTCCATATCGCGGTCCTTCAGCAACTTTACTGTATTATTGTTTGGAAAGGCTACCACACCGGCAGTATCACTGATCGGAATTCCCTTTACACCCTTTAATTCCACGGCATTTTGAGAAAGGTTGATATAATCCACACCATCTTTTGGAATTGATTTCAGATGAAGAATATCGTAGTCGATTTTCTTGGCGTTCGACATTACGTAGTTCAACACTTTTTCCCGCATGGTTACAATTCCGGTAGGTTCATCATACAGAATAAAACCATTTTCAACCAGTTGGTAATACAGCGATTTGGCCTGCTCTTCAGTAAGATGCGGATCAATGGCTTTGGCCAGGTCAGCCGCGTTCAGCTCCCTGCTTCCGGTTTTTTCATATTGCTTTTTAATTATAGAAAGCGGTTCATAAGAAGCTACACTTTGCAGCTTGCGAATGCGTTCTTTATCAAAAAAATTGTTCGATTCGAAATTGGAACCTACCTGCCCTACGCCGTTTAATGTGCGCAGTTGCATGCGGGTGGAGTCGAGATTCCAAAAAATAGCATCAACATCAAATTCGTAGTTATGATAGGAATCGAAAAATTTTGATTTCGAAATTCCGGCTTCACCACGAAGCATACGCACTTCATTGTTCCGGGCTTTATAGGTGAGTATTAGTTCGGGATGGTAAATGGTGTCGTTGCCATTAAACAAAATTACTTCCGCCTTAGGTGAACTAATCTCCTCCCCTTTCTTTATTGAAAAGTTCATGGATCTTGCGGTTATCACCTTGGTTTTATCGCGTTTAAAAAAGGTCACATTTGCCTTATGATCCGGAGTTCCGTAACCCATAACTTTCGCGCCCCACAAACCAAAATTTCCCGTAAAAGTACAGTTGGGCACTACATCCTTCATAGTTACCGCATCACCACGCGAATCGAAACGCGGATAGGATGCTGAAGAATCACCTTCGGCTACGAACTTGTTGGTGTAACGCCCGTAGAGCGGCGTGGCAAAAAATTCTTTATCGAAAAATTCGACAGTGTCAATTATAAACTGAAAATTGTCAAAGGATATGACATATTCTGCCTTGACATTTGCATATACTGTAGCCGGATTGAGTTTATTTCTGCTCCAATCCACTTTTCCGAAATTGCCGGTCCATTTGTTATCAGCCGGCGAATAATCGCCTCGTGTTTGATTGATTACAACCGTATCTCTTGTGGTATAACCGTATAAGTTCATATTGGAAGGATAGCGGAGCAAAGCCTTTCCGTTTTCGTAAACCAACGTGTAATTTTTCGAATCGCTAAGCCAGGTTTTGGAAGGTGTAGAAAACATAGCGCCTTTAGAACTTAACGCAAGCGAAAATTCCATGAACTTCACATAGTCTTTATTTTCTCCCTTTTTGAGATTGGTTGCCAGTTCCTGAGCCACTTTATTCCAGTTCAGAAACTGCTCGGTTGTAGCCTTGTTCTTCTTAAAGTTCACTGCAGCAGTAAGGTAGTTCACAAATACCGGATTTGCCGGCATCATCCGCTGCGCCATAATGTTAGCTGTTACCGCCATTTGCTGCAATTCCTGATCAGCAATCACGGCGCCTTTTACGGCAGCCGTAAAATCGTCGGCCGCCTTGATGCAATTGTCCATACGGGTACCCCGCATAAAATCATCAAGAGCCTTTGGAAATTTATCGCGTTCAACGGGGAATTGTTGCGGAACCTGAGCCGTGGCCGCAAATACAAAAAGCGTCATGATAACGCTTAGCATCCTGTGCATCATGAATTTCGAGTTTTAATCAAAGTATGGCTAATGCCGTAATACAGTTCAAAATAAATTTTATTTCAGAAACCGGATAGCCAGCCAGCCATCGCGTTCCAGCCTTTCGGAAAAACGCCACCCCGCGAGCTGCGCTGCCTGATGAATATCTTGTTCATCAGTTACCAGTATTCCGCTGATAAGCAATACGCCATTGGGCGCAAGAAGTTTTATCCATTTCGAAAAATTGGGAACAATTACCTTTTTGTTCACATTGGCCAGAATCACATCATAAGTTCCGCCAAATTCATAATGGTCATCGCCCAGCACGCTGGTTATCTTATTGCAATTGTTGCGTTGGGCATTCTCGATACAGTTCTCAAAAGCCCACTGTTCATGGTCAATGGCAAGTATTTCGGCGGCCCCCAATCGTTCTGCCAGAATCGACAAAATCCCGGTGCCGCTTCCAAAATCCAGAACCCGTTTGTCTTGTAAATCGGTATGCAGCATGGCCTCAGCCATTAAAGCAGTAGTTTGATGGTGCCCGGTGCCGAACGACATTTTGGGTTCAATCACCATTTCAATTTTAGTATGTAATGGCTGATGAAATGGGGCTCTAATGCCAATACTTTTGGCAATAATTACCGGCTGAAAACTGCTCTCCCATTGAGCATTCCAGTTTTGATGAGCAATATCAACAAAGTCAAATTTAACTCCCTCCAAACCATATTCTTCCAGGCGAGTTTGCATTTGTTTTATATCCAAATCGTCCTTCTTAACAAATGCTCTAAGCTCTGAATTACCTTCTTCAAAACTTTCGAAACCGAAATCTGTAAGTATGGCAATTAGCACATTTTTCTCTGCTTCCTGCCTGGTGTGAAAGCTAACGCAAGTGTAAGTCATCGGTTGTAAATATAGGGGTGAATAAAATTAAAGCCGATACTTTTGCTCACATTATCGGAACAACATTACGCTGCCGTGGAAAGTGAAAATATCATCCTTACCCGAACCAACGGTTGATTTTACATTTACTTTCAATACGTAGGAATAGGTTCCGGGGGATTGCGGTTCACCATGTAAATTGCCATCCCAATTACCTTTCCCCTCATAAACTGCTGCTCCTGAGCGGTCATACACGGTAAAATTTATTAACGAAACAATTGGCGTATTGATCAATGGTCCAAAAAAATCATTCACTCCATCGCCGTTAGGCGTCAATGCATTAGGTACTACTAATCCCATCGTGTCACCACAAGGCAGAGAAATAACATATAAACTGCTACCAGCGGAAACTGTCACAAAACTATCAGGGCTTCTCAGCGACAGATGTAAATTCACTAAAGAATCACACAGCAAGCGATTAGTAAGCGTGGCAGCATACACACCTGAATCAGTCAGATTGTTACCATTAAAAACATACACCGTAGCCGGACAAACCGTATCGAAAACCCAAATCGTGTCGGCATGATTTACGGTAAGGTGTAGCTCCAATATCGAATCACATCCTGTTGCTGATGAGGTAGTATCTATGTACACGCCACTATGATTTAAGCTGAGACCATTGAAGAGAAATGGGTAGTTACTGCAAGTAACGGCACTCCATACTGTTCGTAAAGGGGGAGCCACTATGAGTTGCAACTGAACAATGGAATCGCAACCATTAACCGATTGTAAGGTATTGGAATAAAGACCACTTTGGGATAAGATGTTACCATAAAAATCAAATGAATCGCCAAAGCAGACGAATTCACTTATAGAAGAACCTGTAACCGGGAGCGTTTGTAATAATAATTTAACGATAGAATCACAACCAGAAGCAGCAACAAGCGTATCATAATAAATTCCCGGCACGCTCAAAACCAGGCCGTTAAAGTTGTAGGAATAACCTTCACAAATCGCGGTACTTGTGGTAGAATAAACAGTCGGAACTACCTGAAGCGCTAAAGCGATCACCGAATCACAACCGGTTATTCCTAATAACGTATCGTAATAAATGCCGCTTTGGCTTAAATAATTTCCATGGAAATAATACTCTCCGTTCTCACAAATGGTATCGTTAATTGTTGTAATCGAGATAACCGGGTAATTCGCTAATGTAAATTGAAAGACCGTATCGCAACCTACGATGGAAGGAAGGATTTGGGTATAAACACCAGGCGTAGCATAGGTTTGACCGTTTATGGTTACCGTATTTCCAGCACAGACTGTATCGGCCCGATACACCGTATCTAAAGGAATGATTTCTATTTGAATATTGAAAACTGAATCGCAATTACCGGGGGTTTGAACGGTTTGTGAGTAGGAACCGGAAACAGAGTAGGAAGTGCCATACCATTGAAAGTAGCTGCCTGAACAAATTTGAGCATACAAAGTACGAGTAGCGGGCGGTGTTACATTGAGTTGCAGCGTACGAATTTCCGGACAACCATTTGATCCCGTTACTGTATCGAAATAGGTTCCGCTATTGGAATAATAATTTCCATAAAACCCAAAAGGTATTCCTGCACAGGTAGAAGCGGTAACCGGTGGATCGAAAATGGTATTTGGGACATTAATAGTCTGACTGGCAGTGGCATAACAATTGCCGAGGCTAACTGTAACCATATAAACACCCGAAGAAAGATTAGTTATCGTAGCTCCCGAGGAAGCACTTTGATTAATGCCATTGGAGAATTGGTAGATTACCGGATTGGGTTGATAAAATGGAATCCAATTTACGATGGCCGAAACGGTGCCGTCATTGTTGGCACAACTAGGATCGGTAGCAGTGGTTGAAATGGTGTTGAATACTTGCTCTTCCACTTCATTATAAATAACAGCTGTAGAAGTGCATCCAACAGCGTCTGTAGCCTCCACATAAACTTGTGATGTGCCGGGAAATATGTTTTGATATGTACTGGAAAGACTTGGTGGGTCATTATTCCAGGCATAGTAAATCGTACCGGTGGCGTTCATAGGATCAGCATACACTTGCCCGGGATAGTATGTATATCCGCAAACTGCCGTACCTGTGTATGAAAGTAACGAGACGTTGAACTGACAAGCAGAACCAGACCCAATGCCATTTTCAGTTGATTCACTTTCTGTGTCACTCGTAACGCCGGCGCTACATCCGGAGGTGCTACATCCGGAACAGTCGCTTAAAGTACGCTGAGCAAATAAGGTAGCGCTAAAAAGGTGTGGGCCAGGCGTGTTGATCACCTTTGTAAAATCTGCAATAAGGCGATGATGCGTTGCACTGAAATATGGAATTAGTGAATCAACCGGCAGGCCATTATCATAAAGCACCACCTTTAATAGTACCGACTGATAACCAACCGGATGAAAATACCAGCCTTCCAAAGAATTTGAATATCCAGGCACATTAAAAACCTGAGCATTGCCCCCGGTTGCCGCTGCGGCCTTTGTGATACAGCCATTTTGAATGCCGCAAATGGCATTTCCACTACTATTGGCATAGCAAATGGCGCGTTTTTCCAATTCTATCGAAACTACATTGGAGCCTTCATGAAGCATAATATAATAAGTGCTTTCACCGGCACAATTGTATATGCGGTTAAAACCAATTACGGCAGTTCTACAGGGCGCCGTTCCCGAAATTTTATACCCTATATAATGATCCAAATAATGATATCCGGTATCTTGTTGATCCATGTAACAACCAAAAATTGTAGCTCCTGGATAAATAGTACTCGGTATGGGTTGAGTTACCGCACTAGGACAATTACTTCCGGCTTGAATTGCGGGATCGAAAGTGACCAACCCGTTGTCGCCAATCAGCAAGCTGTCATACTTCTTACCAAAAAAATAAAAATGAAAAGGCAACACCGACCATTTTGAATTCCATTTATTATCCGGAATCGCAGGATAGGGTGATGTTGACGGTACATTTTTGCTTGCTAAAAAATGTTGTACATCATAAGTATCAGTGCCGATATACTTGGTACCGTTAAAGATCGCCGTTAGTTTGGCGGTGTCGCCTAACGCGAATGGCTGGGCCTGATTAGAATAACTCCCATTTGCTAAACGGATGCCAATACGCGCTGTGAAACACGTATCATATTGAGCTACAGTTTGAAGGGCTACACAAAGCAAAACAATCAGACATCGGATAGCTTTCATTAAGGTAAGTTAACAAATTAAACGGCTTTGCAAATCACCTCAAACTCCTCAGCCTTTAACGATGCCCCACCTACTAATCCGCCATCTACATCCGGCTGCGCAAATAAAGTGGCAGCATTCCCGGCATTCACACTTCCGCCATACAAAATACGAGTGTTCATGGCTACAGCATCACCATATTGAAATGCGATTTTTGTCCTGATGAAGTGATGCATGTTTTGCGCTTCTTCGGGGGTGGCCGTTAACCCGGTTCCAATGGCCCAAACCGGCTCATACGCAATTATCACCCTCTGAAAATCATCAGCATTTAGATGGAATAAACTTTCTTCTAATTGTTTCAGTACATACGATTCCTGCTTTTCGGCCAAACGTATCTCTTTGGGTTCGCCACAGCAGAACATCGGCCGTAATTCATATTTCAACGCCACATTCAGCTTTTCCTTCAGCAATTCATGACTTTCATGATAATACATTCGCCTTTCGCTGTGTCCAATCAGAACGTAAGGGATTTCCATGGAACGCAGCATTGGTGCTGAAATTTCACCGGTAAAAGCACCGTTTTCCCTGTCACAAATATTTTGTGCGCCAACCTGAACAGATGTACCGCTACTCACTTGTTTCACCAATTCCAAATAAACGAATGGCGGGAACAGTACAATTTCGCGATCAGCATTTGAATCAAATCGCGCTACAGCTTCAGCTAGTTTCTTGGCATCGCTGTAACCAAGATTCATTTTCCAATTTCCTGCGGCAATTTTCTTTCTCATTTGTCTTTTCTCCATTTCGATTCCCGGTTAAAAACTTCTTTCAAAATTTCGACATCTTCATCGGGCAGCACCAAACCACGGCGTTCCATCATACGCGCGGCTACTTCCAGCGCCTTGTCGAACGTAAACGTACGCAACCATTTGTTTCCACCCCAGCAAAATCCGGGAATAAACTTGGGCGGAAAATCGCCACCAAAAACATTCGCACTTACACCTACTGTAGTTCCGGTATTAAACATGGTGTTGATGCCGCTCTTGGCATGATCGGCCATGATCATACCATGAAACTGAAGGTCCATTTCTACCAATTGCCCTTCGGTATAGTTCCATACATCTACATTGCTATAATTGTTTTTCAAATTGGAAGTGTTGGTGTCAGCCCCCAAATTGCACCATTCTGCAATCACCGAATTTCCCACAAAACCATCGTGTCCTTTATTGCTATAAGCAAAAAACACACTATTACTGATTTCGCCGCCTACTTTACAATATGGCCCGATTGTAGTAGGCCCGTAGATCTTGGCGCCCATTTTCACTACGGCATGTTCCCCCAGTACAAAAGGTCCGCGTATCAAACTTCCTTCCATGATCTCGGCATCTTCAGCAATGTATATCGGGCCGGTTTTTGTATTCAGCACCGCGCCCTCTACAACAGCGCCTGGCGCGAGGTATAGCTGATGAATATCGCCAATTATTTTGTTGGAATCAGAAAGCTGTTGCGATTTTTTGCCAAAGGTGAGCAGTTCAAAATCGCGTTTTACCGCTTCGCCATTCAGGCTGAAAATTTGATACGGAAACTGGATGCTCAAGAACGTTGAAGAATAATCTATTGCCTTGAATGAATGTGCAATGGCCTCCATATTTTCATGGTTCAGCTGCGGTCGTTTTGATACGAACGCCAACAGCGTTTTTCCTGAAATCAGTGCTTCATCTTCCTTTAAACCGCAAACCGCCTTCTGCAATTCGTTATCAGGAAAAACACTTCCATTGATGTACACCGAAATGCCTTGCGTATTGGCAGCAGGAAATTTTCGTTGCAGATAATCTTCAGTAAGTGTGTAGGTTTTCTCGCCAAGCAAAAGCTCCCATTTTTCCCGAATGGTAAGAATACCACAGCGGCAATCACAAACCGGCCGGGTAAACGTAAGTGGCAATAAATTTTTCCGCGTGCTTACTGTATCAAATAATATAAAAGCCATGAGGGCAAAGTAGAAATTTTTCGAAAACTTCTATTCACAGTCTAACGATTCGCCCTCATCTTCTTTATCGCGGTGCGCATGCTTTCCTTCTACCTCTAATGTGGCATGATGAATGTCGTGCTCAGCAAGGGCATGTTTGATTCTGTGCCTTAGCATTTCGGCATCTCGTAAAGTATAGTTCTCGGCCACTACAATGTGTGCCGTTAGCGCATTTTGGGAACTGCTGAGGGCCCAAATATGCAGATGGTGAATGTCAATAACGTCTTTTACCTCTAAAATGGTTTTAGTAATAAGTTCTGCATTAATCGACTCGGGAACCGCATCCAGCGTCAGCTTCAAACTACTTTTCAGCAACCCGAAAGTGCCTAGCAAAATAACTACTGCAATAGCTAATGACAGCAGCGGATCGATCCACCAGTAACCGGTATAGGCTATTAACAACCCGCCAATCACTACACCCAGCGAAACCAACGCATCGGCAAGTAGATGAAGATAGGCCGAATGTGCATTCAATTCTTTCTTATCGTCACGAAACAATAGGGCACTTACGAAGTTAATCACTATCCCTATTGACGCCACTCCTGCAATTGGTATGCCTTGCACCGGCGAGGGATGGATGAATTTTTGAATCGCTTCATACCCAATGGCGCCCACCGATACCAAAAGAAATACAGCGTTCAACAACGCCGCCAGTACCGTTGTTTTTTTATACCCATAGGTAAATTTGGCGCTGGGTTTCAGTTTTGCGAGTTTTAAAGCGAGTACCGAAAGGACCAGACCGGCAACATCGGCCAAATTGTGACCGGCATCTGAAAGCAACGCCAGAGAGTTCAGGTAAAAAGCAGCCACCACTTCTACTACCACAAACAACAGGTTTAGCGCTATGCCCACATAAAATGCGGTGGTTACTCTTTTTACCAGTTGATGATGATGTTGATGCGAATGACTCACATCACAAATATAGTGGTGACTTTGCTATTTTTGCATCATGAAATTCTTGAATACCGCGCTTCTGATACTGGCCATAGGCGGAATTGCTGCTAATTTTTATTTCGATCATATTCACTATGTGAAGTTGGATGAACAACTCACGGCACTTTCCAAAACGAAGGTTGTAGAAATGCCTGCGGTGGCTGATCCCAGTCCTTTTGATCGGCCAATGACCGAACAATCCATCAATAATGAAGAGGTTCCCAAAGGCCCGCAAACCAGTATTCAATTTCCAATATGGAGTCACGATTTTGGAAACATCAAAACAGGAAAGGTGTATGCCACTACCTTTCAATTTAAAAATACCGGGGCGAATAATTTGATTATCAGCGAAGCTATCGGCTCTTGTGGCTGTACGGTTCCCACTTGGCCGAAAGAGGCCGTGGCGCCTGGTCAATCGGCTGAAATAAAAGTAGAGTTCGATGCCAAGGGGCGCGAAGGAAAACAAACCAAAACCGTGACCGTAACTTCCAATACCATTCCTTCGAAAAATGTACTCACCATAACCGCAAACATAATTCCGCAATAATGGCTCGTATCCTGGCTATCGATTATGGCGCCAAACGCGTAGGCATTGCGGTAACTGACCCCATGCAGCTAATCGCTACAGCACTCACCACTGTTGAAACAAAAAGTTTATACGATTTCTTAAAAACCTATTTGCAAAAAGAAGACGTAGAAAAATTTGTGGTAGGCTATCCCTATAACCATGGCCACCGGCTGAACGATGTAATTAAACTAATCGATCAATTTTTGGTTCAATTGCAAAAACAGTTTCCTGAAAAGAGTATTGAAAAGGTAGATGAACGCTTCAGTTCCCGAATGGCAAGCCGGATGATAGCGATGAGCGGCCTAAAAAAAAGTGAGCGGGAAAAAAAAGGGAATATTGATAAAGTGAGCGCAACTATTATTTTGCAAACGTATTTAGAAATGAAAAGTAGCCTCTAGGCAGAAAAAATGATATTACCAATTGTAGCATATGGCGACCCCGTACTTCGGAAGACGGGTGAAGAGATTGATAAAAATTATCCGGCATTGAATCAGTTGATCGATGATATGTGGGAAACGATGGACAAAAGCCGCGGAGTAGGTTTAGCTGCGCAGCAAATTGGCCGCGCTATCCGGTTGTTTGTAATCGACAGCACTAAAATGTATGATGAAGGGGAAGAAAACAATGGCATCAGAGAAGTGTTTATCAATGCCCGCATTCTGGAGGAATCGGGCGATTTGTGGGCTTATGAAGAAGGCTGCCTGAGCATTCCCGGCATTCGCGAGGATGTTAATCGAAAACCACAATTAACCATTGAATATTACGACCGCGATTTCAAAAAACATAAAAAGACCTTCGACGATATGACGGCGCGTGTGATTCAACACGAATACGATCATATTGAAGGAAAATTATTTGTTGACCACATTAAACCTTTGCGAAAAAGTTTGCTAAAGGGAAAGCTCGAAAAGATCAGCCGCGGCGATGTGGATGTGAACTACAAAATGAAGTTTCCAAAGAAGTAGCTTTACTCAGCTGCCGGGCTCTCTTGAGCGGCTGCTCCGTTTTCCATCACATCTGGTACGCCTGTAACATCTGATGCAGCATTTTCTGATGCATCCTCTTTGGTATTGTTCTTTGCAGCCTTAGGCTTACGAAGACTTTCCAAAGTTTTGTAGATATCCTTCAACTTCTCCTCTTTTGAGGAAATAATATCATTGATCTGGCGAATCCGCAGTTTCAACACTTGTAGTTCCAATGAGTGGATTTTCGGATGATCCGATTTCTTCGTAAAATATTCCAGGTCTTTCTTATCGCGTTCCAGTCCTTTTTCCATCTTCTGAATCACTTCATTCAAACCGGCAATGCGCGATTCATTCTTTCCGGAAAAATACTTCTGACGCGATTCGCTGATGAAGTGAAAAGCATCGTCAAATGCTTTGCGAACAGCGCTTTCATCGCTCTTGAGAAACCGAACCTGACGCAGTTCCTGCTGAACGGCTTTTACATCATCGTGAAGTTGCTTGAAATTCGCCTTTTCCTCAACACGTTTCTTAATTGCCTCCAGTTTTTCCTGTACTTGTTGCCTAATCTCGTTCGAATGCTTTTCAAATTCAGCGCTTTCTGTTTTTCGAAATGCCTTTAGCTTTTCAAAAATGGCATTTACGTCTTCCTTAATCTTATCGAGCTTTTCCTGAGTAATGTTTCGTTCTTTCTTGTGTTCCAATACTCTTTCCCAAAATGATTTGGCTTCATCAAAAAGCGATTTGTCATAAGAAGTAAGTTCTTCTGACCGCTTTTTTAGATTTTCCATTTCAATCAGATAGCTTTCCCATAATTTATTGGTGAGCAGCGCAAGACCCCATTCGTTCTGCTTATGACGTATTTCGCCTGTTTTATCTGACTTAATATTATCAGGCAAAATCGTGTCGCTGTTAAGATCAGGCTGAATCAATAATGCCGCTTCCGGAAATTGGAAATCACCATTGTTGGCCCAGGCCTGAAGCGCTTCAGTTTGAGCCGCATCCAACATTTTCTTCTCAATCACATGTAAATCTAACCGGAATGCTGCCTGATTAAGGTCATAGGCCAGCCACACCTGTTTGGCGTCGTCCATCAACCCTGTAGTAAGGAACCTCGTTTGCATTTTCTTTCTTCAATTTTGGAAAAGGACTGCGAATGTAAGTTATTCGCACGAACCAATCAACATGAACATAGCCTTCATCAGAAACGCGCTGCAACAGCCACTTCCGGGCTTGGAGGCGCAATTGAAAATGGCGCCCTCCTATCGCGAAAATCTCGACCGCAACAGCATTTTGGCCCGTAAGCCTCGATTGGGCGGCGTGTTGTTGTTATTGTTAGAAACAGAAAATGATGTTGAAATTGTTTTTACCAGAAGAATGGAATACGCCGGGGTTCACAGCGGCCAAATTAGTTTTCCGGGTGGCAAAGTGGAAGAACAAGACAGCGACTTTACCGCAACTGCTTTGCGTGAAACAGAAGAAGAAATTGGTGTAGGCCGCAGCCATTTGCAAGTGTTAGGTACGTTGAGTGAATTATACATTCCGCCAAGCAACTTTTTAGTTTACCCAACAGTAGCCGCAGCAAAAACAGCCCTGAATTTCAAAAAGCAGGATCGCGAAGTGAAAGAGATTTTTAGCATTCCGCTATCCTATTTTTTTCTGGAAGAAAGTAAAGGAACAACGCCGGTGCACCTCAATAAAGAAACCGTGATGGATGTTCCGGCCTATGTTCAGAACGATCGTGTGATTTGGGGAGCCACAGCCATAATTTTAAGCGAATTTCTTGCGCTGCTTCATAGGGCAAGTCGGTAATTCTGCTAATTTCGGGCCCGCTTGATTACACTTGATTCCATAAAAGCAGTACAGGAACTGCTTTCCCAACCTTCCAAATGCGTGATCGTTACCCATCGCAATCCCGACGGCGATGCCATGGGAAGCAGCTTGGGCTGGAAAGCCTTTCTTGAAAAGTGCGGCCATTCCGTCACTTTTATTTCGCCAACACTATTTACGAACAACATCCGCTGGATGCCGGGCTCAAAACAAGTTCTGGAGTTTGAGAAAGAAAAGTTGAAACCGAGTTGTTTAAAAGCGATTGCTGAAGCAGATATCATCTTTTGCCTCGACTTCAATTCGCTGGCGCGGCTGGAAGATCTAGGGGAAGCCATTCAACTGGCAACAGCCAAAAAAGTAATTATCGATCACCACCAGCAACCCGAAGATTTTGCGTTCAGCACTATTAGTTTCACCAACTATGCTGCTACATCTGAAATGATTTTTGATGTAATTGAGCAATTGGGCCGAACCGATCTGATTGATCAGGAAATAGCAGAAAATCTGTATACCGGAATTGCCACCGATACCGGCTTCTTTCAATTCAGTAATACCACCCCGAATGTTCTTAGGATATTAGGCGCATTGGTGGCTAAAGGCGCACGCCCAGATTACGTAAGCGATAAAGTGAATAATGTTTACGACCTGCGCCGCATGCGTTATTTGGGTTTTGTATTGTGGGAAAAGTTAAAAATTGCCAAGCAGGGTAAGGTGGCCTACATTTCGATAAACAGCGAAGAAGCAAAGCGTTTTAATTTGCAGTTAGGCGATAATGATGGGGTGGTTAACTACGGTTTCAAAGTGGAAGGCGTACAGGTTTGTGCATTGTTTACGGAAGAAAAGGACCGCATTAAAATTTCTTTTCGTTCAAAAGGAAATATTGATGTTAATGCATTTGCCCGAAAACACTATAATGGCGGTGGTCACATCAATGCCTCAGGGGGCAAGGCCTCTGGCAGTATGGAAGAAGTGATTACCGGCTTCATAGAAAAAGTTGATGAACTTATTTAGAATGGTATTTTTAAAATTAAATCATAAAAAACAGAATTCATGAACCAATTGAAAAAATCGCTTCCGGTTTTTCTGCTGGCTTTCGCAGGATTTTTCTCCTCTTGCAACGCTAAAACGCCTGCATCAGAAGAAACTGCAGCCACCACAACCGAAACTCCAATCGAACAAAATCAAAATCCGGCTATGGCTGATAACACAAACTGGCAAAAAGAGGACGGCATGTATGTG
Organism: Chitinophagales bacterium; assembly: GCA_046329575.1. Taxonomy (GTDB): domain Bacteria; phylum Bacteroidota; class Bacteroidia; order Chitinophagales; family LD1; genus UBA1941. The sequence continues at coordinate 28,637 of JAXLUJ010000015.1, read as the reverse complement.
CAGTTCAACACTACTAAAGGCGAGATCGTCTGCAAACTTGAATTCGAAAAAATCCCGGTAACAGTGGCCAACTTCGTGGCTCTTGCGGAAGGTAACCATCCGCTGGTGGCCGAGAAAAAGCCGTTCTACGACGGGCTTACCTTCCACCGCGTGATTGCCAACTTTATGATTCAGGGCGGCGACCCGGCAGGAAACGGCACCGGCGGCCCTCCTTACAAATTCGGCGATGAGTTCGATCCATCTTTGAAGCACACCGGCCCCGGCGTTCTTTCTATGGCCAATGCCGGCCCCGGAACTAATGGTTCTCAATTCTTCATTACGCACGTAGCCACTCCATGGTTAGATGGAAAACATACCATTTTCGGACATGTTGTGGTGGGTCAGAGTGTGGTGAATGCCATTCAGCAAGGCGATAAAATGACTACCGTTAAAATCATTCGTGTTGGAAAGGCAGCCAAGTCTTTCGATGCACCGGGAATTTTTGCCAAGCGCGAAGAAATGGAGCGTAAAAAAGCTGATGAGGCTAAAGCTGCTCAGGCCAAACAACTGGAAAGTGTATCAAAAGGCGCTAAAAAAACGGCTTCCGGCCTGATGTATATCGTTGAAAAAGAAGGAACCGGCGCACAAGCCGTAAAAGGTAAAACAGTTTCTGTTCACTACACCGGAACTTTCCTTGACGGCACTAAATTTGACTCTTCTCTTGATCGTGGTCAACCGCTTAGCTTCATTTTAGGTCAGGGTCAGGTGATTCCGGGTTGGGATGAAGGCATCGCTTTAATGAAAGTGGGCACTAAAATGAAATTGATTATTCCAAGCGATCTGGCTTACGGTGCTCGCGGGGTTGGACCAATTCCGCCAAATACACCACTCATATTCGAAACAGAATTGATGGATGTGAAATAATTCAAAAAAAGCGGGGTTTTTCCCCGCTTTTTTTTTGAACTTACTGTTTTGATTTCGGTTCAATCACTTCCTTTATTGGACGGCCCACATGGTGCTTGTCAATCTTATAATCTTTCCCTAACAACTTCACTAAGGTAGCCGCAATCTGATTATGATAAGCCACGTGTACCTCCTTCCATTCACCAATGGCCGGAACTCCGGGCCCCATAATTGCTAACCACGTAAAGCGGGAATTGGGAACAGGAAAACCGTGATGGCGCCACATGTTTGCGAAAGCGCCTCCACGGCCATGGTCGCAGGTAATGGCAATCATGGTTTGGTCCTTATAAAACGAATCAGATTGAACCATCGTCCAAAGATCGTTCATATATCGGTCCAATTGATTGATGGCGCCGATATAGGCCGGATAGTTGTTTTCATGACCGAAATGATCAGTTTCATCAAAACCTATGAACGATACACGCGGATGATTTCTGTGAATGTATTCCTTGGCATGATGGAACACCAGCGTGTCTTTCAAAGCATATGGCGATGGTTCAGGAATAGATGTGGTGAATCCTGCATAGCAACTGTACTGTTTGCGGTGCAGTGAATCAGCGCTAACATATTCGCAATACATAGGAATAGAATTTCGATTGCTGTTCAGAATTCGTGGAAAAGCATCCCAATTGCTAAAAATAGCAATGGCGTTTTTGTAAGCGCTGTCCTCACACAAAAAATCCACCATACCCTTGTTAGGGTTATCGGGATATTTATTGCTGTTAACATGCCTGTCAACATAACCACAAAACAATTCACTATAACCGGGGTAAGAAAAAAGATACGGGTTCGTGAGCGCCAAGGTATTTCCCTTATCCCGATTGCCAATTAGCATACCTTTTTCAGCAACCACATTCCACAGAAAAGGACTTAACGCCTTGCGCTTTTCGGCATGCGTACCTTCCGAAACGCCACGCACTAAAGCCGTATCCAATTTTGAATGTGCTAAACGCTTCAGCAAGCGCTTGTCGGCACCGCGAAATACTTCCTGCCATCGGCAGCCATCATAAGTAACCAAAATCAATTTTAGTGATTTGGCCGTTTCCTGCGAAAATCCGGTTAGGGCAATCAGGTTCAAAACCAGCAGCAACAAATACTTCATACTGTAAATCTAAAATTTACAGAATTCACTATCATCTGTTTTCTGCAAAAATCACTTATTGCTCATCAGCCGAAGGCCCATAACTTCCGGGCAGCGGAATTTCGAGCAAACGCAGATACACGCCTAATTGCGCCCGGTGGTGGATCATATGGTTGAGCATCCAGGTGCGCACTACATCGCCCTTGGCCATCGTAAAAAAAACTACCTCACCCTGACGCATACACCAAGGTTTATTCAATTCCTCATCGGTCACCTCATCGAACACATCCGCCGAAAACTGAATGTGCTTATCAAACAAAACCAGGCGCTCAGCCGCCGCATAAGATTTCGGTTTATAATGTGACTTATTAAAATCCAATTCATCCTGAAGAATAATTTCTTTGCTCCAACCCGCAATTTCCGCAATGTGCGTGGCCAGCCGTTCCATTTTCATTGATTTTTGATGCGGTTGAAAATCCTTTTGATCAGGAACTAAAGCCAGCATTTTTCGGGTTACTACAGCCTCTTCCAATAATTCTTTGCGAAATTGTTGCCCTCTGGTCATTCTGTAATTAGATTTTAGGCGAAGAAAGAACAACTACTTCAACCCCATCAATTTCTACCGGAATTAATTGTTAAAACCGTCCTGAAAAAAAAGTTTTGGTGGAATGAAAATCATTTTATCTTTGAGACCTAACAAATTCATTAAAAATTAAACATGAAAATTTTCGTAGGAAGTCTTCCCTGGAGTATTGAGGAAGCAGAATTGAGCAAATATTTCGAAAAGTACGGTGAAGTTACTTCCACTGCTATCATCAAGGACAAATTCAGCGGCCGCAGCAAAGGCTTCGGTTTCATTGAAATGGCTGATGATGAGGCTGCGAAGAAAGCGATCGCTGAACTGAACGGTACCGATATTAGCGGCCGTGCAGTTGTAGTGAACGAAGCACAAGAAAAAACTGACCGTCCAAAGCGCGACTTTAACCGTGGCGGATTTGGTGGTGGTGGCAACCGCGGTGGTGGTTATGGCAGCAAAGGCGGCTATGGCAACAAAGGCGGTGGCTACGGAAATAAAGGTGGCAACGGAAATGGCGGCGATCGCTGGTAATCTGTTGAAACAAAAAAAAAGCAGTGCCTCGGCACTGCTTTTTTTTTGCCCTGAATTACGATTTCATGGCTTTTACCGCACCGGTAATTACAGGATCGCCTTGATTGAGAATATAGAAGAACCCGTCACTTTGCCATTTTTGTTTAGCCGTATAAGCTTTTAGATATTGGGCAATTCTCATTTTTGTGCGATCCCACTTTTTATCATTGGCCGTAAATTTTTCTTTTTGAACACGCTGATCAAGCGCTTGTTTTAATTCTTCAGGAATTACAAATCCACGGTCAAAATCGGGAAGAGAACCGTAACTCTTCAAAAGATCAGGATGTAAAGCAAAATAACCGTACACCACTTCAGGTATCAGCGTTCTAACTTTAAAAATGTAATCAAAGTCTTCAGTAGTATCCAGCGGAATAAAAACATCAGGGCGAATACCGCCGCCGCCATGAACAATTCGTCCCTTAGCCGTATGATACACTGTAGTATCAGCAGCAGCGGAGGTATCTTCATGAAGAAACTCCCCCTTATTGTAGCGGTCATAAACTTCATTATAGTAATCTTCAGCGCCCGCCTTATAAGAACGCTGAATACATCTTCCTGAAGGCGTGTAGTAACGCGCCACAGTAAGGCGAAGTGCAGAACCATCAGCTAAATCATATTGTTCCTGAACTAAACCTTTTCCAAATGAAGTGCGGCCCACAATCAACCCGCGGTCCCAGTCCTGAATAGCGCCCGATAAAATTTCAGAAGCCGAAGCTGAGCCCTGATCAACCAGCACCGTTAAACTTCCCTTTTCAAACTCTCCGGGCACACCTGATTTGTATTCTACTTTACTAAATGATTTACCCTTGGTATAAACCAAAAGTTTTTCTCCGGCTATCAGTTCGTCCAAAATTTCTGTAGCAGCGTTTAAAAAGCCTCCGGGATTTTGGCGCAGGTCAATAATGAGCGATTGCATGCCCTCTGCATTCAATTTACGTAAACGCTGCCGGAACTCTTTGTGAGTGGTTGCGCTAAACCGATTGATTTTGATGTAACCGGTTTTGTTTTCCATCATGTACGAAGCATCTATGCTGTACAAAGGAATCTTGTCGCGCTTAATGGCAAACGATTGCAGCCCTTTTGCACCGCTTCTTAATATACCTACATGAACTATAGTTCCACCAGGGCCACGGAGTTTGTGAATCACATCATCATTTTTAATATGCTTTCCCGCAACAATTGAATCCTCGATAGTGATGATGCGATCGCCGGCATGGATGCCCACCAATTCAGAAGGTCCGCCGGAAATGGCCGAAACTACAGTAATCGTATCTTGTACAAGGAAAAACTCCACTCCTATTCCATCAAAATTACCTTCCAGTGATTCGTTAACTTCGTTCAGGTCTTTTTTAGGAATATAGCTGGAATGCGGATCCAGCGTCGACAGCATTTTTTCGATAGTCTGATCGGTTAATTGTTCCGTGTTCACCGTATCTACATAGCGTTGTTTTATGAAAGCGATGATATCATCAATCTTTTCATAGTGGCCCGATTGCAGCAGCGGTTGGCGTTTGTTGGCCGTAATATGCGCTACAATAAATCCGAGTAAGATGCCAAAAACGAGCAGCAGCGCGTAAATCAGCGGCATAAACGGATTGGTGGACGATTTCTGTTGCATAGATCAAACTTTAAAAAGTGGCTGCAATATTAATAAGTGTTGCCGCAAATCGTTTGTATAAAAACGTTTCAGTTGGATGAACAACAAATGAAACGCGGATTTGTTAGGTTTGTGCCGTATTTATAGTTATGAATATTCAGGAATTTACCGCTGCGTATAATAATGAATTTGCCGGCTTGCCCGACCGATTTGAAGTTACTGCTGAAAACAATCACGTTTCGTATGCCGAAGGCATTGAAAGGGCGGTTGCATTGGTACAAAAATGTCAGCAGGAACAGAAAAAGATCATGCTGATTGGCAATGGCGGCAGCGCCGGAATAACCAGCCACATGGCAATTGACTTTTGGAAAAACGGCAAGGTTAAGGCCACAGCCTTCAACGATGCTTCGCTGCTCACCTGCTTGTCGAATGACTATTCCTACGACGAAGTTTTCGTAAAACCCATTGAAATGTTTGGCGAACCGGGCGATCTCCTTTTTGCAATCAGCAGTTCGGGCAATTCGGCCAACATCGTAAATGCCGCGAAAGCCGCATCAGCAAAAGGAATTCACGTAGTCACCTTTTCCGGCTTTCAGGCCGATAACAAGCTGAGAGCGGCCGGTGTTATCAACTTTTTTGTACCGGCATTTTCTTACGGATTTGTGGAAGTGTTGCATAACTACATCATCCACTGCATTTTGGACGCCAAGCTGTATTGCCACGATAAAGTCAACATTTTCCATAAGAATCAGCCGTTGTAAGTTTTTGGAAAAATTGCCACTTTCATGCTTATGGCATGCAATTTTCACGTTGTAGGAATGCTAAACCGGCCTATTCTATTCATTCGGCATGAAAAATTATAAGTTCAAGACATTAAAAATATTTGCCTCCGACGAATGGTTGGCCAACAGAACCCGCGAATACCGCAGTGTTTACGATAAAAGTGAACTTACCTACGTTTCGGCAGAATTAGCTTTCTACAATAAACAATTTGATGAAAGTGATTGGACGGCCAATATTGTGTTAAAGGCCTTTTCGCACTCCGAAAATGATAAGCGTGAAGTTTGTACACAGGAAGAAAAGCGATTGGTGCGATTAGATGAAAATGTTGTTTATGTGAACAAAGGCTGGGGAACAGCAACTCCGGGAAGTTTTTGGAACGAAGGCGAATACAGTTGGGAGGCTTATTTGGATGGCGAACTGGTGGGTACAAAAAAATTCTATGTAGAGGATGTTGGAAAAGTAACTACCGAACTCAATCCGTTTTTCTCTATTGAAACCATTCGATTTCACACCGGTGATTACAATGCCGTGAACAATGAGAATAAGGTTTACGTCAAACAGATCAGCAGAGAACACACACAATACCTTTACATTGAATTTTCTGCACTTAGCAAACTAACGCGTAGTTGGAATTGCGAAATTGTTTTCAACTGGTATAACGCATCCGGCCTGTTGAAAGCGCGGATTGAACGCTTCCGGAAAATTAAGGCAGATGACAACGCCTATCCGATTGTGTTTAACGAAGGTTGGGGTAACGATATCCCCGGAACCTGGAAAGATACCAAGTACCGGCTGGAAGTGGTATTCATGGATACCATTATCGCCATACTGAATCTGGAAACAGGCAGCCAGGATGTGGAAGGTGATGTGCTGATTGAAGCATCAGCTCATGCCCATGTGGCCGGAATAACAGCTCCTGCCGAACCAGAGGAGTCGCTGGAAGTACAAATGGCGCAATTAGATGAGTTGGTTGGTTTAGAAGAGCTGAAAAAGGAAATCAAGAACCACATTTCGTATATCAACTTTATAAAGCTGCGGCAGGAAAAGGGTTTCAAAGACAATGAGAGCATCAATTTGCACTCGGTTTTTGTAGGAAATCCGGGCACCGGAAAAACAACCGTGGTGAAACGTCTTGGTCAGATCTACAAAAGTATGGGGCTACTCAGCAAAGGCCACGTAAAGGAAGTAGATCGCTCGCACCTGATCGGAGAATACATCGGTCAAACAGCACCCAAGGTGAAAAAAGCGTTGGAAGAAGCTAAAGGCGGTATTCTTTTTATTGATGAAGCTTATGCGCTTTCACGCGAAGGTGAGGATTCAAAAGATTTTGGTAAAGAGGCTATTGAAGTGCTGATCAAAGAAATGAGCGACAGCAACCGCGATTTGGCCGTGATGTTCGCAGGTTATCCAAAAGAAATGGAAGTTTTTTTGAACAGTAATCCGGGACTAAAATCGCGGATCGGTAATTACTTTCATTTTGAAGATTACACCCCTGATGAACTGCATGCCATTGCCCTGAAAGCCGCGCGCGAAAAAAATGTAACGCTTACTGCCGATGCTGAAAATTATATGGCAGAAGAACTGATGGAAGGTTTCCGAAACCGCGACCGCACTTTTGGAAATGCGCGTTATGCCATTGGTTTGATTGAAGAAGCAAAAATGAATCTGGGCTTACGACTCATGAAACGGCAAGATCTCAATGATCTCACTTCTGAAGAAATTTCCACCATTGAAAAAGAAGATATCGAACTAGTATTCAAACAGCGCGATCGCAAAAAATACCACATCACCATCAATGAGAAATTGTTGCAAAGCGCCATGAACGAACTGAATGCGCTGGTGGGTATCGAGAACATTAAATTGGAAGTGAACGAACTGGTAAAGCTGATTCGGTTTTACAACGATATTGGCAAGGATGTACTAAACAAGTTCTCGCTGCACACCGTGTTTCTGGGAAATCCCGGAACCGGTAAAACCACTGTGGCCCGCATCATGGGAAAAATATTCAAGGCGCTGGGGCTGCTGGAACGCGGCCATATGGTTGAACTCGACAAACAGGGTTTAGTGGCCGGCTATGTAGGGCAAACCGCTTTGAAGACTGATGATAAGATCAGAGAGGCCAAGGGCGGTGTTCTTTTCATTGATGAAGCCTATGCCCTCACTAACGGAATGGGCAATGACTTTGGACGCGAAGCCATTGAAACCCTTTTAAAACGCATGGAAGATATGCGCGGCGAATTTGCCGTGATTGTGGCCGGTTACACCGAACCTATGAATATCTTCCTGGAATCCAATCCCGGCTTGAAATCGCGATTCGATCGAATTTTTACTTTCAACGATTATTCGGCAGAGGAATTGCTAAAAATTGCTTTAGATCAATTCAAGAAAGAAGGCGTGAAACCCGATGAGCAGGCTACGGCTTATCTGGGTAAATACATTCAGCATTTATACGACACCCGCGATAAGTATTTTGGCAATGCCCGCGAAGTGCGCAAACTCGTAACGGCTGCTATCCAGAACCAGAACCTTCGTTTGGCATCGCTTCCTAAAGAAGAACGCACCAAAGACCTTTTGGATACCTTAACTATAGCCGATCTGGAAGAGTTTAAGATCGAGGACGGCAAGCGAAAAGGCCTGGGTTTTAAATACTGATTTTCATTGTGGGTATATGGATTTTGTAAAACGCTGCAATCCGTGCAAAATTCTATATTGTGGCCCATATGAAGAGATTCTTCAGCTGTTTGTTTGCAGGGTTTAGCCTGATGGCTTCGGCTCAGGGTACTTATACGCCGCTTGGTGGCGATACCTATCACTACATCGATCGTTTAGATATAAAATATGGAAGAATCCTGCCCGGGGTGCACACCTACACCAAGCCATACCTGCGCTCAGAGGTAGCGCATATGGCTGAAGCGATTCAGTATTCTAATTTACGGCAATCGAAAAAGAATAAGTTTCAGGTACAATACCTGATGGATGATAATGCTGAATGGCTCGACAGCGCTCAAAGCCGAACCAGAAAACCGCTTTTCAAAGCGTTGTATAAAGAACCGGCTTCTTTTTTCAGCGTGTATTCCAAGAAGAAAGGACTGTTTGACTTTCACGTCAATCCGGTAATTTCGCTGAATGTTGGGGTAGAGTCCTATCAGCATAACTTTATCTTTAATCGCTCTTTAGGTGCCGAATTCCGATTCAACATTAAAAAGGTGCTCAGCGCTTATGTGCTGGCAACGGGTAACTCAGAACGTGATCCGCAATATGTATCCCGTTTAGGTGTTCCAACTTCAAGTACTGATTATGCCTATGTTCCGGGTAACGCCTACTACAAGATCTACCCTTCCAAATACTTTAAATTCAAAGATGGCTTTGATTATTTCGATGCCCGCGGCTATATCAATATCAACGTACTCGATTATCTCAACATCACCTTCGGCCGCGATAAGCATTTTTGGGGCAACGGTCAACGGTCTCTTTTTCTTTCCGACTATAGCGCACCCGCTCTGTTCTTAAAATACAAGCTTACTTTCTGGCGTATCGAATACGTGTATTTGCTCCAACAACTTACTTCTCAATATTATGGCGCCGGAAGTACCGGTGTTGACAATCTTCTACCTAAGAAGTATGGCGTTTTTCATCATATCAATATCAAACTCACCAAGTGGTTCGATATTGGTTTGTTTGAAGGCGTGATGGCCAAACGAGGCAACACCTTTGATGCCCAATACCTGAACCCAATCATCTTCTATCGTTCGGTAGAACACGCACTGGGCAGTCCTGACAATGTGCTGATTGGTGGCGATTTTAAAATCAACGCCTTCAACCATATGCAATTTTACGGGCAGTTGGTTTTTGATGAATTTAATGTGAAATATTTCTTCAAACGCAACGGCTGGTGGGCCAACAAATATGGCTTTCAACTCGGCTTGAAATACATTGATTTAGCGCCTAATCTGGATGTTCAGGCTGAAGTTAACTATGTTCGTCCATTCACTTATACCCATCCGGGTGAAATCAATTTTACCAATTACAACCAACCTTTGGCCCATCCTCTTGGGGCGAACTTTTATGAAGTAATCCTTCAGGCGAAATATCAACCCATACCGCGATTGTTCATGGATCTCAAGTACATTGTGGCCCGTACCGGTGATGATACCCTCAGCGCCAGCGGTTTGACCAACTTTGGCGGTGATATTTTAAGACAAGATGTTCCAACCAAACAATTTCAAAATACCGTAGGTCAGGGTGGAAAAGCTACGATCAACTACTTCGCACTTAATATGACGTACCAGGCCTGGCACAACATCTACTTCGATATGACCATGGCTTACCGCAACCGAAATAGTAAAGTGGCCGCTAACTCCAATAGCACGTTTATGTTTACCTTAGGGGCACGGATGAATATTACGCAGCGAAAATTTGAGTTCTGATGAAGGCTATAAAGGAATTGTACATTGTGCGGCACGGCCAAACCGATCACAATGCCAAAGGCATTGTGCAAGGTAAAGGGGTGAACCTTCCTTTGAATGAAGTGGGGCGCCAACAAGCCGCAGCTTTTTTTAAAGCCTATAAACATATTCCTTTCGACATTATTTACACCTCTACCCTTTTGCGCGCGCAACAAACCATTCATTCGTTTCGCGATTTGGGCATCCCGCATGAAAGCCACGCCGAATTGGATGAGATCAGTTGGGGCGAAATGGAAGGGAACCATCAGGTAATGGAAAACAGCAACACCTTTCTGAACTTGCTGGAATCGTGGCGCAATGGCGATGTGGATGCCAAACCGGAAGGCGGTGAAAGCCCGCGGGAATTGCAGCAACGCCAACGCCGTTTTGTAGAAAAACTTTTACAAACGCCTCACAAAAAGATCCTCATTAGCATGCATGGCCGCGCCATAAGAGCGCTAATGTGCACCCTAACAGGTAAGCCACTACATGAAATGGAAAAGTTCCAGCATGTAAACTTGACGCTGTATAAAGTGAATTTGTATGACGACGGCCACTTTGATATCGAACTTAACAATGAACAAGGCCATTTAAAAGATTTACAAACCCCATCGCATTAACTATTCATGACCATCATCGGCATAACAGGAACCATTGGCGCAGGAAAAGGTACTATAGTGGAATATCTGGTGCAGCATCATCACTATTGTCATTTCTCCGTTCGCGGTTATCTCACGCGGCTCATCAACGAGCAAAATTTGCCGTTAAATCGCGATTCGATGGTTCAAGTGGCTAATGGCCTGCGCGCTCAACATTCGCCAAGTTATATCATTGAAGAATTACTTCGCGAAGCCAAAGCTTCACAAAAAAATTGCATCATTGAAAGTATTCGTACGGTTGGCGAAATAACCGCCCTTCGCGAACAACCGGCATCTTTCTTCCTTTTTGCAGTAGATGCAATGGCCTCGTTACGCTACAAGCGCGTGGTAGAAAGGGCTTCAGAAACAGACAATATTTCGTTCGAAACTTTTTTGGAAAACGAAAGCCGGGAAATGACCAGCACCGACCCGAACAAACAAAACCTGGCCGCCTGCCAGCAATTGGCCGATTTCAAGTTTAGCAATAACGGCACCTTTCAGGACTTGTATGAGCAGGTAGAAAATGTGTTGTTCTCGATTAATGCACAATAATCAATCAGCTTTTCAGTAATATGGAACACTACATCAGGCCAACTTGGGATGAATACTTTATAGAAGTGATGGAAGCCATCAGCAAGCGCGCCACCTGTGGCCGCGGGCGCAGCGGCTGTGTAATTGCACGCGATAATCAGTTGCTGGTTACCGGATATGTAGGCTCGCCGGTAGGCTTGCCGCATTGCGATGAAGTGGGCCACCAAATGAAAAAGGTACTGCACGAAGACCATTCAATAACCGAACACTGTGTGCGCACCGTTCATGCCGAGCAAAACGCCATTTGCCAGGCCGCACGCCGCGGTGTGGCGCTGGATGGCGCTACCTTGTACTGCCGAATGACGCCTTGCCGCGTTTGCGCCATGCTCATTATTAACTGCGGTATTAAACGCGTAGTTTGTCAACGCAAATACCACGCCGGCTCTGAAAGCGAAGAAATGTTCCTTACTGCAGGTGTGAAACTCGAATTTCTGCACGACGAAGTGCAGAAGTATGAGAAATAATCAGGCATTTTATGGCGGCAACCGCGCTCTACGCTGCAAGTCCTCAGCCGCGGAAAGCCTAAAACCATTGCTGTGTAATCGTTCCGGGCGAATTACGAATTTCAAATTACGAATTACGTGCGCCACCTTTCTATACAGAGGCGGCTTTGGTTAACGTCGTTTCCAGGCTTCGTAATTCGTAATTTGAAATTCGTAATTTTTTCCTTGCGGCTTGCGGGCTTTACGCTGCGATCGCTGCCGCGGTTTGCCTTTCATTAATAAGGCACACATCGCGCATCCTATTTTTTAGCGCTTCAATTGCGCACTACATCTAATTTCCACTATTTTCACCCAATGCAGGTTTCCGTATTCAGAAAGGCGCAATTTAATGCCGCGCACCGGTTGTATCGTAAAGACTGGAGCGATGAAAAGAACAAGGAAGTTTTTGGCTTGTGCAGCAATCCAAATTATCACGGCCATAACTATCAGGTAGAAGTAAAAGTAACTGGCGAAATTGACCCGGAAACCGGTTATGTGATAGATTTGAAATTGCTCAATGAACTTATCGATCAGGAAATTATTGAACGCTTCGACCACAACAACCTGAACACAGATGTTGAAGCGTTTAAGGACCTGAATCCCACAGGTGAAAACATTGTAGTGGTTATCTACAACCTGCTTCGCCAAAAGTTAGAACAACGCTATACGTTAAAGGTGCGTCTTTGGGAAACCGACCGAAATTATTTTGAATTTCCGGCATGAAACAAATCGGCCTGTTTTTTTTCGCTGCGTTAATAGGCTCCGGTATCCTGGCGCAGCCATGGGAAACTCATTTAAAGCAGTTAGAGAAAAGCGAAAAATGGGTTTATAAAACAGAAGGTGCTGATCCCATTCATCTGGCAAATACAGGAAACTATGATGTAGTATATCATCGTCTGGAATTAGTTATTGATCCTGCAGTGCGTGCAATTGCCGGCAGCGTTACCACCTATTTTAAACCGATGCAGCCACTCACCCAAATCGCGTTCGACCTCAGCGATAGTTTGACTGTAACTCAGGTAAGCTATCACGGCACGGTACTCCCCTTTTTACATCAAAATGATGCGCTTACTATCACCCTACCGGCAACCATCCAGCAATTAGATTCCATTAGCATAACCTACCAGGGCGTACCGCCCAATTCAGGATTTGGCTCATTTGTTCAAGACTTTCACGGCGATTCTGTTCCTGTGTTGTGGACTTTATCAGAACCTTATGGCGCGCGCGACTGGTGGCCTTGTAAGAATACGTTGCAAGACAAAGTAGATTCGCTCGACCTTTGGATAGCGGTTCCGGAAGGCAACCGCGCAGCCGGTAACGGTTTGCTCATCGATGAAATTCACAATGGCGGCACAGCCGTATTCCATTGGAAACATCGCTATCCGATTGCTACTTATCTGGTAGCTACGGCTGTAACCAATTACGATCAATACACCGATACCATTGTAACTACAGCAGGCCCTATTACATCATTAAACTACTGTTATCCCGAAAACAAAACTGAGTGGATGGCAAGCAGTACCAATACTGCCAAGTGCATGCAACTGTACACCCGATTGTTTGGCGCGTATCCATTCATTCGTGAAAAATATGGCCATGCGCAGTTCAATTGGGGCGGCGGCCAGGAACATCAAACCATGAGTTTTCAGGTATCGCTCGACTTTGAACTCGACGCCCATGAATTGGCTCACCAATGGTTTGGCGATAAGCTCACCTGCAACAGTTGGGCCGATATTTGGCTAAATGAAGGCTTTGCCACTTATGCTTCGGGGTTGTGTTATGAAAACTTTGCGCCTCAATACTGGCGCGCTTTTCTTGAAACCCGGCGCAAGGAAATTTTCCGTGTAGATTCCGGAAGTGTGTTCTGTACCGACACTGCCAATGTTTCGCGTATTTTTGACGGAGCTTTGAGTTATTCCAAGGGTGCCTACTTATTGCACATGCTTCGCTTTATTTGCGGCGACAAAGCGTTTTTTAAAGGCATTTTAAATTACGTTCAGGATCCGGCGCTGATCTATAATTTTAGCCGCACCAAATTGCTGCAGCAACATTTGGAAGCTACATCGAATTTAGATCTCAGCGTTTTTTTTAGAGAGTGGTTTGTTGGCAGTGGATATCCGTCGTTTGATCTGCAATGGAAAAAACGCGGTGGCTTAATTGTGGCCAATTTGTGGCAAACCACCAGCGATAAAAAAGTGCCTTTCTTCCACATGCCGGTAATGTTGCGCGTTTATTACGATCATGGAAATTTTTACGATTTCACAGTGCAGCACCATTACACCGGCGAGGAATTTCTATTGCATTTTGATGCCATTGTGGATTCGATAGTCATAGATCCCGACCTTTGGATTATTTCGAAAAACAACAAAGTGCGCAAAGTTGGTGAGCCATCAGAACAATTTGTTTCAATTTATCCCGATCCGTTCAGCAATGTATTTACTATTTGGTATGATGCTGAAAACCTGCACCGGCCAAGGTTTGAGCTTTACGATGCCAAGGGCAGAAAAGTACTTGGGGGCGAAATTGACCCCAATGCTGACCGCTATGAAGTAAAAACGGAAACCCTGCAACCCGGCGTTTATACCTTGCAATTCTATTCAAGCGAGAAAAAGAAAGCCCTGGAAGTAGTGAAAATTTCAACCCGCTGATTACAGCTCCGATAACCTTATGGCATCGTCCTCTCTAACACCTTTGTCGGTCATTTTTAAGGAACACATTTCCATGGAAGGATCATGTTCGAAATACAACAAATAGTTGTTGGTTGCCGCTTCAGGCAGGAACTGTTGCTTTTCTTCTAAAGTTAGCAGCGGACGGGTATCATAGGCCATTACAAATGGAATAGGAATATGCCAGCGAGAAGCCAGCAGATCGGCACAATAAACTATAGTATGACCTTTGTGAGAAATATGTGGAATCAGCATACTTTCAGTGTGGCCGCAAACCGTACGAACTTTCACCATAGGATGAATTTCAGTGCTTCCGTCTTCAAGAAATTTGAGCTGGCCGCTTTCCTGAATCGGAATGATATTTTCTTTTAGAAAGGATGCTTTCTCGCGCGCATTGGGGTGAATGGCCCAGTCCCAATGTTTGGCATGGCTCCAATAGGTAGCATTGGCGAATGTGGGCAATAGCCGGCCTCCTTCCCTTTTTATGGCGCCGCCACAATGGTCGAAGTGCAGGTGCGTAAGTAATACATCGGTAATATCGTTTGGGCTGAAACCCAAGTTGTGTAACGATTTGAATAACGTGTCATCGCCATGTGGTTCGTAATGGCTGAAAAATTTAGCATCCTGTTTATCGCCCAGGCCGCAATCGATTAAAATCAGTTTGTTGCCATCTTCGATTAAAAGGCAACGCATAGCCCAGGTACACAAACCTTTTGAATCAGGAGTGGTGAGTTTTTCCCACATGCTGCGAGGCACCACGCCAAACATAGCGCCGCCGTCGAGCTTAAACATTCCGGTATTGATGGTGTGAAGCTGCATAAGAATTATAAGTTAAAAACTGAAAGTTGAAAGCTATCAGTTATCAGATTAAATGACAAATGATATAAAGTGTTTTGCTTTTAAATTAGCTGTAGTTGAGGTGTTGCGTGAGTGATAGCAGTGGAAAGCCCGCAGCCCCGAAACGCTGCTGCCCCAACAGTTGCAAAGGTTTGAACGGGGCGAGGACTTGGAACGGATAGCACGACCCCCGCCCCAAGCGCCTGGCGGTACACCGGGCAAAAAACACGCGGGGGGCACGCCATAAAAAAATCAGTTGAGGTACGAATTATCATCTTCATCAACCTCGCACCTTTCGATGAGTGCCAGCATTTTTAAGGCTGCCACGGCACATTCAGTGCCTTTATTGCCCAGTTTACCGCCGGAGCGGTCTTTGGCCTGTTGCATGGTGTTGGTGGTAAGCAATCCAAAAACAAAAGGCGCTTCGTACTCGGTGCCCAACATCATCAGTTCGTTGGCAACGGCAGTATTGATGTACACATCATGCTCTGTATCGCCCTTCACCACGCAGCCCAAAGCAATCACGGCATCGCATTCCATGCCGGTAAAAACCAATTGCGCGCCCAAAGGCAATTCAAACGCACCGGGCACATAATCAACAACAATATTTTCGCGCAGCACGCCATTTTGCAGTAAAGTTTCCACAGCTCCGTCGCGCAAGGCGAAAGTAATTTCGCTGTGGTATTCTGAAACCACAATACCAATGCGGTACTCGGCGCCATTGGGCACCTCGGCAGGTGTGTAACTCGATAAATTTTTCAATTCACTGGCCATATCATCACATTTTATTAAATAAATTTAGAATTCAGATTGGGCTGCAGCGCGCTCCCTCAAGCTGTTTGGAACACTGAAACGCTCACCATATTTAGCTTTCAGCTCATCAGCGCGTTTTACAAATTCGTTCAATCCATAATCGTTGATATACTGTAAGGTGCCGCCTTTAAATGGCGCAAAACCCCAACCGAAAACTGAACCGATATTGCCATCAGCAACTGACGTAAACACGCCTTCATCCATGCAACGTACCGTTTCAATACATTGAATGAACAACATGCGTTCCATCATATCGATTTGCGATAGATTGGCGGTATGCGGAAAGCTATCATTCAGCCCCGGCCATAATGTTTTTTTGCCGTCCTTCTCTTTCGGATATTCATAGAAACCACCGCCTTTGGCCTTTCCTTCGCGGCCGGCGGCAATCATTTTATCCACTACGCCGTAGGCAGCGCTTTCAGGAATTGATTTCCCTTCTGCTTTCAGGTCGTCAATAGTTTGCTTGCGAATGTGAGCGATCAGGCTTAGTGAAACTTCATCGGTGAGTGCTAGAGGTCCAACCGGCATTCCGGCCTGCAATCCGGCGGCTTCAATAGCGCGTGGATGACATCCTTCGGCCAGCAGCGTCATGCCTTCAATCACATAAGTTGCAAAAACGCGGGAGGTGTAGAACCCGCGGGAATCGTTCACTACAATTGGCGTTTTCTTAATTTGTTTCACAAAATCAAAAGCGCGCGCCAAAGTTTCGTTTGAAGTTTTCTTACCTACAATAATTTCTACCAAAGGCATCCGATCGGCCGGTGAAAAGAAATGCAATCCAACGAACTGTTCGGGTCGGGATGATTTTTCGGCCAAACCTGTAATTGGTAAAGTAGAAGTATTCGAGGCGAAAACCCCGGTTGCATCCATCTGTGCTTCGGCTTCGGCAGTAACTTTGGCCTTTAGTTCGCGATTTTCAAAAACTGCCTCAATGATCAGATCGCAGCCCTTCAAATCGGCGGCATTGGCAGTAGGAAGAATCCGTTCCAGAATAGCGGCTGCTTTCTCTTTTGTAGATTTCCCTTTGCTTACGCGTTTTTTAAGAAGGCTTTCGCTATAGGCTTTCCCTTTCTGAGCACTTTCTTCAGATACATCTTTTAAAACCACATCCAAACCGCTCATGGCGCAGGCATAGGCGATACCGCTTCCCATCATTCCGGCACCCAGAACCCCTACTTTTTTAAAGGCATATTTAGCGTCGGTCTTTGGCCGCGACTTACCGGCGTTCAAAGCATTCAACTGTTTCCAAAAAACGGCAATCATATTCTTAGCCACTTTACCGGTGGCCAGATGAGCGAAGTAACGCGATTCGATACGGGTGGCGGTTTCGATATCCACTACACTACCTTCAACAGCAGTGGCCATGATGGCTAAAGGTGCGGGATAGTTGTTGTACGTTTTTTTGGCAAGCATGGCCGGGGCTACGGGCAGCATCATTGCCACCTTGGGGTTATTTGCGGCACCGCCGGGAATTTTATAACCATCCTGATCCCATGGTTGCTTAGCCGATTTGTTGGCAAGAATCCACGCCTTGGATTTGGCGATCAGATCGGCCCTATCGGTAGCCAATTCATGAATCAATCCGTAGCCCAGAGCTTCCTGTGGATTCATTTTTTTTCCTTCTGTAAGAAAAGGTAAAGATGGCTGAAGGCCAATAAGCCGCACCATTCGCGTAACGCCGCCGCCGCCAGGTAAAAGGCCCAGAGTTACTTCGGGCAAGCCAAGTTGAATTTTGGAATCATCAATTACAATGCGGCGGTGACAAGCCAGCGGAATTTCGAATCCGCCGCCCAAAGCCGTGCCATTTATAGCAGCCACAACCGGCTTTCCCTGCGTTTCTAACCAACGGAGGCCGGCCTTGAAGGCTTCTGTTTGCTGAAAGAAATGCGCGGCATCGGTTTCGGCAAACATCTCATCAATATCGGCCCCGGCCAAAAAAGTATCTTTTGCCGAAGTGATAATAACGCCGCGCAGGTTTTTTTCAGCCTGTAATTTTTCAAAAGCCGATTTCAGCGCTTCTCCGAAAACCTTATTAATCACATTGGCTGATTTGCCCTCATTGTCCATAGTGAGGGTAACAATATTATCGCCATCAATTTCGTATCGAATCATATATGTAAGTTCTAAGTTTTAAGTTTTAAGTGTAAGGCGATTCGCTATTGGAATTAAATTCGTTCAATAATAGTGGCAACTCCCATTCCTCCACCAACACAAAGGGTGATGAGGCCGGTTGATTTGTTGGTGCGTTCCAGTTCATCCAGCACTGTACCTAGTAGCATGGCACCGGTGGCGCCAAGTGGATGGCCCATAGCAATAGCGCCTCCGTTTACATTCAACTTGTCATCTGGAATATCCATCATCCTTTGAAATTTCAATACAGCCGATGCAAAAGCTTCATTCATTTCGAAAAGATCGATGTCTGAAGTTTTCATTCCTGCCAACTTCAACGCTTTGTTGGCCGAGAGCGACGGCCCAGTGAGCATAATAGTGGGCTCATCAGAGGTTACTGCTGCTGAAACGATGCGTGCCCGGGCCTTCAGGCCATGACGTTCGCCGGTGGCTTTCGAACCTACAAGCGTTAGTGCCGCACCATCCACAATTCCGGAAGAATTTCCCGGTGTGTGCACGTGGTTAATTTTTTCTACCGAGGTGTATTTGAGTTGGGCCACTGCATCAAATCCAAATTCGCCCATCATTTCAAACGAAGGCTGAAGTTTGGCCAAACTCTCCATATTGGCATCTTCGCGAATAGTTTCATCGTTGTCGAGGATCAACAAGCCATTCTGATCGGTAACCGGTATAATCGATTTCTTAAAATATCCGTTGCGCCATGCTGCTGCCGCGCGTTGATGCGATTGCAAAGCGTAGTGATCAACGTCTTTACGAGAAAATCCTTCCAGTGTAGCAATCAGATCGGCGCTTACCCCTTGAGGAATAAAACCCAAAGCATTGTTCACCGCAGGATCAAGGTACCAGGCGCCCCCGTCACTACCCATTGCATTGCGGCTCATGCTTTCCACACCGCCGGCTACCACCAGATCTTCCCAACCGCTGCGCACTTTCATGGCAGCCAGATTTACCGCTTCCAGGCCTGATGAACAAAAGCGATTGATTTGCATACCGCTCACGATTTGATCCCATCCGGCATACATGGGTGCAAATTTGGCAATGTCGCCGCCTTGTTCACCAATAGGTGTAACGCAGCCCAGCACTACATCATCTACGGCCGATGTATCGAAATTGCCATTTCTGGCATACAAGGCCCTGAATAATTGTGCCAGCAAATCAATAGGTTTCACTTCATGCAGCGATCCGTTCTTTTTGCCTCGCCCCCTTGGGGTGCGTACCGAATCGTAAATAAATGCTTCTGTCATTTTCTTTGATTTTTATTTTCTATTTCCAGAATTGCCAACTCTTCTTTTTATCGCGTTCCGAATCCGGTTTCAGCCGGGTAACCGATTGCGTATTCAATTCTGCAATTGATTCGCGATACCACGTTTCAGTGAGCTTTACGGCATTGATCACCATCTCGCTCAATTCCAATGGAGGACCTTCAGAATCTTCACCATACATGCACTTGAAACCGGCTTCGGCATCATTAGGACCATTGAAGACGATAAGCAGTGTGCATTGCCGCCCGTGGTAAGGCGATTTATCAAAAACACCGGAATACGCGAAAACGTTTTCAGCAAAGGTGCTCATGAACGCGTCAAAATGACCCTGACGGCTAACCGTTTTCAATAATGGAAGAGCATTACCTGCGCTGCCATCGCCCTTTCGGATCAGTTCCCCATTTCTGGCCATTACGATGAACAAGGCATTTTCACCCGCAATATCCAGCGTAACCAGCACTTTGTCTAATTGATGTTTGATATACATCAGAATTTCCAGTTTTCGTTGATATGCGCAATACCATGATGAGCAGTAAGATCATACTGCACCGGCACTACGCTTACATACCCATTAGCCAGCGCCCATTCATCTGTGTCATCGCCATGATCGTGATTCACAAATTTGCCGGTAAGCCAGTAATAATTTCTATCAAAAGGATCTTTCCGTTCTACGTATTCTTCTTCCCACTTCGCAACGGCCTGGCGGCAAATTCGCATGCCCTTAATATCAGCAGCCGGTAAATTCGGGATGTTGACGTTAAGCAAAGTTGATTTTGGCATTCCATAAGCCAACAGTTGCTCACATATCTTTCGAACAAAAACGGAGGCCCCAGAAAAGTCTGCTTCCATCCGGTAATCGCACAAGGAAAATCCAACTGAAGGAATGCCTTCCAAACTTGCTTCTACTGCTGCCGACATAGTGCCGCTGTAAATAATGTTGATCGAAGAATTCGAACCGTGATTAATGCCCGAAACACATAAATCAGGGTGGCGGTGCAGCACCTTGTCAACTGCAATTTTTACACAATCAACAGGAGTGCCGCTGCATTGATAGCTGCGTACGCCTTCTTCAAACAATTTTGTTTCATACAAACGCAAAGGTTTGTTCAAAGTAATGGCATGGCCCATACCCGATTGCGGAGAATCGGGAGCTACCACCACCACATCCCCTATTGGACGCACCGCCTCTACCAAGGCCTTGATTCCGGGCGAGGTGATGCCATCGTCGTTCACAACTAAAATCAACGGTTTTGCCATAACAGCAATGATAGTGAAAACTATTTTCTACTTTCGCCGAAATGACCGGTGCGAATACAGTGTTGAAAGAAAAAGTAGAGGCCAGCCTCGACACCATGCGCCCCTATCTGCAAGACGATGGCGGGAATGTAGAAATTGTAGAAATTACGGATGAAATGGAGGTGAAGGTGAAACTTTTAGGCGCTTGCAGCACTTGTCCGCAAAGTTTTATGACTATGAAAGCCGGCATTGAAACAGCTATACGTCAGGCGGTTCCGGAAGTAAAAAAAGTGACGGCCATAAACCCTTTTGCTGCGGTATGAATCGCCGGGGGCTGATCAATTTGATCCAGAAAAAAAAATCAATGCTTTGCATTGGTTTGGATACCGATCCGAAGTTAATTCCGAAACATCTTTTGCAAGAACAAGATCCGGTTTTTTCGTTCAACAAGGCGATTATTGACGCTACTCTTGATTTGGCTGTTGCGTACAAGCCCAACATTGCTTTCTATGAAGCTCAGGGAATTGCCGGATGGAAATCGCTGGAACGGACCATGCAATATCTTCAGCAGTTTAAAGAAGAAGCGTTTACCATTGCTGACGCCAAACGCGGCGATATTGGAAATACTTCGAAAATGTATGCCAAAACATTTTTCGAATGGCTGAATTTTGATGCAGTAACCGTAGCGCCTTATATGGGTTCCGATTCGGTGCAACCCTTTTTGGAATATCCCGGCAAGTGGGTGATTGTGCTCGCACTCACTTCAAACAAAGGCGCTGCTGATTTTCAATATTTAGAAGAAAATGGTAAACCGCTTTACGAAACGGTGATAACAAAGGCTTCAACCTGGGGTAATAATGAAAATTTAATGTTTGTAACCGGCGCTACCCGGCCGGAAGGCATGGAACACATTCGTAAAATGGCGCCGGAAATGTTCTTTTTGGTACCCGGCGTAGGCGCGCAAGGAGGCGATGTACGGTCGATATGCCAGGCAGCGGCCACTCCGTTTGGCGGATTGCTCATCAATTCGGCACGCCAAATCATTTATGCTTCGAATGGCGAAGATTTTGCCGTTAAAGCCCGGGAAGTAGCCATGGCCACCCGCGAACCTATGATCTCCTTCCTGAATTTTTAGAAAACAGAGTTTTCGAAAAATCTATATTCACCTTTCAATTAATAACGCATGAAAAAGTTATTCTTCGCCGCCACCTTGTTTCTGATTCTGGCTGCTTCAAACATTAAGGCTCAAGACAATTTTGAGTTGCAAATGAAAGTGTACGCCAATGCCTTGAAATATTACGACCTGCCCGTGGCTACCACCGCTCTTTACAATGCCATGGCACTAAAACCCGATCGCAAAGATCTGCGCGATTCACTGGCGTTGATCTATTTTGCCAGTGAGCGATATGGTCAAAGTTATACCATCGGCGAGGAAATCCTTAAAGACAATCCCAATCGAAATGATATGCTGGAGCTGGTGGCGGTAAGCAAGCAATCGCTTGGTATGGTAAAAGAAGCGCTGGCCGATTATGAAAAATTGTACGCCGTTCAAAAGCAAGGGTTTTATTTGTATCAGATTGCCACGTTGCAATATCAATTGAAGCGTTATGGTGAATGCGTAGCCAGTTTAGACCAGATTATTGCCGACGAAGGTTCGAAAAAACAAACAGTGAACATTCGCAACGCCAATGGCACCAACCAATCGGTTCCAATGGTAGCAGCCGCTTATAATGTAAAGGGTATTGTGGCCATGGACCTGAATCAGGAAGCCGGCGCCAAAGATTTGTTCACCCGTGCAGTTAGTGAATTCCCTGATTTCACTTTGGCAAAAAGTAATTTAGCCCAATTGGAACAACGCGCGGTTAAACCGGCCGGGGCTCCGGCCGCAAAGCCTGCACCTTCGGCTGCAGCTCCAAAAAAATAGTGCTTTCGCCTTAACCCGTTTCGTGGCCATCGCAGCAGAGATAATTACGAATCCACCTTTAAATTAGTCTCTTAATTCAAAGAGCGCTTCTTCCAATTCCTTTAATTTCCATCCCAGAAGTTGAAGATCGGCTTCATTGTTTTCCGGCTGCAATTGTTTCAATCCTAGAAGATTTTCATTGCTAACCGGCAATGGAATGCGCATGAACAAAATGATGTGAAGCATGGCCGCTATTAATCGATAAGGCAGATTTAGGAAGTGAATCTTCTTATGGAAATGTTGGGCAATTGCTGCCAGAACGCCACGCATGGTGTAAACTCGGGAGGTTGCGATAGTAAAAACGCCGTCCCTTTTGGCCAAAGCGAATTGTTCAATGGCCTTTACCAAATCAGTAAGCGCTACTATTTGAAGTGGTTGGCGCCCCCCGGCAATGACCGGCTGAACCGGCCACTTCTTCACATTCGCCATCATTTTCCCAAACAATCCGCCCTTTCCCACCACCAAACCGGGCCGTATCACACATGCGCCGCTCAATTGCCGCTGCAGTTGCCATTTGTGTTTCCCATAGGCGGAAAGCGCGTTTTGATGGGCCGACATCGACGACAGATAAACAAAAAAAACACCGGCAGCATCGCACGCAGCTTTCAAACGCAAAGTGCCCTCAATGTTTAGTGCCGCTGCATTGGGATGTTTCGTGGAAAATGGAATGTAGGCCGTATGTATCACCACATTCAGTCCGCTAACCTCGGGAAGTGTCCTATTCTTCAAATCGTAATGAACCGTATTATTTCCACTGCGTTGCCAGCAAAACACGTCATGCCCCGATTCTTTCAGAAATGCCACTAATGCCGAGCCAATAAATCCATTGGCGCCTGTTACTGCTATTTTCAAGTCTGTAGTTTATTATTCGCGCTGCATTTTTAATTTCACCGCATGCCACAAAACATACGGATCGCCGCCGTAATTCCCGCTTATAACGAAGAAGCAAGTATAGCTAAAGTAGTGGAACAGATCCACGAAGTGGCTATTCAAAGCGGCATTGCCATTGTTCCTGTGGTGGTAAACGATTGTAGTACCGATCAAACCGCAGCAGTGATCAGTAATTTGAATTGTGTGGCCATTAATTTACCAATCAATTTGGGTATCGGAGGCGGCGTACAAACCGGAATCAAATATGCTTTTGCCAATGGTTTCGATTATGCCGTACAAATTGATGGCGATGGCCAGCATCCGCCTAAATTCATTCCTCTACTTTTGAACGCTGCCTCTAAAAACAACTGGGATGTGGCTATAGGGTCGCGGTTCATTTCAAAGGAAGGCTTCCAGTCTACCATACTGAGACGCTCCGGCATTTTGTATTTTCAGTGGTTGAATCATTTGATGTCGGGCCAAAAAGTTTCTGATTCCACATCGGGTATGCGATTAATGAATCGCAAAACGATGTCTATACTGGTCCGTTATTATCCCGATGAATATCCTGAACCGGAAGCCATCATCATTTATCATAAGAACGGACTGAAATTCGGCGAAGTGGCCGTAGAAATGAACGAAAGATTAGGTGGCGTTTCTTCCATTAATTCGTCGAGGGCGGTGTATTATATGTTTAAAGTTACGATCGCCATGATATTTACCTACTTTCGAAAATCAAAATGATGGAACGCATTCAGTTAATTTCGATTCTGGTAAGCTTGTCATTTCTCTTTTTCGTAGCTTATCTGATCCGCAAAGGACGCCTTCGTGAAGAATACTCCTTTATTTGGATTGCTTCCACTTTTCTGCTCATCATTTTTTCCTTCTGGAGAAATGGATTAGAAGTAATGGCGCACACCTTTGGTGTATATGCACCACCCAACCTCATTTTTACCGGCGCCATATTCGCCATTCTGGTTTATCTGTTACACTTATCGCTCACCGTTTCGAAGCTACATGAGCAGAATAAAACGCTTTCGCAGGAACTGGCCTTATTGAAAGAAAAGTTGGAACAACTCACGAAGAAAAAGGATCAGCAGGCATGAGCACGGCCAGTATGGAAATGAAACTTTACGGCGCTTACATTACACAAAGCGTTCCATCAGAATCGCTGTGCCAAAGGTATGAAGAGGCTATCCAAATCAAACTACAGGAAGAAACACCTAAAGCTGTAATTTTTTTATTGAAACACCCTTGGGCTCTGCCCTTTTTCGATAATGCCACCGGTTGGTTTATTCGTAACCATCCCTTGCGTTTACGATTGGAATTGGCTTTCGCCCTTGTTGAAACCGACCCCGAAATGGCGGCGTTTTTCATGCCACAATCCTTCTCCTTTTTTCATCTTTTCATTTTAGCCTGGCGTGGCATGCTATCGCTGTTACAGGGTGCGATTGGTTTTGTGATTCTAAAGTTCTTATGATCGAAATTCCTGATTTTATAGTAGTAGGCTCAGGCTGTACGGGCGCAATGGCGGCACAAACGTTGGTTGAAAGTGGCAGAACAGTGTTGTTGCTCGATGGCGGTTTGCAGGAAAAAAGATACCAATCGCTAATTCCTGATGCCGATTTTATAAAGATCAGAAAAAACGATCCCCAACAACACCGCTACTTTCTTGGCGACCACTATGAAGGCGTTCCTCTAGGGAAAATAAAGACAGGAGAACACCTTACTCCGCCGCGCAAATTTATGACGGCCCTAACCGAAACCTTCCTTCCGGTGCTTTCCGATAATTTTATGCCTCTGGAATCACTAGCCTATGGCGGCCTGGGCAATGGTTGGGGGTTGGGATGTTGCATTTTTTCGGATGAAGAACTGCGCGCTTGCACTTTGCCGGAAGCAGAAATGAAGGCAGCTTATCAGGTTGTAGCCGATCGTATCGGTATTTCAGGATGTAACGATGATGCGGCACCTTACACCGCCGGTAAACTTCCGCTGCAGGCGCCCATTCAAATGGATAGTAACGGGAAACGCTTGTACTCGAAATATCAAAAGCATCGGGGCCAGTTAAACGCCCGGGGGTTTTATCTCGGAAGGCCGTCGCTGGCTTTGATTACTCAGGAGAAAAACGGTAGAAAGCCTTACCAATACAAAGATCTGGACTTTTACGACGATCAGGATGAATCGGCCTACCGCCCCTGGATTACCATCAATGCGCTTTTAAAAAAGAACAACTTCAGTTTTATAGGCGATATGCTGGTGCTATCGTACCAAGAAAATAGCGATGGCGTTGAGGTGCACTGCATCTCTATTTCTAATCAAAGCAAACATTCTTTTAAAGCGAAGAAACTGGTGCTTTGCCCGGGAGTACTGGGAACGGCGCGAATCGTACTGCGTTCGCACCAATCGTTGGGCACCGCCCTGCCGTTGCTTTGCAATCCTTACAGCTACCTTCCCTGTTTACAGCCCCTGTTGTTGGGAAAAGATAACGACCCTTTCAAAATCGGCTTTGCGCAATTATCGTTGTTCTACGATCCGCAACAAAATAATTTTGATGTGGGTATGGCTTCCATCTACAGCTACCGTTCTATGATGGCTTTTCATATTTTGAAAGAAACACCAATGGGTGTTCGCGACGCTTACACCTTTCTAAAGTACATGATGCCGGCCTTTACCATCATCGGTTTACATCATTCTGAATCGCAACATCCCGATAAATGGGTGAAACTTAATGCCACCAAAAACGAAATCGGTCAATTGGAAGTTAACTATCCGTTGAGCGATCAGCAACGCCTTAAAATTGCGCATACTGAAAAACAATATGCCGGAGCGCTTAGGCGGTTGCAATGCTTCGTTTTAAAGAACATTGAGCCGCAAATGGGCGCCAGCATTCATTATGCAGGAACCTTGCCTCAAAACGCACCTAACGAAAAATTCCGTTTATCATCAAATGGAAAATTGGGCCAAACCCAACATGTATATGTGGCCGATGGCAGCGGTTTTACTTATCTGCCCGCAAAAGGGCTTACCTTCTCGCTCATGGCCAATGCGCACCGGGTGGCGGTTCACGCTCTGCAAGAGGCCATGTAAATGAAACCATGCCTTTTTGCGTTATATTGCGATATGAAATGTAGCAATGCCTTTTTGCTGATCGTTTTCAGTGTACCGATGCTGCTGTTTGCAGCCAAAGATCCGTTCAAAACCTTTATCAACCTGAACGAAGCCGATAGCAACCGCCTCAAAATCAGGATTGAAACCCCTAAAATTGATTTACCCAAAGTTCGATTTGTTATTCCTTCCAATATTCCCGGATGCATTTCGGAAGTGAAATCGGGAAAATTGTTTTCCGATATCCGAGCCTTTGATATCGACAACAAAGAAATTCCGGTGAAGCGCCTTTCGATTAATGAATTTGAAATCTACCCTTCAAAAAAATTAGCGGCCATTGAATATGATGTGCATGATTCCTGGCATTTTAAGGAACGGAATGTGCTGATTCCGCAATTAGGCACCAGCTTTATAGCCGGTAAACAGTTTCTGCTGAACTTTCACGCCATGGTTGGCTATCTGGAAGGGTTTGAAGGCTACGTTCAAAAACTGGAAATCCGCAAGCCAATTTCATTGAATGGCTATTCCGGCATCAACCTCAGCACTTTTTCAAATGTAGATTATGCCGAATGCCCCAATTATCTGGCGCTGATCGATAATCCCATTTTATACACCACCCAAAAGGAACAAGGTTTTATTGTTGGCAAAGTGCATTACCACGTATGTACCTATTCTGAAAATGATTCGGTAAAGCCTGGTGATATTTTAAAAACCATTAAGGCAGTAAGTGAAGGCGTTGATGAGTTTTGTAATGGTTTGAACGTTAAAGATTATTACTTCCTCATCAACTATGTGAATCCTGCCACCAATGCCATTGCTTCAGAAGAAGATTTTGGCGCCGTGCAGCATTCCACTTCCTCGGTGTTCTTTTTTCCAGAAAACGTGAACCGCTATAAACTGCTACGCGATATTCAATTCACATCGGCACATGAACTGTTTCATTTATTTGAACCGCTGAGCATGAAAACCGACGTGACCAGCAAATTGAATATGCGCGCCAAATTGCCCACCAGCAACTTATGGCTTTATGAAGGTTGTACCGAATACCTTTCCTTATTGATGCAATTTCAGAAAGAGCTGATTTCTGAACAGGAGTTCATCACCGAAGTGCGCAACAAAATGAATTTGGCCGAATTTTATGAACCGTACTCGCTTACCGATCAAAGCGAACGCTGCTATCTGGAAGGCAACGAAAAATCATACCGAAACTTTTATTTCAAAGGCGCCACTACGGCTATGATGCTCGATCTGCAACTGCTAAAACTTAGTAAAGGCGAAATGAACCTGAAATCGCTGCTTACCGACATCAAAGATTACACCAAGACCAACTACGTGGTAAAAGACGAATACGTAATTCCGGAAGTAGTAAAGTACTCTTATCCCGAGATTCAGAATTTTTTTGACGATTATGTAAAAGGAACGAAGAAGATCGATTACAACGATTTTCTGTCGGTTATCGGCTGGAAGTATGAACCGCAACGTTCCGATACGTCCAAGCTTTTCGCCAATGCCTCCTATCGCTATACCAAGGCCAGCAAAGAGTTTTATGCCACTAATGTTTCGCTCGATCAAATCGGGCTTCGCGATGGCGATGTTTTGGTTTCCATCAATAAAAAACGGGTGACCAAGGAAAACATCGAATCGCTGATGGAAAAATACAGTGCCCGCAACTACAATCGCAAAGTGGTTTTCGAAATCCGCAGAGGCACCGACCTGATAGAACTAACCGGAAGCCCGCTGGTAGTTACCAAAAACCAGAAGAATTTTATTGCAGTGGAAAAGAAAGTGGAAACTGAAAAGAAAACCTATCGCAAAACTTTCTCTTCCGGAAAATTACATAAGAACTCGGCCTACAAGCTTTAAGCGCGAAATCTCTGAAAGTGCAACGATAACGCTCGCGCATTTCGTTTTGAAATCAGGATTGTCATGATGGCGGATGCCGCGCTATTCGCTGCAAGTCCTTAGGCCGCGGAAAGCCTAAAACCATTGCTGTGTAGTCGTTTCGGGCGAATTACGAATTTCAAATTACGAATTACGAAAGAGGTGGTT
>JAXLUJ010000014.1:0-96219 GCA_046329575.1 Chitinophagales bacterium | reverse complement strand
TCGTGCCGATAGATTATCGTGATCAGTGTACGGATGCTTGTGCTGCAGAGCCGGCTTACAATCCCCAAAATACCTTCTATTATCTTAATGTTGGAGCTAATTCCGGAATCAATCCGATTTATTTCGATTGCAATACTAGTGGTGGGTATACACCTGGTGCTTGTGAAGATATGTATTACCAAAATCTGGAATTGATAACTTACAATACACTTGTACCTTCGGGATCAACGCCAACTGTTATTACAAACGCCGCTACCGCAGTTACCGCCGCTACGGCTACGCTGAACGGTTCGGTTAATGCCAACGGAACTACTACTGCTACTTCATTTGAGTGGGGCTTAACTACTTCTTATGGTAATACAGCCGCTGCCACACCATCTTCTGTAACCGGATCTACGGCTACTGCCATTTCTGCAGGCCTTAGCGGTTTGGCCGCCGGAACCACCTATCACTTCCGCGCTAAAGGGGGTTCTGTAAATGGTGCCGATATGACCTTTACCACAACAGCCGGTAGCGTTTGTACGCCAAATGGTTCGGTAACATCAGGTATGTCTCCGGCATCTGCAAGCATTCCTTGTATCACCAATGGCGCAGCGTTCAGCCAAACCTTTACTTTTAAAGTTCCTACTTCTTTTGATCTTGGCGGTAACAATGTACCAATTACTTCTATTCGCATTGATAGCATTCGCAACTTGCCGAATGGCATGACCTACTCGCTTTCAGCTAACCCGGCAGTTTATGCCGGCGGCGCTTTGGGTTGCTTCCTGGTAAGCGGTCCTGCTACGGCTGCACCTTGTGGTCAATACCAAATGCTGATTTACGTTACCCTTACAACCGGCTTCGGAACGCAGAGCGGTGAATTGAGCGCTTTAGCAAGCGGTGTGAACCTTACCGGTTTCGAATCGCGTTTGCTGCGCGTAATCAACACCGGTGTTACTTGCCCGGCCTTGGTTACTCAAAGCGGAACTTTTGTAAGCAATCCGAATTGTTCTGCCTCTACTATGACGGTTTCTATCAGCAGTACTGATGCCCGTTGTTTTGGACAAGCTTCCGGTACTGCTACGGCAACGGCTGCCAATGCCAGCGGCAACGTTACCTACCACTGGAGCAACAATGCCAACACCGCTACTATTTCAGTAGCTTCAGGAACATATACTGTAACCGCTACTGATGCTACAAATGCCACGGCTACTGCCACTGTAAGCATTGGTCAGCCTAACTCTGCTGTTTCAGGAACAATTTCTACCACTCAAGCCGCTTGTGCACAAAGCAACGGTTCTGCAACTGTAACTGCTGCAGGTGGTGTGGGCGGTTACTCTTACCTTTGGAGCAATGGCGGAAATACTGCTTCTATTAATAACGTTGCAGGCGGAAACTACACCGTAACTATTTCTGACGCCAACAACTGTACTGCTACGGTATCCGGAACAGTAACCACTCCGGCTTCTTTCACTTTGAATATGACCGGTGTGAACGTAAATTGTTTTGGCGCAGCTACTGGTTCGGCTACGGCTACACCAAGCGCAGGTACTTATAATTATGCCTGGAGCAATGGCGGACAAGCCGCTACTATTTCCAACCTTTCTGCAGGAACATACAATGTGGTTGTAACGGACGCTAACGGTTGTTCAAAATCGGGAAGTTATACGGTTACCGGCCCGGCTTCTGCGGTTTCGGTTACTACGTCTTCTACTCAGGCAGCTTGTGCTCAGAACACCGGAAGTGCAACAGCAACTCCGGCCGGTGGAACACCAGGTTACACTTACCTGTGGAGCAATGCCGCTACTACCGCTACCATTTCAAATGTTGGTGGTGGAAATTATCAGGTAACTGTTACCGACAACAAAGGATGTAACGCAACGGCATCTGTAGCGGTAACTACTCCGGCTACGTTTACTATGACAGTAGGTGGAACGAACATTAATTGCTACGGCGATTTGACCGGCTCTGCTTCTGTAAGCATTACCGGTGGCGGCAACTACAACTATTCCTGGAGCAATGGCGCCCAAACTGCTAATATTTCCAATCTTGCTGCAGGTACATATACTGTAGTGGTTTCTGATGCCAATGGCTGTCAGAAATCAGGTAGTTACACTGTTACCGGTCCGCAAACGCCACTGGCAGTTTCTACCACAACTACTAATACTACTTGCGGTAATGCTACAGGTACGGCATCTGCCAATGTTACCGGAAACGCCGGTTCTATTACTTATGCCTGGAGCAATGGCGGTAACACCGCACAAATCAGCTCGCTGGCTTCTAACTCTTACACTGTAACTGTTACAGCCGGCGGATGTACCGCTACGGCTGTAGCGCTGATTAACAACAGCAACGGTCCTTCAGTTAACATTCTGCATACCGATCCAACTTGCTTTGGTCAGCAGAACGGTTCGGTTACTGCAGTAGCTTCAGGAGGAAGTTCACCATATACTTACACCTGGAACAATGGCGCGCATACTACCGGATTGACGGGCGTAGGTTCTGGCGTTTACACCTTGATTGTGGTTGACAATTCCGGTTGTCAGGCATTGGGAACAGTAACGTTGAATCAGCCAACTGCCATTACCGGTAATGTGATCACCACAGGTTCTTCAGGAAACAATGGTTCAGCTACAGTAGTAGCATCAGGAGGTAGCGGCACTTATGGCTATCAGTGGAGCACTACACCGGCGCAAACCAATGCTACGGCAACATCATTGGCTCCGGGATTATATACAGTTACCATTACCGATTCGCACGGTTGTTCCGGCAGCGCAAATGGCACAGTTGCGAATTTGCTTGGAATCGAAAATGTGAAACACGTGATTGCAGCAGTAAACACCTTCCCGAATCCTGCTGATGGTTTATTGAACGTTGTAGTTCGCGTAGATCAAAGCCAGGAGTTGACGGTTAGTCTGATTGATGTAAACGGACAAGTTGCTTACCGCAACACCGTTTCAGGCGATCGCTTGATCAAACAAACGATTAATACCAACAATATTGCTGCCGGTTTATATACAGTAGAAGTTTCTGCAGGCCGTGAATCCCTTCATAGCCGTGTAGTGATTGCACACTAATTATTATTGAACCCCAATCAAAAAGGCCACTCGAAAGAGTGGCCTTTTTGATTGGGGCCGATTTAGCATATGGATTAGGAGGGAAGATCAAATGGAACTAACCAGTATAAATTCTCAAATTCAAAGTATTCAAATATCCTTTTTACATTTTCAGAAAAACCTTGTATGTAGCTTGTAAGGTCATGTTAGATACTTGACAAAAAAAGTTTATATTAAAGTTATTGCTTGACTTATGGCGTGAACAGGTAAAGCAATAACTTGACCATATTGAGGCCGGTTACTTTCCTATACAAAACTTCCCAAATATGCTACCCAAGATGTCCCTATCGTGATCGATTTCGCCTGTGATGCTGCCTAAGGCACGCAAGGCAGTTCGAATATCGGCTGCAAGAAAATCGCCGGTGGTACCGCCTTCTAAACCTTGCAGTACGGCCTCCAAAGCTTCTGAAGCCGTTCGTAAAGCTTCAAAGTGCCTCACATTCGTAACCATAGGGGCATTTAGGTCCACTGCATTCATCTGTATCGATTCCAATAAGTGTTGCTTTAATTCCTCTACCGACTCCTCACTTCGCGCAGCAACTAATTGTAAATTTTCAAGGCTATGAAACTTCTTCCGGGCTTCGGTTACACCAATCAAATCGGTCTTATTACCAACGGGAATCAAAATGCTGCCCTCGCGTTTCAGCATCTCCAAATCGCCTTGAACTGCTTCCAAACTCATGGCGGCTACATCAAATATGAACAACACCACAGCGCTTTCTCCAATCTTCATCATGGTGCGTTCTACGCCAATTTTCTCAATGGCATCGGTAGCTTCGCGAATACCGGCAGTATCCATCAACCGAAAGGATATGCCGCCAATTATCAGCGTTTCTTCAATTACATCGCGCGTGGTTCCGGGAATGTCAGAAACAATAGCGCGGTTGTCCTGCAACAGTGCGTTCAATAAAGTTGATTTTCCGGCGTTCGGACGGCCGGCAATTACCGTGTTCACTCCATTGCGAATTACATTTCCCTGCCGGAACGATTGCTGTAATAGTTTTAGTTGGCGCTGCATATCGGCAATCAAGTGCTGCAATGCATTTCTGTCAGCAAAGGTTACATCTTCTTCCGAAAAATCGAGCTCCAGTTCCACCAATGAAGCAAAGTGAATGAGCTTTTCGCGCAATTGCTGCAACTGCGCACTAAAGCCGCCGCGCATTTGCTGAAGCGCCACGCGCATTTGCGCCTCCGATTCGCTCGCAATCATATCGGCCACCGCCTCGGCTTGCGCCAGATTGATACGTCCGTGCATAAAAGCGCGCATCGTGAACTCGCCGGCATCGGCAGCGCGTGCGCCATTTCGAATCAGCAAACCCAGTATTTCACGCAGTACAAACGGCGAACCATGACCCGCAATTTCAATAACGTCCTCGGTGGTAAAACTTTTTGGCGCACGAAAAACGGTAACTAATACCTCATCCAACACTTTCTCGCCATCCTTGATGGTGCCATAGTGAACGGTGTGAGAAGTGGCCTGATTCAGGTCTTTTCCATGGAAAACCTTTGCAGCTATGGCAATGGCGTCATTCCCCGAAAGGCGAATCACGCCAATGGCACCCATGCCTTGCGGAGTAGCCAGTGCCACAATGGTGTCGTGAAGATTCATGCGGCCAAAATAGAGAAGAATGTGCGTTTAGATGATGTTTTTTAGTTTGGCAGAAAATAGACGTTATGCCTCAATTCATACTATTGATCCGCGAAGATCTTACGCGCTATCCCATGCCGGACGCGCAATTGCAACAAATTATAGCGCTGCATAGCGGTTGGGCCAAAAAATTGGATGCGCGCGGCATATTGCGTGGCGGAAATGGAATACCCAGCGAAGGGAAGCTGCTGGAAATGAAAGCCGGCCAATTAGTAGAAGGCCCGATCCGCGATATAAAAGAAGGGATCGGTGGCTTTTACATCATTGAAGCCGAAACGCTGGATGCTGCCGTGGCTATTGCCAAGGAATGCCCAGCCTACGAAACCGGCGACTCCATTGAGGTGCGGCCGTTGATGTAGGGAAGCGATTTATCGTGTATCCGTGTATCCGTGGAAAGAGTCTGGCAAATTGATAAATTATCTGGAATCTTCAGATCTAATGAAATTCAGGTGATTGTCAGATTCCACAGGAATTTATAACGGCATTCTTTTCTTTGCAGCATGAACAACCGGCCGATTGGGATTTTCGATTCAGGCATTGGCGGACTTACGGTGGCACATGCAATTTCGCAAATGCTGCCCGATGAACGTCTGATTTACTTTGGCGATACAGCTCACGTTCCTTATGGCGATAAATCAAAAGAACTCATCCGCCGCTATTCGCTGGGAATTACTGATTTTTTGCTGCAACAGGAACAATGCAAATGCATCGTAATTGCCTGCAACACGGCTTCTGCCGCGGCTTATGAATACCTTCGCGATACGCATCAGGGTAGTGTTCCGATCTTTAATGTGATTGATCCGATTATTGAATCGGTAATTGCCGATAATTCAATCAAAAAGGTGGGGCTGATTGCCACCAGAACTACGGTAAATTCGGGGGTGTATCAAGAAAAACTTTCCCGACGCAAACCCGGCTTAAACCATACGGCTTTGGCTACGCCATTGCTGGCTTCTATGATTGAAGAAGGTTTCTACAACAATACCATAAGCCGATCGGTAATTGAAAACTATCTCGCACAACCGGAACTGCAAGGAATCGATGCGCTCATTCTGGGATGTACCCATTATGTAATGATCAAAGAACAAATTCTGGATTTCTACAAGGGCAACATCAAGCTTTTTGATTCCACCAAAATTGTGGCTGAAAAACTAAAGGGCATTCTGGCCAAAGAAAAATTGTTAAGCGAAAAACGAAATGGGGGCGATACGTTTTTTGTTAGCGATATTACCGACAGCTTCCGCAACTCGGCGCGTTTTTTCTATGGCGAAAACATTAATTTGCAATTACAAAATATCTGGAAGAAGTAATATGAGAAAGCTTATCAGCGCTTTATTCTGCCTGATCTCCGTATCGGGTTTTTCTCAAGGCATTGAGTTCGATCACGATCTCACTTTTCAGCAGGCGCTCGACAAAGCGCGTTCTGAAGGGCGGTTGATTTTTATGGATTGCTACACCACCTGGTGCGGACCTTGCAAACGCCTGGCTTCACAAGTATTCCCTGATTCGGCTGTGGGCGCGTACTTCAACCGCAATTTCGTGAATATGAAAGTAGATATGGAAAAAGGCGAAGGTATTGATATCGCCACTCGCTATCAGATCCGTGCTTATCCTACCATGTTGTGGTTAGATGAGAATGGCGCAGTGAAACACAAGCAAGTTGGTGGTTTGGATCCTGCGGGTTTGATTGCAGCAGCTCAAAAAGCGGGTGATCCGCTACCGGATATGGTTTCAGGAATGGATAAAAAATATGCAAGCGGCAATCGCGAACTGCCGTTCCTTGAAGACTATCTGGCTGCGCGTAAAGCTTCCGGACTTGATGTGTCGAAACTATTTTCAGAATACCTTTCTCTGCTTAACGAAAATGAATGGAAACGGGATGGTGTAAAGAAAACAGTCTATAACCTTACGAACGATGTATCATCGCCAGGACTGCCCATCATGATGAAGAATAAAGCAGCCATTAGTGGATTGATGACTGAAAAAGGGTTTAATGATAAAGTGAATTTCATTGCCAATAATACGCTTACCGAGGCTATTCGTAAAAATAGCGAAGACAAGCTGATGCAGGCTGTAAGTCTGGTAAAAATGAACAAATCATCCGATGCCGCCCAACAAGTGGCGAAGATGCAGATGGATTATTACCTCAATACTTCAAATGCCGGCAAATACGATAAATACGTTTCTGCCTACTTGAAAAAATATGCCGCTAAAGATGAGAAAATGTTAAGCGATATGGCCTGGAAATATTATGTAAATACGAATGACACCAAGTATTTACAAAAGGCCAGTAATTGGGCCCATACAGCAGTCAACATCAAGGATACGTATAACAACAACACTACTTACGCTTATCTGCAATACAAGTTGGGCAACTTCAGCGAAGCTACAAAGGCTTGTGATTATGCGCTTCTTAAAGCTAAGGATGAGAATATAAGTCCCACGTCGGCTCAATCACTGAAAGAAGCTATCATCAAAGAGCTGGAAACCAAAAAATAATTGCAGCTTGATCAGCAATCGCCAACTCTTTTTACAGCATCTGGCTCCAACTTCTACAGCTCCGCTGTTGCTTGAAATTGAGAAGGCAGAAGGGCTCTATCTGTGCGATACAAAGGGTAGAAAAATCATGGACTTGATTTCGGGCATTGCCGTAAGCAATGTGGGGCACACGCACCCGGCTGTGGTCCAGGCAGTGAAAGATCAGGCTGAAAAATATTTCCATTTAATGGTGTATGGCGAAGTGGTGCAATCGCCGCAAGTGCAATTTGCTAAAGCACTAACCGATTTGCTTCCTTCTGCCTTAAATTCAGTTTATTTTACGAATAGCGGAGCAGAAGCTACTGAAGGTGCTATGAAACTGGCCAAACGGGTTACGGGGCGCACCAACTTCGTTCATTTCAAACACGCTTACCACGGTAGCACGCAGGGAGCGCTTAGTATTTTGGGCGATGAATATTTCCGGAATAACTACCGCCCCTTGCTTCCCGACTGTACGATGTTGCCCTATGGCGATGCTGAAGCCCTACAGGAGATTACCGAACGCACTGCTGCTGTTTTTATCGATCCGGTGCAAGCCGAATCAGGCATCACCATTCCAACCAATGCATACTTGCAACAATTGCGGAAACGCTGTACTGAAGTGGGCGCATTGCTGGTTTTAGATGAAGCGCAAACCGCATTCGGGCGTTGTGGCCGCATGTTTCAAATGGAGGAAAGTGGCATTACTCCCGACGTACTTTTACTGGCAAAAGCATTGGGTGGCGGCATGCCGCTAGGCGCATTTATTGCCTCTTCCGAATTGATGATAAAACTGGCAAAAAATCCGGTTTTAGGGCATATCACCACATTTGGTGGTCATCCGGTTTCCTGTGCAGCCGGATTGGCCGCCCTGCAAGTATTACAACTTGAAAATTTAATGCTGGAAGCGGAGGCTAAAGGCGCATTGTTCGAAACCTTATTACAGCATGCCGAAATCCGGTCGGTTCGTCGTAAAGGACTAATGCTGGCGGTGGAATTCGATTCATTCGAAATCAATAAAAAGATCATCGACCGTTGTCTGGAACAGGGGGTTTTTACCGATTGGTTTTTATTTGCTTCCAATTGTCTGCGTATTTGTCCGCCACTCATCATTTCAAAAAGCGAAATAGAAAGCGCCTGCCGCGTGATTTTAAACGCAGTTGGTGAGGTAACCAAAAGAACATAATGCGTATTTGGCCACTTTTGAGTTTGCTGCTATTGGTATTTCTTTTTTCATGCAAAAAAGATATTCCGGTAATCGCCCATCAGTTAGAAACCGGATGTAGTGCCAAATTGAACCGGTTTTTCTTTGTGAACGATTCATTAGCCTACTTGTGCGGTGGTGATCGTTATGATCGCGGTGTGTTATTAAAATCTTTGGATGGCGGAAAATCGTGGAAGTCTGATTCTATTGCCGATAAAAGTTTGTACACCTTGTTCTTTTTTAATGCTGCCGAAGGTATTGCCGCCGGGTATGATGCGGTGTATTGTGAAACCATCGACAGCGCCCGCCATTTCTCTAAAAGTAATCTTTCCATTTATAAGCCGGTGAACGGGTTGTGTTTTCTTAATAAAAACGATGGTGTGCTGGCGTTCGGAAATGGATTTGGCAATGGGGGATGGGCCATTACCCACAATGGAGGCGCTGATTGGAATTACGTGAACGATACCCTTCATGCCTATACGGCAGCTTTTTTTCAAAGCGATAGTGTCGTTTTGGTTTGTGGTTATGGAACTATAAAGTGTTCTCATAATGGAGGAACTTCGTTTTATTCAGTAGTGCAATCCGGTGATTTTTTTCAAGCGATGAAATTTTCGGATGCTATGCATGGCTGTGCAGTGGGCTACTTCGGTGGTATCAGCCGGACGGTTGATGGTGGCCAAAGCTGGCAGGTGGTGAAAAAGAGCAATACCTCTTTCGGCACGCCCGATCATCTTCTGGGTGTGGATTTTTTTGATGCCCGGCATGGCGTTGCAGTAGGCGAAAGCGGTGTGATACTACGAACTACTGATGGTGGAGTGCATTGGGACCGTATCCAATCTTTTACCGACGCTGATCTGCACGATGTTCACCTTTATTCCGCAAACTCTGGAATTGTGGCAGGAAGCGGCGGAAAAGTATTTATGTTTGAACTCTGATTTCGGGTTGTATGACAGAACGTTTTGCGAAAATCATCTCTTACATTTTTCATCCCTTGTTCGGCTGTACCTATGCCGGCATTTTTTTAGTGTTGGCCAATCCACATCTATTTGCCTTTTCCAGCCGGAATGACCGAATATTGTGGATCGCCATGGTTTTTCTGCTCACTTGCATCTTCCCTATTTTTTGGGTGTTTCTGATGAAGCAACTGGAATTAATCGATAGTCTGAAACTGGAGGACCGCAAACAACGCATCATTCCGTATGTAGCCACGGCTACTTTTTATTTGTGGGCTTTTATGTTGTTTAAACCAACAGCACACCCAAATATTTTCAGCAATAGTTACATGTCGCACATGCTGCTGGGCGCGGCTTTGGCCGTTTTTATCGGTTTTTTTGTAAACATTTTCAGCAAAATCAGTTTGCACACCATGGCCGCGGGTTCGTTCATGGCATTGCTGTTGCTGATGCTTGGCCTTTCTGACTACGATCTCAAGTTGTTGTTTATGGCTGTAATCCTGCTATCGGGCCTAATTGGCACAGCCCGCCTCATTTTGAACGCCCATAGTCAGGGTGAGGTAATGTGGGGCTATGCTGCCGGTTTTACGGGACAATTTGTAGCATTTGTGGTAATTCCGCATTACTTCAGTTAACCTTTTATTCGTAATGGTGCTGGCATTCATACACTGGGCTGTAAATCCCGATATTCCGCTTCCCTTCGATTGGTTTACCCTGCAATGGTACGGGCTCATGTGGACGCTTTCTATTCTGGGCTGTTTTTTTCTGGGGAGGTGGATATTGCGTCAGGAAAACCTGAGCGAAGATCATCTGGTACTGCTTATTCAATACATTTTCATTGGCGCTATCATTGGCGCTCGCTTAGGTCAGGTACTTTTCTATGACCTCCATTATTTTATAGCTCATCCATTTGAGGTGGTGAAAGTGTGGAAGGGCGGTTTGGCGAGCCATGGCGGCATTTTAGGCGGTTTGGCAGCTATATTCCTCTTTCACAAACGCTACCCACAGTTCCGCTTGCAATGGCTGTTCGATCGCGTAGCACTGGTCATCTTTCTTCCCGCTGCATTAATCCGTTTGGGAAATCTGTTCAATTCAGAACTTTATGGCATACCTACCGCCATGCCCTGGGGCTTTATTTTTGAGAGGGTTGATCAGATTCCAAGGCATGCCGTGGTATTGTATGAAAGTGTGGCCTATCTGGTTCTTCAGATTTTGATTATTTCTATTTACCGCCGCCAGGGGGAACGCCCTTGGTTCTACGTCGGCTGCTTCTTTACCGGTGTGTTTCTGGTCCGTTTTCTACTCGAATTTTTAAAGGTTCCCGAAGG
Source organism: Chitinophagales bacterium (assembly GCA_046329575.1). Lineage (GTDB taxonomy): Bacteria > Bacteroidota > Bacteroidia > Chitinophagales > LD1 > UBA1941. The sequence continues at coordinate 85,474 of JAXLUJ010000014.1, read as the reverse complement.
CGAGCTTTTGGTGGGTTTCATCAGCAAAACCCAGTTGCTGAGCATTCCGGCTATAGCACTTGGCATTTTCTTTTTAATAAAATCTGGAGCTAATTCCAGAAATGTTTAGAATCCCTTGGAGCTGCTGCTACCATCGGAAATGACAAAAAATCTATTAATTATCAATGTATTCCGAAAACCTTTTTTATAATTATTGAAGTACAGCTATGGTTCGGTACGAAAGATGCCGCTACAGAAAGCCGCAAGCTCTTTTGAACTTCTCAGTTTTTCTTTTACCTTTGCGCTCCCAATTTTTAAACCAGACATTAAATTCTTTTAAGACATGGCAGTTAAATTACGTTTACAACGACACGGACGCGGAAAACGCCCTTTCTACCACATTGTAGCCGCTGATTCCCGTGCGCGCCGCGACGGTAAATTCATTGAGCGCTTAGGCGATTATAACCCGCTTACTTCACCGGCAACTATCCACCTTGATGTGGACAAAGCGGTTGACTGGATTCTGAAAGGCGCTGAACCAACCGATACGGTGAATGCCATTCTGAAATATAAAGGCGTGCTGTTCCGTAAGCATTTGCTTCGCGGTGTGGCCAAAGGCGCCCTTACTCAGGAACAAGCCGATAAGCAATACGCCGACTGGACTGAGGCCCACAAAAACTCGGTGATCGACCACAAGAAAAAGGTTCACGCTTCTAAAGAAGATCGCGTGGCTAAAATGCTGGCCGACGAAACCCGTAAAAAAGAAGAACGCGAAGCAAAGCGCGCTGCTGCCTTAGCTGCAACCGCCGCTACTGATGCTCCTGCTGAAGAAGCCGCTCCGGCCGCCGAAGCAGAGAACACCGAAGCTCCAGCCGCAGAATAAAAATCCTTTCATGAGCAATTACATTGCCATTGGAAAAATTAAAAAGCCCCACGGTCTAAGTGGGGCTTTTCATTTTAGCCTGCAACGCATGCTGAAAAATCCCCAAAAATGGCCGCCGCACTTCTTTCTCGAAATTTCCGGAAGCTTCCAGCCATTTTTTGTGCAGGAATGGACCGAAACCGCACCACTCAGCGGTTTTGTTAAGGTCGAAGAAATCGATTCCCCCGAAATGGCCAGAACCCACAATAATGCTGACATCTGGGTCACCGAAGAACATGCCAAAAAATTTTTCGTGAAAAGTGAAGACGATTATTCCTGGCTGGTCGGCTTTACCGCCTATAATGGCAATCAACTGCTGGGCCCCGTGGTCAGCCTTATGGAACTGCCCGCACAATTGCTGGCTGCCATTGATTTTCAGGGCAAGGAAATACTGGCGCCGCTTACCGATGAATTGATCGGAAAAATAGATAAACGCAAAAAAGTGGTGGTACTACATTTGCCGGAAGGGTTACTCGATTTATAACGTTTAATAAACTGCTATGCGCATCGATATCATCTCTGTTGTTCCTGAATTGCTCGATAGCCCCTTTGCTCATTCTATGATGAAACGCGCCTGCGATAAGGGATTATTGGAAGTGCATTGCCATCAGCTACGCGACTATGGCCTCAATAAATACAAGCAAGTAGATGATTATCAATATGGCGGCGGCGCGGGAATGGTGATGATGTGCGAGCCGTTGGCAGCCTGTATCGACAAACTAATGACGGAGCGGAAATACGATGAAGTGATTTATTTGACCCCTGATGGGGAAACGTTGCACCAGCGCATGGCAAACTCGCTTTCGTTACGTACTAATCTCATTATGATCTGCGGCCATTACAAAGGCGTTGATGAACGAATCCGGCAACTTTATGTTACTAAAGAAATTTCCATTGGCGATTATGTGCTCAGCGGCGGCGAACTGGCCGCAGCAGTGCTGGTAGATGCCATCGGCCGCTTGCTGCCAGGCGTTTTGAACGATGAAACTTCAGCGCTTACTGATTCCTTTCAGGACGATCTGCTGTCGCCGCCTGTTTATACGCGGCCTGAGGAGTTCAGGGGTTTGCGCGTTCCCGATGTACTTTTGAGCGGTCATGAAAAAAACATTCGCGACTGGCGCTATGAGCAGGCCGTTTTACGCACCCGCCAACGCCGGCCCGATATCCTTCGCGAGGAAAGCGATTATCCCGATATAGAATGAAGGAAACCAATTCCTCACCCTTCATTTAAAACTTAACCCTTAAAACTATTTACTAATGTGGCGGCAACCGGGCCTTGCATGGCTCCGCTATCGCTACGGTGCTGCGTTTCACTTCGCACTGCCGCCAAAGGCGGCACCATTCCAGTCCCTGCCGCGGGGCAACTTCAAGCAAATCGGTAGTCTTCATTCTTAATTTTCAACGCTATCCTTCAATTCCTGAATTTCCGTTTTCAACTTTCCAATTTCATCTCTTCTTTGCATGATGGAAATCGGACTTTCTACTTTTGGCGATATGTTGCCCGAACCGCTTACAGGCGGCGCGGTGCGTAGCGCAAAACGCGTACAACAACTTCTGGAAGAAATTCAACTGGCTGATGCTGTTCAATTGGATGTATTTGCCCTTGGCGAACATCATCGTCCTGATTTTGTAATCTCCGCACCTGAAGTGTTGCTGGCTGCCGCGGCCGCCACTACCAAAAACATTAGGTTATCCAGTGCCGTTACAGTACTCAGTTCGGCTGATCCGGTTCGTACCTACCAAAACTTCGCCACCGTAGATTTGATCTCAAAAGGGCGCACGGAAATTATGGCAGGAAGAGGTTCGTTCATTGAATCGTTTCCACTTTTTGGTTATGATTTGCGCGATTACGATAGCTTGTTCGAGGAAAAGTTAGATCTGCTGCTGAAAATTAACGCCAGCGAGAAAGTGAAATGGAAAGGCCGTCACCGCCCCGAAATCGATCAATTGGGCGTTTATCCCCGGCCTTTTCAGGCTCAACTGCCAATTTGGATTGGCGTAGGCGGAACGCCGGAATCAGCCATACGGGCCGGTGAACTAGGCTTGCCTATGATGATTGCCATTTTGGGCGGACCGCCGGAGCGCTTTTCCGCCTTTTCCAACTGGTACCGTGAAGCGGCAACTACGGCCGGTCACCAACTTTCCGAACTTCAGTTGGGCATTAACACCCATTATTATGCTGCAGATACCGATGAACAGGCAATTGAAGAGTTCTATCCCGCATATGCTCAATTGATGAATCGGGTAGGGCAGGAGCGTGGCTGGGCGCCGTTGAACCGCGAACAGTTTGAGTATAACCGGCTTTATGGTCCGCTAATGGTTGGCAGCCCCGATTTTATTGTGGAGAAATTGCTACGCTTACATCGGATTTTTGGCCAAACGCGTTATATGGCTCAACTCGTTGGCGGCGCAGGGTTAAACCACCGGCAAACCCTTCATGCCATACAGCTACTGGGCGAAAAAATAGCCCCCGCAGTACGCCAAAGCCTGAAAGCCGTATAGTTTGGCTGAAAAAACGATTGGATTATTTTAGGTTTTGGTAAAATCGTGTATATTTGCACTCCTCAAAAAAGCAGCGAAATGAATCTGACTATTCAATACGTAAACAAAACTATGAACCAGGAGCTGAAGCATCCAAGCTTTGGCCCGGGCGACAATATCACCGTTTCTTATAAGATTACCGAGGGTAATAAAGAACGTATCCAGGAATTTCGTGGAGACGTAATCCAGATTAATGGTACAGGGGTTACTAAAACCTTTACTGTTCGTAAAATTTCAAATGGCGTTGGTGTAGAACGCGTATTTCCATTGTACTCTCCATTTGTTGATGAGATTGTAGTGAACAAAGTTGGTTTGGTTCGCCGTGCAAAATTGTATTATCAGCGCGATCGTAAAGGGAAAGCTTCCCGCATCACCGAAAAGCGTCAGCTTCAAACAGAAGCATAGTTTCGATTGTTTTAATGTTTATGATATTAAAGTGGAGGCGAAAGTCTCCATTTTTTTTGCCCATACATCAACATCCAAAATATAAACGGGCAGCGTTATAAGGTTATATTTGCAGCGATGAACTTTCTTGAAAGCCGCTTTGGCGCCAATGGTTTTGAAGGCGAACACCTTTGGCTGGGTCACCTGGGCCACTTTTTTATAGTTGTAAGTTTCGCCGCTGCATTTCTGGCTTTTCTATCATTTGCTTTTTCTGAATTTAATAAGAGTGATTCCTCTAAGGTATCCTGGCTACGACTTGGCCGAATGGCATTTACAGTGCATGGCATATCAGTAATCGGTGTATTTATACTGTTGTTCGTAATGATCTTCAACCATTGGTTCGAATATCATTACGCCTGGAGGCACTCTTCAAAAGAATTACCGGTTTACTATATCATTTCCAGTTTTTGGGAAGGCCAGGAAGGTAGCTTTCTCCTTTGGCAGTTTTGGCTGGTTGTGTTGGGTTGGATCGGTATCCGAACCCTACGCCAATGGGAAGCGCCGGTATTGTCAATAACTGCGCTCACGCAGTTCTTTTTAGGAAGCATGGTGCTGGGTATTTATGTATTGGGTCATAAAATTGGCAGTAATCCGTTTGTGTTGCTGCGCAACGAAATGTCTATGGCGCCTATTTTCCAACGGCCAAACTATTTGCAGTTTATCGCCGATGGAAACGGACTAAACCCGCTGTTGCAGAATTACTGGATGGTGATCCACCCGCCGGTTTTGTTTTGCGGTTTTGCATCGGTATTGTTCCCGTTTGCATTTGCTATTGCAGCCTTGCTGCGTAACGATTACGAAGGTTGGGTAAAACCGGCCCTGCCTTGGGCCTTGTTCAGCATTGGAATACTTGGAACCGGAATTCTGATGGGCGGCGCCTGGGCTTACGAATCGCTCAGCTTTGGTGGATTCTGGGCGTGGGATCCCGTTGAAAATATGTCGTTTGTACCTTGGCTTTTTGTTGTTGCCGGGCTGCACCTCCATGTGGTGTATCGCTATACCAAACATTCACTCTTTTCGGCATTTCTATTCTACATCCTCGGTTTTGCAATGGTACTGTACAGCACCTTCTTAACGCGCAGTGGCATTCTGGGCGATACTTCAGTTCACGCATTTACCGATTTAGGCATGACCGGGCAGTTGCTGATCTATATGTTTGTGTTCCTCATTCCTTCTCTAGTGTTATTGTTTGCCCGATTTCGCAGTATTCCAAATCCTGAAAAAGAAGAGGCGCTACTTTCTCGTGAATTTTGGATGTTCATCGGTTCGCTTTTGTTGCTGTTTTCGGCCGTACAACAAGTATTCACTACTTCCATTCCGGTCTGGAATATTTTGTTTCACGATAATCTTCATTGGCTCAGCAATAAAATCGCCCCACCAACCGATGTGGTAGATCATTACAACCGCATTCAAATTATTATTGCTTTGCTGGTGGCGCTGGGAACCGGTGCTGTACAGTTCATTTCCTACAAAGTGGGCAACCTGAAATCGTTGCGCTATGCGGGTTACGCTTTTCTGATTGCCATCCCGCTTACAGTTGCCATGGCTTACGGCATGCAAGTGCATTTCACCGATGCCTTCCATGTGAAAGGCGTCACCTTCCAATTCATTTCATTCTACGTATTGTTCTTGTTCAGCAGTGTTTTCTCTGTTCTGGCCAACTGTTTTTACCTCTATAAGGTGGGGCGCTTTGATTTAAAGTTGAACGGCGGCACCATTTCACATTTAGGCTTCTCGATTTTCCTGATTGGCGTTTTGTTTTCGCAGGGGCAGCGTCAGGTAATTTCACTGAATACAGCCGGAGTGAATTTTGGAAAAGAATTTTCACAAAAGGATATGGCCGAAAACATCCTGATGGTGCGCGATTCCACCTATACCATGGGGAAATATAAAGTAACTTATACCGGAACACAGTTCATAAAGCCGAATACACATTATATCGTTCACTATTCACGCAAAAACGATAAAGGCGAAGAAGTGGAGTCGTTCGACCTTCAACCTAACGCTCAGGTAAACCAAAAAATGGGAATGGTGGCCAATCCTGATACCAAGCACTACCTTACCAGTGATGTGTTTACGCATGTTTCCAGCGTTCCCGATAATCGAAATTTGAAAGATACGGTGAGCAATTATGAAGTTGCCGTGGGCGATACCTTCTTCACCAATTCGTCCTATATTATTTTTGAAGGAGTAAATCGGGATCCTGCGCTGCCGGTTGGTTTCAACAAAAGCGGAAAGGTTGCTGTAAGCGCTAATTTAAAGGTGAAAACCTTGAACGGATTGAACATTAATGCCGAACCGGTTTATGTAATCGATGTGAAGAATTCCAGCGCAGCCACTTTGCCTTATGAAAGTAAAGAAGGCGGTGTGGTGATCGACATTTCAAAAATTGATCCGGTAAAAGGAAAGTTTTCTTTTTCGGTACGCGAACACGAAAAAGCTTCTGATTTTATCATCATGAAGGCTATTATTTTCCCTTATATCAATTTGGTTTGGTTCGGTGGAATCATCACCTTTCTGGGCGTTTTCTTAAGTATGTGGAAACGCCGCGAACAACAGTCATGAAAATTTCCATCATAGGAACCGGCAAAGCCGCTACAGCCTTAACAACTGCTTTTATTGCAGCAGGTCAGGAGGTAGTGCAAGCCTGGGCGCACAGTCGCGAATCTGGCAACGAATACGCTGATCGGTTTGGTTTGGATGTAGTTTATTCTACCGAAAACTGGATACCCGGCAGTGATGTGGTTATTGTAGCCTTGAGGGATGATGTGGTTCAAGAAGTGCTTTCACAATTTTCATTCGGAAAGGAAGTGGTGGCGCTTACTTCCGGAATTCAGTCGCGCACCATTCTAGACCCCTTCAGTGCCTTCAATGGTATCTTCTATCCGTTTGTTTCGATGACTAAAACTACCAGCGTAAACTTTAGTGAAGCTGTGATGATGATTGAAGGAAATTCGGAAATGGCGGTACGGAAGCTAAGCGAACTGGCTCACCGCCTTTCGCAAAGGGTAATGCTGAAAAGCGAGCAGGAAAGACGAGTGTTACACGTTGCAGCAGTCATCTCGCAAAATTTCACCAATCATCTTTGGGTTATTGCTTCGCAGTTGTTGGAACAACACGAATTACAATTTGATTTGCTAAAGCCTTTGCTTCAGGAGCATTTTGAGCAGGTACTACAGCATGATCCGCGTAAATTACAAACCGGTCCGGCGGTTCGCGGCGATCAGGCTACTATTGCTATTCACCGTAAACTGCTTTCTGCCCATTCCGATTGGTTGCGGGTTTACGATGCGCTCACTTTAAGTATTCAGGAAAACAAAAATAATGCAAGCAATTTATAGTTGGTTCCGGTTGTTGCGCGGCTTCAATCTGATGATAACCGCCTTGTCGCTTTATCTGTTTCAGTATTTTGTATTAAAGCCTTATTTGGCCTATTGCGGTCTTTTCCCAACGCTGAATAACGTTCAGTTTGCCTTGTTTGCTTTGGCCGTGTTGCTCATCATGGCCGGCGGCAATGTGATCAACGACTTTTTCGATTTTCAACGCGACCGTGCGGCAGGACGTAACACTCCAATAGGCAATATTATTTCACTTGACGGCGCCTACACCCTGCATTTCATCTTAACAGCGCTGGGCGTTATTCTGGGCTTTTGGGTGAGTTATCAGGAAGGTTTTTTCCGTTCTGGCTACTACTTTTTGTTTGCCGCCGTATTCCTTTGGATCTATTCTTACCTTCTAAAAAAATATTTCCTGATCGGAAATATTGTGATAGCAGCACTTTCTGCCTTTGTGTTTGTATTAGTGGTGTTGATGGAACCACAATTGTTTCGCGGCGCATCTAATGATATGGAACAACTCATGTTTCCATGGATCATCAATTATATGAAGGGTTATGCGCTCTTCGCTTTTCTAACAACCCTAATCAGAGAAATTTCTAAAGACGCCGAAGATCGCGAAGGTGATCAGGCCGCAGGAATGGCTACACTGCCCATTGTGCTTCCGGTTTGGGCCACCAATCTGATCATTGTGATTTTAGAACTCATCTGCATGGGGCTGATTGCCTGGCTACAGTATGTGTTTTGGAAAAACGGGCAGAAAAAGCAGTTCTGGTATTGCATGTTCTTTTTGCAATCGCAGCAGTTGCTCAACATTACGGTAGTGGCCGGCGCCCGGTCGGCAAAAGCGTATCGCAATCAAAGTATCTTTCTGAAAGTGTTGATGCTATTTGGCATTCTCACTATGCCACTATTCTATTGGTTTACCATAGGTAAGTTGTAGTATGAAAAAAGTAATTCTGGCAAGTAAATCGCCGCGCCGTAAAGATCTGCTGGAAATGGCAGGTATTTCATTTGAAATAAGAACGAAAGAAGTTTCGGAAGATCATCCTGCAGGCGTTCGTGCTGAAGATATTCCCTTATTTCTGGCCCAGAAAAAAGCGAATGCGATAAAGTTGGAATTGAATGCCGATGAAGTGGTGATTGGCGCTGATACTGTTGTTATTCTGAATGGAAAAATTTATGAAAAGCCAACCGATGAGGCAGATGCTATTCGTATGCTGAGCGAACTCAGTGGACAAACCCATACCGTTATCACGGGAGTTTGTTTGATTTCTAAAGAAAAGGAAATCAGTTTTTCTGATCGAACTGAAGTGACGTTTCATCTGCTAACGGAAGAAGAAATTACTTCCTACGTCAGAAAATACAAACCATTCGATAAAGCCGGCAGCTATGCGTGTCAGGAATGGATTGGAGCTATCGGTATTGCCCGCTTTAATGGCGATTATTTTAATGTGGTTGGCCTGCCGGTGAGCAGAGTATATGCCGCATTAAAGGAAATGTGATGGCAGTTATAAGTTGAAAATGAAAAGTGAGAACCGGAAATAAAAATTCCAACACTTTTAACTTATTCCTTATAACCCGGAATTTATAATCCTACTAATTCCAGCAAATCGCCCACTTTTTGTTTCAACTGTTTGCGGTCAACAATAAAATCAAGAAATCCGTTCTCCAACTGAAATTCAGAAGTTTGAAAACCTTCAGGAAGTTTTTTCTTGATGGTTTCTTCAATCACACGAGGACCCGCAAAACCAATCAGAGCGCCGGGTTCGGCTATATTGAAATCGCCAAGCATGGCGAACGAGGCCGTTACGCCTCCGGTTGTGGGGTTGGTGAGTAACGAAATGTAGGGCAACTTTGCCTCGCTGAGTTGGTACAATTTTGCAGAAGTCTTGGCCATTTGCATCAGCGAAAAAGCGCTTTCCTGCATACGTGCACCACCCGAACGGGAGATGATCATAAACCCGGTTTTGTGCTTAATTGCATAATCAATGCCACGAGCAATCTTTTCACCCATAACCGAACCCATTGATCCACCAATGAAACGAAAGTCCATGGCCGCCACAGTTAGTTTATGTTGGTTCACTAAACCAGTGGCCACGCGAATGGCATCTGCTAATCCGGTATTTTCCTGAGCATCAGTAATCCGGTTGGCGTATTGCTTGGTATCTTTGAAATTCAGAAAATCAGTAGAAACAATATTTTCGAACAACTCTTCATATTTCACATGATCGAAGAGAATTTCAAAATATTCTTCAGCATCAATTTTTTCATGGTAATTGCACTCGGGGCAAGTGTGAAGATTATTCTTGTACTGCGTTACCAGAAAGGCTTTTTTACATCCGGCACACTTCATCCAGATGCCATCCGGAGTTTCCCGGCGCTCCTCCTGCGTGGTTTCCACACCTTTTCGCAGACGCTTCCACCACGGTTTACGTTCTTTATCAGTTGCCATTATGCAATTGTAATTTCCTTGCTCAGGTAAATATCCTGAATCGCGTTCAATAAGGCAACGCCCTCTTTCAACGGACGCTGGAACGCTTTTCGGCCTGAAATCAACCCCATACCACCGGCGCGTTTGTTAATGATGGCGGTAGCTACAGCCTCAGCCAAATCGCTTTCTCCTGCCGATGCCCCTCCCGAATTAATCAATCCTACGCGGCCCATGTAGCAATTCGCCAGTTGATATCGTGTCAAATCTATTGGATGATCGGTGGTGAGGTCGCTATACACTTTTTTATGGGTCTTGCCAAAATTCAGAGCGTTGTAGCCGCCATTGTTTTCCGGCAATTTTTGTTTGATGATATCTGCCTGAATGGTTACGCCCAAATGGTTAGCCTGCCCGGTAAGATCGGCCGATACATGATAATCAACACCATCTTTCTTAAAAGCGCTGTTGCGGGTATAACACCACAAAATAGTAGCCATTCCCAATTCATGGGCATATTCAAATGCCTTTGATACTTCCACGATCTGGCGTTTCGATTCTTCGCTTCCGAAGTAAATTGTAGCGCCAACGGCTACGGCTCCCATGTTCCAGGCATCGCGGATTTGGCCAAACATGATTTGGTCGAAAGAATTCGGATAGCTCAGAAATTCGTTGTGGTTGATCTTCACAATAAATGGAATGCGGTGGGCGTATTTGCGCGCTACCGATGCCAAACCGCCAAAAGTAGAAGCTACGGCATTGCAGCCGCCTTCAATGGCTAGTTTTACAATATTCTCCGGATCGAAAAGAATAGGATTCGGCGCAAAAGAAGCGCCTGCAGAATGTTCGATACCCTGATCAACAGGAAGGATGGAAACATAACCGGTATTGCGCAAACGGCCATGCGAAGCCAGCGTTTGCAGGCTGCGCAGGGTTTGGATGTTGCGGTTGCTGTCCTTCCAATAGCGTTCTACAAAATCCTTTTTAGGAAGGTATAATGCATCTTTTGGAAAGGTTTTCGATTCGTGGTTCAGCAGGTATTCGGCTTTTTTTTCGCCTAATAATTTAACTACTTCTTCTTTGTTCATCAGAAAATCATTGAGTGCCGAAAATAGAAAAATTGGGAGATTGAAAGACCTTTAGAATGAACACTTTTGATAAAGTTTGGTATATTTAGAATCACAAAAAATTATTAGATAATGTTTAAACTCGCATTTAGTACGATAATGTTCCAGGTGGCATTCTCCATTGCAGTGCTTGCTCAGGAGGATTGGCAAGAACGGGTACCTAAAGATAGAGAAGAACTTGCTGAAAGTTTTGCTAAGTCAACAAGTCCTGAGGTGTTGATGTTAGACGATGATGTTAAAAGCGCTATGCTGGACGAAGCTATATTTGAGAATGAAATGTTTGCTGGATTTTCAAATAAAGATTCTAAAATTAGTGTGTTTAACGCACTTGATGAACGAGTGATTCAACGTGTGTTATGTTCATTATTAAGAGTGAATATTATTGTCGTATCAGGTCCATTGCCCGCTGAGTCGTATAATGCGGATGGATTTAACGGGTTGTTTCGCGCACCTGATGTAAATGGTTCCTATTGTAAAAATTGCCAGAAACCTCCCCGAGACTTTACCAATGGGGGACAACAAGGTCAAACCAAATGTTGCGACTTAGGTGGTAATGGCTGTATGGATTGGTTTATTTATAATTCCGGTACTTCCGGGAAATAACTGGCGGCATTGAAAGGAATTGTCCTTTGGTGTGTAATTTTTCTCTGCGGAAGCAAATGTTTTGGAAATTTTGTTTCTGTCACACAATCATGTACCCTAAAGCCCATAAAATTTGATGATTTAAGAATAGATAGCATTGTACCTCAAGGAAATCAAACAATAAGATATTATTTTAAGACTGAACAAGAGCCAAGGCGCATCATCCTTTTTCTGGATACGATAAGTGCAACAGTTTTTCCTTTTTGGATAGAAAAAGACAAGAATGTTGAAATCGAAATTTCAAATTGTAGTTTAAGGCACATTAATTTTCTAAATCCCGATAGCTTAAATATCTTAGAATTTGAAACGTTTCTGTTTTATCAATTTTTCACGGAATTACCTCTAACCCAACATAAATTTGATTCCATTTACGAGGCTCATCTAGTGTATACGGCAAGATCGAATTTGAGCAGTTATTTTGCCTTGCATTACATTAATATTCTAGTACTCCAAGGTAAGGCGGATTTAGCTAAAGAGCTTTTTGACAGAGTAGCTCCCACATTACATCAGTATGCTTTGTATGCAACTTTGAAAAATATTTTGAGTTCACCAGTAAAAATGACTCCGTTAAAAAAAGGGGTGAAACTGCCCAATTTCCAAGTTTATATATCAGATAGCAATAAACTAGAATTAGGATCTTTTGGAAGAAATAAACTTCTGATATTCTCTAAAATTGGATGTAGACCATGCGAAGACGTAAAGAGGAGAATTAAGGATGAGCATTTTCATGACATAGATATCTTTATTTACTCACTCGATGACTGGGCAAGTTGGAGAAAGTACTCTAAAGAGTTTAATGAAGGTCACTTTTATTTTGTAAATGATATTAATGGTGAGAATAGTCTTTTTATTCGGCAATATGGTATCAGATCGGTTCCAGCGTACCTATTACTAAACTCTGCAAATGAAATCCTTGAATATAACTATGGCTTGGATGAGTATGAATCGATTCGGGATTATATGATTTCCAGAGGACTTATTGAGCAGTAGTGTTCTTTAGTCAGCCAATTTCATTTCTCATCCGCTCAAACTCCTCTTCCCGCGCCTCCAGCTCTTTCAGGCGCTTTAGTTCTACCGGTTCATCAAACTCGTTTTCACTCAGATCGCCCAGCTTGGCTACATCCAGTTTTTTGTCGTTCACAAAACGAATTTTCTTCAAAGCTGCATCGTTCAATACAAAACCCAGAGTCACCGAATTATTGTTGTTGTTCAACTCCGGCATTTCGCGCAATATCGAAATCGTAAGGTAGCGATTGCCATTGCCGTTTTCGGTAATAACGGCATCAATCTTCATCGCATCCTTTCCTTTTTCTTTCAACAAATACTTCAATACCGATTTGGTAAGCCAGCGCCTGTAGTTCTGCTCGCTAATCGTGTACTCTAATTGCAGGTTGTGTTTGGTAAGGTGCAGTTCCTTCGAAATTTCTTTAAGTGTTTTCGATGACTCCTTGCTGCTATAACGGATAAAGAACAATTCATCAATACCGAAATACATAGGAAGGATGTTCGATATTCGGGTGAGCAGCATTTCAGGCGATGCGCTATATTTTTCCAGCAGATGCGCAATGAAGTTCGGGTTAAAACGATCAGCCCCGAAAATATTCTCCAAGTCCTTTTTCAAACCTGTTTTTGGAATATGCAAAGCCTGCGCAAAATACGATGCTCTGAAGTTATTCAAAACATTGTCGAACGACCCAAAACGCAACCATGGCGTGGTGTACGGACGTTTATCCAACTTCAGATAATTGAATCCTAATTCGCGCCCAAATAAAAACGCCTTTTGCTGCGCCGTCAATTTTTTATTGTACTGCAACAGCGGTTTTTCACCTTTCACAAATACCGACCGCATTTCTTTCAGCTTCGGATAATCTTTAAAATCTGTTGACCGGATGTGATAGCCAAAAAGCTTTTTCAATAACGCTTCATAACGTTCAGGCGTCAGAATTTCTTTTTCATCCAGTTGATTTTCTTCACGGAATCGATCTACTGCATCTTCAATATCCTCAAAATAATTCTGATTCAATTCCTGATACGAACGAAGGCACATGAAATAGAAATGCTCTTGCTTCAGGTTGTAGTTCCGGGCAATCTCGTAAATGGCGTTGATAAAGGCCGAAACCCGTATCGGCTCGCTGGCTACCATGGCCAGTAAGGTACTTTTGTCTATACCAAATGTTTGAAACAAAAAGTCGTTTACAATATCTAAACTCAGGAACTGACCGATGTGCGCCATGTTCTTGGCCAGTTTCAGCGAAACCAACTGATCATACGAAACGGAAAGCGCCTTGGCCAAATCGTTGATCTTGTCGGTCTTCGGATATTTCTTTCCATTTTCTATTTCGTTGAGATACGAAACCGAAATGCCCGATTTCTCAGACAACTGCTGCAACGACAACTGATGGTCGTTGCGCAGCTTTTTCACCTTCATGCCAAAGATGATCCGGATGTTTTCTTCAGTCAGATTTTCCATGTGAAGTTGTTGGCGGAGGGCAAACATACAAAAAGCGAAATTCTTTTTGTAGCGAAAATTCGCTTGTAAATTTAAAAGATGTTTTCATCTTTGCCGCATAATTCGCGGATATGAGTGATGCTAACGTTATTAAAGTGAATGTGAAAGACGAAGTTCCTCAGGCCTTTCGTCAGGATTTTGAAAATGCAGTGTCGTTTGCGCTAAAACTACACCGCAAGTTTAACGGCCGCCGTTTGGAACTTTTAGCGGCGCGTGCTGAACGCCAACTGCGCATCGACGCCGGTGCCCTTCCCGATTTTTTACCCGAAACCAAAGCCATCCGCGAAGGCGATTGGCAGGCAGCTCCCATCCCTGCCGATCTGCAGGACCGCCGCGTGGAAATCACCGGTCCGGTTGACCGCAAAATGATCATCAATGCGCTCAATAGCGGCGCCAAGGTGTTCATGGCCGATTTTGAAGATTCCAACGCGCCAACATGGGCCAATTGTGTAGAAGGACAGATCAACCTACGCGATGCGATTCGCAAACAAATTTCATTTAAAAACGAAGCCGGTAAGGAATATAAGCTGAACGAAAAAACGGCAGTGTTAATGGTGCGTCCGCGCGGCTGGCACCTGAACGAAAAACATGTGCTGATTGACGGCGAAGAAATGAGTGGTTCGCTCTTTGATTTTGGCGTTTTCTTTTATCTGAATGCTAAAGAACTCATCGCCCGCGGCACCGGTCCTTACTTCTACCTGCCAAAAATGGAGTCGCATTTAGAAGCGCGCCTTTGGAATGAAGTGTTTGTTTTTGCACAACAAGAATTAGGCATCCCGCAAGGAACCATCAAAGCCACGGTATTAATCGAAACTATTACCGCTACTTTCGAGCTCCACGAAATCATTTACGAACTGCGCGAGCACATGGCCGGATTGAACTGCGGCCGCTGGGACTATATTTTCAGCTACATCAAAAAACTGCGCAATAACTCCGGTTTTGTGTTGCCCGAGCGCGGACAAGTAACCATGGCCGTTCCTTTTATGGCAGCGTATTCCAAACTGGTTATTCAAACCTGCCATAAGCGCCGCGTACACGCTATGGGCGGCATGAGCGCTTTCATTCCCATAAAAAATAATGATGCGGCAAATGAAGCAGCGCTGGAAAAAGTACGTCAGGACAAGCTGCGCGAAGTAATTAATGGTCACGATGGCACCTGGGTGGCGCATCCGGGTTTGGTAGGTATTGCCATGGATATTTTCAATCAATACATGCCGAATGCCAACAATTATGAAATCACCCGGGCAGGAGAGGAGTATTCGCAGCAGGAATTACTGGCAGTTCCCGAAGGAACTATTACCGAAGCCGGTTTGCGCATGAACATAAACGTGGGCATTTTGTATATCGAAAGCTGGTTGCGCGGCGTTGGCGCTGCCGCCCTGCACAACCTGATGGAAGATGCCGCCACCGCCGAAATTTCCCGCACACAGGTTTGGCAGTGGATCAGAAACGGCAGTAAACTGGATGACGGACGTCAGATTTCTTACGAACTTTTTAAGCAAATTTTGCCAAGCGAATTAGAGAACATCAAAGCCTATGTAGGCGAGGCGGCATTTCAAAAGCCAACCATGAAAAAAGCGATTGACATGTTCGATGAACTGGTGCATGGCGACTATAAAGAATTCCTCACCACACAAGCCTATCAACAATTGTAAACTCAACATTTTCTAAATAAAAACATCAAACAATAAAATGAACAAAGCAGAACGGGCGCTTGCGCTGAAAAAAGAATGGGAAACCAATCCTCGCTGGAAAAACGTAGTTCGTCCCTATACGGCCGAAGAGGTGATTAACGTCAGCGGATCGGTGCAAATCGAGTACAGTCTGGCTCGCAACGGTGCCACCAAGTTGTGGAACAAATTGCAAAGCGATAACTGGGTTTCCGGATTAGGTGCGCTTACCGGCAATCAGGCCATTCAGGAAGTGGCCGCGGGTATGAAAGCCATTTATTTGAGCGGCTGGCAGGTAGCTGCCGATGCGAATCTGAGCGGAGAAATGTATCCCGATCAGAGTTTGTATCCCGCCAATTCCGTTCCTGCTGTTGTGAAAAAGATCAATCAGGCTTTACAGCGCCGCGATCAAATCGAATACATGGAAGGCGAACCGCAGCGCGACTGGATGGTGCCTATTGTGGCCGATGCCGAAGCCGGTTTTGGCGGCAACCTGAACGCATTCGAACTGATGAAGCAAATGATTGAGGCCGGTGCTGCCGGCGTGCATTGGGAAGATCAGTTGGCTTCCGCAAAAAAATGCGGACATCTGGGCGGAAAAGTACTGGTGCCCACACAGGAAGCCATCAACAAACTGGTAGCGGCGCGTCTGGCTGCTGATGTATGCAATGTGCCTACATTGATCATTGCGCGCACTGATGCTGAAGCGGCAAATCTTATCACTACTGATGTTGATCCACGCGATTCGAAATTCATTACGGGTGAACGCGCTCCTGAGGGTTATTTCTATGTAAAAAATGGCTTGGAGCAAGGCATTGACCGCGGCTTGAGCTATGCGCCTTATGCCGATTTGATTTGGATGGAAACCGGAAATCCGGATTTGGGCATGGCCCGTGAATTTGCACAAGGCATTCACGCCAAATATCCCGGAAAAATGTTGGCTTACAACTGCTCGCCATCGTTTAACTGGGCCAAGTTTATGGATGAAAAGCAGATGCTCACTTTCCGCGAAGATCTGGCGGCAATGGGTTATAAATTCCAGTTCATTACACTTGCCGGATTCCACGCCCTGAATACCGCCATGTTCGAATTGAGCAAGGCGTATGTTGACCGCGGCATGGCCGGTTTTTCAGAATTGCAACAGCGCGAATTTGCGTTGGAAAAAGACGGTTTCCGCGCGGTGAAACACCAGGCATTTGTAGGCACCGGCTATTTTGATGCGGTGCAGAATGTAGTGCAACAAGGCAACAGCTCTACGGTGGCGTTGAAAGGCTCTACAGAGGCGGAACAGTTTCATTAAGCAAGACGCAAGACGGAAGACACAAGAACGCAAGACGCAAGACACAAGATACAAGATACAAGATACAAGACGCAAGACGCAAGACACAAGATACAAGATACAAGGTATAAGACGCAAGTAAAGAGCCAATATCAATGGGGTGAGGAATGTGATTCTTCATCCCATTTTTTTTTAGGGCGGCTGCCGCGGCAAGGCAGCAGCCCCGGAACTTTGGGCCGCAGTTATTGCCGCGGCACCGGGTGCTCCGCTCCCAATGTTTTTGGCTGTTCATTTTGCCTTAAGCGGTGTTGCAAACCCTATTGCTCCTGGTGGTGTAATTGCCAAAAACGATTTCCGCTCCGCCCCCTGCCGCGAACGCCGGGTGTTTGTGAAGGAAATGGTATTTAGGATGGGGCCATTTAAATTAACAGCGCTTTAAAGAGGATTTCTAAATAAGTACGAAGGCGCTGCAATATCAGAAACCCATGAGTTTTTTGCGCAAATTTTGCGGCAGCGGGCGTCACATTAGAGTTTAATCTCCACGAAACAAGCTTTGATACCTCCATTCCAGATAGTGCCTTTCACACGAAGTGAACGAACTTTATTATTCGCTGCTAAAAAAAACTCATTATGAACCTCCTTGATGTAACCGACATGTTTGTTTTGAATAGTGAATATTTCAACTGCTTTTTCATTCCGTGCGTTACTATTGGGAACAATTTTGTAATTCAATATTTCTTCGTCTTGAAGATCACTTGAGGTTAATTCTGAATGGGAAAGACCGGCCAAATCCGAAACGAATCCTTTCACATTCCCCGGAAGAAAAACACCTAAAAATTCAAAATTATCAGAAGGAACACGACCTTGAGTAAAAGCCAGTTCATCAAACCAATCCGCGCCAAAAGGAACATTCCAAAATCTTAAATAATCAGTTTTCTCTTCTCTAGTTGAAGGCATCAGTCTTAAGGAAAAGGCTTCCTTTAGATAATCAGTGTAGGTTTTTCTTACATCTGCAAATTCAGGATAGTTTACAAAACCATCCTTTTTCGCCTTGTTTACACCATCCTCCAAATATTCAAATGAAAACCCCTGTTGCACACGCTTAAGAACCGCCACTAGAATGCGGCGATTGCCGCGGCCTTGCCGCCAGCTTAAATATATGGTATTGACAAAAGTCATTTCTGTAAAATAGGTCTAAGAAGTTCAACTCTTCGTTTTATGAGTTTTTTGAAAATTTCTTTACGATCCAAACTTAAGCGATAAGGCCAAAATTTTTCATCAAAAGGAAAATCGCAGTCTAAGTTATCAATTATTGTTGCAACTTTCACTTCATCATAGTTTTTTATGACTCTCCCCACAGCCGACTTAATTTCATTTGGATTATCTTCCATTATCTTGTACAATAGGTCAACGTACTTCATCTTTTGATTTTGCCAGTTAATATGACATACAGCTTTTTCGCCAATTACAAAATTTTCAAATTTCTGTTGATCGTAAATCAGGTCGTTCTTGATTTTTTCATCTGAGTAGTTATAAGCTAAGCAGTTACCGCTATCAAAAATCTTAGAAAAGCGCAACTTTATGATTGGCTCATTTGGATTGTCTTTAAGCGTAAGTTTTCTCCATAACCAACGTGCCCAAAATATAATGCCGCCATCTTTAGAACTTCTGACAAGCGCCCAATTTTGCTGGTGACGATCATGATTACCAACTACGGCATCAAACACAAGCATTTCTATGAAATTTTTAAATAATGGTTTTGTTAGGGTGTAAGATTCGAAAAATTCTTTGATCAACTGATAGGAATGATCTCGACCATCTTTAACATGAAAGTTCGGTTTCAAACGTAAGAGATATTGCTGACCATGAAACAATTCTTCTCCACTTTGAAAAATACTTTTTGAAAGACAACCGATTTCACCTTTTTCATTATAGGCAACATTATAGTCTGCAATATCAAATTCTAATAGTTGACCTATCTTTGAAGCAGCTACTTCTGACCAAAATTCCCAGTGGTATCTGGTGATGGGTAGTTTGAAATAGTGTTTATCTGAGGTATTATCAGCCGGGAAACAAATATATTTCCCACGTTTCCCAATAGTTACAGGACTAGACTTATAGTTCACCTGCCATTTCGATATATCTATACATTTACACACTATCATGGTAAAGAGCTTTTAGCCTTCTTGGACCTGAGGTAAACCTTCAAAGTTGTCACTTCATACATATCGCTATCTTTAGGTATTATCATCAGGGATGCACCGTTATTAACCAGTGAAGTTGATTCCACTGCTTCCCCCTCCGGGCACTGCAGAGTGCTTAGTCCAATTTTTGAATAGGGTAATCCCATACCAGCCGATTTTGTGATTCGCAAAAATAATGTAGTTATTCTCTGAAGTTACGTCAATTAGTGTTGTTCTGGCAATTTTTAGTATTCGACCACACACGTCTTAGTACCTAAAACAATTTTGATTTGCTCCTTCACAACTAATGAAATCTGTTGTAAATATTCCAGACACTTTAAAAACTCACCTAACTGCCCACTTAGGTGGCAGGTCAGATTCTATTAGATTCGCTTAGCAATCTAGTTGGTAGGGGGAGATGTGAATGGTATCCGCATGTCAATTTTTTTAACTTCTTTCTCTTTAGTTCCAAAAAGCTAAGGACAATTTATTTATTAGGTTTGAAGAAACCGGTTTCATGAAATCGCTTCGCGTACTTGTAGTGCTCCTTTTTATTTGCCATGCTGCATTTGGAAAGGGCGACAGGCGCGAAATAGTGGATAGCTTTCTGAAACCTCTCGCTGCCTGTAAAACGGAACCCTGCCGGCAAAATATTTTTGGAGAATTCTTTATTCAATATTATTCCGTTGAACCTCCTGATTCCGGCCAGATTTCTGAAACACGCCAGTTTGCCGCGCAGCAATTGAAGCAATCTGCCGACAACGCCTATTGGTTGGGCGTACAGGCACTGTGCAGTTACATTGAAGCGGAAGACAGCATCGCCTATCTTAATGCCCTTGATGAATGTGATGCGGCCGCTACCGTTGCCTTAAACGGCGGCCATTATGCCCTTGCAGGCTACATTCAGCAGTTTAAGATAGGCTTGTTTGGGCGGCTCAAACAGAAACGTCTGCAACTTCATGCCATTGATGAAAGTATCGATCTATTGCTGAAGGCGAATGATACCCGGTTGTTAGGTAACCTGTACTTTAAGAAGGCTATGCTGTTCAGAGGTCAGAAGCGATTTAGGGAAGCCGTTCGTAATTTTCAGTTGGGCATTGCTTCTTCCAAACCGGCCGACAGTCTGGATAATGCAACTTCCTACACCTTTATTGCGTGGTGTTATTTATCGCTGAAAGATGTGGCGAATGCCCGCAAAGCAGCTAATAAGGCTCGTATGGCGTTGCAAAGTCCCTATCCCGAAGATCCATTGCTTTTTTATGGTATGAATGCCGCCGTATTCTTTGATGAAGGCGCGTATGACAGCGCCGCCTATTACAATAAAGTGGTGCTTAGAAGGTGGGCGCAAATTAAGGCGTCAAATGAATACAATGATGTAAAGGGGCGTTATGGTCTTGGCAATATCAGCCGGGTGTATCAGCTTCAAACAAAAATTTCTCTGAAACGCGGGAATTACAGCGAAGCAAAACGATACCTCGATTCGGCCAGAGTGTATTACAACTTATCGGCAGAACGTAACATCCTGATTCAATATCTTGCTGTTACCGCTTCGTATCTCGAAGCTATAGGAGCGTATAAGCTCAGCATGGATACTTTTAAAGCCATGAAATTGTTGCAGGACAGTGATGTGGCTGAAATTGCCGAAAAAAATGTAAGCGACTATGAGCAGGAGTTTCAATTTTCGAAAAGGGAGGCTTTGCACCGTGCCCAATTGGCAGCCCAACAAGCGGAAACCAAAGCAGAGAGCCGTTTACGCCTTATTACGATCATTGCCGCACTGATCGTAGTTTCGCTGTTGGTAATTTTAGCGCTATTGCTGCTGCGCAACGTAAAACGCGAGAAACAGAACAGCGCCAGTATTGCGGCTGAAAAGGAACGGTCAGAAGCGTTGCTTTTAAACATTCTGCCCGAAGAAGTGGCCGAAGAGTTAAAGGTTAAAGGCGCGTCAGAGGCCCGGCAGTTTCAGGAGGTTACTGTACTCTTTACCGATTTCAAAGATTTTACAGCTATCAGTGAGCGACTTTCGCCCAAGGAACTAATCGCTGAATTGCATGCGTGTTTTACGGCATTCGACGAAATTATGGGTAGAAACGGTTTGGAAAAGATCAAGACGGTAGGAGATGCTTATATGGCTGTGAGCGGTTTACCTGTTACGCATGCCGATCATGCGGTGCGGGCGGTAAATGCAGCCTTGGAGATCAGAGATTTTGTGGCTGAACGCAGAAAGAGCAGAATGGCCGGGGGAAATGAGGCCTTCCAAGTGCGCATCGGTTTAAATACGGGGCCGGTAGTGGCCGGTATTGTTGGCGTGAAAAAATTCGCCTATGATATTTGGGGGGATACGGTAAATATGGCGGCGCGCATGGAAAGCAGCGGCGCGCCCGGCCGGATCAACATTTCTGAAACCACTTTTACACTTGTAAAAGAACAGTTTCATTGCGAGTATCGCGGAAAAGTAATGGCCAAGAACAAAGGCGAAGTGGATATGTATTTTGTAGAAAGGAAGTGGTATTAGGAAAACAAAATCAATAGCAATTCAAAGCATAGTTGGTAGCATCTTCTAACCCAAACTGCTACATTTTATAGTATATCCCGGCTTATTTGGATGCAGTGGATTGGGCATCAATCGCTGTGTGGAGGGATGCACTATCACATCCAATTCTTCCATAGGGATAGCGCCAAGCAGTGTTTCATTTCCTAAAATCAGCGCTCCGGTAAAACAAAACCGGTTGCCCACATCAATACGAATTGGTCCCACATAAGGAACTAGCCGGGAGGTGCCATCGGCAATCACCACCAGCCTTTTATCTAACTCTTCTAATTCCAGCCGATCGGCAATATGCTGCGGGATGCAAAGCGTGAGTGCACCGGTGTCAACCAGTGAAGTCAATTCCACTGTTCCCAAATCGGTACGACGTGGATTGCTTAATATGATTTTTGAATAGGTTAGTCCCATACCAAATGGTTTTGTGATCCCAAAAATAAAGCAGTTTTTTTTCTGAAATTACGTCAATTAGAATTGCTATTGAAATTTTTAGTATTCCGCAACAACCGGCGTATTGCCCAAAATGGTTTCGATGCGCTCCATCACATCCATAGTTAGTTGTGGTAAGTATTCCAGGCATTTTAGATTTTCTTCTAATTGGGCCACTTTGGATGCACCCAGAATAACAGTGGAAACGTTAGGATTTTTCAAGCACCAGCATAACGCCATGTGCAACAGCGGCAATCCCATTTCTTTAGCCAATGCATCTAATTGCCGAACCTTATCGTGCTTTTCGGTTTCGCCCATCGCGCGATCTTTCAGCCACAACATATTTTGAAGGTTCAACCGCGAATCGGCAGGAATTTCATTGGTGTATTTCCCGGTGAGTAGTCCGGATGCTAATGGCGACCAAATGGTAGTGCCTAAACCAAAGGTTTTATACAACGGCAGATAATCGCGCTCCACTTTTTTGCGTTCAAACATGTTGTACTGCGGCTGTTCCATAACGGGAGGCGTAAGATGATGGCGCTCGGCCCAGTAATGCGCTTCGGTGATTTGCTGTGCCGACCATTCCGAAGTTCCCCAATACATTATTTTTCCCTGACGTATCAAATGGTCCATAGCGCGCACTGTTTCTACAATGGGCGTGTGAATATCGGGCCGGTGACAGAAGAACAGGTCGAGATATTCGGTTTGGAAACGGCGTAAGGCTGCATCGCAGGCTTCCAGTATATGCTTACGCATCAGCCCTTTTTGATTAGGCAATGTACCTCCCCAGAACACCTTGCTGGAAATGAGATAAGTGCTGCGGTCCCAATTAACTTTTTTAAGAATGTTGCCCATCACTATCTCCGATTTCCCGGAAGCATAAGCTTCAGCATTATCGAAAAAATTCACACCGCCTTCATAGGCTTTGATCATTAATTGTTCGGCCACATCATCGCTGATTTGGCTGCCAAAAGTGACCCAGCTACCCAAAGATAAAGCGCTGATCTGAAGTCCGGTGTTTCCTAAACGGCGGTATTCCATAGTAACGAATTGAAAATGTAAAATTGAAAGTGCGGGTTAGAGCGGAGCAATGAAAATAGGATTATTCGGTGGTTGTGGATTAATATTTAATTTCGGCAGCTGTGAAAACTATTGGTACCAAAATATTGAATGAAACCTTGTCGTGGAATCAATATCTGAAGCTTACTGAGGATATTGTGAATCATGAAGACCGGCCGGAAAAATACCGCGACGAAAAAATGTTGCGTTATACTACTCAGAATCTGGAACGGATGAAACGCATTTCGGCGCATATGACGGTTGATACTAAGTTGTACAATGCACTGAGCCGGTTTACCGAGCCGATGACGTGGATGGTATTAACGGAACCCTGGTGTGGCGATGCTTCCCAAAGTGTTCCTGCGCTGCAGGTGTTGGCAGCATGTAACGAAAACATACGTTTTTGTGTGTTGTTGAGCGATAGTCATCAGGAGGTTTTAGCGCAATTCCTCACCAACGGCAGTTACTCGATTCCCAAACTGGTGTGTTTGAATGCTCAAAATGAAGTGATAGCCGTTTGGGGGCCGCGGCCAAAAGCATTGCAGGATATTGCGATGGTGAAACTTAAAGATCCGTCGTTGTCATTTGGGCAGAAAGTGAAGTTGATTCACGAATGGTATGATCAGGACGCTACCAAAAGTTTGCAGGAAGAATTTACTGCAATGGTAAAATCGTGGGAATTGAATTAAGAACTTTTTAAAATACTACTGTGGCAAATAAACAATCAGACATACGTTTCAGGGTTACCTTGAATGAGGCCAATGTGCCGCTCGACATTAAATGGCAGGCAACTGACGCCAGCAATTCAGAATTGCGTGATTGCAAGAGCATCATGGTTTCCATTTGGGATGCGGTGCAGAAGGAAACCTTGAAAATTGATTTGTGGACAACAGAAATGACGATTGACGAAATGCACTCTCATTTTTTTCAAACCATTTTGTCGATGGCTGATTCGTATCACAAGGCTACTAAAAACCCTTTCGTTAAAGAGGAGATGAAAAATTTTGCCGAACAATTGGCCAAAAAAACGGCAGAGTGGGAGAGCGGGAAGGGATAAATCCGTAATCAGTTTCCGGATACTAGTTTTTAGGTGGTTTAGCCGGCGTGGTTTTGCATTCTAAGCCTGTTTTATATTTTTAACAGGCAATCCAATAGATTTTCTGATCAACTAATACCCGGAAATGAAACAGATTTACGCAAGGCAGGCTCTTTTGCTCGTTTTTCTTAGTGTCATAACAACACTTACATACGGACAGGCAACCATCACCGGTAAAATTCTTAGCGAAACCAAGGAAGGGCTGATAGGCGCTACCGTTAAAGTAAAAGGCACTTCAACCGGCGCTGCGGCCGATTTAGACGGCAACTATAAAATTGAGAATGCACCGGAGGGCAAACAGGTTTTGGTGTATTCATATGTTGGATATTCTCCGAAAGAAATTGCGGTGGTGCTTACAGCCGGCGAGAATGCTCAGAATGATGTGGTATTGAAAGAAGATAAACTGCTGCTGAACGAAGTGGTGGTAGTGGGCTACGGCACGCAGGTGAAAAAGGAGCTCACCAGTTCTATTGCTACAGTTAAGGGTGATGACGTGAAAGATGCCCCGGCTTACAATTTTACTTCGGCATTGCAGGGTAAGGCCTCGGGCGTGCAAGTAACCACCGATAATGGTTTGGCAGGAGCGGCTACTCAGGTGCGCATCCGCGGCACAAAAACACTAAGCAACACCGCCGAGCCTTTGTATGTGATTGATGGGGTGCAAATCGTTGCGTTTGATATCAGCGATGCCGGAAGCCGTTTGGGCTACAACACTTCGCCTTTATCATCCATAAACCCGGCTGATATTGAATCGTATGAGGTGTTGAAAGATGCCGCAGCTACGGCTATTTACGGCGCGCGTGGTGCCAATGGGGTAATCATTATTACCACCAAATCGGGTAAGGCCGGGAAGACTAAAATTGATGTATCGTACAGCGGTGGCGTTTCGATGCCGGCGAACAAGATTAAGTTGCTGAACGGAAGCGACTATTTGAAGTTACATCATGAGGCTTACGCCAACGATAGTTTAGAAATAGTAAAATCAGGGGGCAACCCGAAATCGTACACCCTTCCCGGCGGTTTGAGCGCGAAGGATATCGCGAATACCAATTGGATTGATCAGATGTTCCGGTTGGGTTATTACAATGAAGCCAATATTTCGTTCAGTGGTGGCGATGCCAAAACTACATTTTACGTAAGTGGCGGCATTCGCGATGATAAGTCGTTCATTAAAGACAATAAGTTTCAGCGCATCAATTTAAGCGCAAATATTAGCCACACCGCCAGCAAGTATTTCGATTTTGGGGTGAATACCAAACTTACGCGAACCACGAATAAATACTCCGCTGCCGGCGGTAGCGGTGGTTTGGGATTGGCGCAATCCAGCATGTTGCCGGTTTATGCATTGAAAGACAGTTTAGGAAGATACTACGATGGTGATGCGGTGCGTTCCGGAATTCAGAATCCGCTGGCGGATGTGGAATTGACCAAGAATCAGAATGAATCGTGGCGAACCATTTCGAATGTGTATGCCAACATCAATTTCCTAAAATACTTTACGTTCAGAAATGAATTTGGCATTGATTTCATTTATCAGAATGAAAATTTCTACACTCCAAAAGTATTGACACGCGATAGTTTGGCCACTGCTGCTGATCGCCGCAATTTCTACCTCACATGGAATTATGCAGGATCGTTGAAGTTTGCAAAAGATTTCAAACAAAATCACCATTTTGAAATGATAGGTGTTTTTACAGCAACGAACACAAAAGAGAAATACTCTTACGTTGGTCAGCGTGGGTTTCCTGTAGATTCATATGATGAACCACGCGGTGGCACATATATTGACGGAGCCACTGCCGGAACCGGTCGGGAATTCAGTTTTGTGAGTGTGGTAGGTCGTGCAATTTACCAATACAAAAAGCGTCATCTGTTTCAATTGAGTTTGCGTGCAGATGCCAGTTCTCGGTTTTCACCAACCAAGCGGTGGGGCTATTTTCCGGCATTATCATACGGATGGATTCTATCGGACGAAAAGTTCATGCAGAAACAGCGCGTTTTCGATTTGTTGAAGTTTCGTTTGAGTGCAGGAACCAGCGGGAATGCTGAGTTTACAGATGACTTTGCGTACTTCTCCAGTTTTTCAGGCGGGCAGAACTATAACAATCAAACCGGCATCGGACCCGATAACACGGCTGTGAAAAATCTGACTTGGGAAACTACGGTGAAATCGGATGTTGGGTTGGATTTCGGTATTTTGAAAAGCCGTTTGAGCGGATCTTTCGATTTTTATTACGAGTACACCTATAATATGTTGGTACAAGGCTATCCGCTTTCACCTTCCAGCGGTTATACTACTGTGGCTAAGAATTTGGGTAAGATGCAGAACATGGGTGTGGAGCTGATGCTTACCTCTAATAATCTGGGTCCAAATTCACCGGTTCAATGGAAAACAACAGTAACCTTCGGGTTGAACCGCAACAAAATCCTGGATTTAGGTGGCGTTCCGGAAGTAAGCGGCACGAACTATGGCGACAACCGCGCGCTGGTGGGTTATCCTGTTGGCACCTGGTATCTGGCTAAATATGCAGGAATTGATCCCCAAACCGGCTATATGTTGATTTATGACGATAAAGGCAACAAAGTGATTGCCGATGCTACTTCTACTGTAAAATACCGTCAGGCAGTGGGTAGGCCTTATCCGTTGTTCAATGGAGGGTTGAATAACACTTTTAGTTATAAAGGAATTTCGCTGGATATTTTCCTAACGTATTCGTATGGCAATATGGTTTACGACGATGCCGGCAAGCGTCAGGTAGGCAATATGGGTTATGGTTTCAATCAATATGAAGAAACCCTGAACCGTTGGCAGAAGCCCGGCGATCAAACCGATGTTCAAAAATTATCGCTCATCCGAAATTACGATATTAATACAACCCGCGATCTTCATGATGCTTCGTTCTTACGTTTACGTACACTTTCGCTGTCGTATAACTTTCCAATGAAGATTGTAAATCAGTTCAAGGCCCGCTCGTTGCGGATATTTGTAACGGCCACGAATTTGGCTACGGCAACTAAGTACAAAGGCTGGGATCCGGAAACTAATCGCGATAAATCGGGACCGATCACGCAGGGCGTAACGTACCTGGCAACGCCCCAGGCACGAACCATTTCTTTTGGCGTAAACGTTGGGTTGTAAACCTAAAAAATCTGAAACATGAAAAAGCTAATTCTACTCGCTTCAATATTTCTGGTAACGGCCCTTTCAGGCTGTAAGAAGTTTCTCGATATTCAACCCAAGTTCAAGTTCAGTGAATCGTTGGCCATTAACTCCTATTCTGATTTGCAGAAGACCACCACAGGGGCTTTCAGCGCATTGCAAAGCGGTAATTTGTATGGCGGTGGTTTCATTGTTAACGATGAACTGATGGCTGATTGGATCAAGACCGGATCGATATCCGATTTCTCGTTAAACCAATTAGTGAGCCGGCAGCTGAATGCTTTTAACAGCGTAAGTACCGGAGTTTGGAACGACGCTTACAAAACCATCAACATCTGCAATATTGTGCTTTACAATTTGCCAAAATTTGAAAATGAAGATCCTGCCGGAACAAAGGTTACAAAAGGCGAATGTTTGTTCATCCGCGCTATCATGCATTACGAGTTATTACGGCGCTTTGCGCAGGCAAGCGGCTATACCGCCAATGACGCGCATTTAGGCGTTCCTATTCGCTTAACACCCGGAAATGCTGAAGAAGGACAAGACACGAAACGCAGCACGGTGGCTGAAGTATATGCACAAATTCAAAGCGATTTAGAGCAGGCCGCTACTTTACTTCCTGCGGCTGCAAATGCAAGAGCTTCGCAATATGCGGCCTATGCATTTTTGGCCAAGATTAATTTTACGCAGAACAAGTTCGACAAAGCAATAGAGTGGTCAGAAAAAATTCCGGTTAATGTTTTTGTTCTGAAAGATTCAGTAAATAGTGTATTCAGCACCGGAGAAGGATTACCAAATGCCGAAAACATTTTTCAGGTAGATAATAACTTAAACGATCGCTCTAATGATGTGCTGCATGAAAGATTTTCTGACAAAGCATCAGCTTCAAGTACATTACCACTTTATATTATGAATCCCGGATATTTTACATCGTTGTTAGCCACGCAATATTCGTTGGGCGACAAGCGCGCCCTGATTCTTTTTAAGAAGTTTGCCACGAACTGGCTTTGCCGTAAATACACTTTCAATCTTAGCATGAATACACCAGTGCTTCGCTATTCGGAGTTGTTGCTGATTCATGCTGAATCACTAGCGGAAACAGGAGGCAGCGATGCCGATGTGCGTAAAGATTATAACCAGTTGCGGGTACGGGCCGGATTGCTTGCCGATAACAGTACTTCTGGAAAAGCGGCGCTGATAGCTGCTGTACGGCAGGAACGCGATATGGAGCTGGCAATGGAAGGAGACCGCTTGTTTGAAGTGCGAAGAAGGAAAGCGCAGTATTTTTCAGCTGCAGGCACATTTAATTGGGATGAACCCCGATTGATTTATCCCATTCCGCAACAGGAAGTGGACCAGAATAAAAATATGGTGCAAAATCCCGGATACTAATTAAAGGGGCTGTTCTTTATGCGATGGTGCGGCCGGAATGTAGATGTCGAACTGAGCGCCCTCGCCTGATTCGCCGGAGGCATTAATGATTCCGTGATGGTTGTCAACAATTCGTTTTACTATGGCCAGGCCGATGCCTGTTCCGCTGTATTCATCTCGGCCATGGAGACGTTGAAACACTTCGAAAATGCGATCGCGATATTGCATTTCGAAGCCGATCCCGTTATCAGAAATGCAAATGTGACTGTACACCTTTTTAGGTGAAAGGCCTTCTATTTTCAAATCGCTTCCTCTTTTTAATTCCGCAGTGATGGTTATTACGGGAACAATTCCGGGCCTTGAGAATTTCAGTGAGTTGCCGATTAGATTTTGAAATAACTGACGAAACTGAAAAGAAATCACGTTCACTTCAATATTATCCTGGAGGTGCACCACGCCGTTTTTTTCGGTGAGCGCCACTTGCAGGTCGCTTTTAACTTCATCAATAATTTCTGAAAGCTGTCTTCGCTCAAACTTGCGCTCTGCTGAGTTGGTTCGGGAATAGGCCAGCAAATCCTGAATCAGCGTTTGCATGCGATTCGCTGCGTCCTGCATTCTGCGGAAATAGTCCTTACCATTTTCGGTCATTGTGGCGCTTTCCCGGTCTAAAATTCTGGAAGCGAAGGTTTGGATTTTTCGAAGCGGCTCCTGAAGGTCGTGACTGGAAACGTAAGCGAAAGACTGTAACTCGGCATTCTTCTTTTCCAATTCTTTGTTCTTTAATTCCAGTTGGCCGGCGTGCAATTGAATTTTGTCTTGTGCTTCTTTAATACGAGTTAAATCGCGTGTTACTTTTGAAAAACCAATCACCTGTCCGCTTTCATCGTGGAGTGCGGTTAATACTGTACTTGCCCAGAAAAGAGTACCATCATTACGAACGCGCCAGCCTTCCTGAGCGGCACGACCGGTGGCGAGGGCACGTTCCAGAATTTTATTCGGCAAGCCATTTTCCCGATCTTCTTTTGAGTAGAAATTTTCAAAGCTGCGTCCTATGATATCTTCAGCTTTATAGCCTTTGATGCGTTGGGCGCCTTTGTTCCAGTTCTCTACAATTCCATTTCTGTTGAGAAAGATGATGGCATAGTCCTGAACCTCGCCCACCATAAGATGATAACGTTCTTCGCTTTTTGCCAGTTCGGTGTTGATGTTTTGTAGCTGCCTTGTACGCTCTTCTACCTGCCGTTCCAATTCATTGGCAAAGGTTTTATGTTCTTCGATATCGGTACTGGTGCCCACCCACATTTGAATATTGCCATTGGCATCGCGTTGTGGTATGGCCCGGCTGAGTTGCCAACGATATGAACCATCATGCCGGCGAAAGCGGTGTTCAAATAAAAAGTCGTTGCCGGAGCGAATAGCCGCCTCCCATGTTTTTAGATTTTCTTCGCGGTCATCAGGATGCACAATTTCAAGCCATCCCTTTTCCTCCATATCTTTTTCAGAAAAGCCCGAAAAAGTATATACCGAACGATTGAAGTAATTCAGTTTTCCATCAGGAGTAGCGGTCCAGATATATTGCGGCATGGAATCGGCCAACAAGCGGAACTTTTGTTCGCTTTCTTCCAATTCCTGCTGATGATTTTTTTCTTCCGTAATATCTCGAATGGTACCTATCATGTGTTGCGCCTGCTGATCGCCATCAAAGAAAACCTTGCCACGCGCTTCGATCCAGTGAAGCGATTTATCGGGCCAATAGATTCGGGCTTCGTAGTGCAGAACTCCTGTGGTCAGCGCTTCGGAAATAGCAGCATTTCTTATTGCCATATCTTCAGGGTGGATCTGACTGAGCATTTGGCTGTGTTCGAGATTCGGAACGTTCGGATGGCCAAAAATGCTGGAATACCGCAGTGAATGTACCACCTTATCATTTTTGAACGTCCATTCCCACACTCCTAATTCACTGGCATCGATCACTACATTGAGGCGTTCTTCATTCTGCTCTAATTTACGGAATGCTGTTTTTAGTTCGTGTTCCGATTTTTTTTGTTCGTTTATATTCACAAAAGCACCGGCCCATTTTAAAATTTCACCTTTTTCATTCTTAATCGGTTCGCCATTGGCCATAAACCACTGGTAATCGCCGTCCTTATGTTTCAGGCGCAGTTCAGTGCTGTAAACAGCTCCGGTGGTCATCGCATCCGTCCAGGT
The DNA here is from genome assembly GCA_046329575.1 of Chitinophagales bacterium. Classification (GTDB taxonomy): domain Bacteria; phylum Bacteroidota; class Bacteroidia; order Chitinophagales; family LD1; genus UBA1941. The sequence goes on along the minus strand of JAXLUJ010000014.1, from coordinate 54,547 downwards.
TTTCCAAACCTGATCGCGATCCTGAGGGTGAATCATTTTTTCAAAGCTATCGGCATCACTAGGTTCAAGGCCCGTAAATTCTTTCCATCTTTTTGAAGCAAAAAGTTGTTTGCCATTGAGGTCGGTTTCCCATACCATTGCCGGAAGCGAATCGGCCAATTGCCGGAATTGTTTTTCACTTTCTTCCAGCTTTTTGCGTGCCAATACTTTTTCGGTGACATCATTCACGGTAACTACAACACCTGTTACGTTGCCATTTCCAGCGTAAAAAGGGGCGTATTCGAAATCAAGAAACATTTCCCGGATTTCTTGTTCGTTTACAATTTGCGCTACGGCTTCTGATTCGCGATGTGGTTGATGCGTTTCCAGCACTTTTTTCAATAAATCCGGGAATTTTTGTTTGAGCAATTCAGGGAATATCTCCAATAAAGGTTTACCGATTACAGCAGCCCTGGGGCGTTGCCAAATTTCCTTCACCATTACATCATTTGCCATTTCGATGATATAATTGTTTCCAATGAATACCGCCATAGGTATGGGCGAGTTCATCACCATGGTGCGGAATGCATTTTCGCTTTCAATTAAGGTACGTTTGGCAAAAACGTTAGCAGAAACATCAATGGCAACCACGATAATTCCAGAGATCGTACCATCATCTTCCCGAAGCGGATGGTAAATGAAATTGAAATAGCCTTCTTCTACGCGTCCATAACGATTTAAAACGGCAGGAAATTCATTGGCTGTATAAGGAACACCGCTATGATATACTTCGTTCAGAATATTTTCAATAGCCGGGCGTACCAACGGAAGCGTTTCAAACAGTGGTTTCCCGATAAATTCTTCTTCTTTTTTATCGATCAGCAATAAATAATTGGCATTTGCTGTTTCGGCTATAAATTCCGGACCACGGAAAACTGCAATTCCCTGAGGCGCCTGACGGATTATATTTCGGAATTGCTTTTCACTTTTTTCAAGCATTTGCTTGGTAAACATGGAATTCGATACATCCTGAATAGTGCCGCTGAAACGCACCGCTTTACCATCAGCAAAAACCGCCCGCCCGCTGGCCACCAGTCTTTTTTCTTTTCCGGTAGAAGGATTTACTACTGAATATTCCAGATCAAATTTACCGTCACCCTTGGGGTCGAGCGCCAAACTCATGGCCATAACCACCCGAGGCTGATCGTAGGGTGCAATACGTTGTAATGCCTCGGTTAAATCATAGTCATTGCCGTCATTTAACCCCAGCCATTTTTTCAGCCGTTGATTGCAACTAAAGCGATTCGTTTGCGGATTCAGATCCCAGGTGGCCAGTTCAGCAGCATCAATTGCAAACTGAAGTTGTTCATCGCGCTCGCGAAGTTCCGCGCTTGATTTTACTTTTTCAGTGGTTTCGTAGCAAGTAACCAGCACGCCTTCGGCTACGCCTTCCTGATTGTTCACCGCGCTATAGCTGAATGTCCAATATACCTCTTCGATATGGCCGTTCCTGTAAATTGGAATGAGCTGATCTTCGCTCCAGGTTGGTTTGCCGGTGGTAATAACCGATGTAATCAACGGCTCAATAGTGTCCCAAATTTCCGGCCAGGCTTGCTCGGCTTTTGCTCCAAGTATATCAGGATGTTTTCCATTATTACCCAAACTTGGCCTGTAAGCATCATTATAAAAACAGATGTGATCTTTTCCCCAGAAAAGAAACATGGGGAAACCCGAATTCAACAGTATGCCCAACGTAAGCCGGAGGTTGTGGGGCCAGGAAGACGGAATCCCCAAAGAATGTTTCGACCAATCTTTTTGGCGAGTTCGTTCGCCCATTTCTCCGCCGCCTGAAAGAAAAGGGTAGTTGGCTTCGCGCTGTTCCATTGCATCATATTTACCTATTGGCAGCGAGAATTCAAAACCGATGGTTTGACTATGGCGTATTTGATTTGATTTTGAACAATCTATTTTTTCCTAAAAATAGTGAACACCGCGATCTACAGCACTATAGCCGATGGCTAACGATTTCTGCCTATAAAAAAATTGTATTTTGGGCGCTCAATACAAGCTATGGCCAAAGTAAAAGCAGCAACGTCTAAACCTAAAGAAAACCGCCCCACATCGTCATTTATGAAATATGCGCCCTATCTGGCGGCAGTGCTCACGTTTATTATTGTAACCTTTATATTTTTTGGTCCGCGCCTTACTGATGATAAGACTATTCCGCAGGGCGATATTGCGCAATTCGATGGGATGTCGAAGGAAATCGTTGACTTCCGCGCTCAGCATCATGCAGAACCGCTGTGGAGCGGCAGTATGTTTGGAGGAATGCCGGCTTTCCAGATTTCAACCAATTTTGAAGGAAATCTGGTTCGAATTTTCGATAAAGTGGTTTCTCTTGGATTTCCGGAGTACACCGGATTTCTGTTCACGGCGGCCATTTGTTTTTTCCTGCTGTTGCTGGTTATGGATGTGAACGCCTGGCTGGCCATTGCCGGCGGTTTGGCTTATGCGCTGATGTCGTATAATGTAATCATCATTGAAGCCGGTCATAATACGAAGATGCACGCTATTGCGCTTTTACCCTTAGTGGTGGCTGGTTTTATGTTGCTGTGGAAGGAAAGATATTGGTTAGGTGCAGCAGTCAGCGCTCTTGGATTTTCATTGTTGATTTGGGCTAATCACGTACAAATTGCCTACTATTTATTTATCACATTATTCATTTTGGGAGTGGTAGAATTTGTTTTCGCCATTCGTGAAAAACAATTAAAGCGTTATATTCTTGCCTTTGGAATTTTTGCAGGATGTGGTGTATTGGGCTTGCTTTCTAATGCTTCGCTGCTTTGGAGTACTTACGATTATGGAAATTCCACCATTCGCGGTAAATCGGAGCTTACGTCTAACACCCAAAGCAAAGGCGGTTTAGATCGCGATTATGCTTTTGGTTGGAGTTATGGAAAAATGGAAGCCTTTACGCTGCTGATTCCAAATGTTTATGGCGGAAGCTCGCACGGCCGCTTGGAAGAGGATGGTGCTGTTGGCAAGGCGCTGAGTGCTCAAAATGTGGCACCACAGCAAATTGCGCAATACCTTCATGCCTTCCCATTATATTGGGGCGATCAGCCTTTTACCAGTGGCCCTGTTTATGCCGGAGCCATTATTTGTTTCCTTTTTGTTTTGGGCCTTTTTTTGGTAGAAGGCCCCATGCGTTGGTGGTTGGGAATTGCCACGCTGCTTAGCATTCTGCTTTCATTTGGCCATAATTTGCCAGCTTTCAATAATCTGATATTCGATTTTTTTCCTGGCTATAATAAGTTCCGAACGGTGACCATGGTCTTGATCATTGCGCAGTTCGCCATGCCATTGCTGGCGCTTCTTGGTGTTTCGAAAATTTTGCGCGGCAATTACAATCGTGAAAATGCCATGAATGCACTTTATGTGGCTGCCGGCATAACGGCGGGCATTTGTTTAGTTTTTGCTGTTGCTGGCCCGTCTATGTTCTCCTTCTCAGGCGCGGGCGACAAACAACTTCCGGAATGGTTGATTAAACCGTTGAAAGATGATCGCGCTTCCTTGTTGCGCAGTGATGCCATTCGCTCATTTGTTCTGATTATGGCTATGGCCGGCCTGGTGTGGGCTTTGATTCAGGAAAAGGTTTCTAAAAATATTTTCACCGGCGCTGTAATTCTGTTAGTAGCCATTGATTTTATTGGAATTGACACGCGATTTATCAATAGTGATACATTTACTGATCAACAACAAATGGCTGGGCGGTTTACGCCAACTCCGGCCGATGAGCAAATCATGGCCGATAAAACACCCGGCTATAGGGTTTTCAATCAAACGGTGAATACCTTTAATGATGCTTCAACATCCTATCACCACAAATCTATTGGAGGATATCATGCAGCAAAATTACGCCGTTATCAGGAGCTGATCGAAAATCAGATCCAAAAAGGGAACATGGCCGTACTGAACATGTTGAACACTAAGTATGTGATTCAGCAGGGAGCAGGCGGAGCACCGGCTGTAGCACAAAATCCGGGAGCGTTGGGTAATGCGTGGTTTGTAGATCAAGTGCAACTGGTGAACAATGCTGATGAAGAAATGAAAGCAATGGATAAGTTCGACCCATCGGCTACTGCAATTGTGGATAAGCGTTTTCAGAATGATATTGGTGGATTTTCAGGAGGTAAGGATGTGAATGGAACGATTAAGGTTTTGTCGTATCAATCAAACGACATTGTTTATGAAACCCATGCCGCTAAAGATCAGTTTGCCGTATTTTCAGAGATTTATTACCAACCGGGCTGGAAGGCAACGGTTGATGGAAAAGAGTTGCCAATTGTAAGAGCGAATTATGTGTTGCGCGCAGCGAAAATTCCGGCAGGCGATCATAAGGTGGAAATGAAGTTTGAGCCGGCATCATTTTATACAGGAGAGAAAATTTCCTATGCCTCGTCGGCGTTGGTTTTTATACTTCTTGGAGCAGGCTTATTTTTCGAATGGCGCAAAAGGCAACAGCCGGTTGCAGTAGCCTAACCGTATGAAGAAAGTTCTCATCATTACATATTACTGGCCGCCGGCGGGTGGCGGCGGTGTGCAACGATGGGTGAAGTTTGTAAAATACCTTCATGAATTTGGCTGGGAGCCGGTGGTGTACACTGTTGCCGAAGGCGAATATCCGGTCTTGGATCCATCTCTTGAAAGGGAAATTCCGCGGGAGGTAGAAGTGATTCGCCGCCCAATTCTGGAACCGTTTTCGCTTTATAAGAAACTTACCGGTAAGAAAAAAGAACAACGCGTTCAGGTAGGGGTGATGGCCGATGCCAAGAAAGGAAATTGGAAAGATCGTTTAGCGCTCTGGATCCGCAGTAATATTTTTATTCCAGATGCGAGGATGCTGTGGATAAGGCCTTCGGTTCGATTCTTGAAAAAATATTTAAAGAACAATCCTGTTGATGTGGTAATTACAACAGGGCCGCCACATAGTGCGCATCTCATCGGAATGCAATTGAAAGAGCAGCTTCAATTGCCGTGGGTGGCCGATTTTCGTGACCCTTGGACGAAGATTTATTATTTCAGCGATTTGTGGCTCACCGATTGGGCACGCCGCAAACATCATCATTTGGAACGGCAAGTGCTGCGAAATGCCGATAAAGTAATTGTGGTAGGTGAAGGTATGGCTCGTGATTTCAAAAATGATGTTCAGGTAGAAAGCACGGTAATTACCAACGGTTTTGATACTTCTGATTTTGGAATGGCGAAAAAGGAACGGAATAAGGTATTCACTATTGTGCATACCGGCACCCTGCTGAATGTAATTAATCCGGTAGCATTCTGGAAAGCACTTGAGGAAAGCTATGAGAAAGGAATGATTGGTAATTTTGAAGTGCATTTATTTGGAAGGGTAGAAGCTGGTGTTAGCGAATGTATTGCCGGCCTGAGTATTGCGCCTTTTGTGAAGAACATGGGCTATGTTTCACATGAGGTAATCACGCAGCAACAAGTAAATGCCGATCTGTTATTGCTTTCGCTCGAACCCAATACTCCGGTGTTATCCGGGAAGTTTTTTGAATATCTGGGATCACAATCGCCTATTCTGGCCATTGGAAATTCAAAAGCGAATTTTGAAGTTAAAACTATTGTAGAGCAAGCCGGTGCCGGAAGATTTTTTGAAAACTATGAACAAGAGGCTATACGGCATTTTATTGAGCAACATTATGTAAATTACACCGCCGGAACGGCTGGCAAAACGGTATCGGATGACTTATTGCGCTATTCTAGAAAATCATTAACAGCCGATCTGGCAACAGTGCTTCACAACATTACAAATGGAAATCACAAATAAAAAAGTATTAGTTCTGGCTCCGCATACCGATGATGCTGAATTCGGTTGCGGTGGCACTTTAGCAAAACTTATCGAACAGGGAAATGAAGTGTATTGTGTGGCCTTTTCGGCTTGCGAACAATCAGTGCTTAAAGAATTTCCTGCCGATATTTTAATTACTGAAGTGAAAGCAGCAACGCAGGTGTTGGGTATCAAACCTCAAAATCTTTCCTTATTGAAATATGAGGTGCGGACGTTTAATTACCGCAGGCAGGAAATTCTGGAAGATTTGGTTCGCATGAAGCGCGAAATTAGTCCCGATATAGTTTTTCTGCCATCGGTAAACGACATTCATCAGGATCATGCCACAATTGCCAATGAAGGCGTTCGCGCTTTTAAGTTCAATACGATTTTATCGTATGAAATGCCCTGGAACAATTTTAATTTCAACACCAGTTGTTTTTTCCATTTAGAAGAATCGCATATTGAAACCAAGGTTCGCGCCTTGAAAGAATATAAATCGCAAGCCCATCGGCCTTATGCCAGTGAAGAATTTATTAAGGGTCTGGCAAGAGTTAGAGGAACACAAATCGGAATCAAGTATGCTGAAACATTCGAACTGGTCCGCTGTATTTTTTAATGCCTAATATTTGAAAAGTGCACATAACCGAATTGCTGGCCATATTGAGATCGAAGGGAGAAGTGGTTTTTAAAGGTGATGAAAACACTTCGATTGAAAGCGTGGTACGCCTTGCTGATCTGAATGCTGCCGATGCTATTTCCTGGTGCAATTCAAAAAATCTGGAGAAGTTGCCGGGCATTGGTGCCGGAACCATCATTGCGCCAATAGAGGCAACAAATTTTCCATTTCAAACCGGTGTAAATTATATTCTTACCCCTGATCCCCGCGGCGCTTTTCGCGAAGTGCTTTTATACTTTTCTAAAAAGAAATCGCAACCTGATGGAATTGCCGGTACGGCTCAAATTCATCCTTCAGCAAAAATCGGAAAAGGAGTATATATCGGTCATCATGTAGTGATAGCGGCCAATTGTGTAATTGGCGATATGGTTCGTATTGGAAGCAACACCGTGATTTTAGAAGATTGCGTGATCGGAAATCGGGTGGTGATAGGAGCGAATAATACCATTGGCGGAGTAGGGTTTGGTTATGAGCAGAACGAAGCGGACGGTGGTAGTTATGAACTGATGCCACATTTAGGCAATGTGGTTTTGGAGGATGACGTTGAAATAGGTAATAATACCTGCATCGACAGAGCCGTGATTGGCAGTACGATCTTACGAAGGAATGTGAAAGTGGATAATCTGGTTCATATCGCTCATGGCGTTGAAATTGGAGCGAACAGTTTGATTATCGCCAATTCGATGATTGCCGGAAGCACCGTTATTGGTGAAAATTGCTGGATTGCGCCAAGCGTTTCTATTAAAAACGGAATGGTTATCGGCCACCACGTTTCCTCCGGAATTGGAAGTGTGATTGTTTCCAATATTGAATCCAATAAATCGGTTGTGGGTGTGCCTGCAGTGGAAATGGCTGAGTTTTTAGCGCAGCGGAAATTTCTGAAAGAAAGAAAGTAAACCCAATTTTTGTTGCAAACTGAAAGTTATAAATGGCCGGTGGCGATTAGAAGGGCCAGGCTTATTTTGGGTGAGCGGGCGTCAGGGCGCGAGCCTTGGCGAGCGGTGCGCAGGAGGAACGAACTGCGCACGGGAGGCGAAGCCGAACCCCGAAAGCACGCGACCCTGAACACCGCGAAGGCAAACGTTTTCTGTTTCGAAAAATGCGAATAGCGGTGTGAAGGGGCACCCCAAAAAAATGAATAATTACAAGTTATAAACTGAAAACTGAAAAATTTAAGTGGTAAGAAGTTTCAGGTTTCGCCAATTTGCAATACAAATCAACTACTTTGAACCGGGAACAAAAGTCATTTGTATGTGCCAAATACCGTCTTCTATGTAACGATGGCCAATGTCAACAAATCCAAAACTTTCGTAAAAATTCTTCAGATATTCCTGTGCGCCAATTTTGATGGGTTCTCCCGGAAATAGGCGTTGCATTTCCTGTAACGATCGCTCCATAATCATTTTGCCCAATCCTTCTTTGCGATGCGCGGGATGGCTCACTACGCGGCCAATAGAAGCGTAATCAGCATAGGCTACACCTGTTGGTATCAAACGCGAGTAAGCCAGTAATTCACCTGAATCGCTTTTCAGGAATAAATGATAAGAAGCCTGATCTTTCCCATCGGCATCTAAATAGGAGCATTGCTGTTCTACAGCAAAAACCATTTGCCGTAGCACCATGGCCGCATACAATTCTGCCAACGAAAGTTCATCGAAGTGTTTGCATGTAAAAACCATTGGCGTTGCTTTTACTTATAAATTCTCCTTCTGATGATGGTATAAACTAAAACAACAAACATAGCGCCGGCTATCAGATAACCGAAAAAGCTCCATTTGTTGATGCCGTAGTAAAACTGCATCTCTTCAGGATAGGGCGCTAAGAGCGCAATAGATGAACCAATAATCAGGGCACAAATTACATAGGTAATGGCTAAACGATTGGTTACACTATCCCATTTCTTTAATGCGTAACCATAACCTTGCAATTCGATTTCGAAGTGCATCTTTCCCTTGTTGGTCTTTTGAATAATGTTGCGAAGATCGTTTGGTATGGAGTTGAGAAAGCTGTACAAGCTATTAAAGCGATTGGCCGCTTCATCGGCTAAATTTTCGGGCTTTAATTGATCGGTAAGCAACCGTTGCCCGTAAGGACGAATGAAATCGTAGGTTTTAAAACCCGGATACATTTTCTTGCCAATGCCTTCCAGAATAGCAAAGGCGCGGAAAATGATAAAGATGCCACTGGGAACCGTGATATGATAATCGTACATGATCTTCTGCAGCCGCTGAATCACATCCTGAATGCTCGACTCACTAACGTCGAGATGCGCATAATCTTCAATCAAATCGTTCAAATCATATTCAAATTGGCGTAAGTCGGTAATATTGTGTTCTACAGCCAGTTTCATAAGGTTAGTGGCCATTTCTTTGGCATCGTTGCGCGACATAGCTATGAAGATTCCGGCAAAGGCATATTTGTCTTTCTTCATCAATTGGCCAATCATTCCAAAATCGAGCAAAATGATTTTTCCTTCTTTGTTCACCAAAACATTTCCCGGATGGGGATCGCCGTGGAAATAACCATACTCAAATATTTGGGTGAGGTAGATGTCCATGCCATGTTCAACAATCACTTTCGGGTCAATTCCCCACTCATTTAGCTGTGCTACATCGGTTATCTTGCAGCCTTCTACAAATTCCATGATCAATACCTTATCGGTAGAGAACTCGCGATAGGGATGGGGTATGTAGAAATCCTGACGGTGCGCATACGTGGTGCGAAAGCGGTCCAGATTGCGCGCCTCATTTCGGTAGTCGAGTTCTTTTTGCATACTGCGTTCAAAGGCACGCACTACTTCATCAGCTTGTAGCACGCCTTGTTTTTTCAGATAGCGATCAGCACGTTGCACTACGTCTTTAATGATGTTGAGGTCGCGTTCAATCAGATCGGGAACTTCCGGGCGCTGTACCTTTACCACCACTTCTTCACCTGTTTTGAGTTGAGCGCGATGTACTTGCCCTATGGAAGCTGAAGCAAGAGGTTTTTCGCTAAAGGAAGTAAAGAGGTCTTCCAGTTTTTGTCCGGTTTCCCGTTCCACTATTACTTTCACTTTATCGAAAGCGAATGGCGGCACGCGATCCTGAAGTTTTTCAAATTCTTTTACCAAACCTTCCGGTATAATGTCAGGCCGGTTGCTGAGGATTTGCGCCAATTTGACAAATGTAGGACCCAATTCGGCAGCCGCCATACGGATGCGTTCGTAACGGGTATATTCCATTACCGGTTTTTCTTCGCGCATCCATTTGATGCGGGTACTTTCCGGCACCAAATTGCGCAGCGTAGAGTTGATTACTACATCTTCGAAACCATATTTGATGAGGATGCCCAGTATTTCGCGCGTGCGGCCCAAATTGCGGAATGTTTGATCGAGAATCATAGGCGGGAAAGTAGGGAAATAAGTTGAGAGAGGAGAGATGAAAGATGAGAACTGAAAGTTGAAAGTTAAAAGATGAAAACTGAAAGATGAAAAGAGGAGAGATGAGAGATGAGAGATGAAAGTTGAAGGTTAGGTGAAAGGCGGTGATACACGGATACACGAATACACGGATACACGTATTCGGTGACACCGTTGCCGCTGGCGGGGCGTTTACAAAAAAAGCCGCTCCTTACGAAGCGGCTTTCAAAACCAAAACAAGAGTCTTTAGCTTATTTGGCGGCTTTCTTTGCGGCCTTTTTAGGAGCGGCTTTTTTAGCAGCTTTTTTGGCGGGAGCAGCAACCTTCACCGGAGCAGCCTTAGCCGCAGCCTTTGAAGTAGCGCCCTGAACGCGTTTTGCCAATTCGCCTTCTAATTTCTGAATTTTTGTAGTGAGGCTATGAATCTGGCTCATGCCTGATTTGCTGTATTTATCTACAGCTTTGTTCAAACGGGTTTCCAGTTCCTGACGCTTTTGCTCGGCGTCGTGAACCACCTGATCAACAATTTTTTTGCCTTCGCGCTCGTTAATCTTGCCTTTCTTTACAAGGTCGTCAACGTTTTTCTGAATGCGCTCTGATGTATTGGCGGCGTAACCAACACCGGCATACAAAAGGCTTTTAAGGGTTTCCTGGAATTTGCTGTGATCTGCCATGATTGTTTTTTTTATTGTTTTTTAATGTGAAACCGTTTTGCACAAACCATGCCAAAAATACAAATATGTATAAATAATAATATGAGTTGTGTGCCTTTTCGTTTCGCTATGCAAAGATACAAACAGTTCTGTTTTTCATAGATAAAATAAGCAAAATCAATTTTATTTTCAATCAATAAATATGATAAATAAAGCGAATGTGAAGCAAAATGGCATAGTACAAAACGGCATTTTTCATTGGTAAAATTAATTTAAGTATGATAGAAAAAACAAATATGAAAAAACAAAAATATGAAGTCCGGAATCGCAAAAACTGACGGAACTCATATCCTCAAATAGCTTCCGTTAACTGAAACTTCGCATCATTGCAAAGAATTCAGCTTTCTCTTTTATTCAATTTTACTTCATTTACAAAAAAGAATATGACGCAATCGGCACCTGCTACAAAGCGCACCGGTATCATCGCCTGGTGTTATATCCTTCTCGCTATACTTGAAGTGTTTGCTGAGTTTTCATCCAATAACACCCTTCGCTTCCTTACCAAACCATTGCTCATGCCCGTACTCGTGGCTTTTCTCATAAGCGCTTCGGCTACTCCCTGGCAACAGCACATCAAACTACTTATCGCAGCTTTCTTTTTTTCCTGGATTGGCGATGTAGCCCTGATGTTCGTTTTTAAAAATCCGAACTTCTTTCTGCTTGGCCTCGTTGGTTTCCTCATCACCCATCTCCTGTATGCCGTGGTTTTTAGTAAAGTGAGCGATCGTTCAAAAACGCCGCTGCTGCAATCGCGCTGGTGGATTCTCATTCCGCTCGCTATCTACTTCGCTGCGCTGATCTCCGTGATCTTCCCTCCGGTGCCGGCTGATATGAAAATTCCGGTGGCGGTGTATTCCACCGTTATCGCCATCATGGTGGTGTTTGCCATTAACCGCTATGGCCGCGTAAGCGATGCCAGTTTCGCTCAGGTAACCGCAGGTGCACTGCTTTTTATGTTTTCTGACAGTATTATTGCCATTAACAAATTTGTGTTTAACGAACAATTCTTCCTTGCAGGCGTTTGGATCATGATTCTTTATACTGCCGGTCAATACCTCATCGCCAAAGGAATTCTATCGCAAGTGAATGGCAAATAGCCAAAAGTGATTTATGTTTTCAGTAAAAGACAAAACCTTCTTCAACGTATCCGATTACTTCGATTATATGGCCGAAACGCTGCAACAGCCGCCATATCATCATTATTTCAAAAGCGAAAAAATATCGAGCGATGGCCTCAAACTGCACCTCGATGTTTATGAACATTCCAAATCAGCGCCAACCATTGTGTTCGTTCCCGGAACGGCAATTTACGCAATGTGTTATGCCGAGCTGATGTACAAACTGGGCCAAAGCGGCTATAATGTAGTGGGTCTCGATCCGCGCGGCCACGGCCAAAGCGAAGGCCCGCGTGGCGATTACACCATTCATGAAATTATGACGGATGTTCGCCACACCATTGATTTTGCCATCAAACGATTTGGTAAAAAAGTGTCGCTGATGGGTAGCTCGCAAGGGGGTATCATTTCGCTCTACATGGCGGCTAAAGACGAACGCCTAAATAGTGTGATCTGTCAAAACTTTGCCGATCTCACCAGTATGGATACCACACAACTCACCCGCCATCCGCGGCTGTTTAAGTATATGCGCATGCTTATTGGCAATGCCGAAAAAATGCCGAACGCCTTCATCCCAATGTCGGCATATATCGATCTCGATAGCATCAAACTGGAACACTTCGGAAGTATCCGGCAATTCATCGAAAATGATCCGCTGGCCCTTAAAAATATTTCGCTGCGCGCGCTCCACTCGCTGGGCCAAACACCAATGGCCAGGCCGATGGAAGAAATTAAAGTACCGGTAATGGTGTTTCAAGGCGATGCCGACACCATCTTCCCGGTTGATTATACCAAGAAACTTTACGAACGCCTTAATTGCCGTAAGGAGCTGGTTATTTTCCGCAACATGGGCCACGCGCTCATGAGCAATAATGTAGATGCTATTCTTCCTGAAATTTTGGATTGGCTGCGCAAAATCTATCCTTAATTTTTTTTAGGGCGTGCCCCCTGCGGCAGCCATTACCTTAGGTTTTAACCCAAACGTGTCATCGCTGCCTCCGGGGTCGCGTGCTTCGTTACAAGTCCGCACTCGCTCGTACCTCGCTCGCTTGCGGGCTTTTCACTGCGCCCGCTCACGCATGCGCCGGGCCTTGCGCCGGATGCTTGCGGTAATAGATTTCTAAAAAGGCAACGCCAATAACACCTATAATCACCATGGCAATGGAAATGATTTCGGCTTGTTTTAAATGGGCGCCAAAAATTTGGTAAAGATCGCGATCGCTTACCGCGCGGATTTGCTCAATGCTGTATCGCTGCAGGCCAATACCAATGCTGAACACAAAGAATAACATGCCGGGTTGGGCCGTCAGTTTTTTCCGCATGAAATGCAGCAACAAAAAAATGGCGGTGCATTCAAAAAATTCATACATAGGCGTTGGATAAACCGGATTCGCCAATTGCATGCAATGCTCTTCGGTACATCCCGAAATATACACCCCTTCGTTTACAATGTTGTGCGCGTAGTGCGTTGACCACAACCATTGCGGTACCAAATCAGGCTTTGGCGCCAAATTCTCGATGCCCCAGTCGCCATCGCCCGAAAGCTGACAACCCAATCGCCCTATTCCCACCGCCAATATGAAGCAATACGCCAAACTGTCGAACATGTGCGGGATCTTCACTTTTTTGTAAAGGCTGAAACCCAACAGCGCCAGTCCGGCGCAAATCATACCGCCATATACTGAAAGTCCGCTGAACAGCGATTCAACAGGGTGCTGCCAAAAATCTTTATACGAATCGGGCGATTCCAGATAGTTAAAGAAGCAGGAACCTAATACGCCAAATATGGCGCAAATGATCACTAAATCGCCAACCAGGTCCGAAGTCCATTCAGTTGTACCATCCTTCTTTTCGCCCAAAGCCGGCATCAGTCCCAAAGCTTCCCGGCGTTTCAGTTCGCGGGTTACCACCACGGCTGCTGCCAAAAAACCGCAGGCTACCATAAAACCATAGCTGTAAATTGGAAGAATGCGCAGGTCCAGCAAGCCGTTGGTCCAACTATAAATCAAATCAGGAATGCGGGCGTAACAACGAAGTAAGATCATAAAGCAATGATAGGAACTAAGTGTGAGTAAGTGAAACGAAAGCGATTTCAATTGAGCAGCAATACCGATAAACCATTAAAAATTGGTATTTCCCTTCGCGCGAATACGAATGCCGGGCCAGTGTGTTGCCCCGCGGCAGCGATGGCAGCGGAAATCCTTTGCCCGCCTCTGTTTCAGCCATTATATTGCTTTGCCTTTTTTGGCGGGCAAAGATTGCAGCGAACAGCGCGGTTGCCGCCCATATTATTCTAAATATGGCGTAACGTTATGCAAACATCACCGTAACCGGCTTGCGGCTGTCGGCAGGGCGCATCTCTTGTAGTTGGTGATTCGATACAAAATGAATTTCGGGTAATACCCGGAGTTTGCGCTGCAACACTTCGCGCAATTGCAAATCGGTTTCATCCATATTGCCGCGCTGACTAATAAACACTTCTAAAATATCTACCTCCAATTCGTTCTTCGTTACGCGAATTAAAAAATCGGAAACCGCAGCTATGCTGTTGATTGCTTCAATAATTGCGGGCGGATAGAGTGTAGTACCCTTGAATTTTATCAGTTGGTTTTTGCGACCCATTACCGGCGAGAGGCGCATGCTGTTGCGGCCACAGGCGCAGGGCGTATCAAAACGCGCCACCATATCGCCGGTACGGTAGCGCAGTAATGGCATCCCTTCCACGCCTAAATGTGTAATCACTAACTCGCCAATTTCGCCTTCACCAAGAACTTCATCCTTTTCGCCTATTACTTCAGCAATCAGCAGCTCGGGAATCAAATGACCGCCGCAGCCGCATTCGCATTCGGTAAAAGCAGTTTGCATTTCGGTGGAAGCATAGGTGCTGTACAACGGCACTTGCCATTGTGCTGAAATACGCGTTGCTAAAGGGTTTGGTGAAAAATCGAAATGCCGCAGCGGTTCCCCGATACACACTATTTTCTTTACTGATGTTTGGTTGGGATTAATGCCATTAGCTTTGGCATAGTCTAATAACCTTATCAAAAACGATGGCACGGCAACTAATCCTGTTGGTTGAAAGCGAAGGATGCTTTCCCATTGTTGAGCCGGTGGCCCGGGTCCAAGGCGCACCATTCCTGCTCCAATTTTTCGAAGTCCCATGGCATAGGCCATTCCGGCCATAAACTGCCGGTCCAGGGTGAGCATTAATTGAAATACATCATCAGCCACCGCACCCGCGCACGCAAACGACTGCGCTTCATTTTCGGCCAAACGCAGCAAATCACTTTCGGTAAGCGCCACCACTACCGGCTTGCCTGTGGTGCCGCTGGTGGTTGAATAATCAATAATCTGATTTTTTTGCACACACAAAAACGCTTCGCTATGTGTATGGAAATCATCTTTGGTGGTAAAAGGCAAAGTGGCCAGATCGCTGATATGGCGAAGGTTTTGAGGATTTACAGCAGCTAATCGTTCTTTATAAAAGGGCGAACACTCTTTTATAAACTGTAACTGTTTTTGCAGCAATAACAATTGCTGCGAGGCTATGTGTTCAGCGCCGGAAAATGACAAAGTGGAAGACATTAGTTCAATATCGGATTTTCAGGATATTGCGCCATAGTGCGGTACAAGCCGCCCATTTCTTCCATCACATTTTTCCAAAGCTGATCGTGTGAGGGATAGAAAACATATCTTTTTGTGGCAGGAGAGATGATCCAGGAATTGTCGTGCATTTCCTGATCGAGTTGTCCGCCTTCCCAACCCGAATAACCCAGATAAAACCGCACTTGATCGGGCGAAATTTTTCCTTGACGAATTCGGTCTTTCAATTGTTTGAAATCGCCACCCCACCACACCCCATCGCAAATTTTGCGGCTACCTTCCAGCTCGTTTCCAACGGTATGCAGTATTTGTACGAGATCGGTTCCTACCGGTCCGCCAAAATATAATGCGGCATCAAAAGCCTCGGGGAAATCGCTGATCAAATCCTGAAGTTTCAGTTGAACCGGTTTGTTGAGCAACAAACCGCTGGTGCCGTCGGTAGTATGACTGCATACCAAAACTACAGTTCTTTTAAAATTTTCATCCCACATAAACGGCTCTGAAAGCAGCAACTGCCCGGCCTTCAGTGGTTTGTGGCGCTCCATGTTGTAACTCCAAATCGGTTTTTCTTCTTCGTTCATCATACCTTGCTGTTAAACAACCATACCTCAAAATTTTTCGCTTTTTGCACGAGCCGTTAAAAGGTAGGTAAAACGCAAATTAATCACATTGTTGAACATCCCGTGCACACGGCTGTTGGGAAGTGAGGGCCGCAGTGGTAAAACCGTGTATTCAAAACCGCCCCCCAACCAAAGCAACCGGCGCATTATTGCGGTTGTTCGTATTTCACTTCACACGGGTAATCGAACAGGCAATTCTGCTTAATGAATTCAGCAACACTTTCGGGCACATCCTCTTCCCAGCCATACTCTCCGGTTTTGATCTTTTTAATTACATCATTTGAAAATATTTGCAACAAAGAAGTGTCATAACCTTCCACATCAACTAAAAAATTATTGTCGCGCAAATATTTCAGTAACGGACGATATTCTTCATTTACCTCAAATTCATTCAGTGTGATTACTGGTCCCTCGGCCTTTGGTTGGAATGGGTAAACCAGCATTCGGGTGTTGCTTTGAAATATTTGACCAAAGTAGCGCAGAATCTCTCCTTGTGCGAACTCATAATGCGAAGGATTGAACAATTCCTGAAGGTTCATAATGCCTACCACAATGCCGATGTGTTTGGGCCGGCAACGGCGCAGATATTCCATTAACGTATCATGCTTCTGGCAGTTGGAAACCATCACGGTATGGCCAAGATTGCAAAGTATTTCGGTGCGGTCCAAAAAATCCTTGTCGGAAAGACCGGCATCGGCTTCCAGATTATTGATGGTGAGTTCCGACAAAGCAATCACATCTTCTTTAGTGGCGTGAAACACTTTTTTAAACGTTTCTACGCCGCAGTAGCACATATCTTCGCTCACTTTTGTTACCGGACGAAAACGCCCGCGCAAACAAACAATGTCCTTTTTGTAAAGAATATCTTTTGGATGGTAAACTTCTTTGTCGGGCCCGAATATGGTGCCACTGGTAAATCCTTTCTTTACCAGCATTAATGCCAGCAAGCGATTATCAACCTGAGAAAAGTTTTCACCTTTCACGCTCAGCATATCAATTTCTACTTGATCGGTACTCAAATTGTCCATCAACGAATCAACAAACGAGTCCATGTTGCTGGAGAACCAAAAGCAGGAAAAAATCAGGTTAACGCCCATGCCGCCGATAGTGCGCTGTTGCAGCAAAGCATCCTTTTCTTTCAAACGAAGGTGCATCACCACTTCGTTAACCGGACCTTCGGGTATCAGTTGAAAGCGCAACCCCATCCAACAGTGCGGATCATTATTCTTCATGAAATTGATAGTGGTGCAACTATCGGCAAAAGCAAAAAAGCGGCGATGCGTATATTTTTCGCCAACCAAACGTTCAGTTAGCAGCGCATATTCATGGTGCAGCATGCTTTTCAGGCGGGAATCACTCACATATCGGCCCGATTCTTCTTCTCCATAAATGGCGTCGCTGAACGACATATCGTAGGCCGACATCGTTTTGGCCACCGTTCCTGAAGCGCCGCCTACCTGAAAGAACGTTCGCGCTACTTCCTGACCCGCTCCGATTTCCGCAAAGGTTCCGTAAATGGATGATTCCAGATTGATGCGTAAGGCTTTACGCTTGATTGATAAGACTTCCCGTTCCATATGGTGTTACAAATATATTAAACGTAAAGCAGGAGGCAGAAGTTTTGAATTAACCGTTTTTGCCCGGCAGCAAAAGGCCGGGCGTGGATGGTGAAACGGAAAATCAGTGCCGTTTCGCTACTTTCGCGCCGTGAAAACGAAATCGTTCCAAAAAGACAAGGTGAGTGTAATTACGCTGGGTTGTTCCAAAAATTTGGTTGATAGCGAAGTGATGATGGCGCATTTGCGCGATGGCGGCTATGATGTACAGCACGACAAATGGCGTAAAGGTCGCAACATCGTAATTGTGAATACCTGTGGCTTTATTGACCGCGCCAAAGAAGAAAGTGTGAACACTATTCTGGAATACGCTGAGGCCAAGAATCAGGGGAAAATTGAAAAACTGTATGTGACCGGTTGTCTTTCTCAACGCTATAAGGACAATCTTGAGGAAGAGATTAGTGAGGTAGATGCTTTTTTTGGAACCGCAGAATTGCCAAAACTACTCAAGCGTTTCAAAATTGATTATAAGCATGAATTAGTGGGCGAAAGAATGTTGTCCACGCCATCGCATTATGCTTACCTTAAAATTTCTGAAGGCTGTAACCGAACGTGTTCTTTTTGTGCCATTCCGCTGATGCGCGGTAAACATGTGTCGCGGCCAATGGAAGAGCTGGAAAATGAAGCGAGGAATTTGGCCAGGCAAGGCGTAAAAGAAATCATGCTGATTGCTCAGGAATTGACGTTTTACGGAATTGATATTTACAAAACGCGCCAACTTCCCGAATTGTTGAAGCGTCTTTCGGCTGTGGAAGGCATTGAATGGATTCGCCTTCATTATGCGTATCCTGCACAATTTCCATTGGAAATTATTGATGAAATGGCCGTGAATCCAAAAGTTTGCCATTATCTCGATATACCATTGCAACATGCCGCCAACGATGTGCTGAAGACGATGCGGCGCAACATCAGCCGCGAAGAAACGGAAGCATTGATTAGCGCTATTCGATCAAAAATTCCGGATATTGCTATCCGCACTACTATTTTGGTGGGCCATCCCGGCGAAACGCCGCAGCAGTTTGAGGAATTGAAAGATTTTGTAAGAAGAATGCGTTTCGATCGTTTGGGAGTTTTTACCTATTCGCATGAAGAAGGTACCAGAGCCTACAAAATGGAAGACGCCATTTCGGAGGAAGAAAAACAGGAACGCGCCGCAACGCTTATGGCCATTCAGGAAGAAATTTCACTGGAACTGAACCAGCAACGCGTTGGAAAAGAAATGAAGGTTCTTTTTGACAGAAAAGAAGGCGGTTATTTCATTGGCCGCACCCAATATGATTCACCGGAAGTGGATAATGAAGTGCTGGTAGATGCCACCAACAGCTATGTACGCGTAGGTGATTTCGCCAATGTTAAAATTGTACGCGCCGAAGAATTCGATTTATTCGGTGAAGTGATCAACTCCTAAGCATGCAAAAAATTGCTTCTCTTCCTTTCACAAGTATCGCTTCGTTTCCGGAGTTAGTAAAAGATTATCTGAACCGGAAAAAAGAGCTGCACTCTTTTTACAACTACGAATTTTCATTGGAAGAATTCGGGAAGGTAATGGACGAAAAACGCACGCAAAATCTTGACCGTAACGCCTTGCATAGCGCCCTGATAAAGCAATACAGCAAATTACAAAATTCGGAATTCATACAGCCGCAAATAGATAGTTTTTTAAGCGCAGAAACTTTTACAGTTACTGCGGCTCATCAACCGTGTTTGTTTTTGGGGCCGGTTTTTAATGTGTACAAAATTGCCGCTACAATTAATTTGACGCGTCAATTAAAAAGTGCTTTCCCTCAAAAGCATTTTGTTCCGGTGTTTTGGATGGGAAGTGAAGATCACGACTGGGAAGAACTGGGCCACACCAATGTGTACGGCAAAACCATTAATTGGATGGCCGATGATACCCATGGTGCTGTAGGTCGCATTCCTACCGGGAATTTTGCTACGGCCATCGCCTCGTTGCAAACTATTTTAGGGGAACCGGGTACCGAAATTGTTCGGTACTGGAGTGAAGTAAGCCAAAAACACACCGCATTTGGAACCATGACGCAGCAATACATTCACGACCTTTTCGGGAAGTATGGACTGGTAGTGATAAATCAGGATGATGCCGATTTGAAGCGATTGTTTATTCCGGTAATGAAAAGTGAGATCGTTGATCAAACGGCCAATGCGGTTTTAAAAGAAAATTTGGCTCAGTTAAGCGTCAACTACAAACTTCAGGTGGTTCCCCGCGAGATCAATTTTTTCTATCTACAGAAAAATTCGAGAAAGCGCATTGTAAAAGAATCTAGTCATTTTAAAGTATTAGACACTTCGGTTACATTTTCGAAGGAACAATTGGTGGAAGAGATCAACGCACATCCCGGGCGCTTCAGTCCTAACGTGGTGATGCGTCCGTTGTATCAGGAAATTGTGCTGCCCAATCTCGCATTTGTGGGCGGTGCCGGCGAACTCAGTTATTGGCTGGAATTGAAACCGCTTTTTGAGCAGTTCAGCGTTAATTTTCCCATGTTAGCGATGCGGCCTGCATTCACCATCTTGAATGCTTCGCAATTCAAAAAATGGCAGAAGTTGCAAATCCCGTTGCCATTTTGGTTTGGCGATGTAGAAGATTTGATAAAGTATTATGTGAAAAGCCAAAGTAACACCGATCTGTCTTTGGAATCAGAAAGGCAACAATTGGAATCCACTTTCGACGCATTGAGCGAAAAGGCAGCCGCAATTGATGTTACATTAAAAGGCGCCGTAGATGCCGAAAAACAAAAGGCTCTTCAATCGTTGCAAATTATTGCCGCAAAATTAATGAAGGCCGAAAAAAAGAAACAGGAGGAAGGCGTGAATCAGATTCGGAATTTGCATCAGCAATTATTTCCCGAAGGGAATTGGCAAGAGCGAAGTGAGAATGTAGTGGGATTTCAATTGCAGCATCCCGATTTCATTGATCAGATTATAAACCTTGCCAACCCTTTTGAAAAATCAATGCTGCTACTCGCCTAACTCTCATCTCTCATCTCTCAATTCTCATCTCTTCTCTTATTCCGGGTCGTACATGATGGTAATCGAAACGTATTGTTTCTTTTCTGCAGGATTGTAGAGTTGAAAGAAATTCACGTTCACATCAGCATTCTTTCCCAATCCCTCAAATTGCGACCCGTGCAGAATTCCTTCTTCAGGATGAATCACATTCTCTTTGAATTCATTTTTAAAGCAGTTTTTGAATTCGTTTACCAAATTGTTGTACTGCTGTGTTAATGTAGCATCTTCGTTTTTAGAATACACAAAACCAAATTCCGCTATATAGGCTTTGGTGGTAACCGCATCCTGAATGATGCAGCGCGTAGCGCCCGGAAGGGTAGTAGCCGCTTTCCAGGTTTCCATATCATCATTCGGAATGTTTTCTCTGGCCTCATCCTTCATCACCTTGGTCTGTGCTTTCACAATAAGAGTGCGTATCACTTCACAACGGGAAGCATCGTTGCTTCCGGCCGTTTTTTTCTGCGCCGGGGCAGCGCTCCATAAAAAGATCAGACTGATAGCGAATAAATTCTTCATAAACACAAAAGTAGAATTTATGAAGCAAGATGGCCTTGTTACTTAAAAATCTGAATTTGGTCAGTTTCCTTATTTAGAACTTGTCTATACAGTTTCCCTTGTTACATTTGCCCTTGTTTAGACGAAATCTAAAAATAAAACTCTTGAAAAAAGCACTACTCTCTTTGTTGTTTTTAACTGCTGCCATGGCTGCTCAGGCGCAGATGCAATTGATTAATCAGTTTCTTACGGCCGAAGACTCGCTAACGGCCGCAGCGGGAAATGTTGGCAAAAGGACCTACTTGGGATCCTATGGCGAGGCCAAGTATGAATACAATTTTAGCAAAGGGGAAGGGTTGGCAACACTTCAACGTTTGGTGCTATTTGTAGGCCATCGCTTCAATAAACGCATTTCTTTCTTTTCAGAAATCGAATTGGAGAATGCCGTTATCGAATCTTCCCGTTTCACCGGTGAGTTTTCGGTAGAACAGGCGTTTCTTCGCTTTGGTCTTTCTAAAGATGTTTATCTGGTTGGGGGATTATTCTTGCCCCGTATCGGAATTATGAACGAAAATCACTTGCCTACGAATTACTGGAGCGTGGATCGCCCGATGGTGGAAACCGTAATCATTCCAACCACCTGGCGCGAAATTGGAATTGGCCTATATGGAAGTACACCTAAACTGCCGGGCTTTCAGTACACTGCAGCATTAATCAACGGCTTAGATGCTTCTCGTTTCGCCAATGGTAACGGCATTCGCGAAGGTCGTGGATTGGGTAGTTTGGCGCCTTCAAAAAATTTAGCTGTAACTGCTTCATTAGCCTATAACATCCAGGGATTCCGCGCTCAAATTGCCGGATATTATGGCGGCGCCGTAGGTTTAAACAAAAGAACGGCTGATAGTTTGCAACTCCAAACCGGCGTGTTTGGTTCGGCCGTTGGTTTGGTTTCCGGTGATGTTAGTTATTCGGGCCATGGTTTTTATGCGAAAGCCATTTACGCGCACTTCTTTATTTCTCAAGCCTACGCTATCAATCGTGCCTATGCCAATAACACGCCATCGTCAGCTTGGGGAACTTATGCCGAAATCGGATATAATGTATTCACCCCAATAAAACGAATTCGCTCTGACAGAAGTTTGGTGCCCTACATCCGCTATGAAATGCTGGACGTAAACCAAACCGTTCCCGAAAACGGCATTCAAACCGGTACGAACAAACAAACTTTCATAACCACCGGAATTGCCTATCAACCCATACGGCCGGTAATCATCAAAGTAAACTATCAATATCGCCATACCGGTAATCCTAATCCGGCACTTGTTATCAATCCTTTCCCGCAACAATTGCCGTATGTGAATACCCATCACATCCTGCAGATCGGCGTGGGATACAATTTTTAAAAATGAACAGAAGAAAATTCATAAAAACCGGTTGCGGAATCTGCGGGGCGTTGGCCACCGCCGGTTTGCTATCAGGGCTGGAAGGTTGTGCGGGTTCAGCGGCTATTGTCAAAGCAAAGAGTTCCAACGGACTTATCGAAATTCCAATTTCCACCTTGGACGCTACTAAAAATTACTTCATTGTAAGAGAACCGGAACTCGAATACGATGTGTTACTGATGCGCAGTACTAATCAAACGTATCAGGCCTTTTACATGCAATGCACGCATGAAAATAATCCGGTTTATTTCAACGGCTCGCAACTCTATTGTAATGCCCACGGCAGTCGGTTCGATCCTGCAAATGGCGCCGTTTTACAAGGTCCGGCGGCCTCACCGCTGCGTAAATTTAATGTACAAGTAAACGCGAATAGCGTCGCCATTCAATTATCATGAAAACAAAATTTTTCCTTTCGGTCTTTTCCATTTCGCTATTGATTTCATGTTCCAAACCGCAACCGGTGAATCTGGAAGAAATGAGTGCCGGTATTCTGAACGATGTATCGCAAAACGTAGTAGAATATTCATTCCGCGATCTGCGCGATCATTCTGTAAGTTATCAAAACAGCGTGGCGGCTTTGCTGGCAAATAGTAATACCGCCAATTTGGAAGATGCCCGCACAAAATGGCGGGAACTCCGCGCAGTGTGGGAACAATGTGAAGGTTTTTTGTGGGGCCCGGTGAGCACCGGAGGTTATGATCCGCATACCGATACCTGGCCGGTGAATTGGGTGGATATGAATGCGCTAATGGCTTCAAACGTTACTTTTAACGATTCACTAATCGATAATTTAGATGACGCCTTAAAGGGATATCACCCTATGGAGTATATGCTATGGGGAAAAAATGGTAATAAAACGGCAGCCGATCTTACCAGCCGCGAAAAGGAATACTTACAAGCGCTTTCTCAAAACACCGCCAGAACGATAGCTGCGTTGTACGCGCAATACGACCTTAGCCAAAGCACCAGTTATTTGCATCATATCATTCACGCCGGAAACCAAACTAGTTGGTATGCATCAAAACGCGCAGCCTTTGAAGAACTGGTTAATGGTATGTCAGGCATTTGTGAGGAAGTGGCCGGCGGTAAAATTGAGGAACCATTCTCACTACAGGATCCGTCAAAAGAAGAATCTCCGTTTAGTAAAAATTCATTAACCGATTTTGCTAACAATATTCGCAGCGTACAAAATTTGTATAATGGAAAATATCGCGATCGCGAAGGGAAAGGTATAGCTGATTTTGTAAAAGAAACGAATGCCTCGCTCAACAACAAAATTCAATCGCAACTCAACACAGCCATTGCATCGCTGGAAGTAATTCCGGTGCCTTTTGGAGAAGCTATCCTTACGCATCAGTCGCAACTATTGCAGGCGCAAAAAGCCATTAACGATTTACATGAAACGCTTGAAGATGAATTGTTACCGCTGGTTCAGCAAAAAGTAAAATAAAATGTTCTTTATAAAGAAAAATTCGGCATTTCTAATCCTCACCGTATTTCTGTTGTTGATAGAAGCTTGCAGTAAACCGGCGCTCTTTAATGAAGAAGATTATGATGAACGGTTGAGCGGCGGCAGTATGACGGTTTTTGATGCGGGAGCAGGAGCTTTCACTCATGCTTTTTCGATGAGCGCCTTCGGCGCTTTCAATCATGAAGTTGGCGATCGTTCGTTCGAAGCCCCTTTTGTAAGTGCGCCGGCGCCTGTAAACCCAGGCCTTGGTCCTTTATATAATCATGTAAGTTGTGCGGCGTGTCATGTAAACGATGGCCGGGGGCGGCCCAGCAGCGGTAGCGAGCAATTAGATGGTATGCTGTTTCGTTGTAGTTTGGATGGTTCCGATGAACACGGCGGCCCGATTCCGGTTAGCGGCTATGGATTGCAGCTGCAGCCGAGAAGCATAGTGGGAGTTACTGGCGAATGCCATGTGAAAATTATCTATTCCATGCTAACAGGGGCTTATGCCGATGGCACTTCTTATCAATTGCAATCGCCGGATTATGTAATCGAAAATCCTTACACCGCTGTGCCGGCAGGAATGCGCATTTCCCCCCGAATGGCCGCTCCGGTTTTTGGTTTGGGTTTGCTCGAGGCCATACCGGAATCGGCCATAATTAAGAATGAAGATATTGCCGATGCTGATGGCGATGGCATCAGCGGGCGAGCCAATCGCGTTTGGAATGTTAAAGAACAGCGCATATCACTTGGCCGCTTTGGCTGGAAGGCCTCGCAACCCACTTTGTTGCAGCAAACCGCAGGCGCTTACAATGGCGATATCGGTATTACCAATTCCATATTTCCACAAGAAAATTCATACGGACAACCACAATACGACGGCAGTGATAAAGATAAAACCGATATCAACGATAGTACCCTTTACAGCGTAGCGTTCTATATGCGCACCTTAATGGTTCCGGCCCGCCGAAACGTTAGCGACGCCGCCGTGCAGGAAGGTAAGGCGCTATTTCTGAAAGCCAATTGCCATAGTTGCCATACACCGGTGATGTACACCGCAACGGATGTAGCGTTCCCTCAGTTATCGAATCAGCGCATTCAGCCGTACACCGATCTTTTGCTGCATGATATGGGCGAA
This sequence comes from Chitinophagales bacterium, assembly GCA_046329575.1. GTDB lineage: Bacteria > Bacteroidota > Bacteroidia > Chitinophagales > LD1 > UBA1941. Next base: position 29,416 of record JAXLUJ010000014.1, on the reverse strand, counting down.
GGTCTTAGCGATAATCGCGCTGATTTTCTGGCGTCAGGCAAAGAATGGCGCACTGCGCCGCTGTGGGGAATAGGGCTCACCGGAATTGTAAATGGACATAACAATTATCTCCATGATGGCCGTGCCCGGAATCTGGAAGAAGCTATCCTTTGGCATGGAGGCGAAAGCGAAAATTCAAAGGAAAAGTTCAGGAATATGCCGAAGGCGGATCGCCAAAAGCTGATCGCATTTTTAAATTCGTTATAAAGAATCATTTACGAAAAACATCTTGAGTTTACCTTTGTTCTTGGCATCAATCTCGCCGCGATAAGTGCATTTGAAATGCCGCTTTACTTTTTCAAAAGTGCTCTCTGAAATGTTTATCTGCCCGGCTTCGCTTTTTTGTTCCATCCGGGCCGCGGTGTTTACGGTATCGCCCCAAATGTCGTAAGCAAATTTTCGTTCCCCAATAATTCCGGCAATTACCGGTCCTGAATTGATTCCAATCCGAAGTTCAAAAGCAAACCTTCCGCTGCGCTCACGTTCTTTTTTTCTTTTTAAAATGAATTGGTTCATTTCAATGGCGGCGCGAACGGCCTTCAACGCGTGTCCAGGTCTGGGTTTGGGAACACCGCAGGCGCACATGTAGGCATCGCCAATAGTCTTAATTTTTTCCAAACCATGCTTATCCATAATCGAATCAAAATGCCGGAAACAAAAATCGAGTTCGGCTACCAGTTCTTCCGGCTCATAAAGTTCACTGAGTTTTGTAAATCCTTTAATATCGGCAAAAACAACGGTAACTTCTTCCAGCTTTTTCACTGCGGAAGACCCCCGACTTTTCAAATCAGCAGCTATTTCGGCCGGCAAAATGTTCAACAGCAATTTTTCAGTTTGTTTTTTTTCATCGTCTAAACGTTTCAAAACATTCTTCAGATCTACATTTCTTAATTTAAAAATCTCCTTTTCACGTTCTTTCTTTTCCAGCATAAAATTCGATTGGAAGCGATTCATTTCCCGGATGTTCTCCTTTCGAATCAACAAATGTTGTTGCCAATAAAATTTTCGGAATGCGTGTAACGCCTTTTTATGTGCTCCAATTAACTCATACAATTCGGAAAGTCTTCGATACGCAAGCATCCGTTGTTCCCGAAATTTTTCTGATCGGGTTTCGCGCAACACTTCTGTAAAATGCAGATGGGCCTCCTCGGTTTCATTTAACTTCATAAACAGTTCGCCCAGGTTTAAATAGGCCCTGATATTTTCAGCTTTCAACTGATGTTTACTACTCAAATGGAGCGCTTGCGAGAAATGTTTTTGCGCCGGGATAAATTTTCCTGCACCCATTAATGCTAAACCATAATTGTTGTGCACCGCCACTAAACTCACCTCATCGCCGCTTTTTATTTTGATGGCATAAGCCGGTTTCAGATAACGAAGCGCTTCCCGATATCGCTTTCGTAACAATAGAAAACTGCTGAATGCGATGCTGCAATTGGATAGCAGCGAATCATCCTGCGTTTTTTTTGCCAGTTGAAACGCTTTGAGAAACGCCTGTGAGGCCTGTTGGTAGGCCGACATTCGCTGATAGCAGTTGGCTAAATTGATTAGAATACCGGCCTCGCCCTTATGGTTTTTTGTGTTGTTCCAAATGCTTCGCGCTTTTAGAAAATGCTTGATGGCAACAGGATATTCTAATCGTAAGAAATAAGCCGCTCCTAAACCGGTGTACGCGGCGGCCATACCATTTTGGTCGGCTACAGCTACAAAATTTTCAAGTGCCAGCGTAAAATGACGAAGTGCCTTTATAGTGCTGCCGTGCATGTTTGCAACAATGCCCAACAGTCTTTGTGCTTCTCCCTTCTGCGAAGCTGAAATGTTGCGTTCTACGTCCAACAGTTGTTCACAGATCGCCTTACTTTTCTCGGGTTTTGAAAGCAGTTCGCTCCGGGCCTTCGCCAAAAGCTCTTCTGCACTTTTAATCGCCTTCATGGAAATTCATATATTTAAAAGTAATAATCAATCGCTTAAAAACACGCTTATGAATTCATCGTTGCTATGGAAATTGCCGTTGCTTTTTATTGTAGGCGGAATGGTAGGCACTTTAGTCAATGATCGCATGCCGGCTTTTCTTCAAAAAAGTTCCGAAAATCAAATTGTTGCTGCGCCACCTCCTTGTACCGCAACGCCCGTTAATTCCACGCGGTTGATCGTTTACCGGAAAAATAATGGGGATGCGCAACCGGGTTTGCAGGATGCGAAGCTATTTGTTCAGAAGGAAGATGTACCTGACCATCCGAATGCCAGCACAGGGTCAACTAATAGCAACGGTGTTTTTCTGTCGCCGGCTGTCGTAGCCTTCGGTGATCATCCGCAGCGGGTTATGGCCATTTCGCCTGATCAAACCGACACCACTGTGGTGTATGTGCGCTCTTGTTCAGGTGTAGAAGAAATTTCTATTCCGGTAAAAGCAAATTAATCCTATGAAAAATAATCAAATCATATTAGTGGCGGGTTTCATCTTAGGCTTTATCGTGGTACCATTTGTGTTACCCGATAACATCCGCGATTTTATAAACTCCGTTAAAGTAAAGGGAATCAATTCCGTAGCTGTAAATCCACCTCGTCAGCCTCCACCTTGCCTCAATAAGCCAAGCAGTACCAGCACCGTAATCATTTACCGAAAATCATCTTCCTCAACGGTAGGTTTGGAGGCCGCCAAAGTAATAGTACAGCAGGTGATTTCTGAAACGGAATTTACGGATGTTACCTTTGCTAATACCGATGTCCAGGGAAAAATTGAGTTTCAGAATCTTACCATTGCTAAAGATCGTCAACGGCAGCGCTTGTTGGCCATCAGTCCCGATGGAACCGATACCACACGCATTAATTTGGTGTCGTGCACCGGAATTTCAGAAATTAAAATTCCGGTGAACGCCCCCTAAATTAATTGTCGGAATAACGCAGCCCCGTGCCTTTCAGCCGTTGCTGCAATTCCTTTCGTGCAAAGAATATCCTGCTCTTAACTGTTCCAAGCGGAAGCGCCAGTTTGTCGGAAATTTCCTGATACTTAAAGCCGTTGAAATACATCAAAAAGGGCTCTGTAAATTCTTTACTTACTGATTGCATGGCCTTGTCGATTTCTTCGGCCATGAAAGTGCGCTCGCTGTCATTCTTCACCGAATTGGCCGTACTGTTTAAGAGGTACTGATTTTCGGAATGATCCGTCACTGTTCCGCGTTTTTGATTTTTGCGATAATCATTAATGAAGATATTCTTCATTATCGTGAACAGCCATGCCTTTACATTTGTACCTTCGGTAAACTTGGCTTTGTTGATAATGGCGCGGTAAAAGGTGTCCTGTATCAAATCATCGGTGCGCTCCTTGCTTTTTACCAAATTAAAAGCGTACGGACGCAAAACCGGATCGTATTCATATAAACGGGTAGTGAAATCTACAGTTGTCATAACTCGGTTGTTTAAATTACTAATGGTTTCTCTTCACAATTGGAGTTCGTTCTACCCATCTAAACGTTCAAAATTCATTCCATATTGTTTGAAGAATTAGTATAAATGTTAAACAAAACTAAAGGCGCTGCTAATTGTTAAAGAACTGCCAAATGCGGGCTTAAACCTTTCCTTTGTTGCATCTAACTTTTTAAAATGAAACATCGTGAATACCATTATATAACCGGCCCTTCGGGCAGCCGGTATGATTACAAAACCATCCCAATTGAGTCGGAAGATACCTTTGATAGCGACTTGCTCATTTTGGCGTTCCCCATGTCAGAAATGCACCATTCGGGCGCCATACTGTCGCAGTTTGGCTTTAATCCCGACACCAACTATTTCTATGAGCAATGCCGGGAAGTAATTTCCTGTGCCGAAAAGCATCAAAATGCGAAAGGCGAAGGCAAACTTTCATTTCAAGCCTATTTCCATGACTTCCCGAATTGTGTGAAGGATATTAACGACCGAGCCATAGTAGTGGTGGTGTTGCATCCCATGCCCCAGCAAACCGGCCAATCGCGGGGATATTGGCTGGTAGGTTACATCCACGCCAATATTTATGATTTTAAAGATGAAAAGGGCGTTCATGAAGGGTTCTACTACAATATGCTGCGCATAAGCGACCGTTCTGAAAACGGTAAAAAGGTATATCGTCGCAAAAAAATATTTACGCTGGTGTTCTCCGTATTGCACAGTTTGGTAGATGTGTACGGCGTTCATTTTGCCTATGCCAGCATGGGTAAGGAAAATCAAGCCATCGTAGATGCACTGGTACTTAATTCAACCAAATACCAAAAACATTTTGAACGCTTTCCTATTCGCTCTAATACCATTATCAATCGTTTTTTCAGAAAAAAATCGGCCTACGAAAAGCTGGTTGATATCACAAACGATACTGAAAAACTTCGGGAAATGTATCAGTTGATGATGCAGCAAAAAGCATCGTATGTATTTCAAACCTACTATTCCGAGGAGGGCTTTCTGAAAATGATAACTAGTTTAAAGTCGTTTTCAAAAACCAGTAAGGTAATGATGTTGCCCAAAGCCGATGGCTCGATTGATGCGGCTTGTATTGCCATGAACTGGGGTGATTATTTCAGCCTCACGCTCGAAAATCCGAAGGGGTTTTTCAAAATGATTGCCTCATTGAAACTCACTGATAATATTCTGTATCCATTTTGTGTTTGTGGTTCACCACAAGGTGTCGATATTCTGCTGCGGGGCATTTCGTGGTGGTTCAGTACACAACACAAAGCCCATGTGATGCTGGCGAACAGCTACGATGGTGATTTATACGCCAAATCAAAAAACAGCATCATATTCGATGAATACATGTTTTTTATTATCACTGATCGCCGTGATCACTTTGAAAAACTCAAAAACGATTCAAAGGATGCCGCAGGAAATGTGCGCTACTTTATTGATAATCCAATCCTTTAAGTGGAGGTACCATTTCTGATTCTTTCTAAATCTTCAAATCGCCAAAATTATCAAAACATCAAACCGACCTTGGGTTGAACAAATTGGCGATCTCAACTGTTAGGGTTGCGGTTGTTTTATTGGTTTTTAGTGCGCCTTCCGGTTAGCCGGAAGGCGTTTTTTTATGCCAAAAACATTTTTTCGATCACCCACATGCCGCTGTGTTCTTCCTGCATTACCTCAACATGCATTACCAGATTCGATTTTTGAAATATTCGGCCTTTGGCTTTTTGAGCTTTGAAAGCTATGTGTGCGCTGATGATGGCATGTGAGCTTCCCTCATATTGTATGGGCGAAAGTAGCACTTCTTCGATAGCCATGCGGTGGAATTGCTTTCGGAAGGTGGAAGCTTGCTCGGTTAGTTCTTCCAAATCGGTACCCAACCCTAATTGGTTCTTCATTTGCTCGGCAAAAATAAATTCAGGCGCAATGAAGTTTTCATCGAAATAAAATTGTACGGCCTGATGAGCCAGTTGTGTAATATCAAAATCGTTGCTGGGGTGGTAGTCTTCGTAAACAATCTGCGTCACCCAGTTTTTCAGTTTCAGGTCTTGCATTTCCTGTTTGAACACTTCTTCAGTAATAAAACGATAAAGTTCACGATCAGAAACACCGCTGAGTGTTTCAATGTGGATGCCCTTTTTCTTTAACGGTTTCAAAATCGCTTTCAATTCCTTTTTCAGCGTTTTATCGCTCACATCATGCACATGGTTGTATTCGGGCTTGCCGATCATTTCGTAAATCGTAACTAATGGCGCGGAATGGTGAGCACTGTGAAATTTGTTGATCTGCTTTAAAAATTGATTTTCGATTTCAGGCGGAATTTCACTGCTCCCATGAAACTTGCCTCCAAACTCTGCCATCATTTTCAATTTCAGCAGTTCATTTTCGGTTGCAATTTCCTCAGCCGTTTTCTTTCTTCTTTTTGCCATGATGCAAATTTACGAATATGAAAGTATTCCAAATGGGTAGTGAGCATTTGATGCATTCGATCCAGAATTCAGGCAAAACCAATGCCACGCGTAAAATGTCAATTCACCTTAGTACATTTATCGTATGAAAGGCAGCGCCATCCGCAATCCGTTCCGTTTGTTCTACGTAGTTTTTGGCTATACCATTGCATTTTCGCTGTGGTGGGGCTATCTGCTTTTTGCCAAGAACGAAACGGCCTTCAACGAATTGGTGAGCCTTAACGAAATCAACTTCCATGCTTCCAATGGCACTGGTTATCGTGAAACTCCCGATTTCAAACGAATCCAGCAAAAATACCAGCGCCAGAAACTGATGATACTTTCTGAAGGCGGGGTGTTCTTTGTGCTTTTGGTGGCCGGATTGCTGGTGGTGCGCCGGGTGTTCAAAATCGAAATGGAGCTGGCCGATCAACAACGCAACTTTCTTCATTCCATCACTCACGAACTGAAGTCGCCTTTGGCTTCTATCAAACTTTCATTTCAAACACTGGCCCGCCGAAATCTTGACGAACCGGTGAGGGAAACCATCCTGGATAATGCGATGGGCGATGTAACGCGCCTGGAGGCGTTGGTGGATAACATTCTCTTTGCCGCCAAGATGGAGAAAGAAGGCCACGGTTTTGCCAACGAAATGGTGAATGTGTCAGAACTTTCCGAAAAATTGGTATCACGGCTTCGGCAAAATAAACAACAGGTAGAAGTTCAGTTAACAACCGCCCCCGATATTCAGTGGTTTACCGATAAAGTTGGCTTTAGTTCTGTTATTATCAATTTGGTTGAAAATGCCGTAAAGTATTCTGAAAAGGGCGCTACGGTCCAGGTTCAGGTGCGAAAGACCGATACGCATTTGATCCTTTCTGTAGCCGATCAAGGCATCGGCATTCCGCCTGCAGAGCGGGAAAAAATATTCGAAAAATTTTATCGGGTTGGCAATGAAGATACTCGCAAAACCAAGGGCACAGGCCTGGGACTTTTCATCGTGAAACGATTTGTTGAAATTTATAAAGGAAGAATTGCCGTGCGCGACAATCTGCCTCAAGGCTCCATTTTCGAACTGGAGTTGCCTCTTAATTCGTCCATTTAATTTACTAATCGTACGGGCCGCCACTTACCACACCCACCACACCTACCACACCCACCACACCCACCACACTTCTCACAACCCTTCCAACGCTTTCTCATCACCCTTCTTGGCCACCACATAATCGCCCATCACCAAATAATCCATGTCGGCCCGCTCAAAACTGTACACCGCATCGTATGGCGATGCCACAATAGGTTCGCTTTTGATGTTAAACGACGTATTTACCAAAACAGAATAGCCGGTTTCTTTCTTAAAAGTTTCCAGCAACTCGCGCATCTGCGGGTTCTCCGTCTGGTTTACCGTTTGTATCCTTACTGAATTGTCAACATGCGTAATGGCGGGGATCTTACCCAAATATTCCGGGCGCACATTGTAAACCAAAAGCATATACGGGTTAGGGAAAGAACTGTCAAAATATTTTCCGCAATCTTCCTCCAAAACAATGGCTGCAAATGGCCGGAAGGGCTCTCTGAATTTCACCCTGGCGTTCAATACTTCTTTCATATCTGCCACAGCAGGCGAGCCTAAAATACTGCGGTTGCCCAATGCCCGCGGTCCAAATTCCATCCGTCCCTGAAACCAGCCCAGAATCTTGCCTTCCGCCAGTTTCTTCGCAGCAAAAGTGGTGGCGTTGGTCTTGGCCTTCACCCACGGTAAATCAAATTTTTTCAAAGCCTCCTCATAGGCGGCATCATCATAGCCGGGACCAAGAAATGCGGTGTTCATCACATAATTTCTCGGTTGGTTCAGTTCGCTGTGATAAAGCAGCAATGCGCTGCCCAGTGCCGTGCCCGAATCGCCTGCAGCCGGTTGGATGTAGATGTCCTTAAACCATCCAGTTTTTGCAATCAAACCATTGGTTACACTATTCAGCGCCACACCTCCGGCCATACATAAATAATCGGCATTGGTGCGTTCTTTCAGTTTTTTCACCATGTGAAGAATCACATCTTCTACTACATGCTGTGCCGCTGCCGCCACATCCAGTTCTTTAGGCGTCCAGTCTTTACCCTCCGTTTTCGATTTGCCAAAAATGGCTTCAAACTTTTCGGTAACGGCTCGTTTGCGGGTGTAGTGATAACAGAAATAGGAGAGGTCGATCTCGAAACCGCCGTCATCAGTCAGCTTTACCAGTTTCTTCATCTCGCGGTACATGTCGCTGTCGTGATTGCCATACGAGGCCAAACCCATCAGTTTGCCCGGACCTTCAATCAACTTAAAACCCAGATGCCGCGATATGGCCTGATAAAATGCGCCTAATGAATGCGGGGTGTTCACACGGTTCAACACTTCCATTTTGTTGCCTTTTCCCATAGCCGAAATCGACGTGCTCCACTCACCGGCGCCATCAAGCGTTAATATGGCAGCTTCGTTGAATGGCGACACATAAAAAGCACTGGCGGCATGGCATAAATGGTGTTCCATCAAGTGGAATTTGAACTTATAGCCCTTGTTCGAAGGAAAAAGTTCCTTAATCGTTTTAGGCAGCTTGCGCATATCGCCTAAATAGCCCAAAAGGCCCAACCCTTCTTCCATGCTCATGTTCTGCTGTTCCATCAGCAATGTGGGCAGTTTGTTCCAAAACTTCAGCGCAAATTCAGGGATGTGGGCATACGAAATCCACGGATTCCAGAAAAAGGTAATGTGATCTACATCGCCAATTTCGAGTCCGGCGGCCTTCAAACACTCGGCTATGGCCAGTTTGGGCAAACTGCCGTCGTGCTTTTTGCGGTTCAGACGCTCTTCTTCCACGGCATGAACCAGTTTGCCGTTCACCAAAATAGCGGCCGCCGAATCGTGGCCGTAACTGTTAAATCCTAAAATCACCATAAGTGCGCGAATGTAGAAGAATTATAAAATTATGGCGCCCCTCAGTCGTTCCTCCTTCGGCCGGGCTGCTATGGGGTACGCTGGCGCTTCCGCCACGCCCTCGTACCTCGGCCGTGGCCTCGCCTTCGGCTCGCCCGCCGCATCCCTGGCGCAGCCACACTTCCCTGGCAACGCGCCAAGTTCATAAATGAGCCGGAATTGCTATTTTCCATTTATGAATCCAATTGTGCGCAATGTTCTGGCCGTTCTAGCCGGTTTATTTCTGGGTGGCTTGGTGAATATGGCCATCATTAAGTTGAGCCCGTTTATCATTCCGCCGCCACCCGGCGCTGATGTTACTACCGAAGAAGGCCTGAAGGCTTCCATTCACTTGTTTCAACCCATCCATTTTCTGATGCCGTTTCTGGCCCATGCAATTGGTACATTGGTTGGCGGTTTTTTTGCCGCGCTGCTGGCGGCTTCCAGAAAAATGCTGCTGGCGCTGATAGTTGGCGCTTTTAATCTCAGTGGCGGCATTATGGCAGTTTTGATGTTCCCCGCGCCGATGTGGTTCAACGTGGCCGATCTGGTGTTGGCCTATTTTCCAATGGCTTGGCTGGGCGCTACTCTGGCTACATTTAAAAAATCATTATGAAGAAAATCCTTTTCGTATTAGTGTTGAGTTTAGCCATTCAGGAAACGAATGCACAGTTCGTCAGCCGCCTCGATATCACTGAAAATATTCCCGGCCTTTGCGATAAAAATGAAACCTACGCACTATTCAACGCCTTTAAAGGTCAGGAACAAGCCAAATGTCCTATTACCAAAGAGGCCATCCTTGCCCGGCTGAATAAGGAATTACCCTTTTTTAAAAGCCATCCTGAGTTAAACGATAAAGGCGAAGTAACCTTGATGATCAATTGCAAGGGCGAGGTGATCCAGTGCAAAATGGAAAAGAAGTTTGAAAACGAAGCGCTGAACACCCAAGTGCTTGCGATCTTTAATTCTTTAGGAATCTGGTTACCCGGTAAACTCAACGGCCGCGAAGTAGATAGTTCAGAACTCTACAGGCTGAAAATCAAAGACGGAAAGGTGACATTCCGGTAGAAGTTGCATGCTGATGACAGATTTGTGAAGTGCTTTTTACGAGTCAAAGCTCACAGCTCACAGCTCGTAACTCGTAACTCGCAGCTCGTAGCTCGTAGCTCGTAGCTCAAAGCTCGCTGCTTGCCACTTGCGTCTTATAGCTTCTCACTTTCTTATCCAAAAAACACCTGATTATCAGCACTTTTTGGGTAATGTTTTAAAAATACCTTGTTTTTCTGGAAAGAAAGGGTACTTTTGCGCTCCCATTTGATAAAGTAAAAAAACAGAAACAGTGGATTCATTAAGTTACAAAACGAAATCGGTTGCCGCGCACGAGATTACTCGCGAGTGGTATATCGTAGATGCCGAAGGCCAGACTTTGGGCCGTATGGCGTCTAAAATCGCTTCCGTATTGCGCGGAAAGCACAAGCCTACATTTACTCCGCACGACGACTGCGGCGATAATGTGATCGTGATCAACAGCGGCAAGGTTCGCCTTACCGGAAATAAAATGAATGTGAAAGACCGCGTACACTATACGATGTATCCGGGCGGCCAAATTCACCGCAGTCCGAAAGATATCATTCAGAAAAATCCGAATGAACTGATTGAACTGGCAGTTAAAGGTATGTTGCCTAAAACACCGCTGGGCCGTCAGATGTTCCGCAAATTATTTGTTTATGCCGAAGCGACACATCCGCACGCGGCTCAAAAACCAAAACAACTGTAAACTATGAGCGAAGCAATTAAAGTTGGCCGCAGAAAGGCAGCCGTGGCACGTGTGGTGCTGAAAGGAGGTAGCGGTGAAATCACTGTGAATGGCAAAAACTATAAAGAATATTTTCCTCAAACATTCCTGCAAACTAAGATCGAAGCGGTGTTGAACACCGTTGAGGCCGCCGGTAAGTGGGATATCGAAGTGAACGTTCGCGGCGGTGGCGTTAAAGGCCAGGCCGAGGCCATCATGCTGGGCATTGCCCGGTCGTTGGTAGCTGATAACGAAGAACTGCGTCCGGCTCTGAAAAAAGAGAAATACCTGCGTCGCGATTCACGCGTGGTAGAACGTAAAAAAACCGGTATCCGCAAGGCCCGTAAGAAGGAGCAATACTCGAAACGTTAATCCTTCCGAATTCATTTCAATAACGATAATCAGAATAAAAATATGTCTAAGATATCTCACGAACAATTGGTGGAAGCGGGCGTACACTTCGGCCACTTGCGCAAAAAATGGAACCCGAAAATGTTGCCTTACATCTTTGGCGAAAAGAAAGGTATCCATATCATCGACCTGAACCGCACTACCGAAAAATTGGAAGAAGCGGCTGCAGCAATGAAATCTATCGCGAAAAGTGGTCGCAAAATCCTTTTCGTAGCTACGAAAAAGCAAGGTAAAGAAGTAGTAAAAGAAGCCGCAAAACGCGTAAACATGCCTTTCGTTACCGAGCGTTGGCTGGGTGGAATGCTTACGAACTTCAGCACTATTCGCAAAAGTGTGAAGAAAATGCAAACCATTGAAAAAATGCTTGCTGACGGCACATTGGAAAGCGTAACTAAAAAAGAGAAGTTGGTTTTAACCCGCGAACGCGAAAAAATGGATCGTGTACTGGGTGGTATTTCGCAAATGCCACGCGTTCCGGCTGCTGTATTCCTGGTTGACATTTCACACGAACACATCGCTCTTCGCGAAGCACAACGTTTGAACATTAATACCTTCGGAATTGTTGATACCAACAGCGACCCTACTAAAGTAGATTTCGCTATCCCTGGAAATGACGATGCTTCAAAATCAATTGCTTTGCTTACCAATTTTATTACCGACGCCATTGCCGAAGGTTTGGCTGAGCGTGTAGACAGCAAAGATGAAGAAGTAGAAGAAGAGATCAACGAAAACCACTTCGAAGCTGATTTGAAAGAAGAAGGCGGCGACCGCAAACGCGGTGGCGGACGTGGAAAACGTGGCCCGGGTGGAGCAGGAGGAGGTGCCGGCAAATCGCGCCCTTCAGCTCGCCGATAAGAACAAAAAGTACAGAATTTGCCAAGTTATCCAACTTGGCAAGTTTTTTTCACCACCAACCGAATTTTTAAATCAATCAAAAAGGAAATAAAAAAATGGCAACAGTTACCGCCTCACAAGTAAACGAACTGCGCAACATGACAGGCGCAGGATTAATGGATTGTAAAAAAGCACTTACTGAATCAAATGGCGACCTTCAGGCTGCTGTGGATTATCTGCGCAAAAAAGGTGCAAAAGTAGCCGAATTACGTGCCGGTCGCGATAGCAATGAAGGTTGCATTGTAGCCCTCACCGCTGCTGATGGCAAAAAAGGTGTAATCGCCTACCTTTCCTGCGAAACCGATTTCGTGGCAAAGAACGAAGAGTTCAGTGGTTTGGCGAAATCAATTGCTCAGGCAGCTCTGGAATCAGATGCCAAAACTCTGGAAGAAGTAATGGGCCTGAAACTGGAAGGTACCAGCGTAAAAGATAAAGTTCAGGAGAAAGTTTCTGCTATCGGTGAACTCATCACCCTGGCGGCTTTCGAGCGTCTGGATGGTGAAAATATCGTAGCCTACAACCACGCCGGTAACAAAATCGGTGTATTGGTTTCATTGAACAATGCAAAAAGCGACGCTAACGCCGCCGCCGGAAAAGATGTAGCTATGCAGGTAGCTGCCATGAATCCTTTGGCTGTTGACGCTTCAGGCGTATCGAAAGAAGTGGTAGATCGCGAAGTGAGCATCGCTAAAGAAAAAGCGGCCGCCTCAGGCAAACCTGAGAATATTCTTCAGAAAATAGCTGAAAGCGCTGCCCAAAGCTATTTGAAAGAAAATACGCTGATGACACAAGCTTTTGTGAAAGATGGTGGAAAGACGGTTGCGCAGTTTTTGGGTGAAGCAGAAAAAGGACTTTCTGTAGTAGCTTTTAAACGTGTGGCTCTTGGTTTGAAATAATCAACAGAATGCATCATAAAAAAAGCCGGAAGTAATCTTCCGGCTTTTTTTTTATTCTGAAATGATGGTTACTTCTGTGCGACGATTTTTTTGACGGTTTTCAGGGCTGTCATTTTCTGCAATGGGTTGCGTATCGCCATAACCTTTCGATAATACCCGGCCCGCGGCTATGCCTTTCTGCTCCAAATATTTTTTAACCGCCATCGCCCTGTTTTCCGACAGCTTTTGATTGCTTTCGGGCGTGCCTACATTATCAGTGTGGCCGCCAATCTCAATAACCATGGTCTTGCGCAATTGTAAATACGCTACCAGTTCGTTTAACTCTGTATAAGATTCCGGCCGTAACATCCATTTTCCGGTATCAAAAAATATGTGATCTAATGTAAACGTTTTTGGAGGCGTTACGGTAATGGTATAGGTAATCCTGTAAGGTGTTTTCTCAACCGGGAGTTCCAAAACAAGGTCGGTTTTTACATCAGAAAATGCTTTGTAAAGCACTTCGAATTTTTGACCAACAGGTAGCAGCAAGTTGAACTTCCCCGTGGCATCTGTTTTACCCTTAAAAGGTTTTTTGTCTTTCTGGGAAATGAAAATGATTTCGCTTGAAGCTTGTGCAATATTTTTGTCGTCTATGGCTTTCACCTGCACCAAGGCCATTTCCATGGTAGGTTTAAGTTCCTGAGCTTCCATAAATTTAATAGTGCAGCACAACATAAGTAGAAGGAGTTTTTTCATTTTGTAGATTTGTTTGGAATAATAACGCAGGAAACGAAAATTAATTTTGATGAGTTTCGAAGATGTTACTTTTGAGAAAATCAATTACACGGAATCGCCATTTGAGATCACTACTTACGAGCATGTGATTTTTAGAAATTGCGATTTTCAGCAAGTGAATTTGGGTGCTTCTAAATTTATAGAATGTGAGTTCCACCAATGTAATCTGAGTATGGCAAAGTTAGGCAACACTTCCTTTCGCGAGGTCTTATTTCAGGGCTGTAAAATGCTGGGATTAGCCTTTCAGAATTGCCACAGTTTTGGGTTTCAGGTGGGCTTTGCTGATTGTAACCTAAGCCATACTTCTTTCTACCAAATGAAAATGAAGAAGTGCCGATTACTGAATTGCAATTTACAGGATGTTGATTTTACCGAAAGTGATTTGACCGATGCGCTATTCGAAAATTGTGATCTCTTCCAGGCAAAATTTGAAAATACCATTTTAGAAAAGGCTGATTTTTCGAGTGCAGTCAATTATATAATCGATCCTGAGTTGAACATCGTAAAACACGCCTGCTTTAGCGCCTCAGGCTTACATGGGCTGTTGCAGCGTTACAACATTGTGATAATGCCATAAAACGGCAGGTGTTGTAAAAATTAAGATTCCGGAGCAGTTGGAGGCGGTGTGGGGGTTTCCGCTTTAGAAGGGTCGTAGTTCATCACATAATCTGCAATGGTTTCTACACTATAAAGGATTTTTCGCCCTTCTTTCGGATCAGTTATCTTTATAGAATAGCCTTTATCGAGCATCACCATCAGTTCCAGCGCATCAATCGAGTCGAGGCCTAAACCTTCCCCAAATAGCGGCATGTCATCGGCAATTTCTTCCGGCTTCATACCTTCCAGATTCAAACGTTGAATAATCTCCTTTTTAAGGTCTAGTTTTAATTGCGCTTTATCCATGATGTTCAGTTGAGGCAAATGTAAAAGAAATCCGGCTCTTCTACTCATTTCTGAGCCGAAAAGCCGGACACTTTCTATACTTTAAATTAACACGAGTTACTTGATCACAGCGAAATCAACGCGGCGGTTGATTTGATCATGACCTTTTTCCAATTCGCGCTTACCTTTCGAAACTGCTTCAAATTGCGCTTGCGGGAATCCGTAAACGCGAACCATGTAATCAATCACTTTTTTGGCGCGGCGCATGCCCAAATCATCGTTCAGCGGATCCGGACCTTTGTGATCGCAATAACCGATTACACGCAATTTCAAGCCCTGATTTTCGCGCATTGTCTTGGCAATGCTCTGAAGTTCATCTTCATAAGTGCGTAACACATTATCGTCATTAAAATTGAAATAAACCGAAGGGAAGAAGAATCCGCCATGACCATCAGTAACCGTTGCGAATTTTTTGTCCAAATCCTTACCCTGGAAATTGACAGTGGCTCCCGGCTTGGTGCCATCTTCCAAATCACGGCTATCTGGAACGCCATCGCCATCACTATCCAGCGATTGGCCGAATTCGTTCACCTTCGCTCCCGGGTCGCTGAACGGTTCCAGATCTTTGGTATCAGGAATGCCATCGCGGTCGCTGTCAACTGTAGAACCATCGCCATATACTTTAACGCCTTCCGGTGTGTTTTCTTCTTTATCAAAAACATCGCTCACGCCATCGTTGTCGCTATCCCGATACAGTTTATCAACGCGTTTATCAATACGTGCCATTTGCTCGTATAAACCTTCTTCAGGATGCTTCCATTCAATATGTTCTTTATCGCGTTTACGGCTGCCGATCTTCCACGTGAGGTTCAGACCTAACTGCGTATAAAAATCCTCATTACGGCGATATGGATAGCGGAATTTAAAGCCATCCAGTTTATCGCTCATCATAATGTGAAAAGCTCCTTCAATGCCCAAATCAATGCTTTTGCTCAGTTTGAACTTCAATCCGGCACCTACCGGAATCATAAAGGAATGCTGCCCGCCATTGGAAAAAATAGGGCGATTATCAATTGCTCCGGTTTTCAAATCGCGAACTTTAACATTAGCGTAGGTATAACCAATGCCGAGGTGGGTATAGAGCGAAACCCAGCGGCCGCGCATTTCCCGGCCCGACGCTTGTGCACGCAGCAGGCGGTTTACGCCAAAAACGGTGTTGGTAATATTCCAGTAAACGCTTAAAGAACCTTCGTAGAAGTTGGTTTGGAAGTAATTTCCTCCGGGAGCAATAGAACTTTTAATGGCATTATAATCATCTCGGGAGGACATATTCGAGTCCACCACGCCTTGCAACATGCCGGCATGGAAACTACCCATGATACCGAATGCGGGGTCCCACATATGAATGGCAGAAAGCCCCAAATACCATTGGTGTTCGTTCTTTGGTGTAGACACACCAAATGAGCGGCGATAGTTGAGGTCGGTATGCGGATCGGTGATGCCGCCATGAAGCGTCAGCGCCCAGGTTTTATAGGGCAATTGGTACTTTGAAGCGGATTTTGTTCCACTACCGCTCTTTGCAGCGGCGGGAGCGGCTTTAGCCTTGGGAGAAGAAGCCGTTTTGGCCTGCTTTTCCTTAGCCGCAGGCTTGGCCTTTGGCGCTTTTTCGGCCTTTGGTTTTGGTGCTGGCTCTTGCTTTTCCGTTTTGGCCGGTTTTACTTTTTTAGCCTTGGCGCTATCTGCCGCAAGTGGCTGAAATGCAGGCGTAGTAAGGGCAAAGGCCGCAGAGGTGATGAGGGTTAAAACACTCAGAAAGTACAGTTTTTTACGCATAAGCGGGATTTATTCGCAACGAATATATATTGATTTCTCGGCTAACTTACTGCAATATTCACACCGTGGTAATGCCGATGTCGTATTTCCGCGATAATAGTTCGGTTACCCGTTCATAGTCGGCCTGATTATCGGCAAAATTCAAATGTGTGGTATCGAGTAAAACAATGCGCAATTGGTTTTGCTGCCGGAAGAAGTCGAGATACGCCTTTTGTATCTGTTGTAAGTAGTCGGGCGAAATATTTTGCTCAAAACTGCGGCCTCTTTTCCGGATGTTTTCCATTAATTTCTCTACAGGAGCGTACAAATAAAGCACCAGATCTGGCCGGGGAAGGTTGGGATTGATGATTTCAAACAACATCCGGTACAGTTTGGCTTCATCGGGTTGCAGATTATTATTGGCGAACAAAAGTGATTTTTGAAAAAGGTAATCGCTTACTGTAAAGGACTTGAACAAATCACCGGCGCTCAACAATGTTTTCAA
This sequence comes from Chitinophagales bacterium, assembly GCA_046329575.1. Classification (GTDB taxonomy): domain Bacteria; phylum Bacteroidota; class Bacteroidia; order Chitinophagales; family LD1; genus UBA1941. The sequence continues at coordinate 12,576 of JAXLUJ010000014.1, read as the reverse complement.
TTGTTGAAATCGTTCGGCCATAAAAAACAACTCCACCGGAAAAGCATGGCGTTGTGGGTCTTCATAGAATTTTGGAAGGAACGGATTATCTTCAAATTGTTCCAGAATCAGATTGCCGTTAAAATCAGCCGCAATCTTCTTGGAAAGCGTGGTTTTACCTGCGCCAATGCAACCTTCTATGGTAATGAATGAATATTCCACCTTGAACTACACGCAAGAATAAAAAAGTTTAGCGCGTGAAAAATTTATAGTGAACAACTTTTTAAACACAGGGTTTAGAAATTTTAATAAAAAATGGTGTTCAGAAGTGGCTGTATATTAGTAGTGTAGCGGTGGGCATAATTTTTTATTCTAAGCACTACCTGGAATTCATCAAAACACGGCTCACAAAAACGTTTTGCACAAACCGTGAGGTAAAAAGAAATTTCATTATTAATACACCGCTACTATCTTTACAAAAAACAAACACACTACCAAATGGAAGACAATGCTTACAGCAACAACTCAAACCAGAACGATAACAGCAAGAAAATCTATCTGGCTATTATCGCCGTGCTATTGATTATCAATGGCGTGGCCGGTTATCTTCTTTATACAGAAAATAAAACCAGCAAGGAGAAAACGGAAACCATTGCTAAAATGGATACCGATGCGAAAGAATTGAATACCCAACTGGAAAGTACCAAGCAGGAATTGGAAGGTTTAAAAGGCAAAAATGCGGAGTTGGATGGAATTGTAGCGCAGCGTCAGGCTGAAATTGAGAAGGTGCAGGCAGAACTGGCCGAAGCGCAGCGCAAAGGCAAACTTAGCGCGGCCGAATTAGCTAAATTCAAACAACAGATTGTACAATTGCAAACAGAAAATGCCGACCTTCAGGCTAAGGTGAAAGAGTTGTCATCAAAGAATGAAGAACTTACTGCAAAAAACCTTCAGGTTTCTCAAGATCTGGAAAAAGAAAAGCAAAGCACAGCGCGCCTTTCTGAAGATAATGCCGCTAAACAAAAGTTGGTAGAATTGGGTTCGCTTTTGCAGCCGCAGAACCTAAAAGTAGAAGGCGTTCACCGCAAGAAGAGCGGAAAGGAAACTGACCAAACCAAAGCTAAGAATGTAGATTATCTTAAAATCAGTTTTACCACAGGTGATAACAAAGTGTTACCGGTTGGACCACTAAAACTTTATGTGCGCATCATCAATCCAAAAGGCGAAACCATTTCGGTGGCCGAGCAGGGTTCAGGAACAATGAAAACGGCCGAAGGTACAGATGCGCAGTACACTAAAGTGGTAGATCTGGATTGGGATCAAAGCAGTAAAAATGTGGCAATTGAATGGTCGCAGGACATTAAAAATCCGGGAACCTATAAAGTGGAGTTATATCAAGCCGGTCACATTATTGGTCAGGGTTCAGTACTTCTTAAATAAATTCTGATTGCAGAAAATAAAAAAGGTGAAAGCATTGCTTTCACCTTTTTTATTTAATACGGTTTCGATCTTAGTAGTAAATCAAACGTCTTACACCCGCCAAGTGTTTTGTGAGACGAACTACTTGATTGGTGTAGCCATACTCATTATCGTACCAGGCATAAATCACTACATTTTTCCCACTATCAGATACGATGGTGGCATTGCTATCGATCTCGCAAGCATGCGTATTCCCAACAACATCACTCGAAACCAACTCGGCAGAAAGTGAATAGTCCACCTGTTCCACCAATTCGCCGTAAAGCGACGCATTTTTTAGTAATGCATTTACCTTTTCCACGCTGGTTTCTTTCTGAACTTTCAGGCTCAGGATAGCAAGAGAAACATTTGGTACCGGAACACGAACGGCATTAGAGGTCAGCATGCCTTTCATATCAGGGAAGATTTTGGTTACTGCCTTTCCTGCACCGGTTTCTGTAATCACCATGTTGGTAGGCGCGCTTCTGCCACGGCGCGATTTTTTGTGGTAGTTGTCTAACAAATTTTGGTCGTTGGTATAAGCATGAACGGTTTCGATGTGACCATTCTCAATGCCCAATTCATCGCGAATTAATTTGATAACCGGAACGATGGCGTTGGTGGTGCAACTTGCGGCCGAAAAAATCCCTCCTTTAGAACCATCAAATTGCTGGTGATTCACGCCGTACACAATGTTGGCAATATCACCTTTTCCCGGGGCGGTAAGAATCACCATGCTGGCGCCTTTGGCTTTGAGGTGTTCGCTTAGGCCTTTTTCATCGCGCCAAACACCGGTATTATCAATGATGATGGCATCGTGAATACCATAGGCCGTGTAATCTATTTCAGAAGGCGAGGAGGCCGTGATCATTTGAACTTTATGGCCGTTAATGATCACACTATTGCTTTCCGGATCAGCCTCTACAATACCGGCAAATTTTCCATGAACAGAATCTTTGCGAAGCAGAGAAGCGCGTTTTGCCAAATCGTCGCTGGCTTTATCGCGCGTAACAATGGCGCGCAAACGAAGTTGCTGCCCCGTGCCTGCGTGTTCAATTAAAATGCGAGCGGCCAGGCGGCCAATTCTTCCGAACCCGTATAGAACCACATCACGGGGCTTTAAAACCTTCTTTTCCTTTCCAATGAAATCTTTCAATTTTTCAGTAACGAAACTATCAAACGATGCGCTGGCGCCACTTTCAATGTATTCTTTCGACAAACGGCCCAGATCGATCCGCGAAGGTGCCAAATCAAGTGCCGCGATAGCCTTCGTAAGCCCCAAAGTGTGATCAACTGTAATGTTTATACCGGTGAATTTTTTGGCATAAGCGTGATCGTTAAGAATTTCGCTTACTTTTTTGTCGAACAATTTTCGGCGGAAAAGCACCAGTTCCACTGATTTATCGAATTGCAGTTTACTGGCAGTATCCAGCAATTCCAGCGCTTTGCGTTCATTGGTGATCCATTGACCGAGTTCGGCTTCGTATTGATCTTTCATTGGAAAATATGATTAAAATTTTTGCGATGTTAAGAAAATCTTTAAACAATCGAACGCTTCATTTTATTCGAAATAGGTAAGGGCCTGATCGGCCGACCGGCTGTTCCATTCCCCGTTTTCCGTCATTCGTAAAAAGCGAATCAGGCCATTAAAATAGTGCTGTTGATCGTCCCACATACACATATGGCTTCCTTTACACATCAGCACCTTTCCTTTTGGAATTAATTTACCCATTCTCCGAATCTCTTCAGGATCCATTTCATCATAATCGGCACCAATTACAAGGGCCGGACATTTAATTTGAGCCAGTCGATTCCACACATTCCAGTTTTTGAACTTGCCAGTAACTACAAATTCATTATTGCCTTGCATAGTGTTATAAACGGTGCTGTTAATATTTCTGAATGAGCGCTCTAAGGGTTCCGGCCATGGTTGAAGCCGGCAGATATGTTTGTTATAAAGTTTTTTTACCAGCCGCTGATACTCCTGATCATTACTTTGATTGTTTTGCTCATAGCGAAGCATGGCGGCTACTTCCGGTGCGGGCATTTTATTTCGGAGTTTATTGATATAAGTTACGTAATCGGGAATTGAAGCGGTCATATTGGAAATGATTACGCCCTTCAAATGCTCCGGATATTTTGTGGCATATTCCATGGTGAGCATACCGCCCCAGGAGTGGCCGAGCAGGTAAAAGCTGTCAAGCCCTAATCCTGCACGAACGTCTTCTACTTCATCAACAAATTTATCGAGAGCGATATAAGAAGTGTCATCCGGTTTATCGGAATAGGCCGAGCCTAGCTGATCGTAATAATAACACTCAATACCACAGGCCGGCATAAAACTTTCAAAACATTCAAAATATTCATGAGTGAGCCCCGGGCCGCCGTGAAGCAACAGCACCTTAATGTTCCCGTTACCGAATTTTTTCGTCCATACCCGATACCTACCGTTTCTGACGGCTATCATTTTTACGCCACCCGATTGCACTTCATTAAACGAAGGTACCGGACTTTGAGAAACCATTGGCAGTGTTCGTTGTTTACAGGAACTGAAAATCAAAACAAAGAGTGGAAGGATTAGCTTACGGACCATTGAAGAAGTTTAAAAAGTTAGTAGCCGAATGTAACCTAAACGAGAGAATTATAGTCAACCGATTCACACTTTTGCAGAAGTTGTTTTTTTGTATTTGAAGAAAGAAGGGATTTTTATTTTTATGAATATGAAGAAGTTCTATCTGTTCCTCTTTTGCAGCTTAACGTTAAGTAATTTATTGGGGCAAGGTTGCGTGAGCGATCGTTACACGCATCCTGTATTTCCCAACGTTACAAAAACTTCACAAGTGCTTTACGGTAGTGCCATTCCGTATGGATTGCCGATTTCTCAGGATTTGTATCTGGATATTTATCAACCCACAGGTGATACCCTTCGGAACAGACCGCTGATGATTTATGCTTATGGCGGCGCATTTCTGATAGGCGATAAAAACCAACCACCGGTGCCCACCTTTTGCGAGTATTTTGCGAAGTGTGGTTATGTTGTTGTTTCAATTGATTATAGAAAGGGATTCAATGTAGTAGATGCATCTAGCCCGCCCAGAGCTGTTTACCGGGCGGCGCAGGACGAGCGTGCCGCTATGCGTTTTCTTTGTCAGAGAGCCGGCGCCTATCGAATCGACACTGCAGCTATTTTTTTAACAGGATCCAGTGCAGGGTGTTTTTCGGCGCTGCATCAAACTTTTCTGGAAGAAAGTCAACGACCGGCAGAAACCTATGGAACGTTTTTAGAACCCGATGATTTGGGATGTTTCGATTGCTCTGGAAACACCGACAACAATCGCCACTGCCCGCGCATTCGCGGAATCATCAACAATTGGGGGGCAATTCTCGATACTTCATTTATTGAAGGGAACAAGTGGAGCGATAGTGTTGCCGTTATCTCATTTCATGGTGACCAAGACCCTTTGGTACCCTATGTTTCAGGCAATCCGTTTTCGTATCCGGTTTTTCCGGTAGTGTATGGAAGTAAGGCCATTCATCGGCGCATGACCAACCAGCATATGAAGAACAAGCTGGTTCCATTAGTAGGTGAGGGGCATGAGCCTTGGCTGCTTAACGCATCTCTTTTAGATACGGTTTATAAATATACTTGTCCGTTCTTATTAGAAACCTTAAAGCCCGGGTTGCCTGTAATTAGCGGTATGTCAACCATTTGTATTGAAGATTCCGCACTTTATCAGGTGCAGGCGCATTCAGGAAGTCAATATTGCTGGCAGTTAGATTCCGGCGGTACCATACTTTCAGTAAATAATAATTTAATTAAAATTAAATGGGAATATCCGGGTGTTTTTAAATTAAAATTAAGGGAGCTTTCAAAAAATGAAGTGAACAGCGATCTTGCAGAATTTGAAGTACACGTTTTGAGTCGTCCGGTTGCAGGTTTTGGGGATTCCGTATTTCACACCGAAGTAATTTTTTGGGACAGTTCTGCAAACGCAAATTCGGTGCAATATCGTTTTGGTGATGGCACCTATTCCGGCAATAGTCATCCGGTACATCAGTATTCCGGGGCAGGTAATTTTATGGTTTGGCAAATCGCGTCAAACGGTTACTGTGCCGACAGTGTAGGCCGTTTGGTTGAGACAGATACTTGTCCGGTTATTCATTTTACATGGTCGATATCGGCCGATTCATTTTACTTTGTTTGTGACCCGGCCGGCACTAGTATTAAATGGCATTTTGGTGATGGTGATTCATCGGTTGAAGTGGCTCCGGTTCATCACTATGAAACCGCTCAGAATTATTTGGTTTCATTACAAATGGTATCCGGTAAAAATTGTGAATTAAAATTAAATCAAATTATAAATTATATACCTGAAATTACGGGAATTAATTATTTAAATAATTCTGAAATTAAATTATTTCCGAACCCCTTTGTGGACCATTTTGTGATTTCGTTACCCGCAGGAGGTTCAGGTCGCATTGCAGATGCTTTAGGTAAGGTGGTGAAAAGCTTTGTTTTGGAACACGGCACCAATACGATTGAAATTGAACCGGAATTAGCAGCCGGATTATACACATTAGAGTTGACCTCGGGGGATAAAAAGAGGAACTATAAAGTGTTAAAATCGTTTTGAGGAAAATTTTTCACTGAACACTTTTTTAGCCGTTTCTGGACTCGAATTTATCCTCAGCATATTTTTTCAACTTATTGAAAATCATAAGGATAAATATATTTAATTTAACAATTGTTTTAACAACAGGACAACCACAGGATGCTGTGGATTTATTGACGACCTGAAACCCACGTTTTCAGCGGAATTGGTGTGAAACTTACGTCTCGATTGTACGTAAGCGAATATGATTAATCAAAGAACCGGTTCCTGCATGAAAACTATTTTATCAAAACATCTTGCTGCAACCCTGCTGATGATTTTTATCATTACAGGTTTGCGTGCCCAGATCGTAATGACGCCAACGAACAATGCAGCCACTCTGGCAGCTACGTTAGCGGGCTCGGGAGTAACCGTTACAGGAGCCACGCTCAGTTGCGGAAATGCATCGGCTACGAATAAGGGCTCAGGAACATTCACCGGGGGCAATACTTGTACTATAGGAATTGCAAATGGTGTGGCGCTTTCCAGTGGCAACGTAAATTCCATTCCTAATGCCGCGGGTACACAAGTATATTCACCCAATGCCAGTACGGCCTACAGTAATACGGCCAATAGCGATCCCGATCTGAATGCTTTGGCCGGTGTAAGTGCAGGTAATGGTTATGATAAATGTGTGCTCACTTTCAATATCGTACCGCAAGGAAACTTACTTACGTTCCGATATGTTTTCGGATCTGATGAATATCCTGAGTATGTATGTTCGGTTTTCAACGATGTTTTCGGTTTTTTCATTAGTGGTCCGAATCCGGGCGGTGGCAACTATGTTTCACAGAATGTGGCATTGATTCCATCTACTACGCTTCCTGTTTCCATTAATGCGGTAAATCCGGGAGTGCCGGGTGTTGCGGCAGGTGGTGGCAACTGTACTTTGCCAGGGGAATCTACAGCTTATGCTTCGCAGTATATAAATAACAATGGTAGTTCGTGCATTGTATACGACGGCATGACCAAAGTATTTGTAGCCACTATTCCTGTAAAGCCTTGTAGCACCTATACCATGAAGTTGGCCGTAGAAGATATTTTTGACGCGGTTTACGATTCCGGTGTACTCTTAGAGGCTTCTTCTTTTCAATCAAACGCGGCAAAAGTAACAGTGGCGCCAGCCGTAGCGGGTGGTTTTAGCAGCACGTATGAGGGTTGTGTAAATGGAACGTTTACGATTTCCCTGCCAACTGCGCCGTCTACCAATCAGATTGTTACGTATACTACTGCCGGTACTGCAACCAATGGTGTAGATTATAATACTTTGCCCGGTACGCTAACCATTCCTGCAGGAAGTACTACCGCCACGATTTCGCTGGTACCGATTTCAGATGGTATTGTTGAAGGAACAGAAACCGTAAAGATCCGTTTGATTGATCCATGTTCTGGTTTGGTTTATGACAGTGCCAGCATCACGATTAAAGATCCGCCAACTTCTGTTTTAACTGTTGATGATACTACTTTGTGCCCGGGTCAGAATGCACAACTCACCGCCTCCCTCACCGGTTCCGGCCTCGATCCGGCTACTTATGCGTGGAGTCCGGCTGCAGGCTTGTCGGCCACCAACATTTACAATCCGGTAGCGAATATTACCGCCAATACCTCTTATACTGTTACCACTTCGTTTGGAACTTGTACTTCTCAATATATAAAGACGATCAATTTATATAAGAGCAATCTGGCTACTTCATATACTCAGACTAATGTGGATTGCAACGGCGGTTCGAACGGTGCCATTGATCTATCGGTGAGCAATGGAATAACACCCTACACATATGCCTGGAATGGAGGCGTGTCTACTCAAGATCGATCCGGACTCACTGCAGGAACCTACACAGTAACCACTACGGATGGATTTAGTTGTACTTCTACCCAAACTGTTGTGATTACCCAGCCTACACCGGTAGCAATTGCCGGAGCGGTAACTAATGTTTCTTGTAATGGAGGAACAAATGGCGCGATTAGTTTGACTGCTTCCGGAGGAACGCCAGGTTATACGTACATCTGGAATACAGGCGCCACCACTTCGGGACTTACTACCATCACTGCAGGTACATATTCTGTTACTGTTAAGGATTCCAAAAACTGTTCTGCTACGGCATCTTTTACAGTAACACAGCCAACTGCATTAACTGCTTCGCTGGCAGTAACGGGTATCACTTGTAATGGCGCTAACAATGGCGCTATAACAACAACGGCTTCCGGAGGAACTGCAGCTTATACCTATAATTGGGGCGGCGGCGTTACCTCACAAAACCGTTCCGGCCTTGCACCGGGAACTTATACAGTTACCGTTACTGACAGTAAAAGTTGCACGGCAACGGCAAGTGTAACGTTAACTGAACCGGCTATTTTAACGGCATCATTGGCAAAGACTAATGTAACTTGCAATGGCGCAGCCAATGGAACGATTACTTTAACCACTTCCGGCGGTACTGCTGGATACACTTACAATTGGGGCGCTGGCATTATTACACAAAATCGTTCTGGACTAGCCCCTGGAACGTATTCGGTTACCGTTACTGATAGCAAAGGCTGTACGGCCTCGGCTTCAGCCACTATTACCCAACCAACGGTTCTGACTGCATCCGCTTTGGTAACTCCGGTTTCCTGTAATGGTGGAAATAATGGTGCAATTACACTAACGGTAAACGGCGGTTCACCGGCTTACGGTTATGATTGGGGAGGAGGTGTTACCACCCAAAACCGGTCGGCTATCACTGCCGGCACTTATTCGGTTACCGTTACCGATAACAATGGATGTACGGTAACCGTTTCGGCTGTGGTGACGCAGCCAAGTGCATTGACGGTTGCTCCTGCTGTAACCAATGTTAACTGCTATGGTCAATCCACCGGTGCAGTAAATCTAACACCAGCGGGGGGAACGGCTCCATATGTTTATAGTTGGAGTAATGGTGCTGCCACTCAAAATATTACGGGTCTGCCATCAGGAAATTATACGGTAACTGTAACTGATAGCAAATCTTGTACGGTTACCTTATCGAATACCGTAACGCAACCTGCTGCTCCATTAACGCTCACTTCGCTTATTACGAATGTTCAATGTAACGGTCAATTAAATGGAGCGATTAATTTGACCGCTTCAGGTGGTACTGCAGCCTATTCCTATAACTGGGGCGGAGGCGTGCTTACAGAAGACCGCAGTGGATTGACCAATGGCACTTATGTAGTTACCGTAACTGATAACAAAGGCTGTACCGCTACATTAAGTAATGTTGTGTCTTCGCCGGCAGCCCTCAACATCACTTCTTCCGTTATACCCGTTTCTTGTAATGGAGGTAACAACGGTTCTATAGACATTACGGTTACCGGAGGCACTACCCCCTATACTTATAATTGGGGAGGAGGTATTTCTACGGAAGATCGCAACAATTTAGTTCAGGGATCTTATTCTATTACGGTTACTGATGCAAATGCCTGCACAGCTAGTGCCACTTATTCTATAACTCAGCCAACCGCATTGAGTGTTGCAGCCGCAGTAACCAATGTAAGTTGTAATGGCGGTAACAACGGAGCGATAAATATCACCCCGTCAGGTGGAACTCCCGCATATACTTACAATTGGGGAGGTGGGGTGATTTCGCAAAACCGAAGCGGGCTTACTGTAGGCACCTATGTTGTTACTGTTACAGACAGCAAAGGATGCACAGCAACTTCTTCCACCACTATTACGGAGCCGGCAGTTCTTAGCGTTTCTCTGGTACCGGTAAATGTAACCTGTAATGGAGCATCGAATGGCACCATTACAAGTACCGTTTCTGGTGGAACTACAGCTTACAGCTATAATTGGGGTGGCGCGATAACTACTGCCAACAGAAGTGGTCTGGCTCCAGGCACTTACACAGTAACGGTTACCGATTCGAAATCGTGTACTGCTACAGCCAGCAGTACCATTACTCAACCGGCTGTGCTAACCGCCACTGCTGTAATGACGCCGGTTTCATGTAACGGGCAAGCAGATGGCGCTATTGTGTTGACTGTAACAGGAGGTAATCCGGCTTATACTTATAATTGGGGCGGGGGAATTACCACTAAGGATCGTACCGGTTTAACTGCCGGAGCATATACGGTAACTGCTACAGATAGTAAAGGCTGTACCGTAGCAAATACAGTGACGGTAACCCAACCAGCCGTACTTTCACTAACAGAAAGCCACGTAAACGTTTCATGTAATAGTGGAAATAATGGTTCCATCACTCTCACTGCTACAGGCGGTACCATTCCATATAGTTTTAATTGGAATGGTGGTGTAAGCACTCAAAATCGCAGTAGTTTAACAGCAGGTACTTATACGGTAACTGTTACTGATGGCAACGGTTGTTCGGCAACTCAGAGTATAACGATTACCCAACCAGCGGTTCTTGCACTTACTTTAACAGGCACTGATGTTTCGTGTAATGGTGGAACGAATGGCTCAATTACTTCTACCGTAACCGGCGGCGCGCCAGCTTATAGCTACAATTGGGGTGGCGGTATTATTACCGCCAATCGTTCGTCATTAACAGCAGGAACCTATTCTTTAACGGTTACTGATAACAATGGTTGTAGCGTTTCTTCTTCGGTATTAATTAATCAGCCGGCTGTGTTAACAGTGGTGCCGAATATAACGCCTGTTGCTTGTAATGGCGGAAACAATGGTGCCATCAGTTTGACTGTTTCAGGTGGAACAACTGCTTACACTTTTAATTGGGGAGGTGGTATTACTACCCAAGATCGTACTTCTTTGGCAGCAGGAACCTATTCTGTAACCGTTACTGATGCCAAAGGGTGTACTGCAAGTTCTAGCAGCACTATTACACAAAGTCCGGCAATCGCAATTTCTAATATTACATCAAATGTGAAATGCCGTAACGGTAACGATGGGGCTATTGATATCACTGTTAGTGGAGGAACTCCTGCCTATGGATATCTTTGGAGTAATGGTGCCAGTACCGAAGATATCAGTACGCTTACCGCGGGCACTTATACCGTAACGGTTAGTGATAATAATTCTTGTTTGGGAACAGCTTCTATAATTGTATCTCAACCTTCTTTCATATCAATAAGTCCAACAACAACGAATGCCACTTGTTATGGTGGCAGCAATGGTGCCATCACTATCGGAGTTTCAGGTGGAACGCCCGGTTATACATTCAACTGGGGTGGAGGAGTGATAACTCAAAACCGTACCGGATTAGTAGCAGGGTCTTACGCGCTTACGGTTACTGATGCGAACAACTGTTCATCAGCGGGTGTGTTCAATATTAATCAGCCATCGCCTATCGATATTCAATATACCAAAGTTGACGTACCGTGTAATGGAGGTGGAACGGGTTCAATAACTTTATCGGTATCAGGAGGTACGGCACCGTACACATATAATTGGGGTGGTGGAATTATTACGGCTAACCGCACTGGTTTGGCGGCTGGAAGTTATACGGTAACCGTTACGGATTTCCGTTCCTGCACGGCGAGTAAAACAATTACAATTACTGAACCGGCAGTTTTAACTGCTTCGGCTGTTAAATCAAATGTATCTTGTAATGGAGGAAATGATGGTTCCATCACTTTGACTGTAGCCGGTGGTACAACAAACTACAGTTTTAATTGGGGCGCCGGTGTGGTTACTCAGGATCGTACCGGATTAACGGCCGGCACTTATACAGTTACCGTTACAGATGCGAAAGGGTGTACCGTAACATCATCTTCAGTTATCACACAGCCTGCAGTTCTCAACGCCACTTTGGTAAAAGTTGATGTGAGCTGTAATGGAAATGCAAACGGTTCCGTAACGGCTACTATTACCGGTGGAACATCGCCCTATACTTATGCCTGGTCGAATGGCGCAACTACACAAAATCTCACCGGCTTAAGCGGCGGTACCTATACTTTGACCGTAATTGATACAAAAGGATGTCAAAAAACAGTTTCGGCGGTAGTAAATGAACCTGCAGTTTTAGCAGTTTCAGCAGTTAAGAACGACGTAACCTGCTTTGGATCGAGCAATGGCTCCATCACGCTGACGGTTACAGGCGGTAATACCCCATACAGCTATAATTGGGGAGGTGGTGTAACTACTCAAAATCGCACGGCTTTAGCCGCTGCAACTTATAATGTAACAGTAACAGATAGCAAAGGGTGTACTGCAACACTAACCAGTGTGATTACCCAGCCCGCATTACTGGTAGCATCAGTTACGAAATCGAATGTTACATGTAACGGCGCTGCAGATGGATCCATTAACTTATCGGTAAACGGCGGAACGCCCTCCTATAGCTACAACTGGGGGGGGGGTATTACTACTCAGGACCGTAGTGCTTTAGGACCGGGAACATATACGGTAACGGTTACCGATGCGAACGGCTGTACGGTAACCGTATCGGCCAGTATCACTCAGCCTGCTGCATTAACGGCAACGGCCACCGCTACTGCGGTAACGTGTAATGGTGCGGCCAATGGTTCGGTGAGCCTGACGGTAGGAGGG
>JAXLUJ010000013.1:0-111423 GCA_046329575.1 Chitinophagales bacterium | reverse complement strand
TTGGCCAACACTTCCGGCAGAACACGACAGTATCGCCAACAGCATTCCTGCAGGCACGTATAACGCCTATGTTCAGGATGCGAATGGCTGCCGCGATACGGTAACCGCTATCATCACCGAACCTACAAAAGTTGGCGCGGCGATTACCCATCTCGATAGCGTATCCTGCTTTGGAGGAAATAATGGCGGTATCACACTGGCTCCTCATGGTGGAGTAAGCCCATATACACAAAGCGTAGATGCCGGACCGTTCAATGCCGTGGCAGCAGTAAGCGGACTTACCGCCGGCCCGCACAGCATCACCATCCGCGATGCGCACAACTGCGATACCATTATCAACTTCAATATCTATCAGCCGGTTTTGCTTACTCCTTCTATTATAACATCCAGAAACGCCTCATGCCATGGCGGGTGCGATGCCATGGTACGCGCAGCAGGTAACGGAGGAACTACACCATATCAATATGCAATTGATGGTGGCTCAAATCAATTGATCGATTCATTCAATTCATTATGCGCAGGTTCGCACACCATTACCATAACCGATGCAAAAGGTTGTGATACAACTATCAGTATAACTATTACAGAACCTGCAATTCTGGTGTTGGATTCGGTAACTACCACTCAGCCTCTTTGCAACGCCAGTCAGGATGGTTCACTCACCGTTTCTGCTTCAGGTGGAACTCCAGGCTATCAATATGGTATTCCTGGCAGACCGTATCAGTCCTCGGGATTGTTTACGGGCCTTTATGGTGGTGTTTACAGCGCCGTCGTGAAAGATGCGAATGGTTGTATCGACTCACTGCATATCACCGTTCCGGCTCCTCCGGCAACCGCAACGCTTGATACTGACGTGGTTGACGTAAACTGCTACGGTCAAAGTAACGGTAGCATCAACCTAACAGTAAATGGCAGCATTACGCCTTATACGTTCGATTGGGCCGATGTGCCGGGAACCAACAATACCGAAGATCGCACCAATATTCCGGCCGGTCATTATTTTGTACATGTGGTAGATGCAAACGGTTGCCCGGTTGGTGGTCTTGATACCATAATTGTAAACCAACCTTCACACGTTGGCGCTTCCATCGCCCACCTTGATAGTATTTCATGTAATGGATTATCTGATGGCGGCATTACTATGGCGCCGTCTGGCGGTGTTCCGCCTTATACACAAAGTGTGGATGCCGGTGGCTTCAATCCAATTGCAGCTGTAACGGGCTTGGCAGCAGGGCCGCATAATATCACTATTCGTGACGCCCATAACTGTGATACCATTGTCAATTTTACCATCTATACTCCACCTGCACTTCAGGCTACCGAAACTCACACCAATGTGAGTTGCAATGCAGCATGCGATGGTCAGGCAGTGATTGCGGCTACGGGCGGAACACGGCCATATAGCTACAGTATAGATGCAGGAACGCCTCAGTCTAACGATACGTTTAAACTGATTTGTGCCGGCGCGCACAACGTTGTAGTAACGGATGCGCACAATTGCGTCTTCCAAATTACCGTTACCATTACCCAGCCCGCCGTTCTGGTTCTTGATACAGTGTCCGTTACGCCGCCAACCTGTAACGCCTCGCATGATGCCGGCTTTACGTTAACGGCTTCCGGTGGAACTACAAACTATAATTATGCAATCCGCGGGGGTAACTACCAACCCTCACCAACCTTCTCCGGGCTTCTCGGAGGTAACTATACAGCAGTTGTGAAAGACGCCCATAATTGCGTCGATTCGTTTGTCTTCTTCATTCCAACACCGCCTGTTTCCACAACGCTCGATACAAATGTCATCAACGTATCTTGCTTTGGCGGTACTGACGGAAGCATTGATCTGATAGTGAACGGTACTGCAACCCCTTACTCGTATGATTGGGATGATGTGGCTGGCACTTCCAATAGTGAAGACCGTTCCAACCTCACCATCGGTGCGTACTACGTTCATGTAAAAGATGCGAATGGCTGTCCTATAGCAGGGCTCGATACTATCAAAATTACACAGCCTAATGCTATCACCATCAGCGAAACCCATACCAATCCTAGTTGTAAATCTTACGGCGATGCTTGCATCAATCTCACCGTTTCGGGAGGTACGCCTGCATATGCTTTCGACTGGGGCAATGGCCACATGTTTGAAGACACCTGCGGCCTCACCGCTGGTTCTTACACCGTTACAGTTACCGATGCACACAATTGCCAGAAATCAATCCCGGCAATCGTTATTAATGATCCGCCAGGAGTAACCGTAACCAACGATAGTATTCGTTTGGTAAGCTGTCCGGGATTGAGCGATGGCGGCGCTTTCATATCAGCATCCGGCGGAACAGGAACAATCACTTACCTCTGGTCGAATGCCGCTGTAACTGAAGACCTCACCGGTGTGCCAGTAGGAACCTACTATGTTACCATCACCGATTCCAAAGGCTGTCAGATTATCGATACGGCAATTGTTGATGTAGTACCGCCAATGAACTTAAATGCAGCTCAAAAGAATGTGCTTTGCCCGCCACTCAAAAATGGCGCCGCTTCTATCAGCGTTAGCGGCGGCACACCTGGCTACAGCGTCATTTGGAGTAATGGGTTTACCGGAAATGCCATCTACGGCCTGGCCGAAGGAACCTATTCCGTAACTATAAACGATGCCAGAGGTTGTGTGCGCGATACCACATTCACAATCGGCAACGATTCGATTTATCATATCACTGCCCAACCTCACTATTCCGAGATTGATCTGGGTGAATCCGTTAATCTTCAGGCCATCGACAACGGACCGGGCATCGCCTCAATTACTTGGTCTCCGGTAATCGCCCTCACTTGCTCCGATTGTCCTGATCCTACCGCTTCCCCGGTGCGAACCATTCGCTATACCGTAGTGGCCATAAGCGATAGCGGTTGTGTTTCTTCCGATACAGCATTTATTCGCGTAATTCCCGATTATCAGATCTATGTACCAAATGCCTTCACACCAAATGGCGATGGCAATAACGATTATTGGGAAATCTACGGAGCCAATCAGAAAAAAAGCTGGTCGCTGGTTAATGTGACCGTGTTCAATCGTTGGGGCGAAAAAATGTTTGAATCCAACGATATCAACTTTAAGTGGGATGGTACTTTTAAAGGGGTGCCGCAGGAACCTAATGTGTATGTTTATCAGGTTAAGGTGACCTTTACTGATGGTTATACCGAACGCACGCTTAAAGGTAGTGTTACCTTGCTTCGATAATTATTATGGCGTTGCCTTAAAAAAAAGAAGCCCCGATGAGGGGCTTCTTTTTTTTAAGGCCCGGGCTACTGCGGGCTTCGCTACGCTCCGGTACTCGTTCGTTCCTCACTCGTACTGCGCCTTTCAGGCGCACCCTCCGTATCCCTAACGCAAAGCCGGGCCTTGCACTATGCCATCTGGCGTTCCATCACAAAGTCGTCCATAGTATAACCTCCGCCAATTTCAAAGTCTTTCGCATACGCAATGCGAAACCCATGCCTGAAATAAAAATTGATCGCATTTACATTCTTGCGGTTCACCTGCAAACGAATTACGCTTCCATCCAAAATAGATCGCAATAAAAAATCCATGGCCGCGCTGCCAATCCCACTGCGCTGATTAGAATTGTCGATATAAAACTTATGTAAATAATGTTCGCCTGGCGCAGTTTCGCTTACCGAATAATATCCTGCTGCCATACCATCTTTCATAATCAAAGTGAACGGCTGACGTACCAATTGCTCTTTTAAACTTTTTTCAGAATACATTTTATCTAACATGTATTCTATTTGCTCCATGCTGATAATGGAAATGTAATGCGCCCGCCATATTTTTTCGGCTAACTCCCGAATCACCGGAATATCGTTTTCTACAGCCCGTCGAAATGCAATTGACATCTTTCAAATATAATCGCTAACCTAAAATTCCTTAAGTTCTTTGATTCCACACCGTAAACCGGCGCCCTTGGCCCTCCTTGCTCCAAACAACTTTTTTATTTTCACCCCGTGCTGCAACAACTCACCATTCAGAATTATGCCATCATCGAAAAACTGACGATGGAACCCGGCGCCGGTATCAATATCATCACCGGCGAAACCGGCGCAGGTAAATCAATTCTTATGGGCGCATTGTCGCTCATACTTGGCGAACGCTCTGATTCCAAAACGTTGTTCAACCCCGAACAAAAATGTGTGATCGAAGCCGTTTTTCAACTAGACAAACCCACATTCAAACCGTTTTTCGAAAAGGAAGAACTCGATTTTGAAACACAAACTGTAATTCGTCGCGAAATTACACCTAATGGAAAATCTCGCGCTTTCATTAATGATACTCCGGTGAATTTGCCTCAGCTTAGAGCATTGGGCGAACAACTGGTTAACCTGCACTCCCAACACGAAACTCTGGAATTGATCGATTCGGGATTCCAATTGAAATTAGTCGACCATTTGGCAGGTACTACTAAGCAGGCAGAAGACTATGAAAAGCAATATGCCCATTTTCGCGAAGCGCAGCGCAATTTACAACTCAAACTATCCGGCCGTTCCCGCTCGCAGCAAGAACTGGAGTTTCTGCAATTTCAGTTGAAGGAAATCAACGAAGCAAATCTTCATGCCGAAGAGCAACAGGCATTGGAAACAGAACAACAAACACTTTCGAACGTTGAGGATATTCTGCATGCTACAAAATCGGCCACTACTATACTTTCTGAAGGGGAAACTACTGCAATTGATCTCCTTCGCGAAGCACAACACCAACTAAAAAGTTTGGCGCGTGTCAATCCTACTTTTGCCGCTATCTCTAACCGCATCGAAAGCGCACTCATTGAACTCAAAGACGTGAGCAGCGAACTGGAGCATCTCAACGAGCAAACCGTTCTTGATCCCCAAAGGTTAGAGGAAGTAACGTTCCGACTGAATACTATTTACAGATTGCAGAAAAAGTATGCGCTTCCCGATAACAGGGCGTTGCTGGAGTTTCGTGATCAATTAATCCAAAAGTTACAGTTGCTCGACAATAGCGATGAAGCCATTGCTGCCCTTACGGCAACGGTTGCCTTACAGGAAAAAGAGTTGACGGCCCTTGCAGGCACGCTTCATCGGAAAAGGACGGCCGTCTTACCTTCCTTTAAAAAGAACACTGAAAAATTGCTCCACAAGGCGGGTATGCCTAATGCTGTATTTGATATTGCCATCTCCGAATTAGAGAACAGCCAATTATCAGAAACCGGTATCACCGGAATAGAATTTCTTTTTTCCGCTAATAAAGGATTTGCACCACAACCGGTTCGGAAAGTGGCCTCCGGTGGCGAACTTTCAAGATTGATGCTGTGTGTGAAGGCCCAACTAGCCGGAAAGAGCGGACAACCAACCTTGATATTCGATGAGATTGATGCCGGAATCAGTGGCGAAGTGGCACTTCGGGTAGGTGAAATCATGCTGGATATGTCGAAACACTTTCAGTTGATCTGTATTACGCACCTTCCGCAGATTGCTCGTGTTGCCGATAAACATTTTTACATTTACAAGGAAACGAAATCAGGGAAAACCAGTACCAGCATCGCAGTGCTCGATCAGAACAACCGTATCAACGAAATCGCAAAAATGCTTGGTGGCGATAAACCCGGCGAAGCAGCACTAGCAAATGCGCGCGAACTGCTAACCAAAAACTAAAAACAAAAACGAATGAACGACCTGCTTAAAGGAAAACGGGGAATTATTTTCGGAGCGCTCGATCAAAACTCCATCGCATGGAAAGTGGCGGAAAAAGCACATCAGCAAGGCGCAAAGTTTACGCTTACCAACGCTCCAGTGGCGCTTCGCCTGGGCGAAATCAAAAAACTGGCCGATCAGTGCAATACAGTTGTAATTCCTGCTGACGCCACTATTGTGGAAGATATCGAAAAACTCATTCAGGAATCGCAGCAACACCTCGGTGGTAAGCTCGATTTCATTCTTCATAGTATCGGAATGTCGGTGAACGTTCGCAAAGGCCGTCATTATACCGATTTGAACTACGAATGGCTCCAAAAGACTATGGATATTTCGGCAATTTCCCTGCATAAAGTATTGCAGTCATGTATGAAATTAGATGCCCTGAATGAATGGGGTTCCGTAGTTACACTCACCTATATCGCCGCTCAGCGTGCCTTCCCGGGCTACGGCGATATGGCCGATGCCAAAGCCTATCTCGAATCCATCGTTCGCTCGTTCGGTTATTATTATGGAGAAAAGAAAAAAGTGCGTGTAAATAGTATCTCTCAATCTCCTACAATGACCACCGCCGGATCGGGTATCAAAGGATTTGATTCCTTTTTTGAGTTTGCCGATAAAATGGCGCCTCTCGGAAATGCCTCGGCCGATTCCTGTGCCGATTTCACTGTTGCGATGTTCAGCGATCTGACGCGTTCTGTAACTATGCAGAATATTTTTCACGATGGCGGATTCAGCAATATGGGCGTTAGCGAACTACTCATGAACAAGTTCGCAAAGGAATAAAGCAAAGTCTTTCTGTTTCAAAAATCCTGATTACGAATGGCGTTGTTGCATGACAAGATAGTCTAAACGGGATTTTTATTTTTGCGGATGCCGGGCTGTTCGCTGCAAGTCCTCAGGCCGCGGAAAGCCATAAAACCATTGCTGTATAATCGTTCCAGGCGAATTACGAATTTCAAAATTACGAATTACGAAAGCGCAGTTTGGTCTCTAAAACACCATCTTAATCTATGTCGTAATTCGTAATTTTTCATTCGTAATTTCTTCGCTGCGGCCTTCCGGGCTTTCCGCTCATATCTTTGCAGGCAATAGATAAAAAAGAGCTTTGAATCGCATTAGAAGTATCTCTTTATCTTAGTGTGAGTAGAAAAACGGGTGCAGCAACTTGAGCTTTCCGCACGCGCATTGACGCTCTATGGCAGGTTAATCTGCACCTGTTTTCTCTTTTGGATTCCCGATAGTACCTAATCGATAGGCGTTTTTGGCCTATACGAACTATTCTATGAGTGAGGAAGATGAAAGGGGAGTTTTCTGCGGCTTTTTGTTCATTTAAAAAACATCAAAATGTTGAAGTATGCTGTTGGTATTGACATTGGGTCAAAAGAGTGCCGTGCCTGCATGAGCGCTATTGATGCCACACAACGGGTTAAAGTGGTGGCAAGTACAAAATTTAATAACACATTAGCCGGATTTCAGTTCCTTGAAAGCTGGATTTCAAAACATCACAAACAAAAGGATGTAGGGCTCACTATAGGGATGGAAGCTACAGGGGTGTACTATGAAAATTGTGCGCTGTTCTTTTCACAGAAAAAATATCGGGTATCTGTAATTCTGGCTAATCGAGCCAAGGATTACATAAAAGCAATCGGCATTAAAACCAAAACAGATAAATCAGATGCTCAGGGGCTGGCGCAAATGATTTGTGAGCAGGCATTGCCGGAATGGACGCCAATGAGTCCGTTCTTCTTTCACTTACGCACTTTAACCCGCCAACATCAACGCCTTCAGGAGATTCGCACAGAATTATCCAATCAGTTACTTTCGTTAGAAGCAGCGATGTACGTTATCCACAGCGTAGTAAAGCAGTTGAAGGCTACATTGGCTCATATCGACAAGCAAGTGGCGCAAGTGGATGAACTGATAAAAAAGCAGCTAATGTCCAATGCGGAAGTATTTGAAAAGGTAGAACGCATTGCCGCGATCAAAGGACTAGGGATGCTCACCGTAGCTGTAGTTATAGCAGAAACCAATGGCTTCGATTTATTTCATAACAGTCGCCAGCTAGTAAGTTATAGTGGTTATGATGTGGTGGAGAATAGTTCCGGTAAAAGAGTGGGGAAAACAAAGATATCCAAGCGGGGAAACAGTCGGATCCGAAGAGCATTGTATATGCCAGCTTTCAACGTAGTACGATACCGGTTAACTCCATTTATTCAACTGTTTATGAGAACGTACGAGCGGCATCATGAAAAAATGAAAAGTTATGTAGCCGTACAAAAGAAATTACTGGTTATCATCTATGCCTTGTATAAAAATGATCAGGCATTCCGGAACATTCCATTAATTGCTGAGGAGGAGGCGGCAATTGCCTCTCGGTTGAGCGCCATCGGCGCTCTAAAAAAAGGTAGCCTCCCTAAGGAGGCTACAGAAGGTCGTCAATTGCGTCAGTTATCGGCAAGCAACGCCTCTCGGTTAGTGCTAAAATAAACTTTAAATTTTACTTGTTTTAATGATAGTACCTGCCATCCCTACCGCGGTTTGCCAAAATATACAGCCGTACTCATTTTGAACAACATACACAGGTCCTTTTAAATATTTCATCACCTTTTTTGAGGCAAGGTTATTCCTCGGCACGTCTGAATTATTCATGCAACAACGCCATTGCGAATTACGAAAGCGCAGTTTGGTCTCTAAAACACCAGCTTAATCTATATCGTAATTCGTAATTTCTCATTCGTAATTACCGTTTTGTTCTTCTCAGCAGTAAAATCACCTCCTCGGTTAAATCTGAAAAACCGTGCCTTCCAGCGCTAATGATGTATTTTGAAAAATGACGCGCGCTTCTTCAAGCAAGCGCTCCAGCCGTTCATACCGCGCTGAAAAATGACCTAACAGCAACTGGTCAACGTTTGCAGCTTGCGCTACCAGCGCCGCCTGCCGGGCAGTACTGTGCATGGTTTCTGTTGCCCGCTGTTCATGCTCATTCAAAAAAGTGGCTTCATGGTATAATAGATTCACACCTTGAATTTGGTCGGTAAAACTATCGGTGTAAGCGGTGTCGCTGCAAAATGCATAGGACCGCGGCGCAGCGGGTGGCAGGGTAAGTTCTTCGTTCGAAATAACGCTACCGTCTTCCAGCACCAGTGGCGAACCGGCTTTAATCCCTGAAATCAAGTGCACCGGAATTTTATACTCGGCTAATTTTTCAACTCGCATTTTCCGAAGGCCTTCTTTTTCGCGAAACAAAAATCCGGTTGTAGGAATCCGGTGCTTTAAAGGAATAGTAGTCACCGTCATCTGATGATCTTCATAGATCAGCTCCGGATGATTGGCAAAAACAACATGATAGTGAACCGGGAAGCGCAATGTGGTTTCCGAGTGACGGAATTGAGTGGTCACAATTTCTTCAATACCTGGATGCCCATAAATGTGCAGCGGCGTTTCGCGGTGGTTCAGGTTAAACGACGTAAGTAAACCCAGTAACCCAAAAAAGTGATCGCCGTGTAAGTGAGAGATAAAAATGTGGTCCAGTTTCCCTCGGCGGATAGCATATCTGGCCATCTGCAATTGCGTTCCTTCACCGCAATCTACAAGGTAGCCATGCCCGTTATAATTGATGAATTGAGATGTGGGATGCCGGTCAAATGCCGGAACCGCACCGTTGCTTCCTAATATGGTTACTTCAAACTGCATTCTTTACGAACAAAAAAAAAGCGCTGACGGCAAAGTAACTTTGCAGTTCACCGCTTATTTGTTCTGAAAAAGATTAGCCGCGCAAATCCCGGTCTAACTCGTCCATCATCACATAATCTACCGATTCCGACATCGAAGGAACAATGTTCAAAATCGATTCCAGTTGCGAAATCTTGATCAGCTTTTGGATATGTGCATTCAAACCGGTTAATACAAAAGTGCCACCGCCTTCTTTCGACAAACGGTTGCCCACTAATAAGGCACTAAGCCCCGATGAATCTACAAATTGTACAGGTGAAAGGTCGAGGATGATATTCTTGAAGCCTTCATTGTGCAACATCACTAACTCCGACTTTAACGACGGCGCCAGATTGCTCAGCAATTTTTCTTCTTCAATTTTTACTACGCAATAACGATCGCGTTTATCCAAGCTGAATTTCATAAAATGTAGAGTTTGATTTTTGCCTAATCAACTATTAAGGTTACCAAAATAACTAATTTTTATCATCTAACGCCTTTCCCCGAAAAAATATCCGAAGCTCTTACAGTTCTTTGTGCAGCATTAAAATCACTCCGCCACCTAGCAGGCAAATGCCTCCCAAAACGGCATTTGCCCAAATGATGTTATTCCCTTCATGAAATAACGGCATTGCAAAAAGCCCGGTTAATAGTAACCGTTCCATAACATTAATCACCGAAAAAACACTACTGGTTCGGCCAAGAATCTGATTGGGGATGTGTGAGAAAAGATAAGTAACCCGAAGAATTCGAATTCCTGCATTGCAGATCCCGATCACGAAATAACTAAGGAAATAGATCCAGATGATACTGTTTTGTACATGTACGAAATACATAACCCCGGCAAGGAAGCTTAAAAACACCATCGCCTTTACACTATTGGCGTCCTCAATCAGCTTGGTAGTTAAAAATCCTGCCAGCAGAGCGCCCATTGAAAAAACCATGTCGGCAAGGGCATAAGTATCGCCGCCTTCATGCAAGAATTTTTCTACATATATAGGATTCACCAGCGTGCTGTGGACGATAATGGTTAAAAACACCAATAAAGAGGCGTTTCCAAAAAGGAATAAAACCAACCGATTCTTTAAATATCCAAATCCGGTTTTGATCCGAAGCCATAATGGATCGGCATCTATCTCTTTTTGCTGAAGGGGCATTGCTTCTATTCTCCAGATCATAGCAAAAGCAATGGCGTACGTGATGGCATCAATAGTGAAAATTTCGTGTATCCCCCATGGTTTTAAATGCCATTGCACCGGAAGGTGATATCCGAATAGCGACATATCGCCATTCACACCGTTTAATAGCAACGCCGCCACACCGCCTGCAATAGTCCAGGTGATCTGGCCTTGCACCTCCAACTGCGAGGTAACCCTTGCATACTGTTCTTTTGGCGTAATTTCCTGCGCGAAGGCATACACCGCCGGGAAGTGGATATTGTAAATAAATACCGTAGTGGCGAAAACCAACCCAACAGCCCACCATGGCAGTCCGTCAAAAATGTAACCTGAGGCGCTGATCGAACCAAGTATGAGCAGCCCGAAGATGTTCATAGCCAAAAACAGATGTTTTCGATTATGGCGATCCACTAATGTTCCGGCATAAACCCCCCAGAATAGCGAAATGGCAGTAACCATAAAATAGATCTGGGTAAACCAACCTTCTTGATGGATTAGGTGGGCGAAATACCAGGGTATCGCCAGCATTGATATACCCTGTGCCACTCCGGATATCGAGTTGGCAAATAAAAGTAGGGCAATCGGCGTTGATCGTTTCACTCCGCGAATAAAACAAAAGCAAAATAGCAAGGAGGGGGTGTCTTAAATGGAGGTGAAGAAATCCACCTGCTTTCAAACGCTCCAAGTACGGAGCGATATTTTTTTGGCAACAATTTTGGAAATTCGGAAAAGGCCTGTATATTTGCCGTCCCAAAACGGAAAAAGAGACGTTCTTTCAAAGTATCCGTAGCGGTTTTTTGAGTTTAGCGCTGGGAAGCGCAGCAGGGTTTCGGAAGCGAGATCTTCGGCTTGAAAAAAATAATTGCTGAAATGTTTGGAGGTTTTAAAAACGTAACTACATTTGCAGCCCCAATCGAAAAAGAATCGTTCTTTTAAAAATCGAAAGGGATAATTTCAGAGCATCGCGCAGGGATTGCGTCGATAGCATACACGGCAAAGTGTTCCGTTTTACGGAATCCATCGCAGTCTTAAGTTTATCTTAAGCAATTGAAAAAATAAATACAGAAAAGTTTGGAGGTTTAAAAAACCTCACTACATTTGCAGCCCGTTTGGAAAAACGAGCGGTGATGTTCGCTGAAAGGTTATGATTCCGGAAGGGGTGATGATCACAAAATAATCGGCGGCAAAGAAGTTTAGGCTTCGGAGCTAATGGTTGAAAGTTCTTTGAAATATTGGATAGAAACATAGTGAAGTTCTAAGTTGTATCTTAGAACGGAATCCTGGTCGCAAGACCGGGAAGTAAACAGGTAAGAATCATGCTTATTTAATTTTCTTATCATTCTTTTGAATGCTAAGATTGAACTCTTTTACTACGGAGAGTTTGATCCTGGCTCAGGATGAACGCTAGCGGGAGGCCTAATACATGCAAGTCGAACGGTAACAGGGTAGCAATACCGCTGACGAGTGGCGCACGGGTGCGTAACGCGTACACAACCTGCCTCATACTGGAGCATAGCCTTGGGAAACCGAGAATAATTCTCCATAACATATAGAGTTGGCATCAATTTTATATTAAAGATCCGTCGGTATGAGATGGGTGTGCGTCCGATTAGCTAGTTGGTGAGGTAACGGCTCACCAAGGCGATGATCGGTAGCTGGTCTGAGAGGACGATCAGCCACACGGGCACTGAGACACGGGCCCGACTCCTACGGGAGGCAGCAGTAGGGAATATTGGACAATGGACGCAAGTCTGATCCAGCCATCCCGCGTGAAGGATTAAGGCCCTCTGGGTTGTAAACTTCTTTTCTTTGGGGATAAAAACTTCGATTCATCGAAGCTTGAAGGTACCAGAGGAATAAGCACCGGCTAACTCCGTGCCAGCAGCCGCGGTAATACGGAGGGTGCAAGCGTTATCCGGATTCACTGGGTTTAAAGGGTGCGTAGGTGGCCTTGTAAGTCAGTGGTGAAAGCCCGCAGCTTAACTGCGGAACTGCCATTGATACTGCTTGGCTTGAATTAGGTGGAGGTAGATGGAATATTACATGTAGCGGTGAAATGCTTAGATATGTAATAGAACACCAATTGCGAAGGCAGTTCACTATGCCTGCATTGACACTGAGGCACGAAAGCGTGGGGATCAAACAGGATTAGATACCCTGGTAGTCCACGCCCTAAACGATGTATACTCGACATATGCGATACACTGTATGTGTCTAAGCGAAAGCGTTAAGTATACCACCTGGGAAGTACGACCGCAAGGTTGAAACTCAAAGGAATTGGCGGGGGTCCGCACAAGCGGTGGAGCATGTGGTTTAATTCGATGATACGCGAGGAACCTTACCTGGGCTAGAATGCTGGTGGACGAATCCTGAAAGGGGTTTTTGTAGCAATACACCGCCAGTAAGGTGCTGCATGGTTGTCGTCAGCTCGTGCCGTGAGGTGTTGGGTTAAGTCCCGCAACGAGCGCAACCCCTATCTTTAGTTGCCAGCGAGTCATGTCGGGGACTCTAAAGAGACTGCCTGCGTAAGCAGAGAGGAAGGAGGGGATGATGTCAAATCATCATGGCCTTTATGCCCAGGGCTACACACGTGCTACAATGGCAGGTACAGAGGGCAGCAACACAGCAATGTGAAGCGAATCCCAAAAAGCCTGTCTCAGTTCGGATTGAGGTCTGCAACTCGACCTCATGAAGCTGGAATCGCTAGTAATCGCAGATCAGCAATGCTGCGGTGAATACGTTCCCGGACCTTGTACACACCGCCCGTCAAGCCATGGAAGTGGGGTGTACCTTAAGACGATAACCGCAAGGAATTGTCCAAGGTAAAACTCGTAACTGGGGCTAAGTCGTAACAAGGTAGCCGTATCGGAAGGTGCGGCTGGAATATCTCCTTTTTAGAGCAATTTACCCTACTCTGTGTTTCTGCCATTATTTCAAAAATATTGGCATCGTAATCGATGCAAATCGTTCTCTAACATGCTTTAAATGCATAGTCTCGCAGCTCAGTTGGTCTGTTTGCGGAAACGCAATGGCAACTGCCCCAACCACTGCTGCCTCGGGATGAAACAGTCTCGTAGCTCAGTTGGTTAGAGCGCTACACTGATAATGTAGAGGTCGGCAGTTCAACTCTGCCCGGGACTACTACACAAAAAAAGGGGGTGTAGCTCAGCTGGCTAGAGCACCTGCTTTGCAAGCAGGGGGTCATCGGTTCGACTCCGTTCACCTCCACAAGCTCTGAAAAGTTGCAAAACAACTGATCAGAAAAAGTTCTTTGACATATTGGAAATTAGTAAAAACAAATAATTCAAATTCAATTTTAAAATTTGAAAGTTACTTAAGGGCATACGGTGGATGCCTTGGGTCTGAGAGGCGATGAAGGACGTGATAAGCTGCGATAAGCTACGGGAAGGTGCACATAACCTGCGATCCGTAGATTTCCGAATGGGGCAACCCTCATATGTAAACCATATGAATCCCGCGCAAGCGGTGAAGCGAACGGGGAGAACTGAAACATCTAAGTACCCCCAGGAAGAGAAAATAATTTAATGATTTCCCGAGTAGTGGCGAGCGAAAGGGAAAGAGCCCAAACCGCGGAGGTTTACTTCCGCGGGGTTGTAGGACTGCAATATGGATATCAGCATCAAGTCGAAGTTTCTGGAAAGTTACGCCATAGAGGGTGATAGACCCGTAGACGTAAAATGCTGGTGACTAGCAGTATCCTGAGTACCGCGAGGTCGGAGACGCCTTGTGGGAATCTGCCAGCACCATCTGGTAAGGCTAAATACTCCTCAGACACCGATAGCGCACTAGTACTGTGAAGGAAAGGTGAAAAGAACCGCGAACAGCGGAGTGAAATAGACCCTGAAACCGTATGCCTACAAGCGGTTGGAGCGGCTTCGTGCCGTGACAACGTGCCTTTTGCATAATGATCCTACGAGTTACTGATTACTGGCAAGGTTAAGCCCTCAAGGGGCGAAGCCGCAGCGAAAGCAAGTCTGAATAGGGCGACAGTCAGTAGTCGTAGACGCGAAACCTTGTGATCTACACATGGCCAGGTTGAAGTAGTGGTAACACACTATGGAGGACCGAACTGATTAGCGTTGAAAAGCTACCGGATGAGCTGTGTGTAGGGGTGAAAGGCTAATCAAACTGGGAGATAGCTCGTACTCCCCGAAATGCTTTTAGGAGCAGCGTTGGACTTTAGTTACATAGAGGTAAAGCTACCGATTGGGCTAGGGGGCTTCATCGCCTACCAAACCCTGACGAACTCTGAATGCTATGTAATATGTCCAGCAGTGAGGCGGCCGATGATAAGGTCTGTCGCCGAGAGGGAAACAACCCAGATCTACAGCTAAGGTTCCAAAATCTATATTAAGTTGCACAAACGTTGTCCGATTGCTATAACAGCCAGGATGTTTGCTTGGAAGCAGCAATCATTTAAAGAGTGCGTAACAGCTCACTGGTCGAGTGATCGGGCGCGGAAGAATGACCGGACATCAAATATAGTACCGAAGCTTAGAACTCCGTAAGGAGTGGTAGGGGAGCATTCCAGCAGCTGTGAAGGTGAATCGTGAGATTTGCTGGAGCAACTGGAAAAGAAAATGTAGGAATAAGTAACGATAAAATAGGTGAAAAACCTATTCGCCAAAAACTCAAGGGTTCCTGATCAATGTTAATCAGATCAGGGTTAGTCGGATCCTAAGGACCAGCCGAAAGGTGACCTCCGATGGCAAACAGGTTAATATTCCTGTACCGGCATACAATAAAGTGACGGGGAGACGTGGTGGCTACGCACGGACGGAAGTGTGCGTTGAGCCTAGCCTTCGGGCAAAGCGAAGTCATAAAATCTCCTCCAAGAAATAGCGAGTATGCAGTCCGTACCGTAAACCGACACAGGTGAGTGAGTAGAATATACTAAGGCGCTCGGGTGAGCCGCGGCTAAGGAATTCGGCAAATTAGTCCTGTAACTTCGGGAGAAAGGACCCCTACTTCGGTAGGGCGCAGAGAATAGGCCCAGGCGACTGTTTAACAAAAACACAGGACTCTGCTAAATCGAAAGATGACGTATAGGGTCTGACACCTGCCCGGTGCTGGAAGGTTAAAGAGGGGGTCAGCCGCAAGGTGAAGCTCTCGACTGAAGCCCCAGTAAACGGCGGCCGTAACTATAACGGTCCTAAGGTAGCGAAATTCCTTGTCGGGTAAGTTCCGACCTGCACGAATGGTGTAACGATCTGGGCACTGTCTCAGCCGCGAGCCCGGTGAAATTGAAGTATCGGTGAAGATGCCGGTTACCCGCAACGGGACGGAAAGACCCCATGCACCTTCACTACATCTTCGCACTGAATTTGATTAAACATTGTGTAGGATAGGTGGGAGACTTTGAAGCGGGGGCGCTAGCTCTCGTGGAGTCAACCTTGAAATACCACCCTATGTTTGATTAGATTCTAACTCTGGATAAAGAGGACAATGCGTGGTGGGTAGTTTGACTGGGGTGGTCGCCTCCCAAAGTGTAACGGAGGCTTCCAAAGGTACCCTCAGCACGCTTAGTAACCGTGCGTAGAGTGCAATGGCACAAGGGTGCTTGACTGCAAGACTTACAAGTCGAGCAGGTACGAAAGTAGGGCATAGTGATCCGGTGGTTCCGTATGGAAGGGCCATCGCTCATAGGATAAAAGGTACGCTGGGGATAACAGGCTGATCTCCCCCAAGAGCTCATATCGACGGGGAGGTTTGGCACCTCGATGTCGGCTCGTCACATCCTGGGGCTGGAGAAGGTCCCAAGGGTTGAGCTGTTCGCTCATTAAAGTGGCACGCGAGCTGGGTTCAGAACGTCGCAAGACAGTTCGGTCCCTATCTGTTGTGGGCGTTAGAGATTTGAGAGAAGCTGACTCTAGTACGAGAGGACCGTGTCGGACAGACCGCTGGTGTATCTGTTGTGGCGCCAGCCGCATTGCAGAGTAGCTACGTCTGGAAGGGATAAGCACTGAAAGCATCTAAGTGCGAAGCCCATCTCAAGATGAGATCTCTTTTAAGGACCGTAGAAGACTACTACGTTGATAGGCTCATAGGTGTAAAGTTGGTAACAGCAAAGCCGAGTAGTACTAATTGTCCGTTCGCTTTCTAATTTTTTTGTTTATTTCTTTTACTAATTTCCAGTTTTGTCAAAATTATTCGCTGTATGGGTTCATGTTCGGGTACAGCAGTAAACTAAATGGTGACTATAGCGAGGGGGTCCACCTCTTCCCATTCCGAACAGAGAAGTTAAGCCCCTCCACGCTGATGGTACTGCGGTAAAACGTGGGAGAGTAGGTAGTCGCCTTCTTATTTTAAAAGCCTCACAGTAATGTGAGGCTTTTTTTATTTCTGAAAACCATGTTGGCTTAAGAAATTCGCGATTGTAAATTAGAAATGATAGGGCAAGTATTTCAAGAACCGCTATACCTCTTCCAATTCCAAATAGAGAAGTTAAGCCCCTCCACGCTGATTCCCGATAGCTATCGGGATGCGGTAAAACGTGGGAGAGTAGGTCCGCCTTCTTATTTTAAAAGCCTCCGTAATGTGAGGCTTTTTTTATTTCTGAAAACCATGTTGGCTTAAGAAATTCGCGATTGTAAATTAGAAATGATAGGGCAAGTATTTCAAGAACCGCTATACCTCTTCCAATTCCAAATAGAGAAGTTAAGCCCCTCCACGCTGATTCCCGATAGCTATCGGGATGCGGTAAAACGTGGGAGAGTAGGTCCGCCTTCTTATTTTAAAAGCCTCCGTAATGTGAGGCTTTTTTTATTTCTGAAAACCATGTTGGCTTAAGAAATTCGCGATTGTAAATTAGAAATGATAGGGCAAGTATTTCAAGAACCGCTATACCTCTTCCAATTCCAAATAGAGAAGTTAAGCCCCTCCACGCTGGTTCCCGATAGCTATCGGGATGCGGTAAAACGTGGGAGAGTAGGTACGCCTTCTTATTTTAAAAGCCTCCGTAATGTGAGGCTTTTTTTATTTCTGAAAACCATGTTGGCTTAAGAAATTCGCGATTGTAAATTAGAAATTGATAGGGCAAGTATTTCAAGAACCGCTATACCTCTTCCAATTCCAAATAGAGAAGTTAAGCCCCTCCACGCTGATTCCCGATAGCCATCGGGATGCGGTAAAACGTGGGAGAGTAGGTACGCCTTCTTATTTTAAAAGCCTCCGTAATGTGAGGCTTTTTTTATTTCTGAAAACCATGTTGTTCGCTATTTCGAGAAACTTACCTGACTCAACTGTTTGTTTTCGAACCAAACCGTAAGGATTACTCCGTTTAAGTTGTACTCACTGTATCCACTATTGGTATAACTCATAGCGGGTTTGCCAAGAACGCCGATTACTTCATTACTACTCATACCAAAAACCATATTCTTATACAGAACACCGGTGTATTTCCCAAAGGCGGCATTGCTGCGGTAAAAGTCTATTGAAATAACGGTGTCGCGTTGGGTGCGCAATTCAATGCCGGAAGTAGTGCTGCTATAACGGCCGCCTACCGTTAATGCAAGGTTTTGCTTCTTCAAAAAATCCTGTACAGTTGCTGAGGTAATCGTTTCACCTATTAACGCATGAGGTTCAATAATTGTTTGCGCGCTGCCGGCCATGGCGATAAGCATTACCGATAAAAGAATTATGTGTTTCATCGATCAAATATAAAAGTTGATGTAACTATCTCAACCTGCAAGTAAAGTTGCCGGGGCGCTTTACTTATACTGCGACTCATACATTTCTTCAAAGTATCTTACGTTAAAATCAATTGGCTGCAACTTGCTATAAAATGGATTCAGAATACTGTTTATAGCTTTTGCCATACCGGTTTCTGCCGGAAAAGAATAGTTGCTAAAACTAGTTTTTGAAAGCGTATCTTTTCTGTTGGTTCGATGAAATACGGCAGCAACAGGATCAACGAATACCAGTTCAAATTCCTGACTTCGATTGAGGTTTCGATGCAATGCCCGGAAGGCCGGTTGATTGGATAGCAGCACGTAGTCAAAATGATCAATGCTATCAGCCATTTGCCAAATATTTTGAGTTGACGAAACCATGGTTTCCGGCGCCTGATATACCACCATGCAGTTTTTGAAAAATGCCGGTGGAAATATGTCTAAATCGCGCAGATCGATATAGCTTTTAAACTCAGGATACAATTGATACAATGGATAATTGCTAACCAGAAAATCGGAGAAGACCTTCTGATTGCGCCTTAGCACTGGTTTTAGATATTCAGTAGCGCCAATAGGATTGTATTGAGGCGAAATGCCCAGGCCAAATCGATTGGTTCTATCGAATTGCTGGTAGAAAACATTGCTTACTACCAGCATATACAATACTATTGCCAGTACCGAAAAAGTTATTTGCGAACGTAACAAGCGAAACGCTGCAGAACTTTCAATGGTTTGTAAATACAATGGGAACGCCGCAATTTGGAAGAATGGAATGTTGCGATGGGATTTCAGGCTGAGGTAAAAAAAGGCAGATAAGAATACGAGGTGATGGAAGGCCATTTTTTGTTGAAACTTATTCCACTTCCAATTGGATGCTTGTGCGGCAGCAAGAACGGTGCAGGCTGTGAGTACAGCTGTGAATATGTTCAGTATGGCGAACAAATCCCAGTAACGTTCATCAAGGGCGCTTAACAGCTCGGTAGTGAATCGGTTGGCGCTTAATTGCGAGAATAAATTGAAGGTGTAAGCATAAATTTTAACGCCAATTGGATTTAGTGCCATAGCGGCCAGTGACAGGCCAATAGGCGCCAAATATTTTAGCCAATTTTTTCCGTTTTCGGAACGAATGTTTGCAACGGCGAAAACCATCAGCATGAAAACACCAACACCATAAGCTTCGTGGGTGTTGGTCCACAATACTTGCAGGACCGGAAGCGTCCATAGCCATTTTTTATTTTTTGTGGAAAAACTGAAAACGAGCAAATACAAAGCGGTGAAGCAATAAGAGAAAATTTCAGGACGCCCGTTCAACCGGTTTGAAATAATGACAAGAAATAGGATGGCGGCCATGCCAAATGCGTATATGTTTTTGCCGTTGTTTTTGTAAAGAATATAAAAGCTTCTCATGATAAGCAGCATGAGGAAACCACTGAACAACGGAAGCCATTCGGGTCCGAAAATTTTTGCGATACCGAAAATGATAACTTCAGCCACCCATTTAATATTTACCCAGGGATCGCCGGCGTAAGTGAACGAAAGTACATCGGTGTAAGGAATAGTTCGGTTTTCCACGATCCATCTTCCGGTTGCGAGTTGCCACCACACATCGGGTTCATGAAGGGCGCGGCAGCAAAAGGCAAGCACCAGAAAGAGGAGTGCTGCCAACACTATCGTTTTTTGTTTGGTTTCCAAAATGAAGATGGTTGAATTACCTCTTGTGAATTTAAAAATTAGCGCCAGCCGAAATTGTTTTAAAAATGCGGACTGCTAATTATTATGACCGGGTTAGGGATGCGGAGGGCCTGGCCCGTAGGGCCGAGCGTAGCGAGCCCGTAGCAGCCCGGGCCGGAGCGATAGCGGAGGCAACCCCATAAAAAAATGATTGGCGATAAACACTACCTTCACGCATAAATCGGTTTTTTATGAATGAAGCGCACTGGCATTTATTGTTGAACCACTTTCCAATAGAAGGTGTGATTATTGGGTTGATGATTCTTTCGGTTGGATTTTTAATTAGAAAGAAAGAGGTGAAACATACAGCCTTGAGTGTGTTCATGACCGCTGCAATTATTGCCATACCGGCATCGAAAACGGGCCATAAGGCCGAACATTTTTTGAAAAAGCTGGGCGAAGCGCCTCACGAATTGATAGAAGAACACGAAGACTTGGGCGAAATCTTTATGTATGCTTCAGTTGGGCTAGGGTTATTATCGCTGATTACGTTGGTATTGGATTTGCGCCGTAGTTCGGCCGCCTCTGTTTTGTACGGAATCATATTTGTAACGGCTATTGCGGCTTGTACGCTTGCCGTGAAAGTAGGAACAACGGGCGGGAAAATCCGTCATACCGAAATTAGAAACGAGGCCATTCTTAGTCTTTTATAATTCGCCTGCTGATTCGCGTTTCGTTTTGCACCAGTGTAGCGATATAAATTCCCTGCGGTAGCGAAGCGGTTTGAACCATCCAATTTCCCGACTCAAACGCTTGAGGCATTGAAATTTTGCGTCCGCAAAGGTCGTAGAAAATCAACATGGAATTTTCGGAACAGCCGGAAATTACGAGTTGCCCGCCAACCGGATTAGCGCTCCAGATGGTTGTTGCAATAGCATCATTAATTCCTGCTGCAAAGCAAGTTTTTTCAGTAACCGAAATGGTATTGGAAGTTTCGGTGCATCCGTAGCCATCCATTACGGTAAGGTTATAATTCCCTGCTGTTTTGATCCAGGTAGAACGAGAGGTGTCGCCATTGCTCCAGAAATAACTGGTTAGGACGGAAGAAGAGGTGAGTTGAACAGAATCGTTGTGGCAGAATTGCGCACTGGACGGCGTGATTTGCGCATTGGGCTTAATGAAGTTAAGGAGTATATCGTCAGAGTTAGCGGTGCAGCCGTCGGCAGTAGTAAGCACACACGAATACGTTCCGGTTTGCCCTACGGTATAAATTTTTGAAGTGGCTCCTGTTGCTATGGCGCCATTGCGATACCATTGGTATGTGAAATGCGAATTGGCAGAATCGAGCGTGATGGCGATGCTATCGCCATTGCATGCAAGTGCTGTGTCGCTTTTGGTGTGTGCCGTAAATTCAGGGTAGGCGCCTAAACAACTTGCTCCTGCAACGTTTGAACGAATTTTATTGCCGGGTTGCGGACCAAAGCCAAGTGAAAGATTAATGCCTACGGTTCCGAGCAAATGGCAATAGCTCATCACCGTGCCTTTAGTTGGCAGCGGACCGGTAGTGCAAGCTCCTTCGATATAAGACGGATTGTAAGTAGGTGCACACCAATCGATGGGGCCACCTACCCACGCATCGCAGTTGTGCGTATGTTCGCTACCCAGGTTATGACCCGTTTCGTGCGACATCGCTTCGATATTCCAGGAGTAAGTAGGGAAGGTGTTGAATGAACTGCCAATATTGACGTACGATTCCGGTTGAAAACCGCAAAGCACATCTAACCAAGCCAAACCGCCCAAACTATTCGGGCCTACTGATAGCAGTTGTGCCAGATCGCCGTTGAACGAACTGCCGCGCATACTACTGAAAAGATTGAGCGCATCGCCGGCGTCGGTAATTGAATACGGGTCCTTGGTAGTCCAAACATATACTTGCGACAACTGAACGTGTAACCCTTCGTTCAAATAAAGTGTGGCTATGGAATTGAACATAGACGTTACAAAATTAACCACGTTGGTAACGCTTTTGCTTTTCGATTTATAGAGCAATGAATCGGTTTCGTAATACAGCCGAATGGTTTTGCAAGAGTAGGGTCCGGCAGGAACAGAGCGATCACTTTTGTGCAGGTGTTGCGGCTGCAGCGCGCCGTTGCACCGGAATGGATTGGATATTTTCAGAAATCGTTCATTGTAAAAAATATAATCGGTGCTATTTATATCGCCCAGTTTGCCGATTACAAAGTTGCCTTCATCGGGAGTGGAGATGATACCAACGATATCGTTTTCAAAGAAGCTGATAGCCGCCACTGATCCGGGTATTCCTCTAAGGGTGCCGTGATAGTAGAGCGCTTTAGCGTTTGGATTAAAATTGTTTTCGCCAGAAGTGCGCACTGAAAAATCGGGCGAGTATATTTCGGTATTCCGGGTTAGCAGAAATTCATACTTTTTGCCGTGTAAAGAAGCATCGAAGGTGATGTGTTGCGGAGCAGCGGTCAGTAACATTGGCAAGCCATTACCGGCTTGAAAAACGCTATAGTCATAGGCGTATGTTTCGGCAATTTCGTTTTTAGAATGGGTAGGATTCCAGAAAACTGTTGGTTGGAACGAAGGAATAGCTGCTATTTTTCTTTCGATGGCTGTTTGTGCAAAAATGGAAACCGACAGCAGGCTGCATGCAAAGAGCGCAGCGAGTTTCAAAAAGTTTTTCATGTAAGACAGAGATGGTATTATCAGCCAACAATTTAAGGATAATACGGGAAAGACGGAAATCCTCCGGAATCGTCCAATAATCTTGTTTCTCTACACTTTTTGTGAACAAGTAGCCGTTAGGATGGTAGGTGTTTCGGTGGCTATTGAAGAAATTTGAGGACAATGGAAACCGAAGACGAAAAACCAAAAACCAGAAAGGTGAAACAAAAGGCGGAAGACAAGGAGGTGGAGGCCCCGGCCAAAAAGCGAGCGCCGCGTGCAAAGAAGGCCGATGCCGACTTTGACGAAACGGAAGAAAAAATCGCTTACTGGAAGGATGGCCGTATGGGTAAAATTGCGGGCATGGTATTTCTGCTGGCTTCTTTCATCATGGCGGTTGGTTTTACTTCGTACTTTTTCAACGTAGCTGATGATCAATCGGAAGTGGCCAACCGGGCGTTGACGGCATTGACTGACAATTCAGTAAAAGTGCAAAATGCACTAGGCAGAGTAGGCGCAGTAGTGGCTCATTTTTTCATTCACGATTTATTTGGCGTGGCATCCTATCTCTGTTGTTTGATGGCCTTTGTAACGGGTTTTAATCTTTTAATGCAGAAAAAGATTTTCAATGTATTAAAAGTTGTTTTTTACTCGTCGCTTGGATTGGTTTGGGCCTCGGCATTTCTGGCATTTGCAAACAGTTTGGTTCAACCAGCATCGTTGTTCAGTTGGGGCGGTGGTTTTGGCGATTACCTTACCGGACCCGAAGGAGAACTTACCGGATTATTGAAAGTGACCGGAACGGCTGCATTACTTTTTGTAACTGCACTGGCGGCGCTGGTGTGGATTTACAATTTCAATTTTGATTTTTTGTTGAAACCATTTTCTAAGAACGAAGTGGCGGAAATGGGTACTGCTGCTACAACGCAGCCACAAGTAACTGTTCCGGTTTTTCGCGATGAAAGCGAGAATATTTTTGCGAAAGATCGTTTGCACGACGATGTGCGCATTGAACCGGAACTGCTGACGCCGGAAAACCTGGAAAGCGATGAAGACGATGAAGAACTGGTACTAACCACAAAGGTGCCGGCCGAGGTGCCTTTTAGTACGGATATGGAAATTACGAATAGCGACACCGATCTGGAAATGGAAATTGAGGAAGTGAAGGAAGAGCCGATGGCGGTTGAAAAAGGTTCGCTTCAAACCAACTACGACCCGAAACTGGATCTTTCAAATTATAAATTACCTCCGCTGGAATTGCTGGAAGAATACGGCAGCGAACGCATGAAGTATGATCCGGAAGAATTGGAGCGCAACAAGAATCAGATTATCGCCACGCTCAATAATTATCAGATTGAAATCTCAAAGATCAAGGCAACAATTGGCCCTACGGTTACTTTGTATGAAATTGTTCCGGCGCCGGGGGTGCGAATTTCAAAGATTAAAAATCTGGAAGACGACATTGCTTTAAGTTTAGCGGCACTTGGCATCCGTATCATTGCGCCTATACCTGGCAAAGGTACAGTAGGTATTGAAGTGCCGAACATGAACAAAGAAGTAGTTTCCATGCGTTCGTTGCTGGCCAGTGAAAAATTCCAGAATTCGAATGCGGAACTTCCGATTTGTTTAGGCAAATCTATTTCAAATGAAATACTGGTGGCCGATTTGGCAAAAATGCCGCATTTATTGATGGCAGGCGCTACCGGTCAGGGCAAATCAGTGGGAATTAACGCTATTCTGGTGTCGCTTTTGTACAAAAAGCATCCGTCGCAATTGAAGTTTGTGATGGTTGATCCGAAGAAGGTAGAACTGAGTTTGTATGAAATGCTGGAGAAACATTTTCTGGCGAAACTTCCTAACGAGCAGGATGCTATTATTACGGATACGAAGAAGGTAGTACAAACGCTAAACGCGCTTTGTATGGAAATGGACAACCGTTATGATCTATTGAAGAAGGCGCAGGTGCGCAATTTGAAAGAATACAATCACAAATTTGTGAACCGTCAGTTGAATCCGGCGAACGGTCATCAGTTCCTTCCATACATTGTGTTGGTGGTAGATGAGTTTGCTGATTTGATAATGACAGCCGGAAAAGAAGTGGAAATGCCAATTGCCCGATTGGCACAATTAGCGCGCGCGATAGGCATTCACCTGATACTGGCCACGCAGCGCCCATCGGTGAACATTATTACAGGTACCATCAAGGCTAATTTTCCGGCGCGCATAGCTTTTAAAACTACTTCCAAGATTGATTCGCGAACCATTCTGGATGCCGGAGGTTCGGAGCAATTAATTGGCCGTGGTGATATGCTGCTTTCTCAAGGCAGTGATATGATACGTTTGCAATGCGGTTTTGTAGATACTCCTGAAGTGGAGCGCGTTCGTGATTTCATCAGCAACCAACAAGGATATGCCGAGGCATTCTTATTGCCTGATTATGTAGATCCGAACGAATTGAAAGGCGATGGGGATTTTTCTATTGACGGAGAACGCGACGAGTTGTTTGAAGATGCGGCTCGCGTAATTGTTCAAAATCAAATGGGTTCCACATCGTTATTGCAACGACGGATGAAATTAGGCTATAACCGCGCCGGGCGATTAATGGATCAATTGCACGAGGCGGGAATAGTTGGGGAGAATTTGGGCAGTAAGGCAAGAGAAGTTAAAATCAAGACTGAAGCGGAATTGGAACAGTATTTGCAAAAATTGCGCGAAGTAGTCTGAAATGAAACGAAAATTAAATCTTAAGGTATGTACATTATTGTGGTTGTGGTTGTTGCTACCTGGATGGTATTGTTTCGGGCAAAAAGGTACCAACATTAATGATCCGGTAGCCGGTGAGTTATTGGACAAGGTTGCAAAAAAGTATCAGGCTTCGGCTTTGGATATTGATTTTACGATTACTACCATTCGTCCGAAATTGAAACCGGAAGAACCGGAATCGAAATACACATCAGCGGATAATGGTCGATTACTGATGAAGGGTAAGAAGTTCAAAATTATATTGAACGGACATGAAATTGTATGCGATGGCATGAACATTTGGAGCTTTGCCACGGCGGCGAAGGAAGTGCAATTGAACGAGTATGATGAGAGCGACGAAGTGTTCTCCCCTTCGAAGATCTTTAATTTGCATAAGGAAGGTTTCAGCTATCAAATTAAGGAGAAGAAGGTTTTTCAGGGCAAGAATGTGACCGTTATTGAACTTTCCCCATCCAATCGCAAATTATCGTTTTTCAAAATAGATGTGGCAGTAGAAGATGGCAGCAACGCTATTATGGAATCGAAAATTTATGAAAAGTCGGGAACGCGCTACATCTATAAGATGAACAAAGTTGCAGCTGTGAATGCCACAGATGCCGATTTTACGTTTGATATGAAAAGTCATCCCGGCGTGAAGCTGGTTGATCTCCGATAGTTTTCCAGATGCAACTATTTAATGATTCTTTTGACCGGTTCCACATGGATTTGCCTGATGGTAAGCTGACGTACTTTCCGCACTTTTTGGATAACAAAACGGCTGACGATCTTTTTATAGCAATTAAAGAACAAACCCCGTGGAAGCAGGAGTACATTCAGTTATTTGGGAAGAAGGTGGCGATGCCCCGGCTTACTTGTTGGTATGGCGATGAAGGGAGTGATTACACGTATTCCGGATTGCAGCAGGTTGCTATGCCTTGGACCGCTACATTATCCTCGCTTCGTGAGCTACTTGAAGCGCAGCTGAGGTTTCACTTTAACAGTGTGTTGCTGAATTATTACCGGACGGGTAGCGACAGTATGGGCTGGCATGCTGATGATGAGCCGGAGCTGGGGCGTAATCCTGTGATTGCCTCGTTGAATTTGGGCCAGTCGCGCACCTTTCAGTTGAAGCATCGCCAACAAAAGGATTTCAGAAAGGAGGTTTTATTAACTCATGGCAGTTTGTTAGTGATGCATGGCGCGCTGCAGCATCACTGGGTTCATGCGGTGCCGAAGCGCATGAAGCAGCAGGGGGAACGGATCAATCTCACGTTTCGCGAAGTGAAGAGGAAGGGAGAGATAGAGAGGAAGCGGTGAGCTATGAGATTTGAGCAGTTAGTAAGACGCGAGATTAGTAATGCAAGCTGCGAGCCATGAGCTTATAGCCACCACACCAACTACACCCATCACACCGATACATGGATACACTTTTCAGATGCAAGATGCAAGTAGCAAGACGCAAGATGCAAGTAGCAAGTAGCAAGTAGCAAGACGCAAGATGCAAGACGCAAGATACAAGATGCAAGACACAAGATACAAGATGCAAGATTGCGAGGTGAAGAAGCTTGGAGGATGTGTTATGCCGATGCAGTTTTGGGTTACGAACAACCACTTTCGGCGGCGATGGATACTGTGCTGCGTGTGGTGAATATTAAAATGGCAGTTGGAAGAAAGTGAAGCATATAGTAGTGGCGGGATAGCAAAAACGATAAGCTGCGCGATTTAATATGAGATTTCCTAAACGGTACCGCTGATCACGATATTCTCGAGTTTTTCGAGGAAGGTTAGGGTAGCGGGGCAGCGCGGAATGTTATTCTCATACGTTTTTTCAGAAACCTGATGCCAGAAATCGCGGCGAACGTGATGAGGGAAACCGCTGCAATCGCCGGGACGAATGGCGTAGATGGCGCATTTATTGTCTTTGCGCAAATGCTGGCAGGGCTGATTGATGTTTACGATATCGCCATTGTCATCATCAATCTTAAGGTATTTTTTAAAATACTGATCGTAAGTGAGGTTGAAATGGGCGGCTATGCGTTTCACCTCCGCTTTGGTGAAGGTTGGGGTCATGGTTTTACAGCAATTAGCACAATCGAGGCAATCAATTTCTTTCCACATTTCGGCATCGGCCTGGCGGCACATCGCCATAATATTGCGAGGTTGGGCGCGTTTCAGTTTTTTAAGGAAAGCGCCAAGCGTTTTTTTCTTTTGGCGACCGCGGCGGATGAGGCGCTGAATGTGGGGAGTTTGCATGCAGAAAAGTTGTTATGGAAATAGGCGTATTAGTGAATCCGTAAAAATGTGTAAGAGAGAGGGAAGGTTGATTAGAAATAAAAAACCCTCACTCAAAAACTGAGGAGGGTCTTTTATAAGAGTTTTTAAAAATTACTTCTTAACCTCTTTAGCTGCATCTTTCACTGCTTCAGCAGCAGCTTTAGTTGCGTCAACTGCCTGAGCAGCTTTAGCAGCAGCAGTGTCAACAGCAGCGCTCATTGAAGCAGAGTCAGCTGGAGCAGCGGCCGGAGCTTCTTGAGTCATTGCAGTAGAGTCAACAGCTGGAGTTTCAGTGCTCTCAGCAGGTTTGTTGTTGCAGGCAGCCATTACTACTCCTGCGGCAACAGCGAAAACGAAGAATAATTTTTTCATTTTTTGCCTTTAGTTTTTTTGTTGGTTAATAATTAGGCGCGAAAATAGTATAAATCTTTGCAAAACACCAAATTTGGCCCTACTTTTATTTTTCTCTCAGGAAAATATTAATGGGCACCCCCTTAAAGTTCCAGTTCTTACGCAGTTGGTTCTCGAGGTAGTTTTTATAGGCATCGCGGATGTATTTGGGGTGATTGGAGAAGAATGCAAAGGATGGCACCTTAACCGGAAGTTGTGTTATGTATTTGATACTCACCAGTTTGCCAGAAACTGCCGGCGGACGATAGCGCTCAATTTCCTTGCCCATCACCTCGTTCAGTTCTGCGGTAGGAATTTTGCGCTGCATGTTCTCATAAACTTCTTCCACGGTTTCGAGTATCCTAAAAATGCGCTGATTTTCCAGCGCCGAAGTGAATAATACCGGAACATCATTAAATGGCGCCAGCTTGTTCTTTACATAAGTTTCAAACTCTTTGGCGGTATTCGACACTTTTTCGTTTACCAGATCCCATTTGTTTAAAACTACGATAATGCCTCGCTTTTTGCGAACAGCCATTCTATATATAGTTAGGTCTTGTTGCGAAATTTCCTGTTGGGCATCCAGAACTATTACGGCAATATCGGATTCATCCAAGGCTTTAACGGCACGAATCACCGAGTAGAACTCGAGATTTTCGTGTACCCGGGCTTTTCGGCGTATCCCGGCCGTATCGATCAGTATCAGTTCTTTCCCAAACTTCTTATAATGGGTATGGATACTGTCGCGAGTGGTGCCGGCAATAGGGGTTACAATGTTCCTTTCCTCGCCCAAAAGCGCATTCACCAATGATGATTTGCCTACGTTAGGCTGGCCGATGATGCATACTTTAGGTATATTCAGCGTAGCTTCATCTTCTTTTTCTTCCGGCGGCATGCGTTCCGAAATTGCGTCCATCAGTTCGCCCGTGCCACTTCCACTAATTCCGGCTATGAAGAACACATTTTCAAAGCCGAGGCTATAAAACTCATTGGCCTGATACATTCGTTCGGCATTATCAACCTTGTTCACCACCAGCAAAACCTGTTTAGAGTTTTTGCGCAGCAGTTTGGCTACTTCATCATCCAGATCGGTAATCCCGCAACTGGCATCAACCATGAACAGCAGCAATGAAGCTTCTTCCATAGCAATGAGCACTTGTTCGCGAATGTGTTTTTCAAAAACATCTTCGCTGCGGGGCACAAAACCGCCGGTATCAATAACGTTAAAAGTTCGGCCACTCCATTCGCTTTCGCCATAGATGCGATCGCGGGTAACGCCGCTGATATCGTCGATAATCGCCTTTTTCTCACCGATCAGGCGATTGAAGAGCGTACTTTTGCCCACATTGGGGCGGCCCACAATAGCTACTGTAAATCCCATAATGGCGGCGAAGGTAAACTAATTGGAGTTAGTGAAGGGGCGCAAGCTTGGGTGTTAGCGCGGAAAAACGGATATCTAGTGCTCAGGGTTTTTTGAGCTGATGCAATTGGATATCTTTTCTAACTGCGGTTTCAAAGCTTATTTTTTCGGTTTTAGCATTTTTGTACACCTCAAATATGTGCTGCTTGCCGGTAAGCAAATATTTTTTGCTTTCCAAACTGTCGTTCAGCCGGAATTTGATTTGGTCGGAAAGTATAGCGAACAATAGATCGCGGTAGGGGCCATCGCCGGAACGCGGATAATGTTCCAGCAGGTTGAGTGCTTTGTCGGGATTTGGGCGGTTGTATTCTAACACAACAGCGTTCATGTACGATTCGGAAAAGGCGGGCGCAATTTGAAGGGCTTTATGATAGCATTCTAAAGCTTTTTTGCGATTTCCGGAATGAGCCAAAGCGGTTCCCAGATCGTTCAAAACCTGAAGGTGGTATGGGCTTTTGCGCAAAGCATCTTCAAAGTAAAAACGGGCAATGGCAGGACTGGCTGAATTATAAGCTGCAACGCCCTGATACCACGAAATGGGAGTGCCGGTGAAGTCGAGCGGAAAGAAGTAAGTATTGGCGCGAGCACTATGATATGCCATTCGCGGCCAATTTTTCTGGTACTGGGCTTTCAGAGCGAAAAGAAGATTGGATTCCGATTGAAAACGCAGGAATGCAATACTGCTTGTCGTTATTCCAATAATCACAATTAGCAATAATGAAAAACGGTTCCATGCATCAAT
This sequence comes from Chitinophagales bacterium, assembly GCA_046329575.1. Lineage (GTDB taxonomy): Bacteria > Bacteroidota > Bacteroidia > Chitinophagales > LD1 > UBA1941. The sequence continues at coordinate 81,216 of JAXLUJ010000013.1, read as the reverse complement.
TTTTGTGGTAGCCTGAGAATCGGGCTTTAGGAAAGCTAGAGTGGAAAGATACAACACCAGCAAAAGCAATGGATAGAAACGATCGCCCGGCAAACTGAACATGGCGATAAGCGCATAAATTACCACTCCGCAAAATGCCAGAAAGCTCAATTTTTTTGCACCGTTAGCACAAGGCGATCGCAAAGTTTTGTAAAGTTGACGGCCTGCCCAGAAAAATAGCGATAAAAAAATTACACCACCTAGCAGGCCTTCTTCGGCCAGAATATAGAGCCAGTCGTTATGGGGTCTCACATATCTAATATCGGATACCACCGAACTTGAAGCGAACGGCCAACCGTATCTTCCTGACAGGACTTTCCAGTTATTAAATCCAATTCCGGCGATCGGGTTTTCAGCGAAAGCACGTTCTGCATTTTTCCAAAGTAGTAATCTTTCGGCTACGCTATTTTGGCGGTGATGAAGTAAGTTAATGGAGTCGGTATGGTGATAGTAATGTTGGATATTCTCCAATCGTTCGCCTATCAACCGGTTTTCTGATTTCTGTACAAGCTGTAGGGCCAGCGCTGCAACAAACAACGCGCCACCAACTAAAAGGGCCACATTTTTTTTGGTAGGAGTAAAAGGAAATGCCGAACGCAGCGGCTTCGAATAGGCATAGGCAGCAAATGAACCTAACAAAATCGTAGCTATAGCTACCCAGGTTGAAAGCGTTTGTAAAAAGATAAGAGATGCTACTACCACAACCACATTTAGCGCCGATACCCATCGCCAAAAGCCTTTATGGAGGTAACTTGCCATCAGGAGGAGAGGCAGCAGCAGCAGCATGGTTTCGGCATAAAAATTCTTATTTCCTAAACTTGATCCAAGTTGATAGTTGATGTGAAACCCTTTTTTAGAGGCCATTGCATTGCCAATTTCTGATAATGCAATCAATGTGAAGGCAAATACGCTGAAGTTGGCGTACTTTGTAATTATTGAAATTCCACGTGTGCTAAGAGTAAAGAGGCTTGCAAAAATTATAAAATAGCCCCAATAGCCCCACCATTTCAGTACATCGTAGATTGCTTCGCCTCTATTCAGCGAACGCGCTGCGGAAAACGCGCATAGTAAGCCAAACGCAATAATTAACCAATTTATTTTTGAGTAAGATACGGCAGGTGCGGAAGCGCGAAAAAGAAGCGCAGTGCCGGTAAGAACAAGAAGTACACCTGATGCGAAAAACCTGATAGTAGTTTCAGTTTCCAGCATATCAGGTGTAAACACGAAAGGAAGAAGGCCAAACAGTATTGCCGCTACCAAATGGACGAGCAAGTCATGTTTACTTACATTTGACGAATTGGAGTTCATTATGCGTATTGCAATATAAACCATATAATTATTCCATCAATCATGGAAAACGGTTCGGAACCTTTAATTGCTGCACATGCTGAAACTGTTGTGCTGAGCATTCGCAAGTGGATAGTGCCGATGTTGATTGCACTGGCCGTTGTTTTTACAGCTACCTATCTGGTTTGTATTTCGCCCTGTTTTAATATCTATACTTCTTCCACCAGTTTTTATATAAATGATGCAGTGTTGGCCGACTTGAGCATTGCAAAGGGCACCGAGAAGGAGATGAATGTGATGAGCACCATTGCTACAAATCGGGCGCTTTTGATCTTAAACAGTGACGAACTGCGCGATTCTATCATTCGGGATTTTGATCTGCTGCACCATTACAAAATCGATGACCGCGATGAGTTTCGTTATGAGAAATTATACCAGACCTTCAGCGATCGAATCAGGATTAGGAGAGATCCGGTGACGGCTAACCTGGTTACGCTGGAAGTAAAAGATCAAGATCGTTTTGTGGCAGCTAAAATTGCCAATATGATGGTAGCCCGCGTAAACGACATGAACAATCGTATATTGGAAGAAGATGTAAATCAAAGGGTGAGGCGCTATGAAGGTGTGTTACATTCTCTTCAAAATAAGAGTAATGGACAACGGCTGGATTTGAAGACATTTATGGATACCATTCATCCAAGATTTGATGCCGAAAGTGGTGATTTGCTACTATCCTGGGAACAACAGCTTTCTGCCAGTTCTTTAGTTGGAAAGCTAGACCGAACTTCGGGAAAGTACGATGATGTATTGGAAGACTACTACAACGTGATTGCCACCCTTAAGGCACAAGGCGAACAAGGCTGGCGCAGTATTACAGTAGTAAAGAAAGCCACTCCTGACATTGCATCAGGAACGAACAGCGCTTTGATCACCGCCTTTCAGTTTTCAGGATTTGCGCTCATTCTTTTATGTATGTTGCTTTTCTACTATTTACAGCATCCTGATATTTTCAGATTGTTTCGGATCATGGTATCAGGAAAAAAGCCAGCATAAAAAAAGCCCCGCTTTTGCGGGGCTTTTTTTATCAGAGAATGATCAGCTTTCCTTGTCGGCTCCGTTTGCCGGAAGTGTTCAGCAACCGGTAAGTGTAAATACCTGCGGGAAGTTCGTTTTTGTAAATCACCACTTCATTATTTGTGGTTGATAGGCTGCGCACTATCTGGCCATTGCTATTCACGATTTGAACATCGATTTTCTGATGTTCGTAGTTGGTGAACGATAGGGTTGTACTTTCACTAAACGGATTCGGGAATACGTTCACGTCGAAGGGTTCATTCAGTTCTGCTATACCAATCGACACTTTTTTTGCCACGGTATTAGCCGTTTCATTGGTCACCACTGCCGGATTGAAATCAAAATAGATGGAAGCTTTATTTTTGATCTTTGTGCCTATAGGTAATCCTGATTTTATCTTCACGCTGAATGAAACCGAACCGTGGCTATTTTTTTCGTCGGTAGCGCTATCGGTTAGTGCTACCGGATCCATGGTAAACGTGAGGATGCCGTTATCGTTCCTGAATTGGCAAGGATGACTACTTCCGGTAAATTGTACTGTTTTATAATCGAGATTTGGAGAAAGTGTGTCCTTAATAATCACAAAATGGGTAGGTGCCGTTCCGGTATTTTGGCAGTTGATAGTATAATTAATGATAGAATCCTTTTTCGGTTCAAGAGTATCCGCAGGAAGAGCAATTTTTTCGTTAGGATCCATTGAACTTGTCACCGGAGTGTTGTCGAATACCGTATTGTCTGAAATATTGCAATCCAAAGAATCAGGACCAATATGAAAAACGTTATGTAAAATGGTGCCAGATGTCAACGTTACCGGGATGTGAAATATCGGACGTATGAGATAATTCCAAGGGTTGTACGCTTGTACCCATGTAATGGTATGTGTACTTATGTTATGGCTGGCTAATGGAATAGACGAGGGGTCTAAAATCATGAGGGAGTCATATTGCATTGTAATGGTAACATTGCCCGAGTAACCGGAATAAGCTCCGTAATAAATCCAAAACTGCCGGTCAAAACCAGGGTTAGAGGACGTCCAGCCCGGATGTATATAGAGATTATAAGTTCCTGAATTCCCTTTAGAGAAGTTTTGGTTTTTCGTGGAATCTTCATTTACGGAAATTGATCGGGAAGTGGGTGTGTAAACATTGGTTCCAGAACAATTGACATTGTTATTGCCAATGGTGTAAGCGCCTATTGGCAGGCTGTGGAATTCATAATATCCGTTAGAATCAGTTAATACGCTTTGGAATAAGCCAGTACCGATACAAGAAACAGAAGTGTTTCTTATAGGATAATCACCGGCATCATAAACATTGTTGTGGTTCGAATCGATATAGTAATACCCGGAAATTAACCCTTTAGGACCGGTGATTGTAATGGCCGTATCCAGATGATAACTTCTGATTTGATTGTTTACTGCGCTTTTTACTAATATGTTCAGCGAATACTTACCTGTTGGTGCACTACCCGCCAAATTGAAAAACATCGACGCATGGTTTGAGTCAATCACATTGAATGAAAATCCTGGAAAAACAGTAGAACCCATGTATAAGCTGGCATTATAGATCGTTCCGTTTTTAAATGCTTTCATAGCTGTTACCGAAGCGGAAATTACCTGACCGGTAATTCCGGTGGTTGGTGTCATAGAAATCAGGTATCTACTGCGTTTCATGCCGAAATTATATCCCGGATTACTTCCCGCAACTATGGTGATGGGATATGATACCGCCCCGGAAGTTTCAAGGGTGTCATCGGCCAGAAGCTGGATGCTTGCAACATCACTTCCCGCTGAAGCTGCAATAGAATATGCCCCTGTAGCGTCGGAAATACCGTAGTTCCCCGAGCCGGTCAGTTGTACGCGATAGCCAGATAGTCCGGGTTCGCCGGAATCCTTGACACCATTGCTGTTGAGGTCGTAATACACTGTTCCGGATACAGTTGCAGACGGACTATTTATGGTGAAAACATTTGATAACGAAAACTCGGTTATTGCATGAGTAAAGAGGTCGGCAATACGAACAATCAGATTATAAACGCCTGTGCCGATGTTTGCCGGCAAATGAAAGAAAGTAGTTGCGGTGTTGGTGTTCACTACAACTGTGGAATCGGCATTGGCATATACCGAATCAGTTGCTTTTCTTAATAAGATCTCCTGAATATTTCCCTGTGGAGAAGAACTGGTGAGAAATATTCCTGAAGATGTGATAGTGGTGGAAACATCATAACCTGCAGTACCCTGATTGGGCGTAATATTGGTGATTTGAGCATGAGATAGGGTCGCAATAAAAACCAGAACGGCGAGTAGCGATTTTTTCATAATATGTAGTTGATTATCAATTATAAAAAAATCTTTTCAGATTATTTACTCCACCAACAGGACTTTAACAAATGACCGGCTATTTGAGGTCAATTTCACGAAATGAAGACCGTGGCTATTGTCGATTTGAAAGGTTTTTGTGTTTGGTCCTACATTTATGTTCCAATATTCACTTCGCACTAATCGGCCGTCGACGGTATATATGTCCACATTAACCGTTTCACTAGATTCCGGTTCTATATATAAACGGAAAGTTCCCTGATTAGGATTTGGAGCTATTTCAACTTTCGCAAAAGCGGGCAGTGTTGGCACCCCATCAGCTATAGACTGTGCCATCATTGCGGCTCCATAGGCGTTGATTTTTCCGTGGCCCCAGATATTGGAACCTGTGGTGTTTAAATTTCCGGTGAAGGTATCGATGATAGCTGTTTTTGCGAGGATATTCTTGATTTGAGCGGGAGTGAGGTTGGGTTTGATTTGCAGCAATAGCGCCACAATTCCGCTGCAGGCCGGAGAAGCCATAGAGGTTCCGGAAAGCGCGGCGTAGTACCGTTTGCGCATCATCAGGCTATCGAAATAGGAACTCACTACCGATGAATAATCCCCACCGCTTGGAAGAAAGGAAGGGTCGTAAGAGTTTACGGCGCTTACCACGGCCATTCCCGGAGCCGTAATGTCGGGTTTTACACGGCCATCAACAGTAGGGCCATGGCTGGAAAAGGGAACGATATCGTGAAGTGTAGCGTAACTGGCATAGCTGAGGGTTTGGCTGCCTATATTTTTGAAACTGATTTTAGACGCATACGCGCCCACGGTAATGGCGGAATTGGTGTTGGCGATGTCGCTAATCGTGAAATCGCTATTGCCATCCATTGCCCATGTTTTTTGGTTGGAAGAAAATTCGCTGATGTAGTTGGTGGCATTGCTTACATAGCCCAGAAAGCTATGCACTTCTCCATCGGAAGCGCGAACGGTGAGTAGCACGCTATCGGTTACTTTGCTGTAAAGACCGATATAGATTCTGGGCTTGCCATTAAACTCAGAGTTGGACGTGGTGACTGATGCAAAACAAGTATCGCCCAAAGTACCGATGAGGTTAAACTTATGTACGGCATTATCAAGACAAACATAACCAGTAGAAGCTGTGATGCCATTATTGTAAAGTGAAATCTGCGCGCAGAAATTTTTTCCCGATTGTCCCCAAAGGTCGATCCAGGTTCGTTTTTGCGGTGCATAAGATGCAAAGTTTACAAAGGATTGCTGTACTGTATCGTTTGCAGCAAAAGTTTTTTGAAGATGATTTTTGGTGTCGCCAATATTACCGGCTGCACAAACGAAAATCTTGCCCGGCCCGGTAAGGGCATCACAGGCCTGAGCGAAAAGGGAAGAGCCGTCATGAGGACCTACACCGCTTCCCCAGCTAAGGTTGATAACGCAGGGTTTGCCTACGGAGGCGGCATAATTGAAAATGTAATTCATCCCATCAATCATATCGCTCATGCCGGTATTTTGCCACTGGCTGCTATCGGTTAGAATGCCTACCATAACGATATCGGTTTCGTAAGCCATGCCCCGGAATTTAGCATTCGTGCTGCCGCGGCCGCTGCCACCCGCAATGGCGGCTACGTGGGTGCCGTGAGAGTTAGCGATGTTATCGGAATGCGCCTGGTGCATGGCGGCGCTATCGGTAAGTTCGTTTCCGTAGCTAAAGCCTGAGGGCGGGGTGCCCGGCGTTTTTTCCATCCAAATTCTTTTAATGCGGTAGTGTTCGCCCAGCGAATCGTAAAATGCGGGATGGGAAAAATCGAAGCCGATATCGATAATACCAAGAACAACATCTTTTCCGGTGTAAGCCATTGGGAGGTTAATACCGGCGTGAACGGAATCCACACGGGTTACTTTACGAACCGAATCGAGCAGGCGTCCAATGGGTTCATCTAATTCAATGTAACGTATGCCACTTAATGTTGTAAGCGCTTTCAGCGATTGTGGCGGAATTTGAGCCGTCAAAATATTTCCTGCTTTGGTGCCCACCTGCACATTCAACTGGCGCAAGCCTGCCTGATTGAAAGATGGAGAAACCTGGAGCAGGGCACTAAGGCAAATGCCTTGTGTAGTTTGTTTATACACAAAATCGCCTTGAGGCAAGGTTCGATCGGAATTACGAAAACTATTGAGGAAAATTTTGGTGCGGGGTGAAAGAAGCGCCGTTTGCGCGTTACCGAAAAGGGCGGCACAAAGGCAACTAAGCAGGAACCAGTTTTTCATAAATGCCAAAGTAAGTATTTATGAGAAACCTTAGGCACATGCGTGAGGGATGCGAAAGGCGCGACTGAAAGGAGCGGTGCGAAGGAGGAACGACTGAGCACGGAAGCGCAGCGTACCCTGAAGCAGCCCGACCCCGGCGAACGGTTTGCTATGAAAATAAGTGTACAGTTGCCAGCCGGGGGCACGCCATAAAAAACTATTTCACGCAGGAGAACTGCACTGTGATTTGGATGGGAGTGGTGCCTGTGCTGGTGTCGATAGACGTGCTATAAACAAGATTGTGATCGTCGAGCGTATTAATGGTATAAGCTGTAGTTGATGTGCCGTTGATCACATTTACGGTCTTCCCATCTTTACTGATATTGTAGGCAAAGTTGGTGGCTCCAACACCGGGAAGGGTTTGCACACCGTTACAATGGGCATCGGCAACTTTGCATTTGTTGAACTGCAATGTAGCGCCGGTGTAATGGATGGCATCGAGATCGATAGTAATGCCAAATACCGAAGCTTTTTTGTAGGTCCAGGTGCCTTGCAGTTTATCGAGCGCCATTTGATCTTTTGCGCAGGAAGCGAGCAAACAAATAGCGAAAAGGGCGGTGAGCAGACGAAGATTTTTCATGATATTTTTTTAGCGGAGTATGACGAGTTTGCCAAATCCTTTTTTGAAATATTTATCGATGTTAGTATTGTCGAAATATTTAGCGGTACTGCCGTTTGACGACATGTGATCGAGTTGCTTATTATCGAGGTTAGTGATAACGCGGTAGAAATAAACACCGTTACCCAGTTTATCGCCATAGGTATCGCGGCCATCCCAAGCATATTGCGTAAGGTTAGTGCCGATATGAATTGGGCCGAGTTCATCTTTAGTAATCTCTTTTACTACGCGGCCGGTAACCGTCATGATTTGAATTTTCATGTAGGTTGGAATTTCGCTTCCGGTGAGGGTGAACACAAATCGTGTGGAGGTGCTGAACGGATTCGGATAGTTGAGCACACTGGAGATCATGGATTTGGTGATTACTTCGAACGCGATGCGGTAATCGTAATGTACGGTACCAACGTATTGATCTTTACTAATGCCGCTGTTGTTGCCGCTTTTGTCTTTATCTTTTACCAAAAGTTCATAAGTGCCATCGGTTAGGAAAGTGGGTTTAAGTTCCACACGGGCGCGATTCATTTTGGCGATGTTACCTGTTGCGGGATAGAAAGAGAGGATGTTGCCATCGTAAGGCAGATAAACCGGTTGCGACTGGCCGGGATATTTGATATAGATCTGCATGAGCGAGGTATCGTTCAGCGCCTGATTTTTATTTTCATCGCGAAGGCTGATGAGGATATTAGGTTTGGCAGAAACGATATCGCCGCTTACAATATGCTGGCCGTCGAAAGTAACATCCAGCAACGGGTTGATCTTATCGCCAACGGTGTTGAAATCGATGAAGGCGAAATTATTGAAGTGGTATTTTTCGGGTTGATGTTGATTGTCGATTGGATTGGCTTCGATACTCAGGCGATTTTTACCTTCAAAAACCGAATTGGTGACCAGTTGTTTGAAATGCAATATCATCGTATCGAGTGCATGTAGCGAATCTTGTTTGAGGAGGAAGGTTTGTTGATTCTGATTTTGCAGACTTTGCATGACGTAGCGCGTGCGCATGCTGTCCATATCGTAAGTAGAAACGTTTTCGAGCGCTACACCAATGCTAACACTATCGCCAATACCGATGGTATCGCGATCGATTTTGAAGTAAGCAGAAGGATTCATGGCGGCTTCGGGAACTTCTTTATAAAGCACCCGCCAGTAATAATTCTGGGAAGGGGTGTGGGTGCTATCGTCTTCCGTAAACATTCTCAGTTTCAGGTATGGAAACTGAGCGGCGCTAATAAAGTTGAGTGTAGTATCGAGCGTAGTAGTTTGAAGCAAGGAGGTGCTGGCGCCATTGGTGGCAATACCAATAAGTTCGAGGCGCTGATTATCAGCGCTGTTGGTTTCGCTATTGCGAAAACGCCAATGTACCGATCCCCATTCGTTTGCGGGGCCGATGAGTGGCGTTTCGTAGTTACCCAGATTTTTGCGGATCTTGAAATCGAAAGTGCCTGAAATTGCGGTAGTATAATCGGTTCCGATGATTTGTTTGCTGTTGGAAGGCACTCCTTTCTGGAAGAAGAAAATGTATGGCGCAGCGCGGCCACTATCGGTATAAAGCGGAAGTAAAGTTGCGCCAAAACCAATCAGTTTATTTTTGAGTGCAGCAGGCATGTTAGTCCAAACCGGACGGTTATCAGAGTACATCACCACATAGGCACCATTAGGGATGCTATCGAGGAAGTTGGAAACTACCTGGGCCCAGGATATACCTAACACCGGATGGGTGGAATTATCGAAGAAAAAGTCGAAGCCATTTTGAGCCAGTGTTTGAGCGGCACAATGGTAATTGCCAAACCGGCCGAAGTTGGTACCGGTATTCGGACTTTCCCAAACTTCGAGTTTATTGGTGTCGATTACTCCAAAAGTGATACCGTTGATAAAACCACAGCCACCCATGCGGTAACGATGTTCATTTACATTATTCAGTTGCCATTCGAGATTAGCAGCAGGAAGCGTACCGCCAACGGCATTGCTGAAGCCCGACATGGCATAAATGCTGTTAAGCGTGTTGCGGTATTTGAAAACCCGATCGCTGTCCAGATACATTTCTGCGGAATAACCATCTTTTTTCCATTGATAGTAATGAGATTGATTCCAACCCGGATATTCGTTTTGAAGGTACAGGAAGGAACTGTATTTCCATCCTTTGGTGAGCCCGCCGGCCGAGTCGGTTCCCACACGCCAGTAGTACACCGTACTATCGGCAAACTGAATAGGAACATTCCAATGCAACACACCTCCGGTTTGGGTTACCGAGCCCTGAGCAATTGGCGCGGTAAACTTTTCAGAAGTATCGATTTGAAAGCGATAGGTGCGTAGGGGCGCAAAAACGTTTACAGTACTGGCTTTGAGTGTAGCATTCTGTTTTGGCACAATAGCGAATTCATACGGCCATATCGGAATTACATCATCGCTTTGGATGTAAGTGCTGAACACATTGAGGTTGCCGTTGTTGGTTTCGCTCATTTCATCGATGCGCGTCTTCGATTCTACGAAAACGTGAAAATCGTTGGGGCCGTAGCCATAGGTGCGATTGTAAAGTGTAGGAATTTTAAAAGTGAAAGTATCGCGGTAATAGGTAGCAGGAACCATTTTTTTGTAGGAAAACTGTGCATTGGTGGTGGTGCCATTTCCTGTAGTATCGATCTTTCTGGTAAGTGTGATTTCGATAGAATCTTTTATCGCTTTTCCGAGATTGGCCACAATGATATTTACCTGAAACGAATCAGAACCGGCATCGATGGTTTGTGGGTTGAAGTACACTGACTGATCATCGATTTGATAATCAGGTTTGGGGTATTGCGGTAAAGAGATGGCAGGATCGCCATGCAATGTCATTTCATAAGAAATGAACATGTCAAAATCGCTTGAACCGAATATCGAATCGTTGTTGATGAGCGCCTGCTGCAATGCTTTGCCCCATGTAGTGTTATAGGCAGAAGTTCTTAATCGATCATAAACAAAAGAGCCGTAGTTATAAAGATTGCCGCTAACCGATGAGCCGCTGGTGGCGGTGAAAGCAATGGCGCCACGGCCGGGCGTAAGCACAAAGCGCTCGCTAAATGTAGAAGGCTGGGTGTTGGAAATAGCATCGTGAATACTTCCTGCCAGGCAGCCGTTGGAGTAAATGATCGGATACTTTTCAAAATTGGTCCAAAGTTCAGGTTGATCGATATCAATGTCGGTTGCTGTTCCCGCCGAGTGGCCGAAAAGGGTCATCAGCGCCACGCCGGAATCGCGGCGCGCCGCAATGGTTTCCTTTTGCGTTACATCAATAGGTGCGGAAGACCGTTTATAAAAAGTAGTAACCTTTGCTCCCCACAGCGTGTCTTGAACGCGGCGCGTCCAGTCGTCGATGTACGATGAAAGTTCATCTTGTTCGATAGAAGTTTCACCACCGGAGAAGTGCATGATTTGTTTTTGCCAGTCTTTTTCAGCCTTGGTTTGATAAGGATCACCGGCGCGCCGTTGCAGCGATTCGTATTGTTTGATTTTAGCCAGATAATCGCGCACTTGTTCGCCACGTTGTGCGGCCAAACGTCCAACGGCCACCATGGGGCGGTTAGAACCCCGCGGCATCGTAAGCAGATTATCAGAAGCCGGCCGGCCCCAGGTAGGTACTAAACATGCGGCATAGGCTTGCGATGCCGTTTGTCCGCCGCCACCTTGTAGTACTTCCCGATAATCACGGCCCTTACCGATAATGAATAAATACTCCGGTTTTCTGGTCCAGTTATCGTGAGCGTATTCCAAAAAGTTGCGGATAGCTAATGGCGTTTTCCGGATGCCATAGCCGAATTGGTCTAAAATCTGATCGATATCGAAAACGATTTTGGCATCATACTTTCCTGTAGCCGGATTAGCGGAGCGATCGCGATACTTCCGATATTCTTCTACCTGATTGTTGCCGCTGCTATCGGTAAAAAGAAGTTTGTTAGAAATAATCACATAATCGCTTTGAACTGAAATGGCGCGATAGTCCTGAAACGTTACCGAATCTATCGTATTGATGGTGTTGAAATTGTTGGGATTCTGGCGCATAGCCATTTCACGATCGCCGGAAACGGCCGGTATCACATAGTTTCGGGTGGTTGACGATAGTGCATCTACCGAAGGGATAATCAGACCGTTGGTAAGGTCGTACAACAAAGGTTGTGTGGCAGAAGCGGTAAAATTCTTCCACCGAAAAAAACGGGGATTAGTGCCTTCGCGGAATTTCCAGACAAAATCGGTAAGACCGGTATAATCAAACTTGCGTGGGTATTCCAGATCGGCATACATCACAATGTCCTGATTTCCCTGGCCGGTACTTGGCGACAATTCGGCCACCTTCAAAATGTTAGAGGCATTAATCGAATCGATTGGAACCGGAACCGTTACTTTGTTCCAGTTGAAAAAATAAAATTGTTTCGACCAGAAGGGATTGCCATTCCAGGAAAGCAGCAGGTTGTGATCTTCCTGACTTCTGGTTGAAATATAACAACGGCGGATGCCGTATTGCGGCCCCAATGTGTAAAGTTGAGGCGCGGTAAGTGTGATACTGAGTGGCGCAGAAGGTGAAATCCAGGCCGAACCAAATCCTTCGGCCTGATCCCAAAGTGGTTTAAAAATGAGCGAAGTGCCCACAGCATACGGCCGGCCACCGGGGAAGTTGTTAGTATAAGTTTGGCGGGTGTAATGCCAGAAGTAAAGATCTTCAGGCAGTGAAAGTGTGCGTATCAGCGCCGTGTCGTTAGTAACCTGCTGATAGCGGCGGTTGTTGTTCAAGCCGTTTACTACAAGAAAATATACAGAAGTATCAGTGAAGTTACTTTTATAAATGTGCGGTTGCCAGCCCGTTTCGGGGTACAACACGGAGTCCATATCACCAATATTCTTTCTACCATAAAATTCGATGTAATCGGAACTGCTGAAAATAGTATTGGTAGAAATGTATAGCGGTTCCTGAGTGCCGTTGTGGTAAAGGGCTACGTTAGCCGGGTTTACGGTATTTAGATCTGGAATAGCTGCATTCAGCGTAGAATAAGGTATGCGGTAAAATCCATCGGCAGTCACTTTAATTTTGTAATGAACACGGCTATAATCGATCCATTCGTTGCCATAATGCAATGGCTGCGCGGAACTACATTCACCAATTAAGGCGACCAGCAGAAAGAGTAAAAATTTCTTCATGCGCTATTCTTTCACTTCCGTTTTTTTCTTTTTGATATTGATATCGAGCCGCAGGCTCACCACATGCGAATACAAGCCGTTGTTTTGCGATGCGTCCTTAAGCGCTGTCAAATTAGCCAGCGCATAATCGATTTGAACCACTTTAATTCGCACACCAGCGCCAATGGAAGGCGCTACGGTGAAGTGCTTTTTACCATCTTCGGCATAATAGCGCTGGATGTTATTCATTCCCACACGAATGAAACCGATATGAAACAAATCGAGTTCCATTCCGGCGGCAATGTCCATACTGATTGGTTTTCCGGCTACAAGCGTATTGCGTTTTCCATCAGTAGAAAAAATAAAATCTACTTCCGGCCGAATGAAGAACTTGTCTTTCACATTTACTTCATACCCAACACCCAAATGAATGAGTGGATTGCGCAATTCGGTAGAATTTTTCGGCAGTTCGTTACCGGTGGCCAACAGAATCGCCTTTTCAGCATCAGTGAAGTTGAACGACCAGGATGTGGCCGTGGTGGTGATATCGCGCAGGGCCAGTCCGGTTCTTAATCCTTTCCAGCGATATTGCAGACCCAGATCGATACCGAAACCATAAGCATTCGCAAATTTTCCCACGTGGCGGTACACAATCTTAACCGTTCCTCCGGCAGTAAGTCCCTTTACCTTGAACTTCTGTGCATAGTGAATATTGAAAGAGTAATCGGCCGTGCTGAATGAGGAGATCTTGCTGTAATCGGGCGTTCCATCCGGGCCATACAAAAACAAAGTGTTGGGGATGTCATCCACTCCAAAGCGTTGAAAGGTAAACCCAATCACCCGTTTTTTATCATCAAAAGGCACCGCCACAGCGCCTACATCAAACTTTCCAATTCCGGCAAACCATTCGGCATGGGTAAGCCCTACCTGAAAAGTATTGTTGATGTTGGCCAATCCCGCAGGATTGAAGTAACCGGCATATACATCATCGCGAAAAGCGGTGAGCGCGTTGCCCATCGAAAGACCTTTGGCGTCGGCGCCAATGTCCATAAACTCGTTGCTATACTTACGGGTTTCGGCCTGTCCGAAGCCGTTTGCGGTTACTACAACTCCTATTAAAAACGGTACCCAGTTTTTCAATTTCATGATCCTTATTTAGAAAGCCAACAGTGATTGGCTGCTATAACGTACTTTTTCTTCAATATTGTTCAGCGAAAGGACTAATTTTTCCCGATCAACGCCTGCTATCTTAACGCCGGTTACTTTTTCGTAAGTGCGGCATAATCCTTCTGCCAATCCGTTCATCGTTTTCATACGGTACAGAAAACGCATTTCACGGAATAACCGAAATCTATGAAAAAATTCACTTTTGGCCGAACCATCGGCTAGTTCATCAAGAAAACGCTCCGGTGCGTTATCTTCAACTTGTTGTAAATGAGCATAATACTGATCGAGAAGGTGCGGATGAGCTGCCATCAGCACTTTGTCGAGTACGGCTTCGATGCCAATATGAGCCAGAAACGAAATCCGAAATGTGGAACGATTGAGTTGCTGCCTCAGCATTTCATCGCGAAGGAGGTGGACCATCTCAAGGAAAACCAATTTTTGATGGAATAGTTTGTCGGCCTCAAAATGGCGGAGCACGCCCAAGTGAATTTCCCGAACCGGTCGTGAAAAGTGTTTCGTATCAGTATGAATGATCTTCTGATTGTAATATCTCGTAAAACCCGAAACCAGATCGGGCATTAAAGCACCGGCCACAAAGTAAGGCGAGGCAGTTGAACGATCAATGAAGTAATGCGATAGGAAGTGCACCTTGCAAAATTATTTCCTGCCTCATTAATTGCAATGGGTTGTAAGCCATAGGTTGCAGGATTGGCCTAAATTATGGGCGTTTTCCCATTTCCAGAATTACACCACTATATCCATCTATTTTTAAGCCGCTATCTGTTTTCACGGCGGGTACGGTGGAATAAATCAGGCGCTGTTGGTTGGGTAAACTCAGGTGTTGTTTCTGTTTGTTGAAATTCAATACGATCCACAACTCTTCGCCTTCCCATTTGCGGGAATACACCAACACATTCCTCGGGCATTTGGGTAGGTTAAGAAGTTCAAGAGTTCCTATGGAAAGAGATGGTTTATTATTCCGAAGATGGAGCAGCTTTTTTACATGTTGCAGCAGCGAGGTGGAATCGGAAATTTCAGATGCTGCATTTCGCATGTTGTGATCGGCGTGAAGGGGCAGCCATGTTTTTGTTGATGATGAAAAGCCGGCAGTTGCAGAGGAATCCCAGGCCATGGGCGTACGCAATTCGTCGCGGTTTAGGGTTTCGCCATGCCAATCCACTAAAAATCGCGGCAGCGCTTTATACAAGTGAGGGATAGGGTCCAGAGCCTTTCGATAAGGCATACGCACATCTTGCATTCCCAATTCTTCTCCATAATACATGCAGGCCGTTCCTCTGGCAGTGAGTTGTAACAGGGCGAGTAATTTTTCTTTTCGCGCATTACCCTTCAATCGAGTGGCGCTTCGGCGCCTATCGTGATTGCTGAATACATAAACAGGCGCAAATGGACGGGCGAAGTCGCGTTCCAAACCGGCTATGGTTTTTCTAAAAAAATGCGCGCTGAAGTGAAAACGCAGCATTTCAAAATTGAAGACCAGTCCCAGCCCGTCATTCTGCTCCTTACCCGAAAAGTTGCGGATCATAGCGTGGTTGCCAAACACTTCACCCAGTAACATTTTTGTTCCGAACGAATCGCAAACCGTTCGAAGTTCTTTGGCAAATTCAAAACTCTGAGGTTGATTTACGGAGCCTTTTATGGTATGGAAAAATCCTTTGGTGTTGTAGTGTTTTGAAACCTCCCGGCGTGAGGCCGCATTGTTGCGCAATAGTGAATCTTTGTAAATCGAATTGAACATGTCGAGCCGGAATCCATCCACTCCGTGTTCTAACCAGAAACGAACCTGCGTAAACATTTGTTTTTTCACTTCCGGATTTCTATAATTTAAGTCGGGCTGAAAGGGCAGAAAGCTGGCCCAGTAGTATTGTTTTCGTTCAGGTGCATAATGCCAGCCTTTTTTGAACAAGGCGGACTGCCAACGATTGGGTTTATTAGCCCAGATGTAGAAAAGATTAGAATCGGTTTTGTTCTCCAAATCGCGTTGGAACCAGGCATGTTGACTGGAAGTGTGGTTCATCACCATGTCGAACACAATTTTCATATTTCGTTTGTGTACTTCCTCTATTAATTGAATAGCGTTATCCAGCGTGCCATATTCCGGAGCAATGTCGCAGTAATTGCTAATGTCGTACCCAAAATCCTGCTGCGGCGATTCGAAAAATGGCGAAACCCAAATGGTTTCATAGCCCAAATCTTTGATGTAGTCGAGCTTTGAGATGATTCCGGGAATATCGCCAATGCCGTCGCCGTTAGAATCGGCAAACGATCGCGGATAGATCTGGTAGATGGTGGTGTGATGATACCAAGGTTGTTGCGCCACTGCAAAAAAGGTGACGTAAGCACAAAGAAAAAGCAAGAATAATTTCAACCGCATGCTGTAAATGTAGCTATTGAAACGAGGCTAACTGCCAGTAATTATTAGTTTAGCCCGATGGAGAAGAAACCGACAAAAAATTTTGTAGAAGAGCTGAAATGGCGCGGCATGCTGAAAGATATTATGCCCGGAACAGAAGAACTGTTAACGAACGAAGTGGTTACCGGCTATATTGGTTTTGATCCTACAGCCGATTCATTAGGTGTAGGCAATTTGGTTCAAATTATGACGCTGCTTCACTTTCAGCGTTGTGGCCACAAGCCGATTGCCCTGGTGGGAGGCGCTACGGGAATGGTGGGCGATCCTTCGGGCAAAAGCGCAGAGCGCAATTTGTTGGATGAAGCTACATTGCAGCGCAATTTGAATGCGCAGAAAAAGCAACTGGAAAAATTTCTCGACTTCAGCGGTGAGAATGGAGCGATGATTGTAAACAATTACGATTGGTTTAAAAATATGTCGTTCCTTGATTTCATTCGCGATGTAGGAAAGCATATTTCAGTGAATTATATGATGGCGAAAGACAGTGTGAAAAACCGTCTGGAGAATGGTATGAGTTTTACCGAATTTGCTTATCAGTTGGTTCAGGGCTATGACTTTTTCTATTTGTGGGAAAAGCATGGCGTGAAACTACAGATGGGCGGCAGCGATCAGTGGGGAAATATCACCACCGGAACCGAGCTCATTCGCAGAAAGGCCGGTGGGGAAGGATTTGCGCTAACAACGCCGCTGATCAAAAAATCAGATGGCACCAAGTTTGGCAAAAGTGAAGGCGGTAATGTTTGGCTGGATGCGGCAAAAACTTCGCCCTATAAATTTTATCAATTCTGGTTGAATGCGGCTGATGAAGATGCGGTGAACTATATCCGGATTTTCAGTTTACAAGAAAAAGAAGCGTTAGAACAACTAGAGGCGCAACATCGTGAAGCACCGCACTTGCGAATTCTTCAAAAAGCCTTGGCAGATGAGCTTACCGCCAGGGTGCATTCTCCTGAAGCTTTACAGAAAGCCAAAGACACTACTGATATTCTGTTCGGATCGGCAGGAATAGAGGAGTTGCTAAAACTTTCTTCTTCAGAATTGGAAGATGCTTTTGATGCCAACGTTACCTTTCGAATTTCAAAAAGCGATTTTGAAACAGCCGATGTAATTGCTTTACTGGCCGAAAAATCAGCCGTTTTCCCATCAAAAGGCGAAGCACGCAAAATGATTCAAGGAAATGGCGTAAGCATCAATAAGGTAAAGATTGGAGCCGATAAAAAACTTGCTGCTGCTGATTTGTTATTTGGAAATTGTTTGCTGGTGCAGAAAGGCAAAAAGAACTATTACTTACTGATAATTGAATAAAATGAAATCACTCTTTGTGGTATTGGCCATAGCGGCCTTTCTTTTTGGATTGAACGCATGCGGCACCCAACCTGCTGCATGTTTTAAAGTTACCACTCCTGCCGATAGCATTAGGGTAGGGAAGGCCGTGCAATTTGACGGTTCTTGCAGTAACAGCGCCAAGGTGTATAAATGGGACTTTGGCAATGGCGAAATTAGCAACGAAGGACGGCCGGAAACGGTTTACGATTCAGCCGGTAATTACGATGTGCTGTTGCTGGTGCTGAACGGCGGCAAGAGCAGTAACGTTACCCAAACCATTGTGGTGAAACCCTGATCAGTAGCCAAGGTTAGGGCCCAGCCAGCGCTCCATTACTTCCACCGGAAGTTTTTTCGCTTTGGCTAATTCCGCAACCTGATCCTTTTCGATTTTTCCCACACCAAAATAACGAGCTTCTGCATTCGCAAAATACCAACCGCAAACGGAAGCTGTTGGATACATGGCATAACTATCCGTAAGTTTAATTCCTGTGTTTTTCTCCACGTCCAGCAATTTCCAGATAGATGGTTTTTCAGTATGGTCAGGACAGGCGGCATAACCGGGTGCGGGACGAATGCCCTGATAGGCCTCACGAATCAGTGATTCATTGTCGAGATTTTCTTCTTTGGCATATCCCCATATTTCGGTACGAATACGTTTGTGCATTAGTTCGGCGAACGCTTCTGCCAGCCGGTCGGCAAGTGCTTTCAGCATGATGGAAGAATAATCGTCGTGCTGTTTTTCAAATTCTTCCAATTTCTTTTCAATGCCAATTCCTGCTGTAACCGCAAACGTTCCTAAATGATCGTTTTCTTCCGCAATAAAATCGGCAAGTGAGTAGTTAGCCTGGCCTTTAGGTTTCTCAGCCTGCTGCCGCAGAAAATGGAAATCGACGCCCTTCAGCGTAACGGTTTCATTTTTCTTTTTGGCTTCGTGAATACCAATCACCGCTTTTGCAGTTAACCACTTTTCGGTGATTATTTTTTGCAACATGGCCTGCGCATCAGCGTACAATTTTTTGGCTTCCGAACCATATTTTTCACTTTCCAAAATCTTAGGGAAGGTGCCGTTCATTTCCCAGGTAGAAAAGAAAGGCGACCAATCGATGAAGGCGGCAATTTCTGCTATCGGATAATCGGCAAACACCTGAATGCCTTTAGCAGCGGGCGTTGCAGCCGGCGCCGCCAATTGAAAGCGATTGTTGCGCGCCGTTTCCAGCGAAACATAGTTCACTTTATTCTGTTTGCTCAGAAACTGCCTGTTGATTTCTTCGTATTCTGCTTTAACTTCTTTCTTAAAATTTTCCGCATCGGTTTTGCTTAGCAATTGTGAAGCCACGGTAACGCCTTTAGACGCATCCAGTACATGCACAACCGGCGAAGAAAGCACGGGTGCGATTTTCACTGCGGTATGAATTTTCGAAGTGGTGGCCCCGCCAATCAATAAAGGCTGCTTCATGTTCAGGCGTTCCATTTCTTTGGCCACATGCACCATTTCATCCAGTGATGGCGTAATGAGTCCGCTCAGGCCAATAATATCGGCGTTCACTTCTTTAGCACGTTCCAGAATTTTATCGGCCGGGACCATCACGCCCATATCCACGATTTCAAAATTATTGCAGGCCAGCACCACAGCCACGATGTTCTTTCCAATGTCGTGAACATCGCCTTTTACCGTGGCCAATAAAATTCTTCCTGCTGAATTCGAGGTAGCCGAAGTTTTTTCTTCTTCCAGAAAAGGTTGCAGATACGCTACCGATTTCTTCATTACCCGTGCACTTTTCACTACTTGCGGCAGAAACATTTTTCCCTGACCGAACAAATCGCCCACAATGTTCATACCTGCCATCAGTGGCCCTTCAATTACCTGAAGTGGTTTACCGTATTTCACCCGGGCTTCTTCGGTATCGGCATCAATGAAGTCCACAATGCCTTTTACCAGCGCATGCGCCAATCGTTCTTCCACTGAAGTTTGGCGCCAGGCTAATTCCTGAGTGTCATCAGCTTTGTCTTTCTTCTTCACCGTTTCGGCAAATGCTAACAAACGCTCGGTAGCATCATCGCGGCGATCCAGCAACACATCTTCCACGCGTTCCAATAATTCTTTCGGTATATCATCATACACTTCCAGCATCGAGGGATTAACGATGCCCATATCCATGCCATTTTGAATGGCGTGATACAGGAATGCAGCGTGCATGGCTTCGCGTACGGGATTGTTTCCGCGGAACGAAAAGCTCACATTGCTCACGCCGCCGCTGATGTGCGCATGCGGTAAATTTTCACGAATCCATTTGGTAGCGCGGAAAAAATCTACCGCATTCTGGCGATGCTCTTCCATGCCGGTGGCCACCGGGAAAATATTCGGGTCGAAAATGATGTCCTCAGCAGGAAAGCCTACTTTTTGAGTGAGGATTTTATACGATCGTTCGCAGATTTCAATTCTTCTTTCGTACGAATCGGCCTGACCTTTTTCGTCAAAAGCCATTACAATTACTGCTGCGCCATACTGATTGATTAACGAAGCTTGCCTGATGAATTCTTCTTCCCCGTTTTTCAGGGAAATAGAATTTACAATACCACGGCCCTGTAAGCATTTCAAGCCTTCTTCAATAATTTCGAATTTGGAAGAATCAATCATCACCGGAACGCGTGCGATGTCGGGTTCGGCTGCTACCAGATTCAAAAATGTTTTCATTGAAGCCACACCGTCCAGCATGCCTTCGTCCATGTTTATGTCAATTACTTGTGCGCCGCCTTCCACTTGTTCGCGGGCTACGCTCAGCGCTTCTTCAAACTTCGATTCTTTAATGAGTTTGAGAAATTTTGCGGAGCCGGTTACGTTGGTGCGTTCGCCCACGTTCATAAAATTACTTTCAGGCGTAAGCGTTACCGGTTCCAATCCGCTCAATTGAAGGAATGGGATGCGTTTTGGTTTTTGTCGCGGCTGATATTTTTTGGCCACCGCGGCAAATTCGCGGATGTGGTCGGGTGTGGTGCCGCAACAGCCGCCCAGAATATTCACCCAGCCACTTTTTAAAAATTCTTCCACGGCAGCAGCCATCATTTGTGGCGTTTCATCGTAACCGCCAAAGGCGTTGGGCAAACCCGCGTTTGGATATACACTCACATAACAATCGGATATGCCGGCCAGTGTTTCCAGATACGGGCGCATGTCTTTCGCGCCCAGAGCGCAGTTCAGGCCTATGGAAAACAATCCGGCATGTTTGGTAGAAATCCAGAAGGCTTCAGTTGTTTGACCGCTTAGTGTTCTTCCGCTGGCATCGGTAATGGTTCCTGAAACAGAAACCGGAACATCCGTGCCTTTCTCTAATTGCACCTTCTTAATAGCAAAAAGTGCCGCCTTGCAATTCAGCGTATCAAAAACGGTTTCTACCAAAAGCAGATCGCAACCGCCGTCAATCAGGCCGCGTGTTTGTTCGGCATAGGCATCTACAAGTTGATCGAAGGTTATAGCGCGGAAACCCGGATTGTTGACATCAGGCGAAATGGAAGCCGTTCGGTTTGTGGGACCCAAAGCGCCGGCTACAAAGCGCGGTTGGCCGGGAGTTTTTTGGTTGAATTCAGCGGCCACTTCCTTTGCAATCTTAGCCGATTCGTAATTTAGTTCATAAGCCAGCGATTCTAATTTATAATCGGCCTGAGCAATCCAGGTTGAAGAAAAAGTATTGGTTTCCACAATGTCGGCACCGGCTTCAAAATATTGGCGATGAATATCTTTAATAATATCAGGTCTTGTGATGGAAAGCAGGTCGTTATTGCCTTTCAGGTCATGACCATGACCGGCGAAACGGCTGCCGCGGAAATCATTTTCGGTAAGTTGGTGACGCTGGATCATGGTTCCCATAGCGCCGTCGAGCACCAGAATTTTCTTTTGAATCGCTTCTTTCAACATATACATTAGAGTTTGTGCCTTTTTACAGCTTACAAAAAAATCCGATAAGAGTAATGTACGATCACCTTATCTTTCCCCTTTGGGGCAGGAATTAGCACCACATGGAGTTCCACCGGTTGCTAAGGCATCATAGGGCCTGTCCCTCCGCCTTTCTTGATAAACTGTAATTAAAGAGCGCCGCGAATATAAGGCGGACTTCTTTAAAAACGAAATTGGCACCGCATTACCACTACGTTATTTTTAGTTTAAACCTTACAACAAGGTTTTCAAGCGCAGAATAATTTCTAATTTTCGAGCTATGGCAAAGCGCGCAGTTAAAGTTTGTGTGATCTCAGATGTGCATCTGGGCTTTTTAGGCTGCAGGGCGAAGGAGTTAAACAAGTACCTGAAGTCGATACAGCCTGAAATATTGGTGATTAATGGCGATTTGATTGACATTTGGCAATTCCGGTCGTACTATTTTCCAAAATCGCACACTAAGGTATTACAGCGCATTTTCAAATTTTTGAGCGAAGGCGTTCAGGTGTATTATCTCACCGGCAATCACGATGAGTTGTTGCGCCGATACAGCGGCATGAATTTGGGGAACTTGCAGTTGGAAGATAAACTGATTCTGGAACTGGACGGCAAGCGCCATTGGTTTTTTCACGGCGATATTTTTGATGTGAGCATGCGCGGTTCCCGATGGCTGGCGAAATTGGGTAACACCGGCTACGAACTGCTGATATTGGCCAACAAGTTGGTGAACTTCATCAGAGTTTTGTTGGGGAAAGAACATGTAAACTTCACCAAGGCCATTAAGGATGCTACGAAGCGAGGGGTGAAAAAGTTTGGTAACTATGAATTGACGGCGGCCGAGATAGCGATTGACAATGGTTACGATTGTGTGATTAACGGGCATATTCATTTACCCTGCATAAAGGAAATTCAAACCGAAAAGGGAACGGTTACTTATATGAATTCCGGGGATTGGGTAGAAAATATGACGGCGCTGGAATATCATAATGGCGAATGGAAACTGATACATTATAAAGATCTTCATTTTGAAAATCCGTATTTCAAATTTGATGTGAATGATTTGCCGTGAATAAAAAAGTACTAAATTCGAAGAAACCAAAACGCAATCACAAAAACACTATAACCGCAACCCTCTTCAATTTTCAGGAATAATGTTTTAGCTTTTTAGGGGATTACTGTTTTTCTGTTTTAGTGGTTAATAACATCTAAAACTCACTTTATGAACAGCAAATCCGTGTGTCCTCTCGTAGGAATCAGAAAGTTATTATGGATCATTTTTTTCGTTGGTATTCCGGCGATAATGTTTTCACAATCGGTAACACTAACAAATCTTACCCAAACTATTGACTTAAAAGCATGTACAGATAATGATGTTTCCATTGAAATTAAGTTCAATTCCGCCTTTAGTGCTAATACAAACTTGGTAATTGGTTATTCTTTAAAGAAAAATAATTCGAGCATTTCTACCGGACTTTATACTCTGACAGTGATGCCGCCTGATTTCAGCTTAGCACCAAATAGTTCCGGAACTGGTTATGAAATCACATACACTTCGAGCCAGTCATTTGCAGCAGGAGAAGTATTAATTTTACCTTTTAAGGTACATCCAAAATGTGGATTGATTCCTAACAATTCGGTTACTGCGCCGGCTTTTCAACAAAACATTACTGTATTATCAAGTGGATTGACGATAAATTCTGCTATGCATTATCCAATACTTACTTGTAACTCCACTGCAAATCAGAACTATGTACCGGGACAACTAAGTGATCTTAAATCCATATTCCAGAATACAGGAGATAGCGAGTTCAAGGGCAATGTTACAGTTACGCTGGATATACACTGTCCGGATAATTTTCAGGTAATGTCCTCTGCAAAAATTATTTTGCCTTCATCAATTAGCAATCAACCTATTAATGTCACTTTGGTTCCGGATCCAGTTATCACAGGCCGTTACACTTTTTCCAGGTCGTTTGCTAATACTCCAATTCCGCCTCACGAAGAAATTAATTTTGTATTTTCTTTAAAACACCAGGGTTTAACCTCAATCACGCCCACGTGCTTAAATGCACCATGTCAGGTAAGTGTTACAGCGGCATGGACATGTGAGTCGAATTCATCATGTATTTTTGAACCAAATTGTTCTTTTACCTTCACAAATCCTGTTGATCCTAAAGCAATGACAGTAAGCAGGATACTACCTGCGGACAATGAGGCATGGGATAATTCTTGTATCGGTGCCTCACAAAACTGGAAATTTCTTATTCAAAATACATGTGCAGTCAAGAATGCATATATCCAAATTTATGATCTGTTTCCCCAATTAGATTATTTAGATGTGACTGATATTGAAGTGCAAAAAGTAGATGGCGATTTAAATCCAATAAGTTCATATTTGTTTCCGGCTGCCTTCGATATCCAATCTATTGGACATAAAAATAGTCCGTATTCAGTGAATGATGCTAATGGACGATTAAAGGCCTACTATAAAGGCTTAGGGGATTTAGCAGCAGATGATCTTTTCATTTTGCAGTTTAAAACAACCAGAGTATGTCCAGCAAATCTTGTTACCACTAACAATAAATGGCCGCAATCACTTTACAATTATGTTTTTAATCATTTTGAAGTAAAGGGAAGGTACGATTTGGCTTGTTACACTTTTCAAGAGTTTAGTTCCAGTAAAACTAGTTTTACGGAAACTTCAGGAACATCGCTTCCGTAGTTTCCGGCAAATGTGAATTTGCCATCAAAAGGAATCTCAACTCAAATGGCAGATGGGATAACCGCCCCTGATCTTGAATTAAAACAGTATCCGCACCAATATAACTTTGGAATCGTAGATCGCAATGTTGGATCATGTAGTAACGACGAATATGATAACGAAATTATTAATGCTTCTTTTCCGGCTACACAAATTCAGAACTTGAATGGCGACGGGCAATTATTCTGCGAGACTGAGACCGCTTTCCCTCGGGGAAAATTTGCAATAGTATATAATTTAGAAGCAAACTTAATTTGCGGACAATCGCCTAGGATAGAAAAAGGTAATACGGTTTGGAATCCAAGTAACTTTCAAGATGCAATGGCGCCGACATTTGATCCAAATGCCGATGCCTATGCCATTTTTGACTTAGACGACTTGAAAAATGAGTTAATACAATCAGGGATTACAGCACCGGGTATGAGCGACTTTGTTAACTTTTTTCTCGGTTCAAAAATTAAGTTTTGGATTCGCGGATGTTGTCCTCTTTCTGACCCAACCAAGTCTAATCCTTATGCCTACATGCATACATATTTTTCACCAAACCCACTCCATTCGCCGAATACTTGCGTTACAGAGTGTTTTATACCATTGAACGAACAAGCCTTTCGTTTCGTTGTCTTTTGTCCTGGTTGTGTAACCCCTGGAATCATAACATCCTCGCTTCAAGCTAATCGAACCACTTTCGGATTTAAGGATGAAGACAATGACGGAAGAGTTGATGACGGAACGCCTACAAATCCTTTTACTATGGTAAATGCGAATACTCCGAATATTCAAACGCATAGCGTTATGCTAGGCGATCAACTCAAGGTTGTTTCTTACGCAAACTTTTTTGATGGCACTTCAACAGTTGGTTATTCTTATTCGGAATGGGCCGCTTGTGGGGGGCGTAAGATTGAAGATATTTATTTACAGTTATCCTGGTTAGACGATCAAGGATTATTGCGCGAATCGAAAGACTTGCCATCGAATGGTAGTATTCAACTTACCGTTTTTAATAGTCAAAGTGATTTTGCAAATAACATTCCCGCTGGTAGTGTATATAAATCGGCTATTCAAAACGGCAACGTTATTGGTGATAAATCAATATTTCTTTATCATTTTACTAATAGCGATCTTAATTTAACTGAGTTTCATCCGGGTCAAGTCTTTAAAATTGAATCGCACTATACCGTATGTAAAAATGTTAGTCAACCTAAGACGATTCTTGCGATCAGTTACCTTTTTGGTGTTTACGGCGCCACTGAAAGTGATGTTAAATTAAACGGGGTATTTGAGGGGGATCCTCACAGTAAAATGAAAGATGCCGGTGAAACGAATGAGCTTCACCCTGGTCAACCTTGCGTTAGTTCACCAATAGCAAATTCTACAGCCGATGCCAGATACTTTATGTGCGAACCGCGCGTAGATGGTGTTACCTTTTTTCCGATTAGGAAGGAAACAGAAGAAACGTGGGACAATCCGAATTCTTGTCATAAGTACAATAAAATGAGGCACAAATTTTATGTTGATGGCTTCAATGGACTGGTTAACGTATTTCCGTATGAAATTCGTCCGATTCCGGGAGACGTAGCGCTTAATTTATTTAATGGCCCCCGAATACAAGGTGCAAATAATTTAACAACTCCCTATAAATTTAACCTAAATATTCCCAACGGGTTCCGGGCAAAATTAAAATGGCTTTATACTGTTGCGCAAACATTTAATAATTTTCAGGTAGATCAACAGTATATAACATCAGTAACAGATAATTTTGCAAATCAACCCGCCATTAGTCCGATTTGGAGTAGTCTTCCTATTCCTGTTCAACCTTATTCGGGATATGGATATGGCAGTGGCTCGGGTTCCGTTTATTTGAACACTAACAATGCTGCAGGATATCAATTGATGCGCGAAAGTATGCCTGCAACTATTACAGGAAACACAGTTCCATTGAACCCCTTTGTTGCTGCATATTGGACATCTTTGCCGAGTATATTTAATGAAAATGAATTTAGAACAATCGGCAGTCCAACCCCATTAAATAATTTGCCAGCTTTAGTATTGGGCGATGAATACTTTGAGCAAGGTCTAATTACAGAGATTATTCCTGAATGTACGGGACCAACGCCTTCCAATGGAGTTATTCAGCAAACTGATTTTTCGATGAGTCTTGCCGATTTCGACAATTACTGTAACAATGTAGCAGTAGTCACGGATATTGGCGGCGCTGGAATCAGTAACAATCCAATACTTTCGCCCCCTACGCTAACTATTACACCGCAAGCTATTCAAACACAACCTAACTTTATTGTAGGAAATACATTTTCATATAATCTAAATATGGATGTGACCCAGCCGATTGGAGGCGGGGCTACTGATAACACTTCTTTTTTTATTCATATCGCCGTGCCCACAGCAGCCGCATGCACGGGAACCCCTTTAGGGCCATTCCCTATTTCAGGATTGGCAGGTCAAATCGATCTGGATGGCGTAATGTTAAACTCAGTTCCAATACAACCGGTTTACAGAACCGACGTAAATGGTAATTGTTATGTCGTATATACCTTTGGTCCTTTAAACCAGAATTCAGTTAATTGTCAGTTAAAATTCCGATTTGCTGATTGCTTGCCGGAGCATCTTTTTCAAATTCCATTACAATATGGATGGAGTTGTGATGGAAATTATCCAAATGAAGTTGCTACAAATTTCTCTCCCTTTGGAAATAGTTGCATGAACTCGGCGTCTTTGCCTTACACGCTGTCCATTACCCCACCACAAGTGGCTACCGCCAGTTTGGAACTGACCCCTCCGGTAAACCCAATTTGCAACGGCAATGCTGATTTAAAATATATTATCGCATTTCATAATCCCGGTAAAGGAGGTGCCGGAAATATGAAAGTTTTCTGGACGCCTCAACCGGGTTTAACACTTCACCGATGGAGTCTTTTACGAAGAGGTGTGGTGGTTGCAAATGCAACCCTAACGCTTCCCAATACCATTAATAATCTTGATCTTGGAACGTTAAATTCGTTGAACCTGACCAACTTTGCAGTCAATTCAGCTTTTGGTGCCGACGGCGTTACTGATGGTAATCCAGGTTCAGAAGACCAACTTCAATTACAGCTTGAGTTTACTCCCCAAAATTGCCTTTTCGACATCCCGCGTTTGGATTTGGAGTGGCAATACAACCTCTACTGTAAACAACAAACGGAAGTTATTCAATCGCATTTTGATGAAATAGTTATTCCGCAATGTAACCCGGTAATCACTGCATCAGCTAACACCGTGTGTACCGGTAATGACATTACTTTAACTGCTAATAATGGCGTAACCTATCAATGGAGTAATTCTCCCGCCTCTTCGCCGGCTATTACTTTTTCAGCCCCGATCGTTTCCGGGTCATATAACTATTCTGTTACAGTAACTAAAGCAAATGGCTGCCAGGCTGTGGCTTCAAAACAAGTTGTTGTGACCAGATGTTTTGATGATTGCGGCCTGCCGATGCTGGAAGCCCCGGCTGCACAAAGTTATGAGTGGAATACGGGTGCCGCTACTTCAACTATTACGCCCATCATGAGCGGAACCTATACGGTTACGGTTACGCAATTCAATCAGTCGACTGCGGCGATCAGTTATAATTATACATCGCCGTTTCCGATAGCTATGGTAATTCCCGATGGTGCAGAAATTGCTTCGTATATGGCCGGGAAAGGATATCCGAATATGTATCTGGGCAGCTCGGCCAACCCGCCGGTAGTTGTAATTGCGGGTAATGTTACCAGCAATCAGTATGTTTTTAGTTTCGTGAAATTTCTTGTAGTTCCGGGCGGGTCAATCACGGTGTTGCCATCGCAAAATTTGATTTTGGCAACCTGCTCGATAGCTTCCCTGGGCGATTGCCTGTGGCAGGGCTTTAAAGTGTCGGCTGATGCTAAACTCTCTCTGGTTCGATTTAAAGAAATTCAGGATGCTCAATATGCCATTCAACTTAACCAAAAGAGCCAGCTCTATTGCGATTATGCGGCATTCCGAAACAATTTTATAGGGATCTATACCGCTCCTTTTCCGCCAACGGTTTTAGGCGCAGTAAGAAAGTGCAGCATTCAACTGGGGAATCTCACCTTGTTTGAAGGAAACCAAAATTTAAAAAAACCTTTTCCGGGTATGTGGAATGCAGTAGGTGAGCCTACCGTTTTAGATATGACACTACCAAATAACAACTGGGCTTTTGCCGGAATGGTTTTGAACCAAACGGTAGTACCCGATATTGTTACCGGCAACTTTAAACATATCGCGAATGGCATCGTACTCAGAAATTCCACCCTTACTATCGACAACGCTAAATTTTACGAGTTGCCCGACCCGGCACACCCGGCAACGTATTTAGCGTTTGAAGAGCCTGCCGGCGCGGGAGGAACCGGAATGCGATGTGGTAATGGAATTTATGCGAAAGGCAAATTCCCTGCAATTAGTAATAACCTTCAGGTCACGAATTCATTGTTTAAATTGTGCCGGAAGGCTGTGAAAGTAGAAGATGCTTATACTATAAATGTTTCCGGTAATCATTTAAATTACTGCCAAACCGGCATATTGATCAACAGATGTGTGAATTCAACAATCACTATTGAGAACAATTATATTCGTATGCTTGGATTTACGCCGTCTCCGTTTCAGGCGCAACCGTTTTTTAAACTGGAGCCGCAATCAATTGGCATTGCTATGAATTATTGCAGGCAGGCAGGCTGGAGCCCCCTCAAGCACTCTATAAGTAACAATACAGTGGATGTGGAGCGTTGGGAGTGGGGCGTTTTTCACGGGCCGTCTTCATCAAATTATGGGTTTGGAATCGTTGTGACCGATGATGTGGCGAACAGCTATCCCACATTGAGTATTCTACATAATATTGTAACTATTAAGCGGGGTGTAGAGGGCGTAACATTTAACGGCGTAAATGGCGGTACCGATAAAAATGTTTCGGTACAGGAAAATACGGTAACGGCAATTTCTAATCAGATCCGGCCGAACAACTGCTTTAATGTTCACAACAGCACCAATATTCAGATACTTTCCAATACGGCCCAGAATATTGGGCCGATTATGGCCTCTAATCAACAATACCCGCGTGGTTTTTGCATAGCCGCAAATACCTTAGGCGGGTTACGTTTAGAGTGCAATTCTGCCTACAATTTGCGGACCGGCTTTCGATTCGAAGGACGAAACCAGAATACCGATTTCAAAACCAATGAAATTGGAAGAGGTAACATAGGCAATTATTTGGGAGTGCAGATTACGGCATCGGGTTTAATTGGCGATCAATCCCAAAAGGGTAACCGCTGGATGGGTAGTTATGGCACCAATCCGATGACCAGCGGCGCCGCTGCCTGGAACCAAAGCCAACTATTGGACCAAACGGGAAATGGTGCGGCAAGCCGTTTTGTAACTCCTGCCTCTGGCAGTTCCGATCAGAGCCCGACCTTAGATAAGGTAACGCCTTCCTTCATTAATCCGATTAATACCGGGAATCTCAATGTCGATATCAAATTAAATGGCTGGTTTCGTGGAGATCCGTTCTATTCCGATTTGCCAAAATGTTCCGGTGGCAGTGCGCTACCGGCTTTGACGGCCGGTACGAATCCGATACTGTCGGAATTCGAAAGGCAGGTGATGGAAGGGAAATACAATCCCGATTATTTTACGGAGGTTAACAAATGGGATGCCAAAGAACAGGTGCTGGGCGCCCTGGGCGATGCCCGCGACAGCCTTATTTTCGGCAGCCCCGAATACGATTTTTACCAACAAAACCACGGTACCGAAATAGAGCGGTTCGTACAGGTGGCTGATGCAAAAAAACATCTGCGCGATTATACTTCGGTACATAGCGATCAGTTGCAGACCAGCTATCTGCGCCAAAGCCAGTATGAACGGCAGTTAGATACCCTGGATGCTGCCGCACGCATATTAACTGTTACTGCCGAACCGGATGATACCGCCATTTTAAATGTATCGGACAGTCTGGAGCAGCTATGGACATCAAGCGATACACAGTCGTCTTTTATTGCACTTCCAGATTCGGCCTATATCGTACAGCGAGAACTGCTGTATGCCCTCATTGATAGTGAAAGGGTATTGCAAGAAGCTATACATTCGGCTGAACAAGCTATTTTTGAGGACAGAAGACTGCAGTTAATCGATAGCAACTGGAATCTTTCTGATTTGGAATATTATGAACGCAATAAAAAACAGGTAACGGATGCCTATCTGCATTCAGTAGTTACTGATTCTTCCTATTTAGATGAAGAGGGGTATCAGCAATTGTACGATATAGCGCATTCCTGCTATATTGAAGGAGGTATGGCAGTTTTTGAGGCTCGGGCACTGCTGAATTGGTCTTCGCCCGAAGCGTATGATGATTACGATATTTGCGATCAGGTAGGCATCGCCCTGAAAAAGGAACCGGATACCTCCATTTCCATCTGCACTACTCCGGAATACCATGTGTATCCCATTCCTGCCGGCAATTCGGTTTTTGTTACCGTTAAAAACGATTTTTTTAACGGTAAGCATATACAGATGCTCAATTATTTAGGTGAAGTGGTTTTGGATCAATGGGAATTTTCGGGCAACAGAGTGGTTATTGACACAAAAAATATAGCTTCGGGAGCGTATCAGATCCGGGTGCTGCAGCAAGGTAAACATCTCTTTTCCCAAAAAATCAGTATATGCCATTAAAGAAGCTCCTTCCAATTTTCGCCTTTTTGTTTTTTGCCAGAGCTGGTCAGTCTCAGCAGTACGACCGGACGTGGATCTGGGGCGCACATCCGGAGTTGCAGGACTCGGTATTGCATTATCCCGGCGCCGGCAATGAAGAAGGGTTGTTTACGGACAGCTTCCGGTATGGTCCGAAGCACCGGGGTATGGCTTTTGAGGAAAGCAATTGCAGTTTTTCCGACAGTTCCGGCCATTTACTGTTTCAGACCAATGGGATGTGGGTGATGGACAGTTCGGGTCATATTATCGAGAATGGGGATTCGCTAGGCTATACCGATTATTATTGGGAAGATCTTGAGGAGGGGGCACGTGCCGGCATAATAGGAATGGAGTTAGTGTACAGCTTTATGGCGTTACCGCAGCCGGGAACGGATACGGGCTATTATCTGTTCTATCCGCAGTTGTATGGTGATGTGACCACGCCCGATTTCCATCCGGTGTATTCGTATATCACGCGCCACCGCAGCACCGGTCATTTGAAGATCGAAAAGAAAGATATACGGCTTTCGATACACCAATGCGAGATCGGTTTTCTAACGGCCTGCCGCCATGGCAATGGGCGGGACTGGTGGGTATTTTTTAAGGAGTGGAAAACCAACTGCTATTTGCGGTATCTTCTCACAACCGATACACTTCAGTTTTCGGGCAGCCAGTGCATAGGCGAAGTGGAAACGGAAGCGGATTATGGCAAATTGGTTTTTTCGGCTGATGGCACCAAGGCGGTGCGGGGCTCTGAGACGTACCACCCACAGCTATTCGATTTTGACCGCTGCAGCGGATTGTTGTCGCACCCGATGGTGATTGACACCTTTCCGGAATACGATACGCTGAACCTGCCTTTTAAAGCCTTTTGCCAGAGTGCAGAGATTTCTTCCAACAACCGTTTTGTATATCTGAATCTAATGGGTTTGGTGTATCAGTACGATCTGGAGGCGGCCGATGTGATGGCCAGCCGCGATACGGTACTGAATACGACTAAACTGAAAGATACCCTTTCGTTCCCGCAACCGCCTAATTTCGACACCTTGCATTATATCTATCTACCGTCTTATAATTTCAAATGTTCTCAGATGGCCCCAGATGGCCGGATCTTTTTTGCCACGGCCATGAATGGTCTGGGCCATAGTTTTACGACCATCGAACGGCCGAATGAAAAGGGTACGGCGGCTATGGGCACCCCCAAGCGGTACCGCACCAGTAAACTGGTATTGTACGCCCCGCCCCATTTCCCTCATTACCGCACGGGTCGCAAGATCGGATCGGGCTGCGATACGATCTACAGCGGCATCAACTCGCTGTATCCGCTGTACGGACGGGCACCGGCACTGCAATTGCAGCCCAATCCCAACAGTGGTGGCAGCGAACTGCTGATTAGCTACAACTGGATCGAATGGGAGCGTTACCGCCAGGTTCAATTGGTGTGCTATAACAGTCTGGGTGCAGTAGTGCTTCAACTGGAAGTGCCCGCCTACAGTGGCTTTCAGCAAATCACGCTGCCTAATTTACAGAGCGGTGTTTATTCTTTAGCTTTGGAAGGCGATGGCAAACGAATTGCTACCTCGCGGTTAATGATGGAATAGATATGCCACTAAAAAAGTTCCTCTCCTTATTTGCAATCTCCTTTTTTGCAGCCGGTAGCTACGCCCAGCAGTACGACCGGACGTGGATTTGGGGGGCGGATCCCGCCTTACAGGACTCGGTGCTGCATCATCCCAGTGCCGGCAATGAAGAAGGGTTGTTTACCGACAGTTTCCGGTATCGCCCCCAGTACCGGGGTATGGCTTACTGGGAAAGCAATTGCAATTTTTCCGACAGTTCGGGCCGTTTGCTGTTTCAAACCAATGGGATGTGGGTGATGGACAGTTCGGGCCATATTATTGAGAATGGGGATTCACTGGGATATACCGATTATTATTGGGAAGACTATAAAGAAATCGCGCACGATGGCGTGGGTGGGATGGCCTTGGTGTACAGCTTTATGGCGTTACCGCAGCCGGGAACGGATACGGGCTATTATCTGTTCTATCCGCAGTTGTATGGCGATGTGACCACGCCCGATTTCCATCCGGTGTATTCGTATATCACGCGCCACCGCAGCACCGGTCATTTGAAGATCGAAAAGAAAGATATACGGCTATCGATGCACCAATGCGAGATCGGTTTTGTATCGGCCTGCCGCCATGGCAATGGCCGGGACTGGTGGGTATTTTTTAAGGAGTGGAAGACCAACTGCTACCTGCGCTACCTGCTGAAGCCGGATACGCTGGCGTTTTCGGGCAGTCAGTGCATAGGCGAAGTGGAAACGGAAGCGGATTATGGTAAATTGGTCTTTTCGGCCGATGGCACCAAGGCGGTGCGGGGCTCTGTGACGTACCATCCGCAGCTGTTCGATTTTGACCGCTGCAGCGGATTGTTGTCGCACCCTCTGGTGATCGACACCTTTCCGGAATACGATACGCTGAACCTGCCTTTTAAAGCCTTTTGCCAGAGTGCGGAAATCTCTTCCAACAACCGTTTTGTATATCTGAATCTAAGGGCATTGGTATATCAGTACGATCTGGAGGCGGCCGATGTGATGGCCAGCCGCGATACGGTACTGAATACGACCAAGCTGAAAGATACCTTTTCGTTCCCGCAACCGCCCAATTTCGACACCTTGCACTATCTCTTTCCCTCCTATAATTTTAAATGCTCTCAGATGGCCCCGGACGGCCGGATCTTTTTTGCCACGGCCATGAATGGTCTGGGCCATAGTTTTACGACCATCGAACGGCCGAATGAAAAGGGGGCGGCGGCTATGGGCACCCCCAAGCGGTACCGCACCAGTAAAATGGTATTGTACGCCCCGCCCCATTTCCCTCATTACCGCACGGGTCGCAAAATCGGATCGGGCTGCGATACGATCTACAGCGGCATCAACTCGCTGTACCCGCTGTACGGACGGGCACCGGCACTGCAATTGCAGCCTAATCCCAACAGTGGTGGCAGCGAACTGCTGATTAGCTACAACTGGATTGAATGGGAGCGTTACCGCCAGGTTCAATTGGTGTGCTATAACAGTCTGGGGGCAGTAGTGCTGCAACTGGAAGTGCCCGCCTAC
Organism: Chitinophagales bacterium; assembly: GCA_046329575.1. Classification (GTDB taxonomy): domain Bacteria; phylum Bacteroidota; class Bacteroidia; order Chitinophagales; family LD1; genus UBA1941. Next base: position 46,959 of record JAXLUJ010000013.1, on the reverse strand, counting down.
AGTGGCTTTCAGCAAATCACGCTGCCTAATTTACAGAGCGGTGTTTATTCTGTAGCTTTGGAAGGCGATGGCAAGCGTATGGCTACCTCGCGGTTAATGATGGAATAGATATGCCACTAAAAAAGTGTTTGGGATTGCTGATTTTTTTTCAATCAACGCAAGTCTTTTGTCAGGATACGGTATCCAGCAAATTGGGAAAAGCATTCGTATGGACTATTGAATCCGGCGATCCGGCTACAGCAATTTACAGCAACAATTTCTTTCGAGCCCTGCTTCCGGTTTTCCATGTTCCTTTGCAGGCAGCGCTCCACTTTCAAACCGAACTTCGAATTCCGGAAAACTGGCAAATCCATCCTGAATGGCCATTAAACACTTCTATGACGGCTAGAGATTCCAGTCAGATACTAGCTCGGCCTGATTCCCGATTTCAAGGTTATGTAGCAGCGTATAATCCCGAAAGTGCATGTGTTACCATCACGGCTATTGGTGGTGTATTTAAAAATGAGTGTGTAGAATTCTTATCCGGAAAGCAAATTGTTCAATGGTCCTATATTGAAAAAGGCGGAAATTTTTCGGCTGTCAAAAATATTCCTGAAGGAACTTATGACCTCACCATTTTTCGTGATGAAAAAGTGTTTCACATTCCTCATCTTACCATAAGGTAATTCTTTAATTGCCCTTCAGCGTTTCTACATCCTGCTTCAATTCCTGCATCAAATGCAAAATATTTTGAAAAGAAATATCGCTGCCTTTATTTACATAACTCATGTGAAGCACAGCCTTCCACACTTCCAGCACTTCATTGATATGGATAGAATAAGCCGGATAGGAGGTGTTATCGCTACGAAGAATTAGAGTACCATCTTCCTCGATCTTGCTAAATGCGCGTTTGTAAACGATACCATCGTGTTTCGAAATGATCACATACGTATGTCCATCTTTCATTTCTTTCCAATTGCTCAAATATTCGCCTACTACAACACTTCCCGGTTGCAGCGGCAACATACTATCGCCCTTGATCTCAAAAGCGCGGTAAGTTCCTGCCGGTAGAAATGGCAACCGGAAGCGATTCAGTTCTTCAATAAAAGTAGGATCGGCATAACCATTCAAATAACCGGCAGCAGCTTTTGCCGGAACGATTTCGATATTTTCATTCTGCTTTTCGTCAACCGTAATGGCCAACACCCGCATCGATTCACCCGTAATATCCAGTTGTTCGGGCGAGAACAAGGGCACTTTTTCTGTTAATCGCAAATCGCGCGTGATCAGGTTATCAATGCTGCATTTAAAAACTTTTGAAAGCGCCGCCAACACTTCATAGTTGGGTTTGGCGCGGCCTTCTTCATAACTGCCAATCAGGCTTCTTTTGATTTCCAGTTCCAAACCTAGTTGTTCCTGCGTCCAGCCTTTTTGTTTTCTCAAAAATTTGATGTTATGCTGAATAAAATCCATACTCAAAAGTTGAAAACTAAAATTATTAGCGCAAAAATACCAAAAAATATAGTTTCTTTTACAGGTAGTTATGGACCGCGCCATTCTGCATCTCGATCTGGACTCTTTTTTTGTTTCGGTAGAACGAATAAAAGACCCTTCATTAATTGGCAAACCGGTAATTGTTGGGGCGGTAGGCCATCGCGGCGTGGTGAGTTCCTGCAGCTACGAGGCTCGTCAAATGGGCGTTCATTCCGCCATGCCTTCAGCACAGGCTCACCGCCTTTGCCCCAATGGCATCTACCTTCGTGGCGATTCGGCCGAATATTCGCGGTATAGCAGGATGGTTACGCAGGTAATTGAGAACGAAGCGCCCACCTTCGAAAAGGCGTCTATCGATGAATTTTACATCGATCTTTCCGGAATGGAAAAGTATTTCGGCGCCTGGAACTTCAGCGTGCAACTGCGGCAAAAGATTATTAATGCCACCGGGTTGCCGATCTCCTTCGGGCTTTCCATCAATAAGATGCTGGCGAAGATGGCTACCAATGCTGGAAAGCCTAACGGACAATTTCAAATTCAACCGGGAAGTGAACAAGATTTTCTGGATCCGCTACCGGTAGGTAAAATTCCGTTTGTTGGTGAAAAACTGGAAGAAAAATTGATTCAGATGAATGTGCGTACGGTTCGCCAGCTTCGTGAAATTCCGTTGCAAAGTCTGATGAATGTTTTTGGAAAAACGGGGTTGATGTTGTACCAGCGCGCGCGCGGCGAACATCATGGCGAAGTGGAAAATTATCACGAAGAAAAATCGGTTTCTGTTGAACGCACTTTCGATGAAGATGCAACAGATGAAAAATTTCTGCTCTCGGCACTTTTTGTGCTCACTGAAAAATTGTCGTTCGATTTGCGGAAACTGAAACGCCTTACGGCCTGCGTTACAGTGAAAATTCGTTACAATGATTTTACAACTACTTCGCGGCAGTGCACGATCAGCGATACCTTTTCTACCACAATTCTCATCAATGAGGCTACGCGTTTGTTTCATGAACTTTATGAAAACGGCAGGCCGGTGCGTTTAATCGGCGTGCGTTTCAGCCGGCTGGTTCATACCGGGTCCCAACTTCGTATTTTTGAAGATCAGGAAGGTGAAACGAAGATGTACAGCGCTATTGATGCTGTGAAACAAAAGTATGGCACCGGAAAAATTGTTTTAGCGCGCGGTATGGACATGGGCAATGTGAAGCGCAACCGCGACGTGCAGGCCGAAATGAAGGAAGAAGTAAACCGCCAGCGGTCGAAGCGCGATGAAAATTAGCGCTTCGACCTGGCCGCCCTATCAATATTTCGAAATCCGGTAATTGCTCACGGTTTGTCCTGAAGCGTTGGTGATGGACAAGAGATAACATCCCGAGCTGAAATTTTCACATGAAATTCGTGTGGTTTTTTCTGATGATAAATGCTGTTTCAACAAAACCCGTCCTGCAGGATCGCTCACTGCCGCAAAATAGGTCTCGCTATATTGATTGTGATTCCATTCAATGAACCAGAAATCTTGCGAAGGATTTGGGTAGATGCGCAGATCACCGGCCGGTATTTGGTTGATGCCGGAAACTGTGGTTGCGCGGCAAAACTCCCTTGTACAATTAGGCGATCCGGCACGCCGTACCAACATACAAACGTAATACTGTTGATGCGGGTTGGCATACGTGTGTGAAACTGCCGTATTCCCTACGGTGTAAACCAAAGGCGATCCGTCGCCGAAATTCCATTCCACCGTGTCGCAATTCGTAAGCGCAAGCGGGATGAAGGTTACCATGTTTCCACTAACGCTGGTGGCATATCCGGCATTCACAGCGCTTAGAAAAGTGCTGTCGCAGTGGCAGGCCACACTCACATCGGCCTTTACCGCGGCAGTGAGCCGCGCCCAACAAGTATCACCATCAACGATTCGTTCAATTTTGGCGCATACCACATAATTTCCGGATGCGCCATAGGTATGCGTTGCAGTACTATTACCGGTGGTGACCGCATCTATGATTCCGTCGCAGGTATAATCCCATCGAACTACGTCGGTGGGCTGTAAAACCGGCGGTGTGAAGGTGAACGTTGGATTTAATGTGCCATTTACGGTAATGTTCTGGTTTTGCAGATATGAAAGGAATGCACTGCACCCGGAATCTTTGTGGCAAATGCAAACGCAGATGCAGAACGAATCTTCACAAAAACTTCCGTTTGGATTGTTGTTGGTTACGTGTAAACAAACGGATTGAACGCCTGTAGTATCGAAAACATGCGCCGGATTTTGCTGATGCGAAGTGTCGCCATCGCTGAACACCCACAAATAACTCAGCATGCCGTTTCCGCTGGAAGCATTGTGAAACTGTGCGGTGTCGCCATGGAGTGTATTGGTAAAAATAGCCTGAACGATACAAGTGTCAGGGCAATGTTTTACAAAAACAAAGTAATCGTCAGTCGTATTTGTACAGCCCCAAGTGTTGTGAACGCTTACATGAATGATGTTGTTGCCGGGAGTTAAACTACTTAATGGCAGAAATGGACCTTGAGAAAAAGGATTTCCGTTTACAAACCACTGAATGGTATCGTACACACTGGAAGGAGCAACCGGATTTAACTGATTCGGAAGGGGGATGTAAAGGTGATCTTTATCGCAAAGTGTATCGCACCCGGTTGGGAACAAACTCACATCGGGAATTGGATACACAATTACAGAATTGGAAACGGCGCTACATCCCGATTGATTAGCAGTTATGGTAACCTGATAATTCCCCGCCGCACTTACAGTGATGGAAGGTGTTGACGCCCCGGTATTCCAGTTATAAGAAAATATTGGTGCGTTTGGTATGGCATTCAGTACGGTAGGATTTCCGGCACAAACAGAAGCATTAGGTGTAATAACTACTGAAGGCGCTAAACTTACCGTTAAACATACCGTATCACTTTTGCTACATCCGGTTATGGTATCTGTTACGGTAAGATAAATCGGATAATTTCCTGCAGGAGTGGCCGCAGCAATATTTACCGTTGTTGATGATGCGTTTGGCGAAGCAATGGACACAGGCGCAGAAGCATACCAATTGTAAATAAAATTAGAGTTATAAGTCGCCGCTACTGTTGTTGTGCCCGGTTGTGTGGCGTTCACGCATACAATGGAAGAATTGGGTGGAGGGAAATTGATCTTAAATTTCGGAAGTGGCCGAACTACAATCGGCATTCTATTCGATTTAGAAGAACATCCGTTGCCATCTGTCACTAATACCGTATACATTCCGGTTTGAGACACAAACAAGGTGTTGGATGTGCCTGTTGCGATTTGCACGCCGGCGCGGAACCATACGTAATTGTTGAAACCGGCAGTAGCAGTAAGCTGGGCGGAATCGCCTTTACAAATGAACGTGTCGGAAGTAGTGAGTACTACAACCGGCAGCGGGAAAATTTGTATTTGTGAAGTTCCGGTGGCCGTGCAACCATTGTAATCTACCGCAGTAACGGTGATATTGAATATGCCGGAATTGCTGTAACCATGAACCGGCGCGGCCAAACCGGAAGTGGTGGCATCGCCGAAATTCCAATTATATACTGCAAAGCCGGAAGGTGTTGTTGTGAACAAATTCTGATCGGCTAAGCAACTCGTGGCAGGATTACTAATGGTGACCGATGTGCCAACAACATTTACATTCTGACTTACAACATAATTACAACCATGATAAGAAATGGTCATAGTGACTGTTCCTGATCCGGTAAAGGTGGCGGTATTTGGTCCGGTTGGGCTAATGGTTCCGCTGCTGGCCGACCAGCTTATAGTGTAACCGGAAATACCGCTCAGCATTTGTGAAGTGTTGGTGAGTGTGGCAGCTGTACAGCCGATATTCACACTGAAGGAAGGCGCAATGGGAATGGTGTCCATGATACAACTGGTAAGATCACAAAAGGTGCTGTTAGATGCCGTGGCACAAACCGAATAAATACCGGGATTCAGAAAACTATGAGTAACGCCCGCGCCAACGGAAGAAATGGCTGTGTTCCCATCACCGAAATTCCAATTAATAGAAGTGCCTGCCGGAGGCGGTGAAGAAAAGGATTCCAGATACGAACCGTTACAGCCTTTACTTACCGTTAAACTATATGGAGGTGATGGTAAAGTGCATGGCGTACCTCCGCCGCCACTTCCGCAGCCGGTATCAATCACAACTACATTTGAAGACACCGTACAGCCTGAGCCATATCCCACCACAAGCGAATAACTACCCATAGAAGTAGATGGTAAACCTGCCGGTTGCGTATACACCGCGCTATTTGCTCCGGGGATTGCGCCCGGCGAAGGTGTATGATACCATTGATAGGTGTAAGGACCACCGGCAGAAATTATAGAATTAAAGGTGATGGCTGGAAGAGCTACACTACCGCCCGGCGAACAAAAACGGCTGACCGGTGTTGTGATCGTTACCTGCGGAATGGCAGGCAAGGTAACGGCAATGCCTGAAGCTTTTGTACAGGGAATATTTGGCTGAACCATGTAGTATCCTGACGCTGTTATGGAAATGGTTTGGGTATTTGGCGCTAATGGCGTTCCATTTAAATACCAGCTATAAGTAGGTGCAGTTGCCGTACTGGTTAATGTGTAAGAGCAACCGGCACCAGCCGTATAAGTGACCGAATACGTGGTTTTGTTGGTGATGAAAACCGTTTTTGTGGAACTACCGGAACAGGTAGAAACTGTCAAACTGTGAACTCCCGTACCGCCGGCCCATAAAACACTGATAGCGGAAGAGCCTTGACCGCCGGTGATGGTTCCGCCAATAATGGTCCATTGATAATCGGGCATACCTGCAGGAGTAGCGTTATAATTCACTACGTCATCCTCACAAGCCGTTGCCGCTCCGGTGATGTTGGGGGCAGCAAATGGAGTTGCTGTAAAAGTGAGTGTGTTCGATGGGCAAATCAGGCTCGGGTCAGGATTACTTTGATACACCGAAATAGTTCCGCCGCTGGTCCATTGCACCGTAACATTATCGCCGTCGTTCGCCATTATCGTTCCGCCTGAAATAGACCAGTTGAATGGATAATCGGGATGTGTGCTGTTTACCTGATAAGTTATTAAGTCACCAGAACATACATTCGAGTTTAACGCTTGTGAAGTGGTGAGTACAGGACGTGCAGCTACAACAACCGTTGCGGAATATGAACTATTGCAATACAGAAGCGGATTTAATGAAGTGGCAACTACCTGATACGTTCCCGGTGTCAACCAAAAAATAGATGCGCTGCTGCCATTGGGAATCACATATGATGGTACGAGAATTCCATTTTGGAAAACCTGCCAGCTCGCCGGTCCGCTTGCAAAATAATTTCCTGTGGCTTGCTCGCAAACTTTCAGGTCTGCTGCCGATATCAAAAATTTGTCAAGAACTTGAACTGTCCACGAACTGCTTCCGCCACAATGTTTCAACGAATCGTAGTAAGTGCAGTTCAGTGTAAACGAGCCGGGGAAATTGCCGGCAATTACTTTGGCAACAGCTGAGTTATAGTTATTGTTGGAAGGCGTAAAATTTCCATTGCCTGTAATAGTCCAACTGTAATAGCATCCGGGTAATACCGGCAGTGAATAACTACTGGTACTTCCTACACAAACCGATGCAGGGCCTTGGATTGGCAGGTTAGGATAAATTATTGGAACTGTAATAGTGGTAGAAGATGCACAACCACCGGCACAACTTGCAGGTACCGATAAAGTAACGGTTGGCGTTCCAGAAAACGAAGGATTCCATTGCACTACAATGCTGGAAGTTCCGGCTCCGGAAATAATGGTTCCTCCGTTAACCGTCCAATTATAAGTACCGCAAATTAGCGGGGTGCTGTAAGCTGTTCTAAGCGGGGTGTCGGTACTGCAAAGTGATCCATAGCAACCCAGCGTATCAATCTTCGGTCCGGTTCCTGATCCAATTATTAGGGTATCCGATTTAATATCTCTGCAATGGCAATCCTGCGAACCGGGCTGGGCGGTTAATGGATTACTGCTGGCCAGTAATGTTACAATATAAGTTCCCGGAGTACTGTAAACGTGAGGCGGCGGATTGAAACCGGAATAGGAATTGCCGTCTCCAAAGTTCCAGACGAAAGTTACGCCACCCGTGCCGGTATTGTTAAAGGTTACCGGCTGGCCTACGCATGAGGGACTTGATGTAATGGTAAAATTCGCCACGGGTCCATCTTTCAAACATAATTGCGTTTGAAAGGAATCACGGCAGTTGCCACTATTTTGAGAGATCACTACTTTGATCAGAGCATTACCGCCATTTCCCCAGGTCACAGTAACCGGATTGCCAGTATAACTCACGGGTGTGCCGCCTGTAATCGTCCATTGATAGGTGTAGCCTGGAAGATTTGGATAAACGGTGTAAACATTTGTAGATCCTTTGCATGCCGTTGACAATTGCATTCCAGCCGATATGACCGACGATTCGCAAAGGGAGTCAAAACGGTCACAATTTTCAGGAAAGGTAAGTTGAAATTTTGGGCAACAACTCTGCGCGTTTGTTTGGTTGCTGAACAAAGCAAAAAATGTCAGGATCAAAAAGCCGCAGATTATCCTATTGGCGGTACTTTGCAAGTGTTTCATAGTGGTTGTTATTAAACTCCTTGCAATATAATAAATGTTATTTAGTGGAATTATGGAGTCATTTCTTTGATGCAATCCTCCTAATCACCTTATCAATATTCACCCCTTTACCCAACACCGGTTTCCATAAATCTCCCTTTTTTTCCAATCGCTTTAAAGTGTTCTTAATGGTAAAATTCGAAGGATCGAGTTTGTAATTTACTTCGCTCCATTCCAAAGGAGTGGAAACAGTGGCGCCGGGTTTTGGCCGTACCGAATAAGGCGCTGCAAGCGTTTGGCCACGCCGGTTTTGAAGAAAATCAACATACACTCTTTTTTGCCGCTTGGCCGGACTTCGTACGATGCTCGTTATGTCAGGAAGACGCGAAAACACCGTTTGCGCAATTACTTCTGCAAACGTTTTTACAATATCGTAATCGTATTTCCCGGCCAAGGGAATATAAATATGAAGACCGGTTGCGCCCGACGTCTTGCAATAACTTTCAATTTCCAATTCTTCAAAAACTTCACGCACTACCAAAGCCGTTTTTACTACTTCAGAAAATGCGATTTTTTCAGGATCCAAATCAATTACCATCCAGTCGGGATTTTCCGGCCGGCTGATTACCGAATTCCACGGATTGATTTCAATGCATCCCAGATTCGCCATAAAAAGCAAGGTGGCTTTATCGTTACAAATCAAATAGTGAATGAACTCCTTATTCGATTCACTGTAAACTTTTTCTGTTTGAATCCATTCAGGCACCGTTGCTGTATCTACATCTTTTTGGTAGAACGAAGGGCCGTTGATGCCGTTGGGAAAGCGATTCATTGATTGTGGACGATTCTTTAAATAAGGCAGCATATAAGCAGCAACAGAATCGTAGTAGGCAATCAGGCCGCCTTTGGTAATGTGCTCTTTCGGCCAGTATATTTTTTGCTGGTTGGTTAGAATTAATTCTTTTCCATTCACTTTTCGCACTTCCTCTTTTGTAGAAGATGCTTTTTGCGACTTGGGTTTCGCACCGGCCTTTTTAGCTACGGCGGGTTTACTTGCTGCATTTTTCCTCATCACTTCTTTTGATTTTTTATCGTTACGCAATCCAAGAAAAACAGGATGCCTCAAACTGCCGTCACCCGTCCATTCCGTAAACTTAACCTGCGCTACAAAGTGAGGCTTCATCCATTGCACACTTCCCGGTAGTTTTATCTTTTTATCGAAAGGATTTCGATCGGTGAAATACTTGCTGAATTTCTGATACAACTCACGCAGCAAGGCTTCTGAAAATCCTGTTCCGCAGTTGCCGATATAGTTCAATTCACCGTTTTCATACATTCCTAATACCAGCGATCCAAAATGAGAACGCGAGCCCTGAGGCGCTGTAATACCGCAAATAACAGCCTCTTCTTCCAGACTGATTTTAATTTTCAGCCAGTCTCTGTTCCGCACGCCGCTCTGATAAACACTGTTGGCGCGCTTGGCAATAATTCCTTCTAAATGATTTTGCTCCGCCAACTTGAAGAATGAAATGCCTTTACCAACAATATGATCGGAATATTTTACTGTTTTGCTTTTCCATTCATCCAACAGGGTTTTCAATAGTTCTTTCCTTTGAAAAAGTGGTAAGTGCCGAACGTCTTTTCCATCCAGAAATAAGAGATCGAAAACCATGTATTGCAGCGCCCCTTCACCAGAGCGCTGATAGTTTTGCAACAACTGAAATTTCGAAACGCCTTGGGCATCGTTTACCACCACTTCACCGTCAAGAATCGCATCATGCTTTAATCGGGAAAGGGCATCCTTCACCGGAGCAAAAGTTTCGTTGAACGATAGGGAATTTCTGCTGTACAAATCAGCTTCACCTTCCTGTATAGAACTTACAGCCCGGTAACCATCATATTTAATTTCAAACAGCCACTCCTCATCGTCGAATGCGGCCTCGCCCAATGTGGCCAGCATCGGCTTTATTTTTTCAGGCCGGGCGCGGACTTTTTTTTTACCGCCTGTTTTTTCGCAGCGGGTATAACTGAAGTGCTTTTTACAGTCCGCTTTTTTTCTGAACCGGAAATGCCATTCTTGTCATTGCCAAACTTTTCCGCAAGTTTCGGTAAGGTGAGTTTGCTGAGCACCGAATTTTCCTTCAACGTTATATCTTCTTTACTGGCAAATTCATCATCTTTCTTTACCAGCAACCACGCATTTTCCTGTTTGCCATTTTTGATTTTGACTAAAGAAAATGCGCCTTTTAATTTCTTGCCTTCCAAAACAAAATGCAGATGACCATTATGAAGATCGGCCAGTAATTGGGCTTCCTGTTTTTTACGCGTCATTGCTTCCGGCAAATGATAACTGCCCGCATCCCAAACAATCACATTGCCGCCACCATAACTTCCTTCAGGAATGTTTCCTTCAAAATCTTTGTAATCATACGGATGATCTTCCACCATCATTGCCAATCGTTTATCATCGGGGTTCATCGAAGGTCCTTTAGGAACTGCCCAGCTTTTTAATACGCCTTCCATTTCTAAACGGAAATCGTAATGTAAATGCGACGCATGGTGTTTTTGCACCACAAATTTCAACTTTCCCGAACCTGATTTTACCTTGCCTTCTGGTTCTTTTGTTGATTTAAAGTTGCGTTTCTTATTGTACAATGAAATGCCCATAACCGTTGCCGCATAAGGTGTTCCAGCCTTTGGGTGGGGAACATTCACCGCACTATGGAAAACGCTGTAATTGCTGCGGATCGTTCTTCTTTGTCAATTTCAGATCGCGCAATGTTGACGAACGGATGTGCAGATCAATCAAGAATTGCTGATACTGTACAGGATACGCCGTCCAGTTGAAACTCAGCTCCCAGCAATGCAAATCGCGGATCACCGTTAACTGCGTTATGGTCAAATCTTTTCGCTGAAAATCGTATCCGGTGCGGGCCGTGATCTTCCACTTTGGTGTGATATTAACATCGCCGCTTACATTCAACGTTTGGGTAAAAATTACGGTGTCGCGCTGCGTGTAAACGCTTTTGGTGTTCGATAGCAACAATGAATAATTTGGCGAAATGCTCCATGGAATGTTGAAGTTGTAGTACACATCAGGATTGTACACCACATAATCGGCAATCATCTTCGGCAATTTAGTGTCTTCCACAACCGGCGAAACCGGCTTGGCCTTTCCTCTGAAACTGGCGGAAATACTAAATGTGGCACTAGTGAAACGCAATAATTTATGATCGGCATTCCACGCAAATTTGTTGATCCGCACATTCCTGCCATCTACGGTATAAGGATCGAGCCCAACATTAAAATTGGCATTGATGTTCTGTAAAAATTGAATGCTGCCATTAATGCCAAATGGCTGTAGCCGTAAACTATCTGCGGCAAAATTATAGCCACCGGTAATATTTAATCGAAGAAAACTGTTGATCGTCTTTTCATGTTTAACCGAATCGCTTTTTGAAAATGTTTTCAAATCGAAAGTGTTGCCCAAACTCCAGTTCAACGAGGCCGACTGCACCGACGACGGACTTCCATAACCTAATCCTGAATTGATGTCATAGCGATTGTATAAAGTGGTGTTTCCCTGCAAATCGGTGCGAACGCGCTGATAGTAACCCCACATGGGTTTGCTGAAGTTCGGATTGTAAATAAAATTCAGCGCAGGCGTAAAGGTGTGCCGTAATGCCTTGATCCATTTTCCGCCAAATTTGAAAATGCCGGTCACTTTGGTAGAAACCTGAAGCGAGGTGTTGAAATCGCGAACACCATGAAATTTGTAAGAAGTATCAGAACGCAGATAGCTGCCGTAGCCCGGCAATACAATTTCCTGACCATTTGGTAATTTCAGAATCTGATCCTGGCTTACCCAGGAACGATCTACCGATTTAAAGAACCACCTTTCGTTATAAGTGAATGCCGGTGTAATGTTGAGATATTTGGCCACAACAAACGGAGCATCTATGGTTGCCGTTTGGTTGATGCCGTAATCCATTTTTTTGTAGGTCTCTGCTTTGTTCAATAAACTGTCGAATGTGTTCAACTGGTTTTTGAATTCCATGGCATAGCTCACTCTAATTTTCTCATACCACTTTGGATTTCCCGTGGATACTTTTGATTTGAATGGCGACACCGGCGACACCGCAAATCGAACAGCAGGCAATGTAATGCTAAAGGTTTTCGTGGCAATATTCTGGCTGTGCGAAGCATTGATAGCCAAAGAAAGGAATGGCGCCCTGGGAAATGATTTGGCGTAACTGATGTTGGAGTTGAATGCCGTCTGGAAGATATTGTTGTCGGTGGCTCGCGAGGCGCGGTAATAATCGCCCAGGTTTACATTAATGTTAATGTTGAACGAATTGGTAGGCGCTGCCTTCGGATCCATCGCTAACTGCCAGGCAAAGTTGAAACTGTTAGTAGAACGCTGATTGGGCAAATCAGGATCGGCCGGCCGCGTGCGGATATAATCGAAACCCAAATTACCATTCACTTTGTAGTTTACACGGTACTGCGCGCCCACATGCGCGCCAAACGTGCCGTTCAGAAAAATGTCGCCGGTTAACCGAAGCCCCAGCATTTCGTTCACCGCCCAATAGTAACCGCCTTCTTTCAGAAAAAATGTGCCGCCGGCTTCGCCGTATTTCGGCATGATAATGCCCGAACGCCGCCCTTGCTTGATGGGGAAAATTCCAAAAGGCAAATACAATGGGGTGGGAACATCGGCCACCCATAAATTAACCGGACCGGTTACCATCACCTTGTTCGGTACTACTTTGGCTTTCTTGGCCTGAAAATAAAAGTGGGGATGGTCTAAATCACATGTAGTGTATTTCGTTTTGTAGCCATACCAACTTTCATCCTCATTTCTTTTTACGGCTTCACTGTGCAAGTAGGCTTCACCTTCTTTTGTACTCACTTCATACACCTTGCCGCGCTTGCTTTTGAAATTATAGGCCATTTTCTTCGCGCGATAAGGCTGCTCGTTTTCGGTAAACTCGGGTGTTCCGGTCACCTGCCCCGAACTGTCTTTTTTTCCCTCTGCCGTAAGCGTAAAGGTAGTCCAGTCAAACTCTGTAAGGTCAGCCTTCAACTTGGTTTTATCATATGTCATTTGCGTTTTGTTGTACAAATACATCTTTTTACTGTCCAAATCGTACACAATACTGTCGTCGGCCTGGTAGTTGATCTTGCTTTTGATATCGCTTTCAGCAAAGTCTGGGTTCAAAGTATCTACCTTCACCACCATACTGTCAGCTTTGCGAAGGGTATCGTTGGTGGTTTTAGGTGGCTCGGTTACCGTGCCGCCGGTTTTGGCCCCGGCACGGGTTTGGGCTACACATGTTTCAGAATAGGACAATGACCAAACTATTGTGAAAAATAGAACGGCCAAACGAGCAGTACCGTAAAAAGAGGAAAGCCTATATTTGAGAAACAATGGTCGTATCTGTTGATCGAAACAAACAAAAATATAAAAACATCATAGTGAGGACGCTTGCTCTAACGGTCGCAGTTTTACTTTTAACTTCTTTTGCCAATGCCCGTCCTGCAGGGCAAGGCGCTACGGTGCGTACGCTGGTGATTGATCCCGGCCATGGCGGTATGGATCCCGGCGCTATAGGCCCTGGTAATCACCACGAAGCAGATCTGGCACTGGCCGTTTCGCTCAAATTCGGCAAAATGGTGCAGGAAAATTTTCCTGATGTGAAAATCATCTACACCCGTACCACTGATAAATTTGTCTCTTTGGCCGACCGCGCCGAAATCGCCAATAAAGCAAAGGCCGATCTGTTCATCTGTATTCACCTCAACTCGGCCACAAACCACGAAGCCTATGGCACCAGCACTTATGTGTTGGGTTTGCACCGCACCGAAGATAATTTGGATATTGCTAAGCGCGAGAACAGTGTAGTGGAACTGGAGAACGATAAAGATAGGTCCAAAAACTATGAATTCGATCCCAATTCGCCCGAAGGGCACATCATCATGAGCATGAAACAGAATGCCTTTCTTGATCAAAGCATTCTGATTGCTTCTAAAATAGAAGATGAACTGGCTGCGGCTGCAAAACGCAAAAGCCGGGGAGTGAAACAAGCCGGATTCTGGGTGCTGTACAAAACGGCTATGCCCGCCCTGCTGGCCGAGATCGGATTTATATCTAATCCTACGGAAGAAAAGTTCTTGTCGTCAGATAGTGGTCAAACTTCTATAGCAACGTCTATACTAAAGGCGTTCCGGGGCTATAAGAATGACATCGAAGGCACACCGGCGGGAGCGTCAATCGTAAAGCCGATGCCGGAAGAAGTGAAGAAGGAAATGGAAACCACTAAAACGGTTACTACCAAAGAAGAAGTGGTAGTTCAAAACACTGTTTCTAACGAACCTAAAGTGGAAATGAAAAAGGCGGAACCGGAAACACAAGTGGTGCAAACCACTGTAAAAACGGAAATAATTCCTGAAAAGCCGGTTGAAAAAGTAGTGGAAAAGCAGGCCGAAAAACAACCTGAAACCGCACCAACAAGAATGGTAGAACGTACCGAACCGGTAAAACCGGCAGCGCACGACAAAGAACCTGCCGGAGGCTGGGCTTGGAGTCCGGAAGGAGAAGTAAAGCGCGAAGAGCCTGCTAAAGTAAAGGTAGATCCTGCAAAAATTCCTGCTGAAACGAAAGCGCAGCCGGTTACGGTAAAGACCACTACTACCACCGCTACCGTAAAAACCGAAAAGCCAAAAGTTCCGCTGAATTCTAACGAAGCACCAGTAAAACCTGTTGCTGAAAAAGCGCCTGAGAAACCGGCAGCAAAACCCGCCGAAAAACCCGCCGAAAAACCGGTGGTGAAAACTGAAGTGAAAACGGTAACTAAAGAAACTAAAGTGGTAGAGAAAACCACCACAGTGAAAACGCCGGCTGCTTCGGCGGTTACAGTATTCCGGTTGCAATTAGTGGCAGCGCATAACCGGCCCCATAATATGAAACAACTCGAAGCGGCTTTCCCTGCAATTATCGAAGAGGATGCCGGAAACGGCGTTACCCGTTACATGGCTGGCGATTTTGAAACCTACAACAAGGCTAAACAAATGATTGCTAAAGCCGAGGCAATGGGCTTTAAAGGAGCGTTCGTAATTGCCTATCAAAATGGCAAACGTACCGATACCAAACGCACTCTGGAATTGGCAAAATAAAAGAAGAATAGTAAAGAAAAAGGCGGCTTTGAAGCCGCCTTTTTTTTTACGCCACCTGTTTTAAATCGAGGTAATGCTCAATCAACCTACCACACCTTCCCCTTTTGGCCTTTGCCTTCTTTTTATCAGTTTAGCACATTCTTATGAACGATAAAATAAAATTCGCCGTCATCGGCTTTGGCCATATTGGTAAACGCCACGCCACAATGATTCGGCAAAACCCCGCCTGTGAACTGGTAGCCGTTTGCGATATTGATGAGAAGCAACGCCAAACTGCCGAAACCGATTTTAAGGTGCCGTTTTTCCTCACCCCGGAAGAAATGTTTGCCGGCGTTACGGATATACAAGTGGTGAATGTGTGCAGCCCCAACGGTTTTCACGCCCAGCATTGTTTGGCCGCGCTCGATCATAAGTGTCACGTAGTTTGTGAAAAGCCAATGGGCCTGCGCAAAGCCGATTGCGAGGAAGTACTTTACAAAGCACTCAATGTTTCCCGTCAGGTTTTTGGCGTAATGCAAAACCGCTATTCGCCTCCTTCAGCCTGGCTGAAAGAAGTGATGGCCAATAAAGTGCTGGGTAAAATTTTTATGGTGCAAATCAACTGTTATTGGAACCGCGACGACCGCTACTATTCCAAAAGTGCGTGGAAAGGCAAACTGGCTTTAGATGGCGGACCGCTGTTCACTCAGTTTTCTCACTTCCTCGATATTATGTACTGGCTTTTTGGCGATATCACTCACATTAATGCCCGCTTCAAAAATTTCAACCATAAACACAATACCGAATTTGAAGATTCCGGTATCGTTAATTTCGATTTTGTGAACGAAGGTGTCGGCTGTATCAATTACTCTACCTCAGTTTGGGATACCAATCTGGAAAGCAGTATGACTATCATCGGCGAAAAAGGCGCTATTAAAGTAGGCGGACAATACATGGATAAAGTGGAATACTGCCACATCGAAAATTATACCATGCCGGAACTGGCGCCGGTTAATCCGCCAAACGATTATGGTCATTATAAAGGCAGCGCTGCCAATCACCACTATGTGATCCAGAATGTGGTAGATACGCTTCACGGCAAATCAACCATCACTACCAATGCTTTGGAAGGTATGAAAGTGGTGGAGATCATCGAGAGGATTTACGATTTGAAAAAATCGGCCAATGAAAATTAAAGAAATAGCCGCATTCCTTGAAAGCATTGCCCCGCTTAGCTTTCAGGAAAGTTACGACAATTGCGGTTTGCTGGTGGGCAATGAAGAAAATCAAGTTCGTAAGGCATTGATTACACTTGATTGCACCGAAGCAGTGGTTGAAGAAGCAATCCGTGAAAATTGTGATCTCATTATTGCGCACCATCCCATCATTTTTTCCGGATTGAAAAAATTGAATGGAAAGAATTACGTGGAGCGCACTGTGATCAGTGCCATAAAAAATAACATTGCCATTTATGCCATTCATACTAATTACGATAATGTTTGGAATGGGGTAAACGCAAAAATTGCAGAACGCTTAGGTTTGACTGAAACTAAAATTCTGGTACCTAAATCAGGATTATTAAAGAAACTGCAAACCTATATTCCTGTTGAAAATTACGACAGCGTTTCGGGAGCAGTTTTTGCAGCCGGTGCGGGTCAAATGGGTAACTATAGCGAAACCGCCTTCCGGTCAGAAGGAACCGGTCAATACCGCGGGAATTCCAATTCTCATCCGGCTATAGGAAAGGCGGGGGCTCTGGAAAAAACGCCTGAATCAAAATTCGAGACTATTTTCCCTGCACATTTGGAAAGCGCAGTTGTAAAAGCGCTCTTAAATAGTCACCCGTATGAAGAAGTGGCCTATGATCTGATTCCCGTTTCGAATGCCTATGCGCAAATGGGTTCCGGTATGATCGGTAAACTGCCGCGACCTCTTCCGGGTATGGAATTTCTAAAAATGGTGAAAGGTGCGTTTCAAACGGGTTGTGTGCGCCATACGGCTGTACTCGAAAAACCGGTTGAAACTGTCGCGATTTGCGGCGGTTCAGGAAATTTCTTGTTAAGCGCCGCCAAGGCGCAAGGCGCTGATGCTCTGGTAACTGCCGATTTTAAGTATCATGAATTTTTTGATGCCGAAAACCGCATCCTCATTGCAGATGTGGGGCATTTTGAAAGCGAACAATTTACCCGGCAACTGCTTTATCAACATCTTACCGAAAAATTTCCTACATTCGCACTCCATTTGTCGGAAACAAACACAAATCCCGTAAATTATTTATAAGTTATGGCTGTAGCTAAAGAAAAAGAGTTGTCGGTTGAAGAGCGTCTGAACCAGCTTTGGAACCTTCAGCAGATTGATACCAAAATTGATAAGATCCAGATTCTTAAAGGCGAATTGCCTGAAGAAGTTCGTGTTCTGGAAGATGATATCGCAGGGTTGAACGTACGTTTAACCAAAATGAACGAAGAAATTGCAGAGTTGGAGGAAGACTTCAACAACCGCAAAAATGCCAAGGCAATGGCAAAGGAACTGATTAGCCGTTACGAAAAGCAACAGAATTCGGTGAAGAACAACCGCGAATTTGATGCGCTTTCTAAAGAGATTGAACTGCAGAAGCTCGAGATCCAACTTTCTGAAAAGAAAATGGGCGATGCTACCGCTAAAATTGATATGAAGAAATCGGCTATGGAAGAAACCGAGGGGCGTATCAAACTGCGGGAGAAAGACCTTAAGGCCAAGAAGAAGGAACTCGACAAAATTATTGAAGAAACCGAGAAAGAGGAAGCTGAACTGCAAAAGGAATCGGCAAAGGCCGCCAAAAAAGTGGAAGATCGCTTGTTGAAAGCCTATGTTCGTATTCGCGGTGCTTACCGCAACGGAATGGCCGTAGTGCCCATTTTGCGCGATGCCTGCGGTGGTTGCTATGCCAAAATTCCACCTCAGCGTCAGTCTGAAATTCGCTCGCGCCGCCGGGTAATTACCTGCGAACACTGCGGAAGAATTCTGATGCCGATCGACGCAGCCGAATAATCCATCGTATTTTTTTTTGCCCTCACCTTTCGGTGAGGGCTTTTTTTTTCGCTTTATTCCATTTTTGTATGAAGAAGAAAATCCTGGTAATCTATTACACCCAAAGCGGACAAATGCGCGAAGCCGCTAATCGTTTCACCCAACCGTTCTCGGCCGATACTGATTATGATGTGCATTTCGAACAACTCCTGCCTGAAAACGATTTCCCCTTTCCATGGACGGCCTTTCGTTTTTTTAATGCTTTTCCAAGCACGTTTCTTCAAACGCCAATTCCCCTAAAACCCTTTAGCAATAAACTTTCTGAAAAATGGGATCTGGTGGTGCTGGCCTATCAACCCTGGTTCCTAACCCCGGCGCCGGCTATGGCTACTTTTCTTCAAACTGAAACGGCAAAGCAATTGCTGAGCGGTACGCCCGTGATTACCCTCATTGCCTGCCGGAATATGTGGCTGGGCGCGCAGGAAAAAGTGAAGCGGCATTTGAAAACCGCCGGAGCAGAGTTGGTTGGAAATATTGCCCTTGTGGACCACGCGCCTAACGTAGTTAGTTTGTTTACCATATTGCGCTGGCTGTTATGGGGGAAAAAGGAGGCCTCGGGGCTGCTGCCCGCTGCCGGAGTTTCTGAACACGACCTTCAACAGGCCGTGTTATTTGGAAATAGCTGCAAACAGCATTGGGAGAGTAATCGTTTTTCTACCATGCAAACCAGCCTGAACCAAGCCGGTGCGGTAGAAATTAAACCTGAATTGGTGTTAATGGAAAAGCGCGGACAACGCGCTTTTGGTATTTGGTCGAAATTCATTGGCGGCGCACCCGATGGCTCTTTTTCACGCGCGGTTCGTGTTTATGTTTTTATGTTTTTGCTACCTACGGCGGTATTAATCCTTTCACCTTTGCTTATGCTCATTTCATTCTTATTGCTTAATTTGAAAAAAGAAGCGCTTCAAAAAGAAGTGGAATATTATTTACAGAATACTTTACGTTCATAATCGAAGTTTATGTCGAACCAGAATACCAATCCCGAAAATCAAATCAATATCGAATTACCTGAAGATGTGGCCGAAGGCATCTACTCGAATTTTGCCATTATCGCGCATTCAAATCAGGAGTTCATTGTGGACTTTGTTCGTTTAATGCCCGGCATTCCTAAAGCGAAGGTGAAAGCGCGCATTGTGCTCACGCCCCAGCATGCGAAACGATTAGTTAAAGCCTTAGCTGAAAATCTGAAAAAGTACGAACAGCAGTTTGGCCGTATTGAAGATCAGGAAACGGTTCCTTTCCCAATGGGTTTTGGGCCTCCGGCACAGGCCTGATGAATACGTAACTTTTTAAGTGCGTTTTCGTAAGCAGAATAAGAGATTTTATGTCTGCCATTATAACGCCAATTGACACCGCCGGGCAGGTGAATGAACTGCTCGCATCCTTTATTGCGCGCAAGCAACAGCGCGATGTTACAGCTTTGCCGCTGGGCCTGAAAGCTCATGAAATAGCGCAAAGTTTGGGAAATCGGGAACTTATTGCGGCTACAGGATTTGAACTGGCTCACTTTTACATTGATATCAGTACCGAACTTGATAAGGCGGTAAAATGCCTCTCGCATCTGGTGGCTTTATTTGATGCCCGCACCGAGGCTGAAGCCCGATGCAAATACCTGCTGCGTCTTGCGCTGGCCTACGACTACAAAAGCGATATGGTATTGGCCAAAACGTACTATGATGAAACCATTCAACTGTTGGAGGGGCAGAAAGAACTAACAGCTGAAGGTACGCTCACATTGGCACGTGCTCTTTTCAATCAATCAATTTTATATACCGAACTGGAATTTGAAAGCCTGAGTACAGCATACCTTTCGCGGGCAATGGAACTATTTAAACGTTGTGATTATAGAGGTGGAATTGCACGGGGCTTTATTTCGTTTGGCGTGATCGACTGGCGTAAGAAGAACTACCAATCGGCTATTGGTCATTACGAAAATGCTGCGGCCATTGCGGAGGAAGACCACGATATTCAACCCCTTTGCATTGCCCTCGGAAACATAGCCGTGGTGAAATCGGAAATAGGGGATAAGGAAGAAGCCATTGCCAGCATTGAAAAAGCGTTGAACCGCATTCAGGAACAAAACAACAACCATTTTCATTTATCAATTTTTGAATTGGCAGGAAAAGTTTTTCAGAACCTGCATGATTTTCAGCGGTCTGATTTTTATTTCTCACAGGCAGCAGCGCTGTACGATTCGTTAGGTAAAACTACCGACAACTACAACTTATTTCAGCTATGGTCGAAAACGCTTTTGGGCTTGAATAAACCTGAAGAAGCCTATCTGAAATTGGATAGAGCGTTCCAGATTCGCGAAGTAACGCTCAGGCAAAACAAACAAGCTACGCTGAACGATACCCGATTGCAATTACAAGTAAACGAAAGCAAAAAGGAACAAGACCTGCTGCGGCGAAAGAATGAAGAAATCAGGCAGTATGCGCGAAAACTGGAAATGACTAATAGCGAATTGAACCAATTTGCCTATGTGGCTTCCCACGACTTGAAAGAGCCGCTGCGTATGGTTACCAATTATGCGCAATTGCTGAAACGCTCTATGCGCGATCTTACTGATGATCAGAAAAATTATCTGCATTATCTGAATGATGGAGCAATGCGGATGATGACTATCATTAATCACCTACTGGAACTATCACGCATTGGTTCCAGGAGTGAATTAAATGAAGTGCCGGTTCAGGCCGTGGTTGCCGATGTTCGGTCTGCGCTTCGGTCAGAATTCAGTAATAAAAATGTGGTGTTCGAGATTGGGGCCATGCCTGTAGTGAAGGCCGATCGGCTACATCTGCACCAATTGTTCCTGAACCTGGCCGGTAATGCCGTAAAATATAACCGCAGTGAACAGCCTGTGATTCGTATATCTGCTACCGAAAATGAACATGCCTATCATTTCGAAGTGGCAGACAATGGAATTGGTATCGAACAGGCTTATCGTGAACGCGTTTTTGTAATTTTTCAACGGCTGCATAAACGCCACGAATATGATGGCACAGGCATAGGCCTAGCCATTTGTAAGAAAATCGTAGAAACGATGAACGGCAACATCTGGATTGAAGATTGCGATTTGGGTGGAACAAAGTTCTGCTTTACCATTCCGAAAATTACCAGCGAGGTATAGCCTTTGGCGTAGATTTTTCTTCTTTGCCCTGTCATGGAAAATACCTCGTCGAAAATCAGACTTGATAAGTATTTGTGGGCCATACGTATTTTCAAAACACGCACACAGGCTGCTGCTGCAATCGATTCAGGTAAAGTGAAATGCAATGGGCAAGCTCTTAAAGCATCACGAACCGTTTCAATTGGCGATCGTTACGATATCAAAGCCGAAAACAAGAAATGGGATATTGAAGTAATTGGTATTATTGAAAAACGGGTGGCATTTGCCGAAGCCAGTCAAAATTATATCGATCACTCGCCATTACCCGATAAGAATATGGCTCCAACAGCATTCTATTTTCCAACAGGCAAACGGAACAGCAAGAGCGGACGGCCAACCAAAAAGGACCGGCGCAACCTTGACAATTGGCTGTAAGCGCTAGTTTTTTTTAGTATAGAAAATTTTAATGTGTTGATCCTTATTACATTAAAAAAATATGTAATAAATCGTATCAAATGGCGTAACTAATATTAAGGTTGGTCGTAATATATGCCAAATTCATCGAAATCTATATGACACCTTCAACTAAAAAATCCATTAAAATGTTTTCGAAAAGCTCCTTCGCCGCGCTAAACTTTCGGTGCATGGAGCGTATTGTTCACCGTTCTCTGCAAAGGGGACTACAAAAAACCATTCACTAAGAAACCAAAAAAATTGGCGAGACTTTTCACCCAAAAGCCTCAGGCACCATCCTTCTAACTAAACCTGGTGGCAGCACCTTTCACCTTAAACGTCACTTAAACCTCAGGGCCCCGCTCTAGCGCCCTTCACACCAAACCTAAAAATTTGATTTTCAACCCCAGTTCATTTCTTCATCATCCGAAATAGATGATGTGGAAGTGAACTCGGTGTTTTCTTGTACCGGTGCGTTCATCTGTTGATTGGCAGCATTTCCGGCAATCTCCCGATCTTGTTGTTCAGCACGCGCCGGACGTTCAGCATCAAAATCAAAATCAGGCATCAAATCAGTTTTTACGTGATTTACGGTTTCGTTTAATGCCTCCATAAATTTTTTGAAATCTTCCTTGTACAAGAAGATCTTATGGCTCTCATAGCCATCGCTGTCGAACTTCTTTTTGCTTTCTGTGATCGTAATGAAAAAATCACCTTGGCGGGTGTTTTTTACGTCGAAAAAATAAGTCCTTCTCTTTCCTGCGCGCAGCTTTCGGCTGAAAGTGCCGCTTTGTTTACCAGCGTTATTTTCCACAGTAGCAATTATTTAAGAAAATTTGAATACGACAAATAAAGCGAATTGTTCGCTAATTATCCAAATTGCCTTGATAAACAGCATTTCTTTCGGCTCTTTCCAACATTTGTTTGCGGAAGATGCCGGCGTAAATACCGTTTTTCCCCATCAGTTCATCCGGCGTTCCTTGCTCTGCTATTTCACCATCGTCAATAACCAAAATCCTATGGAAATGCATCAGGGCAAAGATTCTGTGTGTTATTACCAACGATGTTTTCCCCCGGATAACCTCGTCCAGATTCCTTTCGATTTCCTTTTCGGTAGCGGCATCCACAGCCGACAGGCAGTCGTCGAGCAACAGCACCGCTGGTTTCTTAATAAGTGCCCGGGCTATGGAAATGCGCTGTTTTTGTCCGCCCGATAAGGTAACCCCTCTTTCCCCCACCATGGTATCATAACCTTGCGGAAACCGGTCGATTTCGGCCGCCACTGAAGCATATCCCGCATACTTTTTCACTTCTTCCAAATTCGTATCGCTCAGGCCGAAGGCAATATTATCGGCTATGGTTTCCGAAAAAAGAAAAACATCCTGAGGTACATACCCAATCTGGCGGCGCAATGCGCCGGTTTCCCATTGCCGGATATCCAGGCCATCAATAGTTATTGAGCCTCCGGTAACATCATACATGCGCATCAGCAGGTCGGCCACCGTACTTTTCCCGGAGCCGGTGCGCCCTATCAGCGCCCAGCGTTCGCCCGCGGGAATGGTAAAACTCACCTTTTTCAAAGCCCGTATTCCGGTGTCGGGATAAACAAAATCAACCTCATGGAATGAGATTGTGCCTTTCATTTCTTTTCTTTCTCCGTTGCTGTTCCATACAGTTGGCTGTTGATGGAAGAACTCATTGATCCGGCGCATGCTTACGGCAGCGCGTTGCGTAAGCGAAACGGCCCAGCCCAGCGCACTTACCGGAAAAGTGAGCATATTGAGATACATGATGAATTCAACAATGTTTCCTATTGAAACCTGATGCGCCATTACCAATCTGCCACCGGTATAAACAATTATGGCCATGCATAATCCTACCAAAAACAGGATTAATGGAAAGTAGAACGATTCGATACGGGCCAGTTGAAGGGAATCCTTTTTATAGCTTTCACTTTCGCGGCTGAAAAAACCGATCATTGCTTTTTCCTGTACGTAATTCTGAATTACACGTATGCCGGAATACGATTCCTGAGCGTTGGTAGTGATGTCAGAAAGTTTTTTCTGTAACGAATCGCTGGCTTTTTCTATTCTATAATTTAACAAATAGATCAACAAGGAAAGAAAAGGCAGAGGTAACAAGGTATAAAGCGCTAATTCGGCGTTTACGCGAATCATAGCTACCGTACAAAGCACAAACATACACACCAGGTTGGCAGAATACATTAGCGAAGGCCCCAAAAACATCCGCACACGCGATACATCTTCCGTGATGCGGTTCATGAGGTCGCCGGTGTTATTTTTCCGATAAAAGGCCAGATCCAGTTGCTGATAATGGGCGTACATATCAGCCTTGATGTCGTTCTCGATCAGGCGCGACACCACGATGATGGTTTGCCGCATCAGAAAGGTGAACAAGCCTTCCAATAGCGCTACTCCAACATATAAAAGTATGAACCACAGGGAAGCCGAAAAAATCTGGTCAGGAATTTCGGAACTGCCGGAATGCTGCGTTTTCAAAATGCCCACCACCTTATCAATAGCCTGACGCACCACGCTGGGGTTATAGGTTTTGAATAAATTGGCAAGAAGAATAAAAACGAAACCCGATATGGTCCTTAGGCGGTGCCTTCCAAAATATTGAAACAACGAAAACAGAGAACGCATATAAATCTAAAAACGGCTTTTTTCTAATTCGGGAATTGGCTTAGGTTTGCCCGCCTTGAGAGCGAAAGTAGGGTTTTGCTTGAAAAGTTAACTTTTTGATATGTCAACAAATTCGAATTTAGGAATGAAGGCGCAGTCGAACATCCTGAGCCTCATGAAAGATATGGATCACGAGCAGGTGCTTTTTTTTCAGGATGCAAAATCCGGGCTAAAAGGCATTATCGCTATTCATAACACTGTATTGGGGCCGGCTCTGGGCGGCTGCCGCATCTGGAATTATGCCAATGAAAGCGATGCCGCCTGGGATGTGTTGCGGCTTTCGCGCGGTATGACTTTTAAATCGTCGATCAGCGGCATCAACCTGGGTGGTGGTAAGGCGGTAATCATTTCCGATAGTAAAGAGCAGCGTACAGAGGCCTATTGGCGTAAGTTTGGCGAATTCGTTCAAAGTTTGGGCGGGCGATACATTACGGCTGAAGATGTGGGCACTTCCACCCGCGAGATCAGTTATATCATGCAATCAACTGATCATGTGGCCGGCAAACCGGAATCAGCCGGCGGAACCGGCGATCCTTCGCCGTTTACGGCATATGGTGTTTTCCTGGGCTTGAAAGCCAGCGCCAAGGAGGCCTATGGAAGTGATGATTTATCGGGAAAGAAAATTGCCGTTCAGGGAGTAGGTCATGTAGGTAAATATCTGGTGGGCCATTTGGCTAAAGCCGGAGCTACAGTTTATGTTTGCGATATAAACGATGATTTGGTGAAGGCTGCGGTTTCCGATCACGGAGCCATTGCCGTAGATAAAGATAAGATCTACGATCTTGACGTTGATATCTACTCGCCTTGTGCCTTAGGCGCAACCATCAATAATGAAACCATAGAACGTTTGAAATGCAGGGTGATTGCCGGAGCTGCTAATAATCAACTGGCTGATGAGCAAATGCACGGTGAAATTCTGATGCAGCGCGGAATATTATATGCTCCCGACTTTCTAATCAACGCCGGTGGTGTAATTAATTGCTATCGCGAAGTGAGCGGTTTGTCGGAAAAGCAAACCATGCCATTTATTGAAGATATTTATAACAAGACCTTGCAGATTTTTGCTCGCAGCAAGGCTGAGCACGTACCTACTCAGGAAGCGGCTATTCGCATTGCGATGGAACGCATCCAAAAGGCTAAAAAGAACTAGGAATATGTTAGGCAGAAGAAGTTTGCGCATTAAAGTGATGCAAGTGTTGTTTGGGTTGGAAATGAATCCCGATATACCATTGGCTTCGCTGGAAGGCGATCTGGAAAAAAGTATGGCGCGCAGCTTAAAGCTGTACCTCACTGATTTGGCCTACCTGATCGACGTGTGCGAATATAGTATGGTAGATGCTGCAAGACGCATGGCGCGTCATGTAAAAACAGAGGCCGATAAAAATATCAGCACTCAAATTGCAGCAAATGCCGTAGTGCAATTTCTGAAAACTAATCCGCGATTTCAGACGTACTGCAAAACGGAAAAGATTCACAATTATGTTTCGCAGGATGTAGTGAAAGATTTGTTTGTGGCCTGGAGTTCTAAGCCGAAGTACAAGGAATACGCAGCCCTTGCCAAACCTACTGCCGAGCAGGATATCGAATTGCTGTCATTTCTTGTAAAGAAAATTTTGGCCACAAATGAAGAGCTGGAAGCGCATCTCGAAGAATTTTTCATGAACTATTCCGATGATCAGCAATTGCTCACGCATGTGTTATTAAAATATCTCGAGAATTTTGATGCGACCAATGAAAATGCGCTGATGGAAGGCATTTCAGCCTGGGAAACCGAACAGAAATTTGCCCGCGACCTGTTGCGCCAATACGTGGCGCACAGTGAGGAACTGGCAAAGGATATTGAACCAAATCTTGCAAACTGGGATATGGACCGAATTGCTGTGCTCGATCTGGTAATTATGAAACTGGCGATTTGCGAACTGAAATACTTTCCTACCGTTCCGGTAAAGGTGTCGATCAATGAATATATCGACATTTCGAAATTGTACAGTACTCCAAAAAGCAAGGACTTTGTGAACGGCGTTCTCGATAAAACGCGCAAGCAACTGCAGGAAGCCGGCGCCATCAAAAAGCAGGGCAGGGGATTGGTGGAATAAAGTGAAATTCATTATGGAGAACAACTAACACCTAGCTGCTTCTTACTTGCTACTTGCGTCTTTTTCGCTACCTTTACCTCCGCATGCAGCCACGACTGATTCTCGACAGTGCGCGTTTCCACCTTACCATCGACCGGCTTTGTCATCAATTGATCGAGCAACACCGCGATTTTTCTCAGGCTTGCATTATTGGCGTTCAGCCACGCGGCGTGGCATTGGCAGAAAGAATACATAAGCGCCTTTGCGAAATTCTACAAAAAAAGAACATTGACTTCGGTAAACTCGATATCACATTTCATCGTGATGATTTTCGGTTGAAGGGCGATTCACTTTTAGCGGCAGAAACCACCATCAATTTTAGTATTGAAGGCCGCAATGTGGTGTTGGTAGATGATGTGTTGTACACCGGCCGTACGATTCGCGCAGCACTGGATGCCATGCTTTCTTTCGGGCGGCCAAACGACGTGGAACTACTGGTTTTAATTGACAGAAGATTGCAGCGGCACTTGCCCATTCAGGCAAAGTATGCCGGTAAGGTAATTGATTCTATTGCGGCAGAAAAAGTACGGGTAGAGTGGAAGGAAAAAGATGGTGCAGACCGTGTTTGGATTGAGGAAAAATAGAGTGATAAATTGAAAATTGGGAATTGAAAACGGATTACTGATAATTTAAAAATGGCACTTAGTCAGAAACACTTAACTGGAATTAAACCGTTGCTGCCAAGCGACATCCGGCTGATATTTGACCAGGCGGCTCATTTCAAAAAAATTCTGCAACAGCCCATAAAAAAAGTGCCTTCGCTGCGCGACATCACCATTGCTAATTTGTTTTTTGAAGATTCTACCCGAACGCGAATTTCTTTTGAGCTGGCTGAAAAACGACTGAGTGCCGATACCATCAATTTTTCCGCATCCGGTTCTTCAGTAAAAAAGGGTGAAACGCTACTGGATACGGTAAACAATATTTTGGCCATGAAGGTAGATATGATTGTGATGCGCCATTCTTCCAGCGGCGCACCTCATTTTCTTTCACAACATATCAACGCTTCCATCATCAACGCCGGTGATGGCACACATGAACATCCCACTCAAGGGCTTCTGGATGGATTCAGCGTGCTTGAAAAAATGGGTTCGCTTAAAGGGCTGAACTATCTTATTGTTGGAGATATCAAACACAGTCGGGTAGCGGGTTCCGACATTCCGCTCATGCTTAAGATGGGGGCGAATGTGAAAGTGTGCGGACCGCCAACGCTTATACCCAAATACATCGAAGAGTTAGGCGTTACTTTTGAACCCGATGTGAAAAAGGCTTTGGAATGGTGCGATGTAGCTAATGTGCTGCGCATTCAGTTGGAGCGAATGGATATTAAATTCATTCCTTCGCTTCGCGAATATTCCCTCTTCTATGGCATTCATCGCGAGTTGTTGGATAGTATCCGGAAACCTATTACGATCATGCACCCGGGGCCCATCAACCGCGGTGTGGAATTGAACAGTGATGTAGCCGATTCTAAACAAAGCATCATCTTACAACAGGTGGAAAATGGCGTGGCTATTCGTATGGCGGTTTTGTATTTGCTTGCGGGAAGAGCTTAAACAACTTTAACTTTTTTGAAGTCTGTTAAATTGCGGAACCCCTTGCAAAATGCGGGCTTCGCCATATATTCGCCGAAAATTACGTCATGAAAAAATTGTTTACGTTTTTGTTCCTTTTTGGCACCCTCTATTCCTACTCACAAATCGTTACCGGCTCAGCAGGTTCTACCTCGGCAACTTATGGAGCGCCATATAAGTTGGATATTGACAACAATGGAGTGAAAGATTTCTGGATTGTTGTAGATTACCAAATGAGCGATTATATCATTCGCATTGTTGGCAAAAATGGCAACAAAGTGGAAATCGAATCAGGTATTGATGGTAACCACCTCTCATACGGAAATCAGATTGGCAATAATACCTGGGGCGATTCAGCTCGTTTGTGCTACAGCTATGGAAGCGCTGGTAATTTTGGAGGCGGTAACCAATCGGGATATGTTGGCCTGAAAGCTACTGTTGGCGGCCAAACTGTTTATGGTTACGTGTATGTACAGTGCGGTTCCTCATCGGCCTATGTCGATAATTTCGCTTATAACGCTAACGGCGGTGCTATTACTGCAGGACAAACTTCATTAGGGATTTCCGATATCAATGATTTTGGAACGATTGGCTGCACCAATAATTGCATTCAACTGAAAGCGAACGAAACCTTTCGTTCCACAGCAACCTTGTCGGTTCTAGATCTAAATGGCAAAGTTTTGCATAGCAGTACCATCAGCCAGGCTACTACAACTGTTCCAATGGAAGGAATTTCAAAAGGGATCTACGTAGTGACGATAGTTTCGGAAAATCGCATCTTGCTAACAAAAAGAGTAGTGAACCAATAAACACTCATTCTCCTGAATTGCTGGCGCAATGCTACAGCCAAATGCTGTGTCATTGCGCCAACTTTTTTTTCTTTGAAGCATGTTAGATGAAAAAATTCAGGCGCAGGTGAACCAGCTTGCTGGTCCAATCGTAATTTTTGGTGCCGGAGGATTTATTGGCGCCAACCTGTTTCGCCAGATTTCAAAGTACCGCAGCGACGTTTTTGCGGTAACTTCCAAGCCGTTCATCCCATGGCGGCTGGATGATTGCGATCCCCACCGCATTCTTCATTGTAACATCACCAAACGCCACGAAATTGAGCAATTGTTCAGCACCCACCGGTTTCAAACCATTTTCGATTTGGCGGCTTATGGGGCCTATTCTAAACAAAGTAATGTTGACTTGATTTATGAAACCAACTTTATGGGTTTGCTGAACCTGTTAGAGGTGAGTTCACAATATGCCATCAAAGCATTTGTTCATGCCGGATCCAGTTCGGAATATGGATTGAACGCTGCCGCTCCCGATGAAGATGCGCCATTGCAACCTAATTCGCATTATGCTGTAACTAAAGCATCAGCAGCGCAAATGATCAAGTTCTACGGAACCATCAAAGAAATGCCGGTGTTGAATCTTCGCTATTATTCCATTTATGGACCTTATGAAGAACCTGACCGGTTGATCCCGCAGCTAATCGAAAAGGGTTTAACGGGAGTTTATCCTCCGTTGGTGCAGCCCGATATATCGCGCGATTTTGTATATGTGGATGATGCGGTTTTGGCCACATTGAATGCGGCTACCTCCGATTTTCAGCAAACCCGCGGACGTTCGTTCAATATAGCCGGAAACAAAAAAACCACCATTCGCGATATCGCCTTTACCATTAGAGAAATTTTCAATTTGAAAAATGAGCCGGAATGGGGCGATTTCCCCAATCGGAAATGGGATCTAAAAGAATGGTATGGCAACGCCAGGTTAGCTGCTGATTTGTTGCAATGGAAGAATGAAACCGGTTTAAAAGAAGGGCTGGAACAAACGGCACAATGGCAGAAAAACTATTCCAAACCGCTCTATGAAAAAAAGATGGTACAGGACAAAATCCGGCATAAACTTAGCGCCGTGATTGCCTGCTATCGCGATGCCGAAGCGGTGCCGTTTATGTACAAAAGACTCACCGATACCTTCACCAAAATTGGTGTAGATTATGAAATCATATTTGTAAACGATGCCTCGCCCGATCATGCTTCGGAAGTATTACAAAAATTGGTGGAACAGGATGATCATGTAATTGCAATAGAACACTCGCGCAATTTTGGCTCGCAGGCGGCCTTTCTAAGCGGTATGGAGATTTCAACCGGCGATGGGGTGATTTTATTAGACGGCGATCTTCAGGATCCGCCGGAACTCATCGAACAGTTCTATGCAAAATATCTGGAGGGCTTTGATGTGGTGTATGGGCGCCGTGTTGCCCGCGAAGGAAATCAGCAACTTGCCTTTTTTTATAAGCTGTTCTACCGGTTATTCCGTTCTATGTCCTATGTACCCATTCCATTAGATGCCGGCGATTTTTCACTGATGGACCGTAAAGTGGTGGACCAATTGATTCGAATGCCCGAAACAGATCAATT
Source organism: Chitinophagales bacterium (assembly GCA_046329575.1). Classification (GTDB taxonomy): domain Bacteria; phylum Bacteroidota; class Bacteroidia; order Chitinophagales; family LD1; genus UBA1941. Next base: position 16,292 of record JAXLUJ010000013.1, on the reverse strand, counting down.
CATGCGCGGTCTTCGTGCCTGGGTTGGTTTCAAACAAACGGGTATCAACTATGTTCGTCCCGAAAGAATGTTTGGCGTAACTACCAACAACTGGCGGAAAAATCTGGGCTGGGCGCGAAAGGCTATTTTCAGTTTCAGCTACGTTCCATTGGAGTTACTTACTTATTTAGGTGGTGTGCTCACGGTATTATCATTCATTGCCATCATCTTTCAGATCGTGGCCTATTTTGTTTTTCCCGGTAATCCACATGGCATTACCACCATCATTGTGTTGCTGCTCTTTTTTGGCGGCTTAAACATGCTTGGCATTTCGGTTATCGGCGAATACCAGGCGAAGATCATTGAAGAAGTGAAACGCCGTCCGAAGTTCATACGGAAGAATATTTACAGAAGAAATTAATATCACTTCCTTCTTCGGGTCTTCGTATTGCGAATTTTCCGCCCCGTTCGCAGATGAATAGTCCTTCTTGGCAGAAATTCGCTATCAGATATTCCCTTAATATTAAATTGCTGTAAAATATGTGTTTCACATGCGCTACGTTTTATCAGTTTTTGCTCTGATCGTCATTTTAAGTGGTTGCAAACATGAAAGAGGTCCTACACAGGCTATAATCAACCCACAGGACGATTCGCTGCAATTAAATCAGATTCAGATACTGGCCAGCCACAATAGCTACCACCGGCATACCGACTCGGCTGTTTATGCGGCTTTGCAGAACCTGAAATCCAGTTTGCCTCCGCAATACGATCCGGATGGACTAGACTATGAGCATTTGCCTTTCGATCAGCAGATGACTGACTATGGAATTCGCGGCCTGGAAATCGATATTTATAACGATCCACAAGGAGGTGTTTTCTATCGCCGCAAAATGAATGAACTTATCGGCACCGACCCTGTTTCTCATATCTATTCCTTGCTGCTTCCCGGCTTCAAGGTGTTACACATTAAGGACGTTGACTACAATTCGCACTATAATACTTTCAGGGAAGCGCTTTGGGCAGTGCGCAATTGGAGCGAAGCCAATCCGAATCACGTGCCATTGTTTATTAATATCGAAAGTAAGCAAGACGGCCCGGCCCAAAACGCACAATTAGCAGCACTGGGATTTCAACCTGCGCCGGTTTACAATGCAGCGGCTGCAGATGAACTGGACAGGGAAATCAAAAGTGTTTTTGGCGAGCAATTAGACAAAGTAATAACCCCTGACAAAGTGCGCAATGGGGCTTCAACTTTGAACGAAGTGGCAGTACAGCATCGCTGGCCAAAACTTGGCGATTGCCGCGGTAAGGTGGTCTTTATTATGCAGGGAAATGCCGTGCCTTTTTATTTGGCAGGTCATCCGTCACTGCAGGGGCGCGCTATGTTTACTTACGCAGATCCCGGCGATCCTGAGGCGGCCTTTGTGATTATGAACGATCCTACCGGCGATTTTGATACCATTCAAAGTTTGGTGAGGCGCGGTTACATTGTTCGTACACGGGCAGATGCCGATACCGAGCAGGCCCGCACCGGCGATTATACTGACGCCAACAATGCCTATAACAGCGGTGCACAAATCGTTTCAACCGATTATTACCGCGCCGATCCTAGAAGCGATACCAGCGCGGTATGGACTACCTATCACGCCCAGCTACCCGGCTGCGATCATGGGCGTAAAAATCCGGTGAGTGCAGCAACAGTGCGCGTTTCCGAAGCATTGCTGGAGTGATTGCGATTGAGGTTATTTCTTCAGTTATCTTTTGGGAAATTTCGGCATAGTTTTAGATAATCAACAGGAAATTCACTTTTATGATGAAATCTATCTCCCCAAATATTTTCGTGAAAGATATTCACGCCACTATCGCATTTTACGAACAACTTGGTTTTAAAGAAGTGAACCGCGTTCCCGATAAAGGCGAACCGGTTTGGGTGATGATGGTGCTGGGTGAAGTTACCTTCATGTTTCAAACCATGGAAAGCCTGGGGCAGGATTTGCCCGCAATCTCAAGAAGGAGTGGCGGATCGCTGTTGTTGTATATTCAGGTAGAAGGCATCCGCGAATTCTTCGAAAAAATAAAAGATCATGCAACAGTGATTAAGGGGTTGGAAAAAACTTTTTACGGAGCTACTGAGTTTTCGATTCAAGACCCAAATGGTTATGTGCTTACGTTTGCAGAAGATGAGGCATAGTTAGGAGATGTAAGCCGCAAGACACAAGCCGCAAGCCGCAAGACACAAGGAGCAAGACACAAGACGCAAGACACAAGACGCAAGACGCAAGACGCAAGACGCAAGGAGCGAGCTAAGAGTTTAGAGCCGCGGGCATTTAACCACCACACTAACCACACTAACCACACCCACCACACCTACCACATCTTTCTGCAACTAACGCAGTTTCATGGCTTTTCCCCGTTTTCATTGTTAACCGACTAATTTTTTGTGCAAAAACTTTTGTCCTTTGGCGGAAGTTCATAGTTTTAGCCACTAGAAACCTTTTTAGAGATTGCTTATGAAGAATTTTACACGTCTGTATCTGGCATTGGTATTTGTGGCGGCGGCCTTCACCGGTAACGCGCAAGACCCGCACTTCAATCAATATTATACGTTCGCTTCGCAGCTGAATCCGGCGTTGGTAGGAAACTACAACGGCAGTTACCGCTTGGGCGTTCTGTACCGTAACCAGTGGGGCGCTGCCCTTAGCAAATCAGCCTATGAAAGTATTGGCGCTGATGTTGACGTTTCTTTTTTGGAAGGCTATTTACGCCGTTCAAAACTTGCCGTTGGCGTAGGTTTCTTTAACGATCGTTCGGGTCAGGCCGGCCTTTCGTACCTGAATGCCTCTTTATCGCTGGCTTACCATCAGGGCTTTGGAAAAGATGGTAACCACCGTCTTTCCATCGGTTTGCAGGGCGCTTATGTTCAAAAGCGTATCGATAATCCGATTTTTGGCGATCAGCACGAAGCTGATTATAATGTTCGTCCGGTTTCAGCAGAGGATTTCACTCGCGGCATCCATAACTGGGACTTCAACGCCGGTTTGTACTGGAAATCGAATTTTAAGGATGTAGTAAAATTTGGTGTGGGCGTTGGTGCTTACCATTTAATTGAACCAAAAGAACAGTTCGTAAAGAATGGACTTGCCGGAAACATGTACCGCAAGTTTTCTGTTGATTTCAATTTGGAAGCATTTTTCGGAAAGCGCAAAAATATTTCATTGTCGCCCGAATTACTGGTGCTTTTGCAAGGACCTTCGCGCGAAATCACTCCTGGATTGTTTATCGGTTACTATATGCAAACCGGATTCCGCAAAAACAATAGCGTACACATCGGTGCCCGTTATCGCGTGAACAACACCATTGGCGATGCAATCATTCCAATGGCGATGGTTGAATTCCGCAATGTGCGTTTGGGCTTTGGATATGATGTAAATATTTCGTCGCTCAGCAGTTCCACCAAAAACCGCGGTGCTTTTGAAATTTCGCTCAGCTATGTGGGTGAAAGCATCAAATATTTTAAAGGCAGCAAATCGTTGCCAAGTCGCAGGTTCTAAATCCCAACCGGGATCATTTTGGCTGCGAATAACAGTTTGAATAACCGGAACCTGCACCCAGTGCGGGTTTTTTTTATAGAAAAGAAATCAGAAACCGCTCTTAAATGAGAACTCAAATGAAGCAAATTTCAACCCTTGGTTTAGCGCTGTTGTTAATGGTGACCGCTTTCGGAAAAGAAGGTGGCCTGTTCAAAGAATTACCGAACGGACTCACTAAGAATGCTACGCTGAAACTGGCCAATCGTTATTATGGCGAATCACTTTTCTATTCTGCTGCGGAAAATTATAAACTATACCTCCAAAAAAAGCCCGATGACCTTTACGCCAACTACTGGATGGCAAGAGCGTTGTATTTCGCGCGCGACTATCAAGGCGCCGAAAAATATTTTGAAAAATTCTACTCGCTGAATCCTGCACCTAAACTTCAAAAAGAATACTTCAAACAAGGCAAGTTATATTATGGAATGACCTTGCACCGCATTGGAAAATATGCCGAGGCGAAGGACCAGCTTAACCAGTTCCGCAACGAGTTTTATACTACCGATCAAAATGAGCAGGAAGCATTAATTAAAATGGCAAAACTAGAAGCCGCAGGATGTGATTCGGCTATGGTTTTAGGAAAGGCAAAATTAAAAATCAAACATCTGGAAGGCGACATCAACAATCCTTACAATCAGGAGTCGCCCACCCTGGCGCCAGATGGAAAACTCTATTACACTTCACTACCCTTCAACAACCTTCAAAAGTTTGAAGAGTATAAAAATGAAAAGCACACCTACCTATTCCGTGCCGAAGGTAGCGGCTATCAATTTGAAAGAGGTTCCCGCTTGCCGGTTACCATAAATGAAGATCGTTACTTCACCGGTAACGGCGTTTTTAATGCAGATGGTTCGCGTTTCTATTTCACCAAATGTTTGGAGATGGACGACGACCGTTCGCTATGCAACATTTTTGTAAGCGAAGTAAAAAATGGCAAAATGCAGGAACCTACGCGTTTGCCTGAAGGCATCAACTTCATGGAGAAATTTACCACCACCCATCCGGCGGTAAACAGCATTGATAAAAACCGCGAAGTGCTTTATTACAGCAGCAACTGTAATGGCGGAAAAGGCGGAATGGATATTTGGTACACGTCAAGATTAAAAGACGGAACATACACCGAACCTAAACTGATGGGTAAAGTAAATACAGTTGGCGATGAAGTAACGCCATCGTATAACGATAGTTCCCGTACGTTGTATTTTAGCAGTAACGGCCATCCGGGCATGGGCGGCTATGATGTTTTCAAGATTCAGCAAAATGGCGAGGCCAAAAGCTGGGGCGAAGTAACCAATATGGGCAAGCGCCTGAACACCGGCGCCGATGAGTTATACTTCAGTAAAAGTGCCAATCAGGAGTTTGGTTATTTTGTTTCGAATCGTGAAGGCACAGTACCGCTTAATGGAATTGCCACTGCCTCAGATGATATTTTCTACTATGAAAATCTAAAATTTGGATTGGAAGGTGATGTGAAAAAGAAAGATGATCCGCAGGCCGATATGACGGGCTCGCGTTTCAATTTGTACCGCAAACTTCCGAATGGAGAAAAGGAATTGTTTGCCGTAGATTCTACTCCGAAAAACGGAAACTACTTCTTTAAACTGCAGCCTGATGAAGATTATGAAGTAGAAGTAATCAAACCGGGTTTTTTACCGCAAACCGATTTTGTAACTACCAAGGGATTAGACGATGAAGATACGCTTGACAAAAGTTTTACGGTAGCCAAAGATGCATACATCATTTACGGAAAAGTTTACGAAGATGATTCCGCCAAACCTTATGGCATCATGAAATCGAATTTGTTAGTGTATGATATTGTTGATGGTCAGGAACGTTTGTTCCGTGAAGATGTGGCGCAAGACAGTTTCTATTACATCAGTTTACCAACCGGCCACGATTACAAGATTATGGCCCGTCATGAAGGCTACTTCGCAGGAAATACACGCATTTCTACCAAAAATATCGACAAGCTCGACTCGTTGCGCGCCGATATTAAATTGAAGAAAGTGATCATCAATAAAGAATACCGTTTGTCGAACATTTTGTATGAATTCGACAAAGCCACACTCACACCAGAGTCGAAACTGGTACTCGATACCTTGTACGGCATTCTGATGGAAAATCCATCGTTTGAAATCGAGTTAGCTTCACATACCGACGGCAAGGGAGCAGAAAATTACAATCTCAAATTGTCGCAGGCACGTGCGAAAAGTTGTGTAGATTATTTGATCTCGAAAGGCATTACCGCCAAGCGGATGATCCCAAGAGGTTATGGTATGAGCAAGCCGATTGCACCAAACAAAAATCTGGATGGCAGCGATAACCCGGAAGGCCGCGCGCTGAACCGCCGCACCGAATTCAAGATTGTGAAGATGTAGGGGAGAGGGGGGAACATGCAAGATGCAAAATGCAAGATGCAAGACGCAAGATGCAAGAGGCAAGAGGCAAGAGGCAAGAGGCAAGACGCAAGACGCAAGACGCAAGATGCAAGGGGCGGGATGATTAAAATGGAAACAGTTGCTTGGCCATCAACTGTCTTTTCTAAATAGCACCACGAAAATTTCACTGTGAGAAAAACATACAGCTTACTGATAGCGCTTTCATTATTTGGCTTTATCCGGGCGCAAAACACCTTCCTGTTTGCTCCCCGGTTTTTGCCTGATCGCAAATACACTACACGTTTGTTTACCGACAAAAAAATGACGGCCGAAACGCCATCAGGCATTGCAAAAAAGCAAAACGAAAAAGGGCAACGCGAGTTCACTATCACCACCGGAAGTACTCATGAAGATAGTACCTTTACGGTGGTACTGGAAATCATAAAATTTACATCCTCAAAAGATAAGCAAGAAGTTCCTGAGCATACCACATTGTTAGGAACCGCCACCATTAATTCCATGCCGGAGTTTCACAATGTGAATGCTCCCGGTAAGAGTGCGCAATTTGAACGCACCTTGCTGAATTCATTAGGAGATATTTTAAAGCAATTTCCTTTGGAGAAGAAGCAACTGGCTATTGGCGATACCATGCTGCAAGTAAGCACCTTAAATATGGATGTTGCTTCCTTAACGGTTAAATCGAACACGGTTTATAAAGTTATTGCGGTTAAAAATGGCATCGCTCGATTGGAGCAGTCTGATTTGTTTACCATAGAAGGCGGTAACCAAACGGTTTCCATGACGGGCAGCGGAACAGGCTCGGGCAGTTTGTTTTACAATATTAAAGAACAGCTTATTATTCGCGAGTCGTCGAACACCAGCCTAACTTTGCATATGGGAGGCGAAACCAATTCGGTAAACGTTAGCGTTATTCAAAAAGGTAACCGCAGCACTTCGGTGAAGCCGTTTCGACCCGCTAAGTAAACGAATGAATTAGTGCTTAATTGGCCGGAGGTTGCAGTACTGCATCAATCACATACACCATACCATTGCTGGCGGGAACAACAGCAATAACATTGGCATTGTTGATTTTTATTTTCCCGTCAGCAGTTTTCGAAACTTTCACATTATTGCCGTTGACCATACCAAGCGTCATGCCATCTTTCAGATAATCCTCTTTCAAGGCTGAGGTAGTGACGTGATATTCCAGAACGTTGCGCAGATCCGCTTTCTTTTCGGGTTTCAGCAAACCGTCTACTGTTCCTGCAGGCAATTTGGCGAAAGCGTCATTTGTGGGCGCAAATACGGTAAAAGGACCTGCGTTTGAAAGCACATCAACATATGCTGCAGCTTTCAATGCTGCCACCAAGGTAGTATGGTCTTTCGAACCCACAGCCACTTTCACCACATCGGCCTGCGATTGATTGTCCAGTACAGCACTTTGTCCGGCAGCCGGAGCAGTTTGATCTTCAGTTGTAGTGGCGGTTTCTGCGTCTTTATTATTGCAGGAAGCCATAGTTGCGGCAGCAATTAAAGCGATGAATAGTTTTTTCATAATTTGATATTTTAGATTAGAAGACAAACGTATCTTCAACTCTTAAATACAAAAATGATATTTCTCAGGTGTATCGCTTTTATTCATCATGAAGAATCATGCTGTTATAAAGGATAATTGCATCTTTTATTATGGGAAGAGTATTTTGGATCATTGGACTATCAACCCTATTGGGTTGCCGTATGGAAAGCAATGAATTGGCAGATCGTGAAAAGAACGGGGATTTTATGTCGGGGATAACGGACGGGCAATACCGTATTGATCTAAAAACAGCGGAGGAACTGAGGAGCATGCAAAATACGGTGGAGAACTTTACTTTGTTAAACAAAAAAAAGTTTGAGCATGTAGAAGCGTATCAGGAATTCGGAGAATTGCTGCAACTCCAGATGGCAAGAATTTTAGAGAATGGAAATTTGAGGGGTAATTGCCGAAGCGTACTTGAAAGTGAGCTGCGTATTATTCAACAGGAGTTACCCGTATTTGCCGGAAAAGATACGGCGCGATCAAAGCAGGCCTTAATTCGGGTAAACAAGACGATGGCTGTAATGGATTCTACTTTTAAATTTTTAAATCAATGATGAGTACATCAATATTGAAGCATACCACGGTTGCGGAACTTGTTGCAAACGATTACCGGACGGCCGGAGTATTTAGGAAGTATGGAATTGACTTTTGTTGTGGCGGCAGAAAAACGTTAGAAACTGTAGGTTTGGAAAAAGGAATTGATCTTTCGGAACTAGCGCGATCGATACAAGATGCTCTTGAGGAAAGCACGGTTGAAGAAAAGCAGTATCAGTTTTGGACCTTAGCCGCGCTAATTGATCATATCGTGAATGTGCATCACTGTTATGTTAATGAGAATATGGTTGCTATTTCATCATATGCCGAAAAAGTAGCTCGTGTACATGGCGCACATCACCCTGAAACCCAAACTATTTTTTCATTATGGCAGGAAGTTGAAACTGAACTTACGATACATATGAAGAAAGAGGAATTGGTGCTATTCCCTTACATCAAAAATCTGGAACGATTTAGCAGGGGTGAGTTGGATGCATTTCCATTCCCACATTTTGGTACTGTGAAAAATCCAATTACAATGATGAGAAAGGAGCATGAAGTTGCTGGCAGCCTCATGAAGCGTATCCAGGAACTGAGCGATCAATTTACTCCGCCTGATTATGCATGTAATACGTATCGGGTTCTATATGCCAAACTACAAGAGTTTCAAGACGATTTAATTCAGCATATTCACTTGGAAAACAATATACTATTTCCAAAGGTGGAAGCACTGGAGGAAAAATGGAGCATTTAAACCGGTTATTAATTATGATGTTCTCAAAGAGTTGTGAATATGCTTTGAAAGCGGTTATTCATATTTGCATGGAAACCAAAGATGGCAGGCGTTTGAGCATTGCAGAAATCGCACAGGCCATAGAATCGCCAGAACCGTTTACCGCCAAAATATTGCAAACTCTGGCAAGGCATAAGGTGGTGTCTTCAGCTAAAGGTCCGGGTGGAGGTTTTTATATCGCTGACGGTGCTCCACCCATTGTAGTGATGGATCTGGTCAAGTTGATTGACGGCAGCAGCGCCTTTGAGCGATGTGGTTTAGGTCTAAAGCAGTGTGATGAACGTCATCCATGCCCAATTCACAATCAGTTTAAAGCATATTCTGTTCGCTTAAAAAAGATGCTGGAAACCAAGACCGTTCAGGATTTTGCTAAAGAGATCAAAAGCGGACGGGCATTTCTGCTGAATTGAGTTCAAGAATAATTTTTTTCATTGTTTGCGTAAGTGCCATAGATGAAAGGCAAGCTGAATTTGAAGGGAATTGCCGAATAGAAATATGGCGCCCAGCAGGGATGCGGCAGCGATAGGAATGGTGCGACCGTAGGGAGCAGTGCGTAGTGAAACGTAGCACCGAAGCGATAGCGGAGCCATGGATAGCGCGGCAGCCGCACTAAAAAATACCTGATATAAATATTGTGGAAAAACAGGATGAGGTAAACTCAATGACCTTATCGTTTGGGAATGGTAAATTAGTTTTAAAAATAAAAGATAAAAAGGTCTTTAAATTGACATCAATCATGTGGATGGCTAACCGCACTCATTTCCGACGGTTGCCGCGTAGCCTATTTTTGCTTCAGAAAAAATCAAATTATGCATCGAAACATTCTCATGATCGCCAGTTTTTCCGGCTTGATCTTTTTAGCAGGTTGCGGAAGCAACGAAACCAAAACAGTAGATACCGCCAATCCACCTGCCAGCATGATTCAGGATGCGCCCAAGGACGATGGACAAGGCATCGGGAAATTCAAAAATATAACACTGGGGCCGGTGGATACGAAGCTAGCCGAGCAAGGCAAGGTGGTTTTTGAGGCCAAATGCTATGCCTGCCACCGCACTACCGACCAAAAAATAGTGGGGCCCGGCTTGAAGGGCGTTACGTTTAAACAATCGCCTGCCTGGATACTTAATATGATCACGAATCCGGTGGAAATGACCCAAAAGGATCCAACGGCCAAAGCCTTACTTGCCGAACACCTTACGCAGATGACTTTTCAGGATGTTAGTGATGATCAGGCGAAACAAATCCTGGAATTTTTGCGCAGCAATGATGCGGTAGAAACTGCTGAAGTAAAAAAGTAAGAAGATTCTTAATCAATCAAATCCAATAAAATGAAAAATGTTACCATAAAAAATCTGGCGTGGATGGCCGCCGGTTTTTTTGCTGCCGGAATTTTCGGCAGTTGCAAACCACCCAAGGCTGACTCTGGTCTTTCAGGCGATGCGGCAAAAAAAGTGTATGTAGCTCCCGGTAAAAAAGATGAAGTGTATTTGTTCACTTCCGGAGGATTCAGCGGACAGATCGGCGTGTATGGTATTCCAAGTGGCCGCATGTTCAAACAAGTTCCGGTATTCAGTGAGGATGCCGAAACTGGTTACGGTTTCAGTGAAGAAACCAAACCCATGCTGATGACCTCTCATGGCTTTACGCCTTGGGACGACAGTCACCATCCTCAGCTTTCGCGCACTGAAGGACAGGACGATGGCAGATGGTTGTTCATCAATGCCAATAATACGCCGCGAATTGCGAGAATCGACCTTGGTGTTTTCAAGACCCGTGAAATCATTGAGCTCCCGAATTGTGGTGGCAACCATGCTTCGCCGTTTTGTACCCAAAATACGGAGTACGTTGTGGGTGCTTCGCGGTTTTCAGTACCGTATGACAAAGATGGAGATCAGGCCATTGCCGATTACAAAGATAAGTTTAAGGGCACCATTTCATTTGTAAAAGTGGATCCTCAAAGCGGCCGAATGAATTTGAATTTCCAGCTTCTGGTACCGGGAGTGGACTATGATTTGGCACGTGCCGGAAAAGGCGCTTCAAATGGATGGGTGTTCTTTAGTTGTTATAACAGTGAGAAAGCGCATTCACTTCTTGAAGTAAATGCCTCGCAGCGCGATAAAGACTTTATTATGGCTGTAAACTGGAAAAAAGCGGAAGAATACCTGGCTCAGGGAAAAGGACAAAAGTGGCCGGCCAGTTATGCTCACAACGTTTATGACGAAGCTACTCAAACTGCGACATCTACCATCGAGAAGGAAGTGACCGTTCTTGATGTTAAGGATCTGCCCGGTGTTTGTTACTTTATTCCTTGTCCGAAATCGCCGCACGGTTGTGATGTAGATCCAACCGGAGAATATATTTGCGCATCGGGCAAATTGGCCGCTGTGATACCGGTTTATTCTTTTGGCAAAATGCAGAAAGCTATTGAAGGCAAAGTATTTGATGGCGACTTTGACGGCGTTCCGGTGATCAAATATGAAGCTGCATTAGACGGCGAAGTAGAGAAGCCGGGATTAGGACCACTGCATACGGAGTTTGATAATGAAGGGCATGGTTATACTTCGTTTTTTGTTTCTTCGGAAGTAGTGAAGTGGGACATCAAAACCAAACAAGTGCTAGACCGCGTACCCACCTATTATTCAATTGGTCACCTATGTGTTCCCATGGGCGACAACATAAAACCTTATGGTAAGTATGTGATTGCTCTGAACAAGATCACTAAGGATCGCTATTTACCAACCGGTCCGGAACTTACGCAGTCAGCGCAATTATATTCTATAGATGGTCAAAAAATGCAGTTGCTGCTCGATTTTCCAACCATAGGCGAGCCACACTATGCACAAGCTTGTCCTGCCGAGATTATCACCAAACATGAAGTGAAATTTTTCAAGCTGGAGTATAACAAGCACAAGTATGCTGTAAAGAGTGAGAAAGACGCCAAAGTGGTTCGGAACGGCAATGAAGTGCATGTTTATGCTACTGCCATTCGTTCGCACTTCACACCTGATAACATTGAAGGTGTAAAAGTGGGCGATGTGGTGTACTTCCACGTTACGAATTTGGAACAAGACTGGGACGTACCGCATGGTTTTGCAGTAAAAGGGGCCAACAACGCCGAATTGCTGGTGTTGCCCGGCGAAACCGCCACACTGAAGTGGATTCCAGACCGCGCCGGAGTATTCCCAATGTATTGTACCGATTTTTGCTCGGCCCTTCATCAGGAAATGCAGGGATACGTTCGGGTAGCGCCAGCAGGTGCTAGTACTGCCATTAAATTCTCAACAGGCGAATAGGTTAGTAATTAGGAAGGGAGCCGGGCTCCCTTCTTTTTACAAATCCTATTGTTCGAAACTCAGATGCCTGATGTTATTGCGCCTCTCAATCTGAAAAAAAATGAAAAAGCTTAAAATATATACCCGAATAGTTGTTTTGCTGTGTGCCTTCGCCATGATACCAGCAAATTATATTTCGGTCTGGCAAATTCAATTAGAGGCACCGCAATATCCCGAAGGATTGAAGATGGAAATCTGGAGCCATAAGATAGCCGGTGATATCAATAAGATTAATGGTTTGAACCATTATATAGGAATGGCTCAGATCAAAGAGGAAAATTTTCCGGAGTTCAAAGTGATGCCCTATATGATTTGGGCTTATGTAATATTGGGCGTGCTCACTGCCGCCATAGGAAGAAGGGCGTTATTAGGTTTTCTTGCATCTGTTCTGATAGCCAGTGGCGCCTGGGGTATTTATGACTTCTGGAAATGGGAGTATGAATACGGACATCATCTGGATCCGCATGCGGCTATAAAAATTCCGGGAATGGCTTATCAGCCACCTCTTTTTGGCTGGAAGCAGTTATTGAACTTTTTAGCTGGCTCGTTTCCCGATATCGGCGGTTGGCTCATCATCGGCCCGGCGGGATTAATCATGATATTCTTTCTGATAGAATTAAAACGTCGCAATGAAGTTTTCTAAAATACTGTTCGCATTTCTTTTTATAATGGCTATCTCATGTAATCATGAATTGCCGAAAATACGTTTTGGCACTGATCTTTGCGATTTTTGCAAAATGACCGCCATGGACAGGAAGTTCGGCGCTATGCTGATTAATGGCAAAGGAAAAGCGTTACGGTTTGATTCGGAAGAATGTATGCTTGAATATCTTAAAACTGATGACACCTTTAAGCCGGATCAATTTTTGGTGATCGATTATCAGAATCCCGGTGTTTTACTGGATGCCAAAAAAGCATTTTATCTGCATGGCGGAGGTGTGAACAGTCCTATGGGCGGACATTTAGCTGCTTTCAGCACTATGGCTTCTGTTGAAACGGTACAGCAACAATTAGGTGGTGAAATCTTGTTGTGGTCGGCCGTAAACGTCATACATTTTTGATTATGCGGATATTGGCATTTCTGGTCTTTTCCGTGTTTGGTATTGCTGTGATGGCACGCCATGCAGAACTAACTCCAAATGGAAAGATCAGAAATCTTCATCAGGCGTTGCAATCGGTTAAGCCCGGCGATACTCTTTATATCAGAGAAGGAACTTACATGTGCGTGAATGAGACCATTCGATGCCCCTTGGTGATTATTGGTGATGGCTGGCCGGTACTGGATGGCCAGCTAAAAGATGAGGTGCTTTTGATAACGGCAAGCAACGTTAGCCTTTCCGGTGTAGTAATTGCTAATTCCCGTTGTGGAAGTATAAAAGATTATGCAGGGTTGCGAGTGTTCAAGGCCAATCAGGTTCAAATTGAGAACTGCGTATTTCAAAATACTTTTTTTGGAATTTATCTCAGTGATTCCAAAAATATAACGATAAAAAATTGCAAATCCAAAGGGGCAAATTTCGGAAAAAGCGACACCGGAAACGGCATTCATCTATGGAAATGCGATAGTGTGTATATTGCAAATAATCAGATGCAGGGTCACCGGGATGGCATTTATTTCGAGTTTGCGAAACATTGTTTTATACAACATAATTCTTGTTCCAAAAATTACAGGTACGGATTGCACTTCATGTTCAGTGATAACGATACGTACCTCGAAAATACCTTTGCCGGAAATGGAACTGGTGTTGCTGTGATGTACAGCAAGGGCGTTCACATGTTTGGAAACCGATTTGAAGATAATTGGGGTGATGCCGCTTACGGTTTACTGCTGAAAGATATGGACAATGGTATAATAGCAGGAAATATTTTTAGAAATAATACCGTAGGAGTTACTATGGAGGGAGGCAACAATATGCGTTTTGCCAATAATGCTTTTCTAAAAAATGGGTATGCCATTAAGGTGATGGCTAATTGCCGGTTAGATACTTTTACCGGAAACAATTTTACCGGAAACACTTTTGATGCGACAACCAACGGTGAACTGCACGAAAATATTTTTTGGTTCAATTATTGGGACAAATACACGGGGTACGACCTGAATGCAGATGATGTGGGAGATGTGCCTTTTCATCCTGTGAGTTTGTATACTGTACTGATCGAGCAAATGCCAAATGCGGTAATGTTGCTGCGAAGCTTTATAGTAGACCTCCTCAACGCCGCCGAAAAGTGCATACCAAGTCTGGTACCGGTTACCTTCGTTGATGAGCGTCCCTTAATGAAGGCCAACATCATCCAGTATAAAAAGTTTAATGATGATACGCACAGAAAAGATTGAAAAACATTTTGGGAAACTGCATGTATTAAAAGGAGTGGATGCATCATTTGAGTGCGGTGAAATAGTATGTGTGATTGGACCTAACGGATCGGGTAAAACTACGCTCATAAAAACAATTCTTGGAATGGTTATTCCTGATAAAGGCAGGCTTTATTTTAACGGGATGCCGGTTTTAGGAAACTACGACTACCGCCGTGAGATCGGCTATATGCCGCAAATTGGTCACTATCCGGAAAACATGAAGATTGGACAGCTTTTTGCGATGATGAAAGACCTGAGGCGACAGCAATCCTTTGACGATGGATTGCTTCGTGAATTTGCATTGCCTTCGATGTTCGGGAAAACCATGCACACCCTGTCGGGCGGTACTACCCAGAAGGTGAGTGCCGCATTGGCCTTTTTATTCAATCCGAAAGTCTTAATCCTTGACGAGCCCACAGCCGGCCTCGACCCTCTGGCTGCTGAAATTCTGAAGGCGAGGATACTTCAAGCAAAGCGTGAGGGAAAGCTCATCCTCATCACATCGCATATCATGAGCGAAGTTGAGGAATTGGCCGACCGCATGATGTACCTACTGGAAGGGAAGGTGCATTTTTACAAAACGATTGAAACATTGAAGCAAGAAACCGGAGAAGTGAAACTGGGGAAAGCCATTGCTAAAATTATGATGCAGCGCCATGATGCTTAAAATAAGCAAATACATCGTTTACGACATCCTTCGCAGCAAGGTGCTGCTGACCTATTCCCTGTTTTTAATCCTGGCCTCTTTTGCTCTTTTTTATTTTGAATCAGACAATTCTAAAAGTTTAGTGAGTTTGCTGAGCGTGGTCCAAATCATGGTGCCGCTCATCAGTATTATATTCACTACCACTTACATTTACAATGCTTCGGAGTTCATGGAACTGCTAGTGGCGCAACCGCTTTCGCGGAATACTATTCTTTTGGGTGTATTCACTGGAATTGCCATTTCTATGACTTTAGCTGTTTTTTTAGGTATCGGTATTCCTGTGATGGTTTACGAGCCAGATGCTTCTGGATTCACTCTATTGGGTAGCGCCATAGCACTAACACTTATTTTTACATCACTTGCGTTTTTTAGCGCTGTTGCCATGCGCGACAAAGTGAAAGGGGTTGGATTGTCGCTCATGCTTTGGTTTTATTTTGCCGTTATATACGATGCAATTGTTTTGGCCGTTCTTTTTGCGTTCAACGACTATCCTTTGGAAACGGTGGTGCTCGTAATGGCATCGCTGAATCCTATTGATCTGGCGCGTATTTTGGTTTTGATGCAGCTTGATATTAGTGCACTTATGGGTTTTACAGGCGCCGTGTATAAACAGTTCTTTGGCACTTCGGCAGGCATTTCATTTGTGGCAACTATGTTGAACTGCTGGATACTTCTGCCTTTACTGGCTTCAGTGTGGATATTTAAAAGGAAAAATCTGTAGAACAAAGCAGCGCAGTTTGCCTGCCAGGAGAACTGAAAACTGCTGCGCATATCTATTGCGCACGGCGAATGTTTTTTGCAGGTATGAACTACTACAAAATCTCCTATGCTTACCGTAAACCTGAAAGTACTTCACTGGAAGCCACACGCGTGGTTCGGTTTTTTGCCGGGCGCTTAGAAGCCGTTCAGGAATTGATTTTGCGCATTCACCAATCGCAGGGCGGATCTGCAAATGATCGTATTGTGTGGAGCGGCACCAATGATATTTCAGAACGCGAATACCAGCGCACCGGCGAATCGGAGAAATTTTTTCTTACCTGATTAA
>JAXLUJ010000012.1:0-115235 GCA_046329575.1 Chitinophagales bacterium | reverse complement strand
CAAACCGCCTATCTGAAAGCGCATTACCCGAGCGAATATCTGGCAGCTGTACTTTCCAACAACCTTAGTAATCTGGAGAAGATCACCTTTTTCATGGAAGAATCGCGCCGTTGCGGTGTTCCGGTTCTGGGCCCGGATATCAATGAAAGTGATGTGAAGTTTTCGGTTAACAAAAACGGTCAAATCCGTTTCGCCCTATCGGCCATCAAGGGTGTTGGCGAAGCTGCCGTAGAAAGCATTATAGCAGAACGAAAGGCGAATGGTCCATTCAAATCCATTTTTGACTTAACGAAGCGCGCAAATTTGCGCACCCTAAACAAAAAAGCATTAGAAAATCTGGCATTGGCCGGCGCTTTTGATGGATTTGTAAAACATTCCCGCGCTACTTACATCACTCCTGAGTGGAACGACGGCAGCACTTTGATTGATAAGGCCATACGATTTGGCAATAACGAACAAAGTAGCAAATCAATGAACCAGCATTCGCTATTTGGCGGGCAGGCGCATACTGAAATGACCGAACCTCAGGTGGAAAACAAAGAGGAATGGCCGATGCTGGAGAAACTAAAACGGGAGAAGGAAGTGATTGGCATTTATCTGAGCGGTCATCCTTTGGATAGCTATCGCCTGGAAATTGAAACATTCACTACGTGTTCGATAAGTGGAATCAAGGATCGCAAGGATAAAGATTTAAAAGTGGCGGGCATTGTAACTACCGCGCAGCACAAGGTGGCGAAGAACGGAAACCCATTTGGAAGCTTTGTATTGGAAGATTTTGACGGAACGTTTGAATTTGTATTGTTTGGAAAGCAGTACCTGCAATTCAAGAATTTTCTGGAAGCCGGAACGCTGCTATTTATCACCGGCCGTTATCAGCAACGTTTTAACCAGGCCGATAACTATGAGTTCCGGATCAATACCATGGACCTGCTTCCAGATGTACGTTCACAATACACCAAACGCGTTACACTTACTTTGGATGCCGAGCGGATCACCGAAAATTTCAGTGAGGAATTGGAGGCGCTTTTGAAAAAGTATCCCGGCAAAATGCCGGTTACGCTTAAGTTGGTACACGAAGGCGAAAAAATATCGGTAACCGCAAGTGCCCGCAAATTTGCCATTGACGTATCAAACGAAATGCTGGCCGAATTAAAGGGCTTTGAAGAAGTTTCAGTGCAATTGAGCTAGCGGTTGAAGATTTGATACCTTCACTTTATGTGGAATGATGTAAAAAACTTTGGCCGCAAAAGCAGTTGGCGCAAACTGTGGAATGCCGCTGTAGTGATGGCATCATTTTATGCCTCCAAGTGGACCAAAAAGCCTATACAGTGGGGCGTTCCTTTTACTATTTCCATAGAACCTACCACCACTTGTAATTTAGGTTGCCCGGAGTGCCCGAGTGGCTTAAAAAGTTTCACCAGAGCTACCGGCCAACTGAGTGGATCATTTTATTCCGAATTATTAGATGAATTGGGTGATAAGCTGCTTTATCTCTATTTCTATTTTCAGGGAGAACCTTATTTGCATCCACAATTTTTGGAATTGGTGCAACAGGCGGCATCTAAAGGCATTTACACCGTCACCTCAACCAATGCGCATTTTCTAACCAAAAGAAAAGCAGAAGAAACGGTGACGAGTGGATTAGATCGGATTTTAATTTCCATAGATGGCACTACGCAGCAAGTGTATGAACAGTACCGGGTAAATGGCAAATTGGAAAAAGTATTGGAAGGAACCAGAAATCTGGTAGAAGCCCGAAGGAGACTGGGATCAAAAACACCTCACATTATTTTTCAGTTTTTGGTGGTGCGCCCCAACGAACATCAGATTGAAGAGGTGAAACGAATGGGGAAGGCCATAGGTGTTGATGAAGTAAAACTGAAAACCGCACAAGTTTATGATTTTGAAAATGGAAATCCGTTAATCCCAACAATAGAGCAGTATTCGAGGTACAAAAAAATGCCGGATGGGAAATATGCACTCAAGAATAATTTAGAAAACCATTGCTGGAAATTGTGGCATAGCTGTGTAATTACCTGGGATGGCAAGGTGGTACCGTGTTGTTTTGATAAGGATGCGCAATACCGCTTAGGCGACCTCAACAGTCATTCTTTTCAAACCATTTGGCAGAGCGAACTTTACCAATCGTTTCGCAAGCGGATATTGCGTTCCAGAAAAGAAATTGACATCTGCACCAATTGCAGCGAAGGCACAAAAGTTTGGAGCGATTAGTTCTAAAAAAACATAACCATGAAAAAATTTCTCTTTACAGTATTCCTATTGTCAGCCATTCTACCACTGCAAGCACAAAATCGTTCGACATACAATAAAGCTTTAGCCGATTCGGTGGGCGCTGATGAATATGGGATGCGTTCCTACATATTCGTAATTTTGAAGACCGGACCAACGGTAATTACCGATCAGCATCAATCAGACAGTTTATTTCGCCTGCACATGGCCAATATCACTCGCCTTAGCCAACTCAATAAACTAGTTTTAGCGGGCCCTTATGGTTCCAACTCCCTGAAATTTCGCGGGCTGTTTATCTTGAACGTTACTACCGAGGAGGAAGCCCGGGAATTATTGAAAACCGATCCCACTATTCGGGCCGGAATATTCGAGGTGGAAATTATTCCGTGGTATGGTAGCGCGGCGCTGCAGTTGCTTCGCGATTTCCAGGAACAAATTTCAATTAAGGCGCATTAATTTCCTGCCATAAAAAAGCCGCCAACTTTCTACAAGAAATTGGCGGCTTCTGTTCTAAGGAATCGTTTATTGTACGATGACCTTCGTGATATTCTTACCGGTTGTATTTTCAACGGAAACCAAATAAACGCCGGGTTCCGCCTGCATTTGAATAGCATGCTGAAATACCGATTTATCTTCAGTAGCGCGATAAATTTCGCGGCCGCTAAGATCAGTTACCCGAATCACTGCGTTAGCGCTTTCAAGTTCGGCAGCAACTGTGAAAGCCCCGTTATTGCTTGGGTTCGGCAATACATTCACTTTGCCGATGTTAAGCGTTTGCACTCCGGTGCCTACTGCGTTATCAACCATCCAAAGTTCCTGGCCTGTGGTGGGTTCAATGGCGCTTAGGAATATCCGGCTACCGCAAAGTGTGTAGTACGATGGCGAACCGGATGCCGTGCTGGCACCAATTTGCGGCAGCAACATTTTTGTTCCTGAAACGGTGCCATCCGATTCCCACATTTCTGTGCCGTTCGTTCCATCGTTGCCGGCAAAATAAACTTTGCTTTGTGTAGGCAACAACGATTGATATACGCCAATGCCGGTTCCCGGATTAATATCTACCAATAATGTAGTACCAACAACGGTTCCATCGGTAACCCAAATCTCATTATTGTGCGTATCATCGGTTGCGCTGAACACTGCTTTGTTTGGCCCAATTACATTCAAAAAGCCCGGATAAGAACCAGTACTTCCGGGATAAATATTTTTGAAAATAGCGGTGCCTGAGGTAGTGCCATCAGTGCTCCAAAGTTCATAACCGGTAACGCCGTCGTTAGCTATAAAGAACACCTTATTCTTAAAAATAGAAAAACCGCTTGGCGAAGAACCGTTCAATCCTGATTGAATATCCATGAGCATCATCGTTCCGGAAGTTGTGCCATCAGTGATGTATAATTCTGTACCTAATGAAGCGGTGTAGGCCGAAAACAAAGTTTTTCCGTTATAGTTAAAAAATAGAGATGGATAAGAGCCGTCAGCGCCGGCTTCGATATTCGCCAGCATAGTGGTTCCCACTGTAGTGCCGTCGCTCACCCAAGGTTCGGTTCCATTAACGCCGTCTGATGCGGCAAAATAAAATTTATCACCGCCCGGGCTCAAAGCAAAATAACCCGGATAAGAAGAACCCGATGGATTAATGTCTTTAAAAATGGTGGTGCCTGAGGTGGTACCATCTGACCACCAAAGTTCCTGACCGTTTACATTATCATCGGCCAGAAAAAAGAGTTTGTTATTCAAAACTACCATGCCACCGGTGGAAAGTCCGCTGCCAGATGGATGAATGTCCTTAACCATTTGCGTACCCGAGGCTGTTCCGTCGGTTTTCCAGAGTTCATAGCCATGCGTTCCATCATTGGCAATAAAATATACCGCATTTCCCATTCTGGTTAACGAATAGGGATTGCCGGTGGTGGATCCCGCGTAGATATCCATGACCATCGTGGTTCCTGCCGTTGTACCATCCGTTTTCCAAAGTTCATAACCGTGCGTACCGTCATCGGCAACAAACAATACGAGATTATCAAAACAGAAAAATCCATAAGGGTTTCCGAAATTACTGCCGGGATTGATGTTCTTTACGATACTGGGCGATTGGGCATTTGCCATGGTTACTGCCGATAGCCAGAAAAATAGTAGTGCTTTTTTCATAACGTATTAGTTTATTTAAATATACAAATCTTGTTTTAGATGAGTTGTAACCAAACTATTCGCCCCTAAAAAATCAATCCACACCAAAACTAGCTGCTGTAAACAAAGTTGCCATGAGGAGTTTGCAGCATTACTTCCTTCCCGTTCATTGCCTCTACCCTTCCTATGCGCTGCGCCTCAATTTGAAAGGATGCTGCCAATTTTAAAACAGCATCAGCATCTTTTTCTTCTACATAAATTTCGAATCGCGTTCCGCAGTTCAACACCTTGTACATTTCCTTCCACGAAGTTCCTGATTCTTTTTGAATTGCCTGAAACAACGGCGGCACCGGCAGTAAATTGTTTTTAATCAACTTCAGATCGTTTACATAATGTAGCACTTTAGTTTGTGCGCCACCTGTACAATTGATCATGCCATGAATACGATCTGGCATTACCTGCAAAACTCTTTTGATGAAAGGCGCAAACGTTCTGGTGGGCGAAAGCAACGCTTTTCCAATATTTAAGGTCGTTCCTTTCAGTTCGTCGGTCAACCGCTTACCACCGGTATACACCACGCTTTCATCCAATAAATTTTCAAAAGTTTCAGGAAACTGTTGTGCATACCATTTACTCAGCAAATCGTGGCGCGCAGCAGTAAGCCCGTTACTCGAAATACCGGAATTGTAAGTTTGCTCATAAGTGGTTTGGCCGTATGAGGCAAGGCCAATAATTACATCACCAGGTTGTATGTTTTTTGTTAGAACGAGTTGCTTTAGCGGCATACGAGCAGTCATTGCGGCATCAACGGTTATTGTTCGAACAATGTCGCCAAGATCAGCGGTTTCACCGCCGGTAAGATGTATTTCAATACCATGTTGCTGCATGGTTTCACAAAATTGCCGCGTGCCATCTATAATAGCGGCCAGCACTTCGCCCGGTATGCGGTGCTTATTGCGATTGATAACTGAGGTGAGTAGAAAAGGACCAGTAGCTCCTACACAAAGTAAATCGTCGAGATTCATTACGATGGCGTCCTGCGCAATGCCTTTCCAAACCGAAAGGTCACCTGTTTCTTTCCAATACAAATAGGCCAGAATGGATTTGGTACCGCTTCCGTCGGCACTCATCACATTGCACCATTGCTCCTTTCCTCCCAAATAATCAGGATAAATTTTACAGAAGGCATTGGGAAACAATCCATGATTCAAGTGTTTCACTGCATCATGAACTTCTTCTTTAGAAGCTGATACACCGCGCTGATTGTATTTGTCCATTCGAACCCGAAATTAGGGTTATTACTCAATAATGAAACCGAGATGCTGCAATTGTAAAAAGAAATCGGGAAACGACTTCTGCACCACTTCAGGATGAGCGATGCGGATAGGCGCCAACAGTGCCAAGGGCGCCAGCGCCATTGCCATTCGATGATCATCATACGTTTCAAAACTCGTTTCTGGTTTTAATTGGAACTTGCCCGATAACACAAAAACGCCAGGTTGTTGTTCGTTCAAACTAACGTTGACTTTGGCCAATTCCTTTTGCATGGCTGCAATGCGATCGGTTTCCTTCACTCTCAAACTTTCCACACCGCTGCATTCCAGTTCAATGTTGAGGGCCGCACAAATCACCATCCACGTCATGGCCACATCCGGATTCGAACGAAAGTTAATACGGATGCGTTCAGGCAAAACGGACTTTGTTTTTTGTATTTGCAAATCAGTTGCACCCTCATTGGTTTTAATACCAAAAGCGGCGGCCCATTCGGCAATTACACGATCGCCTTGTAAAGAGTGACGGTCTAAACCCGGAAGTGTCAACGATGCCTCATTGGCCAAGGCGGCAATGGCATAAGCGTATGAAGCTGCCGACCAATCACTTCCAATTTTAATAGTAATGGCTGAAATCTCCTGTGGCATTATATTCCAGCCATCTTCCGTTTCCTTAACATCAATCCCTGCTATTTTCAAACAATGCAACGTAAGCCCCACGTACGATTCAGACGTTAAACCATTTTGGAGATGAAGATGCAGACCTTTGGGCAAGGCCGGTGCTATCAGCAATAAGGCTGAAATGAATTGACTACTTACCGCACCCGAAACACTTACTTCATTCCATATTTTCTGTTCATTCACCGGAATACATTCTATTGGCGGGAAGCCAGTTTCCCGCAAATAGTTAATCCTAAAACCCAGTTGCATTAAGGCTTGAACTAAATCGCCTATGGGGCGGTGGTGCATGCGGGCGGTCCCTTTCAGCACGCGATGCAAACGTTCGGCACAATAGTATGCTGCAAGAAATCGCATGGTGGTGCCGGCGTCCTTAACATCAGCTACCAATGCATCTGATCGAAGCGCCTGCAACAAAAGTTGAGTGTCGCGGGCAGCGCTTAGATTTTCAATTTTTACGCGGTTGTCAGACAGCGCCTGTAAGATCAGCCACCGATTGCTCTCACTTTTTGAAGCCGGCAGTTGGATACTACCTTTTACTTTACCTGTGGGATGGAACAGCCGCATGTTCACGGATCTTTTGATTTAAAAAGCGTAAAGCTGATTTTACCGATTCCGGAGTTACAGATACATCCCAAAGGCAATTTCCAATTGGTTGCAGTAATGCAAAACGAAGTTCATGGCCATCGTTCTTTTTATCCTGTTGTAAAAAGGCAAGAATTCGAGTTTCAAATTCTTCAAGTGATTTCTGAAATTGAAACCACCTGAAAATCGTATGGCTGATTGTTTGCAATTCATCATTCGTTATCCAATTCTTTTCGAAAGATAAAAATGACTCCGCTACCAAACCAAGCGCCACTGCTTCGCCATGCAACAGTTCTTCGTTCTGTTCCATAAATGCACTTTCAATGGCATGGCCGATGGTGTGGCCAAAGTTTAGGGTTTTGCGTTTGCCCTTCTCAAGCGGATCTTCGGTCACCACATGCAGTTTAACCTGGGCAGCATCGCGCAGAAATTGGCTATCCAAATCAGAAAAATTGTTGGAAGGCAGTTTTGTAAAACTTTGCCATTTTTCAGCAGAACTAATCAAAAAGTGTTTCATTACTTCCGCCATACCTGAACGGTATTGCCTCACGGGCAAGGTTTCCAAAAATGCAGCACAACAAAAAATGCCATCCGGCTGGTTAAAAGTTCCGATCTGATTTTTTATTTGATGAAAATCAATTCCGGTCTTCCCTCCTATAGCGGCATCTACCATTGCCAGAAGCGTAGTGGGAACATTTAAAAATGAAATACCTCGCTTGTAGCACGACGCGCTAAATCCGCCAACGTCGGTTATCATACCACCACCTAAATTAAGTACCAGCGCCTTTCGGTCGGCACAGCTTGCTGATAATTGATGCCATATTTCAGAACAACTATCTAAATTTTTATGGCGTTCGCCCGGCTTTAAAACTATAAGCTGGTGAGCGGGCAGAAAAGACCGTATGCGTTCATAACACAAGCCTTTCACATTTTCTTCGGTGAGAACAAATAATTGGGAAAGGTCAGCAATTTGCGGCAACAGTTGCGCGATTAAGGCAGGAATGGAGTCGGAATAACAGACGGAGTTTCTTACCATTTCTTTTCAAAAATTACCGATCCGATAAACGCTTCCCGGGCGTTGAAAGTGATTTGAGGGGCTTCTTCTTCCTGTTGAATAACCGGTATTTTTGCGGCCTGCCTGCGCGCCAATTCCGAGGCCTCAACTGTTTTTTCTTCTTCAGTTTCCGTACGCTCGTACGTTCTGAAATTAGTTCTGCCCTCTTCGAACTTTTTTGCCGGTTTTTCTTTTACGAAAAGTTCTTTACGCAGCGGAGCCGGTTGCGGTTTGGGCTTTTGCTGCTGCCTTGCCTCATTAAGTATCTCGTCAATGGTTTTGGAAACCGTGGGTTTAACGGGCTGTTTGGGAGGCATGGCGGGCATGGTAGTTTCACCCTTCTTTTTCAGAACGGTGTAAACCAGATAAATTACCCCTCCAATCAAATAAATGATGGCTTTAACTTCCATTTCGCACAGCTTGCTTTAGTGAATATACACTGTTTTAATATTTACAAACTCCCGAATTCCAAATTCGCTTAATTCTCGTCCAAAACCACTGCGTTTCACGCCGCCAAAGGGCAATCGCGCATCGCTTTTTACAATGTCGTTCACAAACACATTACCACTTTCCAATTCGCTCACAAAGGGCATTACGGCATTCACATCAGCCGTCCAAATAGAAGCTCCAAGGCCATACACCGAGAGGTTAGCCAATTCAACGGCCTCTGGCAATGATCTCACTTTGATAACTGACCACACCGGACCGAAAATTTCTTCTTCAAAAGCGCACATGCCCGGTTTTACATCCGTAAGAACCGTTGGCCGTACTACGTTTGGCCCCACTTGATCAGAGGGATGCTGAAATGCCTTGCTTCCGGCTTCAATAGTTCTTTTGATTTGATCGCGAACTTTATCGGCCAGATCAGGACGAGCCAACGGACCAATCTGAGTGGTGCGTTCCATGGGGTCGCCAATTTGGAGTTGCTGAACGGCTGCGATCAACTTCCGGTTAAAGCTTTCATAAATATTTTCAACCACAAAAAAGCGCTTGGCGGCATTGCACGATTGTCCGCTATTAATGCTGCGCGACTTAACGGCGCCGGCTACGGTGAGTTCCAAATCAGCATCTTCAAGTACTATGAAGGGGTCATTGCCACCCAATTCTACCACCGCCCGTTTAATGTGCTTTCCGGCTAACCCGGCGATAATCGATCCGGTAGCATCGCTTCCGGTGAAGCTCACGCCGCGAATGCGGCTATCTGCAATAAGTTGCTCCGTATTTTGGTTAGAAAGAAAGATGGTGCGTAGCAAACCATCAGGCAGGCCGGCTTCGCGAAAAGCCGCTTCAATAGCCAAGGCACACTGCGGCACCGATGGTGCATGTTTGAGGATGGTTACATTGCCTGCCATCAATGCCGGTACAGCAAAGCGAAACACCTGCCAAAACGGAAAATTCCACGGCATTACAGAAAGTATGATACCAAGTGGCTCAAATGAAATATAGGAATGGGAAGCATTCGATTTCACCATTTCGTTCTGAAGAAATGCAGGTGCATTTTCAATGTAATATTCAAAGGCCGTAAGCACTTTTGCGATCTCATATTCAGCCTCTGCGATAGGTTTGCCCATTTCAGTGGTGATGAGCTGCGCATATTGTGATTTGTTTTTTTCAATCACATCAGCCAGTTTCCGCATGGCGGCAGCCCGTTCTATGATGGGCATTTTTTTCCAGTAGCGAAATGCAGCCTCCGAAATGGTGAGGTCAGGCAAGGGCATTTCATCGAATGACTTCAGCAGTTCATTGGTATAAGGATTCCATGTGCGATACAACATGGATGCAAGTTCTTTATTTTTTTATTCAAGATCATGCATTTGCTCCCCTTCAATATCAATTTAGAAGGGCATTTGAGTGTAAATTTAGTAGCATTCACACTTTTTCACAACCGATAAAACCGTTGCTACAAAACGTTTTCAGGCATTTTAAAAAGAATTTTACGAGCCGAAATTAAACGGAAGTCGCTTTCGGTTATCCTACAAGCATTCCTTCACAAAAACAAAAAAAGGAGTTTATATGAAACGCTTATTTACCATTGCCTTAGGCCTTTGTATCGGTTTGGAAAGTTTTGCCTTCGCAGGGAACAGCAGGCTGGTTGTTCGTTCTGCAAATGGAGCTCCCATACAGGTTACCATCGACGGCATAAGTTCCACCAGTGGTTTGGAAGCAACTTTCGAACAGATACAGCCCGGAAATCACCTCATTAAAGTTAAAGAAGCCGGTAGAAATTATGGCCGTTATGAAGGTCGCCTGATCTATCGCGGTGAAATTCAGATTCAACCGAATACCATGGCTGTAGCCACAGTAGATCACTTTGGTATGAAACTGACCGCCACTGCCATGATGCCCGAAAGACACGACAATTGGGACCGCCACGACCGTGACCATCATGGTAATCATGATTGGCATGGCGATGATGACCATTATCGTCCGGTTCCTACATCAGTAATTGTTCCCAACGGCCAGCAGTATGCACCAGGATGTAGTGAAAGAGCCTATGCTATCTCAAACAACGACTTCCAACGCTTGTGTTTTACTTTGAACAATTGTTCTTTTGAAAGCACCCGCTTAAGCGTGCTGCAACAGGCTTCCCGAAATTTTTACTTCGAAACCAGTCAAGTAGAAAAATTAATGCAACTCTTTAATTTTGAATCAAATAAGCTTGAAGTTGCTAAAAGTTTATATACTAAAGTTGTAGATCCGCAAAACTTTTATGAAGTTTGCACCGTATTTAACTACAACAGTAGTATTAATGATTTAAATAATTTCTTAGCTTCGCGATAGAAACAAAGAAATTCAAGATATAGGTTTAGGGTGAAGGGTCCCGCGAAAGCGGGGCCTTTTTTTTAGATGCAACTGTTCCCGCTTTTCTTCCTTCCTGATCTAAGCTACATGGCTACCCTACTGCGTTCGCCGGAAGCGGTAATTGAGGCGCAGGAGAACTTTGTAAAATCAGGTAACCGAAACAGAACCACGATTTTGGCAGCTAATGGACCTTTAACCTTAAGTATTCCGTTAAAGGGAGGCCGTGACCATCGCCGTTCCTATCGGGATGTGATTTTAGCGGAAGAGCCCTGGCGCCGCAAACATCTGCAAACGATTCGCAGCGCTTATGGCAGCACTCCTTTTTTCGAACATTATTTTGAAAGTTTCGAAATGGTGTACCTAAAGCCAACAACAGGGCTCTTCGAATTCAACACTAACCTTTTGCAATGGTTGCTATCGCAATTGAAGATCAGGGAACCGCTGCGGTTTACTTCCGTTTATGAAAAAGAGATAGCCGGAATAGATTTGCGGCAAGGAAACTTTCCCGAAATGAAGGCATACCCTTATATTCAGGCATTTTCGCATAAGCACGGTTTTTGCAAAAATGTGAGCGTTCTTGATACGATTTTTAATCTTGGTCCTGAATCAAAAAATTATTTGAATGGAATTATTTAAAACGTTGTTTCCGGGGCTCATCCTGCTGATTTCCATGAACGTCTGCGCCTCTAAGGGCGATTCTTTATGGTGTGCCTCGTTGCATGAAATGGTGAAGGCGGCTAGTTTGGATATTGTTACGGTAGAAGTGCTGCCGGTGAACGACAGCGGTGATGTGAAACCATTTAAGCCACGATTTCATCTTTCCAATATTGAAGCCGATACGGTAGAAAAGAAATATGGAAAAGTGACTTACCGCGGGGTGATGTATCCTTCTACCAACAGCGCTGACCGGGCCGAGCTCTACTGGCGCGATCTAAAAAGCCGCTGTAGCCGTTGCCTGGATGTGTGGACGGAACAACAACTTCCGGCTTCAAATGAGGTGATACACGATTGCTGGTGGGTAAACACAGAAGATGAAACCGTTGTAAGGCTGCAACTGGTGCAGCGTGGAGGTTTATTTCGACTGTTACTTCAAGTGTATTAACAAAATGTGAATATCCTGTGGGTAACAGGTGAAAAACTTTAAGATGGCGTAGTTGCCCAATCTACTATCATTGCCGCCGGTGGACATTTCGATTTGCATACAGGAATTGCTTTGGGAGCACGACTGCGTGATAATCCCGGGTTTAGGAGGATTTATCAGCCGTTATTGTGAGGCCCGGCACCATCCGGTAAGCCACCAATGGAGTCCTCCATCAAAAACCATTACTTTCAACAGCGCTTTAATTGAAGATGATGGGTTATTAGCCGTTGCTATTTCCAAAAAACATCAATGTTCGTATGCTGAGGCCGCTGGCCAGCTTCGCCAATGGGTGGCACAAACGAAAGCACTACTGGCAGGCAGGCAAGAAATTGTTTTCCCTCAAATCGGAAAATTGTATCCGGATATTGAAGGAAATTTGCAGTTTCTTTCGCAGGAGCGCGCCAACTTTCTTGCGTCATCATTCGGCCTTCCGGAATTTCAGGCTACGCCAGTGCTAAAGAAAGAAGATACTACGCCTATAACCATTCACGACTTTCATCGTCCCTCTGTTATCAAAAAGCCACGCCGGGTTTGGGCCATGGCTGCGGCATTAGCGCTGTTACTCGGATTAGGTGCCGTATTGGGCCTGTTGAGCAATAACTTAACCATACCGGCGTTTCAATTGAACCAGGCGGGAGTTTTAAGTTTTCTGGACCAATTGCAGCCCTCGCCGGAATGGAGCATGGCTCCAAAATCAACAGCGGCTCCGCTACCCGAGGCAGAAGATTGGAATTATTCCGCGAATTTGATACCAGTGGACAGCAACTTGGTGAACTCCACCGCAACGGCAACCGAGCGCCCTCAACTGAGCCCGGGATATTATGTGATGATAGGCGCCTTTCGCGAAACCGCCAATATTGTTCGCGCTGAAAGCTTTATCCAGCAACACTTTCCGGGGGCGGTGATTTATAAAGATACTTCGCCCTACTTTGTAAGAATCGGTTTTCGTGCCGGTGATAATTACAGCGAAAGCTTGGCAAAACTTCAGGAAGCGCGTACGTTCGATACCGCATTCTGGTTGCTGAAAGGCAATTAATTACTCCAATTCCGGAAACAACAGTTCTTCTGCCATTTTATGAAAATAGAATGGTTTCACTTTTCGCCATTCCAGATGGTTGTAGTTGGGACCCATATTGATGTAATGGTGGATACGGCCTTGCTGCATTTCTTTTACCACATGATCGCGAAAATTCAGCGCGATAATCCAGCCATCCTGATCGCGGATATTTTCATACCAGTCTTCGTAATAACAGTCGTCGGAAGCATGGAAATTGAGTACGTTCTCGCCAATCAGCACAAATTTGAAGATGCCGGATTCCATCATCGGGTCAATCACCTCTTTACGAAATTGCATGATATCGTTGTTGATGGCATCATTCCATTCGCCTATCAATTCGATTACGGCAAACTGTTTTTCATAATTTACATAAAGAATTTTACAGAACAAGGTAGCAGAACCCATATCATCCCATTGTGGGTGGATGTAATAGTTGTACACCTGATTTTCATAGGCAAATTCGTTGTACTTCCTTCTGTAAAAAGGCGATTGCTTATCGTTTGAGGCGATGTAATAGTCCCGCCAGGTGAAATGCGGTTCAATATCGTGCATAACAGTAATTCAAGTATTCTTAAATTTCGAACGAAAATAAAAACAATGATGCGCGTTAAAAGTTTGCTTTCCATTTTTTCGTTGATACTGGCGATGGGGTTCAATAGTTGTAAGAAGTGTGCGTACTGCGAGAACAGTTGTTCGGTGTGCCGTGATGCGCATTACCAGATTACGGTTTGCAGCGACCGCCTTTCGAAAGAATATTATCAGCTTTACCTCGACTCACTGAAAAGTCCGGGGTTAGGCTGGACGTGTAACGACACAGTTGCTGACCGCGGCGATCAGGTTTGCGCTTCGAAGCACGATTACAACAATGAAATTGCTTTAAAAGAAATGAGCGGTTTCACTTGTAAGTAACTCATTTCTCAGCCCATTTCATCAATCCAATAGCGAGCAACAGCACGATGAACTGAGCTGCCGTTGTTTCCCATGTTGGGAAAAATCCGAGCCAGTCAAAAGCATGCAGCAGGGGTATGCCATGAATAGAAAGATGACCGGTTTCCTGAAAACTGTGTACTCCTTTACCTGCCAGAATTACTGCCAGTACGGCCATCATCCATGAAGAAACGGCGAACAATTTCGGTATAGGCAATTTCTGACTAAAACGCAGCGCCAAAATAGTAAGCACTGCAACAATGATGAAGGCAATGGCCACACCCATGGCAATTGCAATGCCGTGGCGACCATTCGATTCCAGATGCAGTGCCGAAAGGAACAAAACCGATTCGAAAACTTCGCGGAAAACCACAAAGAACGACAGTACGAAAAGGCCAACCAAACTTCCTCCCTGTAACGCACCTGAGATTTTGTTTTCTACATACATTTTCCAGCGGCCTGCTTTACTTTTTCCGTGCATCCAAAAACCGATGTAGAGCAACATGGCTACCGCCAGCAGTGCCACACTGCCTTCCAGCAATTCGATACGGCTCATATCGGGCATGAACTGAAGGCCTACCTGCCACAACACAAAACCACCTAGTACGGCAACAATCCAACCGGCATGAACATAATGGCGGGCTTTATTAAGACCGGTATTTTTCAGCACACTTAAAATTACCATGATTATTAGAAACGCCTCGAGTCCTTCGCGCAGCAGAATGGAAATAGAAAGGAACAAGGCCAATCCGAACGACATGTCCTTGGCTTCCAGGAGCCGACCGGCTTCGTCGATCAATTGTTGTGAAACCTTTATAGAATCAGATACTTCATGAAGCGAGCGGTTTTCATCGAGCATTTTGCGCACATGTGCCATTTGCTCTTCCAGGCGGGCGATTAAATCGGGATCTGTAGCCCGCAATTGCTTTTCAACCGGTTCAATGCCTTCAAGATAAGCCATTGACGCCAACTGTTTTGATTCTTCATACTTACCTTCGCGGGCAGCCACCAGCGATTCTTCAATATACTTTTGCGCCAGGGCTATAAACTGCTTCTTACCATTTTCCGGTTGGTAAAAACGAATGGCCGTAAGTTGTTTCGAGGTAATTTTTTTATCCAGAAAATCCTGATCGCTAGACGTTGCAATCTCCTTGAGATCAGTTACCGGCGGGTTTTCGGCAACCATAGGGGAACGATAGCGGAACGTAAGCACATAGAAGGCAACGTTCCACACCTCTTCATCACTCAATTGCGGATGCGCCTTCATTCCTGTGCCTGCTACCCCGCAGCGAACCGTATTAAAAATGCTGAAAGGCGATAACAATTTGATGCGTTCCTGTTCGTGAAAATTTCGCGGTTTGGGATCCAACTGTTCGCCTTCGCGGCCGTTGCCATAACCCGATTCACCATGGCATTTGGAACAATTTGCAGCATAGATGGCCTTACCTGAAGCAATGTTAGGATAGGCTGCCGGAGTGATGGTAAGTCCGGATACCTTTACCACCAATGCTTTTGCGGCGTTTGCACGATCGCTAACCAGCGCCGGGGCTGCATGGTTGGTCACCAGACTATCTACCACATGTACTTGCTCAACTATGTTAGTGCCATCTTGCTGGCTCCATTCCTGTTGAAACTCTTTGCTATAGCGCACTGCTGCTTCGCTGAATTCCGTCATTTCAGCAAATTCTGACTTGCTTTTGATAGAACCATCGGGGTTTACCGCATTTACATAATCGCGGCTGAGGTAGTTTAACGTATGAATCAGAATACGGGCGTGCTCGGGATCAGCATGTAGCGAAGTACTGCTACCCAGGGCTGCAAAAAGCAGCAGTGCGCTGATGGCGCGAACGAACACCTTTTTCTTATTTAGATTCATTATAAACAAGCGCGAATATAATGTGTTCTCGGTGTTGTGCAACTTTTACAACCACTTCGGGCAATGATTTATATCAGCCGGTTTTGCAGCATACGAGCCACATATTTTCCGATGATATCAAATTCGATATTGACGATGGTTCCTTTCGAAACATGAGACATGGTGGTATGTTCCAGAGTATAAGGAATTATGGCTACGCTGAACGAATTGGAATGGCAATTAAAACAAGTGAGGCTAATACCATTCACCGTAATGGAACCTTTTTCGACTACTAATTGATGGTTGTTTTGAAATTCAAAAGTGAATACGGCGCTTCCATGATCATCCATTTTGGAAACACAAACTGCGGTTTCATCCACGTGACCCTGAACTATATGGCCGTCGAAGCGACCGGAAGCGGGCATACATCTTTCCAAATTAACAGTGGTTCCTGTATTCCAGCGAGATAAACTGGTTTTCCGCATCGTTTCCGCGATGGCCGTTACCCGATGAGAATCATTTTCAACTGCAATAACCGTAAGGCAAACGCCATCGTGGGCCACACTTTGATCGACCTTCAATTCACCTGAAATTTTGGAACGAATGCGGAAGTGATAATTTTCCAGTTCACGTGTTACTTCGATGATTTCGCCAATACATTCAACAATTCCGGTAAACATTTCGCGAAAGTAAGAAACTGCGGCATTGAAATTTATTTCAGTTTAATTCGCACACACATTATGGCTCAGGAATTTCAGAAGATCACAGAACAGGAATCGCATTACAGCGATCTGGAAAAGATGCCGGTGGCGGAATTGCTGGAAAGCATCAACCGGGAAGACCGGAGCGTGCCGGAAGCAGTGAGCAAGGCCATTCCTGAAATTGAAAAATTGGTTGAAGCCATAACCGACAAAATGCTGGCGGGCGGGCGGCTGTTTTATATGGGCGCAGGAACCAGCGGACGTTTAGGTGTGGTGGATGCATCAGAATGTCCGCCTACATTTGGAGTGCCACAGGGATTGGTAATAGGAATAATTGCCGGGGGTGACAGCGCCATCAGAAAGGCTGTAGAATTTGCAGAAGATAATATGACGGAAGGCTGGAAAGACCTGAAGTCGCAACAAATCAACGGGAATGATGTGGTGATTGGGATTGCCGCTTCAGGAACCACACCTTATGTGATTGGGGCGCTGAAAAGCTGCCGTGAAAATGGAATTTTAACTGGTTGCATTACTTGTAATCCGGGAAGTCCGGTAACGAAGGTTGCTGATCATCCTATTGTGGTAGTAACGGGCCCTGAATTTGTAACCGGCAGTACACGTATGAAAGCCGGAACGGCTCAGAAATTGGTGCTGAATATGATTAGTACAGCCGTGATGATTCGCATAGGCCGCGTGGAAGGTAACCGCATGGTAAATATGCAATTGAGCAATGAAAAGCTGATACAGCGCGGTACGGAAATGTTGATGAAACTGGGCAATATTCCAGATATGGAAACGGCGAAAAAGCTATTGCTGCGATACGGCAGCGTTAAGAAGGCGCTTCAGCATCAGGCATAAAAGTTTTAGCAAGTTAACATGGAAACTACTCCACGTAACTTGCGCCGGATATCGCAGCTCACTGTGGTGCTGCTACCCGTAGTGGCAGCACTTGATTCGCTTCTACCCTTTTTATTGAAGAAGTTGGTGAATCGTTTTTTAAGTAAGAACGATAAAATTTCGGGAGAAGTTGGTAGCATTCATTTCTCTTTTTTAAAAAGATTGCTGATTATCAAACAGGCCGCTGTTTGGGAAACTGCGGCCGATGACAAGTTCGTGGCTATTTCTTTCCAGCAGGCTAGCATAAGGTTTAATTGGAAAGAAATCAGAAAAGGAAATCTGGAAATTGACCTCAACTTAGAATCGCCTTCCATTTTCTTCCGAAAAATGAACAACGTGACCAGCGAAATTCGTACGCTACTGCTGCAACCTGTTCCGGTGTATTTTAATTTGAAGACGCTTAGAGTACATAACGGAAGTTTCACTTATGCCGATCTTCGTAAGGAACCCCGAATTGAAATCAATACCGTTGGCGTTTCGATTGCCGCGCAAAACATCACCAACATGATGCGGCCCGAAGCCTTGCCCGGATCCATAGAAGTTGCCGGCCGTATATTGGGCGGCGAATATGCCGCACATGCCAATTTGAATTTAAGTTTGGCAGCACCTCGATATGATGTTACCCTTCGGGTAAAGGATATCGAAATTCCGAGAACCAACCGGGTGTTATTGCATTATGCACACCTCGTTTTTCATCAGGGAAAGTTAGACCTTTTTGCCGAAGCCGCGGGAAGAGGCCGAAACGTAACGGGTTATATTAAACCCTTTTTAAAACAGCCTGAATTCGATCGCGTGCCCGGAATTCCGGGAAAACCCAATGCCTTTTGGTATGTATTGATTCGGTTGTTCACTATGCTGCTGAAAAACGAATATGGGGCCATAGCAACAAAAATTCCGTTTGAAGGAACCTGGCCAAAACCTCATTTCGATTTGGGAGAAGCGGCAGCCCATTCACTGGTTAATTCGTTCGTACAAGCCATTCCACCCAAAATTGAGAACAACATCAACATTCACTCAGTTAGAGAACGTGGATGATGTTATTGTACCACCATCAATTTAAATACTGTTGTAGTAATTCCGGATGTTACCCGCATCAAATAAACGCCTGAAGGCAGATGGATAGAAATATCTTTTCCACTGGTAGTCCAATCGCTCATCATTTCAGCTCCGGACCTATCGCTGATCGTAAAAAAAATGGGTTGGCCCGGTTCAGTTGAGGTAATGTGGATTTGATTTCGGGCTGGATTGGGATAAACGGAAAATGCATCATCAAAGGCAGTTTCTGAAATTCCTGTGATCGTATCGCATGCGCCAGATAGTTTTCCACTTCTAAACCAAACCGAATTGGGTAGCGGACTGGTCTTATCCGGGATGGGTAAGTACATCGGCTGGTAGTTGCAGGCAAGCCCTTTTTTATCAGGATCGCGTATGGAATGTATGGCATAAAGAATGCCATACGTGTCGTAATAAATTTCGTGGTTGGGCGCCAGAAAAGGATAGCCTAAGGGATAGGGCTCACCTTGATATGTGGCGGAATCGTAGCGCATTACCGCTATTCCTGTAGTATCGGGGTTAGGTGCCCATAGGTCATATTGAACTATGGAGTAACTATTGTTGAAATAAATGAATTGCCCCGATGGGGAAAATGCGGCACCTCGCAAACGGTAAAGTAAATTGCCGTGACCGTCAGTGAGGGTGTCGCCATTTGGCAAAATAAAAGGACAGTGCACGATCTTCATATCCGTAAACCGGCCTTCACATCGATCAAAGGTGAAAATTTCAGGCGCGTGGTTGAATGAGGTGAAAATATATTTATCGCCTTGCGCCGAAAACTTTGCCATACACACCGGGTCACTGCTATATCCGGTGGAATCGCCAAAAACCTGCGTATTGAATAGGCGTATCGTTTCCGGCGTGGCAAGGAAGATATAATAGGTATTTCCAAAAATTGCTTTTTGCACAATCCACCAGTCGCGGCCATTGGCATGCTGCGTGGCGGTCATTTGCGTGGCTACTTCGTTTCTGAGGATTTCCTGCCGCTTTTTGGTTACGCGAAAATCGCCATTCGGTTGGCGCGAAACCACGCCATAGTAGGTACGGTTTATAGGAGAATTGTAGCCGATAAAAGAATCCTCAGAGCACGAAATCGTGATGTGGTAATATTCATCCCTATTTTTGGGTAAAAGTAAGGTTGCCTGATTAGCTGGACAACCGCCATGAAAATAAGTCGCGAAGGAACTATCCGGCATCGGATAAGCGCCAGGCAGCGTATCAAAATGGTCGGTTACGATGTCGTTCCCGTTGGTATAAAGCAATTTGCCTGATAACGAATCATAAATACAAGCAGTGTTGGCAGTGGAATACAAATAAAGCTGGTAGGCAGGCGGCACAGTCGGGTTTCCGTTTCCATTTTTAAAATCCAAAACGACATTAAATTGGCCAACCGACCATTTGCGGTCGTATTGCGCTTTGCAGGGCGCTGCTGCCACCATCAACGTGATGGCGATCAGCAGCACCTGTGTTTTTTGCAAAGCGTTCATGTTATGCGCGTTTTAGCGGTTATCGGTGTATCAGTGACGGGCTATCAATTTTAATGAAATTTTCTCGATGCCGTTCGATCCCTGGATCAAGTACTGACCTTCGGCAAACTTTGACAAATCAATTTCTTCATAGCCAATAGTTGCGGCGATAGACGTGCTGGCCACAATCCGTCCCTGCAAATCGAAAACATCGAGCGCCAGGTACTTTCCTTGCCCGGTCTCAAAATACACATAGGCTTTGCCCACACTCGGGTTTTTCATCAAACGAAAAACGAATGGCGATGATTTGGCGTTGTTCGGGACTTCGGAAAACTCCCCATTATCTGCTTTATAATAACCTAAATCTGCACACAGCACTTTGTCATCCACAGAAAAACTGTCGTTATACACGCTATACAGGTTTCTTGCGCGGTACACGGCATATTACCAATTAACAGACGCTTCGCGAATAAAAGCCGCTACGATACGTTCTTCGGGGGTTAAGGCACCTAAATCGTTCTTGGGTCTCACGGCTTTCAGCTTTTCTAACCATGGCTGCAACTTTCCGTCTAAATAAAATTGCAGCAACTGCGGGTGTACGTAGTACTTTTTACAAACCGCGCGGGTATTACCCAACCGCCTGGCTACCTTATCGAGCACTTCCACCACCTGATGGTTTCTTGCCGATTGCGTTTCAGGAAAATCGAGTAACGCCAATTCGCGCGCTGCGGTAACCGTACCCCACCACGTTCTGAAATCTTTGGCTGTAAAATCAGCGCCGCAGGTTTCATGGATATACTGATTGATATCGCCTGATTCCAGTGTATATAAACTGCCTTCTTCCATATACTGGAAAAGACTTTGACCGGGAAGATCTTTCAAACGATTGAGCATTTTCGACAATGAAGCGTGCGTAAGTTCAATCATTTGCTGCACGCCTTTCTTTCCTTTAAATTGAAAAGTTACCCGACTACCGGAAATGCGGATATGCCTATTGCGCAAACTGGTTAAACCAAATGAACCATACAGTTTCGCATAAATAGAATTGCCTACGCGTATGAATGTTTTGTCCATCACACTCACCGCCAAAGCCAATACTTTTTCCTTCGGAAATTCTTTCCGATGTAAATCGGCAGTAAGCCTTTTGCGTAATTTAGGAAGTGCCGCCGCAAATTCGTGCATACGATTATGCTTATGCTCATTGCGTTTAGCCGTCCACAACGCATGATATTTATACTGTTTCCTTCCGGCTATATCCAGGCCGGTAGCTTGCAGATGCCCATTGGCGCGGGAGCATATCCAAACCTGACTCCATGCCGGAGGAAGCGCAAGTTTGCGAATCCGCTCTAATACCGCCGCATCGGTAATGGCTTGTTGCTTGTTGTCGAAATATTTAAACCCATTTCCCGTAGCCACGCGGATATAACCCGGCTGCGAATCGGTAGTATAAATCAAATGGATCAACCGGGCTTCTTCTTTGAGCTGCTCTGCTTTTTCGGCATTCATGTTTTTCAACTAAAAAATGGCATGCCAGAAAGGTGTGGAGGTGTGGTGGGTGTGGTAGGTGTGGTGGGGGTGGTGGGTGGAATTCCGTAAAAAAAAACGCCGCCCCTTTGGGGAGCGGCAATAAAACAAGCACAAACTATTACCAATTTCAATTGTTTACCGCAACAACATTATTTTTCCTGTTGCTGCAACTTTACCATCCGGATGGCTCACCACATAGGTGTAACTTCCGGCCGATAACCCATTCCACTGCAATTCGAAACGTTGTTCGCCGGTTGAAGTAAACGAAACCACCATTTCGCGACCCGACACATCATAAAGTTTTACGTTGCCGTCTTTCACCGAATTATCGGTTAGGATAAGGCAATTGTTTCCAATAACCGGATTGGGATAGCATTCGGCGCCGCTACCGGAAGAAACCGTTGCAATACCGTTAGAGAGATCGGGATAAACGGTACTGATATAGGCGCTGTTGGAAGATAAGGTGGTGAAGTTAGGATCAGAGAAATTAACTACCATTTGGTAATTGTTCAAACCAGCCCGGTAAAAGTTATATCGGAATCCTATAGGTGCGGTTTGTTGATTTTGAGTAAGTCCGAAACCGGTCATTAACTGAGCCGGAGCCAAACTTCCATTTAAGTAAAAACTATCGCGTGTGGCCGATAAGGTCTTGATTTGTACCACGGGAATTTCGTTTTGATAACCGGCTTGCGGTGGCAATTTCAGAATGCCATTTCCGATAACGCTATCGAGCCGTAAAAAGTAGAAAACCTGTTGCAGTGGCGCACTGGTTAATCCCGCTGAAGTTACTGTAAGCTGCATGTTTACCACATTGCGTTTGGTGCTATTCCAGGTATCATTAAGATTGGTGGGAAAATTAATAAGAGGACGAGGATCAGCACCATAATCGATAAAATCTTCCGGAATAATGAGGCTATCGGCATTATTGCCGGTAAGCAATCCTAAGCCGTATCGTTGTTCCGGTATCCGAATGCCAATGGCTTTCACTCCGGAAGCTTCGATGGAATAGTACTGATCATAATTAAAACCAAAGTTGCTGTTAATGGCTTTGTACAACGCAGTGTAGCGATACTGGGCTGTTGGGAAATTAGGATCATTCGTGAGTAATTCAGCGTCATTTGGAGAGGTTGACGAAGGTGTTCCGGTAGTGTAATCCCAAATCTGGTTGTTGCCACGGCTTGGGATAGAAGACACGGCCGAAGTAAAATTGGCGATTGGTGTAGAAACCAATGGAACCGGATAATTACTTTGCGTAAGCACAAGTTGAGAGAATGCTGAAAAGCTGCAGCCTGCAACCGATAAGATGGTAAAGATTTTTTTCATAACTTTTTGATCGTTTTGATTTATGATGCAAATGAAAATCAAGCCGTTCAAGGGAATGGTACTAATAAAATACTAAGGTCAGTTTTGCATGGTACAGACTTCTATTTTTACAAAGAAAACATCCAAACCTCGCCACAAATGAGTAAGCAATCGAACCAGCCAACCATTAATATCCTGATTGATAACCGAACGCCATTTTTCGAATCGCACCGGATATTGAACGAAATCCTGACGAATAAAAAGCTGCGATTAACGCAGAAGGAAACGATGTTCTACAAGATACAACTGGCGTTGGCAGAATTGGCAATTGGAAATCGTGAAGATTCAAAAAACACGCTGGCTGCCTGTGAAAAATATCTGCTGGCACATGGAGAACCGATTGAGAAAGGAACGGTTTATCTGCTTCGTTCGATGCACGCCTCTTTAGCTACAAAATACGAAGAGGCGTTACAGGTTGGGT
Organism: Chitinophagales bacterium; assembly: GCA_046329575.1. Lineage (GTDB taxonomy): Bacteria > Bacteroidota > Bacteroidia > Chitinophagales > LD1 > UBA1941. The sequence goes on along the minus strand of JAXLUJ010000012.1, from coordinate 92,061 downwards.
TGCGCGCATTGAATATGGCGCAGCAGTTAAAAATAAATGCATTTACCAGCCGAAGCTTGATTAACTGCGGACGAATTTGTTTGCGATTACTGCTTCATACCGAAGCGTTGGAATATTTCAATCAGGCGCTTGAATTAGCAAGGCAATCGGGCAGCAAATCGCAGATTATTGTTTCGCTGTATCAGCAAAATGAAGTGAAGAAAGAAGTAGTGAGTGCCGCCGAGGCATTAAAAGATGCGGAATCGCTATTGCATTATAAAACCCATCCGAAACCTGAAGTTGAGGACATCAGCGATGTGCATATTTATGAAGCTGCGGCCCGTGCGGCCCTAGCCTGCGGCGAGGTTGCCAAGACCAAAAAATATTTTGAAGCTGCAGCTGAAATCAGAAATCGACTGGCGCCAAATTCAGTGATGCAAATCGATAATTTTTTACTGCTGGCAAAATTGGCGGCGCTGGAAAACAAGGAAAAGGAAATGCTGGAACACACAGCGCGTTGTTTGGAAAGCGATAAGAATGAACACCTCACCCTTTCCAGTATGTTGGCCTACGAGATCCGCTTTGATTTTTTTGTGGAGAAAGGTGACCAAATAAAGGCAAAGAAAAATTTGGAAGAATTAAAGCGCTGCGCTAAGAGTATAGGCAGCGCCATGTGCCTTCAGAAATACGACAAATGCGAGTTGAAATTTTTTCAGCTATTAGGAAATCGGGAAAAAGAATTGGAACTGGTGAAAAAAATTTCGGCCATAGAAATGAAAACCCAGCAGCAAATCATCGCCTATAGAATGAAACACCTGAACGCCATCCACGAACTGGAATTATTGGAAAAAGAGAATCAACTGATTGCAAACGACCTGAACGCAAAATCACAAGAATTGATCATGGCCAATCACTACTTACAACAACGCAACGAACTGCTTTCTGATTTAAAATCGAGCATCGATCTTCTTAAAAAAGAAAATGCCCAAAGGGAAAAGATATTTCAAACGCTTTTTAAAAAAATTGATCTGGCTTTCACGCGGGAAGAATCGGAAAAGGAAATTTTCAAGGCGAAGTTCGATAAAACCAACGCTGCATTTATTGAAGCTTTGAGCAGAGATTATCCGAAAATTACCCCGACAGAAAGCCGGATTTGCGCACTTCTTCGTTCAGGATTCAACACCAAGGAAATTGTAAGTTTACTTTCTACAAGTGAACGCAACGTGGAAACCCACCGGTTAAGCATTCGCAAAAAACTCGGACTTAGCCGAACTGCCAATCTGAACACGGTATTAGCTTCTATAAAAATATAACTACCCTCCTACAATTTCTCCGCCGTTAGGATGAAGCACCTGACCCGTAAAATAACTGGCGTCTTCAGAAGCCAAAAACACATAACAAGGCGCCACTTCCGAGGGCTGACCGGCACGTTTCATCGGCTGCTCTTTTCCGAATTTTTTCACTTTATCGGCCGGCAAAGCTGATGGAATAAAGGGCGTCCATATCGGCCCCGGTGCCACGCCATTCACCCGAATGCCACGATCGGCAAGATTGGCGCTAAGCGAACGGGTAAAAGCCAGAATTGCGCCTTTGGTAGAAGCGTAGTCGATCAAATGCTCGCTGCCGCGATAAGCCGTAACCGAAGTGGTGTTGATGATACTCGCCCCTTTTTGTAAGTGAGGAAGCACCTGATGCGTGAGGTAGAACATGGAAAAGATATTCGTTTGAAACGTTTTTTCCATAGTCTCCAAATTCAAATTTTCAAATTCATCCTGGCTATGTTGTTCTGCCGCGTTGTTGATGAGAATATCGATACGCCCGAATTCTTTCAACACCTGTTGCACTACTTTTTTTGAGAAGGCGGGTTTGCGCAAATCACCTGAGAACAATATACAACGGGCACCTTCCTCTTCTACAAGCGCCATGGTTTGAAAGGCATCTTCATGTTCGTTGAGATACACTAATGCAACACTGGCACCTTCGCGGGCAAAATGGACCGCTATGGCCCGCCCTATGCCACTATCGCCACCGGTTATGATAGCGATCCTTCCGGCCAATTTTCCGCTGCCCTTATATCCGTTGCGAATATATTCGGGCTGCGGATGCATGGCGGCTTCTCTGCCAGGTTGTTGGCGCTGGTGTTGCGCCGGTAGCTTCCCGGGCTTCATTACATTTTCTCTTCGCTTTCAGCGAAAGGACGATTCACAGCCTTAATACCGGTATATTCAAACTGAAGCTTCACGATCTTCGATTTAGTTTCAGCCTTAAGATCTTTGTCGAGTTCTCTGCGGCGGCCGTTCAAATTTTTCCAGGACATGTTCACAGCATTCCATTGTTCTTTGCTGTAGTCGTCTTTCTTTTGTTTCACCACGTTTACAAAATGTTCGTAAGCGTTGAGTGCATCGCCTGCAGTAAGGTCAGTAAAATCGTTACGAACGCCAGGAATAGTGAGCGAATTACGAACGCCATCCATTTCGGCAAGGCGCGCTCTATCGCCCGCCATAGCGGCATAATGTGCTTCCATATCATGCCATTGGTTAACTGCTTTTACATAAGTGGCGTGCACTTCATCATCCATTTCGTCGGTATCAGAAGCTAAGCGCGCCCATTTCAACTGAAAACTGTCTTTAGCAATTCGCCAGGTACTATCGGTATAATTTTGAACGTCGTTTGAACGAGCTTCTACATAATCACGAAAATCATCTACCGACCTTCGTCGGTCTTCGGTTTTATTTTTACAGGCTGAAAAAATGAGTACAGTTACTGCCAGTAACACTAAAGGTAAATCGGTACGATCTAACATAATTTTAATTTTACAAGCAGCAGCAAAAAAATGTTCCCGTCTTTGATTGGCTATATAAATGAGGTGCTTCCCAAAATGGGTATCATTTTACACGGGAATGATGTTGAGAAATTACAACAGCGCTCCTTCTTAATTTCCGGCGTTCGGATTGACGGCACACATCATTTATTATAGGCAAGACGTTTCCTTTTTTCATTCAAAAATATTTCCCGAAATGCCTGAGGGTCCCAGCATCGTTATTTTAAAAGAAGCTGTAGCATCTTTTAAAAACCGAAAGATTGTTTCAGTAGAAGGCACGCAAAAAGCAATGTTTCGAATAGTTGAAGAAGCGAAAGTGACCGATTTCAAAACCTGGGGTAAACACTTTTTGATTTGCTTTCAAAAGGAAACCATTAAAGTTCACTTTTTACTATTTGGCAGTTACACCATCAATGAAAGGAAGGTTAACCGTGAACCAAAACTGCGGCTAAAATTCCCCAACGGTGAAATCAGTTTTTACGCATGTCAAATTACTTTACTAAATGAAAAGCCTAGAGAGATTTACGATTGGAGTTCCGATATTTTATCGGAAGATTGGAATGAAAAAACGGCCCATGAAAAAGTGCGAGCGCAAGGGAAAAAATTGATTTGCGATGTTTTGGTAGATCAGGAAATTTTCGCGGGCTCGGGAAATATTATCAAGAATGAAGTGCTTTTCATTTGCCGTTTACATCCCGAAACCGAAGCGCAAAATTTATCAGCCGCTCAGTCATTAAAGCTGGTTCGAACCGTTCGCAAGTATGCCTTTCAATTTTTAAACTGGAAGAAAAATGGTGTTTTTATGAAGCATTGCAAGGTTTACAAACAGAAAAATTGTTCGGTGTGCGGAAAGCCAATAACCGTAAAGGTTACAGGAAAATCAAAGCGCAAAAGTTACTTCTGCCATCATGATCAGAAAAAGTAGCTAACCTATCTTCTCTTCACCGGATCACGCTCCAGATTTTCGCTGTTCAATTCTTTTTTCTCGCGTTCCCGTTGTGGATTTTTTTCTTTCGGTTTAATTTGCTTTTCTGATTTCCGGGTTACTTTTTTAACTGGCGTGGCTTGCTCGGTATTAGCGTTTTCTTTAGAAGGAAATGTTTTCATGTTTTTTCCCTACGCTCCAACTTTCATTCCTGAGGTGGCACAGCTTTTTGTGCATGGGGGAAATTATTAATCCATAAAAACAAAATCATGAGAAAGTTATTCTTTGGAGCAGCCGTAGCGCTTTTGTTCGGTTGTGCTTCGTGTCAAAAATGTACCGTATGTACCAAGTCGAACGCTACAGATGTTCGCATTTGTAAGAAAGACTACAATTCGAACACCGCTTATGGCGCAGCAGTTGACATTTATAAAGCCATGAATTACGACTGTACCGAAAGCTGGTAGAGCATATCAGGTCTTTCATTTTTTAGAATAAAATTCGAATTCCGATTTCCTTATTTTAGAAAATATGAATGGCCTGCTTCGCATTACACCAAAAGGTATCTATTGTGCCCGGGGCGATTTTTACATCGATCCCTGGGCACCTGTAGATAAGGCGGTGATTACTCATGCCCACAGCGATCACGCCCGCTGGGGCAGCAGTTATTACTTAGCGCATCACCACGCTGCTCCTATTTTAAAATTGCGTTTGGGTACGTTCATAAATCTTGAAACGATTCCCTACAACGAAAGTGTTTTCATCAATGGGGTGAAGATTACATTATTTCCTGCCGGACATATTTTAGGATCGGCTCAGGTTCGCGTAGAACATGGCGGAGAAGTTTGGGTAGCAAGCGGCGATTACAAAACGGAAGACGATGGCGTTTGCGCACCTTTTGAACCGGTTCGCTGTCACCATTTCATTACAGAATCTACCTTTGGCTTGCCTTGCTATAGGTGGGAACCGCAGCAAAAAATTTTTGATCGTATTCACCAATGGTGGCATCACAATCGCAGCAGCCAAAAGATAAGTGTGCTTTTTGGTTATAGTTTGGGTAAAGCCCAGCGTATTATTGAAAACCTGGATAGCTCCATTGGTTCAATTTTTACACACACTGCCATACATAACACGCAAAAAGCTTTTCGTGATTATGGTGTAGATGTTCGCATCTATCCGCAATGGACGCCAGATATTTCAAAAGGAAATTTAGCCGGAAGTTTGATACTCGCGCCACCATCCGCTTTCGATTCACCCTGGATGAAGCGATTCACACCATACGCAACCGGTGTTTGCAGCGGCTGGATGCAGCTTCGCGGGTTGCAAAGACGCCGTAATGCCGATGCCGGGTTTGCATTAAGCGATCATGCCGACTGGCCGGGTTTGTTAGACGCCATTAAAAGCACCGGAGCTCAAAAAGTATATGTTACTCACGGCTATCAATCCATTTTCGCGCGCTATTTACAGGAGTCAGGCATTGATGCCGAAGAAATTTCCACGGCTTTTGGAGAGGAAGAAACCACTGAGGAGGCCACCGCATGAAACAGTTTGCCGCATTGATTGAAGCCTTGATGGGCAGTACTAAAACCACCGACAAACTTGAGGCGCTCCAACGCTATTTTCTGGTAGCAGAAAATGCCGATAAGATCTGGACGCTGGCCCTATTCAGCGGTCGCCGCCCCAAACGAACGGTGAGTAGTAGGCTATTGCATCTGTGGTGCGCCGAAGCCGCTTCTTTGCCATTATGGTTGTTTGAAGAATGTTATCATACTGTTGGCGATCTTAGCGAAACCATAGCGCTAACTTTACCACCGCCGCAAACCGAAAGCAATGAATCCTTAAGCTTCTGGATCAGTTACCTGAAAGCATTGCAGGGTAAAACTGATGATGAAAAGAAAATTGCCATACTACATGCCTGGAATCATTTGGGAAAAACTGAGCGTTTCGTTTTTAATAAACTGATGAGTGCCACCTTCCGAATTGGTGTTTCGCAGGCTTTAGTAGTGCAGGCACTGGCCTCCATTTACCAGGTAGATGCACAGGTAATGACCCATCGAATTACGGGCAACTGGGATCCTGAAACTATGTCGTTCGAGTTGTTGATGGAAGGTAAACATGCCAATGCAGATGTTTCCAAACCCTATCCATTCTATTTAGCTTATGCGTTGGAAGATGAAGTGGAAACACTGGGAGCTGTCGAGGATTGGCAAGCTGAATGGAAATGGGATGGCATTCGCGGGCAAATTATTAAACGTGAGGGCGAACTTTTCGTATGGAGCCGTGGCGAGGAACTGCTCACCGAAAAATTTCCGGAATATGAAAAATTGAAACACCTCATTCCCGATGGCTCGGCAATAGACGGCGAAATCATTTGTCACAGCGGCCATCAACCACTTCCTTTTAGCGTGTTGCAAACCCGGATTGGAAGAAAATTAATAACCAAAAAAATCCTGGAACAAGCACCTGTAGCCTTTATTGCTTACGATATATTGGAATGGAATGGTGAAGATGTAAGAACACAAACGCAGCAGCAAAGGCGCGTGCTTTTGGAAAAATGGCATCAATCATTATCGAATGAACCCTCTACATTTCTAATTTCTCCGTTAATTGAATTCGCAAGTTGGGAAGCCCTGCGCCAAATAAGATTACGGGCAAGGGAAATGATGAGCGAAGGTGTAATGTTGAAACGAAAAGACAGCATTTATCAGGCCGGACGAAAGCGCGGCGACTGGTGGAAATGGAAAGTAGATCCTCTTTCAGTGGATGCTGTACTTGTTGCCGCACAGCGCGGTCATGGAAGGCGTTCTAACCTTTATACCGACTATACTTTTGCGTTGAAAAATGAAAATGGTGAACTGGTCACTTTTGCCAAAGCGTACTCCGGTTTAACTGATAAAGAATTTGTGGAAGTGGATGCGTTCATTAAAAAAAATATTCGCGAGAAGTTCGGACCGGTACGAACCGTTACGGCATCACTGGTATTTGAAATTGGCTTTGAAGGGATAGCAGCAAGTTCCAGACATAAATCGGGAGTAGCGGTCCGTTTTCCACGGATGTTGCGCTGGCGAAAAGACAAAACGGTGAGCGAAATCAATACCTTAGACGATCTCAAAGCATTACTGAAAGTGTATTCCAACCTCGAAACCGATGCTAAGTAAAAAAGCTTTCTTTTCAGGAGAAGAAGTAATTGTGGATTGGCTGAAAGCCAATAACCACAAGCCTTTCGAATTCCAAAAAAAAACGTGGTCGGCCTTTCTCGAAAATCGCTGTGGTCTCTTAAACGCGCCAACCGGCGTAGGAAAAACCTTTGCCTTGTTTCTTCCAGCATTAATCGAATGGATTGATTTGCATCCTGATACCTGGCAATCGAAAAAGAACAATGGATTGCAATTGCTGTGGGTAACGCCATTACGGGCGCTTGCCAAAGATTTACAACGAGCCATGCAGGAAGTTTGCGATGCTATTTCACTACCCTGGAACATCGGCATGCGGTCAGGTGATAGTTCCGCCGCAGAACGCAATAAGCAAAAAACGAATTTGCCGGAAGTACTCATCATTACACCCGAAAGCCTGCACTTGCTGCTTTCTCAAAAAGATCATCCAAAACTTTTCAGAAAACTCAGAACAGTAGTTTTAGATGAATGGCATGAGTTGCTCGGCTCGAAACGCGGCGTTCAGGTGGAATTGGCGCTAAGCCGGCTGAAGGGAATGAAACGCGACATGCAGCAACCTTCTATTCGCCTTTGGGCCATCAGCGCCACAATTGGAAATATGCAGCAAGCGCTGGAAGTGGCGCTGGGCGAGCAAAGCAGCGATGCCGTTCAAATTCGTGCCGATTTGAAAAAAAATATTGAAGTCACTTCCATTTTTCCCGAAACGATTGAAAAATTTCCATGGGCAGGCCATTTGGGGTTGAAAATGGCAGCGCATGTATTGCCTGTAATTGAACAAAGTAAAACCACCTTATTGTTCACCAACACGCGCGGCCAATCTGAGTTGTGGTATCACACTTTACTGCAATTACAACCCGATCTTGCAGGCATCATGGCCTTACATCACGGATCGGTTTCAGCAGAAATGCGAAACTGGATCGAAGAAGCGCTGCATGCTGAAATGCTCAAGGTGGTAGTTTGCACTTCTTCGCTCGATCTGGGTGTCGATTTCCGACCGGTTGATACTGTTATTCAGGTAGGCTCGCCCAAAGGTGTGGCGCGGTTCTTACAGCGCGCCGGCCGCAGCGGTCACTCGCCTGATGCGGTAAGCCGCATTTATTTTCTTCCTACCCATTCACTGGAACTGGCGGAAGGTGCGGCTTTGAAACGTGCTATTCGTGCGGGAATTGTAGAGCAACGCCAGCCGGTAGTGGCGGCTTATGATGTACTGATCCAATATCTTTGCACCCTTGCTGTAGGCGAAGGTTTTTATCCGGATGTTGTTTTTAAGGAAATTAAAACCACTTACTGTTATAAAGATCTTACTACTGACGATTGGCAGTGGCTATTGCATTTTATTACTCAGGGTAGTTCATCATTGCAGCAATACGACGAATACAAAAAGGTGGAAGTTGTTGATGGTTGCTATAAAATAACTAATCGAAAACTGGCACTACGCCATCGTTTGAGCATGGGTACTATTGTTGGTGATGCCATGATTCAGGTGAAATTTCTAAAAGGCGGCTATATTGGAAGCATAGAAGAATCATTCATTTCACGGTTAAAGCCGGGCGATGTTTTTTCGTTAGCCGGCAGAAATCTGGAATTTGTAATGATCAAAGACATGCAGGTTCTGGTGAGGCGTTCCAAATCCTCGAAATCAATTGTGCCCAGTTGGTTAGGCGGCCGTCTTCCATTAAGCGCTGATTTGGGAAGTGTGTTACGCGCCACTTATGAATCGGTGTTTTCCAACCAAAAAAGGGAACCTGAAATGGATTTCCTGCTCCCACTATTCCAGTTGCAGGACGAACGTTCGCATGTTCCGCGCAAGAATGAAACACTGATCGAATACATCATAACCAACGATGGTCACCATCTTTTTGTTTATCCATTTGAAGGGCGGTTGGTTCACGAAATCATGGCTGCGCTGGTGGCCTATCGAATTAGTAAAGTGAAACCTATTACCTTCTCTATCGCCATGAACGATTATGGTTTTGAATTATTGAGCGATCAGGAAATTCCATTGAAAGAAATTTCGTTACAGGAATTGTTTTCATCAAACGATTTGATCAACGACATGCAGCGCAGCATTAACAGTACCGAAATGGCCAGAAGGAAGTTCAGGGACATTGCCGTAATAACCGGCATGATTTTTCGCGGTTATCCGGGAGCCGGTGTTAAGAATAAGCACTTACAAGCCTCATCATCATTGCTTTTCACGGTTTTCAGCGATTATGAACCGGAGAATCTGCTGCTTCGCCAGGCTTTCAGCGAAGCCTTTAATGATCAGATGGAAGAAGTACGGCTGCGCGATGCCTTGCGGCGTATTGAAGCATCAGCCATTGTACTGAAGTATCCCAAAAAATTAACGCCATTTTCTTTTCCCATAAAAGTAGATTCGCTGCGCGAAAACTTAACCAGCGAACAATTGGCCGACCGCGTAAAAAAAATGCAACTGCAATCGGAAAAATAGATGGAAATCGAAATTCAACAACAGCATTTCCGATTGCTGCCGCAAAAAGCCATTTTTTGGAATGAAGAGAAAATCCTGATCTTATCTGATCTTCATTTAGGTAAAGGTATGCACTTCCGAAAAGAAGGCATTGCAGTGCCAAAGGCATTGCTGCACGATGATTTATCGCGGTTGGGAAGTTTGATTGATGCGTTCCAACCTCAGCAAATAATAATTGTGGGTGATATGTTCCACAGCGTGGCCAACCACGAAGTGGATCTGTTTGAAATATGGAGAAGTAGTTTCAACAAATTGCCCATACATCTGGTTAAAGGCAATCACGATATCCTTTCCGATTCGCATTACCGAGATCTTCAAATCGAAATTCACGATTCCCTCTTATTACATACTTTCCTCTTCGTGCACGATGAACGCCCTTGTGAACATTTTTGTTTCAGCGGTCATCTGCATCCCGGAGTGGCCATTCACGGCAAAGGGAAACAATCGCTTCGCTTGCCCTGCTTTCATTTTGGAAGGAATAAAGTAATTCTACCGGCTTTCGGAAAATTTACCGGACTGGCCACCATATCGCCTCAAAGCGGCGATCGGGTATTTGCCATCGCCGGAAATGATGTTGTGGAAATTCGCTAAACCGAAAGTCCGCCTTCTACTCCTCCATCCATCGGCTTACCGGTAACGGCGGCAGCGCCAATAGCCAGCAACGTAACCAGTTTGCCGTGCTTTGTATCCCAGTAATGTGCCGTTTCCGGCCGAACTTCAATAACCGTGAGGTTCGGGTCGTCCTTGCCTTCAGGAAACCAGGCTTTGGCCATATCGTTCCACAATTCATCAATCACCATTCTGCTTTTAGTAATGCTTGCCGAGCCGGAAATCGCCAAAAAATGCGAATCAGAAGGCTGCGAATACAACAACTGCACTTTAGTATCTTGCTGAATCGAATTGTTTTTGTGACTGTGATCTGCACTGAAAAACCATAAATGCCCGCGTTCGTCCACCTTTAATGTACTCATTGGCCGAACTTCGAACGGCAGCGATTCTACTCGCGTACAAAACATACACACCGAAGCACTTTTGGAAAGCTCTTTTAGTTTTTCAACGGCTTCCTGGCCGGTAAGATTTTTAATGTCGCCCATAATTTTCTTTTCGATTGAAAAGAAAAATGTGTGCCTTTAGATAGAAAACAGGTAGCGGTCACGCGCCGGTCTACTCCTTAATTCAGTTGAACTTCGGTGAAACAGATTGGCAAAAATATCAGTAAGCCCCGAAAAGTTGCCCGGTTTCTTTACATATAAATTGGCACCCTGTTCGAATGTGGCCGCAATATCATTTTCATGATCGGAAGTGGAAAAAATAATTACGGGCAGATGTTTTAATGACGCCGTTTTCCGGATTTGAATCAGGCATTCCAAACCGTTCATTAAAGGCATATTCAAATCCAAAAGAATAATATCAGGCGGCGGAATGGTAGCGTCCATAAGTTTGCGCATCAACTGCGTACCATCGGCCACTATTTCCAGTAAACCTTCAGGTACTACTTCCTTCATCGCATAACGATACAAAGTGTGATCGTCGATGTCGTCATCAGCAATTAGCACATGAAACGCAGCATTAGCCATGCTTTTAGGTTTTAGTTGAAGTAATATATTAAAATTTTCGCCTAATTACGAACAGCATCGCTGTTAAAATCCCGTTCCAATTGGATATCACACACTTCTGATTTCAATAAATAAAGTGCGCCCATTTTCTCCACGGTTTTTCATGTAAAACGAGGAAAGCCAGCCACGAAACCCGACTAGTTTGAAGGAATGATTTTGGAAAAGAATAATCGTAATTCTTAAAAAATACAGCTATGAAAACGAATAAAGAAAAAGACGAAAAGTCGCAGAAATCATCCACTTCCAATACGGACAATTCAACATCTGACAAAGGTCAGTTAGACCGTACCGGACAATCGAAATCGCAGCCCACCAATTCGAAAGAAGATCAGATTACAAATCAGGGCAACCGCGGTCAATCGCAGAGCGGATCGCATGCTTCTAACACTCAAAATTCAGGCAAGTCGCAGTTAGGTTCGCAAAGCGGCCGCAAAGGTCAGCAGGAAGAAGCCGGAAATGAGGCTCAGGAACGCAGTACCGATTGGCAAGGATCCCAACAACAGGCCCAGCAACAAAAGCAACAGCCGGGTATCCGCCACGCCGGTCAGGACGAAGTGGAAGAGCCACAAATGCGCCGCGGTAAAATGAATGTAAATGAAAACGAACAAGATCAGGATCAGGACGATTTTGATCAGGACGAAACAGCAACACAACAGGACGAAGAATTGTAAATTGGAAAGGGAGTGCCACGCACTCCCTTTTTTTTTCTAAAACAGAGCACTATGAATCGCGACGGAGCGCTGGAAAGCCTATGGCAAAGCGGTATGCCTGCCTATGAAAGTAAATCAGCTAAACTACCTGAAAAGGTGGATGTGGCCATTGTTGGTGGTGGCATTACCGGACTCACTACCGCCTATTTGCTGCAAAAAGCAGGAAGAAAATGTACGGTGCTGGAAGCCAAAAATATTGGCTTTGGAACCACCGGAGGAACAACGGCACATTTGAATACGTTGATGGATACGCCTTACGATCAAATCATCAGCAAGTTTAATCTGGAAGCCGCGCAATTAGTGGCCAAAGGCACTAAACAGGCATTGGCGTTTATTGAGCATTTCATAACCAGCCGTGCAGTAGACTGTGGCTTTGAAAAAGCGGCAGCCTGTGTATTCTCGCAAGATGACGAACAAGCCGAAGAGTTGAAAAGCATGGTGGCGGCTGCTATTAAAGTAGGATTGCAGGCTGAGTTCGTAAACGAGATTTCAGTTCCCATCAGTTTTAAAACGGCTGCACAGTTTCCGGAACAAGCCAAATTCCATCCATTGAAATATTTGTATGAAATGGCAAACGCCTTCCAAGAAGCCGGTGGTGAAATTATTCAAGACTGCCGGGTGAGAGATGTAGCTTCAGATGGCGCTATGGCCACTATCACCACATCAAAAGGGAATATCAAGGCATCGAAAGTGGTTTATGCCACACATATTCCGCCGGGAGTGAACCTGCTCCACTTTTACTGTGCGCCCTATCGCAGCTATGCGCTTTCAGTAAAATTGGAAGACGAGAACAGTTATCCGGACGATTTGGTTTATGATATGTGGAACCCTTATCATTACTACCGTACACAGGTGGTGAATGGCGAAAAATATCTGATTGCTGGTGGCGAAGACCATAAAACCGGGCATGAGGAGAATACGAATTCCTGCATAAGGAATCTGGAAGCTTATGTAAGAAGTCATTTTAAAGTGAAGCAAGTGGTGCACGCCTGGTCTAGTCAATTTTTCAATAGCGTTGACGGATTGCCGTACATTGGTCACTTGCCGGGAAATGCCGAAAATGTATTTGTAGCCACTGGTTTTGGTGGAAATGGAATGACCTATGGCACACTCAGCGCTTTGGTTCTGGCCGACTTGCTCACTACCGGCGAAAGTGAATACAAGCTGCTCTTTTTACCATCGCGTGTGAAACCCATTGCAGGGTTTACTGACCTGATGAAAGAAGGTGCCGATGTAGTGGCCCAACTATTCGGGGGTTGGCTCAGCATCGATAAAATTTCGGAATTGGCCGATATCGCCAAGGGCGAAGCCAAAGTAGTGCGTTACGATAATAAGGCTTTAGCGCTTTACAAAGATGAGAACGGAAAAGTATTCGCGCTTAACCCTTCCTGTCCGCACATCAAATGTACGGTAAGTTGGAACATAGCTGAAAAGAGTTGGGATTGCCCATGCCATGGCTCACGTTTTGCGCATACCGGCGAACTACTCACCGGCCCTGCACGCACTGATCTTGAAAAGCTGGAGTTGCGCTGATAATACAGCTGCTAAAATTCCTTAAGATTTCCACTTCGTGAACCGATGCCCTATCTTGCCATAAACTTATGGGCAGATTTAACCTCATCGCGGCAGTAAGTATCAGTTTGGCGCTGTTGCCTACGTTTTATTCCTGTAAAGGAAAAACTCAAAAGAAACCGGTGGTTTTGGCAGCGCCTCTGGCAGTTCACCTTGGCGATACCGTAACTACCCTTGGCAAGAACATTGATTGTATTTTTCAGGATCATACAGGAAGAATGTGGTTTGCCTCTAATGGTGATGGATTGTATTGCTTTGATGGTAAGGTGCTGAAACATATAACGATGAAAGATGGCCTCATCAGCAATTTCGTTTTAAAAATAGAAGAAGATGTAAATGGAAATTTATGGTGCTCCACCCGCGATGGATACAGTAGTTTTAATGGAAGCTATTTCCGCGATTATACCGATTCTGTAATTCATGCTCCTTTTGAAAAACTGATTTATAAAAATGGCGGATTATTTTTCAATCATACCGATGGTATTTGCTTTTATGATGGCATTTCATTTCGCAATTTTACCATTCATCCCAAAAACTATAAACCCGACATGGCCGATATGAATCGCCCTTATGGAATTTATGCTACAGCAACGGATGAACATGGAAATGTTTGGTTCGGAACACAATCAGAAGGCGTTTGCCTTTATGATGGAAATTCATGTACGTACCTTACCGGGAATCATCTTGCCGGCCCTGCAGTTCGCGCCATTCTGCAGGACAGTAAAGGAAATATGTGGTTTGGGAATAACGGTGGCGGTTTGTTTAGTTACAATAATGGATTGCTTCATAATATAACGGAAGAAAAAGGCCTTGGCAATCCTGATTTTTTACGAGGTGAGTTCAATAATAAGTCGGGAACTATGGCCAGAATTTTTTCGTTAAATGAAGATAGTAAAGGGCGCATTCTGATTGGCACGGTAGATGCCGGACTTTGGGTACTTCAAAATCATAGTCTTGTAAATCACAATACGGCAAACGGCCTTCCCGGAACGGGCATTTGGGTGATTTTTAAAGATCGGAACGGCGAAATCTGGTTGTCGGTAGACGGTGAAAAGATTTGCAAATTCAGTAACGATAAATTTTACGAAGTAAAGTTCGGATAACCTCACCATTTCTCATCTCTCATCTCTCATCTTTCATCTCGCCCCTCTCCTCTCATTTTCTGCTATAATTCGGCGCTTCTTTCGTAATGGTTACATCATGCGGATGCGATTCATTCATACCCGCGTTGGTGATGCGTACAAACTGCGCTTTTTGCAATTGCGAAATATTTTTTGCACCGCAATAGCCCATGCCCGCCCGCAATCCGCCAATATATTGGTACATCACTTCCGAAACGGAACCCTTGTAAGGCACACGGCCCACAATGCCCTCAGGAACCAATTTCTTAATATCATCTTCCGCATCCTGAAAATAGCGGTCTTTCGAACCTTCCTGCATGGCTTCTACACTGCCCATGCCGCGATACGATTTAAACTTGCGGCCTTCGTATAAGATGGTTTCGCCCGGCGATTCGTCGGTTCCCGCAAATATACTTCCGGCCATCACCGTATCGGCGCCTGCGGCAATTGCCTTCACCATATCACCCGTATAACGGATGCCGCCATCGGCTATAACGGGTACTTTCTTTTTCGAAGCTTTCGCGGCTTCTGAAATAGCTGTGAGCTGTGGAACACCTACACCTGCCACAATTCTTGTGGTACAAATCGAACCCGGACCTACACCCACTTTTACAGCATCCACACCGGCATCAATCAACGCCTTTGCGCCGGCTGCTGTGGCAATATTTCCGGCAATGATATCTACTGATTTAAAGGTCTGTTTTACTCTTTTCACCGCCTCCAGTACGCCACGCGAGTGGCCATGCGCCGTATCTACGATCACTACATCCACGCCATTATGGACCAATGCTTCAATACGTAGCAACATATCAGCCGTAACGCCTACCGCGGCTCCGCAAAGCAATCTTCCAAAATTATCTTTGCTGGAATTCGGATGGTTGCGCACTTTCAAAATATCTTTGTAAGTGATGAGGCCCACTAACTTCCCGGCCTGATCTACCACCGGAAGCTTTTCGATTTTATATTTTTCCAGAATAGTTTCAGCCTTTTTCAAATCAGTACCCTTTGAGGCCGTAATGATGTTCTCCCGCGTCATTACTTCGCTTACTTTGCGTTTTTTGTTCTTCTCAAAACGAAGGTCGCGATTGGTTAATATTCCAACCAGTTTATTTCCCGCATTCACAATAGGAATTCCTCCAATTTTATTTTCACGCATCAGCCCCAGCGCATCGCCTACAGTTGCATTTTCATGCAAAGTGATGGGATCCAAAATCAGTCCCGAATCTGCTCGCTTTACTTTGCGCACTTGCTCGGCCTGTTTTTCAATGCTCATATTCTTGTGAAGAATACCAATGCCCCCTTCGCGCGCAATGGCAATGGCAAGTGCCGATTCGGTAACGGTATCCATAGCCGACGAAACAATAGGAACATTGATGGAAATGTGCCGGGTTAACCGTGTTCTGGTATCTACATCCCGTGGTAAAATTTCACTGTATCCGGGAAGGAGTAACACATCATCGAACGTGATTCCTTCAAAAGAAAAGCGGTCGGAAGTATTTCTTGTTGGCATGTACAAATATAGAAAACGCAAATTCCTGCGCCACCATCTGTATCAAAACAATTCCGCAAATGTACCACACACTCTGGCCTCATGTGCCAGTAACCACTGTTTGCGAACTATTCCCCCTGCATAGCCCGTAAGTTGGCCTTTAGCACCAACCACGCGATGACAAGGCACAACAATTGCCAACGGATTTTTGCCATTGGCCGCCGCCGCTGCACGAATACTCAGCGGATCGCCCAGTTGACGGGCTAAATCAAGATAAGAAATGGTTTTATTGAAGGGAATCGTTTGCAATTGTTGCCAAACCCGTAGCTGAAAAGCGCTTCCTTCCAAATGAACCGGTAAATCAAAGGTTTTCAATTGCCCTTCAAAATAAGCCTGAAACTGTTCGATACATTTCGATAAAAATATATTCTGAATTACTTCGCCCGATGTTTCGGTAAACCAGGCATAAGTGAGCTTTTCCGCCTCGCACTTCAGCTCCATCCATCCCAATGGCGATTCAAAAAAGGTAGTGCATTTACTCATACCGAAGCGCTTCTACCGGATCGAGGTTAGATGCTTTTACAGAAGGATACCAGCCCGCCAAAACCCCCACAATAAACGTAAAGATCACCCCGCCCACTATCCATTTCCAGGGCATTATAAAGCCGGTTTGCATGGCCACACCCACCATATTTCCTAGCGCTACACCCAACAGAATTCCAATCACCCCGCCTATCATGCAAATGGAAACTGCTTCGGTTAGAAATTGTATTCGTATGGTGCGCTTATTGGCCCCAATCGCTTTGCTGATGCCTATTTCACGCGTTCTTTCATTAACGCTTACCAGCATAATATTCATTAAACCAATCCCCGCTCCTATTAGTGTGAGAATGCCAATCACCACCGTAGCATATTGCACATAACTCAAATTATCGATCACTTGCGACGCCAGCTTATCGCTCTTGGAAATATCAAAGTCATTGTCTTCATTCAAATGAACTTTGCGAATTGTTCTGAATATTCCGCTTGCTTCTTCCACTGCCTGATCTAATTCCGAGGGATCTTTCACCAGCACATTAATATCATAGCTGCTTCTGTCATCGCCAAAAGTGCGCTTTGCATTCATCACCGGTATCATTACCAGATTGTCGTTGCTCACCTGGCTGGCTCCTTTGGGTGCCAGCAAGCCGGCCACGCGGTATTTTTTACTTCCAATGTTCACCAACTTTCCCACTACCGTATCACGAGCCTCAAAAAGTTTAGCCACCACGTCTTTTCCAAGCAGTATAGCGTTTTGGCCGTTGTCAACTTCTGCCTTTGAAAAATTACGGCCTTCCAGAATACTCCATCCGCCCACTTTAAGGTAGTTTTCATCAATACCCAACATCCTCACATTCGGATTGGTTTTCTTCGATTCGTATTTAATTACAGCGGCATTGTCGGCATTGCTTATAACCGAAATCACCGACGGATATTTATACCGTTCTTTAAAAGTATTGGATTGCGTCATGGTGATGGGCGGCATTTCTGACTGCGCCCGGCGGTTTCGCTTCCGTCTTAATCCGCCCTGATTTTTTATGGTGAAGGTGTTGGCGCCCATCTCGCTGAAACTGGCCATCATCTTGCGGTTTATACCTTCAGTGGCGGTTAAAATAGTAATGAGCGCACTGATACCTACTACAATAATGGTTAGAGTTAATGCCGTACGCAATTTATTGCCGGCAATGGCCCGCAACGCCAGCCTGATATTTTCACGAAGCGTCATCGCAGCAAATATGCTTCAAAATTTCCCATTCCGTCATTCAGCGAAAATTCGCTGGAAGTTTAAATTATTCACATTATACCTTCTTTCCTCCCTCATAACCATGTTTCTTTGCCCCCGATTTAGATATTTGCAACCCGAATCGATTTTAATAACCATCAAAATATTCACTTATGGCATTCGATATTGAAATGATCAAGAAGGTTTACGCAGAAATGCCTTCTAAAATTGACGCCGCAAAAAAGGCGCTCAACCGCCCCCTTACCCTGTCTGAAAAAATTCTGTTTGCCCACCTCCACAGCGATATGAAGCTGGAAGATTTCCAACGCGGGAAGTCGTATGTTGACTTCGCACCTGACCGCGTTACCATGCAGGATGCCACCGCTCAAATGGCATTATTACAATTCATGACTGCCGGAAAAGCGAAAGTTTCTGTGCCTTCTACCGTGCATTGCGATCACCTCATTCTGGCCCGTGAAGGCGCCGGAACTGACCTTAAAGTAGCCAACAGCGGCAATGCCGAAGTCTATAATTTTCTATCCTCAGTTTCCAATAAATACGGAATCGGATTCTGGCATCCGGGAGCCGGTATTATTCACCAAATTATGCTGGAAAATTATTGCTTTCCTGGAGGCATGATGATTGGTACTGACAGCCACACTGTAAACGGCGGTGGCCTGGGAATGATCGCCATTGGCGTAGGTGGCGCTGATGCTGTAGATGTGATGGCCGGTTTACCTTGGGAACTGAAATGGCCTAAATTGATAGGAGTTAAACTTACCGGCAAACTGAACGGCTGGGCCTCAGCAAAAGATGTGATACTGAAAGTAGCAGGAATTCTCACCGTAAAAGGTGGAACGGGAGCTATAGTGGAATATTTTGGTGAAGGAGCTGTTAGCCTGAGCTGTACCGGTAAAGGAACCATTGCCAACATGGGTGCCGAAATTGGCGCTACCACTTCTACTTTCGGTTACGATGATAGCATGGAGCGTTACCTTCGCGCTACCGGCCGCGCCGATGTTGCCGATGAAGCAAACAAAGTTCGCGCTTATCTAAATGCCGACTCCGAATGCTACGCTCAGCCTGAAAAATATTTCGATCAGGTAATTGAAATCAATTTGAATGAACTGGAACCGCATATCAACGGACCATTTACTCCTGATTTAGCCACACCGGTTTCAAAAATGAAAGAAGCCGCTGCCGCCCACGGCTGGCCAACCGAAGTTAAAGTTGGCTTGATTGGAAGTTGTACGAATTCGTCATACGAAGATATTTCCCGTGCGGTATCGCTGGCTAAACAAGTGGCGGAAAAGAATTTGAAGGCCAAGGCGGAATTCAGCATTACACCGGGTTCTGAACAAATTCGTTATACCATTAATCGCGATGGTTTTATCGAAACGTTCAATAAAATTGGAGCAACCGTTTACGCTAATGCCTGCGGTCCGTGCATTGGTATGTGGGCCCGCGCCGGCGCCGATCTGCGCGAGAAAAACACTATTGTACACTCGTTTAACCGCAACTTTGCTGCACGTCAGGATGGCAACCCGAACACCATGGCTTTCGTAGCTTCGCCTGAATTGACCACTGCTTTAGCCATTGCAGGTGACCTCACATTCAATCCGCTTACCGATTATCTTACCAATGAAAAAGGCGAAAAAGTAATGCTGGATCCGCCAACCGGCGACGAATTGCCTACAAAGGGGTTTGCTGTAGATGATCCCGGCTATCAGGCTCCCGCTGCCGATGGAAGTAGTGTGGAAGTAAAAGTGGATCCACTGTCCGATCGTCTTCAGTTATTGTACTCATTCCCGGCCTGGGAAGGAACTGATTTGAAAGGCTTACGGCTGCTGATTAAGGCTAAAGGAAAATGTACCACCGATCATATTTCCATGGCCGGACCATGGTTGAAATACCGCGGACATTTAGATAATATTTCGAACAATATGCTGATCGGCGCTACCAACTTCTTTAATGAAAAAGCGAATCTGGTGAAAAATCAACTCACCGGCGAGTATGATGAAGTGCCTAAAGTGCAACGCGCTTACAAAGCCGTTGGTATCGGATCGATTGTAGTTGGTGATGAAAACTACGGCGAAGGTTCTTCCCGCGAGCATGCGGCTATGGAGCCGCGCCATTTGGGGGTTCGGGCCATTCTGGTGAAATCGTTCGCCCGCATTCACGAAACCAATCTAAAGAAGCAAGGTATGCTTGGATTGACTTTCGATAATAAAGCTGATTACGATAAAATCCGCGAAGACGATACCTTCGATATCATTGGCCTTACCAATTTTACGCCAAATGAACCATTAACTTTGGTAATTCACCACGCGGATGGCTCTTCAGAAAGTATTCAGGTGAATCATACTTACAACCAGCAACAGATCGAATGGTTTAAAGCCGGTGGCGCTTTGAATATCATTCGCCAGCATGCAATGGCCAAATAAGCCATGACGATTGCAGCAATAAGAAAACAATGGCAGCGGGCGGTGCAAACCGGCGCTGCCATTGCCTTTTACCGCCTTCCCGGCAAATCGGTGCAGGTTGTGGAAGGTGGGGTTTCAGCTTCGCTAAAGAAAGGGGAAGCGGCCTTCGCTATGGTGAAATTCAATGGCGAAAAGTGCTTTATTGTATCCGGAAAAGCCAAAACGGCAACTTCAGTATCTAAAACACTTCAGCCAAAGCCCTCCACAAAAAATACATTTAAAATTTATGTAGAAAAAGCGCTGCATGCTATTGCTGGCAATGATTTTAAAAAGGTGGTAACGGCGCGTTGTGCTACGGCTAAACTTCCCGAACAGTTCGATCCGATTGGCATTTTCAATACTTGTTGCAAGAAATATAAAAGCACTTTCTGCTCACTGGTACATCTGCCGGGCGAAGGAATATGGATAGGCGCCACACCTGAAATTTTGGTGGAAGAACGCGGCGAAAATCTGGTAACCTATTCACTTGCCGGAACGATTAATGCTAAAACTATAGCGGGCTTTTCTTCCAAAGAACGAGAGGAACAGCAGTTGGTTACTGATTTTATAAAGAAGAAGTTAGCCCGTTTTTCTAAAACCGTTAACCTATCGCCAGTTGAAACCATCCATGCCGGAAAACTCACCCATCTTCGAAATGTTTTTGTGGTACCAAAAGTCGTGATTGAACCCGTTAAACTGGCTGCAGCATTACATCCTACACCCGCTGTGGGAGGATTGCCGCGCAAAAGTGCCCTTGCATTTATTTCGGAAAACGAAAAACTTGACCGCGAATATTACAGCGGCTATTTGGGGCCAATTCATCATCAGGGTAACACCTCTCTTTGGGTAAACCTGCGCTGCGTAAAGGTCACCAATCAAATCATTTTTTACGCCGGCTGCGGCATTACTCAAGGTTCCAACCCAGAATCGGAATGGCAGGAAACCGAAAACAAAATGGAGGTAATGCGGGCCGTGATTTTGAATAGAAAAACTACCGCAACAGAGTGAAACTTCCCGTTCCCTGCTGCACTTCATTATTTTCAAATACTAAAGAAAACGTATAAGTATAAACTCCTGCAGGTTGGGCTTCGCCCCTGTACCGCCCGTTCCAGCCTGCTTGCGGATCTTCGGTGGAAAACACCATTTCCCCCCAGCGGTTAAATACCTTCAAACTAAACGTTTTTACATATCTACAGAAAATCTCCCACTCGTCATTATGGCCATCCCCATTGGGTGAAAATGCATTCGGCACGAAAAATGGATTGCGGCCCCGCACATAAATGACGGTACTGTCGGTGGCCGTGCAACCCTTGCCATCTGTCACTTTCAGCCGATATTTATAGTCCCCGTCCGTTGCTGAAAAATAAGGGGTTACACAATTGTTACAACTTAAATTATCATGCGGCTCCCATTCATATTGTACCCCCCCGCTGATATTCGTCTGCACCCGCAACACCACCTCCACGCCGCGATCTATCACCGTATCTTTTGGAAGCACTATAGCATAAATCGAAGGCGCATCGCCTACCACCAGCGTATCGTACACCGCGCACTGATTACTGTCCTTTACTTCCAGATAATAAATACCATGCTTCACATTTACGGAACTGCTATCACCAAGATGTGGCTGCCAAAAATAATGATAACTGCCCGTTCCGCCACTAACCTGAACGAGAATGCGGCCATTGGCGCTGTCGTGACATAACGGTGGTACGATTTGCTTAGACAGGAGCTGCATTTGCGGGGGTTGCGTAAGCATCACGGATAACGAATCCTGACATCCTTTCACATCGGTAACTTTCACTATATAAATCCCGCCGCTTAAATGATCGTGAAACGCATTTGCACTGCCATCCGGCCATTCATAGTGATAGCCACCGTTGCCACCGCCCGCCTGTAGCTGTATATGGCCTGTGCTATCGCCATAACAATCGGGTGGTGAAGTAGAATGGACTTGTAATTGTAACAACGGCGGCTCCTGCAGTTTTACCGAATCTTTACCGCTGCAGCCTTGCGCCGTTTGTGCTTCAATGATGTAGTTACCCGCCTTTCTTCTAAACAGGCCGCTGGTATTGGTATCGCCGCCCACCCAATACCAGATTGCTCCGGTGGTGAGTGCGGTTACTTTAATACTGCCGCTGTCGCCATAACAAGCCGGGTCGGTAGATTGAACCGACAATCCAAAATGCCCATTGCGAATGCGAATCGTATCCGTTTGGCTGCAACTACCTACCGTAGCTGTAACGCGGTACGTTACATCGGCGGGCGAATAAAGAGATACGTCACTGGAATCAACCGTATTCACCGTTAACGAATCCAACGGCCGCCAGTGGTAATTTAAGGCACCCTGCGCCAAAACACGAATCGTATCATGGGAACATTTTAGTGTATCGTGAACAGCCATTTGAAAAGGCAACGCATCAGAAATCTGAAACAAAATACTGTCGTAAACCACGCCACATGGCGTAGTGAGTTTCACCCACGCCGATTCTGAATTTTCAACAAGTCCGTCGGCCGATGGAAGAATGGAGAAGGTGCCCACCGTATCACCGGCTGCAATGAGAATACTATCCGGAGCTACGTAATCTGTTCCGTTTTGCGCCGATCCTGAATAACTCAAATAGACCGTATAAGGCTGCGGCTGCGCCGGTTTTAACTGTACCCGGATTTGAACCGGCGCACATCCTTCTACTGCCGTTTCCAAAGGGGCGATATAATGCACACTATCCAGAAATACCTGACGATTGCTAATCAGGCTGCCGGATTTAATAAATACCGAAGACATAGCTGCTGCATCACCCACATCTTCTATGCCTATTTTCAGGTGATAGGTAGCGCAGGGAATAACTGCCGCATTGGCTATTAACGGCACGGTAAATCCATTTAACTGAATGCGGGTGCTGTCGGTATTATCAATGGTATTGGGCATGCCATTATCCACATAGTACTGACCATAGGATAAGCTATAGCAATTGCCCGCTACATTGGGCCAGGGCACATTGCCGTTATTGATAGAATTGATACACACCGGATATGGTGTGCCAGGAACCGTACCAATATTGAATTTTCGATAACTACCACCTCCCGGCTTGAGGCCGCTGAGTAAAAAACCAAACACATCAGTAAATCCACTACAATTATTTGGATACTCTTCCGAACCATAAACATATTTGAATTGAATACTATCGCCCAAGGGAATCATGTCAAACTCCAACACACAGGCATCAAACGATCCGCCGCTAATTACCGGTCGGCCAAAATCTACCGTATCTAAGTCAAAATCTCCTGTAAAAAAAGGCCAGGTACCAGGCCGGTTGATGGCGCCTGTTTCATTATTAGGGCCGATGTTGCCATAGATAGAATCGGTTGAAAGCACCAACCCGCTGTCCAACCCCAAATTGGTGCTAATGCTTTTAAACCGCCCGTAAAATCCGGTGGGGCTATGCACTACCGCATTTTTCACAATAAAGCCCCTGCCGCAAATACTGCTTGCCAAATGATTGGCATCGGTATCGTAAAATACGCGAAGCTGTGCGCTGCAATAACCGGAACAAAACACCACGCTCCATAGCACCAGCCACAGCCGGAGGTAATAATGGCGGTGTGTTTGATGGCGCATATTATGGCGTATACTTTATAATCGGGAAGCGCTCACCGCAACAGTGTGAAACTTCCCGTTCCCTGCTGCACTTCATTATTTTCAAATACTAAAGAAAACGTATAAGTATAAACTCCTGCAGGTTGGGCTTCGCCCCTGTACCGCCCGTTCCAGCCTGCTTGCGGATCTTCGGTGGAAAACACCATTTCCCCCCAGCGGTTAAATACCTTCAAACTAAACGTTTTTACATATCTACAGAAAATCTCCCACTCGTCATTATGGCCATCCCCATTGGGTGAAAATGCATTCGGCACGAAAAATGGATTGCGGCCCCGCACATAAATGACGGTACTGTCGGTGGCCGTGCAACCCTTGCCATCTGTCACTTTCAGCCGATATTTATAGTCCCCGTCCGTTGCTGAAAAATAAGGGGTTACACAATTGTTACAACTTAAATTATCATGCGGCTCCCATTCATATTGTACCCCCCGCTGATATTCGTCTGCACCCGCAACACCACCTCCACGCCGCGATCTATCACCGTATCTTTTGGAAGCACTATAGCATAAATCGAAGGCGCATCGCCTACCACCAGCGTATCGTACACCGCGCACTGATTACTGTCCTTTACTTCCAGATAATAAATACCATGCTTCACATTTACGGAACTGCTATCACCAAGATGTGGCTGCCAAAAATAATGATAACTGCCCGTTCCGCCACTAACCTGAACGAGAATGCGGCCATTGGCGCTGTCGTGACATAACGGTGGTACGATTTGCTTAGACAGGAGCTGCATTTGCGGGGGTTGCGTAAGCATCACGGATAACGAATCCTGACATCCTTTCACATCGGTAACTTTCACTATATAAATCCCGCCGCTTAAATGATCGTGAAACGCATTTGCACTGCCATCCGGCCATTCATAGTGATAGCCACCGTTGCCACCGCCCGCCTGTAGCTGTATATGGCCTGTGCTATCGCCATAACAATCGGGTGGTGAAGTAGAATGGACTTGTAATTGTAACAACGGCGGCTCCTGCAGTTTTACCGAATCTTTACCGCTGCAGCCTTGCGCCGTTTGTGCTTCAATGATGTAGTTACCCGCCTTTTTTCTAAACAGACCACTGGTATTGGTATCGCCGCCCACCCAATACCAGATTGCGCCAGTGGTGAGTGCGGTTACATTAATGCTGCCGCTATCGCCATAACAAGCAGCATCGGTGGGCTGTACCGACAATCCAAAATGCCCATTGCGAATGCGAATCGTATCCGTTTGGCTGCAACTACCTACCGTAGCTGTAACGAGGTACGTTACATCGGCGGGCGAATAAAGAGATACGTCACTGGAATCAACCGTATTCACCGTTAACGAATCCAACGGCCGCCAGTGGTAATTTAAGGCACCCTGCGCCAAAACACGAATCGTATCATGGGAACATTTTAGTGTATCGTGAACAGCCAATTGAAAAGGCAACGCATCAGAAATCTGAAACGAAATACTGTCGTAAACCACGCCACATGGCGTAGTGAGTTTCACCCACGCCGATTCTGAATTTTCGACAAGTCCGTCGGCCGATGGAAGA
Source organism: Chitinophagales bacterium (assembly GCA_046329575.1). GTDB lineage: Bacteria > Bacteroidota > Bacteroidia > Chitinophagales > LD1 > UBA1941. Next base: position 66,759 of record JAXLUJ010000012.1, on the reverse strand, counting down.
ATGGAGAAGGTGCCCACCGTATCACCGGCTGCAATGAGAATACTATCGGGAGCTCCATAGTCTGTTCCGTTTTGCGCCGATCCTGAATAACTCAAATAGACCGTATAAGGCTGCGGCTGCGCTGGTTTTAACTGTACCCGGATTTGAACCGGCGCACATCCTTCTACTGCCGTTTGCAAAGGGGCGATATAATGCACACTATCCAAATAAACCTGACGGTTGCTAATCAGGCTGCCGGATTTAATAAATACTGAAGAAATAAGAGACGCAGCACCCACATCTTCTATGCCTATTTTCAGGTGATAGGTAGCACAGGGAATAACTGCCGCATTGGCTATTAACGGCACCGTAAATCCGTTTAACTGAATGCGCGTACTATCAGTGACATCTACCGTATTGATCAATCCGTTGTCTACGTAGTATTGGCTATAAGATAAACTATAACAATTGCCGGCTACATTTGGATATGGGACATAGCCGTTGTTGATCGAGTTAATGCAAACCGGATAAGGCGTGCCCGGCACCGTACCGATGTTAAACTTCCGATACATACCCCCTCCCGGCTTGGGACCGCTGAGCAGAAAACCAAAATTATCGGTGTAACCACTGCAATTATTGGGGTATTCTTCTGATCCATACACATAGCTAAACTGAATGCGGTCGCCCAAGGGAATCATGTCAAACTCCAGTACACAGGCGTCAAATGAAGCACCGCTGATTACCGGTCGGCCATAATCTACCGTATCTAAGTCCAAATCTCCAGAATAAAATGGCCAAAATGTTGGTCTTTGAATTGCTCCGTTATCATTATTTGGCCCAACATTCCCATAAATGGAATCGGTAGAAAGTACGACTCCGCTATCTAATCCCAAATTGGTGCTAATGCTTTTAAACCGGCCATAATAACCATCAGGAGCATGAACCGCCGCATTACTCACAATAAAGCCACGGCTGCAAATACTCCTTGCCAAATGATTGGCATCGGTATCGTAAAATACACGAAGCTGTGCGCTGCAATACCCGGAACAAAACACCACGCTCCATAGCACCAGCCACAGCCGGAGGTAATAATGGCGGTGTGTTTGATGGCGCATATTATGGCGTATACTTTATAATCGGGAAGCGCTGGCTGCCGGTAGTATTGGCCAGCCTCAACTGATATTGCCCCTCCGGTAAATTTAGCATATCTAAACTATAGACGGTTTGCGGCACCATCTGTTGCGTGAACTGCTTCAGCTGTTGTCCCAAATTATTAAAGAGTGAAACTTCTACCTCTGAGCTTTCCTTTCCGGTGAACGTATAGGACAGCCGACCATCAGTAGGGTTAGGATATACCCGGAACAATTGCCACTCGCCCATCAAATTTTCAATGCTGTTATAGTTAGTTTTGAAAAAAGCCCCATTAGTGTTGTTCACTCTGGCAATAAATCCATACGGCATAGCAGCTGTGGGGTTCAAATACTTACTTTGCAGGCTCAGAAAAACGTCTAAAGGCATGCTGCCACCAAAATAGATACGACCATTGGTAGCAACATTGGGATCAATACCGATGCAGCGATCCTCCGCACCTATAGCGTTGTAATTGGTAAATCCCGGAGAAACGCCCATATAGTCTGCCACTCCACCTGGCCAAGCCGAACTCGCAACCGGGGATTGGGTAAGCGAACTCGATATAGCATAACGAAGCATCTCGTATGAATTAATCACATACAAATCGTTCCCTTTAATTTTCAGATCATAATTTAAATCTGCTATACTCACAGCGGGAGCAGATACCAATGAAAAAATTCCAGTTGTAAGAAAGCGATAACTTATTAAATTACTTCCATTCAACAAAAACACTTTTCCATTCGCTAAACTGGAGGCAATACGGTTGGCCTTCCAGGGGGATAAACCAGAGTTAAATAAACTTCCTATAGCCGTGGCAGCCGAAGTGGTTACAGAGTAAGCCTGTAAAAATCTACCGGTGCTAAGCACCAGATAGTTTACACCACCTCCATTATCTAATGCAATGCACGGATAACCGCCATTTGCAGCACCGGTCCCATATTGTAAGGGGGTGCTGCCATTCATCATTTTTTGCACCCAGTTAAAGGCAAGACTAGTGGTACTGTTGGTATTAATAGAGGCCACAAATAATTCATTGGCAGCAAGCGAGGTAGTTCCCAATGTGGTGGCAGTGGTGGCAAATCCGGTAACATAAAAACCGGCCCCGTCACTTTCGATATCGGTTATTGCAATTCCACTCAAGGAAGTTTCGAATAATGATGCCCCGGTTAATACATTTACCCGAACAATTTTTGAACCGGTTGAACCATTAGTAGTTCCCATATACAACACCGATCCGCTAAGCGCCAAATTTGGTGAAAAAGGATGTTTGCACGAACCATCCGAATTAAAGAAAGAACTCACACATTCGGTCTTCTTACTAACAAATTGCCATTGATAGGCAGGAGCGTTACAGCCATCGTATTTCGCTACAAAGAAATAGGTACCGCCATTAATGTCCGTGAAATTCTGAACACCGGCATAACCATCATTCTGGAAATTCATATCCATATGAAACCAGCCGGTAGCATATACGCTACCATCGCTTCCCACCTGAAGATCAGAAACCACTCTGCCTGCACAAGGCGGCGCGGCATTTTTTCCATCTAACACTTCCAGAAAACCATAGTCTGAACTCTGTATCGTTTGATTTCCCGAAGCCGTACATCCTGATACAGGATCTGTAACTGTAAGTCCGTAAGCAACCGGCGCCGGTACGGTTCCGCTTCTTGTAGGCGCAGAAGTTGTTGGGCCGGTCAAACCTGAAGAAGGGCTCCAGTTATAAGTATAAGAACTACTATTAGGGCCAGCCACTGCAGTAGGTGTACCGCCCATAGTTACCACCCCGGTAGAACAACTGGATGCAATAATTGGAGGCATCGTAATAGCCGGTGTGGCCTTTTGTGTGATTTGAAAAGGAAATTTCACCACACAGCCGTTGGCATCCTTTACATATAAATTTTGCAAATTGAAAGAAGTGGGCGTAAAGGTGTTTACACTACTATAGGCCGACGAATTCCATCTATAGGTGAAAGGCGGCGTTCCGCCACCGGATACCGATGCAGTTAATGTCGGGAATGTGATAGCTGTGCCACAAATACTATTTGGATAGGTAGTTAAGTTAGGTGTAAATGGCGCATTTACGTTCACTGAAGCGGTAGCCGTACAACCACCAGAGAACAAAGCAGTGACCGAATATACTGGCGGAGAAACCGTACTTACCGTTACCGATGCTGTAGTGGCACTACCGGCATTTGTACTCCATTGATAAGTGGCGCCTGTTGTTGAAGGCACTGCGGTGAGGGTAACATTACTTCCAAAACAAAGGGTAGGATTTGCCGGGGAAATGGAAACTGATTTTACAGGAGGAACCGTTAATGTCTTAGACCCAGTCACAGAGCATCCGGAATAGGACGTGGCCGTGACAGAATATGTAGTAGTAACGGTTGGACTTACAATAATGGAATTAGAGCAATTTACTCCGCAAATACCGCTGGGCGACCATTGATAGCTGGCATAACCCGTAGAAGTACTAATTGTGGCTGTTGTGCCATTGCAGGACGGTGCTTGAATAAGTGCCTTAACCGTCAATGCCGAGGCATTTGGTAGTATTGTAATCTGTTTTAAATATTCCATTGATCCGCAGGGTCGCGTAACCTTTAATTTTAAATTAAAAGAACCGGTGGCTGTACCGAACGTGATTTGAACCTGTGAACCCGTGGTCGTACTTAAACTTACACCGGCAGGCGCACCCACCAAACTCCATACAAATGTAGAGCCACAAACATTCGGTGTACTATAAGTTTGGCTCGCAGACCCTTGACAAACCTGTGCCGGACCATTGATTTGATTGGCTTGAGCTGCCAAAACTGCAGCACTATTAAAATTCGGTAAACCTATGTGAGTAGACCCGCTTTGGAAATTGATAGAATACGTATTGTATCCGCAACTGGTGGGAGAAACAGCAAGTACATTCGGTTTATCTATAGACGATAAATATCCGTTGTTAGTACTGATGTAAATTTTACCATCCGAGGCCAGCTGAAGTTGTCCAAATCCGTTTCTTTCTACTGTAGAATTCGCAATTAAGAGTGGTGTAGAAACTGCATTAGCTGAAGCCTGAAATAAGCCGTAATCGCCACCTCCATATTGTGAAAAATATATAAACTGTTCATCTGGTGAAAATTCTAAACCATAAGGTCGGTCAACGGCATAAGTTACTAAAGGGCCGCTGAAAACGCCCGTGGATGGATCAAAATTCAATATCTCGATATAACCCGGACTGTCGTAATAGGCACGCGCCAATCGTCTTCCACTTAAAGAAAACTTCATTATCCCAGCATGTGCAGAGCCTGATATGTTGCCGCCAACTGAACTTACAACCGGTGTGCCTACACCAGAAGCAGTAAACGGATATGCCCGGTACAAATTATTTAAGCCATGCACAATAATCCAATATTCTGAGTTATTCACCGCTCCATTACATTTTTGTGAAACCGCTAACTGCTCACTTACTGATGCGTCAATTACGCCGGTGTAGGTTATTGATGTTGGCGAACCTTGCGTAATTGTTCGAATCAGTAACTCATTCATGTTGTCTGCATTCGAAGGCAAGCTAGATCCATCTTCATGATTGGATATAACGGGGCAAACAAACTTATTGGAATTATTACTTGCTGCTGTACTCGGATAAGGGAATATCATGGAACTGGTTGTGCCACTGGTATTTGTATTAACTTTGCAGGAAGAGTTTGTAATACAGTAATTACCTGGCGAATTTGAAAGCACAGTGGTGGCCGGCGTTCCGGTAAGGAATTCATTTGCATTAGTACAAAATACCAGAGAGCCGTAATCGTTGCTATAATCGGACGTTCCTTCTAAACTTCGTAGACCGTTAACATTGGTGTTTGCCAATGGCAAACCAGAAATATTATCGAAATGCATTTCATATCCATCGCCAAAATGCCACCATTCTAGTGCCCTGGGCGATTCGCAATTCAAATTCACCCGATAAAAGCGGCAGGTACTGGTGGCACAAAGGGCATTACTCGCGGTTAAACAAAGTCGGTACCCCCCAGGATTGCTTACCACGAAATTAAATGGATTACTATAGGTTTGTGCCGTTCCATCTACACTCCAATTGTAAGTGATTCCGGCAACAATTGATGTATTATTCAAAACAACTGTTTGTGGTAACGTACCAAAAATATTTAAAGATGCAGGTGTGGAAGAAAAACTTGCCGCATTAGGACAGGTTACGGTAACAATGTTTTCATATACCTCCTGACATTCTGAACCGGGCGATAAAACTAAGGTTATGATATAATTCCCTACAGAAGGGAAGGTGTAATTTAATGTTGCAACACCACCGGATATGCTACCAGCGGTTGTTACTCGATTTAAAGGATCATCACCTTGTTTCAATATCTTCCATTGACAAGTTGTACTATTGATTACCGATGTAGCAGTTATTGAAGTATTGCCTGAGTTAATATTAACTGTAGTGGTATTAAATACGGCACTTACAGGAAGACCACAAGGTAACTGGCATCCTTTAGAATCTAAAAGTGAATTCCGCTCTGTAATTAAACTATATCGCATTTTCAACCGTTGCTGGTCAGTAAAAGAATACTGGCATGCCTTGTTCGAATAGTTCATGTAGTTTTCAGCAGGATCATTGCCATCAGTGGTGAAAGGGTTAACATTGATACCGTTCAAAATTCGAGGTATATTATCCGTAGTACACGAATTAGAAATGCAGCCACTTACTGGTAATCCGGATAATAAATGTGGCCTGGTATCGCACATCCTATCGCCGTTGACCAAACAATCCGAATTTTGGCAAGTGGCATCACCAACATGTTGATTAAAAGTGTGGTAAAGACCTAAATAATGCCCCACTTCGTGAGTCAAGACCTTCATTATATCGCAATTTCCAAATTGAGATGAAGTTATAACGACACCATCTTTGTCCTGACCATGATAGCCGGGAAACATTCCATAGGCTGCAACTGTTCCGGAAGGATCGCAACTCGTTACAATATAAATGTTAAGATAAGATTGGTGAGGAAAGTTAGTCAGCGTGCCATTAATCGTTTTAAGATTAATTTGACTTGTGGAGTTCTGGTAATCAAAATTTGAATAGGGAGAATTGTGCCATGTCACCCCAGGATTGTTAGTTCTCGAATAGGGAATTTGATAAATACCACTCGACAATGGCGGGAAACCCTGATTTAATATTGAACGTTGCGCCAGGCAAAACTGAACTTGAATATCTCTTCCATTCAATTGCCCAGAACAGTTGACGCCTCTAAAATTTGCATTTAATTGGTCAATAGCCGCGGTCAGATCAGCGTAGCTGACAATATCTGGCGCACCCACCGGGGAAACAACATGAAAACAAACCGGTATGGTTAGAACCTCAGTTGGTCCGATAGTGCCTGAATTTCGAATAGCACTCCCATTAACCGGTATGGTATAGCCATTTAATTGCTGATAGTAATAATCAATAAATCCATCGTCTATCAGTCCCATTTTCTTTGAATAAATGGTATCCGAAACACGTTGAATGCTATCTAAAAATCCTGCTCCGCAATTTACCTGAGAAGAGGAATTTTTAAAAACTAAAAGTAAAATGCATAAACTGATAAATCTAATGAACGGGTTTGAGAGCATATAGCGTTTGTATTTGATTATCACAATAATAATTATTTTGATAATCGAGAACGAATATTATTAATTGCAATATCAGTAGCAGCAGAACTTTTAAACCATATTATGTTTTACTTTCGCCCTGCCACATGACAGATAAAATTCATATAGCGGTTTTGGCCGAGGTTTGCCGTTTAAAAGGAATTCGACATGTGGTGCTTTCACCGGGTTCGCGATCGGCGCCTTTGGTAATCGCTTTTTCACAAAACAATGCTTTTAAAACGCATGTAATTGTTGATGAACGTGTAGCCGGATTTACGGCATTAGGTCTGGCACAGCAAACCAGCCAAACGGTTGCTATTATTTGCACTTCCGGCACAGCATTACTGAACCTGGCCCCTGCCGTTTGCGAAGCTTTTCATCAGCAGGTGCCGCTGTTGCTGCTCACCGCCGACCGTCCAAAAGAATTTATCGGCATAGGCGAAAATCAAGCCATCAACCAATTCGAAATTTTCAAAAATTACAGCAAGGCATTTTTTGAATTGCCGGAAAACGTGAATGAAGCCGCTCAGCTTTCGGCACAGGCCATTCATTTAAGTCAACATCCATTTTGCGGTCCGGTGCACCTCAACATTCCGCTGCGGGAACCACTTTATAATCAAATCGAAACGGCACTTCCGGCATTCAACTGGAAAGAAACTTCAATGGCGGAACCCCATCGCTTTACGCTTCCCGAATTCGGTAAAACACTTATCGTTTGCGGACTTCAGCATCCTGATGCGGAATTGCAGAAGCATTTAGGCGAAATAGCCGCCACCGGAAAAGCCGTTGTAATTGCGGAACCGGTTAGCAATTTACATCATCCCGATTTCATACAAAATCCGGATTTGCTTTTATCGCACGCACTTCCATTAAACCATTTATTACCGGACACCGTAATTACCATCGGCAAACAGTTTGTATCTAAACGACTGCGACAGTTTTTACGAAAGGCTGCCGTGCCTTTTCACTTTCATATTTCAATGGACGAAGGAAAATGGAATGGCATTGGGGCGAAACACTTTCAACACATTTTTTCAGATGTAGTTACTGTAATAAAAGAAATGGCCTCAGGTAATACAACCGATTTTCATTTTGCGGAACTATGGAAAAGGGAAAGGCAGAAGTCATGGCAACAACATTCGAAAGCGTTGGCCGGTGCGCCTTTCAGTGATTTGAAGTTGTTTGAAAAACTGGTAAATGCGTTGCCCAAAAACAGCAGTTTGCAATATGGCAACTCCTCTCCCATTCGGTATGCCGGGCTGTTTGCTCATCCTGAATCCGTTTCTGTTTTTTCGAACCGAGGAACCAGCGGAATTGATGGTTGTTTAAGTACGGCAGTGGGTGCGGCTATTGCCCGGCCCAACCGGCTAACGTTTTGCGTAATTGGCGATGTAAGTTTTTTTTACGATTCAAATGCTTTGTGGAACCACGAGCTGCCAAAGAATCTTCGGATTGTATTAATCAATAACGGCGGTGGCAACATTTTTGAATTGATTGAAGGGCCGCAATCGGTTAGCGGTTTTGAAAAGTACTTTTCAACGCGGCATCAATTAAATGCCCGTCATTTAGCTGCCATGTACACGTTGCCTTACTGGTGCTGCAACAACATGAACGAATGGGATGAACAATGGCCAAAGCTGTTGCAGAGCGGCAGTTGCAGCATATTGGAAGTAAAAACTGATCCGGAGGTAAACCGGGAGGTTTGGCGAAATTATTTTTTGAATTAGCAGGTTCCCTTTCCGCCAGGGATGGTAGTGGCGCGACTGAAAGGAGCGGTGCGAAGGGAGGAACGACCGCAGCACCGGAGCGATAGCGCAGCCACGAACAGCCCGGCCCGAAAGCCGCGTAGTGAGGCGGTTTTATTGGGAAAGCGATCAACGCACTGGTTTTCAAATAAGGCTGCTAACGCGGCTTTCGGGGGCGGCAAAATTCTTTCTATTTCATTTTATATTCGCCGCATGACAACAAGAAACTGGAAAAGCATAAAAGACTACGAAGAGATTCGTTTTGAATTTTTTGAAGGCATTGCCAAAATTACGATCAACAGGCCGCGATACCGGAATGCGTTTACGCCGTTAACGGTTCGGGAGATGATTGATGCGATGAACATTTGTCGCGATAATCTGGATATCAAATCGATTATTTTAACGGGCGAAGGCGATATGGCCTTTTGCAGCGGTGGCGATCAGAATGTGCGCGGGCATGGCGGTTATATAGGCAAAGATGAGGTACCGCGTTTGAACGTATTGGATTTGCAAAAACAAATTCGTTCGATTCCGAAGGCGGTGATTGCTATGGTGAATGGGTATGCGATTGGCGGCGGCCATGTGTTGCATGTAGTTTGCGACCTCAGCATTGCGAGCGAGAATGCGATTTTTGGTCAAACAGGCCCGAGAGTGGGTAGTTTTGACGGCGGTTTTGGTGCGAGTTATTTGGCGCGATGTGTTGGCCAGAAGAAGGCGAGGGAAATTTGGTTTTTGTGCGACCAGTATAATGCACAGGATGCTTTGGATATGGGTTTGGTGAACAAGGTGGTTCCGTTGGAAGTGTTGGAGGATACGACGGTGGCCTGGTGCAAGAAAATTCAGGAGAAGTCGCCATTGGCGATTCGGATGTTGAAGAGTTCGTTTAATGCGGAGTTAGACGGTCAGGCCGGGATACAGGAATTGGCGGGCAATGCGACGTTGTTATATTATTTGAGTGAAGAGGCCAAGGAGGGGAAGAATGCATTTATTGAGAAACGCAAGCCGGACTGGGACAAGTTTCCAAAATTCCCGTGATGCTCGCTACAATTATTGTCGCCAACCTCGAAAGTTCTACTTTCGAGGTTTCAATGCGAGCACCAACCTCGAAGGTCCTACTTTCGAGGTTCCAATGCGAGCAACAACCTCGAAGGTTCTACTTTCGAGGTCGGTGGATTAATCGCTTATCGGAACAACCATTGTCGCCAACCTCGAAGGTCCTACTTTCGAGGTTCCCGTCTAAGTGCCGACCTCGAAGGTTCTACTTTCGAGGTCGGTAGACTAATCGCTTATCGGAACAACCATTGTCGCCAACCTCGAAGGTCCTACTTTCGAGGTTCCAATGCGAGCAACAACCTCGAAGTGCGAGCACCAACCTCGAAGGTCCTACTTTCGAGGTTCCAGCCTCTCTGCTCGCTTATCCGTTTTCTATCATCCCAATGCCCCCCACAAAAAAAAAGCCATCCCAATTGGAATGGCCTTCTTCTATTCTTAATTGAGCTCAATTACTTTAAACCAAACTCCTTCTTCACTTTGCTCACAAAATCTAATTTCTCCCAAGTGAACAACTCTACCTTCATCTTTTTAACCTTTCCGTCAGGAGCTACAAAAGTCTTCTCTACCGTTTCATTTTTGCGCCCCATATGCCCATATGCCGCAGTTTCACTGTACATCGGCTGACGCAACTTTAAACGCTGCTCAATAAAGTAAGGGCGCATGTCAAATATCTTTTCTACCCTACGGGCAATCTCACCATCGTTCATTTTAACCTTGGCCGTACCATAGGTGTTGATGTAAATACCCATAGGTTTAGCAACACCAATAGCATACGATACCTGTACCAAAACTTCACTGCACACACCTGCCGCAACCAAATTCTTAGCAATGTGACGCGTAGCATAAGCCGCAGAACGGTCAACCTTCGAAGGATCCTTTCCGCTGAAAGCTCCGCCTCCATGCGCACCCTTCCCACCATAAGTATCCACAATAATCTTACGACCAGTTAACCCGGTGTCGCCATGCGGTCCGCCAATCACAAACTTTCCTGTAGGATTAATGTGATACTCAATCTTATCATTGAACAAGTGAGCATACTTTTTGTATTTCGCCTTAACTCGGGGAATCAAAATCTTCACCATGTCCTCCTTGATCTTGGCCAACATCTTTCCCTCCTTGTCAAAATCATCGTGCTGCGTAGAAATAACAATAGCGTCAATGCGAACCGGACGATTGTTATCGTCGTACTCCAAAGTAACCTGCGATTTCGCATCCGGACGTAAATATTTAATCTGCTTGTTTTCACGACGAAGTGCAGCCAGTTCAATCAATATCTTATGTGCCAAATCCAATGCCAATGGCATATAATCATCCGTTTCGTTTGATGCGTAACCAAACATCATTCCCTGATCACCGGCCCCTTGATCTTCTTTCTTCGTGCGTTCTACACCTTGATTAATGTCAGCGCTCTGCTCGTGAATTGCCGAAAGTATACCGCACGAATTAGCCTCAAACATATAATCAGCTTTGGTATAACCAATCTTGGTAATCACTTCGCGGGCAATTTTTTGAACATCCAGCGACGCCTTTGATTTAACTTCACCGGCAAGCATAACCTGACCGGTAGTTACCAAAGTTTCGCAGGCAACCTTTGAACTAGAATCAAACGCTAAGAAGTTATCGATCAAAGCATCAGAGATTTGGTCGGCAACTTTGTCAGGATGGCCTTCAGATACCGATTCGGACGTAAATAAATATGGCATGTGTTTTTTTTTGCGTGCCAAAACTATTATTTTTTACTAAAACAGGGCAGCATCTTTCCACACCCGAAACCGCTGTACAAAAACTAACTAAAACAGAAATACTATATTCGTTAAAAGTACATTTGGGTTTTCTATCAAATATCTTCAAAAAGAAAGAACCGGTTGCTTCGCTCACCGATTTCTCATCCGTAGGCGTCGATTTTCACTCTCACCTCATTCCGGGTATCGACGACGGCGCTCAAACCCTTGAACAATCACTACACCTCATTAAAGGGTTGCACGATCTCGGCTATCGGAAAATCATTACTTCACCCCATATCATGACCGATGGCTATCCTAATAAACCCGATAATATTCTTGCCGGGCGCGATAAAGTGCGCCAGGCCCTGAAAGAAAATGGCATTGCGGTTGAATTTGACGCCTGGGCCGAATATTATCTTGATGAAACCATAAAAAAGAAAATCGATGAACGCTCGTTGCTCACCATGGCAGGTAACTATGTTCTGGTGGAACTTTCGTACCTCATGAAGTCGTTTAGTGCAACCAGCTATTTTTACGATCTGCGCGCAGCCGGTTATAACGTGGTATTGGCTCACCCTGAACGATACCCATATTACCACGAAGAAAGTTTGGAACAATATCGCGAAATAAAGGACCAAGGCATTTTTTTTCAGATGAATATGGCTTCATTAACAGGAGTGTATGGCAAAAGCGCAAAGGTGATCAGCGAAAAACTGATCGATGCCGAAATGATCGATTTTATTAGTACCGATCTTCATAACGAGCGTCATCTGGGATATATCCGCGATTGTCTTAAACTGCCCTACATCGAAAAAATCGTGAAAAGCGAAACTTTGAAGAATTCCATTTTTCTGTAGCATCTGCAATGGTGATTGAAAAGAAGTTTCCTTAAATGCTGCAATCACTACATCCACAAATTCATAATTCGAAATTATTTTTGCGGATGCCGGGCTGTTCGCTGCAAGTCCTCAGCCGCGGCATAACGTTTGTGATTCTTGAAATGCAGCAGTGGCGCGGCTTCCGGGCTTTCCGCTCATATCTTTGCAGGCAATAGATAAAAAAGAGCTTTGAATCGCATTAGAAGTATCTCTTTATCTTAGTGTGAGTAGAAAAACGGGTGCAGCAACTTGAGCTTTCCGCACGCGCATTGACGCTCTATGGCAGGTTAATCTGCACCTGTTTTCTCTTTTGGATTCCCGATAGTACCTAATCGATAGGCGTTTTTGGCCTATACGAACTATTCTATGAGTGAGGAAGATGAAAGGGGAGTTTTCTGCGGCTTTTTGTTCATTTAAAAAACATCAAAATGTTGAAGTATGCTGTTGGTATTGACATTGGGTCAAAAGAGTGCCGTGCCTGCATGAGCGCTATTGATGCCACACAACGGGTTAAAGTGGTGGCAAGTACAAAATTTAATAACACATTAGCCGGATTTCAGTTCCTTGAAAGCTGGATTTCAAAACATCACAAACAAAAGGATGTAGGGCTCACTATAGGGATGGAAGCTACAGGGGTGTACTATGAAAATTGTGCGCTGTTCTTTTCACAGAAAAAATATCGGGTATCTGTAATTCTGGCTAATCGAGCCAAGGATTACATAAAAGCAATCGGCATTAAAACCAAAACAGATAAATCAGATGCTCAGGGGCTGGCGCAAATGATTTGTGAGCAGGCATTGCCGGAATGGACGCCAATGAGTCCGTTCTTCTTTCACTTACGCACTTTAACCCGCCAACATCAACGCCTTCAGGAGATTCGCACAGAATTATCCAATCAGTTACTTTCGTTAGAAGCAGCGATGTACGTTATCCACAGCGTAGTAAAGCAGTTGAAGGCTACATTGGCTCATATCGACAAGCAAGTGGCGCAAGTGGATGAACTGATAAAAAAGCAGCTAATGTCCAATGCGGAAGTATTTGAAAAGGTAGAACGCATTGCCGCGATCAAAGGACTAGGGATGCTCACCGTAGCTGTAGTTATAGCAGAAACCAATGGCTTCGATTTATTTCATAACAGTCGCCAGCTAGTAAGTTATAGTGGTTATGATGTGGTGGAGAATAGTTCCGGTAAAAGAGTGGGGAAAACAAAGATATCCAAGCGGGGAAACAGTCGGATCCGAAGAGCATTGTATATGCCAGCTTTCAACGTAGTACGATACCGGTTAACTCCATTTATTCAACTGTTTATGAGAACGTACGAGCGGCATCATGAAAAAATGAAAAGTTATGTAGCCGTACAAAAGAAATTACTGGTTATCATCTATGCCTTGTATAAAAATGATCAGGCATTCCGGAACATTCCATTAATTGCTGAGGAGGAGGCGGCAATTGCCTCTCGGTTGAGCGCCATCGGCGCTCTAAAAAAAGGTAGCCTCCCTAAGGAGGCTACAGAAGGTCGTCAATTGCGTCAGTTATCGGCAAGCAACGCCTCTCGGTTAGTGCTAAAATAAACTTTAAATTTTACTTGTTTTAATGATAGTACCTGCCATCCCTACCGCGGTTTGCCATAATGCTTTGCGGGGTCTTTTTTTGAAAATTTCCCCCATTGGCTTATATGCAATTTCTTTTCCGCAAATCCATGGTAGCACCTAAAAATGATTCCCTGAAAGCACAAAAGAGATGCAACTGCATCTCTTTTGTTACCTCTTCTAAATCGGAGCGTAGTGATTTTACATCTTTGAAATCATCATCGATTTCGAACCCTTCTCTCCTTTCCAATTCAGAATATAATTTCCAATTGCGAAATCTTTCAGGCTCACAACTGTTGCCAAACCATCTATTTCCTGTTCATACATAATACTGCCGCTTAAATCGAATAACGTAAGAACGCCGCGCTGTGCATTTTTGAATTGTACCTGCAACAACTCATTTGCAGGAATTGGATAAACACGCAATATTTCAGCCTCAGCTTCAGTAATGCCTTGCGGATGCGCGGGTTCTTCGGAACTCCATTTCAGAATGAACGATGAACTATGCGCGCTGCTATTAGTAATGGAAACCACCGCAGCATTCGGATCAAAATCGGTAACAATACTGTATTGACCGGTTACATAAATATTGGCCGAAGCATCGGTTGCAATCGCTTCCCCAATATCATCACCCGAAGCTTCTAATGATTTGGCCCATACCATCACGCCTGCGCCACTCCATTTTTGTATAAATACATTGCTGCCGCCATTGCTGGTAAGCACCACCGGACCAACTTCATTAAATGTGGCACTACCTCCAAAATATCCGGTACTATAAACATTCCCAAAAGTGTCAGTAGTCACAGCATACCCTTCGTCCCACGAGCCGCCGCCCATCACCCTCGCCCATGCGTATGTGCCGGAAGCAGTAAGTTTCAAAAGAAAAACATCGTTGTAGGAATGCCAGCTAAAGCTATCTACAGCCACTCCGGGATTCAGATCTACATCGCCCCGATAAATTCCTGTTACGAAAATATTGTTAGCCTTATCTATTGCAACACCTCTTCCGGCATCATCATAATCAGCGCCTCCCACCGCACCGGCCCACACATAATTGCCGGAATTGTCCAACTTCAAAATGAAAACATCTCCATAGCCATAGGCCGTGAGGTTATGAACACTAACCGGATCAAAATTCACCGTATTTTGAAAACTTCCGGTCACTACCACATTGTTGGCGTGGTCTAAAGCAATAGCATTGCCGTTATCTGCGTCCACACTTCCAAAAGTTTGCACCCAAACATAACTGCCGCTGCTGCTCAGTTTCAGTACAAAAATATCGCGGTCGCCATTCGACGATCGCGCTACGGTCGCTGCACTTGGGTCAAAATCGGCCGTGCCTTCAAAAGTTCCGGTTACAAAAATGTTACCGGCCGCGTCCAGCGCCAGGCCGGTAGCTTTGTCATTACCACTTCCTCCAAATGTTTTTGCCCATAAAACATTCCCCGATGGCGAAAATTTCACCACGTAGAAATCAGCGGCTCCGGCTGCTACACCGGTTACCGTTCCCGAATGCAGCGGATCGAAATCGATGGAAGTATTGAAATAGCCGGCAGCATATACATTACCCGAGGCATCGGCAGCAAGAGCATTTGTTTCATCGTCATCATCGCCCCCCATGCGGCGCGCCCACAACAAATTCCCTGATGAATCTAATTTCTGAACGTAGCAATCAAATGACGTGGTAGCGCTGATAAGGTTGGCAGTTGTGGCAGATGGATCCATATCCACTGTTCCCGAAAAATAACCGCCTGTGATTACATTTCGCGAGGCATCAACGGTAATGGCATGGCCCACGCTGCGGTCACCACCGCCAAGCGACTTGGCCCATTTTAAGGTTTGCGCCTCTGATGTTGTTGCCCAAAAGGTAGCGGCAACTATCGAAATTTTCCTTAGTAATGAAGTTTTCATTGTGTTTTGTTTTAATTAAACGATGGCGCAAAAGTGCAAGTAGCCGGTACCGCATAAAAGGACAATTCACGGCATTACTTACTTCATCTGAAAAGCCTTTCTTCGCATTCATGAAACGTATCGGCATTCTTGGTGGTGGACAATTAGGGCGAATGTTGCTTCAGGCAGCAGCCAATTATCCGGTTTATACAATGGTGCTCGAAAAAGGAACGGATGCACCGGCCGCTCTCCTCTGCGATGAATTCACCAACGGGGATATACGCAACTTCGATTCGGTTTTAATGTTCGGCAGGAAGGCCGATGTGATTACGATCGAAATTGAGAATGTGAACATCGAGGCGCTGTTTCAATTACAGCAGGAAGGAAAAACGATTATTCCTCGCCCTGAGGTGCTACAGATTATTCGCGACAAAGGGCTTCAAAAGCAGTTTTACCAGGAGAACAATATTCCAACAGCCCCGTTCGTGCTTACTGAACGCGCTTCTGAACTGAACAATTATATCGATTTTTTACCTGCTGCCCATAAGCTCCGTACCGGAGGTTACGATGGAAAGGGCGTGGCCATCATTACCAACCAAACGCAATTGAATCAGGGTTTTGATGCGCCTTCCGTACTGGAAAAAGGAGTAGCCATAGCAAAAGAAATTGCAGTTACGGTGGCCTGCAACAATGATGGGGATTTGGTGATTTACCCCGCCGTGGAAATGGTTTTCGATCCTCAATATAATCTGGTAGATTATCAGATTGCGCCTGCGCAAATTACAGCCGAACAAGCAGCAACCGCTGCTGGTATAGCCGTTCAGGTGGTTAAAGCTTTCAATAGTGCAGGCATTTTTGCAATTGAAATGTTCCTCGATAAAAACGGAGCCATTCTGGTAAACGAAACGGCTCCGCGTACGCACAATAGCGGGCATCAGTCAATTGAGGCTAACTACACTTCACAATTTGAAATGCAGTTGCGCTTGTTGCTGGATTTGCCCTTAGGAAACCCCGAACTTCGCGAGCCGGCACTGATGTGGAACATCATTGGCGCTCCGGATGTCAATGGCACTTTCACGCTATCGGGATTGGAAGAAACATTGGCGATACCAAATACCTATTTACATCTCTACGGTAAAACTTCTACAAAGCCTGGAAGAAAATTGGGCCATCTCACCCTATTAGGCCCACCTCACGAAACCGTGCGCTGGATACAACACATTAAACAGTTGGTGGTGACTAAACCTGCATAAAAATTTTAACAACGATTTTTTTTCTGCCTATACTTGTAAAAAGCAAGCATTGCTTAGCTTTGTAGATGTATTCATTATGAGTATGTAAATTTTTTCTACTATGGTCAATTCAAGTACCTCACAGTATGAGGCGCTATTGGGGGGGGGATACCTTTTCAGAAATGTACAGGGTAAGACTCTTGAAGAACGGTACAAACCGTTCAACAACTGGGTTGACCTTCTGAAACTACACGGTTTCTGGCCATTCAGCAGAATTCTTACCAAACGATTAGGTACGGAAATTACCGTTAAAGGAACATGGGTGGATAGCGATAGGGAATTGCTGAATTTTGGCTCGCAGGACTACCTGGGCCTTAGCAACGATCAACGCATTCTTGATCACGCTATTGAGATCATCCGCGAATATGGGATCAACTCCGGCGGTTCTCCGGTACTTGGAGGCAGAAATACACTTACCCAGCAATTAGAACATCGGTTGGCCGATATTTTGGAAGTGGAACAAGTGCAACTTTTTCCAAGCGGCTGGTGTTCCGCATTTGCCGGTTTAGCCGGTTTGGCATCTCATCGCGATTACATCATCATGGATATGCTGATGCACAATTCCTCAGATGTAGGTGCAAAGTTCGCTACCGAGTACGTTTACAAGTTCAAACATAATTCACTTGAGGATCTGGAAAAAAAACTGATCTTCTGCAGAGGAAAAAGTGAAACAGCCGGAATTTTCGTGGCTGTAGAAACCTTGTACTCCATGAATTCCGACAGCCCGGATATGCTGGCTATGTACGAACTGTGTAAAAAGTATGATGCCATTTTGTACATAGATGCTACGAACGATTTGGCTTTGGTAGATGAGAACGGCAGAGGTTTGTTGAACACTATACCGGTTAAAGGCAGTAACAACATCGTGATTGCCGGTTCATTTAGCAAGGCATTGGGCATAACAGGCGGATTTTTAGGCGGACCACGTTGTATAAAAAATCAGATCGATATTTTTGCTCCATGCTATACCTTCGCAACAGGTTTGAGTAATTTGTCGTGTGCACTCGCCCTCAAGGCGCTCGACATCGCCTTCTCCCAGGAAGGTGCCGAAATGCGTCGTGAATTGCGTGCTAAAAGCGAATTTTTAGTGCGTGAGTTCAATCGCCATGGTTTTGTAACCAATGGAATTATCAGTCCTATCATTCCTGTGCTCATAGGTGATAGCCGATTGTCCCGTTTACTGCAACGCGAAGCAATGTCGCTCGGCTTGCTGGCAAATTCGGTGGAATTTCCTGCAGTTCCACGCGATAAATCCATTCTTCGTTTCCAAATGATGCGTAAGATGACCTACGAACAATTGACCAATGCCGCCGATATTTTGCATCAGGCAATTATTGAGGCTCAAAAGATATTGCTCGACTTAAAGATTGATTCGGTTGATATCATTTTGGAATGATAACAAACGCTCTACTGATGGTATCGTAAAGTAGAAAGAAGATCCGTGATTGATTTGTGACTCCACCCAAATATTACCGGCATGACGGTCAATAATGCGTTTGCAGATCGATAAACCCAAACCGGTGCCTGCGTATTGATTTTTGGTATGTAACCTCTTGAAAGGTTCAAAAATGGTTTGAGCATATTGCATTTCGATACCAATACCATTGTCGCGCACACAAAATATCATCGCCTTATTGATCGGCTTAAAGCTGATTGATACCACCGGCTGCTGCGATGTATTGTACTTAATGGCGTTTTGGATAAGGTTCTGTAACAATTGCCGTATAGCATTCTTATCGCAATAATACGTTGGAAAGCGTTCCGGTATTTCAAGTATAACATTCCGCTCCTGCAACAGCATCTTCAAATCATTGGTAATATCGTCCAGCAGTTGCTGAAGGTCAACCTCCGTAATGTTCAACTCCTTTTTATTTAGGGTAGAATAGGCAAGCAGATCGCGCGTCAGCGCCTGAAGATTGGAAGCTCCGCGAAGCGCATAGTCAATAAATTCAACACTCTCCGCATCTTCTGCAGCGTTGGCATAACGGCGCTTTAGCAGTTGCATATAGCTCGAAATCATTCGCAGGGGTTCCTGCATATCGTGCGAAGCGATATAGGCAAACATTTCCATGTCGTTGTAACTGGCCTTTAGCTCCACGTTCTTTCGTTCAATCTCCTCCTGATAAAGATGGTTCTTCTGAAAACTTCTGGTTTGGCTCAGGAAATTACTATCAGAGGTATCACCATCACTCTTCAAATCTTTAACTAAAGTTTCCAACCAAATGTACTCGCCATTCTTCTTCCGGAAACGATATTGAAAAATGCGATCGCTTTCCCCATTAACACTTGTCCGGGCCATTGCCTTAAGTTTCTCAAGATCTTCCTCATGAATGAATTTCATAGGAGAAATCCCCTTTAACTCACCCGGCGAATATCCCGTGAGATGATACAATGATGGGCTCGCAAAATCAAGAATACCGCTGGGTTGGTGCGTACAAATAATGTCGGCTGAGTTTTCGGTAATTAAACGATATTGCTTTTCGCTCTCCGCTAGCTTGGTTTCCACATCAAAACGGTAAAGCATCAGTATGCTCAAACTTACCATACATAATAAGCAACTGTAATAAAAGTCGAGCAACGATGAAGAATTGGTGGCCGGAAAATACAATAGCAAAATCAAACCCGCTACGTTCACCCCAACGCACATCAGCAAACTTTTCTTGTCGCGAAAAAATAGACTGGAAACGAAAAAGAAAATAATGTACTGATAGCTGAACTTATCGATAAACCGGCTGCTGATAATAGGAATCATATTGAGCAGATCCAGCAGAATAATATACCCATGGCCAAACATCAGATAATTGGCTTCGCCAAAAGCAGTATAAGTAAACCCAATCACAATCAATGCCAGAATACCCTGTATCCAGTTTACTAACCCGTAATTGTATTCGTGGGTGCTGGTAACCGCCATTACAAGGCAAATCGTTCCTGTCAAAAACAGGATTGAACGCATGGCGGTAATTCCATTGCTGTACAACAGTTGTAACGAACCAACTACTTGTTTTGCCATATTCCAAGGCTTCCGACGGATATCGGCAGCCTTAGTAAATCTAAAATTTTGACCTGTTATTGATATGGTGTTCACATTAATAGAATAGAAAAATATAATACGATACATGTCGATAAAGGTTTCAATTGCATTGCCGAATGGACAAATCCCCCCTTTTTATCCAATTTCATTTCGAATTGAATTTCAACACTTTAAATGCCATTGGAGTGTTCCGCTGAGGAATTAGAATATTAATAATGCATTCCGAAGAGCTAGTTCAGCCTATTGTAAAGCGCTAATATTGAGCACACTAAATATTTTTCTCATGAAACACCTTACCTTATTTGTACTATCTGCCGATACAGATTTTATAGCTGCAATCACCAAATATTGCGAATCGCATTATCACGGAATGATTGGCTTAAAACAAAGCGAGAATCTCGATTCCGCCAAGCTATCTTTTCTGGAAGAATTACCCGATGTACTCCTACTGGATGCTGATTTAAAAAACGCATTTCAGTTGCTTCAGGATTACCCGATAATTCCATTTGAATGGATTTGTGTAAGCCAATCCAAGAAACATGCCTTTGACGCTGCAAGAAATGGTGTATTCGATTATTGGCTGAAACCTTTGTCAGATCAACAGTTGGATGCCACTTTTAAATCAATTATGCTCCGCGTGCAAAATCGGAAATGGGAATTACTGGGAAGTATGCTTCAGGAAATGCGCGAAACAACCGTCCGGCCAAAACGGGTGGCGCTGCATACCGAAAAAGGTACACGGCTTGTGGTACCCGATGATATCATTTACTGTCAGGCTGATAACAATTATACCCACGTGATTCTCGCGAGCGGTGAAAAGCTATTATTATCACAAACTTTGAAAAAATATGAGGAACAAATGGCGCCGTATGGATTCCTGCGAACGCATCAAACTTATTTGGTCAACCCAAAACATATTGTAAGCGTTACCCGCGGACGATATGCCACAATTACGCTTAGCAATCTTCATACAGCCGGAGTGGCGCAATCGCAACGGGCAGCCATCAGCGAGTGGTTGAAAAAGAATTCATGAGCTCACCAAAGGGAGTGTGAGCGAAAACACGGTTCCCTTACCCAATTGTGATTCCACCCCAATTTCCCCGCCATGTGATTGAATGATGGAATGGGTGTTGGCTAAACCCAAGCCCATTCCATTTTTTTTCCCAGTGAAATATGGCTGAAAAAGCCGAGGTAGTACATCATCCGGAATTCCGCCGCCATTGTCGGCAATTTTAATTTTTACTGTAGAACCGGTAAACTGCAAACTTAAATGCAGCTCACCCTTGCCTGCTTCCATCGCCTCTATGGCATTAATAATAATGTTCAATAAAGCGATACGCAACTTCTCGCGGTCAACTTTCAGCAATATGTTTTCCTCTGGGAAATAAGAATGTAATTTGATATGATTCAGTTCAATTCGATCTTTGGCCTGCTGCAAAGCCTCTAAACACAATTCCTTCGCATCAATGGCTTCCAACTTGTTTTCTGATGGATTGGAAATCTTCATCAATTCCGAAACCAACCCTTCAATTCGCTTGCTGTTCGATTTAATAATATTCAGGTAGAATTCCTGATCTTCATCTACCAAAGGTTGAAGTTCTTCCACCGAGTTCTCAATTTCTGTAAGCGGCCGGTGAATCTCATCGGCCAGGCGGGCCACCAACTTGGCCGTAGCAGCGGTTTTTTCACGTAACAACCGTTCAGCACTGGCTTTCTTAATTACAGAATAATCGTGAAAAATGCCCAAATATTCCGCGCCTTCTCCACTAAGTTCAATTTTCAAACAGGACGCCAAAAAAGATTTCGGAATCCCGCCTTTCCCAATAAGTTCTACTTCAATATCGCTGATACTTCCTGATTCGGCCAGTGAGGAAATAAAGGCTGCTGCAAGCTCATCACGAAGGAAGAGGTCTTTAAGATTTTTGTTTTGAAGGTCATGGGCCTCGTAACCTAATGTAGCCGTAAATACAGGATTAAAATTTACGATCCTAAAGTGCTGATCAGCAACAAAAATAATCTCGTTGGTCTTGGTAAATATATCGCGATAACGGCTTTCACTCTCTCTTAGCTCCTGATGCGTATTGTAATATTCCATACAGTAGCGCAAACATCTTTCAAGTAGCACCGCATTGATTTCGCTTTTTACTAAATAGTCGTATGCCCCCGCATTTGCGGCTTCCAGATCAACGTATTTATCGCCCGCACCAGTAAGTAAAATAAATGGCTTTGTGATTCCCGCCTGAGCGGCAACCTTAATCAATTCCACCCCGGTTCTGGCTCCTAAACGATAGTCAACAATATAAACGTCGTGTTCATTATTGAGAATTTGAATCAGCGCCTTCTCGCTATTTCGTTCAGTGGTGATTTCGGCCCGGTAATTTTCCATGGTCTGCAAGTACTCTGTAATCAGCAGCAAGTCATCATCATCATCATCTACCACAAATACACGCAATTGCTGAAGCCCTGAATTCATCCCGGTTATTTTTTGTTTCGAAATAAAAATAAGTGATTCCGAATAACGGAATCACTTAGTAAACAAATGGCCGAATTTTTAGTGAGGATTGTTGTTGTTGTAGTACTCTGGCCCGGTGGTTCCATTATAACCGCTCGAACCATTCATTCCGGAATAACCGGTATTTCCTGTGTATCCCGATGAACCGGTATTTCCCCAATTGCCGGTGTGGCCTGTTGCTCCGGTCGAGCCACGGGTACCACGTGTGGTTCCGCGGCTTCCGGTACTTCCGGTACTTCCACCATTCATCTTACCACCGCTTTGACGATTGCCGTCGGTTTGGTGCGAAGGCGTTGCGGTAGAACCGGTCTGTGCCGCAACCGCAGCCGTGCACCCAATCGTGGCGATCAGTGCCATCTTAAAAAATATTGATTTCATTGTTTCTGCTTTAAAGTGTTAAAGCAGAGTAGATATAAAAGCTATGCCATCACCTCAATGCCTATCAGGTCAAATCAGGTTTACTTCAGGAGTGATGGAAATACCGAATTTAGCTTCAACCGATTGCACAATGGTCATGGCGAGTTCATACACTTCGTTGCCGGTAGCGCCCCCGTAGTTTACCAATACTAAAGCCTGATTGGCGTGGGCACCTGTTTGACCTATTCTTTTCCCCTTCCAACCACATTGCTCAATGAGCCATCCTGCCGGAATCTTCACATTGCCATCATTTTGGGGAAAATGAGGCATTATCGGATAGCGAAGTAAAAGTTCATCGGCCATTGATTTGGGCACTACCGGATTTTTAAAGAAACTTCCTGCATTTCCTAATTGAACCGGATCGGGAAGTTTGGAAGAACGAATCCGGATAACGGCATCACTAACAGCTTTTATGGAGAGTTCAGTAACACGCATTTCCTCCAAAGTAGCTTTAATATCGCCATAGTTTACATGGAATCTGGGAACTTTATGCAATCGGAAATGAACAGCAGTGATAATCCAATTGTCCTTTTCCTTTTGCTTAAAAATGCTGTCGCGATAGCCAAAACCGCATTCTTCATTTGAAAAGATCTGCATTGCTCCGGTTTGCACATGAAGTGCCTCAACGTGCGTGCATACGTCTTTTAACTCAACGCCATAAGCGCCAATGTTCTGAATGGGCGAAGCGCCAATTTGACCCGGAATGAGCGACATGTTCTCTACGCCCGCATATTCATTGGCCACGCAATGCATCACAAACTGATGCCAACGTTCACCTGCCGATGCTCTAACGTACCAGAAATGGGAATCTTCACGCAATAATGTAATTCCGGGAATGCTGATTTTAATCACCAGTCCGTCAAAATCTTTGGTCAGCAGTATATTGCTGCCACCGCCCAAAATCAATCTTTTTTGATTTTTGAAAACGTGCTGCGCTTGTAATTCCTTCAAAGTTTCCAGTGAATCTACCTCTGTAAAATACCTGGCTGTAGCATCGATGTGAAAGGTATTGTAAGGCAGTAAAGAAACATTTTCAGATATCATCATTTTCACTAATAGTTATGGTTGCTCAGGTGCAATGGTACGGAATATGCACAAGTTACCGCCTATCCCTTGATTTGCAATTCCGAAAAATCTTTCTTCATTCGATTTCCCAAAAAATCATTGAACAGTAAAATTTCTTCATTAAAAAAAATAACATGGCTGAAAAGAAAGCAGCAAAAGTTGACCTGAAGGACCTCAGTTTTTCTCAATCGGTTTCCCATTATTTCGATATGGCAGCGCCGTTCACCGGAGCGCCAAGCGGCCTGCTGGAACAAATTAAAGCATGCAATTCGATCTACAAAATGAACTTTCCGGTGAAGTTCGGCAACGAAATTAAAGTTATTGAAGCCTATCGCGTTCAGCATTCGCATCACCGAATGCCTACCAAAGGTGGCATCCGTTACTCCATGCACGTAGATCAGGATGAAGTTATGGCTCTGGCGGCGTTGATGACCTACAAATGCGCCATAGTTGACGTACCTTTTGGCGGTGCAAAAGGCGGTATTAAGATTTCGCCTCGAAACACCCCGCCAGAGGTAATTGAAGCCATTACACGGCGATATACTTCCGAACTCGTTAAGAAAAATTTCATTGGACCCGGATTAGACGTTCCGGCCCCTGATTACGGTACAGGCGAAAAGGAAATGGCCATCATTATGGATACCTACATGACGCTGAAACCGGGCGATGTAGATGGTTATGCCTGTGTAACAGGAAAGCCGGTATCGCAAAATGGTATCAAAGGTCGTACAGAAGCTACCGGCCGTGGAGTGGTTTATGCATTGAATCAGGTAACCAGCTATGCCGATGACATGAAGAAACTGGGACTTACCACCGGTTTAGAAGGCAAGCGCGTAATTATTCAAGGCCTTGGCAACGTGGGTTTCCATACGGCAAATATTATTACACAATACGGTGCTAAAGTTATTGCCATTGCAGAAGCAGAAGGTGCCATCTACAATGAAAAGGGCCTCGATCCGAATGCCGTGTTTAAATACCGTCAGGAAAAGAAATCTTTGCTGAATTTCCCGGGATCAAAAAACCTCAAAAAGAGCAGCGATGCATTGGAAATGGAGTGCGACATTCTGATTCCGGCAGCGCTGGAAAAGCAAATCACCGAATTGAATGCGCCTAAGATTAAAGCACGAATCATAGCCGAAGCTGCCAACGGACCGGTTACCCCTGCGGCCGCGCAAATCCTCAATAAGCGCGGTATTATGGTTATTCCGGATATCTACATCAATGCAGGTGGTGTTACGGTTTCGTACTTTGAATGGTTGAAAAATTTATCGCATGTGCGTTTCGGCCGCATGCAAAAACGATTCGAGGAAAAGAGTCAGCGAAATATGATTCAGTTGATCGAAGAATTAAGCAAAACCGGCGCCACCAGAAAACAAATTGAAACCGTGATCCACGGTGCCGATGAAATCGATTTGGTGAATTCAGGATTGGAAGATACGATGATCAACTCTTATCACGACATTCGCGAATTCTACAAAAAACACAAGAAAATTCAAGATCTGCGCACTGCAGCCTTTGGCTTGTCGATAAACAAAATCAAGGAAAGTTACTACGCTATGGGCATCTTCCCATAGTTTTTGAACACTTTGGAAAAAGCCCCTTTGGGGCTTTTTCTTTTTATGGAAAATTTCAATTCCTGAATTTTAAAGTCAAAAAACTATATTGCCTTCCTATCAATAAACTCCGTTGCATGGCCAATCTTTTTGCAAAGAAACCCCTACACAAAATCATTGAACAATCTTCTCTAACCGGAGAAGGCCACACCCTTAAAAAAACACTCGGCGCCTACCACCTCATTGCACTTGGAATTGGTGCTATCATTGGAGCAGGGTTGTTTTCAATTACCGGAGTTGCTGCCGGTGAAAATGCAGGCCCGGCAATCACCATATCATTCGTAATTGCGGCAATTGGTTGTGCTTTTGCGGGCTTGTGTTATGCCGAATTCTCTAGCATGATTCCCGTAGCAGGAAGCGCCTACACTTACACTTACGCCACTATGGGCACGTTACTTGCCTGGGTAATTGGATGGGATCTGGTATTGGAATATGCCGTGGGTGCAGCCACGGTTGCCAGCAGTTGGTCGGGTTACCTGTTTAAATTGTTACATGGAATGGGATGGCAAGTGCCCCGGCAGTTCTTCATGACGCCATTTGAACATGTTTACCTCCTGAATGGTGAAGCCATACCCGAAATGATTAATGGTATGGCCAACCCACTGATAGCTAATGCCACTATGGTTCATGGGGTGTGCAACCTGCCGGCTGTATTTATTGTGGTTCTAATGTCGCTGCTCCTGATGAGAGGCACTCACGAATCGGCCACGGTGAATGCATTAATCGTTATTCTGAAGATTGCAGTAGTTCTGGCATTTATAGTAATGGGCTGGAGCTTTACACATGCTGAAAACTATACGCCATACATTCCTGACAATACCGGCGATTTTGGCCATTATGGTTGGAGCGGTATTGTGCGTGCTGCAGCCATCGTCTTTTTCGCCTACATCGGTTTCGATGCGGTATCAACCGCAGCTCAAGAAGCTAAAAATCCCGGACGTGATATGCCTATTGGTATTTTGGTATCACTGGCCATCTGTACCGTTCTGTATATTTTATTCGCACATGTAATGACCGGTTTGGCTCACTATACTGAATTTAAAGCCGATCCTACTGACCGCCTCGCACCGGTGGCTACAGCATTAAGCCATACACCATACGCATGGATGAAGCAAGCGATTATCGTAGCCATTCTTGCAGGTTATTCTTCCGTAATTCTGGTGATGTTACTGGGGCAGTCGCGAGTGTTCTTCAGCATGAGCAAAGACGGACTGTTGCCGAAATTGTTCTCCGATGTTCATCCTACGTTTCATACACCTTATAAATCTAACCTGCTAATGGCGTTATTCGTTAGTTTATTCGCAGCATTCATTCCGGGAAGCGTTGTTGGTGAAATGACCAGCATCGGAACCCTTTTCGCGTTTATACTGGTATGCCTGGGCGTTATCGTGTTGCGCAAAAGAATGCCTGATGCACCACGGGCTTTTAAAACACCTTTCGTTCCGGTGGTTCCTATTCTGGGCGTACTAACCTGCTTGTTCATGATGGTATTCCTGCCTCTCGATACCTGGATCCGCCTGTTGGTGTGGATGGCCATCGGCATGGTCATATTTTATTTCTATGGAATGAAGAACGCCAACGTTGAAAAGTAGTTCCACAGGGCCTTCATTAAAACTTCTGGATGCGATTCTGATCGTTTCCGGTTCCATGATCGGCTCAGGCATATTCATCGTTAGTGCTGATATGGCTCGAACAGTGGGTAGCGCGGGCTGGCTGTTGCTATTGTGGCTGATTTCAGGATTAATGACTGTTTTTGCAGCGTTGAGCTATGGCGAACTGGCAGGCATGTTCCCCAAAGCCGGTGGACAATATGTTTACCTGAAAGAAGCTTACAACCCGCTGATAGGATTTTTATATGGCTGGAGTTTGTTTCTGATCGTGCAAAGCGGCACCATTGCAGCAGTAGGCGTTGCATTTGCCAAATTTGCCGGCGTTTTGTACGAACCCTTTAGCGAGAATAATATCCTGTTGAATTGGGGCGGATTTCAATTATCTGCCGCGCAATTGGTAGGAATTTTTTCCATACTGGTATTAACTGTAATAAACAGCAGAGGAATTCAATATGGGAAATGGATTGTGCGAATTTTTTCGTCGGCCAAAATTTTTGCGCTGTTTGGAATTATTATTCTGGGCATTCTGTTCTTCGGAAATGAAAGTACCTGGCAACAGAATATGCAAAGGGTTTGGGAGGCCCATCCATTGCAGCAATCCGGTACAAGCTGGATCGCTTTCTCCCCCACACCTTTTGTATTTGCAACGCTGGTAGGCGCCGCCTTAGTAGGATCTTTGTTTTCAAGTGATGCCTGGAACAACGTCACTTTCATTTCCGGCGATATTGAAAATCCCAAAAGGAATATTCCGCTTAGTTTGGTAATCGGTACATCCATTGTAACCGTGCTCTATTTTTTGGCAAATGTGGCCTACCTGAAGCTATTGCCGTTTTATGGAGATGCGCAGGCCGGTACGATTACCAATCAAGGTATTCAGTTTGCCGCCCACGACCGCGTTGGTACGGCTGCGGCTACCATGATTTTTGGCGCACCGGCAACTATGATTATGGCAGTGCTGATTATGATATCTACATTCAGTTGCAATAACGGAATCATTCTCTCAAGTGTAAGGGTTTATCAGGCCATGGCAGTTGATGGACTGTTCTTTGAAAAAATGAAGTTCAACAATCGATTTGGCGTGCCCGGTTTCGCTTTATGGATTCAATTTATTTGGAGCGCTTTGCTTTGCTTGTCGGGGCGATATAACGATCTGCTCGACTATGTAATGTTTGCCGTAATGTTATTCTACATTTTTACGATTTACGGTATTTTCATTCTTCGTAAAACCCAGCCGGAAACCTTCCGTCCCTATCGCGCATTCGGTTTTCCACTAGTACCGGCAATTTATATTTTAATGGCAGGGGCATTCTGTGTAAATTTGATCTATACGAAGCCGTGGCACGCTCTTCCCGGTTTAGTTCTGGTGATTGCCGGCATCCCGGTCTATCTTTACTGGAGGCGAAAGAACAGTTTAAATTGACCTCACTTTTTGCTGCTGCTACGCGCCTTTGAAGCTGATTTTTTGGAAGAAGATCGGGGCGTCTTTTTTGTTGAAGAGGCCGCAGATTTTTTTGATGCAGCCTTTTTCTTTGGAACTTTAGCCCCCTCTTGCCGGGCTTCCGACAAGCCAATGGCGATGGCCTGTTTCGGATTGGTCACTTTTTTACCGGAACCTCCGCTTTTGAGCTTGCCTTCCTTCTTTTCGTGCATACTTTTTTCAACCTTTTCACCAGCCCTTTTTGAATATTTAGCCATAACGTGTGTTTTTGAACATATTATAAAAATTTATGCCAGCTAAGGGATGGCATTTATGGATCAAATCCGGCTTTGATAAAGCTTTTGGATATTTCGGGAGAAAGGCTATATTTGCAGTCCCAAAAAAATAAAGGCAATGCCAAAGATGAAGTCAAATTCCGGTGCGAAGAAGCGTTTCAAGACGACCGGATCGGGAAAAATTAAGCGTTCAAAGGCTTTCCACCGCCACTTATTGGGCCGTAAGGCTAAGGGCAGAAAGAAAGATCTCAGCAAGGACACTACAGTTCATCCTTCTGATGAAAAACGCATCAAATTATTGTTAGCCTAATTGTTCAATAGCATAAAAGATATAAAATGCCTCGTTCAGTCAATTCAGTAGCCAGTCGTCAGCGCAGAAAAAAAGTTCTCAAAAAGGCGAAAGGATATTTCCTTAACCGCAGCAATGTGTACACAGTTGCTAAGAACGCCGTTGATAAAGCCGGAGTTTATGCCTACATTGGCCGTAAACAGAAAAAGCGCAATTACCGCAGTTTGTGGATTGCTCGTATCAATGCAGCCGTTCGCGCCGAGGGTATGAGTTATTCACAGTTTATGGCTGGCCTTATCAAAGCCGGTATCGATTTGAACCGTAAAGTTTTGGCAGATCTGGCCTTAAACGATGCCGCTGCTTTTTCAGCAATTGTAGCTAAGGTGAAAAAATAGTGGTTCTAAACAGAATATTTAAAGCCGGTCGTTTGACCGGCTTTTTTTTTACCTTCTTCCTGCCGACCGCAGGGTGTGCTGGTAATGGCCATTCATCTTATTTCGGCTTCGCCTGAGCTGGCTACGTTCTTCCTGGCTGATGTGACCATCGCTGCGGGCAGCCCGCTCTTGCTGAAACAAAGCCCTTTTTTCGCGTTGAACGCGCAATTCTTCTGTGCGGGTCATCTTAGATGCCGGCGGCACTACTTTAACCTCCTGCTTTGGTTTTGGTTTGGGCTTCGGTTTTACGATCTCCTGAGCGTACGCTCCTGAAAGAGCCACTCCCATGAAAAGTGTAACAGTTATAAAGAATCGCTTGAAGTCCATATTTGGTAATAATTTTCCAAAAGTAGGTTTAACCATTTAATTATCTATTTAACCTATATAGAATTCACTAAGTTTGGCAATATGGAAAATGAAATTGCCTATACTGAGTGGACATATAAAGAGTTTTTGGCCTACGCGTTGGTTTACGTTGCCGAACTAGACCGAAAACTTAGCGATGAGGAAATTGCATTTGTTAGGGCCCGTACTGGAATTGATGATGTACTTCGGTTTGATCGAATGATCAAACAACATTCAGAAGGAAAAAGCATGGAAATTTTGTCTTTTTTCCGAAAAAAGTATTTAGGGAATGCGGACCTTGAACAAGCCGTGCGCCGTGATCTGGAAGCCATTTTCGATACCGAACACCAGCATCAGCAATTTGAAAAAATGGCGCTGCACCTGCTTGAAAAAATCATCTGATCAACGCAGTAATATTCCCTTTTCTACAACTACCGTTCCGTTCATACAGTTGAAAATTTTGGCCGGAAACTTTTCAATAACCAGATAGTTGTGCGTGGCCATGATAATGGCCGTATTATGCAATCGGTTAATGCGAATCAATAGATTCATAATTTCATTTGAAGTTTCAGGATCCAAATTGCCCGTAGGCTCATCGGCTATGATTACCGGCGGATTGTTAAGTAGGGCGCGTGCGATCACCAGGCGTTGTTGTTCACCGCCGGAAAGCTGATGCGGCATTTTTTTGCCTTTCCCATCAATACCCACTTCATGTAATACTTCCTCAATGCGATTTTGGATTTCGGTTTTGTTTTCCCACCCGGTAGCGCGTAGCACAAACGCCAGATTTTCTTCACCGGTTCTATCGAACAACAACTGAAAATCCTGAAATATGATCCCCAATTTCCGGCGTAAATACGGGATTTGAGCATGTTTTAGTTCATGTAATTTAAACCCGCAAACCGACGCCTCTCCTGCCTGAAGCGGCACATCGGCGTACATCGTTTTTAAGAGACTGCTTTTCCCTGTACCGGTTTTTCCAATCAGATAAACGAATTCGCCTTCGTTCACCTCGAAGTTCACATCATTAAGAATTGGGCCTCCGCTTTGATCAATGTTTACGTGATTGAACTGAATTACGGGTGCTGGCTGAGATTCCATGGAATAAAAAAAAGTGCGCTTTCAGGGCGCACTTTATAAATGTGTTAATAATTTGAATTAAACGGTTGCAGATTCAGGCTCGCCTTTGAATTTCTTCCAGGCACCATAACCTAATGAACCGGCCAACATCAATAGAACCCCTCCGTCCAACGGCACCCCTGGAGGCGGCGGCGGTGGTGGCGGTGGTGGTGGAATAATTTGAGCTGAAGCAACTGCCACAGCCAAAATTGATATGCAGGTGAGGCCGATTTTTAAAGAAATATTTTTCATATCAGGGGCACTAAATTTTCCCATTAATTGGCTTATTAGTAGTTCAAAAATATCGTTTTATTTTAAAAATGCAAGAAATGAAACAAAAAAATTCTGCACATTAAATTTTGTGTAGCGTTTTTGGGGCAGCAGCCTTAATCTCCTCTGAGGCAGCGCCTTCGTATTTTGAAAAATTCTTATTGAACTCCAAAGCCAGTTCATCGGCCTTAGCGTCATAAGCTCCGGCATCCTGCCACGATTTCCTTGGATTAAGTATTTCGGAAGGAACGCCATCACAAGAAGTAGGCATAGCTATGCCGAAAACCGGATGGGTTTCATAAGTAACATCATTTAGTCGTCCAGTAAGCGCTGCGGTTATCAAAGCACGAGTGTGTGGCAAACTCATCCGCTTCCCGGTTCCGTAAGCGCCACCGGTATAGCCGGTATTCAGCAACCAAACGTTGATATCTGTTTTCTCGGCAAGTTTCTTACCCAAAAGTTCAGCGTATTTTGTGGGGTGAAGCGGCAGAAAGGCTGCTCCAAAACAGGCTGAGAAGGTAGTTTGTGGCTCAACAACGCCCACTTCTGTTCCAGCAACCTTAGAGGTGAAACCCGAAAGGAAATAGTACATGGCCTGACCTACATTCAATTTTGAAATTGGAGGTAATACGCCGAAAGCGTCGTAAGTCAACAAAAAGATATTTTTCGGTTCATTTCCTTTTGAAACCGGCAATGCATTGTCGATAAAGTTGATAGGATAGGAAACCCGCGTGTTCTCCGTACGCTTTTTGCTGGTGTAATCAACGGTTCGGGTTCCGGGGAAATACTCAATATTTTCCAGAATGGCACCATGGCGAATAGCGCGGTAAATGTCCGGTTCCTTTTCTGCCGAAAGATCAATCACTTTAGCGTAACAACCGCCTTCAAAATTAAATACGGAATTATTATCCCATCCGTGTTCGTCATCGCCAATCAACGGGCGGTTCGGATCGGCAGATAGCGTTGTTTTCCCGGTACCGGATAAACCAAAGAATAAAGCCACATCTCCAGCCTTTCCCTGATTGGCTGAACAGTGCATGCTCAATACTTTCCTATCGTGTGGCAGAACGAAGTTCAATACTGTAAAAATTCCCTTTTTGATCTCGCCGGTGTAGGCTGATCCTCCGATGATGGCGATTTTTTTGGTGAAGTTCAGAATAGAAAAATTATGCTGACGAATGCCGTCCGCTTTCCCTTCGGCATGAAAACCCGGCGCCTGAATTACCAGCCAATCGTGCTTAAAATCATCGATCTCGCCGGCTGAGGGACGTAAAAACATGTTCGAGGCAAAAAGATTAGCCCATGGATATTCATTGATCACTCGAACATTGAGCTTATAGTCATCGTGTGCACAGGCTACACAGTCGCGCGCAAAAACATCTTTCCCTGAAAGATAGGTTGTAATTTTTTGATATAACTTTTCAAAATGCTCAGGTTCAATAGGTAGGTTGAACTTGCTGGACCAGTCCACCGAATCGCGTGTAATATCATCGCAAACAATAAATTTATCGTTAGGAGAGCGACCTGTAAATTCACCTGTATCTACCGCCAATGCGCCTGTATCGTTAAGGGAACCTTGCCCACGTTTAATTGTTTCTTCGATCAACTCTTCAGGAGTGAGATTCCAGTACTGATGGCTGCTGTTCTTAATCTGAATGTCGTCAAGGTTAAAGTGTTTGCTTTTTCGGCCCGAAATGTTCATGATACTTTCGATTTTAAGAGGCGCAAATGTACGATTCGACCGTGAATTGGCAAGGTGATTTCACTCACTTCAGGTGAATAAAATATTGGAACATAGTGTCATTCGTACACTTTGATTAATTCATTTTGCGTGGATTACCCGGTGTTTTCGTTCATTGTGGTAACCCTTTCATTACAAATATCTTCGCTCCAGTTAGAGCGTTTTATTAATTTTCAGCAAAATTATAAACGGTGAAAAAAACGCTACTTCTCTTCATCGGTGGAATTCTGGCAATAGCGGCAAATGCGCAATACCCGGTAGCTTCTAAAACTTTCAATTACACGGATGCTTCCAGGAGCAATCGCACTGTTAGTTTGGAATTTCGATATCCGGGCACTTCTTCAGCTCTTGCAAATGGTGTGTTTCCGTTTGTAATTTTTGCCCATGGTTTTCAGATGGACGCAGTACCTTACTACCCCTATGCCGATAGTTTGGCCAAACGGGGCTATATTGTCGGGTTACTCACTACAGAAACCGGGTTATCGCCCAATCATCCGAATTTCGGAAAAGACTTAATTTTTATGTATGGAAAAATGAAGGAAGAAAACAATAATGCGAGTTCTTTCTTCTATCAAAAGGTACTGCCGAAAGGAGCTTTAGGCGGCCACTCCATGGGTGGCGGAAGTTTGATTCTTTCAGCACAGGACAGTGTTCCTGCCGATTGCTATTTTACATTCAGTCCATCGAAAGCTACCACCCCGGCCTGTATTCCTGTGGCCTATAAATTGACAAAGCCATATCTGGCAATTACGGGGTCCGGCGATTGCATTGCCCCGCCGGCCACCGACCAGCGTCCGATATACGATTCGGCGCGTTCGGCCTGTAAAACGTATATCAACATAACCAATGGTTTACATTGCCAATTTGGAAGTGGAAATTTACAATGCAACTTTGGTGAAGGATTTTCCGGATGCGCGTCGTCTCCACTTTCCCGTTCTGCACAAATTAGCATCAGCCTTAGTTATTTAATTCCGTTTTTGGATTACTTTCTGAAAGGTGATTGCGCTGCCTGGACTTTGTTCGAAAACCGATACGCGGCAAATACTGTTGACCAGAAAGCGATGAGTTGCAATAATCAGATTCCCTCCAATGCAAGCATTTCGGGCGATAGTACCGTGTGTGAGGGTCTTTCCACCACATTAACCGCCCAGCCTGCAGGTTTCACTTATTTATGGAATAACCAAACTACCGGGCAAAGTTTGCAGGTTCTTGGGCAGGGCACATATACTGTAATTGTGGGAAATGGTACTTGCAATTTGCCTGAAGTGAGTCATTTTATTAGAGAAATCATGAATCCGGGCTTTGTCACTTTTATTTCAGGTGGCAATAATTTTTGCCCCAATTCCATCCATACGCTTTCCATGGATTCCAATGTAAATGCTACCAATTATACCTGGACGCTTCCTGTTGGCTGGTCGTTTCTAAGTGATTCCAATAGAAGTTCGGTAACCGTTCGTTGCGGTGATAGTAGTGGCATCGTTACGGCCAGAAAGAACAATAGCTGCACCTATAGCAACACCCGCTTTCAATCATTTACGGTGTTACCTGCTACCCCGGGAAGCATTGGAACTATTAGTGGTTTACAACAAGTTTGCGTGGATAGCACTTATTCATTCAGTGTACCCAATAATCCGTTGGCTTCTTCGTACTTTTGGAGTTTCCCTTCCAACCTTACGGCAACATCAGGAATAAATTCGGAGAGTATTCAGTTAAAGCCGCTGGGATTTTCGGCTGCCAATACCATATCAGTATATGCTACAAATGGGTGTGGCAATAGCGACACCGCAGTACTACCACTTGTGCTAAACCGTGCGCCCAAAATCAATAACCTGAGGGGAGATTCTGTGGTATGTTCGGGAAGTGAGCTTTTGATGAATACCGATCTCACTGGAAACGGGGTGCTGATTTGGAACACTCCCGGATTTCAGATTTTATCGGGCGATAGTACCGATTCGGTTTATGTGTCGCCTTCAGGAGTGGCCGGCTATTACCCTATCAGTGTTTATGCCCACAACGAATGCGGAAATTCAAGTCTGTTATTTCAAAATGTGAGGATTGCAGATGGACCTTTTGCCATTCTAACCAGAGTACAAAACGATTTAATGGCAAGCGCTACAGCCGGCGTTCAATATTTCTGGTATCGAAACGGTCAAATCATTCCGGGAGCTAGTGATAGTATTTATAGCCCTGCACAAAGTGGATCGTATCAGGTTTTTGTTGAGAATAGCGATGGCTGCGGTAAATGGTCGAATGCAGTGAACTTCACCGTAAATGGCATTGACGGAATTTTTTCAGAAGAACGCCTTTCGATATTTCCAAATCCGGCATCTAATGTAGTGTATATATCAGGCACTGTTCTGAACGAGAGCGTGATGATAAACGATTTGACCGGAAGGGTGATTGGTGTTTACAACACTCAGGCCAATATTACCACGATTTCCACCGAAAACCTTTCAAGCGGCAGTTATTTTGTGGTATTAGGAAACAAGCGGGTAAAACTGATTGTAGAACGTTTTTAGAACGATTTGTGTTCTTTAAAAAGTTCTTCTTTCGACAGCGTTTTGAAATAATCTAAAGTTAGTTTCAAACCTTCGGCGCGGGAAACTTTGGGCTCCCATCCCAGTATTGCTCGAGCTTTGGTGATATCGGGGCGGCGTTGTTTGGGATCATCAGTAGGCAGCGGCTTGGAGATTAATTTCTGATTTGCACCGGTAAGTTTTAAAATTTCTTCGCCAAATTCACGAATGGTGATTTCAGATGGATTACCAATATTTACCGGCTGAGCGTAGTCGCTCATTAGCAGCCGATAAATTCCTTCTACAAGATCAGAAACGTAGCAGAACGAGCGGGTTTGAGAGCCATCGCCAAACATAGTGAGGTCTTCTCCGCGAAGTGCCTGACCGATAAATGCCGGTAACACGCGGCCATCGTTCAGCCTCATACGTGGGCCATAAGTATTAAAAATACGCACAATACGCGTTTCTAATCCGTGGAAAGTATGATAAGCCATTGTAATGGCTTCTTGAAAACGTTTGGCTTCGTCGTAAACACCGCGCGGGCCTACCGGGTTCACATTTCCCCAATACTCTTCAGTTTGCGGATGCACGGTAGGATCGCCATATACTTCAGAAGTGGAGGCTACAATAATTCTTGATTTTTTAGCCCGGGCCAATCCTAAAAGGTTGTGCGTTCCAAGCGAGCCTACTTTTAATGTTTGGATAGGAATTTTCAAGTAATCAATAGGTGAGGCCGGAGAAGCAAAATGCAGTATATAATGCAATTCACCCGGAACATGTACGAACTTTGAAACATCATGATGATAGAATTCAAAATTCTCGAGTTTGAAAAGGTGTTCAATATTGCGGAGATCACCGGTTATCAGATTGTCCATTCCAATCACATGAAAATCTTCACGTATGAAACGATCGCACAAATGTGAACCTAAAAACCCGGCGGCGCCGGTAATGAGCACTCTTTTTCTCGCTTTCATTATGCTATAGTTTTTCTGCCTACACTTTCATAATGGAATCCCATTTCCTTCATGTTTTCTACATGATACAGATTTCTTCCATCAAAAATTACTTTATTCTTTAACAGGCTGGTTATTTTGTCAAAATCAGGAGAACGGAAAACATTCCATTCGGTGGCGATCACCAAAAAATCGGCATTCTGAAGCGCTTCATATTGATCGGCAGCAAATGCTATTTTATCCTGATAAATCTCCTTCACATTTTTCATTCCTTCCGGATCATAGGCGCTTACTGTTGCTCCGGCCTTTAGGAATTCGTCGATTAAGAACAAAGCAGGCGCTTCGCGAATGTCATCCGTATTGGGTTTGAAAGCCAAACCCCAAAGTGCAATGTGCTTGCCTTTAAGGTTACCATTGTAATATCTGGAAATCTTGTCGAAAAACTGACGACGCTGATCATAATTCACTTTCATAACCGCATCCAGAATTTTGAAATTGTAATCGTACTCATTAGCTGTGTAGTAAAGCGCCTGTACATCTTTCGGAAAGCAACTGCCGCCGTAGCCCAAACCGGGAAATAGAAAGCGGTTGCCAATACGCGAATCAGTACCAATGCCTAAACGCACCATATCTACATCGGCCCCTACCCTTTCGCATAAATTAGCGATCTCATTCATGAAGGATATTTTAGTGGCCAGAAAAGAGTTAGCCGCATATTTAGTTACCTCAGCGCTTCGCTCATCCATAAAAACGAGGGGGTTACCCTGGCGAACAAAAGGCTCATACAATTCTTCCATGATTTTGCGCGCTTTTTCGGAAGAAGTTCCGATAACTACGCGCTCGGGCTTCATAAAATCTTCAACAGCCACACCTTCCTTCAAAAACTCAGGATTGGAAACCACATCGAATTCCACTTTGGCATTTTTTTTCACTGCCGCGTGAACTTTATCGGCAGTACCCACCGGCACTGTACTTTTGTCAACAATCACAGAATAGTGATTCATGATCTTTCCAAGCTGATCGGCCACCTGC
Organism: Chitinophagales bacterium; assembly: GCA_046329575.1. Classification (GTDB taxonomy): domain Bacteria; phylum Bacteroidota; class Bacteroidia; order Chitinophagales; family LD1; genus UBA1941. The sequence continues at coordinate 29,187 of JAXLUJ010000012.1, read as the reverse complement.
AGAATGTACTTCAAATCGGCGCTTCCGTCTTCGCCCGGAGGGGTTGGCAGCGCTAAAAATATGGCTTTGGCACCTTCAATGCCCGAAGCCAGATCAGTAGTAAACTTCAACCTGCCGGCTTTAACATTACGGTCGAACAGAATATCCAAATCCGGTTCGTAGATCGGCATTTGACCGTTATTAAGCATATCAATCTTTGCCTGATTGATATCGATACATACTACTTCGTTTCCGGTTTCGGCAAAGCAGGTTCCGGTAACCAAACCAACATAACCTGTTCCAACTACAGCTAATTTCATTTTTATTTCTTTATGCTAACCGATCACTTGTTTTACGGCTGCAATGATAAAATCTAATTGTTCATCATCAAATTCAGTGTGCATAGGTAGGGAAAGAACGTTTTCAGCCAGAGCGATTGAGATCGGGAAATCCTGATCGTTAAAACGCGGACTGGCGTATGCTTTCTGGCGGTGCATGGGTTGGGGATAGTACACCATGGAAGGAATACCTTTTTCGGCCAATGCAGCACGTACCTCATCGCGTTTCAGCCCATTCTTCAACAATAATGTATATTGGTGGAAAACGTGCTCAGATGCCGCAAAACGTTTTGGGATAGAAGCATTTTTCAATTGAGCAAAAGCACTGTCGTACCGAGCCGCAGCGGCCTGGCGGGCATCGCGGTAAGCATCAAGATATTTCAATTTCACATCCAAAACAGCAGCCTGCAAATTGTCAAGACGGGAATTACAGCCGATGTCATCAAACTGATATTGCGATGACTGACCGTGGTTGGCAATCATTTTCAAACGTTTGGCGAGGTCTTCGTTGTTAGTGAACATGGCACCGCCATCACCAAAACAACCCAAATTTTTTGACGGGAAGAAGGACGTTGTTCCTACAGTTCCAATCGTTCCTGCCGACTTCTTTAAACCATTACTGAAAGTGTATTGTGCTCCGATGGCTTGAGCGGTATCTTCAATCACATAGAGGTGATGTTTTTCCGCAATGGCCATAATGGCCTCCATATCAGCGCACTGGCCGAAAAGGTGAACCGGCACAATGGCTTTCGTTTTTGGGGTTATCGCCTTTTCTATGGCATTTGGATCAATATTAAAAGTACCGGGATCCACTTCAACTAATACCGGAGTCAATTTAAGCAATGCAATCACCTCGGCGGTGGCCGCATAGGTAAAATCGGCAGTAATCACTTCATCACCCGGCTGGAGGTTTAGCGCCATCATGGCAATTTGCAGCGCATCCGTACCGTTGGCGCAAGGTATCACAAACTTTACATCAAGGTAAGCCGACAGGTTTTTCGTAAACGATTCCAGTGCCGGGCCACCAATGAAACGCCCGGTTTCCACCACCTGACGGATGGCATCATCTACCTCCGGTTTTATCCGACGGTATTGCGAAACCAGATCGCTCATTTCAATTTTCCTCATAATTAACCGTTTGGCTATTAATAGCCGCGCGAAAATAAAATTTTTAGTTTCACATTTCCGCGAATAAGGATATGAAAAAACTATTGTTGCTGATTTGTTTAATTCCAGCCTTTACCAAAGGTCAGGAGGAAACGCATTCGTTTGATAACATAAAAAGGCGGCAGAAGACGATCAATAACGCCATTATTTTCTCTGCTTTTTACGATGCTGATTTTCCTGTTGGCGTTTTAAGGAATCGTTACGGTTTCATTTCAAATATTGGAGCGCAACTGGCTTATCGGATGCGTGCCAACTGGATGATAGGAGCAGAAGGAGGATTCCTTTATTCTGCCAAAACGAAAGAAGATCCTGCGGCTTTCGTATCCACTTATGAAGGGCCACACATCACCACCAACGGCGACCTCACCGACATCCATCCCAGTTTGAACGGCTTTTCCATTTTTGGTTTCGCCGGAAAAATTCTGCCCTTCCATAAAGACCGCAATCCGGGAACCGGCATTTTGATCAAAATTGGCCTGGGTTATCTTCAGCATAAAATTTATTACAACATCAATCCCCAATCGCTTCCGCAGTTTGATAAGAATTACAGAACCGGGTATGACCGGCTTACAGGAGGGGCTGCGGTATCAGTGTTTGCGGGAATTATTCGTTTAGAACGGCATAAATACCTCAATCTGTATTTCGGTCCACAGTTTGATTTAGGGTTTACCCAGAATATGCGATCATGGGATTTTGCTGAAAAGCGAAAATTAGATGAAAAGCGCGTGGATATGATGATTGGCATCAAACTAGGCTGGATGGTGCCGGTTTTTCTGAATAAAGATAACGAAGAATACTACCGATAGATGCATCTGTTGGTTTACTACCTTTTTTTGTTCGCTTATTATGTTTCTGCAAAAATAGCCTCCCTATTTTCGCCTAAAGCTAAGGCGTGGGTAGAAGGCCGGAAAACCACTGCTGCGCGATTTCGAAAGTTTGCACGTTCTTACAACACAGAAAAAAAAATCTGGTTTCATTGTGCTTCCTTAGGTGAATTTGAGCAGGCCCGTCCGGTAATGCAGGAAGTGCGAGCACAATATCCAAACGCCAAGATTATTCTCACTTTCTTTTCACCATCAGGCTATGAAGTTCGCAAAGAAACCCCGGAGGCCGACTTTGTGGGCTATTTGCCATTTGATAATCCGGTTTCGGTAAGCGAATTTGTGGAACGCATGAAGCCGATGTTGGTATTCTGGGTAAAATACGATTTCTGGTATTTTGCGCTCAAGGCTATTCATGATCGCAACATCCCGCTGATCCTCTTTTCTGCAAATTTCCGACCTGATCAGGTGTTCTTTCAACCGTTTGCCGGAAAACTTCACCGAAAAATGCTCACTTTTTTCACAAAGATTTACGTTCAGAATTTCAAATCGCAAGATTTACTTCGAAGTATTGGAGTGGATTCCGAATTAGCTTTTGACACCCGATTTGACCGTGTTGCTGCCGTGGCAGCCCGTCCAAAAACATTTGATAATATTCTTGCTTTCAAAGGCAGTAAAAAATTATTGGTTGCCGGCAGTACATGGAAAAAGGATATGGAACTGATTGCGCCGTTAATTAACGAACATCGTTTAAACGATTGGCGGATATTAATTGCACCACATCATGTTGATTCGGAAAGCATAGATGAAACGCTTGCGGCATTGAAAGTGAAAAAAGTATTGCTATCTCGCCTTCACGAAGGAAATGCCAATGATTATGATGTTGTAGTGGCGAATATGATAGGATCATTGTCATCGATCTACAATTATGCCGATGCAGCTTATGTGGGCGGTGGCTTTGGTGTTTCGGTACACAACATACTTGAACCCGCAGTATATGGAAAACCGATAATGTTCGGACCAAATTTTGAGAAAAGCCAGGAGGCCATCGATCTTATAGCCGAAGGAGGTGCATCAATTGTTACGAATACCAATGAATTGGAACAGCGTTTGAGCGACCAAAAGTTTGCAGTGAACGCCAGGCATAACAAGGACTATGTGTACGCCCACACCGGAGGAACATCAACAATTTTGAAAGGACTATCCATTTGATTTTCTAGTTTCGCTTTATGATGATTGCAAAAAAGAACAAAAAGGCAGGCGCACTATTGCTGCTGATGTTGTTTCTTTTTGGCACCCTTTCCAAACCGCTACATTTTATTTCAAATCATCATCAGCGCGCAACCGATCATCATTGCGATCATCATTTTCATGCTTCAAAAAGTATAGCTTGTTCAGTTTGCCAATTTGAATTCAGCGCATTCAATGAAGTTCCCTTTCTAAATCAAGTTTTGTTTGCGAGCATAACGCTTCGTTTATCTTGCAAAATATTGCAGACGCCTTCTTTACAGATGTTGGCAGCGCATGACCTACGGGGTCCGCCCACTGCATAGCTACCCTTTCATTTTTTCTTCATTAAAAAAAAGCGTATGCAACGTATTTTAACGTTGTTGTGCTTCTTTGTTTGCCTGAACAGCCACACAGAGGCGCAGCAAAATTGTTCAATAAAAGTTCGTCTTAAAATAACCGACGCCCGCACCGGTTTACCATTGGAATATGCGATGGTTCGGTTTAGCAGCAATGCAAATGCAGGCTACACCGATGCCACAGGCAAAATTGATTTCACCACCATTTGTGCCCTAAAAGACACCATTGAATGCACGCATCTGGGTTGCGATGCTATTCGCTTTGCGGCAATTCTTTCACATGATACCACATTTAAACTGGCGCTAAACCATAAGGCCTATGACTTACATGAAGTAAATGTTACTCGCGACCGTTCACACGATTTGGCGACGATGTCGCGAATGGATGTATCCTCGCGAGAATTACTGCAACATCAGGGAAATACACTTGGTGAAACCCTGAAGGAAATAGCCGGGGTTAACTCTATTCAAACCGGACCCACCATTTCGAAACCAGTGATCCATGGTTTAAGCGGCAATCGGATTCTGATAATTAATAACGGCATCAGGCAGGAAGGCCAGCAATGGGGCAGCGAACACGGGCCTGAATTAGATTTGGCCTTGGCGCAACACATTGAAGTGATAAAGGGTGCTGCCAGTATTAAGTATGGAAGCGATGCTATTGGCGGCGTGATTTTGACGACCCCAAATGAAATGCCTACGCATCCCGGTATTGGAGCCAACTTTCAGTTCACCGGCGCCTCCAACGGTAGGATGGGCGTGATTTCTGCGCTAGTGGAAGGAGCCTTTGGCAAAAAATTGAGTGGCTGGAGCTGGCGAGCCCAGGGTAGTATTAAGGCCGCCGGAAACTATCATACCAATGCGTATTATTTGGAAAATACAGGCATGCGCGAATACGACTTTTCAGGCTGTACGGCCTATCATCGAAGCGATTTCGGTATTACTTTATTCGCTAGCAGTTATGATTCAAAAATCGGGATATTTTCAGGATCAGAAGTGGAAACCCCTGATGAACTTTATGCAGCATTCGCCAGATCTCGTCCTAATACCCCTTCCTATTTTTCTTACCGTATAAATCACGGTTATCAGCGTATAAGGCATCAACTTTACAAAGTTGCTATTCACTATCACTTTCGAAAAGCCGGAAAACTAGAATTGGTGTATGCTTATCAAAACAATAAACGAAGTGAATTTGAAAGTGCGCTTTCCAACTATCCGGCCGTTTCCGACTTTTCTATTCAAACCCATACCATCCAAGCCGACTTTCAACATCGGGCCACAAAATATTTTAGTGGAAATTTAGGCTGGCAATCCATCATTCAAAATAATAGCATAGCCGGATTAGAATATTTAATGCCAAATCACCGCATTTTCGGAAGCGGAATCTATTGGATCGAACGATTTTCGCTAGATGGATTTACTGCCGAGGCAGGTATTCGATATGATTTTCGGCGACAGGCCCTATCCATTTCTGATACGGTTGGAAAACCTGTCCGGTGGTTTCAGGATGCCACAATCAATGCCGGTTTAAAATACGAAACCAAGTATGGATTAACGCTTCTATTTAATTTTGGAACAGCCTGGCGGGCTCCCGGCGTAAGTGAACAATACATCAATGGCGTGCACTTAAGTGCGGCTTCTTTTGATACCGGCGACCCTAATCTTCAACTTGAAAAAGCGTACAACAATACTTTTGAAATTCAATTTAAACGGCCACGATTTCAAGTTGTAGTTACCGGATATTACAATTACATCCACAACTTCATTTATGCGGCTCCCATGTTGCAAACTATAACTGTTGATGAAGGAACTTTTCCCTTGTTTCATTACCGGCAGGTAAATGCTGACTTTACCGGCATCGATATTTTTGCATATTGGAATTTTTGGAAAGGCTTTTCATTAACCAGTAAATTTTCAGGAGTACGTGCATGGAATTGCTCTCAAAATGAAGGGTTACCGTATATGCCGGCGGTGCGATTTGATAATCAACTGCAATATGAATTTGTAAAATTGAAAAAAGCCGAGCAGTTGTATGTCCGCTTTGGGGTGCTGTACGTTGACAAAAAGCAGGATGTAAATACAGTTAACGATTATGTAGCGCCACCTAAACCGTACGCATTGCTTCGCGCAGGAATTGGGGTGAACCTGCCTGTTAGAAAACAGAAGATTGTATTGGATTTTGTTGTTGAAAATTTATCGAATACCGCTTACCGCGATTACTTGAATCGCTTCCGTTATTTTTCGAATGATTTAGGCAGGAACTTTATACTGCGCGCTCAAATCCCTTTGAGTTTTTACAAGTGACTAAAAGTATGTAGAGCTGCTGAAGAAATGTGGTACTATTCATAATGAACCGTTTTAATTTTTAGAAAGTTTGCCTGATGACTTACAGCGGAGTGGTCAACATCAGCAAACGTATTTGTCAGCTAATGAAACTCGCCATGTTATACTATGGGTGATTTGTTGTATGCAAGGCGGTTATATTTTCTGTACTTGAAAAGTAGTGAATTCTCGTAGTAATTGTGGCGCTGCTAAGCGTTCCAATTGGAATACTAAAGGCGCCTAACGCAAGGCAGATCGCGCAGCTATATTTGTTTTCGAATTCCAAAACAAACGATATATGATACCCAAAACATGTGACCTTTCACCTAAAATGGCGCCCTTGGAATTCGGGCGCCAACCTATACCAAATTTATTCAACCTAAAATTTTTCACCCCTAAAAAAATCAGTATTTAATCTCCAAAGAAAGCTACTCAAAAAGTAACCCAAATCAGAATCACTCACATTTCAAAAATCTAAACCATGAACTCTAAACTAAAAAAAACAGCGCTGCTATTCATAAGCCTGCTGATGTACAGCGCCATGTTTGGAAACAACTTAGTAAAAGAATGCTTAACCGATGGTACTATCAATCCCGTATTTCTGAACTTCAAATGCCGCTCTACCGGGCAATATGGAGGGCCGTATTATTCAGTTAGCTTTTCTGGAGCGCAGGTAGGTGTTAGCCTCACTTCTTCCGGCGAACTTCTATTGGGGATTTCCAAATCGGATAATTTGGATTTATCGCCATGGTTTAGCAGAAAAAGTTATCGTTTCGAACAAAATATGCTCTTACGAAGTGCTGTTATAGACCAACTTGGATTAAACGCCAAGTATCAATACTATGTTCCTGAAGGCGAATATGAAGTAACAGCCGATCCGCAATGTTATTATTTAGTTGTTCCGCTTCGATTTACTGTTCCTCCCAACTCCCGCTATTCGATCACCCTAAATTCCGACCCATGAAAACTTAGATAAGATAGCTGCGCGCCTCCGCCGCTTAGTGCCGGGGCAAGGGCAAGATCCGTGAAATACCCTTGAGAATAAAAGTAACGGCCGTAACGGGATTGTTATAGCTCACTTTTTGCCGCTGCGTTTTTGCTAAAAACGGAGTATAGTTTATGAAAAAGTTCAATCGTCTTAAATGGATGGCTGTGTTATGTGGCTGCCTATTCAGCATTTCCGGTTTTGGAAAAACGACGCTCTTCCAGATTCATTTTTTTTCACGAGGTTTTTTCTCCTATGGTTATTTGAGCGCCTTAGGGTGTGAGACCAACCTGGGCTTCTGCGCTGATTTGTTGGAAGCCGGAAATCCCAATTACGGCGATAAAATCGAATGCGATGGGAATCTGGCCACTTTCGGCATCTCGAAGAAACATAGCGCCGATGATTTGAAGAAAAGTTTCGGAGGACCTGTTTTTACTTTTGGGGGCGATTCCTATCTACATCCTGAAGTGGCCCGAAATCTCGGATTACCGGCCGATCGAGGAGTTTATATCCCCAAAGGAGATTACAAGATCAGCTCCGACAAAGAATTTTATTACATCACCGTTAAACTGGCAACAAAATGAAAAAGCACCTATTAATTTTTGCAATGATCACCACCCTTAGTTTACTTCAGTCGGTTCAAGCTTTTCCCATCAAAGCCGTTCTATACTGGAGGGCACAATATTCAGAAACTCGCTTTTTGCAATGCGATGATGGTTCAGGGTTTTGCCTCGGCCTGGAATCGGCAGCCAGAAACGTGATCGTAGATTTTCCAAAAATCGACATCGGCACCATATTGATACCGGAAAATCTTTGGAAAGAAGGCGCATCTATGATGAAAGATGGCCGTTTGATATTACCCAAAGATTTTCAGATTCGGCCCGATGTGGTAAGAGCGATTACAGGCAGTGATCAGAAAGTTGCGGTAGTAGCGGGAAGTTATCTGCCAAAATTGACACCGGAAGGTTATCTACTAACTGTTACGTTGAAAAACATCAAATAATTTTATGATGAAGAAGTTTGCAGTTGTTCTTAAAGTAATGGGAATTTTATTGGCCTTGCTCCTGGGAGTACTACTGATTTTATGGTTCATCGGATTAATCGATATTGAAAGAGGACCGGCATTTGAAAAACCCGCCGAATTTCCGGTTTCAAATATGAATGTAAAGGCCACACTATTTGAAATGATGGACACGGCAGGTATCGATACTGCTGAATTCGCCAATCAAATGTTATTGCTGAATTTTTGGGATAGAGGATGTTCGCATTGTTTAGCAGAACTACCGGTTTTAGATCAACTGCATACTTCCTTATCTAAAAGCGGAACTGTTCTTTCCTTTTTCAACAGTGATTCCATCACCGCCGCAGCACTTTTCAAAAAGTATCATCTGCAGTTCAAGTACCCGATGATTTATCACTTGATAGGAAGTCGTTCTATTACTAAAAAAATATGTGCGAGAAGTGGATTTGATGTTGATACGCTGGTGGATGCGGTTCCATTCAGTTGCCTTATCGATAAAGATGGTACCATTTTGATTTGCTCTCAAGGGGAAATTACCCGAAAGGAACTTAAAAAGTGGACCGACCTTATTCAACAAAAAACGCCCTGATTACTCATAAGATTTGCTGATCCAACAGAGGTTTCCCTCGAAGTTCATATAAGTTTTTGGTTACTTGGTATGAACAAGAAGGCCTGCGCAAGCGGGCCTTCTTTTTTTAAAATCTTAATTTATGTCACCTATAGCCTTCATTTTAATTTTATTGTATCTATTATCTGGAGGTTACCATCAGGTAACACTGGGACGTGGTGAAAATTGTGAAGGATTTAACATCTGCTCGATAGTGGATGTTTCTAATCCCCGACAAAAAAATTCAATGCTGGCCCTGATAGGCCTATCCAAAGAAGGTCGCCCGGAATTTTTATTCAAAAAGAGTTCCATTTCCGATCACTCATTTGTCACTTACTTCTCCACCGGATACTTTGTACTAGACGCAGACTTTCTCATTCCCAAAGACATTCAACCTTATTTCGGGAATCGGTTTCAACGTTTGGCTTCCGGAAGATATCGCATTACCGAACACGCCGATTTTTATGCCGTCACGTTTTAGTTGGTCGTTTTTAGTGATGTTTGAGATACTTTTTCTCAGCAAACAATCGCGAGCCCAATCGGCGATGGTTTCCGGTTTGTATGAATTCCTGGTGGAATGTCCGTTAATGCGATGCGATATTTCCGGAAATATTTCAGATACCACTGTGCTGATCGCGCCCTCGCGTTCCCATTTTGTGCTCACCGACCTCAAGAAAGATACCTGTGTGATTCGGTTTGCACTGCCAAAAGGAAACCACAGATCAAATAAAAATGAACCTGTTTACAGCGCAGATTTCACCAGTTACCATTATTTCTGTATTACTCGTGCCCAGTTAGATTTTAAATGCCGTCCTATGGCGCAATCAGAATTCGACTTTCTGGTGGGTAATATTGTTACCCCTGTGAAATTACGCGTCAATCCTTTTGACTTCACCAAAGATATTACCATCGGCACTACTTTCGGATTAAAATACAGAATGAACGAGAAGCGACCTGCTTCGCTTGACCTTTTGCTGGGGCTGGGCGTTTCATCAGTAACTTTAGACAGTGCCAGCACTCAAGGAACTGTTCACAATGGGGTGGATACCTGGGTTTTCACAACTTCGCTAGGATTGGTGGTAGAATTTGGTCAGGCCCAGGTTGGACTGTTTTCAGGATTTGACTTTATGACTAGTAAGGAAGCAAAGAAGTATTCCTGGATTTACAAAAGGCAACCTTGGATCTCGTTTGGACTTGGTTTTGCCATCTTTTCTTTCAATCTGAAAAAATGATGGTGTTGATGGATGGAACTACAACTTATAAAAACGTTTGGTGATCAAACCGCGAGAGGTGAGCAGATTAAGAAAGTACACGCCGGAAGGCAAATCGCTCACCCGAATTTTTTCATTCACGAGATTGCCTTCTTGAGTGCTTTTCCCCAGCAGGTTTACTATCACATATCGATCAACCACTATTTCAGAAATAGAAACATTCAAAAATTCCTGAACCGATGTAGGATAAATGGAAACGGAGGCAGCTTTAAACTCATCGAACCCAGTGGTGCCACTAACTGTTATCGTGCCGGTCATTTGAGAATGGATATTGCAATGGTAATTGTAGGTGCCCGGCACAGTAACAACATACTGAAATATAGTTCCGCTGGTATTGTTGAAGGGTAATGCACCGGCAGGAACGCTAGTGGAGGTAACGGTGTGCATCGAAAAGTCACCGGTCCAAACGATGGTGTCACCAACGGAAGCGTTCAAGTTCGAAGGACTGAAATTGAATCCTGCTGAACCGCCGAATATAACGTGATGCGTGGTAGCTGAAACTGAAAAACTAACTACCATCAATAATAAAAGTGTAAAGTTTTTCATCTCCTGTTTATTTAGTTAACTACTTACAGAAAAAAAATATGCCAAAGGCCTAACGACCTTTGGCATTTACATATTTTTTTAATGGTTATTCCAGGTTTAACGTCCCTTCCCCTACTCCGGCCGAAGTCATCACCTGATAGTTAAATGTACCGCGAGGCATATCAGCCGTATTAATTTCAAACTGATTCGTGCCTGGCTTTTCCTGAAGATATTCCTTTTTCAGTAAATCACCATCGGCAGTAAGCAACAAGAACATGGCTTGCGTATTGCCGGAAGATTGAAAGGAAATCGAAAAGAGATCCTTACAGGAGTACGGACAATAAATGAGTTTTGACGGGGAAACTCCGTGGCCGGCACTTTCGTTAAGAACAAGATTGCCGCCGGCAAGCACCGTGAGTTGAACAAACAAACCGCAGATGATAGTTGTAATAATCTTTTTCATATGGTTTTTAAATGATAGTTTATTGTACGGCGCTTAATTGAAAAAGTTACCATGTAAAAATAAAGGCAGGTCAATTATTGTTGAAACAATTATATTTGCCGCATGGCTACAATTGAGGAGGAGATTAAGCAGAAGCGTTTCAATACGGAAAGGGAAAAAGCCGCCATCAATTTACTGTTCTCCAGCAATTGGCTGTATAGCCATAATGCAGCGTTCATGAAACAATTTGGCGTTACGCCTGAGCAGTTCAATGTGCTACGAATCCTTCGGGGTTCGCATCCTAAAACTTTAATGCTCAATGATATCAGCTCCAGGATGCTCGATCGAAACAGTAATGCTACGCGCCTGGTAGAAAAATTGCGCCTGAAGAAACTGGTAGAAAGGGAAATTTGCCCTTCCAATCGCCGCCAGGTCGATATCAGCATTACCAGTTCGGGATTGGAACTATTAGCAAAAACGGATGCGCGTATGGCCGATCTCAACCGGCCTCTGGAGAATTTATCGGAAGATGAGGCTAAATGTCTCAACCTTCTGCTAGATAAATTACGGGGCTAAATTTTTTTGAATATATATTTGTATATACAATTATTGTTTCTACCTTTGTCTTAAATTAGAAGCTATGAAAACAATTTATCATGCAGCAGGTGAACGAGGTCATGCCAATCACGGCTGGTTGAACGCCTGGCATTCCTTTAGTTTCGCCAACTTTTTTGATCGCGATAAAATTCAATTTGGCGCTTTGCGCGTACTGAACGATGACACCATTGCCGCAGGAATGGGCTTCGGCATGCATCCGCACGACAACATGGAAATAATTACCATACCGCTTTCCGGAAAAGTTCGCCACCGCGATAGTATGGGCAATGAAGGCGTGATAAGTGCCGGTGAGGTTCAGGTGATGTCGGCCGGTAAAGGAATTGTGCATTCTGAACTCAACGCCTCGTCTTCCGAAGAACTGAAACTGTTCCAGATCTGGATTTTCCCTAAAGAACGGAATATTCAACCATCCTATGCACAACAAGCTTTTCAAGAATCGGATAGGGCCAATAAATTTCAAACTATTGTTTCCGGGTCGGGTATTGATGGAAGTTTGCAGATTCATCAGCAGGCGCGCTTGTTATTGGGCGATTTTAACAGCAGCCAAAAAGTGACGCATACTTTGGAAAGTGCTGGCAATGGACTGTTTGTGATGTTAATTGCAGGAAATGTAAGTATTGCCGGAAAAGAACTTTCCGATCGCGATGCTATGGGAATTTGGGACACTGAAGAGGTGGAGCTGGTCATTCATGAAAAGGCACAACTGTTGCTAATCGAAGTACCTATGGCCTGAATTGATAAACTAAAAGCGTAACAAATGACTACCACTTCAAACATTGCGAAAGCCACATGCTTCGCCGCCGTGATTTCTATTGTTCTTAACTATTTGTGGAACTTTATCGCAATTCATGCCCTGAACTGCGATCAACCTGCCGCGCCCTGGATGCTTATGATAGGCGTGAGCACTGCAGTTACCACAATTTTTGGCGGAATAGTATTCTTCCTTCTCGAACGATTCACTACCCGTGGAACGCTTTTCTTTACCATAATCTCATTGTTTGCAGCAATCGTTTCATTGTTTCCTTTTACAAAAGATATGCTGCCTGATGGACAACAACCTCCACATGGCTTCCTTCTTTTGGCTGCACCTATGCATCTGCTGGCTGCAATTGTAGCAGTTACCGTGATTCCACGGCTCTCAAAATCGTAATCAATTTAAAACAAACCATATGAACAAAACAAAATGGACTATCGATCCCGCACACAGTGAAGTGCAATTCAAAATCAAACACCTCATGATTAACACCGTAACCGGTCGCTTCAATACGTTTGAAGGAACGGTGGAATCTGAATCTGATGATTTTACGGGAGCTCAAATCGAATTCAGCGCTGAAGTGAACTCGATTGACACCAACATGGAAATGCGCGACACGCATTTAAAAAGTGACGACTTTTTTGCTGCAGAAAAATTTCCTAAAATTTCATTTCACAGCTCCTCATTCGCAAAAAAAGGCGATCACTATGAGTTGCTCGGAAACTTTACCATCCGCGATATTACCAAACCGATTGCTTTGCAGGTGGAGTACAACGGAATGGCCAAAGATTTTTACGGCAATAACAAGGCTGGTTTTGAAATTTCAGGTAAAATCAGCAGGAAAGAATTTGGACTGGTTTGGAATGGCGTAACTGAAGCCGGCGGCGTGGTTGTAGGCGATGATGTGAAACTGCACCTCAGCATTCAACTGCAACAACAAGCATAAAATTTCAGCTACTGAAAACTGGTAACGGGTTATCGATTCCTGCTGTTTTTTTTGGCGGCAACCGGGCTGTTCGCTGCAAGTCCTCAGGCCGCGTGTAGCCTAAAACCATTACAGTGTAATCGTTCCAGGCGAATTACGAATTTCAAAATTACGAATTACGAAAGGGAAGGTTGGTTTCAAAATACCAGCTTTCTATATCGTAATTCGTAATTTTTCATTCGTAATTTTTTCCCTGCGGCCTTCCGGGCTTTACGCTACCATCCCTGCCGCGGGGCAACATCAACAGTAAGGCCATCTTCACGCTTTGATCATTTTGGCGCTTTCTTCAGCAAATAAATAGCCAGTACACCAAAAATGAGATTCGGTATCCAAACGCCTAACACCGGCGGTAGTGTGGCATTGGTAGAAAAAGTAACAGAAAATTTCCCGATAATTTCATATAGTGCACTCAACCCAATACCTAACACCAAATGCCAGCCTAATCCGCCACGCACCTTGCGCGAGGCCACACTTACACCAATCAAGGTCATAATGAAAACACTGGCAGCTGATGCGGTTCTGCGATAGCGTTCCACTTCATAAAATTCAATGTAATTCTGTCCTCCGGCACGCATTTCTTCAATATAATGCGTGAGTTCGGGCGTAGTCATTTCCTCCTTAACGTTCTCGGTATATTTAAAATCAGAAGGTTTAAATACAAAACTAGTATCTAACAACTTCCCAACACGAATAACATCCTCCAGTTCACTCCTTTCCGTTCGTTCATACCAATTAGTGAGCCGCCAATTGTTCGAATTTTTAAGCCATTCAATTTTATCGGCCCTGAGGCGATAAACCAATTTGCTATTGTGAAAGCGGTCAATGGCAAACTTGAATCCTGCTGCATCTGAAGGCCTGTAATTTTCCATGAACAAATAGGTTTCAGGCGCAATTTGGCGGTGATAGTTCAAACTGATGTTATCAATGTACTTCGAGATGTATTTATGTTCGAATTGTAAACGCTTTTTATTGGAATAAGGAACCAGGTAGTTGTTACAAAACCAAAGCGATCCGCCTAGAATGAAAGCGCCTGCGGCATAAGGCCGGAGCATTCTGTAAAAACTGGAGCCGCTGTTCAAAATCGCTATGATTTCGGAGCGGTCGGCTAATTGCGAAGTAAAAAAGATACAAGCCACCAACACAAAGAAAGGCGCCAGCATCGCGCCTATATAGGGAAGAAAACTAACGTAATAGGTAAATAGAATTTCTTTTAATGGAACGGCTCCGTCAAGAAAATTATCGATCTTTTCGGAAACATCAATTACCACAGTGATCAGCAACAAAAGGAATAGTATGAAGACGAACGTCCCCAAAAATTTCTTTAAAATATACCAATCAATTTTTTTCATGGGTTACAGCCGCGTCATCACTTTAGCCATTGTTTGCTTTTTCCATTCTGCAAAAGTACCTGCAATAATTTGATTGCGGGCCTCTCCTACCAGCCACAAATAAAAACTAAGATTGTTTACTGATGCGATCATAGCTCCCAGCATTTCACCTGAATGGATGAGATGGCGCAGGTAGGCTTTAGTATGAAAACGAGTGAGCTCACACGCTCCATGCGGATCAATGGGCGAGAAATCATTCTTCCATTTTTCGTTCCTGATATTGATAATTCCCTGAGTGGTAAAAAGCATGCCATTGCGCGCGTTACGCGTAGGCATCACACAGTCAAACATATCTACGCCCAGCGAAATGCCTTCCAGAATATTTGCAGGAGTTCCCACTCCCATCAAATAACGAGGTTTGTTCTTAGGCAAAATATCACACACCAGTTCGGTCATTGCGTACATATCTTCATCCGGCTCGCCTACGCTAAGACCTCCTATTGCATTACCATCACGGTCTTTTGACGCAATGTATTCTGCCGATTGCACCCGAAGATCTTTGAAGGTTGAACCCTGAACAATGGGAAACAAGAACTGACGATAACCATACAAAGGTTCTGTTTCATCAAAACGCTGAATACAGCGGTCGAGCCAGCGATGCGTCATGGCCAGCGACTTTTTAGCGTAATCATATTCACAGGGATATGGCGTACACTCATCAAATGCCATAATGATATCAGCGCCTATTCGGCGTTGTGTGTCCATCACATTTTCAGGTGTAAAAACATGTTTCGAACCATCTATATGCGAACGGAACTCCGCTCCTTCTTCCTTAATTTTTCGAATATCAGACAACGAATAAACCTGATAGCCGCCGCTATCAGTAAGTACGGGTTTGTTCCAACCGTTGAATTGATGAATGCCCCCCGCTTGTTGCAAAACATCTAAACCGGGGCGGAGATACAAATGGTAGGTATTTCCAAGAATAATCTGCGCATGAATATCCTGATCCAGTTCCTTCATGTGAACAGCCTTTACGGTACCGGCTGTGCCTACGGGCATAAAGATGGGCGTTTGGATGGTACCATGTGCTGTTTCGAACGAGCCGGCCCTGGCTTTGCTATTTGGGTCAGTGGCGTGTAACGTAAAACTCATAAGGGAGGTGAAACTGCAAGGAAAAATTGAAACCAGAAAACAACACTTTCACCATATTTGCACCATGGAGCAACTTTCTTCTGAAAATAATAAAGAAACTACGGTGATTTTGCGACCGCATGGCCCTTTGGTGATCAATGGCAACTTTGTAGTTACCGATGAACACGGTAAGGAATTACAAAGGAAACCCCAAATGAGCTTTTGCAGGTGCCGCCAGAGCAAGAATATGCCCTTTTGCGACGGATCACATAAGGCTTTTATGTAATATATTTTAAAGGGAAACTGCCACACGTAATTCACACGTTTGGGGCTTCAAAATTCACCGCGATTCTTAGCGGATTCGCCTAATTTCCATAATTATTAACATCGATTTGGCGCACTGTCCCAAATCAAATCGCACTTTCGCATCACTTAAAAACTAATATGAAATCTATTTTACGCTACTTCATGGCAAGTGTTGTGCTTTTGGCAGTATCGGTGAACGGTTTTGCCGGCTGCGCTACCACAGGTTCAACCTTTAACGATGAAACTTGTGCAGGCACACCTTACAATTTTAATGGTAGAATTTTAACCTCAAGCGGCGTTTATTTCGATACGCTGTCTAATGTACAAGGATGCGATAGTATTGTTACACTCAATTTGACCGTAAATCAAAAATCGATTGTTGATGTTTATGATACCATTTGCGCGGGTACCATCTACTACTTTGCGGGTATCAAGCGCACGGTAAGCGGCATTTATGGCGACACGCTTTTTAATGTTCATTTTTGCGATAGTATTATAACACTTCATTTAGAAGTAAACAACAATCCACATCCACGCGACACCATTTTTGCATCGATTTGCCAAGGTAGCACTTACCAATTTTATGGTCGAACTATTGGCCAGCCAGGTACTTACCGCGATACAGTTGCAGGTTCCAATCATGGTTGCGATAGTATCATAGTTCTCCGTTTATCGATTATCGGCGGAGGTGGTCCGGGCGGAGGCACCAATATCAACGCTTCTATTTGCACCGGAGCCAGCTATAATTTTAATGGAACGTTACTTACCGTTGCAGGCACCTATCGCGATACGCTTACCAGTTCTTTTGGTTGTGACAGTATCATTCGTTTAACGCTTACGGTAGGACAATATACCACTATTAATTTACGCGATTCGATTTGTGCCGCCGGGGGAACGTATGCGTTTCATGGTCGCACTTTAACGGGTCCGGGAACTTATCGCGATACCATAACAACCGGTAGTGCCTGTGATTCGATTTATGTACTTCGGCTGGTGGCAAAAGCTGGATCAGCAGTAAATGTGAATGCTTCTATTTGTAATGGAGGAAGCTACACTTTCCATGGTGTTACTTACACTACGCCCGGCATTCATCGCGATACCGTGGCAAGTAATACCGGCGGTTGTGATACCGTTTTTACACTTACACTAACTCCCGGACAGCCGCCACAGATTAATAAGACAGACAGCATCTGTGCCGGCGATCCTTATGTTTATCGCGGAAAAACATACACCTTAACCGGAAATTATCGCGATACCATTCCTTCCACTACCGCAGGCGTTTGTGATACCATTATCAATCTGCGATTAGTTGCGCTTTCAGGAAGTCCTGCCCCTTACACGGTGCGCGATTCGTTCTGCCAGGGTGGAACGTATCATTTCCGTGATACTTTCTTCACAACTTCCGGTCCGCATCGAATTGGTTTGGCAGGCCCCGGTTGCGATACTGTGGTAAACGTAATTCTAACTTATCGCACCGCATTAACTCCGGCTACTATAACCAAGAGCGGAAACACCCTTATCGCAAATGTTTCGGGAACAGTAACCTATCAGTGGTATTTGGATGGTGCTCCGATTTCGGGTGCTACCGGTCAGGCTTATACGGCCACTGAAAGTGGTTCCTATACAGTAGAAACATCGGAAGGTGCCGGATGCAGCATTCTTTCCAATCCATATCAATTTACACTCACCGGAATTGAAACAATCACAAAAGGAGTTTTGCGGTTGTATCCAAATCCTAATACCGGATTATTTACGGTTCAAACCCGCAATGCAGCAGGTACTGAAGCTATTGTTTCAGACCTCTCCGGAAGAATTGTTAGTGAGTTTGTGATTACTCAGGAAAGACAACCCGTAAATCTCCAGAATTTATCGAGCGGCGCTTATCTGATTTATCTGCGCAATAGTTCAGAAAAACCGCTGCGGTTCAACATTGTAAAATAAGTAGCAAGCCCCGCACCAAAGCGGGGTTTGTTTTTTTATAAAAAGTGAAAAGGCTCGCGTTCATATGGCTATTGTGTTTGGGGTTGATAAAAACAACTCATGCATCGCATGTTATGGGGGCCGACCTTACTTACAAATGTGTAGGGCCGCACCGGTATCAGATTACGCTGGCGATTTATCGCGATTGCAATTCAAGCACCCCATTGCCCGATCCTGTTTACGTTCATTATAGTTCGGCCACTTGTGGTATTAACGACAGCATCGCTGTGCCGCTTCAATCCGGCTATCCTACCGATATTACACCCATCTGTGCCGGACAATCCTCCAAGTGCAGCGGAGGATCCAGTGCCTATGGCATTCAGAAATATGTGTATTCAAACGTAATAAACCTGGGTAATTACTGTGGGCCTGATTGGGTTTTCAGTTGGCAAACCTGCTGCCGCAACAACGCTATAGGCAGTATTTTAAACCCGGGAAACACGGGTTTTTACATAGAAGCCCGGCTAAACAATACCTTTACTTCTCACTGCGATAACTCACCAGCCTTTTTAAACAATCCAATCCCATTCTTTTGTGTGGGGCAGCAAGCTAATTTTAATCACGGAGGCAGCGATCTCGACGGTGACTCCCTTTCTTATTCTCTGGTACCAAGCATGGCCTCTTCTACAGCTTCGGTTACCTATCAAACCGCCTTTGGATATTCTGCCACTAACCCGGTACTAAACTCTAGCGGATTTACCATCAATCCATCGAACGGTCAACTTACCTTTACACCATCGTCAACATCGGTTTGTATTGTAAAAGTTTTAGTTCGCGAATTCAGGAATCATGTGCTTATTGGACAGGTGGAACGCGAAATGCAGGTGGTTATTCAAAACAACTGCGGTACCGTTCCTACAGCCTCAGGTGTGGATGGGGCAACCGGCAATGGCGCCAGCTATACCGATACTATACCAGCATGCTCTCAAAGTTGTTTCTTTATGAAATCGTTTAGTGCTGACTCAACGGTTACGCTAACAATGAAATGGGACAGCGCTATTGCCGGTGCCACTTTTAGTACTACCACGGGAACGCGTCCTCAGGGTACTTTCTGTTGGACTCCTACCCGATTGGATGTAGGCCTGCATTCCTTTACAGTAACGATTAAAGACAATCACTGCCCAAATCCCAATTCGAATATCTACGCCTACAATTTGTGGGTAGTACCAACCCAGCCCGCGGGGAATGATATTACCACTTGTCAATACAGTACTGCAACTACTGCCGCTGCAGGTTCCGGCACTTGGTCAGTAATGTCAGGAAATCCTGCTACTACGTCCTTTTCAAATCCGTCTATTCCCAACACCGTGATTAGTGGCTTCACCATTCCGGGCACATACAATTACATTTGGAATACTACCTCTGCCTGTACCGATACGATGTCGGTTTACGTAACGGCCAAACCAATTGCCGGAAATGATGATACGGTTTGTCAGTACGAAATCGGTTCTCTTTTGGGTTCAGGAACCGGAAGCTGGAGTGCGCTCAGCTCTAATCCCGGCACGTCAGTAATTGCTTCACCCAATACCGCCGCAACCACCATTTCGAACCTGATTGTAAGTGGAAATTATGGATTCGTTTTTTCTTCAAATGGCTGTTCCGACACGGCCTTCATTCTCGTAAGATCTAAGCCTGGTGCGGGTTCCGACAAAACCGTTTGTCAATACAATTCAGCGGCCATGACGGCTTCAGGATCCGGAACATGGACTGCTGCCGCTTCCAATCCCGCCAGTGTTGCGTTCTCGTCCTTCACTTCTCCAACCGCTTCAATTGGGCCGTTTACGATAATTGGCAATTACACTTTTTTCTGGTCGAATAATAATTGTTCCGATACGGTGAGTGTGCTGGTGAATGCCAAGCCTGTTGCCGGAAATGATGATACGGTTTGTCAGTACGAAATCGGTTCTCTTTTGGGTTCAGGAACCGGAAGCTGGAGTGCGCTCAGCTCTAATCCCGGCACGGCAGTAATTGCCTCGCCCAATACCGCTGCCACCACCATTTCGAACCTGATTGTAAGTGGAAATTATGGATTCGTTTTTTCTTCAAATGGTTGTTCCGACACGGCCTTTATTCTCGTAAGACCTAAGCCTGGTGCGGGTTCCGACAAAACCGTTTGTCAATACAATTCAGCGGCCATGACGGCTTCAGGATCCGGAACATGGACTGCTGCCGCTTCCAATCCCGCCAGTGTTGCGTTCTCGTCCTTCACTTCTCCAACCGCTTCAATTGGGCCGTTTACGATTGTGGGCAATTACACTTTTTACTGGTCGAACAACAACTGTGCAGATACGGTGAATGTGGTAGTGAATGTCAAACCAATTGCCGGAAATGATGATACGGTTTGTCAGTACGAGATCGGTTCTCTTTTGGGTTCAGGAACCGGAAGCTGGAGTGCGCTCAGCTCTAATCCCGGCACAGCAGTGATTGCCTCGCCCAATACCGCTGCCACCACCATTTCGAACCTGATTGTAAGTGGAAATTATGGATTCGTTTTTTCTTCAAATGGTTGTTCCGACACGGCCTTTATTCTCGTAAGACCTAAGCCTGGTGCGGGTTCCGACAAAACCGTTTGTCAATACAATTCAGCGGCCATGACGGCTTCAGGATCCGGAACATGGACTGCTGCCGCTTCCAATCCCGCCAGTGTTGTCGTTCTCGTCCTTCACTTCTCCAACCGCTTCAATTGGGCCGTTTACGATTGTGGGCAATTACACTTTTTACTGGTCGAACAACAACTGTGCAGATACGGTGAATGTGGTAGTGAATGTCAAACCAATTGCCGGAAATGATGATACGGTTTGTCAGTACGAGATCGGTTCTCTTTTGGGTTCAGGAACCGGAAGCTGGAGTGCGCTCAGCTCTAATCCCGGCACGTCAGTAATTGCTTCACCCAATACCGCTGCCACCACCATTTCGAACCTGATTGTAAGTGGAAATTATGGATTCGTTTTTTCTTCAAATGGCTGTTCCGACACGGCCTTCATTCTCGTAAGATCTAAGCCTGGTGCGGGTTCCGACAAAACCGTTTGTCAATACAATTCGGCGGCCATGACGGCTTCAGGATCCGGAACATGGACTGCTGCCGCTTCCAATCCCGCCAGTGTGTCGTTCTCGTCCTTCACTTCTCCAACCGCTTCAATTGGGCCGTTTACGATAATTGGCAACTACACTTTTTTCTGGTCGAACAACAACTGTGCAGATACGGTGAATGTGGTAGTGAATGCCATTCCAACAGGAGGAAGTGATCAATCGATTTGCCAGTTTAGTATTGTTCAACTTGCTGCTTCCGGAATGGGAAATTGGACAAGCCTGTCAACAAATCCATCTTTGGTCAATTTTTCAAACGCATCCGATTCGTCATCATTTGCCTCTGGTTTTTCAGTATCTGGAACCTATCAATTTCTTTGGTCGAAAAATGGCTGCAGCGATACCGTAGGAGTTAACGTAATTTCAAAACCGAAAGCCGGTTCTGATCAGGTGATTTGTCAATTTAGCAATACTGCATTTCACGCTAACGGTCAAGGCGTGTGGTCTGCACTTTCATCGAATCCAGTTTCGGTATCCATAGTCAATTCATCAGACTCCTCATCGGTTGTTACTGGTTTTTCTGTACCCGGAAATTACTTATTCGAATGGAAGTCGAATACCTGTTCTGACACCGTACAAATCAGCGTAACGGCAAAACCAAATGCTGGCAATGATTGGAGCACATGCCGGTTTTCAACGGTAAAAATGAATGCTCATGGTTTAGGTACATGGACGTCGATTCCGGGAAACCCTTCTGCCGTAACATTTAGTAACAGTGCAGATTCTGCCACTACAGTATCCGGCTTTTCAGTTACCGGAAACTATTTGTTGAAATGGACGAAAAATGGATGTTCCGATACTGCAATTGTTCATGTAATTGCGAAACCAAACGCGGGCATCGATCAAACCACTTGTCAATTCAGTGCCATAAATTTAAATGCATCCGGAACGGGAGTTTGGACCGCTTTAAGTGGAAATCCTTCTGGCGTCAGTTTTTCTGATTCGAACGATTCTGCCGCAGTTGTGAGTGGATTTAATGTACCCGGAACTTATCAGTTTGTATGGACGGCAAACAGCTGCGCCGACACCACCAAGGTTATCGTAGCTGTTAAACCCAATGCCGGAGTTGATCAAACCATCTGTCAATTTGCTTCCGCTATCATGCAGGCACATGGAACCGGCAGATGGGACACTTTAGCTTCTAATCCGTCAGCTGTCATTTTTTCAAATCGAAATGATTCATCTACAAGCATTAGCGGATTTGTGATGGCAGGAGATTATTATTTCATCTGGAAAAAAAACACTTGTGCTGATACTGTTGTGGTTCACGTAACAGCAAAGCCCGATGCCGGTACAGATCAGGGATTTTGTTTACCCGGCGCGGCTCTTACAACTGCAGTTGGTTCCGGAGTTTGGACTTCATTATCAACAAATCCCGATAGCGTAACTATCGTTTCGCCATCCGTTCCAAATACCGCCATAACCGGATTTCATATCACGGGTAACTATTCTTTTGTTTGGACGGTACAAGGCTGTAGCGATACTACGGTGGTGATTGTAACGCCGCCTGTTCCTGCCGGTGCCGATCAAACGATCTGCCAGTTTTCAGGCACCGTTTTGAATGCCGCCGGTTCAGGTTATTGGGCAAATTTGCCCGGCAATCCCGAGCAGGTTTCGTTTAACGATAGTTTGCTGCCAAATGCCGCAGTTTCGGGATTTTCGAGTTCCGGAACCTACGCTTTATTATGGCAGGTAATAGGCTGTAACGATACGCTTCTTCTTCATGTTACACCCAAACCATCAGCAGGAATTGACCAAATTGTTTGTCAATATTCCAATACCCATCTGGCGGCATCCGGATTGGGCATTTGGGATACTGTTCCGGGTAACCCGGCTTCCGTTTCCATAAGTAACAGGAATGACTCATCAGCAATAGCTTCCGGATTTTCAGTACCGGGAAATTATTTGTTGAAATGGACAGTAAACGGTTGTGATGATACGATGCAAATTACAGTAACTGCAAAACCTAATGCCGGATCAGATCAGGTAATTTGTTTATACGCTAAGGCGGTGTTGAACGCTTTAGGAAATGGGCATTGGACGGCAGCAAGCACCAATCCGGCATCCACTTCATTTGTGAATCCCAATATCGCCACCACCACGGTAAATGGTTTTATTACAGCAGGCGATTATTATTTTGTATGGAATTCCAATGGCTGTGAAGACACCGTAATGATAACGGTGCCATCTCGAAATAGCGCCGGTACCGATCAAATCATTTGTGAGTACGCTACCACTTCATTAAACGGTTATGGTGTTGGCATTTGGTCGAATGCCGCCAGCAATCCATCACTTGTAAATTTCAATAACGCTACCAGTGGCAGTACCTTGGTTTCTAATTTCCTAACTGCATCAAATTATCTACTTGTTTGGACTTCGAATGGATGTACCGATACGGTTGGCATACAAGTAACCCCAAAACCGACGGCCGGCCCGGATGGAGTAACCTGCCTGCACAGCAACTATACTGCGGCTGCTCATGGAAACGGAATATGGACAGCATTCACTTCAAACCCAACCGCTACTACTTTTGTTGCTTCTACTGACTCCAACACGTTAATCAGCGGTTTTGATATTGTAGGAAATTACGGATTTGTGTGGACGGTAAACGGATGTACCGACACTTTTATAATTACGGTAAAACCAAATCCTGATGCGGGTTCCGATCAAACCATCTGTCAGTTTAGCAACACCAATTTAGCCGCATCAGGAAGTGGCAATTGGGCTTCACTCGCTTCTAATCCTGCAGTAATTTCTTACAACAACACTACAGATGCTGCAACATTTGTGAGTGGTTTTTTACAAAGTGGAATTTATAAGTTGGAGTGGACCGCCAACGGATGCCATGACACGGCTGTTGTAAACGTAACTGCAAAACCCAATGCCGGTAATGATCAAGCTTTTTGTTTACCGGGAAGCATCCTTACAACGGCTTCCGGAAACGGTTTCTGGACGGCCCTACCCAATCCAAATCCGTCATCCATTCAAAACAGCAATCAGGCGGCAACAGTGATTAATGGATATGTGAGCGGCGGTATCTATGAATATGAATGGACAGTGAATGGTTGTGCAGATACGATGCAGGTGGAAGTAACTCCTCAGGCGCCGGCAGGGACCGACTTCAGTATTTGTCAGTATGAGCTTGCCCAACTTCACGCGCTTGGCCATGGTTCGTGGAGTTTATTGCCGGCAAATCCCGCAGTGCTCACCTTCAGTAATGTGACGGACTCTATTGCAATCGTTTCAGGATTTACATTACCGGGCAATTTCGGTTGCATTTGGACGGTAAATGGATGTTCCGACACAGTAATGATACAGGTTACCGCAAAGCCATTTGCGGGCAACGACCTAACGGTTTGTCAGTTTGCTACAGCCACCATGAATGCCACCGGAATTGGTTTTTGGGATACAGTGCCCGGTAATCCGGCGCTTCTGCACCTTTTCAATATCAATCAACCGAATACTGTAGTTTCCGGGTGGGACCAGCCGGGAATTTATTTGCTGAAATGGACTGTTGGCGGATGTTCTGACACTATTGCCGTTACAGTTACACCCAAACCGGATGCCGGCAGCGATCTTAGCATTTGTCAGTTTGAAAGTTTGTTGTTACAAGGCAATGGATCTGGTTTTTGGGATACACTTAGCGGAAATCCGTCTTCAGTTTCTTTCGTAAACAATTCACAACCCAATACGGTTTCCGGTGGTTATCTTCAGCCGGGAACGTACACGCTTCGCTGGTCATGGAAGGGTTGCAGTGATACTACATTGGTGCAGGTTACAGCCAAACCATTTGCCGGAAACGATCAAACCATTTGCCAATACGCTACCACCACCCTAAACGCCACAGGAAATGGACAATGGTCAGCCCTAACCTCCAATCCTGCCGTCGCAGCCATCTTAAACTTCAACAATGGTCAGAGCCTTGTTTCGGGATTCGTAAGTGCAGGAAATTATGGCTTTGTATGGACCACCAACGGATGCAGTGATACTGTTTTTATAAAGGTGACAGCCAAACCAAATGCCGGCAATGATCAGGTAATTTGTCAATATTCAGGCACTGCTATGGAAGCTTTTGGAACAGGAAGCTGGACGAACTGGATGAATAATCCGGATGCCACTTCGCCGCAATCCAACTCGCCTTCTGCTAGCATTGGAACTTTTTCTTTGACGGGCAATTTCCTTTACATATGGACTTATAACGGCTGTTCTGATACGACTATGATCACCGTTCATCCCAAACCAAATGCCGGGAACGATCAACTCATTCCAATTAATACTTCTACCCAAATGCAAGCTGCAGGTACCGGAACGTGGGTGGAACTTTCCACTAATCCGGTAACGGTCACCTTCGCTGATGCTTCCAGTTCCATATCAGCAGTGTCCGGTTTTTCAGCTATAGGAATCTACGACTTTGAATGGATTGTGAATGGATGCCCTGATTCTGTTGCGATACAGGTGAAGAACCCGCCCGCGGCGGGTAATGATACCGCCATTTGCAAAAATACAAGCGCTATTTTATTCGGTTCAGGAAATGGCTCATGGTCAGCGGCTGCAGGCAATCCAGCAAACGTGCAAATTGTTTCGCCAAATGCTCTTATAACTTCCGTTACGGGATTTACTACGGCCGGCAATTATGAATTCTACCTTTCATATCCCGGTTTGCCTTCCGATACGGTGCAAATTTACGTGAATGAATTGCCGGTAGTAAACCTTACACTGAAACTAGCCACCTGCACTTTGCCTACCGGAGCGGCATATGCGAATGGAAGTGGCGGACTTGCACCCTATCAATTTATTTGGAACGACGGAAGTACTGCTGATTCAGTAATTCATTTGTATTACAATACCCCTGTGGCTGTAACCATAACCGATAGCCGCGGTTGTAAGAATACTGATACCGGTACGGTTACAACGGCTGTACTGTATCTTCCAATTACTCTTGATTCGTTGCAAGGTGCAAGTTGTCACGACAGCGCTGATGGCCAAATCAAGGTTCTTTCCGTAAGTAGCTATCATTATTCCTGGAGCAATGGCGATACAACCACCGCCATATTCAATCTTCGGCCGGGCTCTTATGCGCTTACTGTTAGCGATGGTGTAGGTTGTTATGGCATCGATTCGTTTGTGGTGAACAATCCGGTAGCAGGTGTACTGCAATTACTTCCTGCCGATACTACCATTTATGAGGACCATGAGGTACGGCCCGAACCGGTGCTGATTCCCTATACCAATAGTGCGGTTACCGCTTATAACTGGTGGCCGGGAACGGGTCTGAGTTGTACCAATTGCGAAAATCCGGTTTTTAGCTCCAGTGCCGGAACCTACAATTATCGTTTGGAAGTTTCATACAACAACAATTGTAAGGCCGTAACAGGAATGCGAGTAGTGGTAATGAGTGAACATGTATTGTATATTCCAAATGCTTTTTCTCCAAATGCCGATGGCGCCAACGATATTTTTGAAGTTTACACCAAAGGGTTGCGTTATGAAAATTTACAAATATTCGATCGTTGGGGCGAATTGATCTTTGAAACCGAAGATCCGAAACGCGGCTGGGACGGCACTTTTAAAGGCGTATCAATGGAACCGGGTGTTTACGTTTATCAGTTGCACCTTGTTTATAACGATGGCTATGAAACTCATCAAACCGGTAGTATTACGTTAATCAAATAGTTGATATTCTACTTCGTTAACAATCCTTAAAGCCTGTAAGTTTCTCATTTAGCTGAATTTGTCCTTATTCGCGGCCACAATCACTTATGCGTTACGTACTTTCTACCATCCTTCTATTACTTATTGTCGTTTCTGTACGCGCCCAGAATTTCGTGATTAGCGGCGTGGTACACGATGCCAAAACGGGTGAAGAGCTCATTGGCGCGGCAGTTTTTATTCGCGAAATACCATCGAACTCGGTTCCAACCAATGCCTATGGCTTTTTTTCACTCACTATGCCTAAGGGCAAATACAACATTGGGGTTCGGTATGTTGGCTATGAGTCTTTCTCACAGGCAGTAAATCTTGAAGGAAATGTTACACTCAATATTAATATCACTCCTGCTTCTACCGAACTTAAACAAGTAGAAGTTACCGGCAAGCGCAGTGATGAAAATGTGAAGACGGCGCAAATGAGCGTCACTAAACTCGACATTCGCGAACTAGCCAAGATCCCGGTAATTTTTGGTGAAAAAGATATTCTGAAAACCATTCAATTGCTTCCAGGTGTGGTGCCTACTGGTGAAGGAAACAGTGGGTTTGTGGTTCGCGGTGGCGGCCCCGATCAAAACCTTATTCTGCTGGATGAGGCGCCGGTTTATAATGCTTCGCATCTACTAGGTTTCTTCAGTACCTTCAACAACGATGCGGTAAAGGATGTTACCTTGTATAAAGGAAATATGCCGGCAGAATACGGCGGACGTTTGTCGAGCGTGCTAGATGTGAAAATGAAAGAAGGGAATGATAAGCACTACGCTGTTAGCGGAGGTCTTGGCCTTATAGCATCACGGTTGAATATCGAAGGTCCGATAGTGAAAGACAAAGGCTCGTTTATTATTTCAGGGAGAAGAACTTATGCCGATCTTTTCCTTAAACTATCAAAAAATGCCGACCTCAAAAAAAGCCGTCTTTACTTTTACGATTTGAACGCTAAAGCCAACTACCGTTTCGGAAAAAAGGATCGGATTTTTATTTCAGGATATTTTGGTAGAGATGTTTTTGGTTTGGCTGATCGCTTTACGATTGACTATGGCAACTGGACGGCCACCGCACGCTGGAACCACATTTTTAATGATCGGCTCTTTTCGAACACCAGCTTTCTATTCAACAACTTCTCTTACGGCGTTGCCATTTCGCCTTCCGATAGCCTTACGCTAAACATCAAATCGCAAATACAAGATTATAGTTTGAAAGAAGATCTCGACTATTTTGTAAATGCAAAAAACAAGTTGAAGTTTGGCTTTCTCACCACCTTTCATACCATCGTTCCAGGTGAAGTAACTTCAAACCTTACTTCCCAAATTGCTAATGTGAAGTTTGCCAGAAATTACGGATGGGAAAATGCCATCTATGCGCAACATGAAGCCACATTATGGGGCAATGTAAACCTCAACTACGGTCTTCGGGTAAGCACTTTCAGTTTAGCTGGGCCAGGACAATACTACACCTTCCATCAGAACGGTACTACCGATACCTCACATTTGGCATTGGGCAAACTGGGTAAAACCTATGTAAATTTTGAACCTCGCCTTAGTGTGAGTTGTAACTTTAATAAGAACATGTCGATAAAGGTGGCTTATAGCCGTGGCGCTCAGAATGTGCATCAGCTTTCGAATACCACCACCAGCAACCCTACTGACCGATGGGTATTAACCAGCAACAACATTAAACCCGAGATTGTAGATCAGTATTCAGCCGGCTACTTCGTAAACTTCTACAAAAACATGTTCGAACTATCGGTAGAAGGTTATTTCAAATACATGCGCAATCAAATCGATTATGTAAATGGGGCACAGCTACGCGCCAATGAAACTGTTGAATCGCAATTAATTTATGGCGTGGGCCGTTCGTACGGCGCCGAACTTTTCTTTAAAAAGCGAACCGGTAAATTTACCGGCTGGATTAGTTATACCTTATCGCGTACCGAAAGAAAATTTGAAACGGTGAACAACAATACGTGGTTTCCGTTCCGGTACGACCGCACTCACGATTTAAGCATTGTGTTGATGTACGACATCACACCGCGCATCAATGTGTCAGCCACATGGGTGTACTACACCGGCAATGCGGCCACATTTGCAAGCGGTAAATATGCGCTTAACGGCGTTGTGGTTCCCTATTATGGGCCGCGTAATCTTGACCGTTTTCCTGCTTATCACCGGTTAGACATAGGCGCCACTTTTGTTTTGAAAAAACGAAAGAACTGGGAACATGATCTC
>JAXLUJ010000011.1:0-130310 GCA_046329575.1 Chitinophagales bacterium | reverse complement strand
CGAAAGCGATTCTCCATAAATTTCACTTCGGTATTCTTCAGTAACGTTTTCTTCTAAATGGCGATTAAAAAAACGAGTGAAATAACGCAGAAACGTCAGGTAATTATTGTTAGGCACCAGTTGATGAATTTGGTCAACAAACGCCACTTCCTGCTTGCGCATCAGTTCGCTGCCCAACTTTCCGGCAATTACACCGCGCTCAAAAGGCGCTCCTTCTACGTATTCTTCCCAAAGGCCGCTATCGCTTTTCCGCAACCAGCAGTTTTTTAATCGGAAAAAATGCTCCCCTTTTTGTTCACGTTTCGCGCTTACAATTGC
This sequence comes from Chitinophagales bacterium, assembly GCA_046329575.1. Lineage (GTDB taxonomy): Bacteria > Bacteroidota > Bacteroidia > Chitinophagales > LD1 > UBA1941. The sequence continues at coordinate 129,992 of JAXLUJ010000011.1, read as the reverse complement.
CGTATCGCCTTTATAGGGAATGGCAGGCGCCAAAGCAAACTGCACATAAAAAAAGAATAGTGCGGTGGCAATAATCAGCAGTGCGAAAACCCAAAAAACAACACGTAAGATCCGCTTCATTTCGGCACTAAATTAGTATATTCCATAAGTCAAAACATCTGAATTCAGGAATTGTTTACACCAAAAACTCCGTTAAATGTTACGAAAAACGTGGCACATCTACGAGCCGGAAAACAAAGACCCGTATTATTACCGCTCATCAAAAAACTATTTTATGGGTATGGTTCGCGCCAATGTTGTGCTGTCAAATATTCTTGACATGGAAGACGCTAAAAGGCAACGGATTGCTGCTGATGAGATCAGAAGCCTTCCGGTACAAATGCTTGTCGATTCGGGCTCTTATAAACTTTGTATAAATGAAGCGGTTCAAGAGGTGCTGCAACTTCCGGAAATTGGCAGGCGTTTGGGGCAAATTGCCACCGGTAAAACGGTATATTTTCCTGAAGTAGGACCGGTGCATTTAAAATTTGAAAACCGAACAGTGATTTGTACTGCACTTGTTTTGCCGGGAACCGCAGAATGTTTGCTAGGAGCCATTCCTATGGAAGAAATGGATGTACTTATCGATCCATTAAACGAAAAACTTATAGTAAATCCTGCCCACCCTAACTATGCGGTTTTACGGGTTTGATCGTCAGTTTTTCCATCAGATACTCTTTTCCCAGCATTACATTACACGTAACCATCGCACTGATGGCTACGCCCAAAATGCCATGCAGTTTGATGTTCTGACCGGTGAAGAACAAATTTGAAATACGCGTATTAGGCGATATCATTGTTTTTACCGGCTCATTAAAATCCTTTTTAATGCCATACATTCCACCTTCAGGATAATTTAAAAAATCGCGATAAGTAAGGGGCGTAGAAACCGCAAACGAGCGGATGTTTGCCACTAAATCCGGAAATTTTTTCTTCACTTTTTCTAACAGCAGTTTCGCTTTCTCTTGCTTGAATTCCTCATAAGCGGCACCGCGGCCACCCGCCATTTCTGATACATTAAAGCTGTTTTCCCACTCTTCAACTTCCTCCCAACGCATATAGGTCATTATCGAAACAGCCTGGGTAAAATCTCCTGACACCGGCGGCATTTCAAACAACCCGAATTGATAGGGCCACTGGGTTATTTCATAATTGCCACCCTTCCAAACATCAGGTCCGTCGAAATAATAATAGTTTCGGTTGGTATAACTCACTTTGCCGGGTTCCAGTTCAGCATACACCACAAACGAGCCCGGTGTGTTTTTCAACTTACGGATGCGCGAGCGGAAAGCCGGACGAATAAAATCAGATTCCAACAACTCCAGCGTGGTTTGCGGATGCAGGTTCGAAATGTATTGTGCCGCGCTAAAACGTTTGCCATTGCTCAATTCCACATATTTCAGCAGTTCGTTTTCTTCCACCATTTTAACCACCGCAGCATTCCGGATAATGCTACCGCCATTTGCTTTTATCACCCGCGCCAACAGTTTGGCTATCTGATCGCCGCCGGCTGTGCACCGCCAACTGCTTTCAATAAAACTATTCAGTATTAATGCATACACATAAAACGGCGTTTCCTCTCCGCAACCGGCATACAGTAAATTGTTTCCGGCCAGTACCTGAATTAATTTGGGATCGGTAATAAATTGTTCCAGTGTTTTCCGAAGTGGCTGCTGCAAAATTTCCAAATCATCAATTTGCTCATCGGCCATCATCTGATACAGCGGAAATTTGGCGCAAGTGCGCTTCATTTCAGCGCACAACTGTTTTAGATTGTCGCGCTGCGTTGGGAATTGTGCGCTCAACCCATCAATAAAACCGTCGTAACCCTGAGCCATAGGATAAGCCGTTTCGTCATCACCAAACAGAATCGTATCAAATGCCGAACCATCCAACTGCTGCAATTCCAGCCGATCTAAAATTCCAACATAATTGAAGATCTGATGCAGCGTTTGCCCTTTATCTAATGCCCCGATGTAGTGAACACCCGTATCGTAAGTGATTCCATTTCGCTGAAAGGTTTGAAGACTTCCGCCAATTTGTTCGTTCTTTTCCAGCACCAGTACGCGCTTGCCTTCTTTACTCAATACGGCCGCACATAGCAAGGCCCCCAAGCCCGAACCAATAAGGATACAATCGTAATCGAAACCCGCTTCCATCGCCTATAAAAATACAAATCCCCCGCACCAAATCTGGTGATTGAAACAAAATTACGAATTACGGATTTACGAATTACGGAAGCAAAAGGTCCGGCGGCTAACGTTCGTAAGTCGTAATTTTTCATTCGTAATTGACCAAAAGCATTAGCGAATGCCTAATCATGAAATCGCCTAGAAAAATACAAATCCCCGGCACCAAACCTGGTGATTGAAACAAAATTACGAATTACGGATTTACGAATTACGGAAGCGAAAGGTCCGGCGGCTAACGTTCGTAATTCGTAATTTTTCATTCGTAATTGACCTAAGCATTTGCGAACCTAAATCATGAAAATGATGGCGGCGCCTTCGGCCCGGGCTGCTGCGGGGTACCGCCCTCGTTTCGCTCGTTCCTCGCTACACTCGGGCCGCTCGTTCCTCGCGCCCTTCGCATCCCTGCCGCTTAGCGCATCGCACTTTGGTTTCGTTTTTACTCGCTTGAAATTCAAAGAACCATTACCTTTGCATAAAATCAACAATCCATGAAAAACGTACTATTATCTGCGCTGCTTTTGGTAACGCTATGCTCTTTTGGAGAAACCCCTCTTCTTCTTGAAAATCAAAATCACGCAGCGGCTATGCAGCGCCAACTGGCGTATCAGCAATTAGCCCAAAGCAACTTTAATATGGCTCTGGCCGATGCCAATGTAAAATGCGGCCGTTACCAAAAAATGCGCAAAACAGGTTTAGTGTTATTGTGCGTAGGCGCTCCGGTTTGCGCCACCGGCATTGCAGGCATGGCAGCAGGATCGGTACTGGCTTATAATGGTGAATATGCTGGTGTGCCGCTGATGGCTGTGGGCGCAGTATTTTTTGTTGGCGGCTTAGGCATGACGGGCGCCGGCGTTCCGCTCTACATTATCGGTAAAGTAAAATCACAAAAGTATTGCGGTGGTACTTCGTTCGAACTGCAACAAAACAAAAACGGGTTAGGACTGGCCTACAAGTTTTAAGCGATAAATTGAGCAATTGAAAATTCATAATTGTAAATTTTCAATTGCTCAAGCCGCTTTCCTACTTACTCAAATACATACTCTTCTTCTTATACAAGTCGCGGAAATGCGAATCGTACAAATCCTTAATGAAGCGAATACTTTCACCTGTCGATTTCATCTCAGGACCTAATTCGCGGCTCACATTTGGAAATTTATCAAAACTGAAAACCGGCTCTTTGATGGCAAAGCCAACTAGCCTTTTGTGATAAGTAAAATCAGTGATCTTGTTTACACCTAACATCACCTTTGTTGCATAATTCAGATAAGGCACGTCATAAGCCTTGCAAATAAAAGGCGTAGTGCGGCTGGCGCGCGGATTCGCTTCGATTACATACACCTTCTCGTTTTTAATAGCAAATTGAATGTTAATCAAACCGCGAATATCAAGCGCCTTAGCGATCTTGCGCGTGTAATCGCGCATTTGCCGCTGCACATTCTCGCTCAAATTATACGGTGGCAAAACCGCATTGCTGTCGCCACTATGAATGCCCGCAGGTTCAATATGCTCCATTACGCCCATAATTTCCACCTGATCGCCATCGTAAATGGCATCAATTTCGGCCTCTTCTGCCCGATCCAGAAAATGATCGATCAAAATATTGTTATCCGGAAAATGCTTTAGAATGCTCACAACCGATTTCGTCAGTTCTTCATCATCTATCACAATTCGCATGCGCTGTCCGCCCAATACATACGAAGGCCGCACCAGCACCGGGTATCCCACACGATGCGCAATTTCTAATGCATCTGATGCGTTCTGCGCCGCACCATATTCGGGATAGGGAATTTGCAATTCTTTCAACAGATCACTGAAACGCTCGCGGTCTTCCGCAATGTCCATGCTTTCATACGACGAGCCAATAATCTTCACGCCCTGCTCATGCAGTTTCTTCGCTAATTTCAATGCCGTTTGTCCGCCCAGTTGCACAATTACGCCTTCGGGTTTTTCATGTGCAATCAGTTCGCGCAAATGTTCCCAATACACCGGTTCGAAATAGAGTTTATCGGCAATGTCGAAATCGGTAGAAACCGTTTCGGGATTGCAATTCATCATAATGGCTTCATAGCCGGCCTCTTTAATGGCCAATACGCCATGCACACAGCAGTAATCAAACTCAATGCCCTGACCGATGCGGTTGGGACCACTTCCTAAAACAATAATCTTCTTCTTTCCACTCACTACACTTTCGTTAGTGGCTGTGGTGGCACCCTGTTCAGGTCCCTTTTCAAACGTGGAATAGTAATAGGGCGTTTGCGCTTCGAATTCTGCCGCACAGGTATCTACAAGTTTGTACACCCGGCGAATGCCTAATTTTTCGGTTCGGTAAGCATACACCTCATCTTCCGTAGAACCTGTCATCCAGGCAATTTGCGCATCGCTGTAGCCTTTCTCTTTCAGATCGCGCATTTGATCGGCACTCAAATCGGTAAGCGCTATTTTTCGTGTAGCCTTTTCGGTATCCACCAACTCCTTGATCTGGTTTAAGAACCAAGGATCGATTTGTGTAATTTCCTGAATGGTTTTAAACGGCACGCCCAATTTCAGCGCATCGTAAATTCGGAACACCCGATCCCAACTTGCCACTTTAATACCCTGAAGCATATCATCAACACTCACCCAGGTTTTGCCATCAGCGCCTAAACCAATGCGGTTATTTTCGAGCGACTGACAAGCTTTCTGCAACGCTTCCTGAAAACTTCTTCCAATGGCCATTACCTCGCCAACCGCTTTCATTTGAAGACCAAGCGATTCATCGCAGCCTGCAAATTTATCGAAGTTCCATCGCGGGATCTTTACAATCGTATAATCAATGGCAGGTTCGAAAAATGCAGAAGTAGTTTTGGTGATTTGATTTTTCAGTTCATCTAACGTATAACCTATGGCCAGCTTAGCGGCGATTTTCGCAATAGGATATCCCGTAGCTTTCGAAGCCAGAGCCGATGAGCGGCTCACCCTCGGATTCATTTCGATGGAAATAATGGCCTCGCTTACCGGATCAATTGAAAATTGAATATTACATCCACCGGCAAAACCCGGCAAATCGCAAATCATTTTCTTGGCATATTCACGCATCCTCTGGAATTGCGTATCGCTCAAGGTCATGGCCGGCGCCACGGTTATGGAATCGCCGGTGTGAATGCCCATCGGATCGAAGTTTTCCACGGTACAAATCACCACAAAGTTGTTCTTCGCATCTTTCATTACTTCCAGCTCAAATTCCTTCCAGCCCAACACCGCCTTTTCAATCAGCACTTCATGTGTTGGCGAAGCGTCGAGACCGCGTTTGAGTTTTTCGTCAAATTCATCTTTGGTATGCACAAAACTGCCGCCGGTGCCTCCAAGCGTGAACGATGGACGGATCACCAATGGGAAGCCGATTTTTTGCGCGGCTTCCTTGCCTTCTAAAAAAGAGTTCGCCGTATAAGCCGGAGCGGTACCTATGCCCAGCTCGATCATCCACTGGCGGTATTCTTCGCGGTCCTCTGTTTTTTGAATCGCCTTAAAATCGGCTCCAATAACTTTGACTTTGTGTTGTTCCCAAATGCCCAGTTCGTAGGCTTCCATGCACAGGTTCAATGCAGTTTGACCGCCCATGGTGGGTAATACCGCATCTATTTTTTGTTCTTGCAGAATTTTTAGGATCGAATCAATGGTTATGGGCAACAAATACACATGATCGGCCACTACAGGATCGGTCATAATAGTTGCCGGATTCGAATTGAGCAGGGTAACCTCTATTCCTTCTTCGCGCAAACTGCGTGCAGCCTGACTGCCGGAATAATCAAATTCGCACGCCTGGCCGATAATGATCGGACCAGAGCCTATGATAAGAACAGATTGGATCGAAGTGTCGCGTGGCATCAGTAAAAAATCAGTGTGTTTGAAAAAGGACCAAAGAACAATCAGGCGGGCGCCGCGAAAATAACAGAAAACAAAGATTGCCCAACCACTGTGGAAAACCTGCAACACCACCTACCGCCTTTAGTTTGTTCTTTCACCGCGTTGGAAAATCTTGTTTTCATAGCTATCGGATGCAGTGCAGCTTATGCGGCAATGATCATCTATTTTCTGGTGGGTTGGTACCGCACCACCTGGTTGAAAACACTGCCTGAAAATGCGCTGCCATCGGTAACCGTGATTATTCCTGTTCGGAATGAGGCGGAATCGATTCAGGAATGTATTCGTTCCGTATTCCGTCAAAATTATGACGCAGGAAAAATGGAAGTGATTGTGATTAACGATTACAGTTTGGACCCCACGCTGCGCCTGGCCAAAGAAGAAATGCGGGAAGGTTTGAAAGTACTGAACCTGGAAAATTATTTCGGCGACCACAACGAAAAAGTTCCAAACAAAAAGAAAGCAATTACCCTGGGCATCAAAAACGCGAAGAGCGAACTGATTGTAACCACCGATGGCGATTGCCTGATGAGCGAAAACTGGCTGCGCACCATGGTAGCCTTCTATCAAAGTAATTCATACAAACTGGTAACCGCACCGGTAATGATGGCGCCCGCCAAAGGATTGCTGGGGCTGTTCCAGCAACTCGATGTGATCAGTCTTTCCGGCATTACTTGTGGCACCATTGCCAATGGATTTCCCACCATGTGCAATGGCGCCAATTTGATTTATGAGAAGAAGACCTTTCTGGAAGTAGATGGTTTTAAAGGAAACATGGACGTGCCTACCGGCGACGATGTTTTTTTGATGCAGAAAATTGAAACGCTATATCCGCGCAGCATCGGATTTTTGAAGCATGCTGATGCCTGCGTATTCTCGAAACCCGAGCCGTCGCTGAGCACATTTTTTTCGCAACGCATCCGATGGACCAGTAAATCTACGCAGTTCAAAAGGCGCATGGTTACAGTGGTTTTGGTGTTTGCGTGGCTTTATAATTTTGCGGTTTTAGCCGCAGCCGGCTTTGCATTTTACCCGATAAAACAAGCGTGGATTCCGGTGGCCATTTTAGGCGGAACTAAATTTTTTTTTGATGTAATTTTCAATATAGGCGTGGCGCATTTTTACAAAAGGAAAATCGTGTTACTACTCTCACCGTTGTTTGAAGTTTTTCACATCCTGTATGTGGTACTTATCGGATTATTTTCGCTGCGCGGCCGCTATAAATGGAAGTATAGAAAGATTGTACCTAAACCCTGAGAAATATAATATAGGTTTAAGCGGCTTTCTGCAATCACTCTTTTGATTATGGCGGCATTCGGGCTTTGCGTGGCTCCGCTATCGCTGCGGTGCTACGTTTCACTTCGCACTGCCGCCAAAGGCGGCACCACTCCAATCCCGGCCGCTTCGAATCGGATGGCGCAAACAGCAATCTGTGTTCCCCTCAAAGGAAAATTTCAGGAAGAAAATTTCATTTGTATTCGCTTCGAATTAGTCTCCCACGCTAAAGACAACAAAACAACAAACAAAGCTGTTAGGTCAATTAATTGAGAACTGGTAAAAATCCAGAATACACGAGAATTCATACTGAGCAAATCTGAAAAAGCACAATACACCGGTGAGATGATAATATATGTAAGATACCTCCATTTCGATTGTGGTTTAGTAATCAATATCATCCCTCCAAAAAGTAGGACGTGAAAAATCGCATCATATAATTGCCTTGGATGCATTGCATAAGTTAAAGGCGGAACAACAACCGCCCATGGTAAATTACTTGGTGAGCCTGAGCACTCTGCTGTGTGACCTGCCAGAAAACAACCCACCTTTCCAACTGCATAAAGCAGGCAACTGGTTAGACAAATACTATTGAAATACGGTGTAAATTCTTTCGGTTGAATCTTATGCTTTACGATAGTCAGGTAGTAAATTAACACAAACAGAAATGCACCATCCCAGCGTTGCCCGGCGAAAAAAAAGGAGAAATATGCGTAAAATGTGGGTTGCAGAGTTACGTGTGAATCAAGTAGAAACTCAATTTTTGCAGCAAGTAAGGCTCCGATCCATCCTAAAATTAACCCGTTTAGAATATATACGGTGTAGACAATTGGAAAGGAATTAGTCGTTTCCTTTCTATAAAAATAACGGATCAGTTTATAGCATACTGCAAAACACGGAATATTAAAAAGCAGATAGAAGTAGCTATTGAAGCGCACAACTATTTAAGAATAATATTCAGAGTTGATTCACTAATAGCTGAAAAACGGCAGCTCATCTTATTATCTACATCTTTATAAGCCCCCCTATACAAGGTTGCGCGAAGGGTGGTGCCTTTATCAGTAGAGTACGGTTTCAGCATATCAGCAGAAACAGTGAAATGGCCATCATCCTCTGCAATGAATAAGTAAACAGGCATACTGGTTTCATAGTTTTCTACGTCCTCCAGTTTTATGAATATTCCCAATTCATTATTTGAAGCATTCCAATGAAGGTCTAAGTCTTCCCCTTTATTGATAATATACCAGCCATCAGGATTAACTTTTGAGAAGTTTTCTATGTGCAATAGTTTAGGGAAATCCAGATCGCAGGTTAAATCAACATCTTTACCCAGTACGTCAATGTGATTTACTTTACCAAAGGCAGTTGAAATTTGCTCTTCTTCCACACTTCCCCATTTGGGATGAACTTCGAGCAACTTCTGACCTTCATCCTCAATGGAAGGGTAATATATAGCGTTTAATTTTATTCCATCAATAGGTATTAAACCGTTTTTTCCCGCATTCACAATACGGCCTTGAGCAGCGGTATTTGATTTTACTGAATGTTCTAATGCCCAATATCCTTCAGCGTAGTGAAATGTAAATGATCCGTCTTTTGACTCAAATACTCGCTTCCATGTTTCCTGCTTTCCAGCCAGTTCCGAATATGTAATGAAATTACCTTTACGTGTAATCGTTGGACTAACAGCGTGCGAAATATCCTTTGCACAACTTTGCAGAAGCACTATTAAAACAGCTGAAAAAATGTATTTATTCATAATTTAAGATTTAACAACCAATCTGACCGCCATTGGAAAAAGAGTTTGAATTAAATGCCGGCCCATTGCAGTAACCATTACTTCCGGAATTTCCACTATAGTTAAAGGTATTCTTTACACCTGGTGCAAAATATCCACATGGTGAAATTACACCCAGTGAAAAATCACATGGATAGCCTGGAACCCATTTGGATATAATATAGTCACAACCACTTTTGTCAGCATTGTGTGAAGCGTCAATTTGAAAGGACTCACAGAACTGATCGGATTTTACAGAAAATTGGTAGACCCAACCGTCGTATAGATAATTGGAGCTAAAACTAACGTAACCGTTACAATTGGGTACCACCCCCGCTTCAGGAAATTTAAATTTTTGAGGGCAGGCGCTAGATGAAGCTGAGCAAGGACAGGTATAAGAACTTAATACAATTTTAAGTGTTACTAGACTTAATAAAATTATCGATTTAATTATTATTTTGTTCATTCATAATTATATACAAAGGAACCGTATTCGATTAGTTAATTTTTGTTAATAATAGTATAGTGTATATGCTGAATAAGTAGGAACTTCCAACAACTTTCATGCATACCATTTTACTCACAGCTTAATACTTAATTCGTCTCAGCGCTTCACAAACTTCAAATTCGAATTCCATTCATCGCCAATAAGCAGGGTGCTGGTAGTTTTAAAACGCAGCACCACCGGGTGATTTTGAACTTTATAAATGCCATCGCCAAACGATTCCAATAAAAACTTTCTTCCTGAAAATTGCAAGAAATATTGATCAGGCGATTTGCTGATTCTCAAAAACACATTGTAATGTTCGTGCTGAAAATTTCCGCTTTGCAAATCGGCCTGGTTAAAGGTCATTTTGGTAAAATGTCTTCTGAAATGGAAGTAGGTACTTCCTGCATAGTACAATCCGGAAATTTTTTCTCCTGATCGTTCAAAAATCAAGGTGTCGCCGGCATCGTCTATTGCCCACGTTGTATCTAAAGAAGTGCTAATCATCCGAAATTGGCGCAGCTCATTTACGGTATCTTTATAGGATGTAATTACCGGCACACCATCTTTGATAAAAATTTTTCTTATCAGGTTATTCTCATCCAGATAAGTTCCGCAAATTTCACGGTGGGGTGGCAACGCCTGAAGTTTTGAAAAAGCGGAATCTGACCTTGGAGGCAAACACCAATCGGTGATTTGGTTGCAAAGCTGCAAGGCATTGTAATCGGTTCGGTTGCCGGCAATTAAAATCGATAATTCCAATTCAGGTATGCGCCGGAATTGCACCATAAATTCATTCCAGCCGCCGCTGTGTTCCTCAGAAATATATCCATGGTAAGGTTTGACGATGATGCCCGAACCATAACCCAGGCTGCTACCATCATTCAAACGATAACATTTCCGCATTTCTTCAATAATGGCGCGTGTTTCAGCCGACGGGTATAAAAAATTCCGGTCCCATTTTCTGAAGTCATTTAAACTGCAACAAACGCCGGTTGCGCCAACGGCGTTTAAAACCGGGATTTTGCGATGATGATAGGTTTTCCCTACTTTAAAATAGGAAACCGTGCCCTGCAAACCATCCTGTTCCTGAAGCACACAAGTTGCTGTGGTCATTTTCAATGGTTCAAAAACCTGTTGCTTTAGGTAGTCGGCCAATGGCATTTTTGCCACCCGCTCTACAATAACGGCCAGCATCATATATCCTGCATTCGAGTAGCTGAACCGTGAACCCGGAGCGAACGAAGCTGAGGGTTGGGTACGGTAATAATCGAACATTTGGTTGCGTTCGATATTGCTCACTTTATTTTCGCCCATTAAGCTCAGCGCTTCCAAATAATCGGGCAGGCCGCTGGTATGCGATAGCAAATTGGCAATGGTTATCGTATCGCTTCCTTGTGGAATTTCAGGCAAATATTTTTGAATGAGATCGCTTCGCTTCAACTTTCCCTCCAGCTCTAATTTCAGGATGCAGAACGCTGTGAATTGTTTGGTTACTGAACCGATATTGAAGATTGTTGCCTCGGAAATGGGGAGTTTCTTTTGAGCATTGGCCATACCAAAACTGCGGGAATACAACACACTGTCGTGGCGAACCACCATAACGGTAAATCCCGGATCACGCGGCTTTTGTGCCACAGCACCTAACAAGCTGTCGATTCGTTCCTGCAACTGTGCCTTAATGGTTAATTGCATAAAAACTAAAACCACAATCAAATAAGGTTTCATAGCGGAAATATAAAAGAAAGTGAAGGGAAAGCGGCCGTAATTCATTTCGAGTTATTCGTTCTTCGATTTCAAAACATTTTTTTTTGCTTTCCACTAGCGTCTTGCTTCTAACCTACTTCGCAAGTTTTACTGGCGTTGTTGCATGAATATACCGTCTAAACAGGATTTTTATTTTTGCGGATGCCGGGCTGTTCGCTGCAAGTCCTCAGCCGCGGCCTAAGGTTTGCGCCTCATGAAACGCAGCAGTGGCGCGGCTTCCGGGCTTTCCGCTGCCATCCCTACCGCGGTTTGCCAAAATATGCAGCCGTATTTTTTTTGAGCAACATACATAGGTCCTCTTAAATATTTCATCACCCTTTTAGGCAATGCTTTACCTTGGATCGTCAGAATTATTCATGCAACAACGCCAGTCTTACTTCGTAAATTGGGTTTGCCGGAACCTCAAAAGCTCCACCTTCGAGGTTGAAGAACATCCGAAATGCGACTTCGTAACTCCTACATCGTAAGTTCATCGCCAAGCCCCCCCAGCTCACCACTCATAACTTGCCTTGTTCTTGCGCCTTGCGTCTTGTGTCTTGCATCTTGCATCTTGTGTCTTACGTCTTGCATCTTGCATCTTGCGTCTTGTGTCTTGTGTCTTGCGTCTTTCCCCCTCTCCTTTGGCATCTTCTCTAAAAATGGTATTGTTGTACACCCGGCAATTGCCTTATGGATCAAAGCAACAGTTTAAATAAAAAGGCGTGGAAGCGTTTCAAACGCAACCGTTCGGCTATGTTCGGCCTCATTGTTATTGCACTGGCTTTTTTCATTGCCATTTTTGCGTATCAATTCGCGCCTGATTCCACTCCCGATGGTAACGATCAGATTTTGGAACTGGAAATGCACCGTCCGGGTTTTACCACACCTGTATTGCTGGTACGAAAATCGAACAACAACAGCCTGGGACGTTCCTGGTTTCAGAACTTCTTTTTTGGAAAGCCTTCCGATTATGAGGCCGTACCTATTTCCCGTTACCGCATGAAAGACACCTTCATGTTTGTTACGGCCTACAAAGGGGAGAATTTCCCACCAGAAGAAAAAAGGTACAGTTATCTTGAAATCTTAAAACCGGATAGCATTTTAGTGGGAAACCGTAATCTTTCGCTTCAGGAAGCGCGGCAGTATCCTCAATTACTGGAACAAAAGAATAAAGAATGGCATGAGGTAATTTTTAAGACCAGAATTACGCGAAAACACTACTTATTAGGAACCGACCGTTTTGGACGCGATATTCTGAGCCGCCTCATCATTGGCACCCGGGTTTCCCTTTTTGTTGGTTTGGTAGCAGTACTCATTTCGCTTTTCATCGGTATTGTAATGGGCGCGGTGGCCGGTTACTTTCGGGGAAAAACAGATGCCGCCATCATGTGGGTTATTAATGTGTTCTGGTCTATCCCCACACTGCTGCTGGCTATGGGCCTGTATGTGGGTGTAGGCGCTTTTATTGAATCGAAAGTGCTGCTCATTTTCATTGCTGTGGGTTTAACTATGTGGGTAGATGTAGCGCGGATGGTTCGCGGGCAGTTCATTCTGATGCGTGAGTTTGAATTTGTGACTGCCGCACAAAGTTTGGGCTTTGGCCATATGCGCACCATATTCCGGCATATTCTGCCCAATATCATTGGCCCGGTAATCGTAGTAGCTTGCGCCAACTTCGCCAATGCAATTTTAATTGAATCGGGATTAAGTTATATTGGTCTTGGGGTTCAGCCACCGGCACCATCCTGGGGCGGCATGTTGAACGAGTACAAGGATTTCATTGATTCGAACAAAGCCTTTTTGGCGCTTTCGCCCGGCTTTGCCATCATGATTCTGGTGCTGGGTTTTAATTTGGTGGGCAATGGGCTTCGCGATGCCTATGATGTGAGAAGCAATAAATAGTGTAGCGCCATGAGCCGGGAGATTGAGACACTAGACGTAAGACGCTAGATGCAAGATGCAAGACGCAAGACACTAGACGCAAGATGAAAGATGTACTAACTGACAACTGGAAACTTATAACTGGTAACTGAATAAAGAATGGTAGAAACTTTTACAGAACTCGACTTTTTTAAATCGCGATTATCGAAGATTGAGCCGCTGCTGGCACTTAAACAGCAACAAATCAATTCACTTCTCGAGATTACCGAAGCAGTAAACAACAACTGGCCAATTGAAGCGCTGGTGCGCGTTTATGAATCCATTCTGATTGCTCAGCTCGGCATTCAGAAAATTGCCCTGATCATCAAAGGCAACGATTTAAATTGGTCCTGCATCTCCTACACCGGAAACGATACCGAATTTTTAAAGGCCGATCAGAACGAATTCGTTAAGCCCTTTTGTGAAAACCCAATGGTGAGCGCCATTACAACGGTCCCTGAATTCGATTACGTCATCCCTATTGCTCATAAAAAAGTACCTATCGGTTTTGCTTTTGTTGGCGATTTTAAAAGTGAAGGCGGAGACACACGCGAAGAGAAGCTGAAATTTACCCAAACCATCACCAACATCATTCTGGTAGCCAATGAAAACAAAAGGCTTTTTAAAAACCAGATGGATAAAGCGCTTCTCGAAAAAGAATTGAAACTGGCCGCTGATATGCAAAACATGTTGGTGCCTTCGGCCATGATGAACAATGAAATAATTGAGTCGGCCGCTTATTATAAACCTCACAAAGATATTGGTGGCGACTATTACGATTTCATTAAGTTAAATGATGATGAGATTCTTTTCTGTATCAGTGATATTTCCGGCAAAGGTGTGCCCGCAGCTTTGCTCATGGCCAATTTCCAAGCCAACCTGCGCGCCATAGCCGGTCGCAATTATTCGCTTGATTCTATGGTCGATTTGCTGAACAAAAAAGTGGCCGAAATCACCAAGGGCGAAAAGTTTATTACTCTCTTTATTGCTAAATATCATTTCAAAACAAGGCAGTTACATTATGTGAATGCCGGCCATAATCCCTCACTGCTCTATGCCGATGGCAAAGTGCAATTGCTCGATAAAGGTTGTACGATATTGGGTATGTTCGATGTGCTTCCGTTTATTAATATCGGAGAAGCGCAGGTTCCTGAAAACGCTATTCTCATCAATTATACTGATGGCGTTACCGAAGCTTCAAACAGCAATGGCGATTTATTTGATGTAGAAGGGTTGCTGAAATTTGTTGAAGAAAATTGCGGCAAAAATCTCAACACCTTCAATCACGATCTCATTACTCATCTCAACGAATACAAAGGCAATGATGAGTTTGATGATGACCTCACGCTACTCACTTTGCGAATTCATTGATGGCTGTTTACAGTAGCAAGCAGCAAGCTGATAGTAGCAAGGGTTAAGCCTTAAAGGATCTTTTCACTTGCATCTTGTGTCTTGCGACTTGCATCTTGCAACTTGCATCTTGCGTCTTGTGTCTTGCGTCTTGCATCTTGTGTCTTGCATCTTGTGTCTTGCGTCTTGCCACTTAGAACTTGCGGTTTGCTCTTCACGCCTCCATTGCATTTCTGCCAAAGTTTGCCAATAAACCGAGAGCAATAAAAAAGAAGGGACCCACTTTGTCGGTTTCCATCATATCGCTGAGCAACAAGTTCACAAATACCGACAGCAAAACCAGCAACAATGCCATCACCGTGCGCTTGTTCGCTTCGCCCTGAACCTGTAAATACAATTTTTCGCCATAAATGAATATCACCGCAGCCAGTAATAAAAATATGGCCAGCCCTATTGCGCCCTGCTCGGTAAGCATCAACAAAAAGTAATTGTGCACCGTAGAACGTTCTTCGTTTTCGCTGATATAGGTTTCAAAATTCAACACCGTGTATGACTTGTAATAGTCGAAGAAATTGCCCGGACCAACACCCATCCAGGGCCGCTCCCGGCTCATGCGCATGGCCGCCACCCAACGGTACACCCGCTCCATACTCGAAACATCCTTTCCTTCAAAAGTAGAGCTGAGGTGCGAATTGAAATCATCGTGATACACCGTAGCCTGAAAGTCGGGCGCATATTTCATGTAATGATTGTCGTGAACGGTATGTACCACAACAACAGTAAGGGCAACGGCAAGCACAGCCAACGCCACTCGCGTGAGGCGCCACTTCACCATAAAATAAAATGGGATCATGGCCAACAGCGCCAACATAGCGGTGCGGGTAAAAGAAAGATAAATGGCCGCCACCAGAAAAACAAGGGAAACGTTTAGCCAGAATCGCGTCCAGCTACCACGAGCATACCACGAACGTGCCAACAAAACCATCGGGAAGAACACGCTAAGAATAGCGGCATAGGCTACGTGATTTCTAAAATAAGGAGTAACGCATTTGTTCACTTCCGTAAACCCAAACTGATACAGCAGGCCATGCCGCAACACGGTTATTACAGTAAGTACCAGCAAAGGAATAAAGATGCACCAAAACAGTCGTTGCAAATCTTTCCTCGTTTTAATCAGTATTGAAGTGAGAATGGTGAACGTAGTGATATACCAGGTTTTGGCCAGAAATATTTTAGCGGAATGCAGAATATTCTCAGAGTTGATAGCGGTAATGAGGATCCAAAAATAGTGAAGCCCTAAAGTAAGTATCAAGGGATGCAAAAAGTAAGCTCTCGGCAGTTTGTCGCCTTGCAAAGCAAGCACAGCGAAAGTTATCAGCATCAGCCCAACCATTAAAGGCTCAGTGGGAAGATCGGTAGCCAGACTCGATGAAAAGAAATATTCGATCGAGCAGGGTATCATGATCAACAAAAAAAAGTAGAGGCTTTTATAGTTTAGAATTCCCCATGCCATTACGGCCACTAAAAGCGGCGCAGCCGCTAAGTACAGTTGATCAGTTTTGAATGCTGCCAAACAGCAAACCAACGCAAAGGCGCAGTAGGCCAATACGCCATTAAGTTGAAACCTTGATATGGCAGAGTGTTCCATTATAACTGCCGGCGAATCACTTCCACCTGCTCCATCATTAACACGCCTAAAGTAGCCACCACCAACATAATTAGAAACGTTGACAGCACGATCAGCGAACGTACCGGCTTTTCTTTGCGGTCGGCAACAAATGGTTTATCCACCACCGCTACCGCCGTGTTGTTACTTTGCATGCTCACTTCCATCTGCTCCTGTATATTGGTGCGATTGTTCAATTCAGTAACTGCATTTCTTTGTTTGCTGGAAAGGGTCTTATACAACTGTACCGCGTGAAAGTCAGAACCATCAACAATTTCCGACTTATCGGCTCCGGCATGAACTACAATATGATAATCGCGTGTGAGGTCGGCCAGCGAATCGCCCATCATATCCACGCGGTGTTGTTGTTCGGCCAATTGCTTTTTAACCAGTTCCAATTGCTTGTGCTTCGATTCCAGAATGGTATGCCGGAACGTTTCATCCACTTTGGTTATCACATCGTTCACCATGGCCGCGGCCATAGTAGCATCAACATCCAGAATGGAAACTTCAATAGCACTTTGATCAGTTTTTATTGCTTTATAATTTGCATCAAATTCCTTGCGCACCTTGGTCTTCCAATAGCTGCGATTCTTATTGATCTTGTAATGATCGGCCAGATTGTATTTCTGAATAATAAACTCAGCCACCTCAGCTGATTGCGCAATGGTAAGCATGCGGTTCACATCATCCTTGGTTCCGTAATAATCCATCGAAACGGCATTATCGGTATTGAACATGGCAATACGATCGTTTTGCGCCATATTAATTGGGTAGAAAGTAGCGTAACTGCGGAAATAATCATCCATAAAGAACCAGGAGAATACTCCCGCGATTACGGCACTTCCGAAACTGATTAAAAATATATGCTTCTTCCATTTCAGCAGCGTTCTGATTACCGTTATCAGATTGAATTCTTTATCCATGCTCAAAAAAATTTAGCGGCGAAAGTAATAATTAAGCTTCACGCCTATTCTGAAAATAACTTTTTACGGCGGTTATCGTTACCATTCGGCTAATAAATACTGCCGCTACAATGCCCAAACCCGCCAAAGGCAGCGCCATCAGCCAGTTGTTCACAGCCAACCGGGCTACCAACGCTAACCCTACCGAAATTATTGTAAACCATCCTACCCGCATCAGGGCCGCCCTTTCCGGAAAGAGTTTAAAAACTTTCACACAAACATAAATGTGAAGCCCGGCCACCACCATTTGCGTGAACAGCGTAGCCATGGTAGCTCCCAAAGCGCCATAGCCGGGAATCAGAACAAAATTCAGCGATACGTTAATCAAAATGCCCAGCGCCGCAATGCCGTTTAGCAGTCCTAAACTACCGTTGGCAGTAAGCAACGTTCCAAAAACATAAACGCTGGAAATGGGGATGAATGATAACATCAGCCAGCGAAAGATAGCTTCAGAATTTGGCGATTGTTCCTTGTACAGCAAATGAAGAATATCGTCGCTGAAAAGCCAGCACAGCAAAGCGCTTCCAAATGAAAATACAAACATACCCGAAGCGCTCAAACCCAGCAGCGGCCTCAGGTTATCGCGCCTCTTGATCATACCGGCAAACAGAGGAAGTAAGGGCACAGCAGCCAAATATCCAAATTGATTGATGGCATCGAGCAACCGATATGATTGTGCATAAATGCCGGTTTCACGCGCATTGTACAGCCGTTCCAGCATCACTCCATCAATGCGGTAATAAATGGTCATCAATAAGCCCACCAGCGCAAAAGGAAATGATTTTTGTAGAATAGCTTTAAAATATCGATAGCGCCAGATATGCCATTCAAAACGAACACCCCTTTGCAAAAGCAGCAGTCCTAATACCAGGGTGAGCGTGAGCGCCGCCGTTTGTGCGAAAATGAAATAATGAATAGAAAACGGTCGCGCTCCGAAAAGTAGCAGCCAGCCGCAAAACAAAATGGAAAGCAACCGATCGCTTACCGAAAGCGCCGCATCGGCTTTAAAACGATGAATTGCGGTAAGATTCGACCGGATGTAGAGAATGTAGGTGAGAAGGAACTGGTTCAAACCCAATGCGGCCAACATTTCCAACTGCATCCACGAAAACCCTGTAAGCCAGGCCGAAATGGCCGTGATCAAAAAATAAATCACGCCCAAAACGAATTTCAGTCCAAGCAGGTTCGAAAAATAAGTGGGCAAGCGATTATGATGCCTCGCAATAGCCCTATTGTTGAAATTATTGATGCCGAAATCGAGAAAAACACTGAAAAGAAAACTGTAGTTGAACAGCGCAAAGTATGTACCGTAAACTTCAGCACCTAAGCGGTTTTGCACTACGCGGTCAATCCCAAAAATCCATAATGGCTTGATCAGAACATTGGCCAATATGAGGATCAGTAAATTTCCCGCAAACTTTCTGCGCATAGCCACAAATTTCTATTTATTGCCGAAAGCGGCAGGTAAATTTTTGCACTTTTGCCTTACCTCATGACATTTCTAAAAAAATCGCTGGGCCAGCATTTTCTGCACGACCGGCAAATTCTGGATCGTATCGTTACGGCCATAGGCGATTTAACGGCTTTTGAAACTGTAATAGAAGTGGGTCCTGGGATGGGGGCGATGACGCAATTCCTCATCACCTCATCGCCACAAAACTTCTATGTAGTAGAACTGGATGATCGCTGGGCGGAGTATCTTCGAACTACTTATCCTTTCCTGAAAGACCGTGTGATTCATCAAGACTTCCTTCGCGCCGATCTTTCTGCCATTCTAAAAAAGCCCACTCATATTGTAGGCAATTTCCCTTACAATATTTCTTCCCAAATCGTTTTCCGAATTATTGATGAACGGGAAACGGTAACACAAATGACCGGGATGTTCCAGAAAGAAATGGCCGTTCGAATTGCAGCAAAACCAGGCAATAAAGATTATGGCGTAATCAGCGTGCTAACTCAAGCCTATTATGACGCTGAATATCTCTTCGATATTCCACCATCTTGTTTCAATCCACCGCCTAAAGTGATGAGCGGCATTATTCGTCTTACCCGCCGAAGCGAACCGCTGCAATGCGATGAAAAAATGTTTCGGTCTATCGTAAAACAGGCCTTTACGCAAAGGCGAAAAACCATGCGAAACAGTTTGGGCAGTTTCCTTAGAAACGAAACACTTCGAACGGATGCCATATTTGACAAACGCCCTGAGCAACTGTCGGTAGCCGATTTCGAAGCCCTTACCAACAAAATTCAACAACAATGATGAAGGCGCTGATCACCGACGATGTTCATCCACTATTGTTGGAAGGATTGAAACAACGGAATTATGAAATTACATATAATCCGAAAATCACATTTGAAGAAACATTAGACTGTATCAATTGCTTTGAGGGTTTGGTGATCAATAGCAAGATTTTTTGCGGAGAGCAGTTATTGGAAAAGGCCTCTATGTTGAAATGGGTGGCCCGTTTAGGATCGGGAATGGAAGTGATTGACCAACCGGCTTGCGATGCAAAAGGTGTCCGGTACTTTAATTCGCCCGAAGGCAATAGAGATGCCGTTGGCGAACATGCCCTCGGTCTGTTGCTGAATCTGCTGCGAAATATCACTCGCTCCAACAACCAAATACACCATCACATCTGGCAGCGCGAACCCAACCGGGGCATTTCTCTGAACGGTAAAACCGTTGGCATCATTGGCTTTGGAAACACTGGCCGTGCTTTTGCCAAAGTATTAACAGGTTTTGATGTAACCATTCTGGCACACGATAAGTATTCAACCGGATTTTCAGAAAATGGAATAACAGAAAGTAATTTGGATAAGATTTTCGATGAAGCAGATATCATTAGTCTGCATCTGCCACTCACCACCGAAACACATCATTATGCCGATTCGCTTTTCTTTCAACGTTTCAGAAAACCCATTTTTCTAATCAATACCTCGCGAGGCAAAGTGGTGGATACAGAGGCGTTGCTGGCTGCCTGCGCCACCGGAAATATCCTGGGCGCCGGGTTAGATGTTTTTGAGAACGAACAACATCAAACCTTTACAACAAATGACCAAAACTTATGGGCGAAACTTCTTGCAGAAGAAAAACTTCTGCTCACGCCTCACATTGCAGGTTGGACGCATGAATCGAAACTATTAATTGCCCAAACCGTTCTGAAAAAACTCGATTCCCTAATTTAATTGTACCTTTTCGCACAAACAACAAATGATGACACCACATAACGAAGAACATTTCACCAGTTCTGATTTTGTAAGAGACGTTGTAATCGGGATGGCCGATGGCCTAACCGTACCTTTTGCGCTTGCCGCCGGTTTGAGTGGCGCCGTTGATTCGAATCATATTGTGGTAACGGCCGGTATCGCAGAGATTGCCGCGGGCAGTATCGCGATGGGTCTTGGTGGTTACCTTTCCGGAGTAACTGAACGCGAGCATTACGATTCGGAAGAGCGCCGCGAATATTATGAAGTAGCGCATTTCCCTGAAAAAGAAAAGCAGGAAATCATGGAGATTTTTGAAACTTATGGCATCAGCAAAAAATTGCAAAACGAAATTGCCGATGAGCTGGCCAAAGATGAAAAGAAGTATGTTGACTTTATGATGCGCTATGAGTTAGGCCTGGAAAAACCCGATGCCAACCGGGCGCGCAATAGTGCGCTAACCATAGGCGTTTCCTACATTGTAGGTGGCCTTATCCCCTTGCTTCCTTATTTGCTGCTTTCAAACATCCACACCGCCTTGCTGGTTTCCGCACTTGTAACTCTGGTGGCGCTTTTTGTTTTTGGTTTCATTAAAAGTAAGGTTACCGGACAATCGCCATTTGCAGGAGCATTACGCACCATGATTATCGGAGCTGTGGCAGCCGCTGCTGCTTACCTCATCGCTACTTTGGTTAATCACTAATGAATACCGACCTCATTTTTTTGATCGGTTTTATGGGTTGTGGAAAAACCACCGCAGGCAAAAAACTGGCGGCAACTTTCGAACTTCCGTTTATTGATCTCGATCAACGTTTGGAAGCGCAGGAAGGTGCTATCCCTTCCTTAATCGAAAATCATGGCGAAGCCTATTTTCGTTTGAGAGAATCGGAGTTACTCAAAGAGCTGAAAGGCGAAAAGGGAATTGTTGCCACCGGAGGCGGAACACCCTGCTATTTCGATAATCTGCAATGGATGAAAGCGCATGGCACCGTAGTGTACCTTCAGGCAACTCCGGCATTTCTGTTCAGCCGCCTCAAACAAACCGATCTTTCAAAACGACCGCTGTTAAAGGGTTTGAATGATGAACAACTCATTTCATTCATCGAAAAAAAATTAGAGGAACGGCAACCCTTCTATCATCAGGCACACCTGATTGTTGATGCTGCAAAACCCGAGACTTTTAAAAACGCACTTCACAGCTTACGCCATAGTGATCGCTGAGATCGTTGCGATCTTTGCGCCAACTGCGTTTAAAAACACTCACCGACCTACGCACCGAATGGATTCGTGCACCATTGCTGCGCAACAGAATATAATCTAGCGTGGTTTTGTGTTTCTTCCAAACGGCTTCTGCCAGTAAATTATTGGTGCCGTCATACGTTTCCTTCTGAATACCTTCAAACTCGCTGTCTTCTGCATCCAAACACTGCAACATTTCGCAATACTCTTTCTGAATAGTGGTTTCGGTATTCATATCACCACATAATATTTGTGGAATGCCTTCGCTGTGATATTTCAGCAACAGGCTGTCGTACATTTGCCGGAATTGCTTGCTGCGTATATCGGCCCGGTTTTCATTGGCCTGCATATGCGTACCCATTAATTGAAATTTCTTTCCGTGAAATTCTCCTTGAAGCAAAGCCGCACCTTTTTGAGCAAAACGATCAGCATCTTTGTAGTCAGTATATTGAATAGTTCCCAGTTCGGTCATCGGAATTTTGCTGAGTATCCAAACGCCACTGCTGAACTTGAACGGCGAAGTGGGCTTGTTGAATGGCCCGTAACGATACGGATAGGCGCTGCCTAAACCATTTTCAATAATGGCCAATGCTTTGGTGTGAAAGGCTTCCTGAAAAACAATAATATCGTAAGCTGATTTTTGTAACGTATCCACAATGGCATGCGCCCGTTCCAAACGCCCTTTCATAGGCACTACCGATGGCAGCATGTAGATGTTCCAGGAAAGAATCCGAAGATCGCGCAACTGGCTTTCTTCTTCCACCATTTGTGAAAACAGCGATGGCATAAAGGCCAAAATCAGCAGTATGGTGGTTAATTTTTTCACGGCGCTTTGTTGTATTACAAGTTTCCGCTTTCCTTTTTATATAAACGTTATCCAATCAATAAGTGTTGCACAATTCTCAGTAAAGGTTTTATTGCATCGGCAAACGCTTATTTTTATCGGGTGAACGTTGGTCAGCTTACCATTCTTATTAAAAACCGTGCCACGGAATTGGGTTTTTCGGGCTGCGGAATTGCGGCCGCCACCGCGCTTGATGAAGAGGCTGTCTTTCTAAAAAACTGGCTCAATCAGCAGCATCACGGCAAAATGGGCTATCTGGAAAACCACTTTGAAAAACGCACCGATCCGCGATTGCTGGTAGAAGGCGCTAAATCGGTGATTTCCCTTTCTTACAATTATTACACCGAAGCTAAACAAGTGGAAGGTGCACCGCGTATTGCCCGTTATGCCTTTGGCAAAGATTATCACACCGTAATCCGCAATAAATTGGAACAGTTGCTCGAATACATCCGCACCTTGGCCGCCGCACCTAATGCGCGTTGCTTTGTAGATTCGGCGCCGGTGCTGGAACGAGCCTGGGCACAGCGTTCTGGCCTGGGTTGGATCGGTAAAAACACCTTGCTACTCACAAAACGCGCGGGTTCCTATTTCTTTCTTTCTGAAATAATTCTGGATCTGGAACTGGAATACGATTCGCCGGTGAAAGATTATTGCGGTAATTGCACCAAATGCCTGGACGCCTGTCCTACTAACGCTTTGCACACACCCTATCAAATGGATGGTTCGAAATGTATTTCCTATTTCACCATCGAACTGAAAGATGCCATACTTCCGGAATCAGAAAAGGGAAAGTTTCAAAACTGGATGTTTGGTTGCGATATCTGTCAGGAAGTTTGCCCTATTAATTCACAGGCGCGCGAACATCAGGAACCTGATTTTCTACCTAAAAAAGAAATTTTGGAAACAGATCGGCAAGGCTGGGAAAATCTCACCGAAACACAGTTCAGAGAATGGTTTGCCGATAGCGCCATAAAACGCACAAAGTTCAGCGGCTTGAAAAGAAATATCGATTTCTTAAAAGAATAGGACTCAGAGTAACTCCACACCAAGCGAAAATTTCTTCACCACCACTTCGCCATCTTTGCGAATCAAACGGCCGCTGCCGTTGCGCAAATTATTCTTCCATTCCCCTTCGTACTTATCGCCATCGGCCCAGGTAAAAGTTCCGGAACCGTCCATTACACCATTCACAAAATTACCATCAAAAGTATCGCCATTGGCAAACTCGAAGCGTCCTTTTCCCGTGCGCTTGTTGTTCTTAAATTCACCAATATATTTATCGCCCGAGGCAAAATACATCGTACCTATACCAACCTTCTGGTCGTCAGAAAAATTCCCTTCATAAATGTTGCCGTTACTGTAATAGTACTTTCCCGGGCCATTACGGCGGCCGTTCACCAATTCGCCGTCATAACGCTCGCCGGTGGCATAATGGCAACTGCCATGGCCGGTAATTTTCCCGTGCTCCATCGGCCCCTCAAACACATCGCCATTGGCATATTTATAAACCCCATGACCCTGCATCACATCGTTCTTAAACGTGCCGGTGTACACATCGCCATTCGAGAATTTATAAACGCCTTTACCGTTTCTCATATTCTCGGCCCACTCGCCCGCATAGCTGTCGCCGTTCTCAAAACTGGCTTCGCCATATCCCGAACGCACCTCCCCACTCCAACTGCCCTTGTAGGTTTGTCCGCCATTTCCCAAAGAAACCTTGGAATTTTGGGCATTCACAAACAACGCATTGAAGCATATGCAGGTCACTGCAAGAATTTTTGTAGTCATCTGTTTGGCAAATTAAAAAGTGAGTTCAGAAAATCACACATCTTTGTTTAACGAAAAAACAACAGAAAGGTTTGAGTGTCCTCAAAAAATTACTGGGCCAGACGGCTTTATACGGACTAAGCACCATGCTGGGCCGTTTTCTGAACTACCTTTTGGTGCGCGTGCATACCGGCGCCTTCGCCCCTGCCGAGTTTGGCGTAGTCAGCGAACTCTACTCTTACTCCGGTTTTCTAACCGTATTGCTGGCCTTTGGTATGGAAACCGGCTATTTCCGTTTTGCCCGTAAAGGCGAAAACCCAAAAGTGTATTCTACCATTCTGATCTTCTTGCTCAGTTCCTCGGCTTTCTTTTTCACGCTCGTAACGCTGTTGTCGCCCACATTGGGCCGGGTGTTGCATTACGAAGGCAAAGAATATTACTTCATCTGGCTGGCCCTCTTTCTGGCGTTCGATGCTATTGGCGCCATCGCCTTTTCACGCTTGCGTAACGAAGATAAAGCCGCGCGCTTTGTAACCATCAAACTAACCGAAATCGGCATCAGCATTGCCCTGAATATTTTCTTCATCATGCTGGCAAAACCGGCTTATGAAAGCGGCAGTAATTCGTGGCTGGCAAAATGCTATTCTCCGTCTATCGGAGTTGGTTATGTGTTTCTTTCGAACCTCATCGCCAGCGGCATTAAATTATTAATGCTGTCGCCGCTATTCTTTCATATCAAATTTGTTTTCGATAAAGAAATTTTCGGAAAACTGATTCGTTATTCGCTTCCCATGATTCCCATCGGTTTGGCGGGCATCGTAAACGAAACGTTAGATCGGCCCATGCTCAAATTTCTGTTGCCGTTCGACCCCAAAACCAATATGGAACAAATGGGCATTTATAGCGCCTGCTATAAAATCAGTATCGTGATGACGCTATTTATTCAAGCCTATCGCTATGCTGCCGAACCCTTCTTTTTCAAACAAGCTGAAAAAGAAAATTCCAGACAAATTTTTGCCGAAGTCATGAACTTCTTTGTGATCTTCTGCTGCGCCATTTTCCTGCTGGTAACCCTGTTTCTCGATTATTTCAAATACTTTCTGGGTAGCACCGCTTACTACGAAGGACTGAAAATTGTTCCTATACTTTTAATGGCCAACCTCTGTTTGGGCGTTTATGTAAATCTTTCTGTTTGGTACAAACTTACTGACCGTACCGGCATGGGCGCATGGGTTTCTATTGGTGGCGCCGTTATTACACTGCTCCTCAATTTCGCCCTCATTCCGGTGTATGGTTATATGGGTTCGGCGGTGGCCACTTTTATCTGCTATTTTTCGATGTCGCTGATATCGTACCTTCTGGGACGAAAATATTATCCCGTGCCGTATGATGTAAGCCGTTTAATTTTTTATGTGCTTTTTGCCATCGGTTTATACCTGTTATCCACTCAGGTTCAATTTACGCTATTCGGTTTCCCGGTGCTGTCGGTGGCGCTGCTATTCGGTTTTGTGGCGGTAGCCGTGCTCATGAATCGCAAAAAATGGAAATCGCTTCGGGTGCATTAATTTTGGAGTACGCAGCAATTCATCAAAACACCAAACCTCGAAGGCCATCATGAAATGAAAAGTTGGATGGCGGATGCCGGGTGCTTTCGGGGTCCGGCTTCGCCTCCCGTGCGCGCTCGTTCCTCGCTTGCACCGCTCGCCAAAGGCTCGCGCCCTGCCGCCCCCTACCGCGGTTAGCCAAAAGAAGTGGCAGTGTGGGTTTTGAGCCACCGGCTCCGAAGAATGGAAACACAGTAGTGCTATTGATTTCTGCGGAGAACTTGGGCTGCTTAAACTGGCAGAATTTCAAACACTCCAAGGGTATTTTCCGGTTAAAAACAAAAATAAATTGGTTGATACCGCTTCAACTTGAGTTTCGTCACTCATCCAAAAATTCACCTGATCCCGCGAGGTTTGCTCCACAACCCTTGCGAGAGCGGGATCAATGCACGGCGTTTCTTGTTATGAGTAAAAACGGCGAAAATCATAGCCATGTTTTTGCGAAAACTCAGGATAGGGTAGCAAGATGTCGGCACCAACTTTTTGCACTAACCCGTTGAGATGGTGCGATTGATAAATATCTCTTTTTGACATCAGAAATCTTTCGGTGTGGAGATACTTTGTTGGAATATCGGAATCGCGACCGGCATTTTTCAGGTACAACGCATCAATGCCTACAGCGGGAAATGTCCCCGGGGTTATACCTACAGCTTCAACGTCGTTTAAGTCCATCGGAAATTCAATGGCCACTTCTCCTCGAACAAATAGGCCGTTGTAAGCACCCTGTCCCATCAGAAAGCCCGGGAAGTAAACTTCTTCAGGATGAACTGCCGCATGCCCCACCAATTGCCATTGTCCATTGGTAACGAATCCGCGGAATGAACAGAAAATGCCTTTGATCAACACGCTGGTAGCAGCGGGCAATGCCGGTTTAGTGTAGGTTTCGCGGTAAATTTCAATCAGGAAAGTGTTTTCAAACAAATCAAATTCTGAGCCAGTGGTTACTTTTCCCGTATCGAAACATTGTTCACTTACAGCAAGCATCACCCTGCAAAAAATGAATTCGTTTTCAAGAATTGGCGCTGCGTAGATATTGCCCGGTTCAATGCGAGGGGTTATTGATTTACTTTTTACTGCCATGGTGTAAATTTTTAGCGCACATAGAAGTATTGTAAAAATAGTTTTTCAAGTGGTGAACGGAAACCCTTGCTCCCCCGAGGTTTCGTGGGAATACGAAAATGCGGATTGTATCCGCATTATTCAAACACTCTAAGGGCATTCTGTCCGGTTAAAAACAAAAATGAATTAGTTGGTTCTTTTGCTACGAAGAGATTTGCGAAGCAACCTCATGGGCGCCACTGCACGTTTCAGCATCGAACGCCACTGCCCGGCGCTCGCGCGAGGGATGCGGAAGGCGCGAGCTTTAGCGAGCGGTGTGAGCGAGGAACGAGCGAACACGGAAGCAAAGCGTACCCTGTAGCAGCCCGGCCCGAACGCCGCCGTAACACTATGCTCCCGTTAAATTGCAATCTCATCCGGCGGCGTGAGGGGCGCGCCATAATGAGAAACTATTAAACGTTAAATACATGGTGCGGTCGAAGTTAGGACCGCAGTGCGCTTATTTAAAAAGGTGGCCGCAGAAACTTCGACCAGAAGGTATACCGTTGGCGATTGGGCTTTTAAGCATGGAACTTAGCGCGGCTCCCCCAACTCCAAAATATTCGCCGCGCTTATTCGTCATTCCTTTAGTTTGTAGTAAAGCACTACATTTTGGAAACTTTTAGACCAAATATTTGTTTCCTAAGGTTTTTAGTGCTTACATTTGCGGCCCTTTATGACAAATCAGCAAATCATCCTGCAACGCGCGCAGGAACTCTTTATTCGCTTCGGCATAAAAAATATGACGATGGACGACATTGCCCGCGAACTGGGTATGTCGAAAAAAACCATTTACCTATACGTAAATAACAAGGCCGATCTGGTGCAGAAAGCCCTGCGAACGTACATCGCTACTGAAACACAGGTACTTAAAGATGCTGTGGCCAACAGCGGCAACGCCCTGGAGGAAATGCTAACCCTCATCAACTTCATCAGTACCCACCTCCGCGAATTCGATAGCCGCGTATTCCATGAACTGGAAAAATACTACAGCGAAGCTTTTAAGCAATATCAGGAATACCGCGATAAAACCATACTCAGCTATTTTTCGGAAAACCTTGAAAAGGGCATCAAACAAGGGGTTTACCGTAAGGACATTAACCCCGAAGTAATATCCCTTTTTTATGTTTACGGCTCGGATGTGCTCTTCGATCCACAAATTTTTCCGTCAAAACGGTTCCCGTTCATCACGGCATATCACCAGATCGCCGAGTACCACCTTCGCGGTATTCTATCAAAAAAAGGAGTGGAATTGCTCGAACAAAGTAAACTACTGAAAACACTGGAGCCATGAGAAAACCATTGCTGTTAACCACTATACTGCTCTTCAGCCTTGCCGCCGGCGCTCAGAACCGTGCCAAAACGTTCTCCCTGCAACAGGCTATTGCCTTTGCGCTCGATAACAACAATGCCGTTAAAAACGCAAAATTGGATGTGGAAGAAGCGCGCTATCGCGGCTGGGAAATTAAAACTACCGGTCTCCCTAAAATTGATGCGAACTTTGATTACAACTATTATTTCAAAACCCCGCAGGCGCCGGCTTTCACCAAAATATTTTCCGATACCTCCAGCGCTTCTACCAAAAACGATTTGCATGTAGCGCAATACTTCGCCGATTCGCTCCACGATCCTACCCTGTTTCAAAATCTGGCAGCCGCGGCGAAAAACGCAAAACCATTCTCGTTTGTATTGCCGCATCAGGCTACTGCCGGTATCACCCTCTCGCAACTCATTTTTGATGCCCGTTATGCCATTGGCGTAAGCGCAGTAAAAGATCTCACTTATTCACAAATCATTCTGAAAGAACGCACCGATATTGAGGTAGCTTATAACGTACGCAAAGCTTACATTCAGGCCACTGCCGGTCAGGAATCAGAGGCTTCGCTACGCACGGTGAAAGAAATTGTTGACAAAATCGTGAATGATGCCCGCGCCACCTTCAAAGAAGGTTTGATTGAAGAACTGGACGTGAACCGTCTGGAACTGATTCAATCCAATCTGGAAAGTCAAATACTTCTGCAAGATCAATTGGCGGAACTGGCGCTGGTGAACCTGAAGTTCCAGATGGGCCTTCCCATCAGCGAAGAAATTATTCTAACCGATAAATTAACTTCACTCAAAGACCGTATGCCGGCAGCCGGCGATTCTAAATTTGACCCTACAAAACGGGTAGAATACCGTTTGCTGGAAACCGCTGTACGCCTTAAAACGTATGATGTAAAACAACGCCGCGCGGGCTACTATCCCAGCCTGGTAGGTTTTGTAAACTTCGGTTACAATGCCCAATTGAGCGATCCCAAATATTTCTTCAAAAACGAACAGTTTCAGGGGCAAACGCTCAAATCCTGGAACCCGCAGGGTTTGGTAGGTTTGAAACTCGCCATTCCCATTTTTGATTCAGGTCAGAAATGGGCCAGCATCCGTCAGGCTAAAATGGAACTCGAAAAGTCGAAGAACGATGTAGAAAATTTCAAACAAGCTGCCGAACTTCAGGTACGCCTGGCTCAAACCAATTTCAACTCGGCTGTTCAGGATGAAAATGCTACTTCCAGAAGCGTAGCACTTAGCCAAAAGATATTCGATAAAACCAACATAAAATACAAAGAAGGTGTAGGCTCCAGCTTCGAGCTTTCGCAGGCGCAGCAAGATTTAGTTACCAACCGCCTGAAATATGTACAGTCGGTAATGAACCTGCTCATTAACCGCAGCGAACTGGATAAAGCCATGGGCATTCAATAATTAAAAAGAAATCAAAGCCATGAAATACGTTTCTCTCTCCATTACGGCATTACTTGCATTAGCGCTCACTACGGCATGCAGTGAAAATCCGAATGATGTAACCGCCAAGAAGAAAAAACTAACAGAACTGCGCGAAACACAACGCCATACCGAAGAGCAGATTCGTTTGCTGGAAAAAGAAATCGCAAAACTGGATCCGGGTAGTAAAACCGAAGCCAAGCCTAAATTGGTTGGCGTAGATACAGTAGCGCCAATTAACTTCGAACACAAATTGGAAGTTCAGGGTCAGGTAGATGCCGCACAGAACGTACTGGTGTTGCAACAAATGCCGGGCATTGTTACGAATATTTTTGTGAAGGAAGGCGACCGCGTTAGCGTGGGCCAAACGCTTTTTACTACCGATGCCAGTACTTACGAAAAGCAAGTTTCTATTGTGGAAACACAGGCTAATCTGGCACGCACGGCCTACGAAAAACAAGAGCGCCTCTGGAGCCAGAACATTGGAAGTGAAATCCAATTGTTGCAGGCCAAGACCAATAAGGAAGCTGCTGAAAAACAAATTCAAACTTTACGAGCCACCATCGAAATGACCAAAGCGAAATCACCAATCAACGGTACTGTTGATGAAGTTCGCATAAAACTGGGCGACATGGCCGCACCGTCACAACTCATGCCTGGTGTTCGCGTAGTGAATTCATCGCGTTTAGTAATTCGCGCTAAGTTGAGCGACTCGCAAATTGGAAAACTGAAAACCGGTGATAAAGTGGATGTGTTCTTTCCCGATATCAACAAGTACGTTCAATCTACCGTTAGTTATGTAGGTCAGGTTATCGATAAAACCACCCGCACCTTTAACGTAGAAGTGAAGCTTGATAACAGCAGTGCCGATTACAAAGCCAACATGCTGGCGCAGTTGATGATTAAAGACGAGAACATTGCCAACGCATTAGTAGTTCCAACCAATGTGATTCAGAAAACGGATGATGGGCAGGAATATCTTTTGGTAGCCGAGAATGGCCGCGCCACCAAACGCATGGTGAAATCAGGCGCCAGCTACAACGGCAAAACGGTGATCGAGCAAGGACTTCAGGCCGGCGATAAAGTGATTTCATTCGGCTTTAGCGAGGTAGTAGATGGTCAGCGGATCAGCTTCTAAACCTGTTTTATTTTAAATATCAGCGACTATGACGGGCGAGCATTTTAAAGAATTGAGTTTTACCAGTTGGTGTATCCGAAACCGCACCAGCATTTATGTTTTCACACTCATCATCACCATTTGGGGTTATGTAACCTATGAGCGCCTGCCCAAGGAACTGTTCCCGGATGTAGTAGTGCCAACCATTTCGGTGGCAACCATTTACCCGGGCGCATCTCCTGAAGATATCGAGAACCTGATTGCCAAACCGCTCGAAAAACAATTGAAGTCGATCTCGGGTATTAAAAAAGTGACCAGCAATTCGATGAGCGATTTCTGCCTCATCATGGCCGAGTTCAATACCGATCAGGATCCTCGTGTATGTAAACAAAAAGTAAAAGATGCCATCGATAAAGGGAAGAAAGATCTTCCCGACGATCTGAAAACGGATCCGCAAATTCAGGAATTCGACATTTCAGAATTGCCCATCATGAACATCAATTTGGCGGGCGATATTCCTTTGGCGCAACTGAAAAAGTACGCCGAAGACCTTCAGGACAAAATCGAATCGCAAAAAGAAATTACCCGCGTAGATATCATAGGCGGCTACAAGCGCGAAGTGCAGGTGAATGTAGATATGTACAAAATGACGGCCTCCGGAATTTCGTTCATGGATATTGAAAACGCCATCGCTCGCGAGAACCTCAACATTTCCGGCGGCGAATTGCGCGTGGGCGAATTGCGCAGAAACCTGCGCGTTACCGGCGAGTTCAAAAATCCGGAAGATATCGGAAACATTGTGGTACGCTCGTTTACAGGAAATCCGGTGTTTATTAAAGATATCGCTCAGGTGCGGGATTGGTATGCCGATAAACAAGACTTCGCGCGGCTGGGTGGAAAAACCGTAATTACCTTAAATGTGATCAAACGCACCGGCGAAAATCTTCTGAATGCTACCGATCAGATTTACGAAACGCTGGACGATTACAAACTCAATCGCTTTCCCGCAGGTTTGAAGGTGGAAGTTACCGGCGATACTTCCGATAATACACGTATTCAGTTACACGATCTCATCAACACCGTAATCATTGGCTTCATTCTCGTGGTTTTTGTGTTGATGTTTTTTATGGGTTTCCGTAATGCCTTT
Source organism: Chitinophagales bacterium (assembly GCA_046329575.1). GTDB lineage: Bacteria > Bacteroidota > Bacteroidia > Chitinophagales > LD1 > UBA1941. The sequence continues at coordinate 97,898 of JAXLUJ010000011.1, read as the reverse complement.
TTCGTAGGTCTTGCCGTGCCATTGTCCTGCCTTGTGGCCTTTCTGGTAATGCCGGGCCTCAGCCTTACCATGAACGTCGTGGTGCTTTTTTCCTTCCTTCTGGCACTTGGAATTATTGTAGATGATGCCATTGTGGTGATCGAAAATACCCACCGCATTTATCATCAGAATCCCGAAATGAGTATTCTGGATGCTGCAAAATATGCCGCAGGCGAAGTATTTGTTCCGGTTCTGGCCGGAACGCTTACCACGCTGGCGCCCTTTGTACCACTGTTGTTCTGGCCGGGCGTAGTGGGCAAGTTCATGAAAAATTTACCACTAACTCTAATCATCACTTTGGGCGCATCCTTGTTCGTAGCATTTGTGATTAACCCGGTTTTTGCCGTAACGTTTATGTCGCGCGACGATAAAAATGGCGCCGCATCGCTGAAAGAATATCGCGGTGGATTTATTTTCCTAGGCATCGTAGTGTTTGTTTCCTATGCCCTAAAGCGTTTTCTGGATATGGGCAGTTATGGAATTGGCAACTTCGCCATCTTCTGCATGATATTGCTATTGCTTTATCATTTTGCTTTTGCCAGAGCTATTAATTTCTGGCAGGAAAAAATTTGGCCGAAAGTAGTAAGTGGTTATCGCAATATGGTGCGCGCTTTCATCAAAGGCCGTCGCCCTATCTTTATTCCATTTATTGCGGTGGGTTTGTTGATTGCAAGCGTTCTCGTTTTTGTTTTCTCGAAACCGGTGGTCGATTTCTTCCCAACAAGCGAACCCAATTTTGTGTATGTGTATTGCAAATTGCCGATGGGTACCGATGCCAACGTTACCGATAGCGTTACACGTCTTATCGAACAACGCGTTTTTAAAATTATTGGCCAGCACAATCCTGATGTTACTTCTGTAATTTCAAATGTGGGCCTGGGCGCAGGCGATCCTCAAAATCCCGACAAAGTAGCCACACCGCAAAAATCAAAGGTGACTGTGGCTTTCAAAAAATACTTCGAACGCAAAGAACCACGTACCAGCCTATGGCTCGATTCGCTTCGCGGCGAATTTAAAAGTGGCGTGGCCGGCGCATCGATTTCTGTAGAAAAAGAAAGCAATGGTCCGCCAGTAGGCAAACCGGTGAACATTGAAATTAATGGCGACGACTTTGCGGTGCTGCTCGATTTGCAACACAAAGTGGAGGCCGGCATTCAAAAAGCGGGCATTCGCGGAATTGAAGAGTTGAAGAGCGACCTCCAAATTTCTAAACCTGAAATACTGGTAGATCTCGACGAAGAAAAATTGCAACGCGAAGGTTTGTCGCGCGCGCAAGTGGCCGTGGAAATCCGTACAGCCCTGTTTGGAAAAGAAGTTTCCAAGTATCGCGACGCCAACGATGATGCGCCAATTCAGCTTCGTTTGCGCGAAGACGACCGCACCAGTATCGACAAACTCCTTAATCTGAACATTTCGTTTATGGATTTCGCTACCCAATCGTTCCGTCAGGTTCCGGTTTCATCTATTGCTAAAATCCATTACGGCAATAGCTATAGTGTAATCAATCGTAAAAACCAGAAAAGGCTGATCACCTTGTCGAGCGATGTGTCAGAAGGCTTTGCGAAGAATGAAGTGGTAGCCTCGGTAAAACAGGTTTTAGATAATGTGAACGTTCCTGAAGGTTATGAAATTAAAATGACCGGCGAACAGGAACAGCAAATGGAAACACAGGCGTTTCTCGGCAGCGCCTTCGGCATTGCATTGGCGTTGATGTTCATGATTATGGTGTTCCAGTTCAATTCGGCAATTAAACCAATCATCATTGCATCAACCGTAATTTTTAGCCTGATCGGTGTGTTCCTGGGCAATGCCATCTTCCACATGAAGTTCTCGATTGTTATGACGGGTGTAGGATTCTTCTCACTGGCCGGTATTGTGATTCGAAATGGCATTCTGCTTATTGAATTTATTGATGAATTGCGGCAGCGCGGGTTAACTGTTGAAGATGCCGTTATTGAAGGCGGAGCTACCCGTATCACGCCGGTAATTCTCACGGCCATGTCGGCCATTTTGGGTCTTATTCCATTGGCCATAGGTCTGAATCTCGATTTTGAAACCTTATTCTCGCAATTCAAACCACATTTCTATTTGGGCGGCGATAACGTAGCCTTTTGGGGGCCGCTGGCATGGACTATGATATTCGGGTTGAGCGCGGCAACATTCCTCACCCTGTTGGTGGTTCCGGCCATGTACATTTTGGGTTATAAGACCCGCGAAAGGCTGTATCGCTGGTTCCCGGGCTTTCGCAAACTGATTGGCTATTTGTAAGCTATATTTATATTCAATTAAAATTTAGCTGCTTTGAAACAAATTACCATCCTGTTATTTGTGCTGGCCTTCATTGGTGTTAAGGCCCAAAACCGCACGCCGGTTGAATTCCAACGCGCGTCTAATTATTTTGTAAAGAACACCTATCGCGATGCGCCATTAAAAGTGCTGAAGTTTACCGATGCTAAAAAGTTTAAGGCCGTATTTGGTATGGCTACCGTGATGGGTAAAAACGGAGCGCCTACGCCAATCGATTTTTCGAAGCAAATGGTAATTGCCATTATTGGGTCCACCACCGATGCCCCTACGGAGTTCCTACCTGAAAAACTGGAAAAGAACACCAAACGAATGTTATTTTTTGAATTCGAAACAAAGATCGGTGAAAAGAGCACGGCGCAATTTCGCCCGGCTTTGCTTATTCTGGTTGATAAAGCCTATGCTCCTTATAAACTTCAGTTCAGTACACACGCTGTGAAATAATTCGAATTTGACCCTGCTGCGACTTACGAAGTCCGACTTCGTAAGTTCTACTTCGTAAGTGATACTTCGTAAGTGAACATAACGGAGCATTTTTTTATTGATGATGGCGGCAACCGCGTGCTTTCGGGGTACGCTATCGCTTCCGTGCTCAGTCGTTCCTCCTTCGCACCGCTCGCCAAAGGCTCGCGCCCTGGCGCCCGCTGCCGCGGGGCAACATCCACGCCAACCGATGGACTTCGTAAGTACTACTTCGTAAGTCAGACTTACCAAGTCCTACATCGTATGTAATTGGAAATTCAAATCAGGAACTTGACAAACCTTCAAACCCGGTTTACATTGCTCGCGCTGATATTATTTTCAGTTTTCAGGGTTAAGGCCGGTGGCGCTCACCCACCGGCTCTTTTCTTTTTAGCGCTTTACCACTTTTCGGGTAAATACAGCGCCGTTCTCATTTCTTAATTGCACCAGCAAATAACCGGCCGGCTGATTTTCAACAGCAATGTTCTGCAATCCTGATGTAAGTGTTTGCGTTACTACCGGCTGACCGAGCACATTAAAAATCCGCACTTCTGACTTACCGGTCCAATTCCGGGTATCTACCATCAATTCACTGCCTTTCATATATGCATTCACAACGTTCATTTGACCGGATGTAATGCCGGTAACCGCAGTTTCCCGCTTATGGAAGTGTATCACAAACCGATTCCAGTTATCTGTTGCCCGGCTCGAAAACTCATAGCGTGGCGCCAGGTTCAAGTCTTGCAGGCTTCGGGTAAGCACATCTTCCAACGTAACGTCAAGGTCTAAATCAGTCAACCCTTTTGCATCAATTACAAAACTGCCATCCGCTCCGGGTTCCAGTTGCAATGGCACATCTATCGATTCGCCTGCAGCCAGTTCTTTCAGCACATTACCGCTGATATGTTCGTTGCCAATAAGCGTGAACAACGTTGGATGCCCTAATTGACTGTGAAATTTGTGTGCGTCGGTATTCTTATCGAAATCATTTGTGGCATCGGCACTAAAAGCCACCCGCGTTATATCGCGGAAACCATTGCCGCTTACCTCCAGCTCCAGCACGGCATCATTGGTTTTTGCAAACTGACTTCCGGTAGTTACCAATTCACTTTTTGCAAACGTAAATGTGCCCGAACCGACCGTGGTACGGTTTATCATAAAGCCCTGGAATGGAGCCAGCACTGCCACAGGGTTGGCACCGCCGCTACCTTGCATTTTATAATGCGAAAAAGTTCCCGCATAGGGGCCGCTGGCATTCCAAACGGCAACATCGGCAGTATTGAAATCAGCACTGTGAAGCGCCGATTGCAATTGCAATGAAGCGAGGTAAGGATTTCCAACCAGATTCCATCCACTGGTAAAAGTGCGGCCCTGAAGCGTGGTGTGCGAAGCCCAATTGGTGTTGCTGATTCCCGAAACGGTATAGGATGCCGATTGGTTCAAAGCCCCGGTAAGTGATAAAACCGAACTTCCGGTTTGATAGGCCGAATAACCCCTTCCGTTATCCGTATTTCCACTGGTGATGGCTTCCCATCCTTTTAAAGCACATGTTGCGGCAACATCTTCATGAAAACGGAAGAAGGTACCATAAGGAGAACCGCTCTGCGCCTGCGTTTCATCGCAATTGGCCGTTGGTATTAAATAGCCGGCCGTGCCGCTGGCGCCAAATTGCGATACGCTAACTGAATTGATCGGCGAACTAAAATAATGCTGCCAGTTTCCACCACCGCCTACATAACGTTGCGCCTCTACATTGCCCGTAAGGGTTCCGTTGAATCCTGAAGAAAAATTATCGACCATGGCACAGTTGTCAATGGCAGTGCTCACAAAACGAAGTGTACCGTTGTTTGCAAGCGTTCCTGATTTTAATTCCAGCAGGCTATCCATCACCACTGTTGCCCCACTATTTATGGTTACTGATGAGGAAGAATTAATTTGAAGATACTGGAATTCTGTTTCGCCGCTCACCGTTGATCCGGTTCCCTGAAGAATCACACGGCCACTTCCCACCGTATTCGCTGCACTGCCACTTCCGCCATTCCAATTGCCGCATACGCTAAGATTTTTTCCATTTAAGGTAATTCCCGCTCCCGCTGCTACTGAAATATCCCCAACGCTAACGTCGCTTGCACTAATGGTTGGCGCGAACGGCGTTCCCGAAGGGATGGTTACGTTACTGCCGCAATTATTCGGTACAAACGCCGGCGACCAGTTGGCAGCCGTATTCCAGTTGGCGCTGGAGGTTCCGGTCCATGTAGAAGTACAGGTTTGTACTTTCAAAATACTATCAGCCGAAACACTGCATCCTGTGGGATCGGTGGCGGTGATTACATAATGGCCAGAATCAGAAAATGCCACTCCGTTAAATGTATAAGCGGCAACATTTCCCGGATTGAACAAACTTGGTGTGGTATAGCTATAAGTGGGTTGGTACGCTGAAGTTGTTATTGTAACCGTTTCGGAAGAACTTACGCACGCCGGATTGGAAGCGAAAGCCAGACTGATGGTTGGTTTTACATACACAAATTCATCAGCGCCAATATCCGGACCTGATGGTGGTGCTGCATTTGGACGAGCCTGTCCGTCAATATCTGTTGCAAATGCTGCCAGATATTGCGCATTGCCGTTAAGAAAACAATTCAATGCCGTATTCAGGTGAAGATCGCGCGAACTGTCAACGAACTGAACGTATTTATTTACACCATGAGCATCCTGACCGGCAGTTTGCCAGTCGGTCATAGTGTTATAATTGGTGGTTAGCAGGGATCCTCCTTTGCATATTGGCGTGGCGGCCGTAATGACATCATTGTAGTCACATACAAAATTACTGAAGGATGTAGTACCAATGGCGATGTGTGTTCCGGTTTTGCGCACATTCATCAGGATGTTGTTCTTTACTGTAAATGTTGCCGGAAAACTATTTAAGAATGGCATGCTGATACAAGAACTGGTGCCGCCGCTTCCACCTATGTAAATGCTGTTATGAACGAACGATGGATTTCCGCCATAAATATAAAATCCGTTATAGGTTCCTGAACTTAAACCTACACCTAAAATGATCATGTTATTGAAGATGTTCAGTGTGCTGGCGCCTGAAGAAGCAATGCCGCAAATCACCCCTCCACTTACCGTATCGCGCAAACCGTAAATCAGGCAGTTCTTGATGTTTTGCGTTCCGGCGGTAGAGTTGCGGCAGTAAACACCGCAAATATACTTCGTGCCCGAAATAGCAGATTTGATATTATAGATGGTATCATAGCTTAAGGTTATGGTTGGCCCGCTATTCACCGGAATACCGATGCCTACGCAGTTGTGTACGGTAGTTGAAGTATTCGAACAGGCGGTTACAATATCGTGAACACGGTTAAATGAAACATCGATAGCAGCGCCTGAAGTGCTTGATAACACTTCAATACCGCGAACAATATTCTGAGGTCCGGAAGTGCTGGCCGTATTCAGCACATTGGCAACTTCGTTGTACTGACAAACAATAGCATTCGTTCCGGCCAGATAAATACCTTCCGCTTCCTGCGTGTTGGTGCCATGACCAACAGCGCCGGCGCGAATACTGTTTGAGAATTGTGTTCCGATTTTATTGTACCGCACATTTACTGTTCCGGCGCCAACGGTCATGATGCCGCGGCAATTGTGCGCTACCGATGCGCCCGTTCCTAAAGCAAACAGGGAATCGATCGTATTGTATTCTACATTCATCGTAACTCCTGTTGCCGGAGCTACATCAATTCCTTTAACTGTACCCGTAGCAGTAGTATTACTGCCGGTGCAAATCACATTGCGTATGGTATTATAAGAAACGGTTTGAACAGGCGCTGTACCCGTAGTGATGCCAATCAGAGTTCCGGAACCAGCCGAGGCACCGGATGTTCCGGCCGGAGTGGCAAAACGCACATTCGAAATGATATTACTATCAATGATATTACCACCTGTGGTTATGGTAGAAATAGAAATTCCGATCCATTGGGCTGCGGCCGTGGCTGTAATATCCGTAAGCCCTTGTCCATTGGCCACAGCACCACCAATTCTATTTTTACGTATAATGACATTGTTTCCATTGGCTACCTGCCAATTGATTACGCGCGTAGCGCCGCTACTGGAAGTGGAGCGCGCTGCTGTTTGGTAAAAAGCATTTCCATAAATGAACATATTGGAAGTATTCTGCAGCGCATAAATGCCGCTCATCAGCGATCCAGTGGTGTTGAAAATATCATGAAAAGAACATCCAATGATAGAATCGTTCGTATTCAATTTAGATGTACTGCCTGCCGAAAAAACACCTACGTAAGGGAAGTTACTGCCTGAAGCGGTAAGCTCACAGTTAATTAACGAGTTATTATTGTTGCCCAAAGTAGCCGTACTGCCGCCTAAAACGTACAACGCACCGCTGGTTGCGGCAGCCGCATTGGTATTTGAGCCTTTAAGAATACAATTGAGAATGCGGATTTTATTGGCCCCATTGGTGAGATAGATTACCGATGAGGTGGCCCCTGCATTTGAATTCTCAAAGGTGAGCGAATTGCCACCTGAGTTCAGGCCATCAATAGTTACTGAAGAAACAGCACTAAGCGTAAACAGCACTCCACCCAAATTACCGGTAACCACTGCCGCTCCCGAGGGCGTAATGGTCATTGACGTCCAAACACCTAATGCACCGGTTGCCGTAACTGCAGTGGTTTCGGTGTTGGTTCCCGATATCACAATGGTGATGTTTTTGCCCGTTTGGCTGGCGCCGTTGATTGCCGTGAATGCCGCACCCAGCGTAGCATACGAACCGTTTGAATTTGAATTGCTTACTACAACGGTGGCCGACAGAAACGCCGGGAAACCACAGAAAAGCAACAAAAACATAGTAAATAACTTCCTCATATATTGAGATTTATAATAGGATTGCAAAACTAATACCAAATGTGACATTACCATAAATACATATAAATCAATATCTTAATATGTTTGAAAAATACATCAAATGTTCTCTTATTTTTAGCCGATGAATGTTCTAATTTTAGGCTCAGGCGGCAGAGAGCATGCTTTAGCTAAAACCATTGCTGCCAGCCCATTTTGCACCCGTTTGTTTATCGCGCCGGGCAATGCCGGAACATCGCTTTGTGGTACGAATGTGGCCATCGGAGTGAATGATTTTCAAGGTTTAAAAGAATTTTCGCTTCGCGAAAAAATTGCACATATCGTTGTTGGCCCTGAAGAACCGCTGGTAAACGGCATTTTCGACTTCTTTCAAAAGGATATTGAATTGCAGCACATTGCGGTTACCGGCCCATCGGCCAAGGCGGCGCAACTGGAAGGCAGTAAGGCGTTTGCCAAAAAGTTTATGCAGCGCCATAACATTCCCACCGCCGCTTACAAAGAGTTCAATTCCCAAAACTTACAGGAGGCTGCGGCTTTTATTGAGGCGCAGGTACCGCCTATTGTGTTAAAAGCCGATGGTTTGGCCGCAGGTAAAGGCGTTTTGATAATTAACGACAAAGCCGAAGCGCTGCGCGAACTTCATGAAATGATTGAAAAATCGAAGTTTGGAGCCGCCTCTACTACCGTGGTCATCGAATCGTTTCTTTCAGGAATCGAATTTTCCGTTTTTGTGCTTACTGATGGCCAACATTACAAGATCTTGCCCGAAGCCAAAGATTACAAGCGTATTGGCGAAAAGGATACGGGTTTAAACACCGGAGGTATGGGCGCGGTTTCGCCGGTTCCATTTTGTACGCCTGAATTCATGAAAAAAGTAGAGGAAAAAGTAATTGCTCCAACTATTCAGGGATTACATCAGGATGGATTAGTGTATCACGGTTTTGTGTTTATAGGGTTAATAAAGGTGGGCAATGAGCCTATGGTAATTGAATACAATTGCCGCCTGGGCGATCCGGAAACAGAAGTGGTGCTGCCACGTTTGAAGTCGGACCTCCTTAAACACCTTATTGCACTTTCGGAAGGCAAACTACAAGAGGAAAAAATTGAGGTAGATGACCGCAGTACGGCTACAATAGTGGTGACATCAGGAGGATATCCGGGTGACTATGAAAAGGGAAAAGTAATCAGCGGATTAGAAGCACCTCAGGAAAATACGTACGTATTTCATTCCGGAACCGCTTTGAAAAACAACCACGTGGTTAGTAATGGTGGAAGAGTGTTGGCCGTAACTTCCTACGGCAGTACTATTGCTGAAGCAGTAGCACATTCTAAAAAAAGAATCAGCGGTATAGCGTTTGAAGGGATGTATTTCAGGAGCGACATTGGTTACGAATTTGAAGATTTGAAAATGCGTTGAATTGCAAATGAAATAAACCGTCAACGTAGCCTGTAAAATGAGATGTTGGCAGGAGGCTTCTAAATTGATGTTAAATAGCCTGCGCTTCAGGCACACTCCTTTCATTATTAGGGAATGGTTGTAAATTCGTTAGAGTGAAACACATTTTTGTTATAGCGGCATTGATAGTTACTTTGGTTGTAAACGCCCAGAGTGATTCCACACTTATTCAGTTTTCAGGATTTGCCATGACGGCCGATTCGTTGATGGGCATTCCCTATGCGCACATTTCCATTTTGGGGGTTAACCGTAAAGCCACAGCCGGACCGGATGGCTTTTTCTCGTTTGCCGCGCATAAAGGCGATACGCTTTATTTCACTTGCATTGGTTTCAAACCTGCAGTGTACCGCATTCCTAAAAGCCTTCCTTCCGATAAGTATTCAGTAATACAGTTGATGTCGAAGAACGAATACTATTTGCCTACGGCTATTGTTTACCCGTGGGGCGACAAAACGAACTTTCCGGATTACTTCAGAAACTTGAAACTGCCCAAAACCGAAGAAGAGCGCGCCGAGGAGAATACCAACAGGCAGCTGTTAGCGGCGCTTGGAGAAAAGCTTCCTGTTGATGGCAACGAAGCCACAGAAAATTATTTAAGAAGTCAGGCTGCAAAAACGTATTACTACGGTCAATCGGCCCCAAGTGGTTTGGGCAGTCCGCTGGCGTGGGCAGAATTTATTCGCGCCTGGAAGCGGGGCGATTTTAAAAAGAAAGAAAAGTATACGCCTAAGGCTGGCGAGTAATTAATATTTCGGAACAGCCGCATCAATTTCATCGGCCCAGGCAAGAATACCGCCCTTGAGATTGTACAAGTTGGTATAGCCATGCATTTGTTCCAACCATTCAATAATGCGTCCACTGCGGTTGCCGCTCCGGCAATGAATCACTACTGTTTTTGTTTTGGAAATTTTATCGGTTTCATGCGGGATGTCGGCCATTGGTATTAGTTCACCATTCAAATTACAGAATTCAAATTCATGTGGTTCGCGGCAATCGATCAATTGAAAATCAGCTTTTGTATCGATCATTTCCTTTAATTCCTGTACAGTTTTCTCTTTCATAATCAGTTAGGCATTGCGCCGGTTCCGAAACTAAAAAAAGTTATGTTTACCTAAACTAAAAACACATTTCTATGCAAGCACCTATTAACATGCTGGCCATTTTCGGCGCTTCGTTCGTCGGATTGATTATTGGATTTATTTGGTATCATCCTAAAGTTTTCGGCAACGCCTGGATGAAAGAGGCAGGAGTTGACCCTAATACCGGAAAAGGTATGAACATGGCGGTTGTTTTCGGCCTTACCTGGGTTTTATGCTTCTTTCTGGCCTTTGCTATTGCACCACTTAGCATTCACCAGATGGGCTTTTACTCTATGCTTCAAGGTAAAGATCCCGCAATGGCCGACACCTTCAATTCCGTAATGAATGTTTATGGAAGTAATTTCCGAACCTTCCGCCACGGCGCCCTTCACGGATTGCTGGCCGGATTGTTTATTGCATTTCCAATGGTAGCCATTAACGCTATGTTCGAGCGCAAAAGCTGGAAGTATATCTTCATCAACGCGGGATACTGGGTAGTGGTACTTACCATCATGTCGATGATTCTTTGCCACTTCCGTCCATGATTGTAAATTAATTTATAAGTAAGAAATGCTAAAAGCCTGAGGTGGTGTTCCGCCTCAGGCTTTTCTATTTTGGAAAGGCGGCCTTCAAGACCCTTTTCAATTCGGCGTGAAGACGATGGCCGAGGAAGGATGTTGCCCCGCAGCAGCGATTGCAGCGGAAACCCCGCAGCCCCGTAACGAAAAAACGAAGAAATATATGAACACCAAAGGCGGGGCGAGGAGTTGCAGCGGAAAGCGCGGTTGCTGCCCAAATTCACAAGCCGGGAGCAGCGCACTTCGGTTTATTTACACAAGGTAAGCCCTTCCAGCGTAGTTTTATCGTCGGGCGTGTGCAGCAAGGCGCGTTCGAAATACGTTTTGGCCGCGCTTTTATTGCCCATTTTTAATTCGATCCACCCGGCTAACGATAACCCATCGAAATTAAAAGGATAGATCTGCATGTAGCTATCGGCATATTTCTTGGCTTGTGCAAAAGAGCCGCGGTTGTAATGGATTAGTGAAACCCGATAAAGTGTAGTTGGCTGGAAGGGGTCAATTTGCAGGATGTTTTCATATTGCCGCAACACATCGTCCCATTTCTGACCGGCAGCCAGCGGATAAACCAGTCCAAACTTTGCTTCAATGGAACGCGGTTCCAAAGCAATTGCCTTTTCATAAAATTTCTGCGATTCGATGTACTTGCCTTGAAGGTACATCAGCCAACCCATTCGCAGGTTCATTTCATAACTTTTATCGTTATACACCTGCCTGATATTTTCGGCGGCGCGATCATAGAGCTTGGCATTTTCATTGGAATAGCTGTCGCGAAATGCTTTCTGATCAGCCTGGAAATCCTGACCGGAAGCGCTAAAGATTACAAGCGCCCCAATTGCCGTGATGATTTGTTTTTTCATAATAGAAATTTTAAGCCTATTGAAATTAAATGTGTGTTATAGTTAGTGGTAACCTTACCAAAAATATCGGGGCGTATGTACAACAAATTTTCGCTTTGCATGGCTCTAAACTGATACGAAGTATAGACATGCAGATTTTTCAAAACCGGTATATAAAGCGAAGCGCCTGCAAACCAAGCCATGTGATCGGCCCCAAAGAAGTTCAAACTACCTGCGGCTTCAGTAGTGTTGGAGCGATCGCCATAACCGCCGGATGCCGAAATATAAACCAACCGATGTAGTTGCGAACTCACCTGAAGTGAAGCAATGGCGCGGCTTTCGCCGGCAACGTAAACATAACTGAAACGCGGCGCTACCACCAGTTTCAGGTTGCCGAAAGGCGACCATGCCACCCCCAGAGTGGCTTGAACAAATGAGCGGGTATTAAAGTACGTATAGCTCAAGTTACCGTCTATCCACAACTGACGCAGCTGGCGGCCGGCCAAAATTCCGAGCGTAAGGCCACCACTTACTTGCGCCGGCTTGTTTATTTCAAAAACCGGAACGGTGGTTAAAGATGCAGGATTGGGTTGCACATGAAGTTCGGCAGAGGTGGCGTTTACCACAAACGGACTTGAAAAATTCAGCATTCCGTGAAGGTAAGGAACCACAAGGGTGTTATTTTTAGTAAGAAGTTTTAATGCCAAATAAAATTGGTGTTGTTGAAGATGGTATTTATTGGTTAAGCTGGAATCAACTCGTAAATAAACCGGTTCATTGTTTCCATCCACTTTGATGGTGCCGGTTTGCCGAAGCCCTAACAATTGTTCGCGTTGTACGATTGCAGAAGAAAATCCGGAGTACTGAAAAAGGAGTTGCCCCTTCTTTTTAAGATTAAAATTAAGGCCGGCCGACCAATAATAAATGGGCTCGTTCAGAAATTGAGAAAAACGAGTTGCAGGTCGCGCGGCATTAAACTGTGATTTCTGTAAATTACCATTGCGCTTTTCGTTGTTATTTGGTGCGGCACAGAACTCAGCAAATCCATAGTCCAGCACAGGTATTTTCCGAAGTCCTAAATACTGTTGAAGTTCAAAGCTCATGCCTTTTTGCGCCTGATACCGTTCCTGCGAATTACCTAGTTCGAGATGGTTAGCATACAACATGGTGAGCACATCCGGATCTTTAGCATCAATGATTGCAGCTTTCTGATACCACCAATTGCTGCTGTGATAGCGTTTTAGACGATGTGCGGCATAGCCCATTCGTTTTAACGTATAAATGTTGGCGCTGTTGCTGGCGGCGGCGTTGCGGCCATCCTTGAGCAAGGCCTTCCAATTGGCCATGTAGTAATCTGACAAAGTGAGGCTGTCGTAAAACGCAGTTTGATCTTGCGCCTTAGCTTCTACAAGCAGAAACAGTAAACTAATTACGGTCAGCGCACGCATACGGCTTTGATTTGATGATCGCCTTCATTCACCCAAAACTCGAACGTTCCTTCACCGATAATCATTTCGGCTTGAAATTGCCGGAGTGCTATAGATTGGAACATATTTTTTGAAGAGGAGGCCAAACGTAAAATTTTTGATCCATTCAAACTATAAGCTTCCTGATATTGTAATTGAAAGTGACTGCTAACCGGCGCGAAGAACGGCAGAAAAACATCCTGAACCGCATCGGCCAACGGGTGAAGTGCAAATGCTACCGGATACCGTTCTTTTACTTCCAGTTGCGGATAGAAACCCAGAAACACTTTGTAGCATCCTAAATAAAACCGATACAACAAACCATTGGTATTGCCTTTAAATTCCAGAAACTTGAAGATCACGCCATCATTTACAAACCAGGCGGTGGCGCGGTTGGCGGCGCAGTATAAATAAGAACGATTCCAGGCATCGGTATATACTTCCCATACTTCTTTCTTACCGCTATATTCCCATGTATATTTTTTCCCGGGGGTGAACTGAAAGGCTTCGCGAAGAAGCGGATGGGTTTCCACCTGCCTGATAAACTCTCCTTCGCGGGGCTGTTCGAATATTCGCAAACGGAATTGATCGCCTTCGCGCGAAATAAAACTGGCGATTGGATATGCTAGGGTTTTCGCTCCTACTACAGGAATCGTTTGCATTTGAAAATGAATATGCGGTTCGGGGGAACGCCCGCTATTGCCGCAAACAGCTACCATTTCGCCACGTTTCACAAAACTACCAACGCTTGTTTTAAACGAATTTTTCTTTAGGTGGCTGATTTGTGAAAAGAGTCCGCCACCGTGATCAATTACTATACTATTACCCCAGTTTTTTTCAGTATTTACATCCGAAACTTCATTGTCTTCGATATTGTCGCTAATCACCGCAACATATCCATCGGCCGGAGCTAAAACCGGTTTGTTATAACAGTAGAAATCTTCCAACTCGGTACCCGGATTGGCATAGGTCTTCATTTCTTCATCCAACAAAACAAAATCAAGCGCTTTGCTCCAATCGCCTAGATGCGTGATGGTGCCATCGTTGCCCTGGCTTACCATCCATTCGCCCCAAAAAGGCAGGGTTACGGGAAAGTAGCGTGCGTAGCGGTAATTGTCGGCCGTAATGTAATAATGACGAAGATTTTTTTCGGGTGAAGAAAATTGCTGTACCACCAAATGCAGATATTTTGATTCAATACGCCATTTCAAAAAATACAATAACGCCAGTGTAGAAATAGTGAAGGCCAATGTGAATGCAGGTAATTGGAAAATTGTAAGCGCGTTAACGGCGCCATAGTGCACCATGGCTACAACCGGAATGATGGCTACAGCCAGCAGGAAAGTATATCGGTTAGGAATTAGAAAGAAACCACCAATAGCGATGGCGGTAAAACTATAATTGGCACCCACATAAAACTCATTGAGCCCGCGAGTATCGATTCCGGTAAATTTATAAAAGGCATAGGCCGTGGCGAATCCGATTAGCGCCAGAATAAAAGAGATACGCGAATAAAAGAGTAGCCCAATGGCTATTATAGCGCCAACAAAGGCATTGCTTTGAAAGAATACAGCACCTAACGATCGAAGAAAAGTAATAATGAACGGAGCCACCGGCAGGTCATTGGCTGTATTTATAAAACGGAAATAATCAGTTTGGTAGAAATAAGCGGTATAACCGGGCCCCAGGTTTTGAAATGCAGGCGCAGCCAGCAATACACACCAATATCCTAAAATGAACGGCAAGCCCATGAACGGCAGTTGGTACTTGCTCAAAATACCTTGAAAGGCGAGCAACAAAATCATGACTAATGCCACCGCTACCAGTAATAAAAGAAAAAACACCACCGAATAATCAAACGTAGCGCCCATGCCCATTCCAAGCATGATACAATTGAAACCATACCAACCTTCGAGAATAAATTTTCTGTCTAAGGAAAATAGCTGCGCCAGGCCTTGTGCAAACACTACTGCCGCCAATCCCGAAAACCCGATCATCGGGTTAACGAAAGAAACAGCCAGCAGCAGCGCGCCAAACCAACGGCTTCGTGCAAAAAAGATTTGCGCGTAACTATTTAGCAAGCCTGTAGCGTGCAATCGCCATATGTTTTGAACGGATTTCAATGGCTTCGCTAAAATTAAAGTTTGAACGATTCGAGATGAACCGGCAACTCCTCTTGTTGATTAATGGTATCTACGCTTTCCGAATTGCGGATCAGATGCAATTCGCCTTTAAGATCAATCATTACCACATTCGGCCGCATGGCAATAAATTGCATCCACTGCGTCATGTTATAGGCGCCCACTTTATGCACTACCACCTGATCGCCTTTGTTGAGCAAGGGCAGTGAAACGCTTTCACGAACTTTATCAATGTTCATGCACAACGGACCATAAACCACCATTTCTTCGGTGTGATGCGTAAACTCCTGAGCTGGCGAAATTTTGTGTTCATACCAAAACGCGGTGAAAAGAATATTCACACCAAAGTCCATAATAGTAGCTCTTCTGCCATCAGCCAGGCGCTTGTTGGCAATCACACTTCCCAATAAAAAACCGGCATCATCAATTAACGCCCGTCCGGTTTCCAGATATAATGCGGGAAGGTCGTCTTGTTTGAAACCATAGTTCAACACAGTAGTGGTAATGGCTTCGGCATAGTCATCGAACGATGGGCTGATATCATTTCCGGGAAGGTAAGAACCACGAAGAGTATTAGTAGAAGCAAAGCCGCCACCCATATCGATGTACTCAATTTTCTTGTTCCATTTTTTTTGAATGTTCATGGCCAGATCGCACAATTTACCGGCCGCAATAGCATATGGTTGCGTAGTAAGCATGAATGTTCCGATGTGGGTATGAAGACCCACCAGATCCAGATATTCGCAGCTCATGATTTTGGTGATTGCGTTCCAGGCCTGATAGTTCTCGTAGTTAAAACCAAAGCGATCCCAAAGCGGATATACGGCTACATCCATATTCACGCGGATAGCCACGCGCGCTTTCTTCTTCATTTCATCGGTAATTTCCATCAGTTCGTATAACTCATCGAAATGATCAATGTGAATGAGCGAATCATTTTCAATAGCGCGCTTTAGTTCGGCTGTTGTTTTATCGGGCCCGTTAAAAATGATTTTGTTGCCCGGAACTCCGTTTCGAATCGCCTTTTCATACTCAAAACCACTCACCACTTCGGCCCATGAACCCTCCTGATGAAAAACACGGCAAACGGCATTCAGATAATTGGTTTTGTAACTCCAGGCAAACTGCACTTTCGGATAACGCGTTTTAAAGGCGCGCACGGCACTTTGATACGTTTTTCGAATTAAACGTTCTGAGATCACAAAACAAGGAGAACCATATTGCTCAATGATTCGTTTTACCGAAACCCCATCGATATGTGTAAAGGGCGAATATTCTGTTCTGGTGCCAAATTTGTTCATGAGGCCGGCATTCATTTTCCTCAAAGCCGGGCGTTCATACCGAATCTTATTCATAGTGTAAGTGTTTAAAGAGTTTTATTCAACTTTCGCCAAATGCGGAGAATTTCTGGAACTGCGAGATATCGATTATCATATCCCAACTATATCGGATAAAAACTTTTCCAACTGCATATTTCGTATATGGCTTCACTTCATTTCCGAATGCCATTTTTGCCAATGCGGCCGGTTGATTCTGTCCGGCTGCTGCAGTTAGATAAATCCATGCCGGAAAACGCGGATTGATTTCCATGATGTAAGGCTTGCCATCCAGTGTGCGCATCAGTTCGAGTTCAAAACCGCCACGCCATTTAGTGGCTTTGATGAACTTTCGCGCCATTTCCACCAGCATATCATCTTCAAGCGTTACACCCGCCCAGGCTTTACCTTTATCGGTAATGTACAATTTGCGCATAGGAACAGCAGAAATAGTATTGCCCTTTCCGTCGCCAAGCGCGGCCACATTGATCTCAGTTCCATTTATAAATTCCTGAACAATAACCGGCAGTCCCCATTTGGCTTCCAGTTTGTGAAATGCCTTTTGGGCCTGCTCCAGCGTTTGACAAACCGTTGCTTCATAATATTTGCCTTTCACTACTAATGGAAAGCCAAATTCAGCTACTAACTTAGGCAGTTCAGCAACGGTAAAAATGGTTTTATCGCGAGGCACATAAAACTGATGCTTCTTTCCAAAAGCCGCCAGATTCACTTTGTCCCGTGCTTCAAACTGTTCCTGTGTTGGCAAAAATGTGCGAATGCCCATTTTTTCCAATTTGTCGGAAAGACGAATAAACCCATATAATTCCGCATCAAAGTTTGGAATCAGCAAATCGATTTTTTCGATTTGATGAATTTGTTCCAAACGCTGCATCAATGCTTCGGTTCCGGCGCTTGGATAGGGAATCTGATACGTTTTATCTGCAATTCCTTCCATATAAATCCCCGGCTCTAACGCCTCATAGGATAAGCCGATGATGCGGGCGTCAAAATCTTTGCATTCGCGCAAAGCTCTGATCACCGCCACTCCCGGGCCCGGACTATCCACAGCGTTCAAACCTGTAACCGCAATGGTAACGCTGTTCTTAGTCATCGTTCTTCATTAAATAGTTATCACGTAGTTCCATCAAAAACTCATCGAAATCGCGCTCCAGAGTCGATTTCTCAACTTCGTATTTGTCGAGAAGTACCTGTTTGATCTGCTCATTGGTCTTGCCTTCTTTAAGCATAGTGATCATGTCGGTAGCTACGGCATTCATCGAAAAGGAGTCGCCATTAGTAGGATTGAATAGAAATCCCGAGTCGCTGATTGCAAGATTTTTGTTGAGCGTCATAGTGCCTGCGTTTATACTTCAAGCTTACGCAAACACTTTCCTACCTGTTGAATTTAATCGGAGAATCGAGGTAATTATTCGGTAAATCCGCAAAAAAAGGGGGAATGGTCTTAGCTCCGCTCGCGGCTAATCCAATAACAGCAGCAAAGCGCGAACAGCATTCTTGCCCCAACATTGGCGTCCCATTCGTCATCACCAGGACTCACCTCGTTAAGATCAAAGCCAATAATAGTGCGGTTCTTAGCCACTTCTTCCAGCAAATAAACCGCTTCCGCAAATTGCAATCCGCCGGGCACCGGTGTGCCGGTGTTCGGACAGTGATCAGGCGTTAGCCCATCAATATCAAAACTGATGAACACTTTTTCCGGCAACGTTTTGATGATTTCTGCTACAATTGCCGCCCAATTTCTGCCTTGAAACTTTTGCAATTGAAGATCGCGGTCGAAGTACGTTTGAACCCGGCCTTTCGCATCTCTGATATAAGCTGCTTCCTCTTCGCAATAGTCGCGAATACCAACCTGTGTGAGCTTTTCAATAGCGGGAATTTCTTCCAGCGCATTATACATAATAGAGGCATGCGAATAGGTAAATCCCTCATAAGCTTTTCGCAGGTCGCAGTGCGCATCAATCTGTAAAATTCCGAATTGATGATTTTCTGAGAGCGCATGGAATAAACCCAGCGGCGTGCTGTGATCGCCGCCAACCGTAGCCACAGCCTTGCCTTTGGCCAACTGTGCTGAAGCCTGCTTTTTCACCCAGTCGATCATATATTGAGAAGCTGCATTCACTTCACTTCGCAACAATTCGTTCACCTGAAGACCATTCACCAGTTGATCCATAATCACCGTGGCCTTTTCACGAGCTGCATTGCTTTTCAATATTAGCGATTCATCCTGTTGATCCATTGCCATTTTTCGCAGCCAAACTTCCTTCAACAACGGATGGAACAAATCGATTTGTTTAGAAGCTTCAAGAACAGCATTTGGACCGTGAAGTGTTCCGGCGCCATAAGATACCGTAGCCTCCCAGGGAACAGGAATTAAAACCAGATCACTTTCATCAACGGTATAAGGCAGGCCGAACACATTGCTATCGGCCGAACCGGGGTCGTTTGGATTAAAACTCATGCGGCAAAAAAAAGAAAAGAAACCATTTAAGGCTTATCCGGCACTGATAATTTCCAGCGCATCCACAATCATTTTCTCAATAATCATTTTAGGATTACTGCTGAAAATATTCTTTACGCGATGGGCCAGTATGGCATTCACAGAAAGACAGCGATGACCTAACAATTTCCCCATGCAGTAAATAGCTGCCGTTTCCATTTCCAGATTAGTGATATGAAAATGTGGATGACGAAACTTTTGCAGTAATTCCGAAAAGTCGGGGATTTCGTTTTTCAAACGAAGCCGTCGGCCTTGCGGTCCATAAAAACCGGTTGCGGTAACGGTGGCTCCCTTCGCGCCCATCTTTGAAAATCGCTTCAATAAACCTTCATCAGCCATGGCCAAATAGGGTTCCACTTTACTGAAATGCGGTTTCATATAACTGCGAAATGCTTCTAACAAAACTGTTTCCTGAATGGAACTTTCATAATCGTAGAAGGGCATCAGGCCATCCATTCCAATACCGATTTCAGAAAGCAGGATACTATCAATGTCAATAGCTTCACTCAAAGAACCTGAAGTTCCCAACCGAATGATTTCAAGCGAAGTGAGCGATGGCTTTACCTGCCTGGTTTTGAAATCAATATTCACTAAAGCATCCAATTCGTTCAAAACAATATCAATATTATCGGTACCGATTCCGGAGGAAATCACCGTCAACCTTTTGTTACCTAAGTATCCGGTGTGCGTAACAAATTCGCGATAGCTAATTTGATGTTCTATACGATCAAAGTGTTTCGAAACTTCAGGAACCCGCTGCGGATCGCCAACGGTAATCACCGTTTCGGCCAGGTGCTCGGGGCGCAAATGAAGATGATAGATGCTGCCATCGGGATGCAGGATGAGTTCGCTTTCAGGAATTATCATTGGTATTTTACCCATTTAAAAGTTGCTGTAAAAGTATCGCTTTCTGCCCGCACTACATACACGCCTGCAGGTAAAGCTTCGCCGTTAAAGAAGTTGCGCTGCGTTTGTGCCAAAAGCTGGCCGTTCAAACTATAAATAGAAATGCTTAACGGAATTTCATCGCCCGTCCTGCGGATTGTAAATGAATTTTCGCCGGAAATAAACTGCAACTTTTCATCGTCCAAACCGCCAACTGCTAAAGGATAAACCCCACAACTATTAGCATGATAGGGCAGCAAACCTCTCGGGAAAAAACTTTGATAGATTGGGCAAAAATACGCACCACCGGTGAGCAACGTATCGGCCTCCACAAAATTTTGAGCCATCGTTTGAAAACTTTGATTGGGTGCTAAACTGTAAAGAAACTCCAAAACCAAACTATCGCAGGCGTTACGACCAATGATGTCATGTAAATGCATTAACGCTGCCGACCATATTTGTCCGTTATGATAAATTGAATTGGTAGAATCAACAGGAATTCGCCAGGGTTGAACTACTGACCGGCCATCCCAAAATTCATTGTGGCCATCCCAATTGTAAACATCCCCCCAATGGTAATCATCAATAGCTTTGGAATACGCCGCTGCAAAATAATCGCCACAACCTTCATCAACTGCCGAACGCGACATTCCTGAATTGGATCCGGGAGAGGCATTGTAAGAAAGAAAGTGGGTGTATTCGTGAATCAATACATCGGCATCTTCGGCATCATCTACACCGCCCTGCCCAAAAAGTAAGTTTTGTGGTGGACTGAAATAGCTGTTATCGCAACTACCCTGGCAAGTACCCAATCCATGCGGATCGGCCAACACCAATGGGTCGGCGCAATTGAAACCCAACTGTTGCACATGGTGCTGCTGTTGCGTTAAATGATAGAAGGCATTTACATCCTCAAAGCCTTTCTGGCTTCTGGTAAAATAAAATTGCGGGATCAACGATACTACCGGAATAATATTATCGTTGTTCAGGTCAACCAGCCGAACGTAATTGTTGCGCAAACGAAACGTGTCGCCAGAAAATTCGGCGCGGAAGGTATGCAACTGCCTTTGCACATTCAATTGTGTTACATCACTATCGTTATAATCGCGGTAAGCGCCGCCATAAGTAACATGTGCAGTAGTAAGCGGATCAGGATTAAACACCATGCCATTCACCAGCGAATCACCACTGAAATAACTGTTTCGGTCGCGAACGTAAAGCACCGATTCATTGCCCAAAAGTACCTCGTACTGATGTTGAGCATTGTCTTTCAAATTCAGCAAAAGCGCCGGTTGTGCTTTTCCCTCTTTTGGAAAGGCGAACACCTGTTCGGACCATTGAATTTTATATTCAGGAAAGTTCGTCCTAAGATAGGCTGCTGCATAATTTGGCTGCTGAAAAGGCTGTTGCAAAAATTTCAGATCATCATTTTTAATGTTCTTTGCATTGCTGCTCACCGAAACTACTTTTCCATTTCGGGAAACGTTCACGCGCGTTTCAGAATCGAAAACCCTGACACCAAAAATTTGTTGTATAAAAGTATAATGAAATCCTCCCGGGCTTTGCTGTTGCGAAATTACTTTCCAGCTACAGTTTTCTACCGGTATAATTTTTGAAAGAAATGCTTCAATTTCATCCGTATTTCCCGGCTTCGTTAATTGATACCCCGGCCGCAAGTCCAAAGCATCATCGCTGAAAGCTTCGGTATAAACCCCACTTCCCTTTTGAGAAAACGCAAAGCTGCCGAACAACAGCATTAACAGCAACCACCGAATTTTTAATTTCATAACACTTTTAAAGATAAGCATTTCCAACCATCAGTTGCTTGCAACGGCCATCACAGCAATACAACCCAGAGCCGCCAGCATCCCTAACCAGTTGAGCCGGCTTAATCGTTCTTTAAAAAACAATATAGAGAGCAAAGTAGATCCTGCTACCGCAGCAATGTTGCTAATAGGAAAAACCACCGAACTTCCTCCTTTAACTTCGTTCAACGCCCGAAGCAAAAACAAAAGCGATCCGTAATTAGGAATACCAAGTGCAATGCCGCCAACTACCTGATTCCAGCGAAGCTGCACTTTGCCCTTTGCCAAACTGTATATTAAATAAATGGTGCCTGTAACAAACGCAAATAAAAAAATGAACAACACAAACGGCTGCGATCCACCATGTGGGAAATATTTTTTTTCTCCCAACTGCGCCCCACTGTCGCACAAACCGCTGCCCACGAACACAATAATAGGAAGAATGGTCGTCCACGTGGTGCGCTTTTGATGCGCATGTTCTTGTTCTTTAATAGAGCTTAACACCACTGCCACCACGGCAAGCAAAATGCCTATGATTTTTAACCCGGTCAAGGGTTCGCCATAAAAAGCAAACGCCAGAAAAACCGGAATCACCAAACCTAATTTCATGGCCACCGAAGCGGTAGAAACACCCAGCAGCAATGCGGTTTCACTGGTTAAAGAAAAAATATTGATAAACGAAAAACCCATCACTATGGCCAGCCAAAACCAGTTACTGTGCGCCGATTGTTGGGTAAGCGCTACAGCCGAAGTTCCGGAATCAATAAAACCGCAAATCACACAAGTGAGATAATTGAATACTATGGCCGGAAACACATCAATTTTAAAGTGTTCAAAAACTTTGAACATGAACACCAGCAAACTGGTACAGGCAATGCACAAAATTAATGCGATCATTTATTGTAAATTATTTTCATTGTATCTTTTCCCAACTCCTGTGAAACTGCGTTTCCCAGATTTAAGTCAGGTGCCTTCACTCCATCTTTAAGCATCATCGAATTGTTGGTAAACACTCGCGCTTCATCCCAAACTTTTGCATTGATGTAGGATTGCAACAATCCGCTTCCGCCTTCAATAATAACTGATTGTATGCCTCTTTCGTAAAGTGCTTGCATGGTTTGCGAAATTCGATCAGAAGAAAAATCGATAGCTATGCGTTCCGGTTGCGCCGTAGCCTCTGTAACGCCCTCCGTGAAAAAGATGGTTCGAGCCTGAGCGTCACCAATTCGATAGGTTGAAAATTCTGATTTCCGATCAAACGTTATCCGCACCGGATGGCGGCCTTCAAAATAACGGGCCGTAAGTTGTGGATTATCGGTTCGCACCGTATTCGCACCAACCATGATCGCAGCCTCTTCAGTCCGCCATTGATGTGAAAGCACCTGCGATAACTTTCCGGTAATTGCAATTGGTTTTCGGTCGCTGCCCGAAATAAAGCCATCAGCAGTTTGCGCCCATTTCAAAATGATGTAGGGCCGGTGTTTCTGGTGATAGGTCACAAATCTTCGGTTCACAAAAAGAGCTTCCTCCTGTAACACATCGGTAATCACTTCCACTCCGGCATTTCGCAATTTTTCGATGCCCTTGCCGGCCACTTTGGGGTTAGGATCTTGCATCGCCACCACCACTCTTGGAATTTGCCTTTCCAGAATCAGATCAGCACAAGGTGGCGTTTTACCATAATGCGAACAGGGTTCCAGACTTACATAAAGCGTGCTGTGCTTCAATACCTCGTTTGCGATACCACGCAGGGCATTCACCTCGGCATGCGGCCCGCCATAAATTTCATGAAACCCTTCACCTACAATGGTTTCACCATATACAACCACAGCGCCAACCATCGGATTGGGCGCTACCAAACCCTTTCCCATTTCTGCCAGTTGCAGACAACGCTTCATGTACATTTCATGCGTAGGCATCCGGCAAAGTAAAAATTTACGAGCTACAATTCACATATTTACCTCACGCCATGACGGTAGCAGAAATACAACAGCAGTTCCACAATGCCTTAAGCGCCATCTATCCTGTAGAAGAGGCTCGAAATATGACGCGTTGGATGTTAGAGGAGGTTTTGGATGTCACTTCACTGCAAATCCACTTTAATCGGTTGCTGATCCTTACTTCTTATCAGCGCGAAACGCTGGAAAGCCACTTACAACGGCTCCTTCAGCACGAACCTGTTCAATATGTTTTGGGCAATGCCTGGTTCTTCGATCTGAAATTAAAAGTAAATCCTGCTGTTCTCATCCCCCGGCCCGAAACGGAAGAACTGGTCAATTGGGTGGCTTCACTAAACGATGCTCAACAACACGTGCTCGACGTAGGCACAGGAAGTGGATGTATTGCTATCGCCTTGAAAAAACGAAAACCCAATTGGCAGATTTCAGCAATTGATGTGAGCGCCCAAGCATTGGAAGTGGCTAAGTTCAATGCAGAAAAGCATCAAACTAAAGTGGACTTCTTACTGCTGGATATTTTAAAAGAAACACCTTCCCGAAAATTCGACATCCTGATCAGCAACCCGCCGTACATTGGTTGTGATGAAAAACATCAGATGCGAAACAATGTGTTGAAGTATGAACCGCATCTCGCCCTGTTTGTGAACGATCCACTGCTGTTCTACAAGCGTATCGCCCGGCTGTCAACCGAACTTCTTTTTCCAAACGGTAAAATATTTTTGGAACTCAACGAACACTACGCTATCCAAACAAAAACTATTTTCGATCAAATTGGTTATAACACCACGATTGGGTACGACTTGCAACAAAAGCCCAGAATGCTTTGCGCCGTTGCACCCCGATAATCAGAATACTTTTTACAATAGCGTGACACTCAACTACCATACAAATCGTAACATTGAATAACCAACTGCCCCACTATGCTCTCAAGAATATTATTGGTTGAAGATGAAGAGAATCTTCGCCACATCGTGAAATTAAATTTGGAAATGGAAGGCTACGAAGTGGAAGTAGCCGAAACCGGCGCCAAAGCCATCAAAAAGGCGCGCGAACAGCGTTTTAACCTGATTATTCTGGATGTAATGCTTCCTGAAATGGACGGTTTTACCGTTTGCGAAAACATTCGCCTTTCCGATAATCATACACCTATCCTTTTTCTTACCGCAAAAGATTCCAGTCAGGATCGCGTAAATGGTTTGAAGCTGGGCGCTAATGATTACCTCCCAAAGCCTTTCAATCTTGAAGAACTGTTGTTGCGCGCAAAAATTTTAGTGAAGCAAAGCTTAAAGAATGGCGAAGAACCTGAAATGGATGTATATAAGTTTGGCGGCAATGAAGTGAACTTTGTAACTTTTGAGGCCAAAGGCAACGATGGACAATCATATCACCTCACTCGTAAAGAAGTTGCGCTTTTAAAATTGCTGATCGGAAGAAAGAACACCGTTGTTTCCCGCCAACAGATTTTGGAACACGTTTGGGGTTATGATGTTTATCCTTCCACACGCACCGTCGATAATTTCATTTTAGCGTTCCGGAAGTATTTCGAAAAAGATGCCCGCGATCCACAATTCTTTCACTCTATCCGCGGGGTGGGTTATAAATTTACCGTATAACCACTGTTACGGATATTGATTTTTTTATGGCGGCAACCGGGCTGTACGCTGCAAGTCCTCAGGCCGCGGGAAGCCTAAAACCATTGCTGTGCAATCGTTTTGGGCGAATTGCGAATTTTAAATTACGAATTACGAATCGTAGGTTTATCTTCAAAAACACCAGCTTAATCTATCTCGTAATTCGTAATTTTTCATTCGCAATTTCTTTCGCTGCGGCCTTGCGGGCTTTCCGCTTCCATCCCTGCCGCGGGAAGTCATAAAGCTGTTGGTGCGTCTTCACGCTGAGCGGAATTACGAATTACGTATTTCAAATTAGGCATGTTTTAGGAACCCATAGCAAAGAATCACCAAATCAATGAATCATCAAATCACAATTCCGAAATTCGTAATTCGTAATGTTGTTGGATGAATAATTCAGGAGCCAAGGAATAGCATGGCCTCAAAAGGGGGTTGAAATATTTAATAGGACCGGTGCATGTTGTTCAAAATGAGTAAGGCTTTATATTTTGGCAAACCGCGGTAGGGATGGTAGCGGAAAGCCCGGAAGCCGCGCCACTGCTGC
Organism: Chitinophagales bacterium; assembly: GCA_046329575.1. GTDB lineage: Bacteria > Bacteroidota > Bacteroidia > Chitinophagales > LD1 > UBA1941. The sequence continues at coordinate 71,996 of JAXLUJ010000011.1, read as the reverse complement.
CTTTCAAGGATCACAAACGTTAGGCCGCGGCTGAGGACTTGCAGCGAACAGCCCGGCATCCGCAAAAATAAAAATCCTGTTTAAACGGTATGTTCATGCAACAACGCCATTCGTAATTCTTCATTCGTAATTGTTTCTGCCGCCACCAGTTGATTGGGCAGTCATTAGCAGCGTATCACCAAATCAACGATTTGTCAAATCATCAAATTACCAAATCATCAAATCACTTCCGTAATTCGTAATTCTTCATTCGTAATTGCCTCGCTTCGGCTTTTCACCGCTTCAAATTCTTTATGATAATCAGCGTGGTTAGTACCACACCAACGATCCCAATAATTAAAATACAATCCGTAATTACAACGCACCAAACGATGATGCATATTGTGATGTACCGATGTGTTTTGGTACTTCCAAATGGGATGCGTGGTAAATCCTTTCGGGAAAATTTCAAATCCTACATGCCCCATCACATTCAATAAAGTCATGTATAAAATCCAAACCACAATTGCCGCCGGGTGCAGCGGAATGGCAAAAACCATAATGAACAAAATGCTCACTTCTATCACCGCTTCGCTTGGATGAAATGCAAAAGCGGCCCAAGGCGTAGGATTGGTAGAAAGATGATGCGTGCGGTGAACATATTTGTAAATTTTTTCCCAATGCATTAATCGATGCGTCCAATAGAAATAAGCATCATGCGCCAAAATGAACACTACGGCCGAGAATAGAAAATACCACACACTGTGATTGCTGAAGTTGTCGTAAATTTTGGTATGCCCATGCTGGTGTAACCAAAATACCACTAAGCCCATCCATGCAAAAATGAAAATTGATAAAGTGGAATATCCGGCTTCGCGCAGCATCTGCTCCTTACCCGGAAACTTCTTTTGTATTTTTAAATGAAACCAATCCCGCTTTTTCCATACGTAAAAAATCAGGTAGGCCAATCCCGCAAAAACCAGATAACGCAGATAACTCAGCGTAAAAATGGTTACCAGTTTTGTGATCAGTACATTCACAGTCTAAATTTCATTTACGCCCAACTCACGGCGATACAACTGTATCGTGTTTTGCAATCCAAGATACAGACAATCTTTCACTAACGCATGACCAATGGAAACTTCCAATACATCCGGAACTTGTGTAATAAAGTACCGCAAATTATCGAGGTTCAGATCGTGACCGGCATTGATACCCAAACCCGCGCTGCTGCAATGTTCTGCAGCTTCCACAAAATCCTTAACCGCTAATTCCCGATTACCGTAAAAATCATGCGCATACGGCCCGGTATAGAACTCGATGCGGTCAGCGCCACAATTGGCAGCGCCATCAATGCGATCCTTTACCGGATCAATAAAAAGCGAAACCCGGATGCCCGCTCGCTTCAGAGTGGCAACTTTCTCTTTCAATTCTGCTTGAAAACGAATGGTGTCCCAACCGTGATCAGAAGTAAGCTGGCCCGGCGCATCAGGAACTAGGGTACATTGATCGGGTTTTACCAATTCTACCATTTGCAGAAAATCATCTGTAGGATAACCTTCAATATTGAACTCTGTGGTTACTATTTTTTTTAATTCGAAAACATCACTGCGGCGAATATGGCGCTCATCAGGCCGTGGGTGAACGGTTATACCATCAGCACCATAACGCTCGCAATCTTTTGCAAACTGTATCAAATCCGGAATGGAGCTGCCTCTTGCATTCCGCAACAACGCAATCTTGTTGATATTAACTGAAAGTCTGGTCATCATCTTATCTAATGGTCAAAGTTTGCAGCCCGTTCATCGTTTTGCCAATATCGTCTCCATTTCTCCAGCAAATTTGAAAAATCAGAAGGAAGTGGCTGTTCAAAGAACATTTCTTTTCCGGTTGTAGGATGTACAAAACCTAGTGTTGCCGCGTGAAGCGATTGCCGCGGCATCACCTCAAAACAATTCTGAATAAACGTTTTGTACTTCCCATAAATCGTTCCTTTTAAGATCTTATCGCCGCCATAACGGGCATCGTTAAACAAAGTATGGCCGATGTATTTCATGTGCACCCTGATCTGGTGCGTCCTGCCGGTTTCCAGTTTACATGCCACTAAGGTCACATAATTTAACCGCTCCACCACTTCATAATGCGTAATGGCCGGTTTGCCAAAATCGCCTTCCGGAAAAACTTCGAACTGCATGCGGTCCCGGCTGTGGCGGCCAATATTTCCCTCCACAGTGCCCCGCTCTTCTTCTACATTACCCCACACCAGCGCCAGATATTTTCGCTGTGTGGTGCGGTCGAAAAATTGCTTGGCCAGATGCGTCAATGCAAAATCGGTTTTTGCTAATACCATCACCCCGCTGGTGTCCTTGTCGAGCCGATGCACCAGTCCCGGACGAAACTCTTCCTTGCCCTTGGGTAATTTCGACAAATGGAACAACACCGCATTCACTAATGTGCCACGGTGATTGCCCAAACCGGGATGGCAAACCAATCCGGGTTGTTTGTTGATCACCAGTACATCGTCGTCTTCATACAAAATATCCAAAGGAATATCTTCCGGTACCAGATCATAGTTATTCTCCTGTTTGGGCAGAATAATTTTAATGGAATCGCCGGGGCGGATCTTATAATTCGATTTTACCGCTTTGCCGTTTACCTGAATACTACCGGCCTCAGCGGCATTTTGAACTCTGGTGCGCGAAACATTTCCCCCAAGCCGCATGGTCAGGAACTTGTCAATACGTTCGGTTTCCTGACCTTTGTCAATTACGATTTGGACGTGTTCATATAAATCGTCCTGTTCCTCTTCCATCATCGGCGCAAGTTAATGTTATCGCACAATCTGTTGGAAAAATACAGGCAAAAAAAAGGCGGTGTGAAGTTCACACCGCCTCATGGCATTAATATCGTGCTACGTTATTTTGCCATCAACTTACCAATGGCCACTATTTTTCCAAATTGCTGCACCGAATACAAATAAGTTCCGGCGCTCAAACCATTGCGGTCAATGCGAATTATCTCGGAGGGCAACCCGCTAACATGCATGGTTTCACGACCGCATAGATCGGTAATCAATACATCGATCGGAGCATCGTCCACACCAAATACTTTGATATTCGTAAACGATTCGAACGGATTTGGCGATAATTGAATCACCGGCGCTTTTACAACATCGTCCACACCCAATGCTATTTCAATGGTGTTTCGAACACTATTGGTGTTCACGCCCTCGTTGTAGTCAAAGAAAATATCAGCCTGATTGTCTATTACACTGCCTCCTGAAATTCCGGCAATTGGTTTAATCCGGAAAGCCAGCCAGCCATGACTTGCCTGCTCGTTCGAGCCACTATCCGGAAGTAGAATTTCACTAAAAGTAGCTATCAATTCGCGACCGTTCAGTTGCATGGTATAATCGTGACTGGCGCCAATTACGCGAAGGGTGTTCAAATCGAGATGGTTACTGATTTCGTCGTGAAGTACCACATTCACCGCAGGCGCCGTTCCGGTATTTTGGAAGTTGATTACATATTGCAACTCCTGATTTTTCGATATAAAACCTTCTACACCCTTGCCTTCAGGTGTTACAATTTTGTTGTTCGGATCCCAGGAAGATGTGGCGGCCTGATGCACCGTGTCGGTATTGTCGGCCATAGTGCTTTCATTACAATTAGCAGTAATCGTAACCAGATTAAATGCCGGATAACCTATTGCAATTACGCTATCTGCCTGAAAGCTGATCCAGTACGAACCATATTGACCCGGTTGAATGTTACTGTAATTAAAGGTGAGTTGGTGTTGCGCAATATTGTTGCTCGTCTGGGCCGGCGATGCATAGTTAAGATGCAAAACCGGATCGTACTGAAACAACATGGTGCCGCTTATGGCAGAAGAACCATAATTATGGATGTACACATTGTACCAGGCAGGATGCGCCGCAGTTACTGTAGTATGTGGTACCAGCGATACGGCAGCATTACAACTTCCCGCAGGGAGATGTAAAGCAAAGTTTACCGATGCTGAGCCGCCCGCAGGCACCGTCACAGATTGCGAGGTGGGAGAAACCGTGTAACCGGCATAAGCTCCCGTTGGAGTATAACTCACTGCATACGTTCCGGCAGGAACGGCAGCGCTGTAATAAGAACTAAAGCCGCTGTAAGCGGTGTAAGCGCCTACATGCACCGTAACACCCGGCAAGCGAAACTCTCCGGCATCCAGTATATTATTGTTGTTGGCATCTACAAACACACAACCGGTGATATGCGCACTAGTGTTAATCAGGCCAAAGTTATAGCCGCAATGACGGGAATGTCCGTTTACCGTTACAGAATAAATACCGGTTTGTTGACTGCTAACCGGAATGGTAAACGTGGCTCCTGTAGGGGCCGTCATCCAAACCGAATACGTACCCGATGGAACGATCAGCTCATATGAACCAAGGAATGTGGCTGTAAAATAGCTTCCCGCATGCACGGTAATACCCGAAGGCGCCTGCTCGCCGTTATCCTTAATGCCATTGCCATTGTTATCGTAGAACACCACTCCGCAAATGGTATCATTTGCGCAGGCCGTTACAGTAATTGATTTATGAACGGTGTCAACACAGAACGTAGGCGTATAGTGATTAACGTAGTGGGTAACATTATAAACGCCCGGCGCGAAATGATGCGCAGCATTCACACCCATCACTCCGGTGGAACCATCGCCAAATAGCCAATTGCCGGCAACAGAAGTATCGGATGGATAGAAACGTACAGTATCGCAATTCACTACAGCTGTAAAGTTGCCGTTGCAAGCCGAAATGCTCACCGATTTGCAGGCCGTGGCGGTACAATTTGTTCCGCTCAGATTCACGGTTACACAATAACTACCCGAATTGCTGACCTGCAGGTTTGGAGAAGTACTGGTTCCGGGCGACCACAAATACGAATAATTACCGGGAGGCGAAACATGGGTTACCAGATAATGATTTGTAGTTCCCGGAATAAGGGTGTCGGTAATACTAACCTGCGAATTACAAATCGTTATTCCTTTGCACGCCGTTGCCGAACAACCCAATGAATTGGTCACCGTCAAGCAGTAGGTGCCGCCAACAGTAAGCATAATCTCTGATGCCGTAGAACCATTGCTCCAATGATACGTATTCGTTCCGCCGGGGCTGGTGAACTGCGGAATGAGCAAATGCGCAGAACTGGTCATTACACTATCCTTTATTGATAGCTGGAAAGCGCAATTCGAAATAGTAATACATGCCGTATCTCTGCAGCCTGTAAAAGTATCGCGTACGGTTATACAATATTGACCGGGAGTGGTTACCTGAATAAGCGGTTGCGTAGAACCGTTACTCCACTGCATACGCAGATCGCTGTAATCACCGGAACCGGTGGTAAGGCTCAGCAAATGAGTGGTGGTTCCAGGTATTAGACTATCGCGGATACCAGCATGCAGCGCGCAAGGATTGATGATCTTACAATTGGTAGCGGTACATCCTAAGGAGTTGGTTGCCGTAACACAATAATTGCCGGACGTCACTGCCGTGATTTGCGAAGAAACTGCTCCGGTACTCCATACAAAAGTATTGGAGCCCGCTGAAGATGTGGCCGATGCCGTTAGTAAGTGGAATGGTGGTGATACATAAAGTAAGCTATCGTGAATAGACACCTGAACATTACATGAAGGAACCGTAACACACGCTACCGCTGCACATGGCTCTAAGCTATTGGTTACAGTTACACAATAATTGCCTGAAGCAGTAACTTGTATGGCATCACTGGTGGCTCCGGTGTTCCACAAAAAAGTATTGTTACCGGCCGAAGTATTTAGATGTGGCAACAAATAATGCACGGAAGTTCCCGGAATGATGGAATCATGAAGCGTTGCAGTGATGAGGCAATTCGTTACTACTACTTGCGTACACGCAGTGTCGTAACACAGCGAATCATGCGAGATCACACAAATCTGGTGCACGCCATTGCTTAAATAAACACTGTCGTAATTACCGTGAACAATCGGAAGAATGTTGTGCCCGTCTACATACCAGTCATTATAAAGCGCGCCATGCTGACCTGTGGCTCCAACGCCGGTATGCACTAAACCATTAGCGCCCATATTAGTGGCAATGGTGGTTTGGAGCGTACAATTAACCGGATAGAACGTATCGCACCAATAATACGTGCAATGATTTATCGTATCGTAAACTGCCGCGCATAAAGTTTGCGGATAGCTAAACTGCAGTGTTGCAGATGCATGGTTCACAAAGCTATAAGGCTGGATAATAGAACCGTCAAAGTACCATTGATAAACAAATACGCCATTGCCTGGATTTACTACACTCACCGTAGCGCTGATATTATTTCCCTGCTGTGATGGCGTACCTACAATCGACGAATTGCATTGCGCAAAAGTTGCCTGCGAAAAACAAAGCAATAGGCCGGTGAGCATGGCGAAGAAGTACTTTTTCATAAGTAGTGCGTTTAGTAAATGGAAAGAGGCATAAACACTGCAATAGGTTGCAATGCAGCAAGCTACTAAATTTACGCAACTGCGGCCTGCGGCCGGGATTGGAGTGGCGCGACTGAAAGGAGCGGTGCGAAGGGAGGAACGACCGTAGCACCGTAGCGATAGCGAAGCCACGCAAAGCCCGTAAGCCGCCATAAAAATTAAAAATGGAAAATTCAGGATCTAGCGATACCAGTCCTCACCTAAATAGAAGTGTGCTCCCACATGAAGGCCCACATAGAAGTTGTGCGATGATTGATACTTTACATCATTCTTACTATACCAATCAATCCCTTTTATTTCCTTACCATTCAAATCGGTAATACCGATGTAACTGATCAGACCAACATTAAAGTACATCCAGTCTTTGGCAAAAATATCAACCCCGGCGCCAATCGATATACCCGCATCCAGCTTTTTAAACTTTTGATCGGGCGTAAAATTTTTCGGATCAATGTATTCTACATCTTTGATCTTAACTACCTCCGAAGCAATGGTGCGCACATTCACCTGCGGCCCCAGCAACACATACAAATTCGCCTCATCGCCAATCTGCGTCTGATATTTGAAATGCAGCGGCATCTGAAAGTATTGCATTTTCACAATGCGCTTTACATTTACATACTCGCCATCTTTGGCGTAATACGGCGAACCCGGATTGGTAAAATCTACACCGCCTACAAAATTATCGTCGTACTTCTGCCCCGCCCAACTATAACTGGGCTCAAACTGAATACCCAAATTGGGATGGAAATTATAACCCACATTTACACCCACCATTCCGCCCCACGTAAAAGCGTAGTCCATTTCCGATTGGCGAACAATAGGGATATGGAACAGATTAAGCGTATTATAATTATTCTGGTTGAAAATCCAGGTGCTGTTGGCCGAGCCGGCAATACCAATGTGAAAGCCCCGGCGCAGCATGCCGTAATAACCCCACGCCTCTGACGAAAAAGGCAACAACGTAAGTGCCGCTAACAACAATCCGATAATTCTGTTTTTCTTCGTGCGCATGGTTTCCAAACCTAACTAAATTTAAAGTGAAAATAATAGCTCTCAGGTGTTTTTCTAAAGGTAACCTGAGGCTGATGATTTTGTACGATAAAAAAACCGATTAGTTCGAATAGCAGCCATGAATGTGCTTCTCCACCGTATTTTTTCCGGCCTGCAATATCAGTGGAAGGCGCAGTCGCAATACTATCTGCACTCGCCATTTGCTTTTCAGTTCTATCAAAACGCACTGCTGCCGGCACGTTCAGCGCAATTTCCGAAAATAGAACACTGGCGGCAAAGCCTGCTCCATAACCATACAACCTTGCCGGTGGTCGATTTTGGTGCTGGCGGGGCCGGTGGCACCCGAACTATCCGGCAACTTTGCGCCAACACAGCCATTCCGGCCAAATACGGCGCACTACTGCATCATAGCACCCGTCACTTTCAGCCTGCTGTTGTGGTAGAACTGGGTACCTCATTAGGTCTCAGCACCGCGTATATGGCTTCAGCCTTGCCAAACAGCCGATTGATTTCGTTTGAAGGCAATCCGGCAATAGCTGGTTTTACCGGGAAACAACTGGCCGAAAATGGCTGGCCTCAAATCGAAATCGTGACCGGAAATTTTGACGATACCCTTCAGCCTTTTTTGCGCCATCATTCAATCGACTTCGCCTTCATCGATGGCAATCACCGCTACGAACCTACAGTTCGCTATTTCGAATGGTTGTTGAAAGCATCGCATCCCGATACGGTGCTGGTGTTCGACGATATTTACTGGAGTCCTGAAATGACGCGCGCCTGGAATCACATCAAGGCGCATCCCGCCACCCGAACTACTTTCGATTTTTGGCGAATGGGGTTTGTTTTTCTGCGCCGCGAAATGCTGGAAAAGCAACATTTTATTTTACGCTATTAATTTTTTTATGGCGGCCGCCGCTGCTGGCCGCTCGTACCTCGCGGTGCAGCGGCGCCGGGCTATCCGCTGCAAGTCCTCAGCCGCAGATGCCATACAACCATTGCTGTGTAATAGTTCCGGGTGAATTACGAATTTCAAATTACGAATTACGAAAAGGGAGGCAGGTGGTAATTATACGCCTTCACCATCTCGTAATTCGTAATTTTTCATTCGTAATTTCTCTTGCCGCGGCTTGCGGGCTTTTCGCTCCTATCCCTGCCGCTATTCACGCCTGGCCTTGTGTTTACAGGAAGTTTTAGAACCTTCTCCAATATTATTCCAGGAGTATTCAATACGCTCAAGACTCCAAAAAAGCCCATTACCCGCAAAAAAAAGCCGGCACAAGGCCGGCAATATTTTTAATGGTTACGGTTAAAACTTCGGACAGTAAATAGTTTGCGGACGGCGTTTTTTGAAGCAACCCACATACGAAGCAGCAATTTCAAAGGCGCCTTGAGCGCGCGATCCCGAAATCAACTGAGAAGTATTTACATCATAGGCTACGCCAATGTTCAGGTTGTTGAACTCTACACCGGCATTGATGATTAGGGCTTCTGAGTTTAGCACCCCATCTTTCCAGGCGGCCTTCGTATCACCACCCACAATGCGGTACATCAAACCCAAACGAAAGTTGTTTCCTTCCGGTTCGCGTTCTGCAAAAAGTACGCGGATGTCAAATCCCGGATTCAACTCATGGCTTACACCCTGATTCATGTAAATTACTTTAGGCTGCATGTCAAACCTGCCTTTGATTGGGAACCGAAATCCTGCGTGTGCGGTAAACTTCATCGGTATGCGAACGCTTACATCGCCCAGAAACGATTCCTTCGGGCGCGTCATGTGGAAAGCCGAAAAACCAACATAACCACTACTTCTGCGACCGAATTTTCCGGTATATAACAAACCGAAATTCACCACATCAGGAATTAGGAAACTGTTGTTTACTAAATATTCGCCTGTAGGCAGTGCCCCATTATACGTGCCGTCGTCATTCTGTAAACCCCATTGCAAACCCCGATAGTCAATGGAACGTTGCAACACTTGCACGCCAAAACCTAAAGTAAGAAAATGTTCAGCGCGGCGATCTAATGATTTGTGATATGCAATAGAAAGGTTGAACAAATTGGTTTGATACCTCGACTGCCCGGCCTTATCGTTCATGAACGCAAATCCGATACCGAAGGCATCTTTCTGACCAAAAGCACGATTCGTTCTGAAATCGATAGAAGCGGATGGTGTTTGAAACATAGGAGTAGCCTCATCGCGAAGCACGCTTCCCCACTGGCCGCGGAAAATGGCCGTGAGACGGTAGTTGCACGACATGGCGCCGGTTAACGCCGGATTAAGCAACAAAGGCGCTGCATAAAACTGCGAGAAATGCGGGTCTGTAGCGCCTCCAACACTCTGTGCCACAGCTCCATTTGCAACAATCATACTCACCAAAAACGTGTAAAGCGCTTTCTTCATCGGGGTTCTGCTTTTGAATATCATACGAAAATCGATTTTGAAAGATACATTTTAGTTTGAAAACTCCACAGCTTTTAGAATGAAAAATACAGGAGCCGGTTAAGATTAGTGCGGCCCCTGTATAATTTAACGGACTAAAGTCACCGATCCGTCTTTCTGAATTTTCTTGCCATCAAGATATTCTATCTGAATGGTGAACGTATAAACCATAGGCGGTTGTTGTACGCCGCGATACATGCCATCCCATCCTACCCATTGGTTGGCCGAGTCGAATATCTTTTCACCCCAACGGTTAAAAATTCGCATGCTAACGGTTTTTATGCCTTCGCCATAAATTTGGAACACATCGTTGTTCCCATCTCCGTTTGGTGAGAATGCATTTGGAATATAAATCGGCAAGTTGTTTTCAACATCTATGGTCACTTTGGTGGTATCCGAACAATCGGCTCCGTAAAAGGCAATCAGTGTATAAGTTTGCTTATGGTATGGCGAAGCAATCGGGTCAGGACAATCGGCACAGCTCAATCCTCCTGACGGCAACCAACTGAAACTTCTGATACCACTAAGCGGATAACCCGAAGTGAGTGTGGTAAGTTGCAAGCTGTTTCCCATTTTTATGGTCGTGTCTTGCGGCAAAATCGAAAGCACCAATTCCTGAGGTTTACCCACAGTCAACATCGTATCAATACTACAGCCCTTGCTATCTCTGGCTTTCACATCATAGGTACCGGCACCCAAATTCGCAAAGTTACCGGTAGGTTGCCAGTTTCCGCTATTGATGGAATACTCATAACCTAAGGCACCCGGCGTTCCGCCGCTTACCAACATCGAAATAGCGCCATCTGCCGATTTCGGACAGGATACCGAGTCGGCCTTGGCCGCAGTTATGGATATCGGCGTTGGTGTGTTAAGCGTAAAGTTGAGTGTTGTATCACAACCTTTAGAATCCGTGATCACTACTACATAACTTCCACCTGTAAGGTTCTGTTGAATGCTGTCGGTTCCCGGAGGTGTCCAACCAAATGTGTACGGCGGCGTTCCTCCCGCCGGATGAACTGTAATTTTACCATCATTGGTATTGAAACAGGATATTTCCTGTACTTCTGATGTTGCCCCTACAGCCGGCGGGTTGTTCAATGTAACCGATGACGTTTTTTGACATCCCTTCGAATCACTTACCGAAACATGATAGGTTCCGGCAATTAAGTTGAAAGCCGTATCGGTCGCCGATGGCGGGTTGTTGTCCCAGGCATATACATAGCCGCCGCTACCACCGCTGGCAGTTACAAATGCTTTGCCTTGAGGTTGGTCATGGCAATTAGGATCGATGCCAGTGGTCACCAAAGTAATGTCGGCAGGTTGTTCTACATTTCCTGAAATCGAAGCCGTGCAATTGTGCGCATCGGTAACCACTACCGATACCGTTCCTGAGTTCAGGCCCGTAACGGATGCGGCATTCGCATTGGCAGGGTTCCAGTTGTAGGAGTAACCCGCTGCTCCGTTTAAGGCCGTAACCGTTGCTTTACCATCATTTCCGTTAAAGCAGGAAGTACTATCGGTAACTATGCTAAGATGCAGTACATAATTGGTATCAATGTTGAACGATTTTGAAACCGTACAGCCATTGGCGTCGGTAACAACTAATGTATGCGAACCGGCCGATAAACCCGTTGCATTTGCTGAACCGGCCGTACCATCCCAGGTAAACGTATAAGGTAGCGTGCCATTAGATGCTGTGGCAACAGCGCTGCCATCGTTGCTGGTGGCGCAATTGGCATTAGTTGGAGTAACGGTTGCGCTGATCTGCGCCGGTTCATAAATAGTGAACGACAATGTATCGAAACAACCCTTCGAATCGGTTACAGTCATGTGATAAATACCAGCCGCTATTCCGGTGAGTACCGAATCGTTTACAGTAGTAGGCGACCAGTTATAACTATACGGTGGCGTGCCTCCTGAAGGGTGTACCGTTGCCTTTCCGTCACTCTGACCAAAACATTTCACTGAATCGGTTTTCACTAAACTTACTGTAACCTTGGTGGGTTGAGTAATAGCCACACTTGCTGTGTCCTTACAACCATGCGCATCAGTCACTTCTACGGTATAAGTATTAGGTGCCAGATTGGTCAATGGGTTCGATGAACTTCCTCCCGGTTGCCAGCTATATGTATATCCCGGAGTTCCGCCGGAAGCTACGGCAGATATAGAACCATCAGCCGCGCCAAAACAACTGATATTTGTTGGTGTCAATACCGTGTGAATCGAATCGGGCTGCCCTATAGTAACCGAGTTCGAAACCGTAATTCCATTCGAATCTTGAACAGTTACGGTATAAGTTCCAGCCAATACGTTAAGGATGGAATCATTTGTTCCTAATGAATTGCTCCAGCTATAAGTATATGGCAAAACGCCTCCACTGGCAGTAAACGAAGCAAAGCCATCATTTCCTCCAAAACAATTCACATCGCGTTTTGTGAACACTATATTGATTGGCGGCGGAATAGTGATGATCAGTGTATCTATCTTACAACAGCCTTTTGCATCACAAACTGTCACGTAATAGGTACCAGCGCCCAAATTGTTTATGGAATCGATACTCGGTCCTGTACTCCATGCATAATTATAAGGCGCTGTTCCTCCTGAAGGAATAACCCGGGCCATGCCGTCGGTTAAACCGGCCCCGCTGATATTTCTTGTAACTTTTACAGTGGAAAGTGGCGCAGCCGGTTGACTTACATTGCGCTGAGCTGTAAGGCTACAGCCATTTCTGTCAGTAACTGTAAGTTGATAAATTCCTGTTCCAAGATTAGTAAGTTGAGAAGGATTACCGCCTTGTGATGGATTCCAGGTATAGGTATAACTTGGTGTTCCACCCGAAACGGTAGCAGTAACACTGCCCGTGCTTTGCCCAAAGCAATTCACATTTACCGAATCAAGCGTCAACGCTAATGCAGAAGGCTGTGGCACAATAACGGTATCTCTTCCGGAACAACCTTGATGATCGGTAACCTGAACAATGTAAGTTCCCGGACATTGATTCACTAGCGAATCTGTAGAACCCGCCACATTCCACACATATACCAATGGAGGAATGCCTCCGGCAGGAATGGCCTTTATCTTGGCATTACATTGACCGTTGCATTTAATAGAATCTATAATAGTTGCATCTACCGGCAAACTGGTTCCAATAGTTATTGTGGTGGTATCACGGGTTATACAAGAGCCTAAATCTACTGCTACAACATATTTGGTAGTTACTGAAGGCTTCACTTTGGGATGGGCAAAGGCGGTTCCTGTACCGGAAGGCGGAGCAGTGCCCGCACCAACAACCGACCATTGATAAATTACCGAATTCGGATTTACGCCACCAGTTAAAGTGGCATGCAGTTGAACCGAATCCAAACTGCACATAAACGTATCCTTAGGCGACAGTTTTACTGTTGCTGAATCTACCACGGTTACCGTTACAAATCCCTGACTTTGACAACCTGCCAATGTAGAATAACTAACCTTATAGGTAGTAGTGGCGATAGGCGTTGCAGCACTGGTGTCGTTATGCACCGGATTAGCAGCATTCGGACCCGTGCCCGGACTCCAGGTCACCATTGAATCGATTAGTTTATCCTGACAAATATTGAATCGCATATTAGGCCGGGTATAGGCCCAGTTGGGCAAAGTTAATACCCCTGATTGCGATCCCGTGATCCCACATTGCGACCCTACGTTACTTGCCGTCCACCAGGTAGCCTTATATGGCAACGTGGTGATTTTCATTTTATTGTTTCCGGAACCGTTAGAAGTGTTCGAAAAACAAATGTCAACTACAAGATTGGAAGACCCATCCCAGTTATATGGGTTGTCGAAAGTAATAACCGTACCCCAGGCATTAGCCGGAGTGAGTAAAAATGGATTTTTCACTTGCGCTAAACCCGTTTCGATAAAACCGGTTAGGCTGTCTTGTTGCGTACATCCTAATCGTACGGTGAAATTATTCAATCCGGTATTCGAGTTCAGTGCACCAACTTCCATAGCCAGCGAGGTCAAACTTCCTCCGGATCCGGTTACCGCCAAAAGTTCGTTCTTACGAATCAGATACTGGTGGCGGGCACTCTTTCGGTTAGCACCATACGGCGATGGATACATGGCGCTGGTGCCTCCCTCCTGTGTAGTAGAACTTCCAACCTGAGCGCTTTGTTGAGTTCCGGTACACGGAGACACCGTTAAACCACAAGTAGTAGGACTGGAAAGTACCAGTAATCTGGTGGTGGTTCCCGGGCAAATTTGGGTTGGATTCGCCGATGGAACAAGTTTGGGAGCCACACCATTCACCGTTACCAGCACACTATCGGTTCTTACACAACCGGTATTTGCTGTGAAGGTTACGGTATATCTGGTGGTAAACAACGGCTGAGCCACCGGATTCAAAATGAAATCAGAAGGATATGCCGTTACCGGATCGATAAGAGTAGAATAGCCGTTCTGAACCGCCGGGGTCCACTTTATAGAATAAGGTGCGTACAAATTATCCACCGTCGCATTCATTTGAATTTGCCCGTTCTGACAAATAGAAACATCCGATCCCGCGTCCATAGTAAACGGCGGATTGTAGATCACTAAAGCCGTATCCGAGCCGCAAGAACTGGTAAATGTATATCTGGTGGTCACCGAAGGTGAAGCATACGTAACTGGTGATGTAGTGGATGATAATCCCGCAGGAGGCGACCATTGCGAAGTAGTACCACCCGAGGCCGTCAACTTAATTGGCGTTCCACAAAAAATAGAAGTATGCGGACTTACCGTCACCCGATTTACCACACACACTTGATAAACCTTGGTCAGGCTGCCCATTACCGGACAGTCGTCTGTTTGAGCCGTCAGCGTAAAATAATGACATCCGGTATCGGCCAATTGTGGAGTCCAAGTAATCCGGGCAATAGCTGTATCATTTGGAGCAGCTCCTTGAAACACAGATTGAAAAATTGCTCCTGGCAAAGGCGAGTTGTTGCCGGTCAGGTTGCTCTTAAGCAAAATATTATGACCATTTGGATCGCGTACTACAATATCAAAACTGGAAGTGCTGCCCGGGCATAGTTGAACCGTGGCAGAATCAAGTGCAGTGGCGCCATTGAGATTCGTTGGCGGCGAATTCACAGGAGTGGTTTGATTACATTGCAGAATAACAATCTGAACATCACGCATCGTATAACCTACCAAAACGCCATTTCGATATTCGTTGAACCGGAATGCCAGCACATCACCTTCCGGAGATGTTGCTGTTGGGGTAAAACTTAGTTGCCCGGTAGCCGAATTGAACTGTGTTCCGGTGGACGTTGTGATTGGTGAACCAAGCGAAAAACCGCCGTTGTAAGTCAAGGGGATACCTCCATCATCCATTGGAGTAACCATCGTACTTACCAGCGAATCGCGGTCCACATCCGAAATGGAATTATTGAAAGTGGCCGGTGTATTAGAGCAGAAGAACGGAACCGGATCGTTGCCGAAAACCACCGAATTATTACGATACTGCTGTGATGTAGCTACAATACTCCTGCATACCGATATGCCTAAACTGTCATAACAAACGGTATAGGCAGTCCCTCCTGAAAAATTTCCTGTTAAGGTAATAGAACCTGTAGCCGAAGAACAGTTAGTGGAAGTAGCGGTAGCAACCGACGATATATTTGGGGAGTTGTTATCTTTTAAAGTGATGATGTCAGTTCTTTTTACCGAACATCCGGATGTCATATTTTCAATTTTGAAATTAGTATAGATTCCGGCCTTTAGCGTCGATAAAGTGAGTGCTCCGCTACCAGATGCGTTAATAACCCGGCTTCTGGTATAACCCATGCTATCATATGTAACTCTATAGGTCATGCCGGCAGTTAATCCGGTTAGCGTAATAGAGCCCGACCCGGTACCACATGTAGAAGGGTTTGTTCCTACAATAGTATTGACCACCGGAGCAGCATTTACTACAATAGATTGATTGGCAGAACTAGTGCATCCAAAAGGAGAAATGAAATTGTATACAATTAATCGCGAACCTGCCGGCGCGGTGTCGGGCAAAAAGAAATTATTGCCGGAAACCCCGGGACCCGAAAACACACCCCCTCCCGGATTCGCCCCTAAATGAACTGTGTCGCCACCACAAGTTTGAGTAGGTACATAAATCGCAACAGATGGTGCAGGAACTACACTCACATACTGGGTATCAATCAAGGTACAACCACCGGAAACAACCGTATAGGTTATTTTATGCAAACCCACCGTAAGCGCTGCCGGATTAAATGTTCCTGACGGATCTGCTACCGTGTCAATCATCCAGGTTCCTCCGTTGATGGTTGCAGAAAGGGTGCGTGGCAAAGCCGAAACACAAAGCGGACTATTTGAACTATTGATATCAAAGGAGTTGGTGAGCACATCGGCTAATTGCACCACGGTGTCTAATACCCTCACACATCCGGCCAACGTACCTACTGCAAAACCTTTATAACGGCAACTTGGTAATCCGTTTAAAACAATATCGCCAGAAGCGCTGGAGGTTAAAGTACGGGTAGCCATTACACCACAACTGTCAAATGCAACTCCGTAAAATGTGGAAGACGCCAATCCTGAAAGAGTTATGGTGCCGTTCATTACCGAACAACTACTTGGGTTCGCAGAATTACTTACAGTGAAAAACGGTATGGCAGCATTGCTCATCGGTATGCTGATGTTACTGCGGATGCTGCAACCACCTGCTGAAGTTAACGTGAAATTATTGTACAAACTTGCCGCCCGATTGTTCAATACAATCTGCCCGGAAGCATTCGACGTAACGTTACGGATGATAGTGATATTGTTACTGTCAAACTGCAATTGGAAAGTTGAAGATGCCGGAAGTCCGGTAAGAGTAATAACGCCATCTCTTACACCGCATGCCGACGGAGGGGTGAATGAGGAGCCGGTGATCAGCGGAGCATCATAAACATGTATGGTATCACCGGAATAACTGGCGTTTACAGTTGTAGATGAAGTACAAACACCATCAGAATATTTATAGAAAATATTACGGTTGCCGAAATTTTGAAGCGCCGGATTGAACAATCCGTTAGGTAAGGTATCGCCATTGGCAAGAAATACGCCTCCAAGCGGGTTCGCACCCAGCTGAATCGAAGCTGCGTTGGAACAAATTGAATGCGTTGGCAGAAATATTTGAACAGGTATCGTATTCCGAACTTCGATTGTTTGAGATGCCGATGTGGCACATGTTCCGTTCACATAAGTGTAAACCACTTTGTGAAATCCAATTGACAACGTTCCGGGATTTAAAGTGCCTCCCGATGCAGCACCGTCAATGGTCCAGGTACCCCCGGCAGGAGTAGCCGTTAATGTTCGTGGTGCTCCGTTAACACAAATCGGACTGCCGGAACTGGTAATCGTTGGAGTGGTGGCTCCGGTGGTGGGCACCGTCAAACTTGTTGCAACAGGCACCGTGCAACCGGCAGCAGTTTTTACGTACAAGTTTTGATAATCTGTACCTCGTAAATTCGGAATCACAATTTTTGCTGAGGTGGTGTCAAAGTTGTTATTGATCACTGCATCTAAATACAACGACGCCACTCCTCCCCCGCTAACATTGTTGATGTTCGTGTTTCTGGCATTCTCGGCAAAACTGAGCTTCCATTGCGAGCATGGTCCACCCAACACAATTTGGCACCTGTACACGAAGCGCTGAACGCCTGGAAATGACCCGGGAGGACTGGCACAAGTACTCTGACTTTGAAAACTAGGGCATAATTGCGTTACTACGCAACCATTACTACCCGATAATGGTGGGTTACCTGTAGGATAAAACGTGGTATTCTCCGGACAACTATCATTGGTTACCTGAACAAAGTTGTGCGCCGGAACCGGATAACCACAGGTATTCGTAATGTCGAAATCTGCCGTAATTCCCGCTGCCGTTGGCTGTTGGATACCATCGCAGTTTCTGTAGAAGGTCAACTGTACTTCGTATATCTGCTGACCGGCACCATTTACCCCCACATAATGATACTCAATATCAGCACCCATCGCATGGCTGGCACGCGCATCTGGTGTAAATATTAGGATTGAAATACAAGCAAGAAAAACTGCCCTCCACTGAGAGAAAGTCGCGTAGAATTTTTTCATATCTTCCGGAATACAAAACAAGACACTAAAAGTAGCATTTTAGTTGTAAACCGCCTCTCCAAAGTCAGCTTTTTCCGCCTTTCTGTTTCCGTAAATACTGGTAATACCGATCCTGCGCTCTTATTCGCTCCTTTGAATCTCTTCTATAAACATTATCAGGCAGTTGCCTGGCCTTCACATTATCTGCCCATTGAATATCAAGCAGATCTTGTATTTCTTTCTGAATCTTAACATCCAGTACCGGACAACTGATCTCTACCCGGGTGTCCAAATTCCGCATCATCCAATCAGCACTTGAAAAATAATACAATGGCTCACCCGCATTGTGGAACACAAAAATTCTGGAATGCTCCAGATATTTGTCTATGATACTTACCACCTCAATATTCTCGCTCATTCCTGACACCCCTGGAATCAAAGCGCAGATTCCGCGAATAATAATTTTGATCTTTACTCCCGCATTGCTGGCAGTATACAAGGCTTCTATCAATTCCTCATCGGCCAAACTGTTCAATTTCAAAAAAATTGATGCGGCCTTCCGCTTCTTTGCCTGCACTACTTCATTATCTATCAATTGCAGTAACTTCTTTCTGGTCCGCAATGGAGATGGAATCAGGTATTTAAATGACTTTACCTGATAGTTTCGCTCGAAAAAATCAAATACGTGATTCACTTCGGTGGTAATATGCTTTTCCACCGTAAAAAGGGTTTCATCACAATAGGTCTGCGAGGTCATTTCATTGAAATTACCGGTACTCAGATTGGCATAATAGCGCAATTTACCGTTCTCCAAACGGCCAATGCTGCATAACTTGGAATGTACTTTTAAACCGGGAACTCCATAAACCACCTGAATGCCTTCGTCAGCCAAAGTTTTCGCCCATTTAATATTGGCCTCCTCATCAAAACGCGCCTGCAATTCAACCACCACCAGCACATGCTTCCCATTCCTGGCAGCATTAATCAACGCGTTCACCACTTTCGAGCGCCTGGCCGCTCTATACATGGTCATTTTGATCGTTCTTACACAAGGATCCATGGCCGCCTCCCGTAACAGCTCAATAAATTGATTGAACGAATGGTAAGGGTAATGTAACATCACATCGCGTTCAGCAATTACATCAAACATACTGCGCCTTCCCTGAAAAGCGGGATGCTGTAAGGGTTGCAGCGGCGGTTCCGTTAACTCGGGAATTTGCAAATCCGGAAAATTGATAAAATCACGAAAGTTGTGGTAGCGTCCTCCGGCAATAAGATTGTCGTATTTCTGTAACTTCAATTTCGATCGAAACAATTGCAACAAATCCTCAGGAATATTCTTGTCGTAAACAAACCGCACCGGAGCCCCTTTCTGCCGCTTTTTTACACTTCTCGATATCTTTTCCATTAAACCTTGTGAAATGTCGGTATCAATGTCTAACTCCGCATCACGGGTCATTTTTACAGTATAGGCTTCAATTTTATCAAATGAAAAAATCGAAAAAAGTTCGGCCAGATTGTATCGGATCACATCGTCAAGCAAAATCAATTGCTTTTTTGATTGAGCTCCAGGCAAAATTAAAAATCGACTGATCTGATCAGTTGGCACTTCCACTAACGCATATTGAGTTGCCTTCGGCTTGCCCGTAACCGATAGCTTTATAGCCAAGTAAATTGCCCGGTCTTTTAAATAGGGAAATTGGTGAACCTGATTCAACATCAGGGGCACCAGTGCCGGACGCACTTGATCAGAAAAGAAATCGTTAACAAATTGGCCTTGCGTTTTATTGAGCTGCGTTTCATCAACAATGTAAATCTTATGCTTTTGAAGCGCTTCAAGAATGGTTACATATATCTCATCAAAGCGCTTATTCAGCAAAATCACCCGCTGCTGTATCTCGTCAAGCAACTTGGTTGGCTTCACATGAAGCGTTTGCTTAGCCGTTTTCCCTAACTGCATCACCCGTCGTAGCGTAGCTACCCTCACTCTGAAAAATTCATCCAGATTACTCGAAAAAATGCCGAGAAACTTTAGCCTTTCCAATAATGGAACACTTTGATCAGCGGCTTCCTGAAGTACCCTTTCGTTGAAACTCAGCCAACTTAAATCGCGATTAATAAACCTTTTGGAATGAATCATATCGAATCATTCAAAAGTACAATAACTCTCAGGATTTAAACGGTTATAAATTCTATGAAAAATGAAAAATGGCCCCAAACTCAACGTTTACGCCGGTTTCCAAAAAGGGCTTAACGATAAATTAACCGTCACATCCAAATACCGTTCGATAGCCGGTGCTTGGTGCGCCCGCGGCAATCTTTCTTGGTATTGCACGAGGTGGCACTAATTAAAACCAGCATCAATATCCAACCCCATTTTTTTATCGCATTCATAATTTAATAACGAAACACAGGTGTAAAAGTTTTGATTGTACCAACGAAAATATTTTGAATTTTGAATAATGAAAGAAACGCTGCTGGTTTTTACAGGTGGTGGTTTAGGAAGCGTCATGCGATGGCTGTTACATCGAACCGTACACCATCTGGTGCCGTCCTCCTTTCCGTATGGTACACTTACGGTTAACATTGCCGCCTGTTTCCTTCTGGGAATAATGCTGGGCTTTGAAAGCATGAAAAGCGCTCAGGATAATACCATGCGTCTTTTCTTTGCTGTTGGAATTTGCGGTGGCTTCAGCACCTTCTCTACCTTTAGTGCCGAAACTGTTCAACTGCTGCAACAAGGAGAATTTTTACAGGCCACCATGTACATCACATCCAGTCTTATCATTGGATTTCTCGCTCTTTTTGGCGGAACCCAGTTTTTCCGTTTGCTATAAAATCAATAATTCGGAATTCCTCATGAATGCTACTTACAACAAGATAACCTCTCAGCACATCGCCTTCTTTAACCAAACCATTGGCGAAAACTATGTGATCACCTCCCGCGAATCGCTTGAAAAATATGCCAAAGATGAAACCGAAGATTTGCGCTTCTATCCCGAGGTGGTTCTGAAACCCAATTCAACAGCCGAAGTAAGCGCCATCATGAAATACTGCAATGCACATCGCATTCCGGTAAGTCCGCGCGCAGCAGGCACCGGACTTTCTGCCAATAGTTTGTGCGTATATGGCGGCGTTATGCTAAGCATAGAACGAATGAATCGCATCCTCGAGATTGACGAGAAAAATTTGCAACTCACCACTGAACCCGGCGTCATCACCGAAGTATTGCAGAACACCGTGAAGGAAAAAGGTTTATTCTATCCACCCGATCCATCCAGCCGGGGCAGTTGTTTCATAGGTGGAAATGTAGCCTGCAACAGCGGCGGACCGCGTGCTGTAAAATATGGAGTAGTAAAAGATTTTGTTTTGAATTTGGAAGTGGTACTGGCCAGTGGCGAAGTGATTTGGACCGGCGCTAACGTACTCAAAAATTCTACCGGTTATAACTTCACCCAATTATTCGTTGGAAGTGAAGGAACGCTTGGTGTGATTACCAAAATTGTATTAAAACTGATTCCTCATCCGAAGTTTAATCTGGTTTTATTAGCGCCTTTCACCAGTATGGAACAAGCCGCAGCAGCCGTGGCTGCAACGTTTCAGGCTGGTATCACACCTTCTTGCCTCGAGTTCATGGAACGCGATGCTATCGACTGGGTTTGCAATTGGCTGGGCGATGTAACCATACCCATCGAGCCTCATGTAAAGGCCAACCTTTTGATTGAATTAGATGGCAACGATTTGGATGTGCTTTACAAACAAAGCGAACAACTTTATGAAGTGCTTTCCAATTTCGAATGTGGCGAAATTTTGTTTGCCGATAGTGAAGCCCAAAAAGCAGATCTCTGGCGGATGCGCCGGAATGTGGCGAATGCCGTAAAATCTACCGCAGTAACCATTGAAGAAGATACTGTGGTTCCTCGCTTTCACCTGCCGGAACTGCTTCACCATATCAAGGCAGTAGGTAAAAAATATAATTTCCGAAGCGTATGCTACGGTCACGCCGGCGATGGTAATGTTCATGTAAGAATTATTAAAGACCAGCTTACCGATGAATACTGGAAAAATACAGTACCGGAAGGGGTGAGAGAAATTTTTGAAAAAGTGGTGGAATTGGGCGGCACCATAAGCGGGGAACATGGTATCGGATGGGTGCAGCGCCGTTTTATGGATATTAAATTCTCACCCATGCAAATGGATTTAATGCGAGGTGTGAAAGGCGTTTTTGATCCCAATGGAATCCTCAATCCCGGAAAGGTTTTTTAACACAGCCGTGACAATCGAACAACCTTTTTTACGTTATTTTCGTTTGAAAAGAAGGAAGGGAACTTTCGAATATGAAAAAATACTTGTTTCTGGTAACACTTACCGCATTATCATTTTGGGCAAAAGCTCAGGATGATGATAAGCCTAAAATATATACACGTCCTGAAACGGAGTATGCCCGCGATACCATCGACCCAAACCGTAATGTAAAATCCTTCCAACCCAAAAAGAAGCTCGACCTTAGCAAGTTTATTATCGAACCAAACATCAACTTTGCATTATAAACCGGAGGCGTGGATGTGGGCCTGTCTCCTTATTTCGGTTATAATGTTTGGAAAGGATTGTATGTTGGCGCAGGACCCACGTATTATTATTCCGGGCGAACTTACGTAGCCTCTGTGGCATTGCCGGGCGGCACTTCCGATTATAAAGTTACAGCCAAGTATCACACTTATGGCGGTGGTGTATTTCTTCAATACAATATCTGGAAAGGTTTATTTGCCCGTATGAAATTCGAGGTCCTTCAACGAAGCATTCATGACCCAACAGGATATTATTATTTAAACCCAAACAACACGCCGGTTTTTCAATACCAAAATATCGAACGCACCTATCCCGGCTTGTTTGTTGGTGCCGGTTACAACCTGCTCAACAGTAAAAATTTCTTTCTACCCATCATGATTTCCTACAATCTGCTGCATAGTGTTGGCGATAAAAACTATTCACCGTATCGCAGCGGTCTGGTCATTCAGGTTGGTTTCGTGAATCTTTTCTAACGGGCGATATAAAAATGCAATAGCATTTTCATTTTTTTTGCGGATGCCGGGCTGTTCGCTGCAAGTCCTCAGGCCGCGGAAAGCCTAAAACCATTGCGGTGCAATCGTTTTGGGGGAATTACGAAAAAGGAGGTTGGTTTTAAAAACCTAACCTTGCCCCATCTCGTAATTCGTAATTTTTCATTCGTAATTTCTTCGCTGCGGCCTAGCGGGCTTTCCGCTCTTCCCTACCGCGGTTTGCCATAATTCGCTGCTAATTACATTTTGAGGAGCATTCCAAATCAATCAGCAACTTTTTCCTAATCACTTTTTATTACAATAATTCGCCAGAGGCGTCTGCGCCCGGCTAACACCTCTTTTCAATAATTCACTCCAGTCTTTACACGCTGCTTCCAAATTATTCCACTTCCAATAAGCTGTAGCGCGCTGCTCCAGAGCAAGTGTGTTGGTTTGATCTAATTGAAAGGCCTTGGAAAAGTTATCCGTAGCCGCTTCATAATTTTCAAGATTCATATATACCAGGCCGCGCTTATAGTAGAGTTGATCATTATTCGGCTCTACCGATATGGCGTGATCATAGGCTTGAACCGCATACTCGTTCCTCCGTTGATAATAGAAAAGTAAACCCTGCTGCGATAAGGCATTCACATCATTGGGTGCAATTCGCAATGCATGCGAAACCAACTCCATGGCTTCATCATATCGCTTATCGCCCGCCGCCAAAACACTTAATTGAAACCAGGCATCGGCATAATTTGAATCTATAGAAACAATCTTACGAAAGTCGAAAGCAGCCGTTTCCGGTCGGCCTAATTTCATATAACACAGTCCACGGTTATACAAAAAACCGGTATGAGTAGGTTTAATCTGTATCGCCTCGTTATATTTCTTCAGCGCCTGGTCGTAGTTCGCAGCATAGTAGGATCGTAAACCTTCTGCATATAAATCAAAAGCCTTTTCGCTTTGACCGAAAAGCGCCGCAGGAATCCAGAAAAAAAGGAATAAGCGAAGTTTCATATTTGATAAAAATACAATTTCTAACAATTCTTCCCCGGCACTAAAAATCCATAAAGCGTTTTTTACTTTCACCCTATGCTTAAAAAGATTTTGGTAGCCAATCGTGGCGAAATTGCATTACGCGTTATGCGTTCAGCCCGTGAAATGGGAATTAAAACAGTTGCCGTTTTTTCTGAAGCTGACCGCAATGCGCCTCATGTGCGCTATGCCGATGAAGCGGTTTGTATTGGCGCTCCGGCTTCTAAAGATTCTTACTTGCGCGGTGAAAAAATCATTGAAGCAGCCAAACGATTGGGTGTTGACGGAATCCACCCGGGTTATGGATTTTTATCTGAGAATGCCGCCTTTGCACGTTTAGTGGAAGAAAACGGCATCACTTTTATTGGCCCTACTCCGGAAGCTATCGAAGTAATGGGCGATAAACTTTCGGCAAAGGAAGCCGCCAAAAAATTCAATATTCCAATGGTGCCCGGAAGCGATGGCGCCATTCATAAGGCTGAAGACGCATTTGAACTTTGCAAAACCATTGGCTTTCCGGTTCTTATTAAAGCAAGCGCCGGAGGCGGTGGCAAAGGTATGCGGGTAGTAAATGCCGAAAGCGAATTGAAAGAACAGATGGAACGGGCGCAAAGCGAAGCCCTTTCGGCATTTGGCGATGGCAGCGTTTTTATCGAAAAATATGTAGGCAGCCCTAAGCACATTGAGGTTCAGGTATTGGCTGATAATTACGGCAATACGGTTTATTTATTTGAAAGAGAATGTAGCGTTCAGCGTCGTCATCAGAAAGTAGTTGAAGAAGCGCCTTCTTCCTGTTTGAATGAAGAAAAACGAAAGGCCATAGGCGAAGCAGCCGTTCAGGTGGCTAAAAGCTGTGCCTATATTGGCGCCGGAACTGTAGAATTTTTAGTGGATGAAGCGCTCAATTTTTATTTTCTGGAAATGAATACCCGCCTTCAGGTGGAGCATCCGGTAACAGAAATGATTACGGGCGTTGATCTGGTAAAGGAACAAATTAAAGTAGCATCGGGCGAAAAACTGTCCTTCTCACAGGATCAATTACAACTCATCGGTCATGCCATCGAACTTCGCGTGTACGCCGAAGATCCTCAAAACAACTTTTTACCTGATATCGGAAAATTGGTTCAGTACAAAAAACCGGAAGGCCCGGGAATTCGCGTAGATGATGGTTTTGAACAAGGTATGGATATTCCTATCTATTACGATCCCATGATCGCAAAACTAGTAGCTTATGGGAGCAATCGAACCGAAGCTATTGCCAGAATGTTACGCGCTATTAACGAATATCGGATCACCGGCGTTAAAAACACCCTTCAGTTTGGCGCATTTGTTTTACAACATCCTGATTTTGTATCGGGGAAGTTTGACACCAATTTTGTGGGAAAGAACTTTACGCCGGATGCACTACAGCATTCTAATGAAAATGAACAAAAAGTAGCTGCGCTTCTTGCCGGTGAATTGTTCCGTGGTAATAAACAATCGTCCAGAGCAGTGGTGCGCAAAGCAACGGAAGCTGCCACTAGCAATTGGAGAAGAAATCGAACCAGCCGTTAGTTCAAACGCTGCAGAAACGGGTTATGCAATCTTTCGCCACCTATGCTGGTTTCCGGCCCGTGGCCGCTATAGATGATAGTAGAATCGGGTAACGCAAGCACCTTCTCGGAAATACTTTTGAATAATGTAGGACCATGCGCTCCGGGCAAGTCATATCGCCCTATACTTCTGTAAAAAAGCACGTCGCCTACTACAGCAAAGCCTTCCTTTTTGTTATAAAAAGTAACACTACCTGGAGAATGCCCTGGCGTATGCAACACTTGCAATTCTGTTTCGCCAAAGCGAATCGATTCCCCATCTTTTATGAATGCTCCAAGTTCGGGTTGTTCGTCGATATCCGTTCCCAGAAACATAGGCGCATAATCGGGCGCAGCCTTCAAAATCGGAACCTCCGATTGATGGATTTCTAACTTCAATCCATATTTTTTTGCAATGAAAGGATTGCCGGGAATATGGTCAATATGGCAATGTGTGTTTAAGAGACGGACAGGTTGCAATTGCATGTCGTCTATGAATTTTACCAATTCTTGCCTTTCCCGCTCATTCACACAACCCGGATCAATAATCACACAGGAGCCTGTTTCATCGTAAAGAATGTAGGTATTCTCTTGAATTGGATTGAATGTGAATTTCGCTATCATTCGGCGAAACTAAAATTTCTATATAGAGCATAAAAAAGGCCTTCCATATTGGAAGGCCTTTTGATTATTTTTTAAAGCCGGGACCTGTTTTGGTGGCATCGATTGGTTCGCCGCCATATTGAATTTCAGGAGCATCTTCCGGTTTGTCAGGAAGGATTTTGAATTCAACGCGACGATTCTTCCAACGGCCTTCAGGATTATCCTGTCCACCAACTTCGTTTTCAGCTACCGGCATGGTTTCACCATAACCTTTGGCAATCACGCGGTCAGCACCTACACCTTTTGAAACGATGTACGTTTTAGCTTCATCAGCACGACGTTGCGAAAGTTTAGCATTGTAATCATCAGAACCTTTGCTATCCGTGTGTCCCTGAACTTCGAGACTATAACCCGGATTCTGCATCATTACGCTAACCACTGAGTCCATTTTAGCTTTGTAAAAGTCAACCACATTTGATTTATCAAATTCGAAATAGATGTTTTCGATCTTCACTTTTTTACGAACGATTTGGTCAATCAGAAATACCTGAGTGATCGTGTCGCGTTCTTCATCTTCCCGCACATTGATATTTTCCACGGCTGGCCAGTAACCTTCTTTGTTGCCATTGATTTTGTAAGCGCTTCCGCGTTTCAAAACAAAGGTGAACGGCTCATCCTTGGTCATGGTGTTACCCAAAAATTCAAATTGCTGTCCGGCCACTTTGTACATAGAAGCGTCAATTCCGGCAATTGGTTTTTGTGTGCTTTCACCACGCAGCGCGAATACCCCTTTCAGTACCACATCGTCGCGCATCTGAACATTCCAGATATCATCGCAACAGGTTTCACCATGAATGGTCTTAGTTCCGGGGCGGTTAGAAACCACAAAACCTTTCTTGCCATTTTCATCTACAATGAAGTAAAGATCATCACAAGAACTGTTCACCGGAGCACCCATATTAGAAGCTACCCCCCAGTTCTCCGGTGTTCCCGGAATACTATACACATCCAAACCGCCCAAACTTGGACGACCGTTTGTGGAGAAATACAATTTTTTAGCACGCATATCATAGTATGGAGTGCGATCATCACCAGGAGAGTTTACTTCCGAACCGGCATTTTTAATGGCACCGAAAGTACCGTCATCTTTAATTTCAGCATAGAAGATATCCTGCATGCCTTTTCCACCCCGGTCAGAAACAAAATACAAGATCTTCTTTCCATCTTTATCTACGCCAAAGGCAGGATGGGTGGTGGTAGCAGTTTCAGAGTTCAGCGATTTTACTTCAACTCCATTCCCCCATTCATTTCCACTTTTTTCAGTTTTGTAGATTTTGCACTTTGGCATATTCAGATCGCCACCGCATTTAGTGTAATACATTACCTTTTCATCATCGGTCAATACAGCATTGCCTACGTGATTCTTCGCATCGTTCGGCGGGTAAGATAACTTAGTGTCATCCACCCAATCTTTACCCTGCTTGCGAGCTGTAAAGATTTTTGCATAGTAATCGTAATCAGCTTGAGTTACATTGATAGCGGTATCGGCTTTCAAGGAAGAGTACATAATCCGATTACCCTTCAAAATTTTTGGAGCAAAATCAGTAAGCACATTATTAATAATTCCCTCTTCATGTTCCACCTTCATACGATTTGGATTCGCCAGCCATGCAGCAGCAGAGTCACAGCCTTCAATCTCAATTTTGGCCAAAGTCTTATAACTTTTTTCATCTTTCGGAATATCCATTTTCAGATATTCTGAAAAAGCTTTGCGCGCTTCATCATACTTTCCGTTGTACTTAAGTGCCTGTCCCAGGAAAAAGTTGTCTTCAACCCACTTTTTATTATCCTTTTCTAGTTCAATTTTGAAATACTTCTCTGACGATTTGTAATCGCGCAGTTTCATATTGATCACCGCCAACTGGTGAACAACTTTAATCTGATCCGGCTTTTCCTTAAACACATCTTCGTAATATTCAACAGCATTGTAATAGCTACCGGCTTGTGCGAGCTGATCGCCAAGCTTCTTCTTCTTACGGATGCTTACCTTTGGATATTTCTTTACCTGCTGCCGGGTTTCAGCTTTCTCTTCAGTTTGCGCATTCGCGCCCACCGTGAGCAATATAAGTGCTGCTGCTACTATTTTTTTCATGCTGTTGAGTCCAGTTTACTTTAAAGGTTAAAATTAATTTTAATGGTTTGTTTGTTTGTATATCTCTCTGATTAGAATCGTGGATTGAACAAGAACTTATTCTCTTTCAGTTGTGGTATGAAGCCCATATAAGACAATGAGATTTCATATGCCTGAGGACGCTTGAAGTTTCCCGATTTTGCATCCGCACCATACTTTCCTAAATCTATATCATACGCAAATCCGAATCGGAAGTTCTTGTAGTCTAAACCAATTTTCGGAGTAAGGTTCCGGTATGCAAATGCAGAAGTAGCATCGGCACCCAATCGGTTCCATAAACCCAAATAAATTGTTCCCTTGTCGGAACGATTGCTACCATCGTTACGCGGTTTGTTCAGGAAATTATAACCAACCATCAAACCTACATTGGCTTCATTTGCTTTCGCCACATTCTGGTACAAGAATCCAGGAATTAAGGTCCAACGTTTATTCAAATCGAATTCAAAACCGGCATGAGCCACATGGCGAAAGTTCAAACGCGCATCTTCATTACCCTTCTTAATTACCGCAACATTCGGACGAAGAATGTTCATCATCGAATAACCTGCATAGAATGTCATCCACTTGATTGGTTTGGTATTAAAGAACAATCCAGCCGCCAGATTAAAATAATTGGCCTTCGGAATGGTGATCGATTCAAACCCTGAAGTGTTGGTGTACTCCAAAGTGGTCTTATCAAATCCATCATAGAACTTATAGTCACCACTGGTATTACGAAGAGTGTAGGATGGTGTGAAACCCAACGAAATTTGAGTTGCTTTCTTTCTCCCTAAATTTAATGTGTAAGCTAAAGAAAGGTAGATGGTATTGGTATTTAATTTACCTGTAGTAGTTTGCTGGTCGTTTACAAACGCTAGCCCTACACCAAGTGCATTGCCCTTCATTTTCTCCTTCAATAAGGAAAAATCTACTGAAATTCCGGGAGTCCTGAAGATCGAATTAGATTGCGATACACCGTAATACTGGCCACGGTATATGGCATTTACACGGTAAAGCCCGTCAAACTTTCCGGTTAATGCCGGATTTAACGTAAGCGGCATGGCGTAGTATTGCGAGAAATGTATATCCTGCGCTTTCCCTCCTTGTACCGACAACAACAAGACACAAAAAATGTAAAAACACTGCTTCATACGGGGGTAATTTATGCGTTTCATTGGCGTTCGAATATCCTTTTTTTAGTCAAAAAATAAAAATTTTTATCTCCACAGCAGGAATGACCCTTGCTTGGTTATCGTTTCTGTTTCATCAGGATGGCCCACCTTCGGAACCGTTACCTGGATGAAATACGTGTATGTTTCCGATACCTGAGGCTGTCCGTTGTACGTGCCATCCCAACCCGGCGACTGCACATTATCATACACCGTTTGGCCCCAACGGTTATAAATCCGGAACGCCGTAACTTTCGCCACGCTCCGGTCCCCATTGTTCAGCACCGGATAGAACCGGTCATTGCGACCATCCCCGTTTGGCGTAAATGCCGTTGGCATCGCAAACTTCCCTTCCGAAATCACCTCGATGCGAATCGAATCGCTGGCCCGGCAGCCATGAATCACGTCCAACACCTCCAAATGGTACACCTGCGAACTATCGGAATGGGTAGCCGTTACCGAGTCGGTGGCATTGCTCAACGCACTAGCAGGAGTCCAACTGTACGTCAGCCCCCCACTGTAGCTCGTCATCGCACTCAATACCGCACTGTCGCCCACAAAAATACTCGTATCGCCTTGGTCAGATAGCATAATCATGGCCGTGAGGCAATAAAGGTTTACTGCCCCTGAGGCCACCGCTGTACAATTCTGCGAATCGTGTACTGTTACCGTATACACTCCGCTGCTGCTTACCGTTACATTCGATACATCGCCTACCGCTCCCGCATTCGACGACCAGCTATATCCGGCAACTGTTCCAGAAACTGTAGTTACTGCCAAATTCACTGAACCCGTACAGGTACAGCTATCCGTTTGTGCCGGTAGGCTTACTACAGGGGAAGCCAGTCCGCCTATAGTTACCGTTGAATCTTTCAAACAACCATTCAGATCGGCTTCTACTGAATACGTATTGGCTGAGGTTACCAGCAGCGTTGGGCCGCTGAGGTTGCCGGGCATCCACGTGTACGTTACCCCCGGTTGCTGGCCCGCATCTATCACTATCGTATCTGTAGAACAAATCGGGTTTTTCGGAACGTTGAATGAAATCACCGGCAGCGGTTTCGCCACTACAGTGGCCGTATCCGATTGAACTACACAATTATTCGCATCCAAGGCACTGTACCAATACGTCCCTACTGTATTGGCTGAAATGCTAGAGGTGGTTTCTGTTGTATTCCACACAAAATTAGAGTAACCGCTTTGGGCAGAAAGCGTGGTAGATCCTGCAGGGCAAATTCCCGCATTTTTCGGAGAAACAACAGGAGGGGTCACCACAAAATAATTTACAGTTCCGGTATCAGAATGTACTAAACAAGTGTGATTATCTCTGGCAGAATACCAGTATGTGCCAATTACAGCCGGATTAATAGTGGGAGTAACTTCTCCGCTATTCCAGCTATAGTTTGTAAGGCCCGCATCGGCATTCAAAACCGCCGGCGATCCACCAATCGGACAAATACTAGCTGTTTTAGGATTTACAAAAACCGGTTGGAGTGTGTAGAAACCTACGTTTGCCGTATCTGAAAAATAACGACAATTATTGGCATCTGTAACGGTTACAAAATAATTGCCTACTGCAGAAACTGTTGCTGCTGATGAGGTACTGGCGCTACTATTCCAAACATAAGTAGAATAACCCGAACTTGCATGCAGTACTACAGAATCACCCGGGCAGATAGAAGTGTCCGGGCTAACCGTTACCACTGGAATAGCAAACATATTCACCACAGCAGTATCTGAACGATACGTACAATATCCATCATTTACATCGGCATAATAACTATGCGAAGGATAGCCAAATTGACTGGCTCCACTACCCAAGGCCGTCCCGTTTTCATCGAACCACGCATAGCTGGTATATGGACTTCCGGATGGCGATAAACTAACGGAATCGCTGTAACAAATAGTTTGAGCGCCACCTAAAGAAATTGGTGAATGGCTTCGAACTACCACATTCACTGATCCTGAGGCCGAACATCCCTGAGCATTAGTAGCTGTTACACTATAGGATGTAGAATTATATGGAGATGCCACAGGATTAACAATAGCGCTATCGCTCAAACCTGCAGCCGGACTCCACTTATAAGTTACACCACCGGTTCCATTAAATTGCAATTGCGAACTTCCTCCAACACAAATACTATCAGGTGTTGCAGTAACACCTGTGAATGGGAAGTTACCAACTGCCACTCTAACCGTATCATGGCTTACACAACCATTGCTGAATGTAACAGCTACGGCATAATCAGAAGTTTGGCTAGGAGTAACCACCGGATTGAACACATTTGCTGATGGTGTGAACGATCCCCCGGTTGTGGTGGTCCATTGATAATTAGTGATAGAAATGCCGACCGAGTTAGGCGTAAATCGTACCCCGTCAGGGCTTGAAATGCTGTACGTCTGATTATTTCTGCCAGACAGATTGTAGGCAACTGTTCCATTAGCATTCTCAATACCCTGGCTGTGTGCACCGGTATAACCATCAGTATTAACATGCATTTCAATCACATTAGTCCCTTCGTAGAACAACACCTGACCATCCAATTTTTGCGTAGTGCTACTGTAATGGCGCATATTATTGTAACGAACTACCAAAATACGATTGGGAGCGGTTCCGCTCACAAAGTAATCAATGGAACTGGTGGCATTCTGTACATTCATGTCCTGCCAGCCCAAAGCCACTACATTATTTGGCGCAGCCGCAGCCGGCATGGTGGTGTTTCCGTAAGAAGCACACACCGGAGCTCCGTTCAAGGTTAAATAGCCATTTAGGGAAGCCTGGAAGGTGTTCACTGTGGAACAGAAATACTGGAATGGGAAAGGGAAGGTGATAGGATTACTGTAATAATCATCATTAAAAGTACAACCGCCTGAAGTAGTGGCTATAGGATTTGTTGTGCCCGGAGCAGCTATAGGAGAATATGGAATGGCACTTACATTATAAGTGGGAACACAAACAGGGGGGGCCGGGCTTACCTGAACTGCGTGCAATTGAGCACTTCCGCCCCCACTGCAAAGCGATGTGTCGTTACCGGCACTTACCACAACGCCCGGATTAATATGTACCGTTACGCTTCCGCTATTCGTACAATTGCCATCAGCTATCTGAAGTTGGTACGTTGCATCCTGATGAATCGTTGCTATCGGATTCTGACAATTCGTACAATCCAAGCCAGTAGCCGGACTCCAGTTATACGTCAAATTCGTTTGTGGCAGGCACATCGCCACATACAGGTTCGGACGGTCGGCATAAACTGTAAAGCCCGTAGTAAGCCCGCATCCCGGTGCACTGTCGGTGCGACGGAAAACCGTAGCTCCGGTGAAGGCCGTACTCGTTTCTACCTGATCATTCAAACTCCAGTTAGAAAGAGCCGTATTGTCGTAACATACTTCTACAATGATATTCGAACTGCCATCCCAATTATAAGGGTCGGTTAGGTCAAAGGTGTTCAATCCGGCATTACTCACTATGGATTGTGGCTGGAATACTATTGGCAAACCGCTAACATAAGTAGTAAGCGCAGTAAGATTGGTACAGCCCATCTTGATTGTAAAGCCATTAAAGTTCCAGTTGGCCGCACTTACTTTCGACGTTACATAGAAGCCCAGAGTAGTGAACGTTCCGCTGTAAAGACCCATGGCTTGAAGTTCGCTCGCTTTGTACAGGTATTGCGCTCTTACGCCATGCCAATCACCCTGAAAAGGAGACTGTGTTACCGATCCCGCCGTAGTAGTTCCAATTTTCACTGTAGGCTGCGGACCGGGGGTCAAACACGCATTGGCCAAAGGAATTGTTCCGCAACTTACCAAATCGGTAAATAGTGGACGAGGTATTAAGGTAACTGTGTCATCGATACACAAATTATCGCGGCTGCTTACGATTGAAAGGGCTGGTGCTGAACCCCGAACATAGATTCTGTGGCAGTCCTGAACCAAACAACCGGCTGCAGAGTTGATGGATACACAAACGGTAGTATCAGTGAAAGGTGTTGCTACCACTGAATTACCCGAAGTTGCACTTAAAACGCCTGCCGGCGACCACAAAACAGTAAACGGGCCTTCGCTGGATGGAGTAGGGTTAATTGATAAAGCTGTATTTGCATGCAGACAGATGGTATCTTGCGTAGCGGCGATAGCAGCTGTGAATGTCGATACCAGCGTAATCACAACGGTATCTTTATTCTTGCATGGATTGGGCAGATCGCTGGTTACAACATAGGATGTGGTCGCTGATGGCGCCACCTGAATAACGGAACTATCTGCATTGGCACTGATGATTCCGGCAGTTGGCGACCAATGAAATTGAGTGCCTCCTGTAGCGGTGATAGTCAGTGGTCCGCCACCTGTGCAATAGTTCTGATCGGCAGAAACCACGGTTTTATTTACGCCTATGGTAAACGATCCTGTTCCGGTACAGCCAAAAGCATCTTTGATGATATAGTTGTGAACTCCTGCAGAGAGCCCTGTGAGAGTTACATTTGGAACGAAGGTAGAGCTGCCGTCAAGTGCTATGGTATAAGGTGCAATTCCTCCGCTACCGGTAATCGTAGCTGTTCCATTATTAGATCCGCAAGTTGCCGGAGTAGTAACAACAGTGGAATTAATAGTTGCGCTGATACCATTGCTGGAGGTCAATTGAATGTTCGTACAAACATCACCGGCATAGCCATCAATCATCAGATAGTATGTATTTCCGATAATAAGCGGCGAGGCCGTAATCGAAAAATTCTGACTACCAACGCCATCACAGGCCATTGAGGTAAATGTAGAACAATCGGGAGTGGAAAACACAGCGCCCTGAATACCAAAACCGCTGCTGCACCCACTGGCCTGAAAATTAAAGGTTACAGAAGTTGCTGCTGCAACGAACTGATAGAATTGATTGTTTTCAATGGAACCGCAAAACGCTGTAGACAAATTACCCGGTGAACTGGAAGTAAGATTCGAGTTATTCGAACCGATACAGTTCCCTCCGCCCAGCATACAGGCATTGATGGACGGCGCATTTGCGCAAAAATTGTTTCCAATCAATTGCGTATTGCACTGACCAAAGGCAAGTACAACACTTAACGACATTATGGCTAGAAAATAAAACTTCCTCATGAACTGTTGCTTGATTTTTCTCAAATTAATTTTTAACTCGTTGACGATCTAATGCTAATAATTCTAGCTCGTGAGCGTCTTCCTGATCCGTTTTTGTGAACGTTGGAACACTAGCTGCATAGTTCTTAAAAACCACCTTAACCTTATCCAGTGTTACATAAGTGGTTGTTCGTACTACAAGTGAATTATCACGTTCGTTTACCGAAACATTATAAATCCCCGGAGTTAGATAAACATCGCGCTTCAAAGAAAGAAGCTCTTTCTCGTTATAGACTTTAGTAAGTGGCACCGAATAAAAATTCACCGTCATTGTGCCTTGTCCGTATACTACTGTACTTCCAAAGAGCAACAGCGCTGCAAATGTTCCTACAAAAAGTTTCTTCATACCTTGTTTGCTTGTTTTTTAAATTTTTATCTCCACAGCAGGAATGACCCTTGCTTGGTTATCGTTTCTGTTTCATCAGGATGGCCCACCTTCGGAACCGTTACCTGGATGAAATACGTGTATGTTTCCGATACCTGAGGCTGTCCGTTGTACGTGCCATCCCAACCCGGCGACTGCACATTATCATACACCGTTTGGCCCCAACGGTTATAAATCCGGAACGCCGTAACTTTCGCCACGCTCCGGTCCCCATTGTTCAGCACCGGATAGAACCGGTCATTGCGACCATCCCCGTTTGGCGTAAATGCCGTTGGCATCGCAAACTTCCCTTCCGAAATCACCTCGATGCGAATCGAATCGCTGGCCCGGCAGCCATGAATCACGTCCAACACCTCCAAATGGTACACCTGCGAACTATCGGAATGGGTAGCCGTTACCGAGTCGGTGGCATTGCTCAACGCACTAGCAGGAGTCCAACTGTACGTCAGCCCCCCACTGTAGCTCGTCATCGCACTCAATACCGCACTGTCGCCCACAAAAATACTCGTATCGCCTTGGTCAGATAGCATAATCATGGCCGTGAGGCAATAAAGGTTTACTGCCCCTGAGGCCACCGCTGTACAATTCTGCGAATCGTGTACTGTTACCGTATACACTCCGCTGCTGCTTACCGTTACATTCGATACATCGCCTACCGCTCCCGCATTCGACGACCAGCTATATCCGGCAACTGTTCCAGAAACTGTAGTTACTGCCAAATTCACTGAACCCGTACAGGTACAGCTATCCGTTTGTGCCGGTAGGCTTACTACAGGGGAAGCCAGTCCGCCTATAGTTACCGTTGAATCTTTCAAACAACCATTCAGATCGGCTTCTACTGAATACGTATTGGCTGAGGTTACCAGCAGCGTTGGGCCGCTGAGGTTGCCGGGCATCCACGTGTACGTTACCCCCGGTTGCTGGCCCGCATCTATCACTATCGTATCTGTAGAACAAATCGGGTTTTTCGGAACGTTGAATGAAATCACCGGCAGCGGTTTCGCCACTACAGTGGCCGTATCCGATTGAACTACACAATTATTCGCATCCAAGGCACTGTACCAATACGTCCCTACTGTATTGGCTGAAATGCTAGAGGTGGTGGCAGTGGTATTCCATAGATAATTATTCAATCCGGCAGTTCCGTTCAAATTTACAGCCGCTCCGGGACAGAAGCCATCATTTTTTGGTGTTATAGTTGGTCTCACAACGTTAAAGAAATCAACTGTTGCCGTATCTGAAAAATAAGAACAGCTATTTGCATCCGTAACGGTGAGGTAGTAATTTCCGGCGGTGCTAACCGTAGCAACAGAGGAGGTAGAAGCACTTCCGTGCCATGAATATGAATTAAATCCTCCGGTAGCCTGAAGCGTAACTATACCGCCCGGGCACAGCATCGTATCAGGACCAACATGCACTAAAGGAATTGGGAACGAACTTATCACTGCAGTATCGGAACGATACGTACAACTTCCGTCATTAATATCAACGTAGTAAGTATGTGCAGGATGTGCAAATTGCGTAGCTCCCGTTCCAATGGAGGTGCCATTATCAGCATACCATGTGTAACTGTTGTATGGACTTCCTGAAGGGCTCAAACTTACCGAATCGCTATAACAGATAGTTTGCGGACCACCCAAAGTGATAGGAGGAGTATGCACTCGCACATTCACCTTTACCGAACCATTGGCTATGCAGCCTTGTGCATTGGTAGCGGTAACAGTGTAGGTAGTAGTAGCTTGTGGACTTGCAACCGGGTTGGCAATGGTGCTATCGTTCAAAGTTAATGCCGGACTCCATTTGTAATTAACCGCTCCCGTTCCGTTAAATTGCAATTGTGAACTTCCTCCAACACAAATACTATCAGGTGTTGCAGTAACCCCTGTGAATGGGAAACTACCAACTGCAACTTTTACCGTATCATGGCTTACACAACCATTGCTGAATGTAACAGCTACGGCATAATCAGAAGTTTGAGTAGGACTAACAGTAGGATTTACCACGTTGTTAGCTGGCGTAAAACTTCCACCCGTAGTGGTTGTCCATAGATAATTACTGATAGAAATGCCTATTGAGTTTGGCGTAAATCGAACGCCATCCGGACTCGAAATGCTGTACGTCTGATTATTTCTGCCAGACAGATTGTAGGCAACTGTTCCATTAGCATTCTCAATACCCTGGCTATGTGCACCACCATTATAACCATCGGTATTAACATGCATTTCAATCACATTAGTCCCTTCGTAGAACAACACCTGACCATCCAATTTTTGCGTAGTGCTATTATAATGGCGCATATTATTGTAACGAACTACCAAAATACGATTGGGAGCGGTTCCGCTCACAAAGTAATCAATGGAACTGGTGGCATTCTGTACATTCATGTCCTGCCAGCCCAAAGCCACTACATTATTTGGCGCAGCCGCAGCCGGCATGGTGGTGTTTCCGTAAGAAGCACACACCGGAGCTCCGTTCAAGGTTAAATAGCCATTTAGGGAAGCCTGGAAGGTGTTCACTGTGGAACAGAAATACTGGAATGGGAAAGGGAAGGTGATAGGATTACTGTAATAATCATCATTAAAAGTACAACCGCCTGAAGTAGTGGCTATAGGATTTGTTGTGCCCGGAGCAGCTATAGGAGAATATGGAATGGCACTTACATTATAAGTGGGAACACAAACAGGGGGGGCCGGGCTTACCTGAACTGCGTGCAATTGAGCACTTCCGCCCCCACTGCAAAGCGATGTGTCGTTACCGGCACTTACCACAACGCCCGGATTAATATGTACCGTTACGCTTCCGCTATTCGTACAATTGCCATCAGCTATCTGAAGTTGGTACGTTGCATCCTGATGAATCGTTGCTATCGGATTCTGACAATTCGTACAATCCAAGCCAGTAGCCGGACTCCAGTTATACGTCAAATTCGTTTGTGGCAGGCACATCGCCACATACAGGTTCGGACGGTCGGCATAAACTGTAAAGCCCGTAGTAAGCCCGCATCCCGGTGCACTGTCGGTGCGACGGAAAACCGTAGCTCCGGTGAAGGCCGTACTCGTTTCTACCTGATCATTCAAACTCCAGTTAGAAAGAGCCGTATTGTCGTAACATACTTCTACAATGATATTCGAACTGCCATCCCAATTATAAGGGTCGGTTAGGTCAAAGGTGTTCAATCCGGCATTACTCACTATGGATTGTGGCTGGAATACTATTGGCAAACCGCTAACATAAGTAGTAAGCGCAGTAAGATTGGTACAGCCCATCTTGATTGTAAAGCCATTAAAGTTCCAGTTGGCCGCACTTACTTTCGACGTTACATAGAAGCCCAGAGTAGTGAACGTTCCGCTGTAAAGACCCATGGCTTGAAGTTCGCTCGCTTTGTACAGGTATTGCGCTCTTACGCCATGCCAATCACCCTGAAAAGGAGACTGTGTTACCGATCCCGCCGTAGTAGTTCCAATTTTCACTGTAGGCTGCGGACCGGGGGTCAAACACGCATTGGCCAAAGGAATTGTTCCGCAACTTACCAAATCGGTAAATAGTGGACGAGGTATTAAGGTAACTGTGTCATCGATACACAAATTATCGCGGCTGCTTAAAACCGATAGCGTTGGGGCATTGCCACGTACATAAATTTTATGACAGGCGCTAACGACACAACCAGCGGCAGAACTTACATCAACACAATAAGTAGTATCCTGAATTGGGTGAACGATATTCATTGCCGCATTCGGCGAATCGACAATTGTGCTTGGAAACCATTGATAAACAAAAGGTCCAAGGTTAGCCGGGGAAGCCGTAACCGAAATCGCTGTGTTAGCATGTAAACAAATAGTATCACTAAGAGCCGACATACTCACATTGAAAGCTGAAACCACGCGAACAAACACGCTGTCGTACGTTAAACACGACGGACCTGAAACTGTTACTTTATACCAACCGGTTTGAGCCGCCGTCATATTCGTTAGATGGACATATTGACCATTAGCGCTGAAGCCATTCGGGCCAGTCCAGAGGTAGGACGCCCCGCTAACTGGCGTAGTTTTCAGTAAAGTTCCGCCCCCGGCACAAACTACGCTGTCAGCAGCAGCTTGAGAAATACATACACAAGGTGAAGGAGAAGTAAATGTTTTTGAAAAGGTACACAAAGGGTTAGAGGTAAATTGCGCCGTAATCACACAATTACCGCCGGTTGAAGTTACATTCGGAATTTTAAAATAGATAGTGTCAGATGCCACCGGCATAGGAATTAGCAGTGTATCAATACCACCACAGGAAACGGAGAGTTTCATAACGCCGCTAACCGGACGATTTCTGGCGATCACGAAACCGGAAAGCGTATCGGTATTTGTTGCAGGGTTACAAACACCATTGGTAGTTACAATGTCAACCACATTACACCCGATATTACAATTAGTAGTGGCCGTAGAACCAGGAGCTTGCGACAATGTAATGGTAGAAGGGTTATTAGAAAAATTGGTAATCAGGATCAGATAGAACTGGCCTGCCACTACGTTGATGGTTACATTCTCAACATTAGATGCGGAATAGCTGCAAT
The DNA here is from genome assembly GCA_046329575.1 of Chitinophagales bacterium. Lineage (GTDB taxonomy): Bacteria > Bacteroidota > Bacteroidia > Chitinophagales > LD1 > UBA1941. Next base: position 32,293 of record JAXLUJ010000011.1, on the reverse strand, counting down.
CCAATACGTTACTGGTGCTGTAACCGGAACACATAGCGCTTTCACTGGCGAAAGGGCCCCAAACGATAAAGTCCACATCACGTGTTGCTGTTGAATCGAAACCCGTAAGATTATAATTGATCGTGCCGGTTGAGGCGGCCTGAATATGTAACCACACCGGATTAGGTGAAGTTGTTAAGCAGTCATAAGCCGATGAAAATGCAGGAGCATTAGTGCCATAGTTAGCTGAATAAACCAGCGGGGTATTGGTACAGATGCCTGTAGATAGCGCACAGGTGGTATCAGATGGGTGGGGCGGTTGCACATTTATACAACTAATATTCGCAGCCCAGCCGGAAGCCACACCCGAGCTATCAGTTGTTACTACAATGGTTAAGCAACCTGCAAAATTGTATGAAGTGAGCGTGCCCGGGATGGTGCCACCGGTATAAACGCCAATAAGAGGGGCAGCCGTATTATTTCCATCATACACATACATAAAATCCCAGTTACTTTCCAAATCGAACTGAGTAAAAGTGAGGCGAATCTGCTTTCCGGCGGTAGCAGGACAAAAAGTTACAGTATCCCGACGATTATTCCCATAATTAAGACCAGCACCACCGTTATCGTAAAAAGTTCCAGAGCACGTACTTACGGTTCCCAAGCCGCCCATGGTATAGGTTTGCGCATTGGCAGCAGTCAGGCTGATTATCGAAACAAGGAGTAGTAAAAGCTTTTTCATTTCTTTCTATTGACAAAAAATTAATCTCTGTATCCCGTGATTTTCAATACATTTTGAGGTTGGAACAATTTAAATACCGGATTTTTTTCCGCTTTCACTTCATTGGTATTCAACGGGCTTATCGGCTTGCCGTATTTTTCCAAAAGTTCCTGACCTGAGAACAGTTCTACTTTAAACATTTCGCCTGATTCCGGTATCTCCACAAAAATATTGCGCCTAAAATTCTTAAATCGGTAATTATCGAGAATGATGGAAGCAAGCCCCTTCTCACAAGCCAGGTCACGCACTTCAATTCCTTTTTGATTAAAGATGCGGTACTGCTGTTTACCGCCTCCTATGGCAGCAGCCGTTAGTGTAACAAACGCTGCTAAAAGAAAGAATGCAATCTTCTTCATATATGTTTCTTTGACCCTTAAAAAATCAGGTATTCGCAAATCTATATAGATTTTTGACAAAATACGGACACTGATTAGCCCTTAGATGCAAAAGTTGGCACGAGAGTTGCAATTTGCAACCACGCGAAAAAAATTTACTTTCGCGCTGCATTTTTTTACTAAAAACAATAACCAATGAAAAAAGTATTCAGCTTTTTGACAGCAGGCCTTCTTACGGCTGCATTAGTAACCACTTCGTCTTGTACGAAAACTTGTGATCCAGGCTATGAAGGATCTGATTGCAAAACCGCTATGAACGCGAAATTTGCCGGAACTTATTCGGTAAAAGATACCGCAACTACCGGTGGAACTTCAACTGTATACAATTACAGCATGACAATTACCGCTCCATCTTCTACTCCATCTTCAGTTTCTATCTCTAACTTCGGTGGATTCGGAACTGGAACTACCATCAGCGGTACTGTTGACGGAACTTCTTTGACTGTAGCTGACGGAACTTTGGCAGGTGTACACATCTCTGCTGCTTCAGGTTCTATCAACGGAAGCGCACTGCATTTTGTTTACACCTCAACTGACTCTACTTCGGTTTCTACGAGCCATGCAATGGGCTTGAAATAATCGAGAGCGCTTGAAACTAAAAGGCCCGGCAGTAATGCCGGGCTTTTTTTATTGTCTGAATGTTTTTGGGTAGCAAAGAAAATGAGCGTTTCAGCGCCTTTTGGAAAGAGCGCCCCATGGTCAGGGAAGTAGCGTATGACATCAGGTAGTGGCCTACCATAATGCTAAGGCTGCCATGAAATTACGAATTACGAATACACTTGTCTTTTTCAATAGTTGCCCGATTGAAATTTAATTCACCTGAAACGAAAGCGCCGCAATAGGTTACCACTTCTGCGGCAGGATTTGTAGTGAAGCATCCGGCAACCAATCAAAATCTAACGTAAAAGAATACCAAAAAAAAGTTGTGGCCACGATTGCTGCCACAAGCAGCAATAAAAAAAGGGCCCGAAGGCCCTTTTTTGTAAATTGTAATGGAAGTTTAGTTAGCTCCCGGACGATGTGAGTTAGAAGCCGGTTTGGTGCCTTCGTTTGTTCCAGGACGGCTGTTGTTAGAAGCCGGTGGCGTATTTTCGTTGGTACCAGGACGGTTATTATTAGATGGCTTTTTAGGCTCGTCTTTTTTAGGTTCTACCTTTTTGATTGGATGCGGAGCCGGTTTTTTAGCCGGAGCGCCTTTTGAGCCCGGTTTAGCAGCAGCCATCAAGGAATCATATTTTGCCTGAGCTGCGGCATTTACTTGCTCGTCGCAAGCTTTTGCCACTTCATCATCCATTCCCTTTGCCTTATCGTTTACCAAACTTTGAACGGCGGCATCATCGGCTTCCATGGCCTTTTTGTTGGCCTCATCATTATTGCAGGAAGCGAGCGCCAGACCGATCAGGGCGATAGCACTCAAATTCAGAAATATCTTTTTCATGTTATTGTGTGTGTTTTTTGGTTATTGATTATTTCTTTTCTGCGTCGGCAGTGCCTTCAGCGGCCATCATTTCCTGAACTTTGGCATCAACACGGGCTTCCATGTTGGCGGCGCATTCATCTTCTTTTTGTTTTTTCAAATCAGCCATTGATGCATTGTAAATTGAATCAGCTTTTGCGGCCTTTTGCTCTTCGGAAAGCGGGGTGTACTTAGCACCACAACTGCTCAACACCAGAACTGCAGCAGCAGTAGCCAGCAGTGAAAAGAATCCTTGTTTCATGTTGTTGTTATTTTAATAAATGGATTAATAGCGCGAATGTAAGAAGCTGTGTGAATTTGCGCCAATAAATTATAGACATTTTAAAAAACCTTAATAGTTCAATGCGTCGGGGAGGAGGTGTTCAAACGCTTTCAGAGTGCAGATTAATTCTTACTTTTGGCAGCCTTCAAAAAACCTAACCAATCTGTACATGAGTTTGAAAGAAGCCATTGACCTGAACCGGTTGCCGCAGCATATTGCCATAATTATGGATGGCAATGGCCGTTGGGCAAAGGCGCAGGGGAAGAATCGCCTTTTTGGCCACAGCAATGGCGTTAAGGCTGTTCGCGACACTGCTGAGACATGTGCGGAGTTAGGCGTTCGGTACCTGACCATGTATGCTTTTTCTACAGAAAACTGGAATCGGCCGATATTAGAAGTGACGGGATTGATGGATTTGCTGTTAAAAACGATTAAGAGTGAAATCAGTACCCTTCAAAAAAACAATATTCGCCTCCGCGCTATCGGAAACATAGATGCGCTTCCTGCCGGCACCGCGCGTGAGTTACGTGCTGCCATGGAAGAAACCGCATCGAACAGCAGAATGGACTTGATTTTGGCATTAAATTACGGAGCGCGAGAAGAATTGGTTAGAAGCATGAAACAGATTGCATTGGAAATACAGGAAGGGAAAACGGCTCTGCACGATATTAACGAAGCATTGGTTGCGGATCGTTTGTTCACGGCCGGAATTCCTGATCCAGAACTTTTGATTCGCACCAGTGGTGAACAGCGAATCAGTAATTTTCTTTTGTGGCAAATCGCTTATTCTGAATTTTATTTTACCGAGAAATTCTGGCCTGAATTCGATCGCGAAGAATTGTACAAGGCATTACTGACGTTTCAAAACCGCGAACGCCGCTTTGGCAAAACTTCTGAACAAGTGAAGGCATAAACGTGAACCAGCAACGCAATCCATTTCTTTCGGCAAAACGCCTTCTATTCTTAGTTGCAAGTGTATTCTTCTTTTGCAGCGTGTCTGCGCAGGATGCTGCGTTAAACTACGCCAAACCGCAGGAATATGAAATTGCGAATATTGAAGTTCGCGGTACGGAATATTTAGACAAAAGCATTCTGACGTCTTTGTCGGGCCTTCATACGGGTGATAAAATCAAGATTCCGGGCGAAGACCTATCGAAGGCCATTAAATCGCTTTGGAAACAAAAGCTTTTTACCAATATCAATATTGATATCGATCATATTAGCGGCGATAAGGTGTTTTTAGTTATCAATGTGGAGGAACGTCCTCGCCTGCGTTCTTATTCTTTGAAGGGCGTGAAGAATAGCGATCAAGATGAACTTCGCAAAAAACTGGACCTGCGCAGCGGCAGTATTTTTACCGAGAACATGCGCCGCACAGCCATTCAAACCATCCGAAATTACTACATTGACAAAGGGTATCTGAACTGCGCGGTTGACATCAAAGAAATCATTGATTCGAATGCATCGAATTCCATAAAGCTTCAGGTACTTATCGACAAAGGTGAAGTGGTGAAGATTGAATCCATCAATTTCTATGGAAATACCACAATGGCCGAAAATCAACTGCGCAGTAAAATGAAAGAAACCAAGCAGAAGATTAAGTTTGACCTTCCTGCTATTTTCCGTTTCCGTAAAAACTTTAAAACCGAACCCTATCATCCGAAATGGTATGAGATACCGGGCAACCTTTCCCCTATAAGGATGTACCAGTATGTAAGCCGCTTTGCCAATTTAAACTTCTTTAAGGCCAGCAAATTCAAGCGCAAAGAGTATGAAGATGACAAGAAGAAAATCATCGATTACTATAACAGCAAAGGCTACCGCGACGCCAGGATTGCCTTTGATACGGTTTACCGCGCCGATGAAAAAAATCTGGTAATTGACATACGAATCGACGAAGGCCACCAATACTACTTCCGCAACATTTACTTTAACGGCAACACCAAGTATCCCGATTCCTTGCTTTCAAAGATTATCAACATTCACAAAGGAGAGATCTATAATCAGAAGGCGTTGGATGAAAAACTTTTCTCGAACCCTAATGGCGGCGATGTAAGTTCATTATACATGGACGACGGCTATTTATTCTTCAGTGTTCAACCCACCGAAATCAAAGTAGTTGGCGATTCGATTGATGTGGAGTTGCGCATAACGGAAGGGCCGCAGGCCACCATCAATGAGGTGCGCATTATGGGTAACACCAAAACGAATGAGCGCGTTATCAGAAGGGAATTGCGCACCTTGCCGGGAAACAAATTTTCCCGTTCCGATTTGATTCGTTCTCAGCGGGAAATCATTAATCTGGGTTATTTCGATCCGCAGCAGTTAGACGTAGTTCCTATTCCGAACCCGGAAAAGGGAACAGTAGATATTGAATATCGCGTTACGGAAAAGCCTTCAGACCAGTTGGAACTTTCGGCAGGTTATGGTGGAAAATATCAGGGTTTTGTGGGAACATTGGGCGTATCGTTCACCAACTTTTCGCTCAAGAACATTATTGATAAGAAAGCCTGGAACCCACTGCCTTCGGGCGATGGACAGCGGTTATCGCTTCGCTTCCAGTCGGGCGGCAGAACCAGTCAGTTCTATACAGCCTCGTTCACAGAACCATGGTTAGGAGGCAAACGCCCCAACTCACTTACAGTGGCTATCAATCGTACCAGCATCTATTATCTCACCAGCATTACTGATGAAAAACCTTATGGACATTACTTCGCCACCGGCGGTACGATTGCGTTTGGAACGCGTTTGAAAAAACCGGATGATTTTTTCACGTTTGAAGCGGCGCTTAACTACCAGCGTTACGATCTTGAAAATTCGGGATTCTTTCCGGGTGTATTCACCAATATCAATCGCAAAGGGGTTTCGAACAACCTGAACTTATCGCTCACCCTGAGCAGAAATTCGCTTGATCAGATTTTATATCCAAAGCATGGATCGAACTTCTCGATCACGGCTTCGGCAACTCTGCCATATTCCTATATGTTCAATTCGAGGATGAACATTAATATGGCTACCGATTCAGGAGTAGAGCGCTACAAATGGGTGGAGTACTTTAAAGTTCGTGTAATTGCAGAGTGGTACACTACGTTATGGCAAAACTTGGTGTTTAAGGCTTCGGCTAAATTGGGGTTTGTGGGGTATTACAATCCACAGATTGGCAATTCGCCGTTTGAGCGCTTTGAATTGGGCGGCGATGGTTTGGGCACGTATTCTACGCTGGGCCGCGAGATTGTGCGCCTGCGCGGATATGAGGTGATTACACCAGCGGGCAGTACTACTCAATTGGCCGGTGCATCTATATTCAATAAATTCTCGATGGAATTGCGTTATCCTATATCGCTTAATCCATCTGCTACCATTTTTGCTTTGGTGTTTGCCGAAGGCGGAAATTATTGGCAGAACATCAGCGACTACCGTCCTTATGAATTGAAAAAATCAGTGGGCATTGGTGTTCGCGTTTTCCTTCCGATGTTTGGTTTACTTGGTGTAGATTATGGCTTCCCGTTAGACAAGGTGTTTAACGAGAACGGCACGCGCATCGACAATCCAAAAGGCCGCGCGGGCATTATTCTGGGGCAGGAGCCGGAGTAGCGGAAAGGTGTGGGTGAGTGTGGTGAGTGTGGTGGGTGTAGTGAGTGTGGTAAGTGTGGTGGGTGTAGTAAGAAGACACAGATGTAGAGTTGACCCTTTAGATTGCCTTTGAAATTGGAATCTTAACTAGATTGGAGCTAAATTTTTCATCATGCCAAACGCCAAGTTCATAGGTTCTTTCTACTATAAAAGAACCGAAACTGGAAACCTAATCGGAGCATACAACAACAATAAAACAACTGAAATTTTGCCGGAGTTTGCCACTCCTACAGAACCAGTTTCGGGATTTGAAGGCCGTTATGTCAGTAATTGGATGGATGGCGAAAATCGCACAGCTACACTTGAAATTACCAGAGAAGATCAGCGTTTTCATATTCGTTGGAGGAATACCCGGCCACAACCCTATGATTATGAAGGATGGGGATTTATTGTGGATAGCATGCTAATAGGTTGTTATTATAACTTACCGGCTGCCGACTAATCAAGGCCTTCAGGATTTGCTGCACCTTGTAATGGCCGCACGAAGACTACGGCATAGCCTGATGTTGCCCCGCGGCAGCGATCGCAGCGGAAAGCCCGCAAGCCGCGGCAGAAGAAATTACGAATGAAAAAATTACGAATTACGAAATGAATTAGGCTTGTATTGCTATGACCAACCTCCTCTTTCGTAATTCGTAATTTGAAATTCGTAATTCCCTCCGAAACGTAGGCACGGCAATGGTTTTATGGCTTCCCGCGGCTGAGGACTTGCAGCGGAGAGCGCGGGTGCCGCCATCAACAGTTATACGTTTTCAGTTACCTGGCGCAGGAATTATTCCTTTACCAATTTTTTGATGCCTATTAATTTATTGTTCACCATCAGTTTCACGGTGTAAATACCGGAGCTGAAGTTGGAAAGATCAATAACAGGCGCTTCTGTGCTTTGTTCGGTAAGTAACTGGCCAACGGTGTTGAACACTTGTAATTGACCCCGGTGGTTTTCATGAGCATGAACATTAAACTTTCCCGAAGAAGGGTTTGGATAAATATTCAACCACTGCATATCGGTTTCGTTAATGCCCACCGTTTCATTGTTTACTACAACACTGGAGGTTACCTTACAGCCATTGGCATCGGTGATGGTAACGGTGTATGTGCCCTGTGAAAGATGAGCAACAGTGGATGTAGTAAGATTTCCGGGCGACCACAAGTAACTGTAAGGCGCTGCACCGCTGGCTGCGGTTGCAGAAACGCTGCCCATTCCGGCGCCGTTTGTATCGCTAACTGCGGCGGTAGTAGCCGTAGGTTGTGCATGTACCTGAATACTGAGATTGCGCACCAGTGTATCGCTGCCATACGTATTAGATGCCACCAAAGTAACATCGTAAAGTCCGGGCGCTGCATAGCTCACCACCTGACCCGCAGCGGTGGAGGTAGCGGGGCTGCCGCCCTGAAACTGCCATTGATAACCGGCCGGATTGCAACTGCTGATGCTGCTGAAGGTGATGGTGTCATTTGGACAGATGGCCGTTTTGGTTGCTGTATAATCGGCCACCACTGCATTTACGGTAATGAAGTTGGTAACTGATTTGGTATCGGAGCCCAAGCCATTGGAAACCTGTAGCGTTACGGGATAAACACCGGGTGTATTATAATGCACCACGGGTGCCGACGTAGTATCCGTTGCAGGTGTTCCCCCCGGGAAAGACCAGGACCAAGAGGTGGGCAGATTGGCGGAAAGATCGTTAAAACTTACGGCGCTGCCTGCACAAATTTCACTGCCGGCAACGGTGAAGTTAGCAATTGGCGCTGCCGGCAATGCCGGAACCGAATCAATCAACTGAAATAAATCAAAACCGGCTTCCACCACATTACCGGTACCTAAATCGAAAGTGCGCACTATCAAACGCATCGAATTATTGAGCGGTAAAAGACCGGTGATATTGAATGATTTTGAAATCCATTGGCTTTGCGGATTGGTAGTAGCGCCAATTTTATCCACCACCACAGTTTGAGTTCCGTTTGTAATGCTGATTACGAGTGAATCGTCGGTAGTTCCATTTCCGCTATTATCGAAGAACCAGCGGTAATAAGTAAGTTTTGGATTGGTGTAAGAAGAAAGATCCATTATGGGAGATGTGATAATGGTAGTGCCATTATCTACATCATCATTAGAAGCTGTTCCGCCACCATTTCCGGTGATAAGACATTGTGAGCCATAATCGCCGGTTACATCGGCACCCGGATTAGCCTGAAGTGAAGTTGCGCCAGAGGTGTAGGTAGTTCCCACCGGAACACCCCGAACCCACTTTCCTGTGGTGGCATTTCCGCTTTGGGTCCATGCAAAATCGAAAAGAAAATCATCGTAGTAACCCTTAGAAAGCAGCACTGTAGCGGCCGGGGAAGCTGCTGTAATATTCACTGCGCCTATGGTGTTAGTGACGTAGCCCCATTTTCCAGCGTAGATTGTATAGTTACCTGCCTTTACGCTCACTGAGAAATTTCCATTGGTATCGGTAGTAGCATTGTAATCAATATTTCCATCCAGAAGAACTTTTGCGTTGGCAATTCCGGTATTGGAGGCTGCATCTTTTACCTGACCGGTGAACAAATAGGTTACCGGCATGGAGCACACATCAGAGGTGAGCAGGGTAACGCGGCGCGGCGCATTATTGATAATGGTTTGCATCCGCGTTTTCTGATCGTTGGTAAAAATATTCATGCAGGCATCATCGGTGTAATCCATGTAGTTTTGCACCATGTCATTAGGGTCGGGAGTGCCATCGTTGCAACTATTCTTAGTTGGGCAGCCGTAGTTGGCTTGAGAAGCCTTGGGAGTATCATCGCAATAATCAGTTGCGCTGCAATTATTGCCATCGCCCCAGATATGGCGCAGGCCGAACCAGTGGCCCATTTCGTGAGTAAGCGTACGGCCACCGTTGTAGGTAGCGTCTAATGTTCCTACGCGCCCGCAAGCATCATAGCGAATTACAATACCGTCGGTAGAAGCTCCGCCATTGTTGGTTCCTACACCGGCAAGTGAAGAGTTAGGGAATTGCGTAAAACCCAATAGGTCAACGCTGCTTCCCCCAAAGTTCACCGTCCATACATTGCAATACAAATCGGGATTCCAGTACGTTTGAGGTTTAAGTGTACTGTTGCATTGAGCCTGCGTCCAACTGGCCTGATTCATATTAATGCGATCGATACCGGGCTGAGGAAGGATGTTTCCGTTCGGATCAACAACTGCAGGGCAAAATTCGAATTCGATGTCGGCGCCCACCGGATTGGTATTGAAACCCGGAGTTCCGGCCAGTTTGCGGTAATCTTCATTCAAAACATCAATTTGCGAAATTACCTGAGCTTGCGATAAATTTTCATTCACCCCTTCCGCATCACCATTGTGAATGACGTGAAAGATGATAGGGATGGTAATTACGGAACGGCCGTTCTTATTTATCGGAAGTTGCTTTTGCTGCGCTATTTTTGCCTGAAGCCATATTTCGAAATCGGCCAATGATTCGGTGTGGTTTTGGATGCGCATCAGCGAATCATTCTCCATGGTTCCGCAGCGCCGAACGGCGGTTTGCGAAAATGCCGAAGTGGCTGAGAGTAAAATCAGTAGCTGTAAAAAGTATTTCATGATCGGTTAGAAAAAATAAAGATATGATTTTCACTATAGCTTAAAATCTTACCTTGTTTTTAACAAAACAGTTAGTAATGGACTTGTCTTATATTTTGAATGTATTGGGAGAAGAACGTGAAAAGTACTTTAATGCCATTGCGCCTCCTGTGATACAAACCAGCAACTTTTCGTTTCAAACGGTTGATGGTTTGCGGAACGCTTTTTATGCCGAAGAGGCCACCCATTTGTACACACGTGGCAATAATCCTACTGTTGAAATTTTACGAAAGAAGCTTGCTGCATTGGCCGGGGCTGAAGATGCCTTGGTATTTGGCAGTGGCGCTGCAGCCATGACGGCGGCGGTATTTTCACAGGTAAAAAGTGGCGATCACATTGTTTGTGTGAATCATCCATACGGTTGGACTGAAAAATTATGTCGTGTAATTTTGAGTCGTTTTGGGGTAGAAACCACATTTGTAGATGGGCGGGATGTGGCCAATTACGAGATCGCCTGCCGGCCAAACACCAAGGTGTTTATACTAGAATCACCGAACACCTTTACATTCGAAATACAGGACATCAGGGCAATAGCCAGATTGGCAAAATCGCGCGGTTTGGTGAGTATTATCGATAATACCTATTGCACGCCGTTAGGCCAAAAAGTTTTGGAAATGGGTATTGATATCGAAGTGCATTCGGCATCAAAATATTTAAACGGCCACAGCGATGTGGTGGCCGGCGCGGTGATGGCCCGAAAGGATATTATCCAAAAGATGTTTCATTCTGAATTCATGAATTTTGGCGCCATTCTGGCGCCTCAGGATGCGTGGCTGATGTTAAGAGGTTTGCGAACATTGCCCATCCGTTTGAAGCAAGTGGCAGAAAGCACTGAAAAGGTAGTTTCCTTTCTTGAAAACCATCACGCCGTGGAGGCCATGCATTATCCATTTTCAGAAAAAAGTGAACAATACGAGTTAGCAAAAACGCAAATGGATTGGTGCGGCGGGCTTTTCTCAGTATCGCTGAAAACCACTGATGTGAGGGCAATTGAACGGTTTTGTGAGGCTTTGCAATTCTTTAAGATGGCCGTGAGCTGGGGCGGACATGAATCATTGGTATTGCCAGCCTGCGCTTTCCATAAAACTACCGAAACCAATATTGCTCCCCGGCATCGGTATCCCATTAATTTGGTTCGATTTTATGTAGGATTGGAATCGGCTGAAGATTTGATTGCCGATTTGAAACAAGCGCTAATGCTACTCGTATAGAGTAGTATGAAAACCTTGACAACAATCCTTGGCATCGCCTTGTCGCTTTTCGCGCAAGCCGAAAACGGCAGCTTTTCTTCGCTGCAGGAGGCATTGAATAATCCTTCAAAAGTTCAGCAATTAGATTTACACGAGCAAGGCCTCACGGCACTTCCCGCGGATTTCGGGAAATTGCAAAATCTTGAAATTCTGGATCTTTCCGGGAATCGTTTCAGTTCCTTTCCCATAGAGCTACTGGCCTGTAAAAAATTACGCGCCATAACACTTAAGGGCAATCACATTGATCAGTTACCTGCCAACCTGAATGTGCTCCAACAATTAGAGGAACTTTCTTTAAGCAATGGTTTGTCGAGAACCGGAAAAGCGGAGAACAGCAAAACCTTGCCGAAGGTGATTACTGAACTCAAAAAACTTCGCGTTCTGGATTTGAGTAACTGGAACCTGACGGAAATTCCAAACTATGTTGCGGACCTGCATTTGCAGGAACTGTATTTGAATAATAACAGCATAGCGGAATTGCCGGCTTCGCTTTTCAGTAAAAACTTAAAAGTACTAGATGTAAGCAACAATCATTTGAGAACATTGCCGGAAGCAATTGCCAATGCCAATGAATTGCGGGTACTCAACCTTAGTGGTAATCAGATCGAAAGTTTACCGGAGGCAATTGGTAATATGAATGAACTTCGGTATTTGAATCTGGCTTCCAACAAAATGCTGCGACCGATCATTGAGATCAAGAAGCTTATACCGATCAATCATCTGGCTTATCTGAACATTAGCAATACGCATACTTCGATTCTGCCTGAAAACATATCGGCATTTAATTCGTTGGAAGAACTAGACGCCAGCAATAATCAACTCACTTCGCTTCCTGAGAGTATTGGCCAAATGAAGCAGTTGCAGAAACTAAATGTTTCGCACAACCGCATACTGGAATTGCCAAAAAGCATCTATCAATTGGAATCGCTCAAAACACTAAGTGTTTCTTTTAACCAACTAATCAGTTTGCCGCCTATGGAAGATGGTCTTTATCATCTGGAAACGCTGGACCTGAGCAACAATCTTTCGCTGGCTACGTATCCTGCTAACTTAACGAATCTGGCATCAGTGAAAATCGTGAACGTAAAAAACACCAGCCTAAATCGCTTTCAGGTTGAGCATTTGAGTGAAATGCTGAACAGCGCGGGACTGGTGTATTAGTGTAGAGATGAAAGTGGAAAGATGATAGATGAGAGTTATAAATGAAAAAAGTCGCAGTTGGAACTGCGACTTTTTTTTGTTGCGAAGCGATGCTTTAAACGGCGATACCGCTCACATCAATCTTATGCTTTTCGATAAGCTTGCGGAGATTCATCAATCCGTAACGGGCGCGGGCCAGGCAGGTGTTTAGCGGGCTATTGGTTTGTTCTGCAATTTCTTTAAAACTAAAATCGAAGTAATGGCGCAGCATGATTACTTCACGTTGCTCAGCGGGTAGAAGGTCGATAATACCTTTCAAACGATTTTCGGCGCGCATCACATCCATATGTTCATCGGGAAGGCGCTGATCGAAAGGCAGGTAGCGAAATTGTTCATCGCTATCGCGGCCTCCGGTTTCGGGATTGCGCTTGCTTTGACGGAAATGATCCATACAAAGGTTGAACGCTATACGTCCCACCCAGGCGTTGAATTTATTTTCTTCCTTGTATTTGCCCTTCCGAACAAACTCGATGGCCTTGATAAAAGCTTCCTGAAAGATGTCTTCAGCCAAATAAGCATCGCGCACTTTGAGGTAGATGGCCGTATAGATTTTGTCTTTATGGCGTTCTACCAAAAATTGGAAAGCGGGCTCTGATCCGGCAATGTATTGACGGATAAGTTCCTGGTCGGTAAGATGGTCCATGCGCATAGCAACTGGTTTTTGTAGTTAGAAAAAGGTATTGCTATGCAATAGGCTGTTATAATTTCGTTAAAAAAATACCATTCAAAGCATAAGCGTACTAAAACTCCGTTAAGAGCTATGCCCGCAGTTTGATTCGCAATGGAAGTAGAACTTCTTTAATAAGCCTGTTTTAGATAAAAGCGCTAAGGTTAGGAAACCTTTTAGTTTTGCACTTGTTTTAACGCGTAAAGAAGTATTCTATAGAATAAGATTTATCTAATGTTGACCGAAGCTAAGAAAACGAATTCAAAATTCCAAATAAAAAAATTGGCCGATACTAAAATTGTGATCAAGGGAGCGCGCGTTCACAATTTGAAAAATGTGGACCTGGAGTTGCCTAAAAATCAGTTCATCGTATTTACGGGCGTATCCGGCTCGGGAAAATCATCGCTGAGCATTGACACCTTGTATGCTGAAGGGCAGCGCCGCTATGTTGAAAGCCTGACGTCCTACGCGCGGCAGTTTCTGAGCCGTATGGACAAGCCTGATGTGGACTACATCAAGGGGCTTTGCCCGGCCATTGCCATCGAACAAAAGGTTTCTACACGAACTACACGAAGTACTGTGGGATCTTTAACCGAGATCTACGATTATTTGCGCCTGTTGTATGCGCGGCTGGGGAAAACCTATTCGCCGATTAGCGGAGCATTGGTATCGAAGCATGAGGTGAATGATGTGGTGAACTATATTTTCGGGCTGCCTGCCGGTGAAAAGGTGTTTCTGTACTTTGAAAATCAGTTCAAAGGCAAGTTGAATGATGAGCTGAAATTATTGCTGCAAAAGGGTTTCACAAGGGTTTTATGGGCTGAGGAAACGGTTGAGATCGAATCGATACTGGAAGCTTCTGACGTATTAAAATCGAAAGTGAAAAGTGTTTTTGTGTTGGTGGACCGTTTGGTAGTGAAGCCCGATGACGAAGAGTTACAGAGCCGTGCAGCCGATTCGATACAGACTGCTTTTAACGAAGGAAACCACGAGTGTTTGGTGGTTACCAGCGCCAATGGCCGATCAGTGTTCAACAATCGTTTTGAGGCCGACGGAATGGCATTTGAAATTCCTACACAGAACCTCTTCAATTTCAATAACCCTTATGGCGCTTGCAAAACCTGCGAAGGATTTGGTTCGGTGATGGGCATTGATGAAGATTTGGTGATTCCCGACAAGAATTTATCGGTTTATGAAGGAGCGATAGCACCCTGGCGAGGTGAAAAGATGAGCGAATGGGCGGAAGCCTTAATCAAGAAAGGCATCTATTTCGATTTCCCTATACATCGATCGTACAAAGATCTTACGGAAGCTGAAAAGAAATTGTTGTGGACCGGTAATACTTTTTTTGATGGACTTACGTATTTCTTCCAGTATCTGGAAGAAAAGGCCTATAAGATTCAGTACCGCGTGATGCTTTCCAGATATCGCGGCAAGACCACCTGCCCCGATTGCAAAGGCTCACGGATAAGGAAAGATGCGCAATATGTGATTATTGGCGGCAAGAACATTTCAGAACTATTGCTGATTCCGATCAAAGAACTTCATGAATTTTTCAAGACGGTAACTTTTTCGAAAGAAGAATTTAAGATAGCCGATCGAATTCTACTAGAGATCAACAACCGGCTGCAAACGATGATGGACGTAGGTTTGGGCTATTTGTCGCTGAACCGTTTATCGAATACGCTCAGTGGTGGTGAAACGCAGCGCATTAATTTAACCCGATCGATTGGAAGCAATCTCACCGCCTCGATGTACATACTGGACGAACCCAGTATTGGTTTGCATCAGCGCGATACTGAACGGCTGATTGCAGTTCTGAAAAACTTGCGCGATCTGGGCAACACGGTAATTGTTGTGGAGCACGATGAAGATATTATGAAGGCCTGCGATCACATCGTTGACATGGGTCCGGAAGCCGGAATACACGGAGGAAAAGTGATTTATAGCGGACCTGCAAAAGATATTGTAAAAGATGCCGATAGCTTAACCGGGAAATATTTGCGCAATGAATTGCAGATTCCTTTTTCTGCTACCAGAAGAAAGGCCACCAACTACATTGAACTGACGGGTGCCTCACAGCACAATCTTAAAAATGTGGATGTGAAAATTCCGTTGGAATCGTTAACGGTAGTGAGTGGCGTAAGTGGTTCGGGAAAGACGACATTAATCAAAAAAATTCTGGCGCCTGCCCTATTCCGATTATTTGACGGAGCAGGAGAAAAGCCCGGTGCCTTCAGAGAATTGAAAGGCGATTTGAAGCGCATTAGCGCGGTGGAAATGATTGATCAAAATCCGTTAGGAAGAAGTTCGCGATCAAATCCTGTAACCTATGTGAAGGCCTGGGACCATGTTCGCGATTTGTTTTCGAAACAACAGCTTTCGAAGATCAGAGGCTACACGCCAGGAACGTTCTCTTTCAACATTGAGGGCGGCCGTTGCGAAACCTGCAAGGGCGAAGGAGAAGTAGTGGTGGAAATGCAATTTCTTGCCGATGTGCATTTAAAATGTGAGGCCTGTAATGGAAGGAAGTTTAAGGAGGATGTGCTGGAAGTGGAATACAAAGGGAAGAACGTTTATGACATTCTGGAATTGAGCATTGATGAAGCGATCACTTTTTTCAAAGATGAAAAAGACATCATTCAAAAAATTGCACCGTTACAGAAGGTAGGTTTAGGATATGTAAAACTGGGGCAATCATCTTCAACTTTAAGCGGCGGAGAAGCCCAACGTGTGAAACTGGCATCGTTTCTCACGCGTGGCAGCGCCCCCGATCCTATATTTTTCATTTTTGATGAACCTACTACGGGATTGCATTTTCACGATATCCGGAAATTAATGGATTCGTTCCAGCAACTGATTGAGGCCGGGCATACGGTTTTGGTGATTGAGCATAACATGGATGTGATTAAGTGTGCCGACTGGCTCATCGACTTGGGTCCGGAAGGTGGCGATGAGGGCGGAAACCTTTTGTATCAGGGCATTCCGGAGGGCATTTTGGATGTAAAAGAATCGCACACGGCGCGTTTTCTGAAAGAGAAATTGTAATCTGCTCGCAGTAAAAAGTTGCGTTTTAGTTTGAACTTAACCTAAAACGCTGCGAGAGATTACGATACGCTGCACTTCGGAAGTGCCTTCGTAAATTTGTGTGATTTTGGCATCGCGCATCAGGCGTTCTACATGATACTCTTTTACAAATCCGTAACCGCCGTGAATTTGTACCGCTTCTACTGTTGTGCGCATTGCAGTTTCCGAAGCAAACACCTTTGCCATTGCTGAAGCGGTATCATAATTTTGATGCTGATCTTTCAAATAGGCTGCTTTGTAAACCAAAAGGCGTGCTGCTTCAATTTCAGTGGCCATTTGGGCCAATTTGAAGGCGATAGCCTGATGTTGAATAATTTCTTTTTTAAACGCCTTCCGTTCCTGAGCATAGGCGGCGGCCAGTTCGTAAGCGCCTGCTGCAATACCGAGTGCCTGAGCAGCAATACCGATGCGGCCACCGGCCAACGTTTTCATTGCAAACTTAAAACCAAAACCATCCTCGCCAATGCGATTTTCTTTCGGCACTTTCACATCATTGAAAAGAAGTGTATGCGTGTCGGATGAACGAATTCCCAATTTATCTTCCTTCTTCCCTACTACAAATCCTTCCATTCCTTTTTCAACAATCAGCACATTGATACCGCGATGCCCCTTGGCGGCATCGGTTTGTGCGATCACCAAATAAACCGAAGCACATCCACCATTGGTGATCCAGTTTTTAGTTCCATTCAATAAATAATAATCGCCTTTATCAATAGCCGTTGTAGTTTGCGAAGTAGCATCGCTACCGGCTTCCGGTTCGCTCAAACAAAAAGCCCCTAGCACTTCGCCTTTGGCCAGGCGCGGCAAATACTTTTGTTTTTGTTCTTCGGTACCAAATTCCTGCAGCCCCCAGCACACTAAAGAGTTGTTCACGCTCATGAGCACCGAAGAGGAATTATCGATCTTTGAAATTTCTTCCAAAGCAATCACATAACTAAGCGTATCCAGCCCGGCGCCTCCGTACTTTTCATCAACCATCATTCCTAAGAAGCCCAGATCTGCCATACCTTTCACTTGTTCGGCAGGCCAGGTTTGATGCGTATCGCGATCAATAACTCCCGGTTTACAAACCGTTTGTGCAAAATCGCGTGCCGCCTTACGGATCATCAGGTGTTCCTCGGAAAGAGAAAAGTTCATTTTTAGAAATTTAGCGCGGCGAAGGTAGGAAAAGAGATGAGAGATGAGAACGGAGAACGGAAAGTTGAGAACTGTGAGATGAGAGTAGCGTGGAGTCTATTTAGCTGGACAAATGGAAATTGTGGATGTACATAAAATTAAAATTCGGGAGCGGGGAACAATTCCTACAATTTTATGTTTGAAAAATCGTTCCAAACAGAGGAGCAGTAAAGTTTTGAGCCTATTTGAACGCCCTATAGGTTCCTGATTTCTGTTAAAAATTGTCCACACCTGCAACCCATGAGGCCGGAAACCGGGGCGATTTTGTAAATTTGAGAGTGAGCAAGCCTCAAAAATGAGGCTTTAGATTATATTTTTTTAGGCATAAAAAATTGATTTTGATGAAGAAGACGCTGAAAAGAATAGCAACATTAACCCTGATCCTGATGGGCTTTACAACGGTTTGGGCCATTGCACCAGCAGTGCACGATACCCTCACCCGGGCTGAAGTAGATCCGGTTATCCGTTCGCTGGACAGCGTTTCGTTTCAACTGTTCACGCGCGACAAATTTTTTGCCACGAACGATGAACTGGATCGTGCCATCCACCTTAGCCCCGACCAATTGCCTCATTATACCGAAGCTGAAATGAAGCAACGCATGAAGGCGATTCCATCGGCCATTCAGCTTGATTACAACAGCGATGTGCAGGCGTTTATTGATTTGTTTGTTTACCGCCGGCGCGAACTGATGAGTAAACTACTGGCCAATTCCCAGATCTATTTTCCATTGTTCGAAGAAACATTGGATAAAAAAGGCATGCCTGATGAATTGAAGTATTTGCCTATTGTGGAATCGGCGCTGAACCCTACTGCAGTTTCCTGCGCGGGCGCCACGGGATTATGGCAGCTCATGCTGGGAACCGGAAAAATGATGGGTTTGGACGCCAATTCTTATGTAGATGAACGCCGCGACCCGATCAAATCGACTGAGGCCGGCACTAAATATCTGCAACAATTATATGCGATGTATGGCGACTGGCCTTTGGCGCTGGCGGCGTACAACAGCGGTCCGGGGTATGTGAACAAAGCCATTGCCCGGGCAGGCGGGGTTAAAAATTTCTGGGCCATCAAGAGTATGTTACCTGCTGAAACGCGCAGTTATGTTCCTACGTTTATTGCTGTGGTTTATGCCATGCACTATCACCGCGACTACAAGATTGAATCGGCAGAACCCAAGCGTGAACTTTATGCTGTAGATACGATTATGTTTCCTGCAAAAGCTTCGCTGCGCCACATTGCCAATACCATTGGTATGTCGGTAGAAGAATTGCAGTTTTTGAATCCATCGCTAAAAATCGGCATTGTACCGCCTACTGAGAAAGGGTTTCCGTTAAACATGCCGGTGAATTATTTCGCGCAGTTTGAGGCTAAAAAGGAAGTTTTGTTGAACGATCCTGAAATGGCGTTGCAAGCCACCACTGCCGAAATGTATGCACATCCGCAGATGGTTCGCGTACCTCGTTTTGTGTACTATCGCGTTCACCGGAACGACAATATCAATTCCATTGCCCGCCGCTATGGAGTTTCCACTGCGGATATTAAGAAATGGAACCATTTGCGTTCAGCCGCAGTAGCACGTGGTCAGAATATCAAAATCCTCACTTTCCCTGAAGTGCCTTCGTATCAGGCGCCACCGGTAAATCTGGCCAAAAACGATTCTGCTTCAGTGAAGAATGAGAACATGGATGCGGTGGCCGATGAAAGCGGCGCCAGCGGCAGCGATACCGAAGTAACTGAAGTAAAAGCACCGGTTGCTAAAGCACCAGTTTCTCCTACTGCTCCAATCAAACAGCCGAGTGTTCGCTATTACCGTGTTCAAAGCGGTGATACGCTTTGGAGCATTGTGCAAAAATATCGTGGCCTTACGGTAAACAAATTGCGTAACGACAACCGCATTGGCAACAGCATCCAAAAAGGACAAGTGCTGAAGATTGTGATGTAAAAACGGTCCTTCTTTCAGTTAAAGCGGCTGTTTTTTACCTTGCACCGGTGGACCTACTCTCCGACCGATTCAAAGAACTGGAATTGCTTATTGAGAAGCGCGATCAAGGCGCTTTAGCAATGGCCTCTACCCTATTGCAGCATGTTGCGAGCAGCGGTAATCGGGAGGAAATGGCGAGGGCCTATCTGCATCTGGCAAATGCCACTGATAAGCTCGCGTTTGACACTACCAAGGCTCATGAATATGCATTACAAGGCGAATCTTTTTTAGACGAAAGCACTTCGCTGCCCCTGAAGTTACGGCTGTATTCGATTTTAGCAACTACCACTCAAGCCATGCGCGATTTTTTGGGCGCACAGCGCTACTATTTGCAAGCGCTGGCCATGGTTTCAGAAAAAGATCTGGAACAATCTGATAAAGAATTACAGGAGCTATACGCCATTCTCAACTACAATATTTGCATTCTATACAATCATATCGGGATGTTCCGATTTGGCTATGATTATTTGCTGATAGCCGAAAAATATAGCCGAATTGCAGGTTTTGAACGCATGATCAGCTATTGCGAACTGTCGATAGCTTCTTACTACTACCATATAAAAGACTACGACCGGGCCATAATTCTGCTTACTGCCATTGCAGAGGAAAAACCGGCACCCGACGAGCGCATTGCCATTGCCAATATCTATGCAGGCGATATTCATTTCCATTATCATGAGTATGAAAAAGCATTGCATTGTTATGAGAAAGCGCTGGATATCAGAAGAAGCATTGGCAATGAAATCCGGTATTTGTTTTCGTATGAAGTGCTTGCAAAAGTGCACTACCGATTAGGCCAAAAAACGGAAGGCGATCGCTATTTTGAAGAATTAAAAACACTTGCGGGTAAATACCGTGAACTTTATACCGAATCGCATTTGAACCAGATCTATTTCACACTTTATGGCGAAGGCGGCAATTATCAAAAAGCCTATGAATATGCACTGAAGAACGGCCGGCCGGCAACCGATCCGAAGGTGACTGAGGAAATACTGAAGACGTTCTTCCAACAAGAAAAAGACAAACAACATGAAATGCAAAAACGGTCCGAGCAATTGCAGCAATTAAACGAGCAGATGCAGCAACATGCGCAGCAATTGGAACTGAGCAATAAAGACCTTACGAGTTATGCGCACACCACTTCACACGATTTACGAGAACCATTGCGAATGATTTCCACCTACATGACTATTTTGGAAAGCAAATTGAGCAGCAAGCTAACGGAGGATGAACAGCAATTTCTTCGTTTTGCGGTTGACGGATCAAAGCGTATGGACGATATGATTGCCGGAATTTTGAATGCTGCCAAATCAGGTCCGGCGGCTAAAAAACCGATTGAACTTAATCGTGTAATTGCGCAGGTTCGCCAAAATTTAAGCGGATTGATGGCCCGGAAAAATGCCTGTTTGCATGCTGCGAACTTACCGGTGATTGGAGGAGACGAAATTCAGGTGATTCAGGTATTTCAGAATCTGATCAGCAATGCGTTTAAGTACAACCGCAGTGAAGTGCCGGAGGTTAATATCAGTTTTGTACAGGAAGGCGCTGACTATATTATTTCGGTGGCCGACAATGGTGTTGGCATTCCTGAAAGCGAGCGCAAACGTGCATTTGAACTGTATGAAAGAATTGAAAACAACAGTGGCGCCGATGGTACAGGAATTGGTCTTTCCACCGTAAAAAATATCATCACCAAGATGGGCGGCGAAATTTGGATTGAGGGCAATTCGCCAAGCGGCAGTGTATTTAAATTGCGGTTAAAGGTTCGAAGCTGAATTTACTTTTTAGAAAGGGCTTCGAGTTCATCTTCTAAAATATTTTCATCGCCATCCACATAGCCGCTGTGTTGCCAGGCTATTTTCCCGGTTTTATCTACAACAATGGTATAAGGCACCGACTGAATATTCAGTTCGCGCTTCAATTCCTGATTCACATCCAGCAACACTTCAAAATCCCAGCGTTGCCCATCTACCAAAGGTTTCACTTTAGCTGTGTTACGCGAATCGTCGATAGAAACTGCCACTACTTTAACGTTATATTTCTTCTGCCAATCCTCGTACAGTTCCGATACATTAGTTAGTTCTTTTTTGCAGGGCACACACCATGTTGCCCAAAAGCTCAACACCGTGATGCCTCCCGATTTTCCATAATCAGCCACATTCACTTTTTTCCCATTCACATCGCTTAAACTTATTGCAGGCAGCAGGCGATCGCCCAGAATTTTTTCTGTGGCGGTTTGCGCGAAGGCAGTAGTTGTTAGGAGCACCGACAAAACAAGAATACAGCTTTTCATAATTTTCATTTTAGTTAGAAAGGCAAGCAGCGTGCCAATGTTCCGAATGTAGTGAAATCGGGGAAAGATAAAAAAGGTGTGGTGGGTGTGGTAGGTGTGGTGGGTGTGGTGGGTGTGGTGGGTGTGGTGGCTAAAAGCTCGTGGCTCGCAGCTTGCCTCTTGTGTCTTGTGTCTTGCGTCTTGTGTCTTGCGTCTTGTGCCTGAAGAGTGTATTCGTGTATTCGTGTATTCGTGTATCGGTGTGGTGGGTGTGGTAAGTGTGGTAAGTGTGGTTTGAGAATTGGGAGGTTTCGTTATTTTTCCAAAAAATAGAAGATGTTAAGGAAAGAAACAGAAGTGCTGGCAGACATGCTTGACAAAGCGCGTCAACTCAGCTTGTTCTTTATTTCCAATTTGAAAACAGTAGATCCATCGAAGCGCATAGTATGTGGCGATATGGAGTTCAATTCCATTTACTGGCTTACTGCACATCTGATTTGGGCAGAACACATGTTGGTAATTTCGGCAACGGGAGGTAAAATTGAAGTTCCGGAGTGGCTGTCGCATTACGAACTGGGAAGTGGCGGTTTGGCACATGAACAACCAATTCCTTATAAAGAACTGCTTCAACTTATGAAAGACCTTCACATCAAGGTACTGGAGTATATCCGCAATTTCCCTGAGGAACAACTGGATGCCGACAATCCATCAGGCATGCAATTCGGGCCTGATAGGTCAAACCGAATGATGATCATGCATGCTATCCGGCACGAAGGAACTCATGGCGGACATTTATCGTGGATTGCTAAAATGAACGGAATAAAATTATTGTAATGCGCACTATTTATGTATTGGCAACGGCAGGCTTGATTCTTTCGGCCTGCGGCAATCAGAAAAAAAATTATTCAGCAACTGAAATTGCTGCGGAATCGAAAAAAGTGAATGCTTACTTCGACCGAAAATTCGACGAATCGGTTTCGCGATTCCCGGAATACGCGTCCTCATTAGGTTTGAAGACCGGTTACGGAGAATGGAACGACCGCAGTGATGCGGTTTTCAAACGCGAACTCGATATTCAAAAAGCAGCGTTGGATTCATTGAAGTTTTTCAACCTGGATGCCTTGGATGCCCAAACTGCGTTAAGTGTAAGGATGTTTCGGGAAGATGTGCAACGGTCAGAAGAAGGCTATGCCTGGCGATTCCACAATTACTGGATTTCGCAAATGGGCGGCGAACATACTGACATCCCGGCCTTCCTGATCAACATCCACAAGATTGAGAACCGCAGCGATGCTGAAGCGTATATCAGCAGATTGTCGAAATTAGGGAAGGTTTTTGATCAGGTAATTGAGCAACTGAAGGCTCGTGAAAAAAAGGGCATTATACCGCCACACTTTACGTTCCAATTGGTGACCAATGACCTTAAAAGTTTTTTAGCAGGCTTCACCAAGGGCGATGAGACGAACGTATTGCTCACCGATTTTTCGGGAAAGGTAAATGCACTCGACCTGCCTAAGGCTACGAAGGATACGTTGATTGGCATGGCCCGGGCAGAGATTGCCTCAACAGTTAACAACGCCTATCAACGCTTGTATGATTACTGGACGGAATTAGATAAAAAACAACAGAACGATTATGGCGTATGGAGTTTGCCCGATGGCGACAAGTACTATGCATTCTGTTTAAAAAATGTGACTACCACCAATAAAACCGCCGATGAAATTTTTGAAACCGGCCAAAAAGAAGTTGCCCGGATTCAAAACGAAATGCATGCCATTATGAAGCAAGTGCATTATAAGAATGATTCGCTTCAGGACTTTTATGAGTATTTGCGCACCGATAAAAAGTTTACCTACCCCAACAATGACGAAGGCAGGAAGGCGTTGATAGCGGCATCAGAAAAATACCTTGATGTGATTCGTAAAGACTATTTGCCCAAGTTATTCAACCATACACCAAAAGCGCCCCTGGTAGTGAAGGCTGTAGAGAAGTTCAGGGAACGTTCGGTAGGTGGCGCATTTTATGAGGACCCTGCGGAAGACGGTTCACGGCCCGGTCGGTTTTATGTGAATTTATACAACATGGCCGATGAACCCACCTACCAGATGGAAGCCTTATGTTACCACGAAGGGTTACCCGGTCATCACATGCAAATTGCATTAGCTCAGGAACTGCAGAGCATACCAAAATTCAGAAGGCATGGCGGGAATACGGCGTACATTGAAGGCTGGGGATTATATTCCGAACTGGTTCCAAAGGAAGTAGGACTTTATCAGGATCCTTATTCAGACTTTGGACGTTTAAGCATGGAGATTTTCCGCGCGGCGCGTTTGGTGGTTGATGTAGGTATTCATCAAAAGAAATGGACCCGCGAGCAAGCGATACAATATTTTCTGGAACATACGGCGAATGCAAAAGGTGATTGCGAAAAAGAAATTGAACGTTACTTCCTTTGGCCCGGCCAGGCAACCGGTTATAAAATTGGCATGCTGAAAATTTTAGAGTTACGGGAACAGGCGAAGAAAGATTTAGGCGATCAATTCGACATCCGCGAGTTTCATGATGTGATTTTGATGAATGGCGCAGTACCGCTTACCATACTTGAGGAATTAGTGGACAAATGGAAGAAGGAAAAGAAGAGATAAAATTGGAGCGTTGCGAAAGCAAAGCGGTTATGGTGCCCCGCGGTAGCGATTGAAGTGGAAATCCTTTTTGCGCGGCTATGACCACCTCGAATCAGAAGTGGCGTAGCTGTGTTCGATTGCTAAGGGAGAGGAAAAGATTTCAGCCGCGCAAAAAGATTGGAACGGAAAGCGCGGCATCCGCAAAAATATAAAACGCTATTCTATCATTCAATCAATAGCTGCTTCGTTACCACTGCATTTCCGGAACCAATTTGCACCAGATATCTTCCTTTAGGAAAATTTTCAACTGAAACAGCAGTTGTTTTCACGCATTCTTTTTGAAGGAGCACCTGTCCATTTGCATCAATGATGCGCAATAATTTTTTTTGTTCATCAGCTATGAAAACGGAGAACTGTTGTTTAACCGGATTGGGATAGAGGTGTATTTCCTGTTCATTGATAGTTTCTATTCCTGTAACCGTATAAGGCGTTGATTTTTTAGAAAGGCAACCATTAATATCAATGGCCACAACCTGATAGCTTCCGGGATCGGTGGCCACGTATTGCTGCGTATTGGCTCCGGTAACTAAGGTGCCATTCCAATACCACTGATATGAAAAGGCCGATGTGGATTGCAACGCATTTCCCACCAGAGTAATAGTTGGCACGGCTACTACATCTACATTGGCGGTGTAGGTGGCCGTGGCGGTGGTAGCGCCATCATTTACAGTAACCGTATAGGTGGTACTTAGCAATGGCGTAACGGCGGGGTCTTTAACTGTGGCATTGAAGCCCGCCGGATTAGAGGCCCATTTATAAGTGTAGGTACCGCTACCGCCTGATGCATTGGCTGAAAGCTTTACGGTATCGCCGCTACACGTCAAAGGCACCGAGGCTGAAATGGTTACAGCGAGGGCTGTTGCACCTCTGGCTGTTTCTGGTTTTGAGCTAACGAATACCGATTGTTGTTGGGTTGAAGCATGGTAACTTTGCGCTGAAGATGGAATAGCAGCCATGCTTGTGAGCGCCAGAATCATTATTAACCGCATGAATTTGGATAGTTAGACTTCTCCAAATTTAATTTTCCTTTTTTGGTAAATGTAAAAAAGTGGTATACGTGTTGGTGTGGGTGGTGTGGTGGGTGTGGTGGTGCTTCCTCATTTCCACTTAATAATTATTTACATAGAAATGCCCATCGGTGATGTTCACCGTATCATTTGTATGGTACAGGTTCACAGCTCTGAATTCGAAGTTAGCTTCGGTGTAACGCGTTGCCGGATTACCTTCTTCGTGGCCGGTAATTTTATAATGGCCCGAAACCGGATAGTAAGGTGCGGCTGAACCGGCATAGTACACAAAGCCTTCGGCGTGATTGGCAATTGGAACTTCTACATTCACTTTGGTGAGATCAACCCATACTTCGGCAGTGTAAGTAGAGCTGGGTCCGCCTCCAATAGTGATGTGTAACGTATTCGAATTAATATAGCCGGCAGCCATCATGTCTTCATTAGCAGAATAGGCGGTGCCATTGGCTTTGAACGAGCCTTCCTGCTTTTTGGTAAACGCCAGTTTTTTACAACTGCTTGCAGTAACTAACAGCAATAATGCGATGATCAATTGTTTCATTGTTTTCATTTTTAATTTCTGAAAACAAGAATAATGAGGATGAGATTCGCCGTACTTGAATTGGTAAGAATTCACCGATTTGGTGAACGCAGTACCTGATGAAAAATGTTGAACATACCGCCTTGTAAGGCATTGCAGTTTTTAATGATTGCAGGGGTAAGCACTCCTTTGGCCTTGCTACATTGAAGCAACACTTCAAAGAACTGTTTGTAATAATGCAACTGTTCGTTTTTATTTTCCCGACGAAGCATGAATTTGATATTCCGTTTGGCAATAACGATGGATTGCTGATAATTTCCGGAGCAATAGAAATAGAGATTTTCGCATTGGCGGATCAGCATTTGCGCTACGCGCGTTACTTCCTGCTTTTTATATTCCTTCAACAGGCTAAGAAATATGAAAGCACTATCCCAATTTTTTTGGTGCAGCCGAAGAACAATCCCGTTCACCAGTACATCGAACCTTACTGAGCGGTTTACCCCATGTTCCAGATAAGGAGTAAGATAGTTTTCGAACATTTTTTCGGCTGCTTTCAGATCGTTGGTGAGTACACAAATATTCATATAAGTTGACTTCGGATAGCACGAAAGCGACCTGAGATCAGGAATAGCAGAAAAAGCCTGATCGAATGAAGCCCTTGCTGCAACATAGTTTTCAGCCTGCACCTCTCCCATTCCTAATTCGCAGTACACCCGAAATGTATATTTCGAACGTACTTCATCGGAACACAATTGAAGAAATTTCAGCGCCTCCTGAAGACGTTCGTTGAAGGGCATTACATCGGAACCAAAAAATTTATAGTACGATGCAAAGGCATAATTCAAGTAGAAATGTGCAAATGGGGAATGGTGAGGGCGCAAATATTTTTCCCACTTGTTCAAAACAGCAAGGGCCTTGGGTTGAAATCCATGTTCATTTCCTGCGAAACACTGCGCATACATATCGGCCTGATGTATAGATAAAGCCGTTTCTACTTCATGATCAATAGTTCGTTTCTTACCAAGTGCGATCAAATATTTTTTGCCATACTGATGCGTCAATTTCGAATTATAGTTGGGATGATACATCCGGCAAAGCGCTTCCACCGAAATTTTCAGAAAGGTCATGTAGGAGTTATTATCACCTGTTTTCAGCAATCTACGCTCCATAATTTTCATTTCGTGCAACATCAATTCGCTGAGACCTTTGCTATACAAGGCGTTCAGCATATCGTGGGGACCAGAACCGTACAAAGAATTCAGGGTTTTATCGAGCAGCACCGAAAGTATCTTATCGAAATGCTTTTGAGACAACTGCAATTGATGCGGAATTTTTGATTCCACAAATTTCCCGGAAGAAAAAAATTTGAGGTAGGCATCCCGGACCATTTCTTCACGACCAATGAGATCGAGCTTTTTGAACTGAAGTTGTTCAGCGGGGTCAAATGTTCTGATTAAATCGAGGAAGTAGCTCATGGCGGAAAGATAGGAAGGCGGGTGGAGAGATGAAAGATGAAAGGAGAAGATGAGCGTTCAGGTGAGTGTGTTAATACTAAACGAATCGAAACCTTTTCCTCTCTCAACTCTCCTCTATTTATGGGCGGCTGCCGCTGCAGTCCGCTCGTACCTCGCGGCACAGCGGCACCGCGTGCTTTCAGGCTACGCTAACGCTCCGGTGCTACGGCTTCGCCTTCGCACCCACGCCTTCGGCGTGGCCTTGCCGCCCGCTGCCGCAACGCCCGGCCTTAGCCATCATGCAAAGCGCCCTGTTATGGCATAAAAAAGGGGATGAAATCTTCGTTTCATCCCCCTGGCGTTTTAGCGGTATGGTTATCAATGTAATTTCACTACACGATAAGTCTTCAAATCGTTACCTGAACGAAGATTCACAAAGTACACACCGCCAGGAGCATCCTGAAGTATAATGTTGGTGCGCATTTCATGGATGGCAGCGGTATAAATTGTTTGCCCGCCCGCTGTAGTTACCGTAACATTCCATTCGCGATTTTTCAATACTTCGGCTGAAACAGCAATCGTAAATTCCTCTTCAAACGGATTTGGAAGTACTGTAACCTGCTTGTTCCAATCGATTTCAGCAATGCCGTTGTAGTTCACAAAAACCGAATCGCCGCGATTGCTACAACCATGCATATCAGTAACCTTCACACTATACCAACCACTGTTGTTGATGGTATAAGTAGCCGCAGTTGCTCCGCTGATTGGCGCAGCAGCGCGATACCACTGATTGCCGGCCGGCGCCGAAGATTGCAACACATTTCCCTGATGGCTTACCACCGGAGCTGCCGGAAGGTCGTAAACCGTTAGTGTTACTGGCAAGGCCAGTACCGGATTTTGTGATACGCAGAACGCAGAAGACTGCATTTGCACCGTAACTATATCCTGATCACTCCACGAATTTGATGCATAAGAATCGGAATTGGTTCCAACCGGAATACCGTTTACTTGCCATTGGTAAACCGGAGTTGCACCGCCATTAACTGCAGTGGCTGTAAACAACAATTGCGTACCGGCACAAATAGTGTCGTTCGGGTTGGCTGCAATAGCTACCGATGCACTTACCAAAGGCGTAACAGCCAGTGTTACCGTATTTGAAACAACTACCTGAGAAGTGGCGCACATGGCATTACTGCTCAGTTTCACCGAAACCTGATCATTGTTGTTCAGCGTGTTTGAAGCAAAAACCGCGGAAGTATTTCCGGTGTTCGCACCATTCACCCGCCATTGGTAAACCGGATTCGATCCGGTATTGGAAGCCTGTGCATGGAACACTACATTGGTTCCGGCACAAATCACCGTATCGTTGGTACTGATGGCAACTGTTGGTGTTACAGGCTGCAGCACACGAACTACTTTTGGATTAGAAGTTACCGAAGCGCCACTATTACAACCCGCGCTGCTGGTAACCGTTACTACAATCTGATCATTGTTGTTAAACGTAGTTCCGGCGAATGTTGCGGCATTACTTCCGGCAGCTATTCCGTTCACTTTCCACTGGTAAACAGGATTTGTTCCTGCATTGGCAGCAGTTGCTGTGAAAGTCACATTCCCCCCTGAACAAATACTATCGGCCGATGAAGTAACTGCAACTGTAGGCGCCGCCGTAGTGGTAACACTCATGGTTATAGGATTGGAAGTAGTTCCGCCGGCAGCAGCACAAACGGCGTTGCTGATAACGCGGCAATACACAGTGTTTCCATCAAACAATGTACTATTACTATAGGAACTGCTATTGGCGCCAACTGCAGTTCCATCAACATACCATTGATAAGCCGGAGCCGAACCGCCGTTCGTAATTGAAGCGGTAAAGTTCACCAAAGCGCCAAAGCAAATGTTCGTAGTTGCGGTAGCAATTGAAATAGTTGGTACTACCGAAGGTGTAACGGTAACATTCAAACTGTTCGACTGCACCGTGGTTGATGTAACACAACCCACACTGCTGGTAAGCCGGCAAGTAATTACATCACCCTGATGCAAGGAATCTGAGCTGAAGGTGGAAGTTTGAATTCCTGTTGCCAAACCATTCACCAACCAACTGTAAACCGGTGATGTACCGCCATTGGAAGCAGTGGCTGCAAATGATTGCAATGCTCCCTGGCAGGTATTGGTTCCTGTACTTACAATGGCCACAGCCGGAGTTACAGGAGCCGCATGGGTAATGGTTAATGTATTCGAAACGATGCTATCTGGTAACGCACAGTTGGCCGACGATATCAGCATACATTTCACTATGCTGCCATTGCTTAATGCACTGGTGGTAAGGGTAGCCGCTGAACTTCCTGCAGCCAAGCCATCTATCGTCCATCTATAAATTGGATTCACGCCACCATTAGCAATAGTTGCGTTAAAGGTTACGGTACTTCCCTGACAAACCGAAAGGCTTTGCGTACTGATAGTAATTGAAGGTGTTACTTGTGGCGTTATGTTCATGATCACGCGATTCGAAACTACCACAGCCGGAACAGCGCAAATGGCGCTGCTTTGAAGGGTGCAGGTAACCGTATCCTGATTGGAAAGCGTTGAAGCCACTAAAACAGAAGCATTGGTACCCACAGCTACACCGTTCACCTTCCAAACATACACAGGAGAAGTTCCGGCATTCGTGCTAACAGCATTGAACGTTACTGTGGTGCCGCTACAAATTCCATTTTGCGAAGCCGTAATGGCAACGGAAGGGGAAACGGTTGGTGTGATAGAAACACCTATTTTGTTAGAAGTAACTACCACGGCACCTAAACAGGCGCTGTTTACTGTGGCTACGCAAACTACAGTGTCGCCGTTCTGAAGTGTGGTACTGCTGAACGAGGCTCCTGTACCGGCATTCAATCCGTTCACTTTCCATTGATACGATTGCGATGTGCCCGGATTGGTTACCGTTGCCGTGAACACAACAGCCGTTCCAGCACACGCCGCAGCAGTAGTGGTACTAATGCTAACAGAAGGCTGGGCTCCCGATCCGGTTACCGTGATGCTGTTTGATGTAGCAGTAGTAACACTCAAACAACTGGCATTGGATGTGATTGAGCAGGACACTACATCATTGTTGTTTAAAGTAGAAGTAGTAAATGTGCTGCTGTTTGTTCCTGCATTCGAACCATTCACCTTCCATTGATACGATGGGCTCGATCCGCCATTTGTAGCCACTGCCGTAAATGTTAGTGATGTGCCGCTGCAGATCGTAGTGATTGGTGAACTAATACTAATGGATGGAGTAACAGCCGGAGTGATGGTCATGGTAATGGCATTCGAACCGGCTGTGGCAGGGTTTGCACAGGCCGATGACGAAGTTACCTGACAGCTTACTACATCATTGTTGCTCAGCGTTGATGAACTATAACTACTGCTGTTCGAACCCACATTCAACCCATTCACCTTCCATTGGTACAATGGCGCTACACCGCCATTGGTTGGAGTTGCCGTAAACGTTACCGATACACCACTGCAAACCGTAGTAGCGCTTGCACTTATCGATACCGAGGCCGGTAACGAAGAGCCTACGCTCATCGTAATCGCATTCGAGGTGGCCGTAGCCGGGGTGGCACAGGCTGCATTACTCGTTAGCACACAACTAATCACATCATTATCATTGAGTGTGGCGCTGCTGAACGAGGCGTTGTTCGTGCCCGCGTTCAAGCCGTTCACTTTCCATTGGTACGATGGACTTGCTCCGCCATTGCTGGCCGTGGCCGTGAACACCGCAGTGTTGCCCGAACAGATGCTGTTGGTTGTGGTAGCAATACTTACCGATGGCGTTACGTTCGGCACCACCGTCATCTTGATTTTGTTCGATGTTGCATTGTTCGGTACCGCACAGGCCGATGCCGAAGTTACCGTACACCATACCGAATCGTTGTTCGATAACGCAAACGTAGAGAACGTTGAGCTGTTGGTGCCGGCGTTCGTGCCGTTCACTTTCCACTGGTACGTTGGGCTTGATCCTGCATTCGTGGCGGTAGCCGTGAATGTAGTTTGTGTGCCATTACATACCGTTGTGGTGGAGGTGCTGATAGTGATGGATGGTGAGCTGTTCGGATTCACCGTCATCACAATTGGCAATGAAGTGGCCGTGGCCGGTGAGGCGCATCCCGATGAACTGGTCAGTACCACACGAACCGTATCATTGTTCAACAGCGTACTGCTGTTGAAGGTATTCGTACTACCGCTTTGGTTCACGCCATTTACCTTCCATTGGTAGCCTGGTGAGGCGCCACCGTTGGTGGCTGTAGCCGTGAACGTTACCGGCTGGCCGCTACAAATAGAGGTAGCCGATGGCGATACGCTGACTGTAGGCGCTACCGTGCCCGTAACCGTTACGGTTACTGCATTTGAGGTGGCCGTTGTTGGCGCTGCACAGTTGGCATTCGACGTCAACACACAACTCACCACATCATTGTTGTTTAAAGTAGAAGTAGTAAATGTGCTGCTGTTTGTTCCTGCATTCGAACCATTCACCTTCCATTGGTACGATGGGCTCGATCCGCCATTTGTAGCCACTGCCGTAAATGTTAGTGATGTGCCGCTGCAGATCGTAGTGATTGGTGAACTAATACTAATGGATGGAGTAACAGCCGGAGTTACCGTCATCAAAATAGAATTAGAAGAAGTAACGGTTGATGCCGGGCAAGCCGCGTTGCTGGTAAGTTGACAACTCACTACATCATTATTCAATAAAGAAGACGTAATAAAGGTGGAACTGTTCGTTCCGGCATTCACACCATTAACTTTCCATTGATAAACCGGACTATTTCCACCGTTGGTGATAGC
>JAXLUJ010000010.1:0-135541 GCA_046329575.1 Chitinophagales bacterium | reverse complement strand
GCCGTTTACTACTACATCAATATCTTCCACAGTAAGGGCTTGTTCGTTCAATAATTGTAAAATGGCATCAGTCACCAGTTTTGGGTCATTGGGATGGTAAATGGTCTTTAATCCGCGAACGATGCCATAGGACGATTCGGTTTTTCCGGTACCCAAAGTAAAAAAGGCAACCCCTTCACCTTGCAAGGTGCCCTGCCCGTCGGACTGAAACAAATCCAGATTATGGATCAGAGCTCGCTTGTGAAGTCCGGTTCGCTGCGCAATGGCGAATTGCTCAGAATTGGTTTCATCAAAGGCGCCAAGCAGAATTCGCCGTTGCGGTTGGTCTTGCAATTGCATCATCGCATCGTCTAATGCATTTTCAAAAGCAAAGCCGCGATGAACATAAGTGGTATTGTAATTATTGCACTTTAGCTCCATTGCAATGGTACCCGATACGGCATTGTAAGTACTTTGCATAAAGAGCGTGGGTGTGAGTTGTTTCTCGTTGTTTTGGAGTATTTCAATTAGAAATTTGCTGGTATCGCTGATGCAACCATAACCTGATGCCGTAATAATGGCGTCAGGCATTTCTAAACCAGCCTCTGCTGCACTCATTTTAGCTGCCGCCAGTCCTGCCTTTAAAATCAGGCTCATCCGGCGCAGTTTTACTGGATGGATGTAGTTTTTGAATTCGGGTGTCACAAAACTCAGCACATTATCATCATAGGTTTTTACCTCATCCAGAAATACCTGAGGATCGAACGTAGGCTGCGCGGAAATGGCGCTTGCGCCTTGAATGTAAACCTTCAGTGGTGTCATCTTGGCTTCGAAAAAATGAGTGAAGTATTACTGCCGCCAAAACCAAAAGAATTCGAAAGAATGTGGTTCAGCTCAACATTTTCCAGTAATTGTGTAACCGGCTTTATATTGGTTTCAGGCATTGGATTCGCATAGTTAAGATTTGGAAATATCACGCGTTGCTGCAGCCCAAGTATTGATATGATTGCCTCTACGCCACCTGCAGCCGCCAACGTATGACCGGTATAAGGCTTGGTGGAACTGAAGTGGGGAACATGATCGCCAAACAAGTTAGAAATTGCAAGCGCCTCTGAAAGGTCATTATTTTCAGTGGCCGTGCCATGGCAATTGATATAGTCTATGTTTTCTCTGCTCAAACCTGCCATGTTCATAGCGCGTTGCATACTCAGCAAGGCTCCATCGCCATCGGGCGATGAAGCGGTTTGATGGTAAGCATCGTTCGAATTGCTGTAACCGCTAAGTATGGCATAAACAGTTTTTCCCGTGCGTTGCACCTCTGCTTCCGATTCCAGAATCAAATAACCAGCGCCCTCGCCTAAATTCACACCCGCTCTTGAGGCGTCAAAAGGACGGCTAAACGCTTTATCTAAGATCATTAATGAATTAAATCCGTTTATGGTGAATTTGGAAAGCACATCGCTGCCACCACAAACTACACGATCCAACTTCCCATGCCTGATCAGTTCAGCTCCAAAAATAATCGCATTAGATGCCGAAGAGCAAGCGGTACTTACCGTACTGATGTACTCGCTAAATCCGAATTGGTCTGCAATTCGCTCGGTATGTTCGCCGGTATCACTCACTTGTGCATAAGGCATAAACGCACTGGGTTTCGATAGATCCAGCAAATCATCAATTTGCACTTCGAATTCGCGCATGCCACCAACGGTGGTGGAAGAAATCAGGCCGGTTCGGGCTTCTTGCAAATTGCTGATACCTGCCATTTTCAGTGCCTCGCGCACAGCAATTATGGCAATAAGTGCCGTGCGGCTATAGCCTGACTTTTCAGGAACCCCGGCCAGTTTACATAATGCTTTGTCGTTTAATTTGATTTCGCCCGCTGGAATCACTCCGGCGTGGATGGTTTCAACTAATTCAATATTGGATATGCCGTGGCGCTGTTTCAAAAGATTCTGCAGCATTTCATCTGTATTGTTTCCAATGGCAGAAATGCAGCCAAAACCTGTAACAAAAATCTGATCTCCCATAATTGCCGTAACCGGCGTTTGTTCACGAAGGGCAAACTTAGGAAAGGACCTCTGAATTGAAAATTTTAATTGAAGTTGTAACCGTTCTTTCTTAAAAAAATTTAAGGAAGCATTTCCTTTTCAAACAGGGCACTCTAATTTCTTACAGATTACTACTTTTGACCAATAGCATTTATGAAAAGAATTTTTCCGTTTGTTTTAAGTTGTTGTTTTACGCTTTCCGCCTTTTCAAAGGGGACCGAAATTAGAATCGTAGTAAGGGAATTGGCCAATTCCAATATGATTCTGGCCAATTATTATGGCGACAAACAATATGTAAGAGACACCTTCCAATTCGATGCATCTGGAGTTTGTACCATAAAGACCGATACCGTGATTGCACCGGGGATTTATTTGGCTGTATTTCCGAAAATGGGCAACAAATACTTTG
The DNA here is from genome assembly GCA_046329575.1 of Chitinophagales bacterium. GTDB lineage: Bacteria > Bacteroidota > Bacteroidia > Chitinophagales > LD1 > UBA1941. The sequence goes on along the minus strand of JAXLUJ010000010.1, from coordinate 133,102 downwards.
AGTTTGTTCTCAACGAACCCAAATTTACCCTTACAACCGATACGGCCGATCTTTCCGGTCACCTCAAAGTAAGCGGTTCAGAAGAGAATACCTTGTTCTACGAAGATATGCACTATCTGAACGATCAGCGTAAAAAATCAGAGGCCTTTTCTGCTGCTTATCGCGCAGAAACGAATGAAACTAAAAAAACGGAGCTCCGCGCAAAAATGAAGGTTGTAGATGATGAGGTTAGAGCCAAGCGCGATGAGATCATTACAAAGTATCCAAAATTGTTCTACAGCAAATTGCTGAAGTCGATGAAGGACATCGTTATTCCTGAAGCACCACGCGATTTGGTAGGCCGTCTTATCGATTCTACCTGGAGCTGGCGTTATTACAAAACACATTACTGGGATAATATCGACCTTACTGATGACCGATTACTACGCACTCCAATTTTCCATAATAAATTGCGCGATTACTATACCCGCACTATCATTCAAATCCCCGATAGCATTATAGAAGATGGCGATGCGCTGCTAAAAAAGATGAGCCCGAAAACAGACCTTTTCAAATATACATTAGTGTATATGCTGAATGAAATGGCCAAATCTAAGATTATGGGATTTGATGCCGTATATGTGCATTTGGTAAAAGAATATTACTCTAAAGGATATGCTACCTGGGTAGATACCACTCAACTTTACAAAATTAACGAGCGCGGCAGAATCCTGGAGCCCTTGTTACTAGGAAAAACTGCCAGAAATCTTATACTGGCTGACACCACTCTGAAAACGTATCACGCCTTGTATGACATCCCTAACCGATTTACCATCGTATGCTTCTGGGATCCGGATTGCAGCCATTGCAAAAAGGAAGTGCCAAAATTGGCCGATGTGTATCATTCAATGAAAGCGCAACGGATGGACGTAGCTGTTTTTGCACCGGCCATCATGAGCATTGAGGAAATGAGCAAATGGACAAAGTTCATAACTGAAAACCATTTGGATTGGATTAATGTGGCCGATCCTTATCACCAAAACAATTTCCGTTTTGAATGGGATATTCAAAGTACGCCACAAATCTATATTCTCAACGAGAAGAAACAGATCGTGGCCAAGCGTATCAGTGCCGATCAGGTAGAAGATTTTATCAAGCATGAAATTGATCCTTCTTTCCGTCCGAAATCCCCTCCGGTTATTAATGATAACAACCCGGAAGAAGTTCACTGATCGTTGTATAATTTAAAAGGCAAACCACCCGAACTGTTCACAAACAACGGCTAAGGTTGATTTGCCGACCCGTCATTAGCGATATTTTTACGCAAAATAAAACTGATGACTAAAACCTGGCAGTTACTCCTGATTGAAGACAATCCGGCAGATATGCGCCTCATGCTGGAGGCGCTGCGTGAAGCGGAACTGGAAACCATGGTTGAACCACATATGGCCTACGATGGCGAAGAAGCCTTCGCTCTTCTGGATCAGGCAAAAGCCGATGACACCTATTTCGATATGATTCTGTTAGATCTGAATATGCCAAAAATCAGCGGAAAAGAAATTCTTGCCGCCATAAAAACAGAACCACTCCACGATAACACCAAAGTATTTGTTCTCACCAACAGCGATTACAAAAACGATATGGTAGATTGCTATAATCTGCGGGCAGATGCTTACATTCAAAAACCTACCGATTTTAAAAGATTGGTAGATTTCTTCAGTTGCGTAAAAAATTCGATTGTAATGAATCAACGCCTATCGGTGTTGCAGATCGAAAGAAATTATTACGAAGAAGCCGCCACGCTGAAGTAAATTAAGGCACCTTCTTCATTAGAATATTGCCAACAGAACGCTTCATTTCTAAAGTTAGCAACTCTCCTCCACCATACGTATAAATCGCATTTGTACCATCTATAAAGGCTTCATATACACCTTCACCCTTCTTCTGAATTTCAAAAAATTCACCTAAACGCTCTGAATAAAACTCAGATGCCGATTTTGGTTCTTCAAAATACAGAAGCACAGAACTCAGTCGAATAGCCTTTTTCATTTGAAACCGCTGCCCGTTCTTAGTGATCCAATACCAAAGTTTGTCGCGCAAGGTTTGTGTAACAAGAAGTTCATCATCCTTCACATTTCTGAAATAAGACGAAAAAAGCTCACCATTCCGATACCAAACATCGGCAATCATTTCTGATTTTCTTTTAGTGAACAACAAGTTCACCTCCGAACGGCTTCTCAAACGATACAAGGTAAAGCCGTCTGTGGAATCTTTCTTCTCTACTGTTGTGGCGCCAATTTTATTGCCCATCAGCGACACTTCATACTTCAGCTTTTGGCCGAATGCCAACTCACTAAAGAAAAGAAAACCTATGAGCAGGAATTTAGTTCCTGAAAAACTTTTTTGAAACAATGGCGTTGTTTTTATCGGTTACTGATACAATATAAACTCCCTGAGCCCATCCCTCGGCCGGTATTTCTTCCAAATTTTCATCTACCCGCTTTTGCGATAACATCCTGCCGCTGATGTCTGAAATAGAAATCCATGAACCTAAGGCTGCACCTTCGATTCGCAATGTTTGTAGTTGGTTGAAATAGTTTACGGAAACTGAGGAAGGAAGTTCCGATATACCGGAAAGGGCGCAACTATCAACCGACGTAAACGCGTCAAAGTAAAACTTCATCAAAAATATGGCGTTTTGCGCACAGGCCGTGTGATCGAGATGCGGATCTACGTCAAGCGTGTCACATTGCGTACAGCCGTTAGCCATAAAGTGTTGGTATAGTACCGCCGCATTCTTACAAGGTACGTAACTGTCCTTCCGGCAGAAATACACCCTCACAGGGCAGTTGGGCTTCCAGTTGTACACATCATTTTCACGTAAGGCAACCCTGAAAAAATGGTTCTGATTTACCAGAAAAGAATCAAATACTTCTGGTTTGAACAGATGTTTCGGAACATTTGGAGCACGGTGATTGATGTAACTGTTGTTATAGTTTCCATTGAAAAGCGGAGGCAAGAGCGTATCGTAGGGATTCGCAATAATTTCCGTATCAGAATTATAGAAATGATAGATGGGCTGCCAACTGAAAACAAGATAGGGTAAGTAAGAAGGCTCGGGGTAAACGGAATCACTGCTCATCACATCCACCATGGTGCCGGACATATCATACGCGCCACTCATGGGTGCTGCCGCAGTAACCGTCATTTCCGAAGCCAGCTGCTCCTGAATTAACTTATGTGAAGCCACGCAGGCATGGCCGCCTTGAGAATAACCAGTTAGGAATAATTTATCGTTCAGGCGAAAACCAATACTATCTCGAGCCTCTTTGGCCGATCGAATCATATCAACCACGGCCGTAGCCTCACTGTGTGCATGCTGATAAGGATGTAAACCCGGGCCATCGCCCAATCCCAGATAATCAGGAAGTACCGTAACATAGCCCATTGCAGCGAACGTTAGTCCAATTACGGCTTCACTGCCACGAAGACTGGAAGGGGCATCACTTTTCCTTGTCATGGTTCCGTGAGCATACATTAGAATCGGAAATTTGCAACTCGTACTTTTAGGAACGGCCATTAATCCTGATGCAATAGTGGCCGTACTATCGGGATTCACCGTATTATAAAGAACTTTGTAAACATCGATTCCATAACTGATGGGAACCAGTCCGGTTGGAATCGAGTTTGCCGTTAGTACAGAATCCATTTGAACAGGGGTAAACGACCGGATATAGATCAGTTGCTGCAAGTGGCCTGCGAAGGTGCTCAAACTGAACAATAACGCTATACTCAGTACAAATTTCTTCATGAAACTTCTATTTTAAACGAATATAACAATCTGATTTTTGCTATATCGTTAAAACCTACCAACGCACTTTTTTTTTAGATTGCCGCCAATTATCACACATGGAACGATTTACAGGGGTTCTGGGCATTCTACTCATTTTAGGCGTGGCCTATGCATTTTCCAATAACCGAAAAGCCATCAACTACCGATTAGTATTCAGCGGTTTGGCGTTGCAGATCACGCTCGCCGTGCTCATCCTGCGTGTTCCTCCGGTAAAAATGTTCTTTCAATTTCTTGGTCATGGCATGGAAAAAATCGAAGCCTTTGCCCGCGAAGGAGCTGCATTTGTTTATGGTGGCATTGGCGCAATGAACAAATCTGGAGTGCTCACTGATTTTCGCGTTCCCGGATCTTTCGTTTTTGCTTTCAGTATTCCGGCCACCATCATTCTGGTTTGTGTAATTGTAAATATCTTCTATCACTATGGAATTATGCAGCGTTTGGTGATGTTCATTGCCCGCGGGGTTCACTTTATTATGGGGGCTAGCGGCAGTGAAACGCTTTCGAACGTAGCTAGTGCATTTGTAGGCCAGGTTGAAGCTCAGGTTATGATTCGTCCATACTTAGCCGGCATGACCCGTAGCGAATTGCTTACCTCAATGGCCGGTAGTATGGCCTGTATTGCCGGAGGAATTTTAGTGATTTATGTGAATATGGGCGTGCCGGCTGAATACCTTATAGCAGCAAGTTTAATGGCGGCTCCCGCAGCCATTGTAATTTCGAAAATCGTTTATCCTGAAACGGAAGTTTCACAAACCAAAGGAAAGGTTTCGATTGAGGTGAAAACCGGATTTTCCAATATCATCGACGCCGTTTCACACGGTGCTTCTGACGGCATGAAGATTTCTATTAATGTGATTGCTATGCTCATAGGATTTATAGCACTCATCGCCTTGATCAACTATATTTTAGGAAAAATCAACGCCCTGGCCGGATATCCCATGCAGGAATTGAGCCTTAACGTACTCTTCAGTTACTTGTTCGCACCATTTGCATTTTGTATGGGCGTACCTAAAGATGAAGTGTTTAAAGTGGCAGGTTTGATGGGTCAGAAATTGAGTATTAACGAATTTGTGGCCTATCTGAACCTTACTGCCATTAAATCCACGTTAAGCCCAAAAGCCTTGGTAATCGCCAGTTTCGCACTCTGCGGATTTGCCAATTTCAGCTCAGTTGGAATTCAGATCGGCGGCATTGGCGAATTGGCACCAGAACGCAGAACCGATTTGGCGCAATTAGGTATGCGTGCGCTGCTATGCGGAACCCTGGCCTCTTACCTCAGCGCTACTATAGCCGGAATTTTATTTTAGAACCATAGGGGGCTCTTGCCCTTCCACCCTGAATCATTAGCTTCGCAATCCATGAGCACAGTAACTTCTACTAATATCGAATTCAATAAGAACGAAGACAAAATGAAATTGCTACTGTCGGACCTCCGGCAGATTAGTGACCAAATCAAATTGGGAGGCGGAAAGAAAAGTATTGAGCGCCATAAAGAAAAAGGCAAACTTACTGCAAGGGAACGTTTAGAGTTATTGTTCGATAAGAACAAACCAACGCTTGAAATTGGCCTGTTTGCAGCTTATGATATGTACGCCGAACAAGGGGGCTGTCCCGGTGCCGGTGTAATTACATGCTTAGGTTACGTAAAAGGACGGCTTTGCGTAGTGGTGGCCAATGATGCTACTGTAAAGGCCGGCGCCTGGTTTCCTTCCACCGGCAAGAAAAACTTGCGCGCACAGGAAATTGCCATGGAAAACCGGCTACCGATCATTTATTTGGTTGACAGCGCCGGAGCGTTCTTACCAATGCAGGATGAGATTTTTCCTGATAAAGAAAATTTCGGAAGGATTTTTCGAAACAATGCTGTGATGTCGAGTGAAGGTATTCCTCAAATTGCAGCTATTATGGGAAGTTGTGTGGCTGGCGGTGCTTACTTGCCAATTATGAGCGATGAGGCATTGATCGTAGAAGGCACAGGATCGGTATTTTTGGCCGGTTCTTATTTAGTAAAATCGGCCATTGGCGAAGATATCGACAATGAAAGTTTGGGTGGTGCTGCCATGCATAGTGAAATTAGTGGAGTAACCGATTATAAAATGAAGAATGATCAGGAGTGCATTGAGAAAATTCGCAGCCTGATCGATAAAATGGGACATGCCCCAAAAGCCGGATTTGACCGGATTGAATCAGCGAATCCTGCTGAAAATTCTGCTGATATTTATGGGATCATTCCGGAAGATAGCGCCAAGCAATACGATATGCTGGAGGTAATCAAACGATTAGTAGATAATAGCGAAGTAGATCTTTACAAGGAAGAATACGGAAAGAGCATTATCTGCGCTTACGCCCGCATCGATGGTTGGGCTGTGGGCATAGTGGCCAATCAGCGCAAAGTAATGAAAACGAAGAAAGGTGAAATGCAATTTGGCGGTGTGATTTACAGCGATAGTGCCGATAAAGCCGCACGATTTATCATGAATTGCAATCAGAAAAAAATACCGTTGGTTTTCCTTCAGGATGTTACAGGTTTTATGGTAGGAAGCCGCAGTGAACAAGGTGGCATTATCAAAGATGGCGCTAAACTGGTAAACGCCGTTGCAAATTCTGTAGTGCCAAAATTTACCATCATTGTGGGGAACTCTTATGGCGCCGGAAACTATGCCATGTGTGGAAAAGCTTACGATCCTCGTTTGATTTTTGCATGGCCCGGCTCAAAAATCGCCGTGATGGGGGGTGAACAGGCCGCGAAAACTATGGTTCAGATTCAGGTTCAACAGGCAAAGGCTAAAGGAATGGAAGTGGATGCAACGGCTGAAAAAGAGTTGTTTGACAAAATCAAAGCACGATACGATAAAACCTTAGATCCGAAATACGCAGCAGCCCGCTTATGGACTGATGGAATTATCGATCCTTTGGAAACGCGGCGAGTAATATCGATGGGAATTGAGGCTGCGAATCACGCGCCTATTACCAAACGCTTTAATGTGGGCGCAATTCAAACCTGATTACAATAATTTATCAGTACCCCTGCCAATCAAAAAATAATAACACAACACTCCCACGCCGATTACCACTCCCCCACCCAAAGCGAATTTATAGCCGGTTGTGAAGAATAGAAAAAGCCAAAGAACAACCGATATAACTATTGGCAACGGAAAAATCGGAATTCGAAATGGCAATTCGTGAATTCGGTTGTGGATCCGCAGTAAGTAAACGCCAATAGCCTGTGGAATAAATTGAATAAAGATTCTGGTAACTACAATGAAACGGAAAACATCCGAAGGCTTATCGAACACCAGGCAAAATATCATGGCAATAGATGAAAACAGCAACAATGCGTAATCAGGAAAATTCTTAGTTGGATGCAGGTGTGCTAAAAACCTAAAGTGCATCCCATCACGGGCAGCAGCATAAATAATTCGGGTATAGCCTAGTAACAATGCAAATAAAGAGGATATGCACACCAACAGAAGCAAAACGGTAGCCAACATCGCTATATTCTTTCCATAAAAATTCTCGAATAGTATGGCGACCAAAGGAACATTCTCGTCCCCTATTTTTTCAGCCGGAACAGCACCCGCCACGGTAAACTGCATCGCAACATATAATAGCGTTATCAAAATCACCGAAAGAATAATGCTGATGGGAATATTGCGTTGTGGGTTTTTAATTTCGCCACCCAGATGACAAACATTGTAGTAACCCAGATAGGCATATACCGTTTTGGAAGTAGAAGTACCAATCAGGAACCAAAAGGCCGAAGACCAAACGTTACCGAGTGCCACAGGCATTATTGAATTTTTTTCAAGAATAGCACTATCAAAATTCAGGGCCCCGGTAACAATAGTCCAAAGCAGCATGGTAACTACGATCAAAGAGAAAACCATACCGATCTTTCCCACGTTTACAATATTGCGGTACAGTAAAACCATAATAATTGCAACCAACCCGAGCATCGTATACTTGCCCTGAATATAAGTTAGTGGATGCAGGTATCGCAGGTAATTCAGAAAGCCAAGCGCTGCGCTGGTCATAACCAGGGGCAAATGCAATGAAGTTTGAAACGCATACAAAAAGGCCAGAATTTTTCCGAGCTTACCTTTGTACAATTTTTGAAGAAAAATATAACTACCTCCGGCTTCGGGCCACGCCGCTCCCAGTTCGCTCCAGATGAATGCATCAAACAAACTGGCTAATGCTCCAATAAGCCACGGTATTAAACTGAATTTACCGGGGAACGCCAACAATATGATGGGCAAAGCGGTAAAAGGGCCAATGCCAACCATGTCGATCATATTCAACACCGTGGCTTGCGGCAAACCCAGGACTCTGGTAAGCTGTGGACGCTGCGGTTCGGCCATTTCCACTTATTTTAAATTGGTTCGTTCCATTTCAGAAAAAAGTTGACGTGCCTTTTCAAAACCTTCATTATTGTTTATCTTGAAAAACCAGAAATCCTCTGATACACCTTGATTCATCGCCAATTGCATGGTGCCTTGCGATTTGTGCTCCGCAATTTCCCAATTCACAATGATCTGGTAACTCAGGGTCTTTCGGTATCCGAATTTTGCGTTTCGGTTAAAATGAAAGACGGCCGTATCAGCCGTTGTTTCCGATTCAGTATAATTTTTCAGTTGGTGGAAATGCCGAACAGAATCGCTAACTGAACTTACTCCGGCTCCGAGAATTACGGGCCGAATAGTTTCCTTTACACCCGCCACAGCGCGCAAGGCTAATAATGACGCCGCTTTGTGGCCGCCGTGGGTTTCCAAAGTGGGCAGCAAACAGAACACAAAATCGTAATTTCTTGTGGTTAAGATTTCATTAAGACGGGCAGAAACTGCAGCAACGTTCCAGGATGTATCCAAAGGCTCGTGTTCGTTCTGCGAATAATGCGCATCTTTCTGATCGAGGAAAAAAATATTCCGAATGCCAATAATTTTACCGGCATTCATCAACTCCTGCTTTCTGATTCCTGGCAAATGTTCGCGACCAATGGCTTCGTTGGTCAATTCCAATCCGTAATAGGGCTCCGCCAGAGTAGCGTATTTATAGCCGCCTTCGCCATTTGTAATCACGGCGATGTCGGCCGTTCCGTGAAGATCATGCGTGATTTTGTAAATGCTGGCAGCAAAACCCGTTTCATCATCAGGATGAGCGATTACTACAAGCACATTAGGCCCTGAGGCCTTTAAACTAAGATGGAAAAAGATGGCCAAAAAAGCCGGCAACGCTGATTTACCAATCATAAAGATTTTTGGCGAATATGGCGTTTTATTGATTGGCGAATACAAGACCCCATCAAGTATTCAACAATCAGGCGCTGCCGGTCAATATGGCGCTTTAGTGGGTCATCTAAAAACTTGTACGTCCACCGTAACAGGTTCCAAGTTAGGCGGGGTTATCAAAACCCTTTTATAACTTCGTACTTCCGGTGCGCTGGAAGCGTACAAATAAGATTGAGGGTGGGCGGCTGTGGGATGTGTGCCCGACGAAACCTGAACTTCCAGAATCAAGGTGTTAGGATCGTCAGAACCTAAGCTTGCGTGAAAGGTCAGCGTACTATTGTGGTTAAAAGTCATTACCGAACCGTGTACATATAGCGTTGCCGGTTCTTCCTTTAAATTCAGAATGGCATTGGCCGGAACACTTTTCATAATGGCATTGGCTTTAACTGCAGCAAACGTAATGGCTGTTGGCCGGTACCACAAACCGTTTTCATTTATCGGATAATGACCGTGAATAGTTTCTATAGATATATTTATGTTACATGATATTGATTTTCTATACTTTATGAATTTTTACACAGCTGTAATTATGCTATCAATTCGGGAATTTACTCCAGCCTTTCGTTATAAAAAATCATTATGTTTGGCTAAAATTTCGTGTCATAAAACGTGTCGCAAGCCAGCTTTCTACATCAACTTATACGTTCGCTATCGCCCTCTGAGAAAAAGTATTTTAAAGAGCATGTTCAACAGCATGTAGAAGGGCAATACAAAGCAAATTACGAGAAGCTTTTTGATGCCATGAACAAATGGCAACAGGAATACGATGAAGATGCTTTTCGCAGATACAACAAAAACAAGCCCTTCGTAAAAAATCTTCCGCAAGAAAAAAAGAGACTCGAGCACATTCTTTTACGTGTGATGCGCACTTATCACGATGAAAAAGATGAAGAAGCTCAATTAGCCTGTATCATGGCAGATATCCGCTTTTTATACAGCAAAGCCTTGTACAATCATGCAGAAGTACTGGTAGTAAAGGGTTTGAATCTGGCCAAAGACAATCAGAAATGGCTAAAAATGCTCGAGTTTTCAGGAATCAAATGGCAAATACGATCAGCGTTGCAGAAAGACTTTGAGTTGTTTGATGATGATCGCGAACAAGAGGAATTGATTTACCGGAAAAATAGTTTAGAACGACAGGCTTCGCATCTTCGAATAAAAGTTTTTCAATTCTGGATAAAAGGAACTCTGGGAAAATACATAACGGAAATCAAACAAGAACTGCAACGTTTAGAGCATGCCGCCGAAGGGGAAGGCATGAAAACTTTTGAATCTCAAAAAGATATAGAAGCTATTCGGGCACGGGTGTATGAATTTGAAAATAATTACGAAGCCGCCTTAGAATGCTATCAACGTTTAATTCCACTTTGGAATCAAACCACCGCGGCTGTTAATGAACCTAATCCCTATTTAAAAACCTTATTAGGCAATTCGCTTGGCTGCGCCTATCGATTAGAGCGATTTGATTTGTTTGAAGGCATTCTGGAACAATTGGAACGCATTCCGGATACCTCCAGAAACGATGAGTACAGAAAATTCTTTCTAATCAACGAGTATCGTCTAATCTACTTGCTAAACACGGCCGATAAATCTAATGGCGATACTATTGTGAAAATACTGGAAGATGGCATTAAAAAATATGAAGATATCCTTCCGATTCGTAAGAAACTATTTATCTACACCAACATTTGTATTCTGTTTTTACAAAAGAAAAATCACGAATTACTTCTTGACTATTTGAATTTGTCGTTCGCCATTTGCGATATCAATAAGGACACCCAACACATTCGTGATCTAAAATTCCTCGAAATTATAGCGCATGACAAACTGGGCAACCATACGGTAGTGATTTATCTGGTCAAAAATCTTAGAAGATGGTTGAACGCCCATCAACTGAAGGATGACTTTTGTAAAAAGATGCTTCGATTTTTAAGTAAGCCGGGGGCAAAAAAAGCATCCGAAATAAAAACAGAATTCCCACAACATTTGATGAATGTGTGGGAATTCCTTCAGATCGCGTACTAGTTATTTAGTTAAATCGTTTTGGTCGATATAGCCAACTATTGTACTTCCTTCGGCTTGTGTCATGCTCACCACACAGGACAGCGGGCATAATGGTATTTCTTTATTGCAGATATCGCCTTTTACCAAACTTAGATTTCCAAATCCGATGGATTCGTAATGTACGATGAGGTTCTTTTGAAGAATGGAATCAGGTGATGACCATGTAGTTTTCCCATTATGGAAATAGAATCGATCTTCACAACTGGTATAATTTAATGCGAAGGCCGCCGCCTGATCGGTTGTAGTTTGACTGTGATCAATGCCTACCAGGTAAATCTTATTACCAAGCGACATCACATCATAACACATCACCTCGCTGGTGTCCACTTCCCGCTCAAAATTGGTGGAGTCGTTCTCCCCAAAAAGGCGTTGTGCCTGCAGGGGCTTTTCCTTTTCAGAAGATTGACTGCAACTGGCAAAGAAGATTACGGCTAAGGCGAGTGTAAACAAAGAATGGATCGTTTTCATGACATTTTATGGTTTTAGTTATAAAATCAACTGAGGAAAGGGTAACGGTAATCTATAGGCGGAACGAAGGTTTCCTTAATGGTTCTGGGCTGCACCCAGCGCAATAAATTAATCATACTTCCAGCTTTGTCGTTCGTACCGGAACCACGCGCCCCGCCGAAGGGCTGCTGCCCCACTACCGCCCCTGTAGGTTTATCATTTATGTAAAAATTGCCGGCTGCGTTAACCAGCTTTTTCGTGGCCCTTTCACAGGCGTAGCGGTCGTTTGAGAAGATCGCGCCGGTGAGTGCGTAGATCGATGTCTGATCTACAATATCCAGCATCTCATCAAAATCATTATCCTCATACACATAAACGGTTAGCACCGGTCCAAACAATTCTTCGCACATTGAAAAATAATCCGGACGGGAAGCTCGAATTACAGTAGGTTCAATAAAGTATCCCTTAGATTTATCGTAGCCTCCACCTGCAACTATTTCCATCCCATCCTTTTTAGCCTGATCAATTGCCGCTGAAAGTTTATCGAAACTTTTTTCGTCGATAACTGCATTTACAAAATTGCCGAAATCTTCCACCGGGCCGATCTTCATCGACTTCAGATCCTGAGTTAAAAAATCCTTTACTTCATTCCAGCGGCTCGCAGGAATATAGGCGCGCGAAGCGGCTGAACACTTCTGCCCCTGATATTCAAAAGCGCCACGTGCGAGTGCTACACTCACTTCTTTTGCATCGGCAGATGGGTGCATTACTACAAAATCCTTCCCGCCGGTTTCACCCACAATACGCGGATAGCTTTTATATCGATCAATATTGGCACCAATTGCCTTCCATATATCCTGAAACACTCCGGTACTTCCGGTAAAGTGAATTCCAGCAAAATCACGATGGCTGAAAATTACTTCTGCGGCATCCGGACCACTCGGATAGATGAGGTTAATCACCCCATCCGGCACTCCGGCCAGACGGAAAATTTTCATAAGTACATAAGCTGCATAAATTTGGGTATTACTTGGCTTCCAAACCACTACATTGCCCATCATGGCACAACTTGAAGGCAAATTTCCGGCAATTGCAGTGAAGTTAAAAGGTGTGAGTGCGTAAACAAAGCCCTCTAGCGGCCGCCATTCCAACCTGTTCCACATGCCGGGATTACTGTCTGGTTGAATCGCATAAATTTCGGTCATGAACTTCACATTGAACCGCAAAAAATCGATGATTTCGCAAGCTGAATCAATTTCCGCCTGAAACGCATTTTTTGACTGGCCCAACATCGTGGCCGCATTCAGTTCAGCGCGATATGGCCCGGCTATAAGATCGGCAGCTTTTAAAAAGATCGACGCCCGATGTTCCCAACTTAACGATTGCCATTGCTCCCGAGCCGCAAGAGCTGCCTCAATTGCCATGAAAACGTGTTGCTTTTCGCTTTTGTAATAATAGCCCAGCAGATGTTTATGATCGTGTGGCGGATGTAATTCCATTTTTTTTCCGTCACGAACTTGCTGCGATCCAATAAACATGGGAATGTCGCGCACTTCAGCGCGCATTTGGGCTAACTTTTCCTGCAATTCTTTACGCTCGCTGGAATTAGGCGCATAACTTTTTACAGGTTCATTTTGTGGTACTGGTACGTTGAAAAATCCGGTTGACATAAGTTTTAATCTATCCGGTAAACTTAGTTTTAATTTCCCTCGAACTTCAAGACTAACTTGTAGCGGATGTGAATAACTGCGCCTATTTTTTTCTCCGCATGATGTACGAACCGGAATTGGGAATGTTACCCGTTAGCGAGATAATTTTTCTATAGCTTCTAATGGATCAGGATTTCCAAACACAGCACTTCCGGCTACTAATATGTTTGCACCTGCTATTTTCAATGCTTCGCAATTCGATAAATCAACTCCTCCGTCCACTTCAATTTTAGCGCCAGAGCGGTTTTCAACAATTAACTTACGGCATTCCTGTACTTTCTCGGCAGCATATGCTATAAATTTCTGCCCCCCGAAACCGGGGTTCACACTCATAATCAACACCAGGTCCAGCATCGGCAAAACCGGCTTGATGACCTCGATCGGCGTAGCGGGATTAACTGCAACGCCTGCCGACATGCCCAATTTTTGGATATCGCGTATCAGGGAGTCCAAATGGAGATTTCCTTCGTAATGAATAGTAAGATGATCGGCACCAGCGTCCTTAAAGGCTTGAAAATAACGCCCCGGTGAATCAATCATCAGGTGTACATCAAAAAACTTTTTTGTAAGTGGCCTGATCGCTTTGATGATGGGAAAGCCAAATGAAATATTCGGTACGAAATTTCCATCCATTACGTCGATATGAATCCATTCCGCCTTGCTTTGGTTTAACATGTTGATTGAACCCGCCAGGTTCGAAAAATCAGCGGAGAGCAGCGACGGAGAAACGATGGTAGCCATCTTGCTAAATTAAAAATAGAAATGCAAAGCATTGCAATTAACGGATTCCATAGGTTATTGCTACCTTGCGGCCATGAGTTTTACAACGCTTCACCTTATTGAACCAATATTAAAAGCACTAAAGGAAGAAGGTTATACCCAACCTACCCCCATCCAGCAACAGGCTATTCCAATAGTTCTAAACGAAAAAGACCTTTTGGGCTGTGCGCAAACCGGAACCGGCAAAACGGCAGCGTTTTCTATACCGATTCTTCAATTGCTAACCAAAGAACATGTTCCACAGCGCCAGCGAGTTATCCGATCGCTTATATTAACTCCAACCCGCGAATTAGCTATTCAGATCGATGAAAGTTTAAAAGCCTACGGCAGATATACCCCATTAAAAAGCACAGCAATCTTCGGCGGTGTTTCCCAGGTTCCTCAAGTACAAGCCCTAAAGCACATTGATATACTGGTGGCCACTCCGGGCCGGTTGCTCGACCTGATGCAGCAAGGATATATTCATCTTCAACATCTGAAAATATTGGTTCTGGATGAAGCCGATCGCATGCTTGACATGGGCTTTATTAATGATGTAAAGAAGATTATTGCGAAAATTCCGGCCAAGAGGCAAACCTTGTTTTTTTCGGCTACTATGCCTCCGGAAATTCAAAAGCTTTCCTCCACCATTTTAAATAATGCTCAAAAAGTAGAGGTAGCGCCGGTTTCATCAACAGCAAATACGGTAAAGCAACACCTGTTTTATGTTGACAAAAAGCATAAGCGCGATCTGCTGCTCTTCCTTTTGAAAGATAAAAGCATTGCCTCGGCACTAATTTTCACGCGCACCAAGCACGGTGCCGACAAAGTGATGAAAGACCTGGTTAAATCAGGTATCAAGGCCGAAGCGATACACGGTAACAAATCGCAACAACACCGCCAACGGGCGCTAACTAATTTTAAAACCGGTCAAACTCGTGTACTTGTAGCTACCGACATTGCTGCCCGAGGCATAGATGTGGATGAGTTATCGCATGTAATCAATTACGAAATCCCGAACATTCCCGAAACTTATGTGCATCGCATTGGCAGAACTGGCCGGGCCGGACTTAACGGAACGGCCTTCTCGTTTGTTGATCGGGAAGAATTGGATTATCTCAAGGATATTCAGAAACTGATAGGAAAATCGATTCCGGTGAATGAAGCTCACCCCTATCCTATGCCGGTTCAACAAAACGTGATACCGATGCAGTTACCTAATCGAGGAACTAAGGCCAAAACAGGTAATTCCCACAAAAACAAAACCAAGAAAAAATGGTACGGCGGCCCGAAGCAACCAAAATCAAAAGGGAATAGTAAAGGCACACACTAATTTTCAACAATAGCCGTTTTGCTCACTATGTTTTTTTGTAAGAAAATCGACATCTTATCCTACGTTTGAATATGGCTAGAAAGTGGTTGGGACTTTTTCTTTTCCTTTTGTGGGTGGGTATGGCTTTGGGGCAAGACAAAGCTTTTATTAACGGTGCCGTGAAAGACTTGAACGGTAAGCCTATTGAGTTAGTTAACGTAGTAGTAAAGGAAGATCAGAACTTTAGCACTACCACCAATGATGTGGGGTTTTACAGTATGCCCATTCCAGCAGGAAAGCAAGTGACCATCATTTATTCCTATCTCACCAAACAACTCTATTCTAAAACCATTTCTTTAAAAAAGAATGAAACACTGCAAATCAGCTTTCAGGTGGAAGCACCCGTAACTGAATTGCGCGAAGTTGAAGTAAAAGATCAATCAGCAAGGCGGCAAGCCAGTTTAAGTGAAATCAAAGTTCGAGACATTTTGCTGCCTGATGCAGGTGGCGGCGGCATTGAGGCCTATCTGGTTTCCCAAGCTTTGGGCATCAACAAATCGAACGAGTTAAGCAGCAATTATTCGGTTCGAGGCGGTAACTATGATGAGAATTTGGTTTATGTAAATGATTTCGAAATCTACCGGCCTTTTTTGATACGCAGTGGTCAGCAGGAAGGGCTATCATTTGCGAATCCGAATCTGGTAAGTACTATTAAATTTTCGAGCGGAGGATTTCAGGCGCGTTATGGCGATAAGCTTTCTTCCGTTTTGGATGTAACCTATAAGCGACCGAAGCAATGGGGCGGATCAATTTCAGCCAGCTTGCTTGGTTTTGCAGGACATTTAGAAGGATGTTCCAAAGATAAACGGTTCACTTTTCTTCTTGGCGTTCGTCAAAAAACGAGCCAATACATTCTGAAAAGTTTAGAAACGCAAGGTGAATATTCGCCCAATTTTATTGATGCGCAGTTGTTTGCTTCTTTTCAAGTGAATGAAAAATGGCGGGTGGAATTGATCAGTAATGTGGCGCGAAACCAATTTGTGTTCCGGCCCGATACAAGGACCACCAAGTTTGGAACCATTACGGATGTAAAGCAACTGGAGATGGCGTTTGAAGGTCAGGAAATTGACAACTACCTCGCCATCATGAATGGCCTTTCGCTGGTATTCACACCAAAAGAAAATCTCCAGTTAAAATTGCTGGGGTCAGCTTATAATAATTCTGAGAAGGAAACGTTCGACATTCTAGCCGACTATCGCATTGGCGATGTAGAGACCGATCAAAGCAAATCGGATTATGGTAAAGTAAAGCAATATCGTGGCATTGGCGGTTTACAGAATTGGGGGCGTAATACTTTGTTCACCGATATTTATCTGGCTGCTTTTCGCGGAAGTTGGTTAAAGAAAGGCCATCAACTTCAATGGGGCGTTGATTACAAACATGAAATACTGAGCGATAAGTTGTCGGAATGGGATATGCTGGACTCTGCGGGCTATTCTCTTCCGTTTACCAGCACCGGCCAAAAGAACTTTTACGGCGATAGTGTGCCGTTGAATAACTTTTCGGAAGTCAACTTAAGCCGCTCGCTAAAAACGCGATTTCAATTGTCTTCGAACCGCATATCGGCTTATATCCAAGATTCCTGGAGATTTGGCGATTCTTCGAAGTACAACTTAACTTATGGCGTTCGATTTCAGTATTGGGATGTGAACAAAGAGCCGGTTATAACTCCAAGGATACAGTTTTCGGTTAAACCTTCAGCCAGGCGCGACCTCATTGTAAATCTTTCGGCAGGAATGTATTATCAACCGCCATTTTACCGCGAAATGCGCGATTTAAATGGCCATGTAAATACCGGTCTCAGAGCCCAAAAGTCGGTTCATGCTGTTGCCGGATTAAACTATACTTTCAAGGCCTGGCGCCGGCCTTTTCAATTTGTAACGGAGGTGTATTACAAATATTTGTGGGACATTGTTCCGTATGAGTTTGACAATACGTTAATTCGTTATTATGGAAGAAACATGGCGCATGGTCATGCATTTGGCGCCGACTTTCGTTTGGGTGGTGAGCTGGCCGAAGGCGCGGAATCGTGGATTTCACTGGGGTTGTTACGAACCATTAATGACATAGACGGCGATATGCAGAAGTACTATGTAGATTCAGCAGGCAATCGCAGTATTTATAACACCAATGGCAAAGCTGTAGATACCGTTACACAGGCTGTCGGTTATGTGCCGCGGCCAACTGATCAATGGGTCACTTTCAATCTTTTCTTTCAAGACTATATCCCCAAATGGCCTTTTCTGAAGCTTAATATCAATTTAGTTTTCGGTTCAGGAATTCCCGTAAAAGGCCCTACGGATGCCAGTTTCAGCGATAGCCGCCGGCTGCCGTTTTACAGAAGAGTGGATTTGGGCTTTGCGGCTCAACTCTGGAATCCCAAATGGGATAAGAAAAAAACCAAAGTGGGGCAAGGCATCAAATCGGTTTGGTTCAGCCTGGATGTATTGAACGTTTTCGGCATCAACAACACGGTTTCCTATTTATGGATCAAAGATTACCTCAATCAGTCGTACAGCGTGCCGAATTATTTGCCGCAACGCCGTGTAAATGCTAAATTGGTCTTTAATTTCTAAGGAACTATAACCACACCATTTGATTCGAACGATATTGTTTTGCGATTTTTATATGAGAAGAAATACATGGTTCGTTTTATGGTTAGGCGTTCTTTTCGCACTGGGATCCTGCCGTAAGGAAGATAAGACCAATTGGGACACCGATCTGGTGACCCCATTAGGAAAAACCACTCTTTCTATTCAGAAGCTGGTTAAGGATTCCCTAATAAAAACAGCCACTGATAATAGTTTAACCCTCTCCTATCGCAATACGGTTTATGAATTGAATCTGGCTGATCAGTATTTCCATATCAACGATACCTTCATCGGTCAAAAATTTACGGTCGATTCACTTCGTTTGCCGGTAAGTTCCATATCCTATCCCGTTACGCTAGGCAGCATCGCCAACACCATGAAAGCGAGTACGGATGCCACGCAACAATTTTTTGGAAATTATATTCTGAACAATAACGGACAGTACAAGGTAATTCCGGCCATCTCCGGAATTCCGGCGCCACCATTCAGTTTTGATGCTTCGCAGTACTTCCAGTCGGTTACTGTTGCTTCGGGATTTTTAGAAATCTATTTCATCGATTCGCTTCCAATTGCAGTTGACAATCTGCAATTCGAGATCAGAAATACATCCGGCAGCTTAATCCTTTCTGACGTTATTCCCCATATCAATGCCTTTTCAAATGCCTATCGCCTCTACAATCTGGCAGGAAAAACCGTGGAAAGTTCGTTGCAGTTTAAGGTTATCAATTTCAGTTCTCCGGGTAGCAACGGAGGTGCAGTGTTGATTGATACCAACAACTATATTCGGGTAGCCGGAAAGTTGTTCGGTTTGCGCGCAAAAGATGCTATAGCCAAGTTTCCATCGCAAGACCTGGTATCAGTTGATCAGGAAGTAACTCAAAATTTAGGTGAACGAAAATTCACTTATATCGATTGTGAAGATGGCGATTTAGACGTTTACATCAGCAGTTCGATACAAGAACAGTTGCGCATCACTTATATTTTGAAAGGAGCCTATGATCGATACGGAAAACCGGTTCAGGTTTCTTCCATTGTTCCACCAGCTTCGCCCGGTAATCCTTCTTTTATACAACGCTCCTTTTCATTGAAGGATCATTCCATCAACCTCACCGGATCGGCAGGAAATAAATTCAATACCTATACACAGGTGATCATAGCCCACGTAGATTCCAGCAATGTACTTCGGCATATCACCAGCGATGATAGTTTGCATTTCGATTTCCGCATACGAAATATCAAACCCAGATACATAAAAGGTTATGGCGGGCGCGACACGATTAAGTTTGCCGGAACATCGCCATTCCAGTTTATTAACTTATTTGGAAACAGTCCTCCAAATTCACTTCAGTTTGAAAAAGTAAACCTTAGCTTATCGATTGAAAATGGTTTGGGCATTGATGGCACCGTGAAAGTAAAAACGCTGACAGGCGTAAACGTGAATGGGAACAATGTTACCCTTACTGATAATTCTTCTAGTCCAATCATTGGCACAGCATTAAAAATAGACCGCGCTACCGACTTCCCGCTTACTCCGGCGTTCAATTCATTCGGGCTGAATAGTTCCAGTTCCAACATCAACGCTTTTATTTCCAATTTGCCCAACCAAATTGCTTATGATGTAGAAGTGCGAACCAATCCTACAGGGAACCACGGCACTTACGATGACTTTGCCTATCTCGACAGTCACCTCAAAGTGAATCTCGACTTAAACGTCCCCCTTTCGTTAATGGCTAATCAATTAACCTTACGCGATTCGTTTGATTTCAGTATTGGAAATACGCCAAATGAGATCAATAACATCAGCGAAGGCGTTTTACACCTGATTACGTACAATAAATTTCCGATAAATAGTACCATTGTTTTAATTGCCTACGATTCGGCTTGGAATAGCGTGGACACGCTCATCAAAAATGGTATTCTGCCGGGTGCCACATTAGGACCCAGTTGCAAAGTGGAAAGTTTTAGCAAAAGTGTGCTGGACATACCCGCCGGAACGCCGGTGATCGACCGTTTGAGAAATGCGAAGCATGCGGTGATCGAAGTGGTGTTCAACACGAATTCGAAACCGGGTTGTAATGGAGGATTCGTAAAAATATTCAACGATTACACGATTGAGGCAAAACTGACCGCTGATTTTAAATACAAAGTGAAATTTTGATGCGTAGCATTCTATTGGTAATCCCTTTTCTGCTATTCCATCTCCTGGGCCAATCGCAGGACACCTGCTCGGTTTGCGGCAAACAGCCCGTTAAAAACTGGTCGGCCAATTACGCTCAAAGCCTGCAACCGTTGCTTTCTATTGCCGATACCTCAGCAAACACTGTTCAACTTGATCTGGATTTTCATCAGAATTCAAATAGTATAAATACAGTGTTCGCCGGGGCCTTTCTTTCGAAAAACAACATCTCTCCTGCCATGAAAAATCGTGTGCTGCAATTTGCAGGCGACAGAATATTATATGAAGATGAATTGAAAACCGGTTTGGCTTATCGTCACTTTTTTAAAAAACAAAAACTATCGATTTACGCAAGCTATTACCATCGCAATATGCGGCAGTTAAATGCAGGACGCGATGCTTTCCGGCTGGTGTTTGGCGGAAATAAGTATTTTGAAGATAAAACGGTTGATCTTTCTCAGACTCATTTTCAGAATTTGATGTACAATCAATATGCTGTGGGGCTTTCAGGTACAGTAAGCAATTGGAATTTAGGAGTTAATTTCAGCTTTTTGCAAGGATTCAGTAATCAGCAGCTTAGAACCAATAAGGCTTCGTTGTACACCGCTCCTCAGGGAGAATATCTTGATGCAACATACCAATATGAGTTCCGCCAATCCAATACCGGGGCTTCTCATTATTTTGATGGAAATGGTTATGGATTTTCCGGTGATGTGCACATTCAATATAAAACGGAACGTGGGCAATGGAGCTTTGATGCCAACGATATCGGATTCATTTATTGGCAAAAATCCCCCACTTCGTACCGTGGCGACAGCGCTATCCGTTTTGAGGGTTTGGTGATTGATGACATTACGAAGATTGGCCAGGGTTTGAGTGTGGATTCGTTGCTAAAAAATTTCTTACCGCGCACCTCACATAGCGGCTATAGCATCCTGCTTCCCTTCCAATTACAATTGGTTTATTCCAAGCCCGTGGCACTTAAAAACAATAATGCAATGGTAGTTAATCTGGGAATTAATACCCGTAACATCTACAAATACTACGCTTATGGTTATGTGAAGCTTAATTTTATTTTGCAAAAAAAGTGGCTGATTTCTACATCAGCGGGGTACGGAGGTTACTCCAACTTCAATATTGGCTTTGAAGTTGCGAAAAAGAGTAAGTGGGTAGATGTGGCGTTGGGTACTACCAATCTTATTGGTGATCTCGTTCCGATGTATTATCCGGGATCTTCAGTGTATTTACGCGCTATGGCAAAATTTTGAAGTATGAACAATCAAACAATAGCCATCACAGGAGGCTCTAAAGGAATAGGTAAGGCTATCGCACTTCACTTTGCGAAAAATGGTTTTAGAGTGGCCGTTTGTGCCCGAAATTCCGATTCATTGGAACAGTTGCAACGTGAAATTTCGGAGGTTTCCCCGGCCGCAAATCATATTTTCTTTCAGGCAGATGTTACTGACCGAAAACAATTGCTTGAATTTGCTGCAACCATTCTGCAACAATGGAAAAAGGCAAGCGTGATTGTTAATAATGCCGGTGTTTTTCTTCCCGGTCAGGTGATTTCAGAAGAAGATGGCGTTTTGGAAAAATTAATTCAGACGAACCTTTACAGCGCCTATCATTTCACCAGAGCGATGTTGCCACCGTTAATTGAAGCCAAAACCGGCGCCGTTTTTAATATTTGTTCTATCGCCTCTTTACAAGCTTATCATAACGGCGGCTCTTACAGCATTTCAAAATTTGGTTTACTTGGTTTTTCAAAGGCTTTGAGGGAAGAATTAAAACCGCATAACATCAAGGTTACCTCAATGATGCCTGGCGCAACACTTACCGATTCGTGGAAGGGAACAGAGCTAGATGCAAACCGTTTTATTTCGGCTGCTGACATTGGAAAATTAGTTTTCGATTTGTATCAGCTTTCGCCATCAGCCGTAGTTGAGGACATTACAATACGTCCGCTGCCTGGCGATATCTGATTTTATTGGTTGCGGTAATAGCTACAACTAAGCGTCCATCGGTGTAACTCAGTAAATAAACCCGACAGCGTTCGTTGATGGCGTTCGTTGGGTTTCAATATTCCATTATCGAAATCAGTGGCCAGATTAAAGGTAACCTGAGGACGAATGGCGATCAAACCCACTGTAATTACGTTTTGCCGTAGTTGTTCCACTGCCCTGATGCCTCCGGCAGCTCCATAACTTACAAATGCGCAAGGCTTGCCATCCCACTCCTGAAACAAGTAGTCGATAGCATTTTTAAGCGCGGCAGAAGTACCGTGATTGTATTCAGGGGTAACGAAAACAAAGCTTTGGCAGGCGTTTACGGCCTCTGCCCATTTTCGCGTGTGTTGATGTTGGTAATTTCCCTTACTTGCCGAGGCAGGAACAGGTTCATTCAATAAAGGCAATTCAAAAGCTTTAAGATCCAACACTTCAAATTCTAACTCGTGAAATTGGCGCGATTGCTCCAGCACCCAGGCCGCCACTCCTTCTCCCAAACGATTGGGGCGTGTGCTTCCAATAATAATTCCGGTCTTCATTCGATTGACAATAATTTTGGCGCAAAGAAAAAAATGAGCTGCCCTCGTTGACTCAGTGCCTCTTTCCATGAATTTCCGTCAAAATGAATTCCTACCACGCCGCAGGTGGGAACATTGTCCACCCTCGCATTTGAAAGGCGATTGGCGGCTTCAGTAATGGAAGGATTGTGGCCCACAATCACCACATTGTTTACTGAATCAGGGAGTGTCTTGAGTGCTTCTACAATATCTTCCAAACTGGCTTCGTACAAGTTATCGATATAAGTAACTTGTTCTGAATTCAAACCGTATTCCGTGCAGAAAGCTTCTGCGGTTTGGCGCGTTCTTACTGAAGGACTGGACAAGATGCGTTCGGGTGAAAATTTGGTGTTGCGCAAAGCCGCTGTCACCTTATTCATGTCCGGTCTTCGTTCCTCCACGATAGTTCTTTCGAAATCGGGTACAGGAGTTAGTTTACCTGATTTGATGTGGCGCAGTAATACCAAGGTTTTCATTGCAATTCAGAAAAGGTTTTCTTTCCCTTAATAAAATAGTGCCACACCACACTTTTAGAATAAAGATTCACTGCCTTTACGCCTTTATTTCTTTTTACGTACATAGAATTAAAGGAGGAGAAAAAGTGCAAGTGAGCTTTAGCAATGGCGCTGAAATCATTGAGGTTGCGATTTTTTAATACGCTGTAATAGGCTGCCACAACATCCAACATCAGGCGCAAAGGCAGTTTCCACCACAGGGCTGAGGCCGGAAGATTTTTTAAAAGCAGGAACAAATTATTCCTGAAGTTCAGATAAGTTTTTCTGGGATTTCCCTGCGGAAGGCTGCCGCCGCCCACGTGATATACCACCGATTCCGGAACAGCCATGATCTGATAGCCCAATCGCAATACCCTCCAGCAAAGATCGATTTCTTCCTGATGAGCAAAGAAATCTTCATCCAAACCTCCGGCTTCATGATATACTGAAGCTCGTATGAACAGCGCCGCACCACTGGCCCAAAAAATGGGAACCGTGGTATCATACTGTCCGGAATCCTTTTCTATAAAATCGAAAACGCGGCCCCGGCAAAAAGCAAATCCCAAAAAATCGACATATCCTCCGGATGCTCCTGCATATTCAAATGCATTCCGATCGGCAAAAGCCCTCAACTTTGGCTGGGCTGCAGCAATATTTGAATTGCTATCTAATACCCTAACAAGAGGCAACAACCAGTTTGGCGCTACTTCTACATCTTGATTTAAAAGAACGTAGTATTCGGCGTTCACCTGTTTTAATGCCGCATTGTAACCACCGGCAAAACCTAGATTGGCGCCGGTTTCAATAATTTCAACCGTCGGGAATTGTTCTTTCACAAATTCCACTGATCCATCCGAGGAGGCATTATCGGCATACACCACTACAAAACCCTCGCCGGCGCTGTTGGAAACTACTGAAGGCAGAAATTGCTCCAGGAATTTTTTGCCATTCCAACCTAAGATCACCACGGCAACTTTATGCTGTGCCATAAACATTACAACGGAATGTTGCCGTGCTTTTTCTTTGGAAGTTGTTGCGCTTTATTCTCATTGATAGAAAAGGCGCGAATCAGCTTTTGACGCGTAGCCGCCGGTTCTATTACTTCATCTACATAACCACGTGCCGCGGCCTTATAAGGGTGGGCGAAATTTTGTGTGTAAAGGGCCACCATTTCCTGAAGTTTGGCGTTAGGATCAGCGGCTGCCGTAATTTCTTTCTTGAAGATGATCTCTGCTGCACCCTTGGCTCCCATTACAGCGATTTCGGCATTAGGCCACGCAAAGTTCATATCGGCGCCAATATGTTTCGAGTTCATTACATCATAAGCCCCACCATAAGCTTTGCGAACAATAACGGTGATTTTGGGAACGGTAGCTTCGCTGAATGCATACAATAATTTAGCGCCATTCGAAATAATGCCGTGCCATTCCTGGTCGGTGCCCGGTAAAAAACCCGGAACATCCACCAAAGTGAGCAATGGGATGTTGAAACAATCGCAGAAGCGCACAAAGCGCGCCGCCTTCTTCGAAGAATTGATATCCAGAACGCCTGCCAGTATTGCCGGTTGATTGGCTACAATACCTATGGAACGGCCTGCCAGCCGCGCAAATCCAACTACAATGTTCTCAGCATAATCTTTATGCACTTCAAAAAACGATTCATTATCGGCTAACTCTGAAATGATATCCCTTACATCATACGGCTGTGAAGGATTTTCCGGAATAATAGTGTTTAACTTAGGCCGCCACTCCTCACCAGGTTCGTAATTATTGTGCGGCACCAACTCCTCACAGTTCTGCGGTATGTAACTAAACAACTTCTTAATACCATTCAAACATTCTACTTCGTTGGCAAATGAAAAATGAGTAACGCCGCTTTTAGCTGCATGGGTGTGTGCGCCTCCCAGTTCTTCGCTGGTCACATCCTCATGGGTTACTGTTTTTACCACATTCGGGCCGGTTACGAACATGTACGAGGTTTGCTCCACCATGGCAATGAAATCGGTCATGGCCGGTGAATACACGGCTCCCCCGGCGCAAGGTCCCATAATAGCTGAAATCTGAGGAATAACGCCCGATGCCAATACATTTCTGTAAAAAATATCGGCATAGCCGCCTAAAGAAACCACGCCCTCCTGAATACGCGCGCCACCCGAATCGTTCAACCCAATTAACGGAACACCATTTTTCATGGCCAAATCCATCACCTTCACAATTTTTTCAGCATGTGTTTCAGAAAGTGAACCGCCAAATACAGTGAAGTCCTGCGAAAATACATAAACCGGCCGCCCATCTATAGACCCATAACCGGTTACCACACCATCGCCCAAATAAATTTCCTTATCAATGCCAAAATCCCGTCCGCGATGTTCTACCAGCATACCGATCTCTTCAAATGAGCCCTCATCTACCAGCAGTTCAATACGCTCGCGCGCTGTAAGTTTCCCCTTTTTGTGCTGCGATGCAATGCGTTCTTTGCCACCTGCTTCTTTCGCCTGTGCAATTTTATGTTTTAATACCTCCAGTTCTTTTTGCATAGGCCGCAAAATAGCAAAATACTGCGCACCCAATTCATGCCCTATTTTTTCTGTCTGATTTTATCATCAAACACCTACGGCATTGTTATCAGGTAGAAAGTAAAACTGATTTTTGTCCTGCTTTTGCCAAAAGTTGCCCGTATATTTGCGGCGACTTAAAAACGTAGCTATGAAAAAAATTGTATTGCTGTTAGCCCTTTGCGGCATTTTAACCGAAACTCAAGCTCAAGCCTTCGATCGCGGCACTAAGCTTCTCACCTTAGGATTGGGTGGTACCAACACTTTTGAATTTGACCCGAATTACGCCAGCCATCATTACGGCACCTATTATTACCCATCCTACTACTCGCGTTTAAGCGGGGTGATTAACGTGCAAATGGAATTTGCAGTTCATAAATATGTAGGTGTAGGTTTTACTGCTGGTTTTGGAGGAAATGCCGGAACGGGTTTAGGCAGTTTATATTACTACAGCTATTATAACAGCGATCCGCAATTGGTAGTTCCAATTGGCGCCTTGGCTAATTTTCACTTCTATCAATTAATAGCCGATAAAACCGGAAAAGGCGACCGCATGCATTCCGATAAACTCGATATCTATGCCGGCTTGAACATCGGTTCAGGCTTTGCCGTTGATTTTGATAAGTACAACTACTATGGCGGAACTCGCGTATTGCCGATTCTGTTTGTAGGTCCTCAAGTGGGCGCCCGCTACTACTTCAAGCCAAATATTGCTGTGAATGCAGAGTTCGGCTATGGAAAAACCTTTGTAAATGCCGGTATTACCTTTAAAATGGGCGGCAACGGCAGTACCGCCGAAGTGCAACGTACCTCACGGGTAGAGCCTTCAAAACCGGCCAACCCAAAAGTGGAGTCAAATGCGAAAAGTGCAGGTAATGGAAATTCAGGAAGCGCGGGTGGCTCAAAAAAGAATGCCAACGAACCAAATCCTTCCAATTCCAAACCAAATCCTAACGGTAGTAAAGTCACCGTAACTCCTGCTAAAAAATAAACGCTTTCACTCCTAAAAGAAAAAGGGCCTTCCAGTAAGGCCCTTTTTCTTTTTATTAAATCCTTGTTAAGCGCTTTCGTTAAACATGGTTTATTTCTTTCTTCACGGCATGAAAAAGAGCTACATCATTGCGATGCTGTTGCTGGTTACTGCGGGGCTTTGCGCGCAGGAAACTAAACAGTATAAAGTTGGCCTGATAGGCTTCTACAATCTCGAGAATTTCTATGATACCATCGACCAGCCCTTTGTAGATGATGCCGAATTTCTGCCAAAGTCTGAACGACACTACAATACCGAAGTTTACCGCGATAAGGTGGGGCGTTTGGCCGAAGTGCTTTCTGGCATAGGCAAGGACATCACACCCGATGGTCTCTCGTGTTTTGGTGTGGCCGAAATTGAGAACGATAATGTACTGAACGATCTGGTGGCGCATCCCAAACTGAAGCCATCTAATTTTAAAATCGTGCATTACGATTCGCCCGACTCCCGCGGCGTGGATGTGGCCTTCCTCTATAATCCCAAATATATGACGGTGCTTCAAAGCCGTCCGCTTCATGTTACCCTGCCTGTTGAACGTGGCGATTCATTTCCTCACCAAACCCGCGATGTGCTTTGGGTTACGGTGCGATACATGCTGTCTGATACCATCCACATTTTTGTGAACCACTGGCCGTCGAGGCGTGGCGGCGAAGAAGCCAGCCGTCCGCTTCGCGAAATTGCAGCAGGCGTTTCCCGAAAAATCATTGACTCACTTATGGTTTTGAATCCCGAAACCAAGGCCGTAGTGATGGGCGATCTGAACGATGATCCCTCCAATACTTCTTGTGCCAAAATTATAGGCGCTAAGGCTGATAAGGAAAAAGTACAGCCGGGCGGTATGTTTAACCCGTTCTGGAATTATTATAAGAAAGGCATCGGAACGCTGGCTTATAACGATTCCTGGGATCTGTTCGATCAAATTATGATCTCGCACGGGTTTCTTCCAAAAGAACAGAACGGCGTATTTTATCAAAAGGCATTGATCTACAACCGCGATTTTATGGTTCAAAAAACCGGCAAGTTCAAGGGTTATCCGCTACGCACCTGGGATGGAAATATTTACAACCACGGTTATAGCGACCACTTCCCAACCTACATTGTGTTATTAAAAGCGGTTCAATAAGCAACCATGAAAATCTACACAAAAACCGGTGATATCGGCGAAACAGCACTTTACGGCGGCCGAAGAATATCCAAATCAGACCTCCGTATTGAAGCCTACGGCACTACTGACGAACTGAATTCCTGGATCGGCCTGTTGCGCGATGTGGCAGCAACGGATGAACTGAAGACACTGCTGAAAACCATTCAGGATCGCCTTTTTACCATTGGTGCGGCTTTGGCTGCCGACCCAGAAAATACCAAACTGCCACGGCCCGATTTATTGGAAAGTGATGTGCTGGAGCTGGAAACTGCCATTGATAAAATGGATGAATCGCTGCCAGCCTTGCGCGCCTTCATTCTGCCCGGCGGCCATATTCATATTTCCTATTGCCATCTTGCCCGCACTGTTTCCCGCCGCGCAGAACGGCTGGTAGTGGCACTGAATCATACCAGCCCTGTAGATCCCATAATTTTGAAATATCTGAATCGGCTAAGCGACTATCTGTTCACCTTAGCACGCTATTTTTCGCATCAGTTACAGGTGCCGGAAGTGGAATGGCACGGCCGTAAATAGTTTTTATTTTTTGGACGCCCCGCAACCCGAAAAAATCGTTGCGAATTATAATAAGCTTACTAACGCGGGTTGCGGCGGGCTGCTACAGGGTACGCTTCGCTTCCGTGCTCAGTCGTTCCTCCTTCGCACCGCTCCCTTCGGTCGCGCCTTCCGCATCCCTGGCGCTATGACCGGCAGTGCGCCATCTGAAAAGTATTAATCTATTATAGTCACTTTCACCATGTTCGTCCTTCCACGCGCAGCTAATGGCATCGAGCCGGTATTCACAATCATTTCGCCCGGATTCACCAAATTTCGCTCCTTCAGAATACGAATCACGTCGCGGATAGACGTATCTGTTCCCACAAATTTATCGTAATAGAACGCCCGAACGCCCCAACAAAGCGTAAGGGTGTTCAGCAATTGCTTGTTTTCCGTAAAAATGAAAATCTCCGCCTTAGGCCGATAGCTGGAGAGTATAAATCCGGTATATCCCGAAAAGGTCATTCCCACAATGGCGCGCGCGCCCAGCTCAGCGCTCATGCGCGAGGCATTGTAGCAAATGGCATCTGACAAAAAAGAGGGCGAGTTGCGGTCGGGCACCAGCGCCTTGTTGTAAACAATATCGTCAGCACTCTCCACATTATCCAGAATCCGCTCCATAATCTGAATCACACGAACAGGATATTTACCGGTACTGGTTTCGCCACTCAGCATTACCGCATCCGTGCCATCAATTAACGCATTCGCCACATCGGTTATCTCAGCACGTGTGGGGTTCGAATTTTCGATCATAGAGTCCATCATCTGCGTAGCCACCACCACCGGTTTGGCTTTGCGAATGCAGCGCTTGATGATGTCTTTTTGAATCAACGGCATCTTTTCCTGTGGTACTTCAACAGCCAAATCACCACGCGCAATCATAATGCCATCAGCCGCATCAATAATAGCATCCAGTTCTTCCAACGCTTCCGGCTTTTCGATTTTGGCCATCACTTTCATATAGCTGTTGCGTTCGCCTATAATGCGTTTCAGTTCTAAAACATCTTTGGCGGCGCGTACAAACGATAAGGCAATCCAATTCGCTCCGTTTGCAATGGCAAAATCCAAATCACGCTTATCTTTCTCAGTAAGTGCAGGCACTTTGGTTTTGGTATGAGGCAAATTCACCCCTTTATTGTTGCTGATCTTTCCGCCTACAACCACCACGGCCTTTAGTAACTTATCGCCATCGGTCGAAAGCACCTTCAACTCCACTTTGCCATCGTCAATCAGAATACTGTCGCCGGGTTCGGCCTCCTTGGCCAGATCTTCATAGCTTACATAAATCTTTTTGAAGGTACTAATGCACGGCTCGGTGGTAATTTCCAGTTCGCTGCCGGTTTCCAGTACTTCCAAATTATCGCGAACCTGCCCCAATCTAATCTTCGGACCTTGCAAATCGGCCAGTATTCCAACATGCAAATCATGCGTTTCACAAATTTTTCGCACCTTTTGAAATCCATCCAGGTGTACTTCGTGCTTGCCGTGCGAAAAATTGAAACGGAACACATCCACTCCCGCCTGCACCATTTCAAGCATTACGTTCTCATCAGCACATGCCGGCCCCCATGTGGCCACAATTTTCGTTTTATTTACTTTAACGTTCATTGGGCTAAAATAGGAAAAGGCCGTAGCGAAATATGGGCTTAGAAACCGTTGAAGCTCTTATTGTATTTTTTTGTAGAAAAACCCACCCGGGTCCCGTTTCAAGCTGCGCTAAAATCAGGATTTAGGCCTTAGCACATCGCTGTAATCCGCTGTTAACCTGTTTTGTGGACGAGGTCCCGAAGGATGCGGCCCGCCATTGACGTACCTGTAAAGGCCCGGTAAGATTAAAATATCCAGCTAGAACATCTCCCCGGGTGAGTAAGGTAAAGTAACT
The DNA here is from genome assembly GCA_046329575.1 of Chitinophagales bacterium. Classification (GTDB taxonomy): domain Bacteria; phylum Bacteroidota; class Bacteroidia; order Chitinophagales; family LD1; genus UBA1941. Next base: position 102,642 of record JAXLUJ010000010.1, on the reverse strand, counting down.
AATCTTTTTGCTCTCGTACAAATAGCGTACGTTTGCCCACCCTCAAACCATTGATTTATATGAAAGCTGCGCAACTTATTTTATCCCTTTCCATCCTGGTTCTGTTCCATGAACTGGGTCATTTTATTGCGGCCCGGGCATTCAAAACGCGGGTAGAAAAATTTTATTTATTCTTCGATTTCCTGTTTCCGTTTCCGGGCCTGCTCAATTTTGCATTGTTCAAAAAGAAGATTGGCGATACGGAATACGGCATGGGGTGGTTTCCATTGGGTGGCTATGTAAAAATCGCCGGAATGGTAGACGAAAGTGCCGATCCTGCAGAATTAGATCATCCCCCGTTGCCAGATGAATTTCGTTCTAAAAAGAATTGGCAAAAACTGATCATTATGCTTGGAGGTATCATTATGAACCTCATTTTAGCCTGGATCATTTATTCGCAATTGCTGTTTTGGGCGGGCGAAATTACCCTTCCTGCCGCTAACGCGAAGTATGGTGTAGCTTGCGATTCTCTGGCTCTCGAAATTGGATTTCATAACGGTGATGTGATTATGAGCCACGATGGCGGAAAGGCTTTTCAAAGCTTTCAAAGTATAGGTAAGGAAATTTTGCTCGATGATGTAAAAAAGGTGGAAGTGCTGCGCGATGGTCAGCCACTAACCATCACCATTCCTGCTGATTTTACCGCACGCGCAGTAGCTGCAGGCAATAAAGGCGCTGCTCATCCACTATTTGAGTTCAACATACCTTGCCTGGTGGGCGGCTTTTCTGACTCCAGCGTAGTGAAAGGCGTTCTTCAGAAAGGCGATATCATCACAGCCATCAACGGTCAGCCGATCCGATTTTTTTCAGAAGTGCGACCCATTCTTTCAACCTTGAAAAATAAACCGGCCCAACTTACTGTGCTCCGTGGCAACGACAGTTTAAATGTTTCGGTTACCGTTCCTGCAAGCGGTTTACTAGGTTTCAACGTTCCTGCCGATCTGAAAGCATACAAGGGCTATATTGATTTTGTAGAACGTAAATATGGATTCTTCGAAAGCTTTGGCGCAGGTGCAGTAAAAGCAAAAGAAAAATTGTTCGATTATTTGAAACAGTTCAAACTAATCTTCAATCCAAAAGTAAAAGGATACAAGCAATTGGGCAGTGTTGGTACAATGGCGTCTCTATTTCCTGCCGAGTGGGATTGGGTAGCTTTCTGGAGTTTAACAGCGCTGATATCACTAATTTTAGCAGTTGCTAATTTATTGCCGATTCCGATGCTTGATGGCGGTTATGTGATCTTACTGCTGTTTGAAATGATCTCGGGAAAAAAGCTGGAAGATAAAACAGTGGAAAAGATTAATCAGGTGGGTTTAGTTCTTCTACTCGCCCTTATGATTTTTGCAGTGGTTAATGACATCAGAAGGTTCATGTAAAAAAAGGAGGAGTGAAAATTCACTCCTCTTTTTTTGTCTCCACTTAGGAATATTGCTTTTCGTAATAATGCTGATAAGCGCCGCTGGTAACGGCATTCAGCCAGGCTTCATTGTTTAAGTACCAATCTACCGTCTTCTCTAAACCTTCTTCAAATTGTAACGATGGCTGCCAGCCTAGTTCCCGTTGTAACTTGGTTGAATCAATAGCGTAGCGCAAATCATGACCAGCCCTATCGGTAACAAACGTAATAAGTTTCTCATTCGTTCCTTCCGCACGGTTCAATTTTTTGTCCATGATGCGACACAATAAACGAATCACATCAATATTGGTCCATTCATTGTGCCCGCCTATGTTGTAAGTACTCCCCGGTTTTGCTTCATGGAAAATCACATCAATTGCCCGGGCGTGGTCCACTACATACAGCCAATCGCGCACGTTCTCCCCTTTTCCATAAATAGGAAGCGGCTTATTGTTCTTGATGTTATTAATACAAAGTGGAATTAGCTTTTCCGGAAAGTGGTTAGGCCCGTAATTATTGGAACAATTGGAAATCACGCAAGGCATTTTATAAGTATCGTGATAAGCTCTTACAAAATGATCGCTGGAGGCCTTTGAGGCAGAATACGGACTGTGTGGATCATAAGCAGTAGTTTCGGTAAAAAGCCCGTCCATGCCTAACGAACCGTAAACCTCATCAGTTGATACATGATAAAACCGATGCGCCTCCATATGGTCTTTCCAGATACTTCGTGCTGCGTTAAGCAAATTCACTGTTCCAATCACATTGGTCATTACGAATTCCAACGGGTTATGGATACTGCGATCAACGTGGCTTTCAGCCGCCAAATGGATCACGCTGTCGAATTTTTCTTTTTCGAAAAGCGACTGAATAAATGACGCATCTACGATATCTCCTTTTACAAAGCGATAGTTCGGTGATGACTCAATGTCTTTCAGATTTTCAAGATTGCCGGCGTAGGTGAGCTTATCAAGATTCACGATTTCATAATCAGGATACTTGGTTACGAACAAACGTACCACATGTGAACCAATGAAACCGGCACCTCCGGTGATCAAAATTTTCTTCTTCATAACTTATAAGCTCCAGTACGAATAGTTTTTCACTTTATTGCGTATGTCGCCTTTCACATCCACCACAATACCATCTTTTTTCAAAATTTTGGCGAAGAAGGCATCATCTAAATTACTGAACTGATCGTGGTTTACAGCTACAATCACCGCATCATAATCAGAACCGTATTCTTTGTTCAAATGAATTCCATACTCTTCATGAAACTCTTCAGCATCGGCATACGGATCGGTAACTTCTACGATTACAGAATACTTTTTCAATTCACCAATTACGTCAACCACTTTAGAATTTCTAATGTCGCTAACGTTCTCTTTAAATGTTGCTCCCATCACCAGCACACGGGTAGCGTCAATTTGTTTGTGCTGTTTAATCATTTGCTGCACCAGTTTACGCGCTACGTGAGCGCCCATGTCATCGTTAATTCTTCTTCCGGCCAAAATCACTTCAGGATTATAGCCCAGTTCCAGCGATTTATAGGTTAGATAGTATGGGTCAACACCAATACAGTGTCCGCCCACCAATCCCGGGAAGAATTTGAGGAAATTCCATTTAGTACCCGCAGCTTCCAAAACTTCATAGGTATTAATCCCCATCAGATCAAAGATTCGCGATAATTCGTTCATCAACGCAATATTGAGATCACGCTGCGTGTTCTCAATTATTTTGGCCGCTTCTGCCACCTTAATGCAAGAGGCGCGATGCGTTCCTGCAGTTACAATAATTTCATAAACGCGTGCTATAATGTCAAGTGATTCAGCATCACTGCCACTAACTACTTTCTTGATTTTTGTGATGGTATGTTCCTTATCGCCCGGATTAATGCGTTCCGGCGAGTAGCCCAGCTTAAAATCGCCATTCTTCAACTTCAGGCCCGAAACTTCTTCCATAACAGGAAGGCAATCATCTTCTGTACAACCCGGATACACGGTTGATTCAAACACAACATAGTCGCCTTTCTTCAATGCGCTGCCAATGGTTTTAGAAGCAGAAAGAACCGGTTTCAGATCAGGTACATTGTGCTTATCAACCGGAGTAGGAACAGCTACAATAAAGAAGTTGGCTTGTTTCAGATCTTCAATATTAGCGGTAAAATGGATATCGGCGCCATCAAATGCAGAGGATTCCAGTTCCTGGCTGGGATCGATTTTGTTGCGCATCATATCTACCCGCTTTTGGTTGATGTCGAAACCGATAACCGAAATCTTTTTGGCAAATTCCAAAGCGATTGGAAGGCCAACATAGCCCAAACCGATCACTGCTAATTTCTTTTCCTTTTGAAGTAACTGTTGTATCATAAGAGTTGTTCTAGATTTTCGTAACCATTCCATTTTTAAGTTGGTACTGCATGCCACTTTCCGGACAAGTTGCCTTACCACTTTCATCAAACTTTAATTGGTGACCATATTCGCTCATCCATCCGGTTTGGCGGGCCGGATTGCCAATCACCAGAGCATAGGCGGGAATATTTTTGGTAACCACGGCACCTGCACCTATAAAAGCGTATTCGCCAATGTTGTGACCGCAAACGATGGTGGCATTGGCGCCAATGCTGGCCCCCTTTCCCACATGCGTTTTAGCGTATTGCCCGCGGCGATTCACTGCGCTGCGCGGATTTGTAACATTTGTGAACACGCAACTAGGGCCTAAAAATACATCATCATCGCAGGTTACGCCGGTATAGATGGAAACATTGTTCTGTACCTTCACATTGTTGCCCAGCACCACACCCGGCGACACCACCACATTCTGGCCTAAATTACAATTCTCGCCCAGTTTGCAATCGGGCATAACATGAGTAAAGTGCCAGATCTTCGTTCCTTTGCCTATCGTACAACCCTGGTCAATTATGGCTGTTTCGTGACTGTAAAATTCTTTGTTTTCCACTTCAAAAATCAGAGCGGCAAATATAATCTTTGAGGGCAGAAGCAAAAGATGTAAAATGCAGTATGCATATTAACTTTGTGTAATATCTTTACTTCAAAATAGGGCAATCGCAATTTTCTGCTGTGGTATTTTGATGTTCTTTTTATATTTGCAGCCCTCTAACAACGGGCCGCTGTAGTTCAGTTGGTTAGAATGCTAGATTGTGGATCTAGAGGTCACCAGTTCGAGCCTGGTCAGCGGTACTCCAAAGCATTATTCCTTCCGAATAATGCTTTTTTTATTTTGCACCCCTTATATGAGCAACAGAAAAAGAGGAATTATTCCCCGTAAAATCAAAGGATTTCGAGATATCGGCCCGGCGCAGAATCAGCTTCGATGGAAAGTGATCAACGCAGCAGCCAAAATTTACCGTCAATATGGCTTTGAGCAATGGGACACGCCAACTCTGGAATACGCCGAATGTTTAGGAAAATATATGCCGGGCGAAGGATTATCGGACGGAACGCTTTCCGATGGCATTTATGCTTTCAAAAATGAAGAAAGTGAACCTGTTTATTACGATGATTTTTCATTGGCAAAAGATGGCGATAAAACCATAATGGACCGATTCCCCATAGCAATGCGCTACGATCTTACTGCGCCATTGGCTCGGGTTTATGCTGAAAGGCTGTGGACCGATAAACTGAAAAACAACTTAAAGGAAGGGAAAACTCCGCTATTCCGGCGTTTTCAGTACGGACCAGTTTTCCGTTTTGAAGCCAAGCTGGATCCGGGACGCTTCCGCGAATTCTGGCAATTGGATTTTGATACGGTAGGAAGCACCGATATGGCTGCCGATGCCGAAGTGGCCATGATACTCTACGACGCCTTACGTGAGATCGGCCTGGCTGAAAAAAGTTTTATTGTAAAACTCAACAACCGCAAAGTGCTTAAAGGTTTTCTCCAAAGCCTGGGCGTTACCAGCGAGGAGGAAGAGCAACAAATTCTCCGCGTGATTGATAAACTTGATAAGATTGGTTTAAACGGAGTAGCGCAGGAATTAGGGAAAGGCCGTAAGGACGAGCAATCCGGAGCCTTTATAAAGGGTTTGAATTTGAGCGAAGCGGTACAACAAAATATTGTAGCGTTTTTCAAAAAATTTGCGCAGGCCACTTCGCGCCAATCCATTTTGGATGCGTTGAAAAACAATATTGGGGATAATCCCACTTCGCTGGAAGGTTTGCAGGAATTACAACAAATCGATCAAATTCTTTCTACCCTAAAATTTGATGAAAGCAAAGTGATTTTTGATCCCACTTTGATTCGCGGAATGGCCTACTATACCGGACCTGTTGTGGAAGTGGAGAGTTTTCAAACTTATATTGATGAAAAGGGCCGTGAGCGCAAAGTGGGTTCTATTTGCGGTGGCGGACGATACGACGGCCTTGTGGCTCAAACCCTTGGCATTAAAGTGCCTGCAACCGGCGCCAGTATTGGAGTAGATCGTTTGTGCGAATTGCTGGCCCTTTCAGGAAATGATGGAACTTTAGCAGACGGACCGGTGTTTATTTGCGCATTTGATGCCAGCCTCGCTGAAACGTACCAGCAACTGGCACAACAACTTCGAAGTGCCGGAATTGCCACTGAAATATATTACGGAACGCAAAAAGGGTTGAACAAACAACTGGCCTATGCCGATCAAAAAAACTGTCCGTTGGCCATTTTGATGGGTAGTGATGAAGCCGCTAAGGGTGTAGTTTCTATCAAGAATTTAAAATTAGGCAAAGAACTTTCCGCCACTGTAACCGATAAGGCCGAATGGACCCGAAGGGTACAAACGGAAGCTCCATTGGAAAATGTGGTAGCCGCAATTAAGGCACTGCTTTAAAAATCAGCAATGAAAAAAATACTGCTCAACGGCGAAGCGCTGAAATGGCAAGATGTTATTGCCATTTCGTATCACGACGCTTTCACCGAAATAGATACTGCCAAATTACAGCAAAGCCGTGATTACATTGTTCAAAAAGTAAATGAGAACAAAATCATTTACGGCGTAACTACAGGATTCGGATCGAACACCGATAAATACATTGCTGCCGATAAAACTGAAATCCTGCAACTCAATTTATTGCGATCACACGCCTGTGGTGTTGGCGCGCCGTTATCGCGTGCCATCACCCGTGCAGCAATGGCAATACGGTTGAACACCCTGCTGAAAGGGCATTCGGGCGTACAGGAAAGCACTGTTCGCCAGCTACAATTCCTCCTAAACAACAAAATACACCCTATTATTCCCGAACAAGGATCAGTAGGCGCCAGCGGCGATTTGTGTCCGTTGGCCCACATGGCTTTGCCGTTAATTGGCGAGGGAGAATTGGAGTACGATGGGCAACGTTATGACACCGAAACTTTTCTAAAAACAGAAATGTCGGTGCACATTGGTTTCAAACCCGTTACGCTGAGCTACAAAGAAGGATTAGCGCTAACTAACGGCACCACTATAATTTGCGCGGCCGGAGTGGTAGCGCTACATTTGGCCGTTCAGATCTTAGAATCTGCAACACTTTCTTCAGCGCTACTCTTTGAAGCTATTGGCGCGCGAAAAAATGCATTTGCATTTGAAAAAATCCATTTGGCCCGCAGGCATTCCGGTCAAATTGCCATTGCTAATCAACTTACACAGCTTTTAAGCGATTCTACTTTTATTAATATCTCGCAGCAACACATCATCAAACATGTACTGGCTTCTGATGCTATAAAATCGGAAATTGGAAGTACTGAAATGATTACTGTTTTAGAACAATTGGCGGCTGAAACAGATGTACAAAAACAACAGCAAATTCCCGATCAGCTTATTTATGCCTTGCGTGCCACAGGTAAATCGGCTCTGGCTGATCTTTTTCTGTTTGCAAAGAAAAAATGGAAACCACAGGACGCCTACTCCATTCGTTGCGTGCCACAGGTTTTTGGTGCTACTAAAGCTGCAATAGATCATGTGGAAGAAATTCTAAATAACGAATTGAACGCAGCAGGCGACAATCCTTTGATTTTTGCAGAAGAGGACGCGGTAATCAGCGGCGGTAATTTCCATGGGCAACCGGTAGCGCTTATCATGGACTATCTGAAATTGGCCATTGCTGAAATTGGAAACATTTGTGAAAGGCAGATCAATAAATTAGTAGATGCTTCAACCAATGATGTATTACCTCCATTTCTGATTGAGGGCAGCGGTTTAAATAATGGAATGATGATACCGCAATATGTAGCCGCTTCATTGGTTAGTGAGAATAAAGTGCTGGTACACCCGGCTTCAGCCGATTCGGTTCCTACCTGCGAGAATACAGAAGACCATGTAAGCATGGGCACCATTGCCGCGCGGCAGGCCATTCAAATTTGCGGGAATGTGGAAAGAATTATTTCCATTGCACTGCTTACCGGCTTTTACGCTTTCCGGCTTCGTGAAAAACAATTGTTGCAGTTTGAACTGAAGCTTCATCAAAGTTCTTCTACACAAAAGCTGATGAATTTGCTTCAGAAAATCGATCCTGAATTGAACGCATCCGATTTTTTAAAAACCGATCGATATCTTTCGAAAGAAATCAATGCAGTAAACAATAACTTCGGTAGCATAGCAAAATTGGCCTCCGATTTACTCCATTAATTCGCTATCTAAGATTTACCATTACTACACCCACGCAAATCACCAAAACGCCAGCCACACGCATGGCTGAAATGCCTTCATTAAAGAAAAAATAAGACGATAGAAACAATCCCACAATAGTTAGTGCGAAATAGATTGGGCTTGCTATTTGCAACGGAATATTGCGCAATGCCTGAGTAAACTGAAAGGAGTTCAATAATCCGCATGCCAAACCCGCTACGAAATACGCTTTCTTTTTAAAGAATGAAGCGTCGTTTAACGCCGACAGATTGAAAAAAACATTGGTGATGATGTTAAAGAAAATGGATGAAAACAAGAGTACATAAGGCATAGCATCGATTTTTCGCTAACCTAACGAAATCTGTTTATACCCTTACATCTAAACTAACAAAAGTAAAATTACCGACTAAAATTTCAGATCATCCAGCTTCACTTCCTGAATTATACGTTCATGACCGGTCCAGTCGAAACCCCTGAAAAGCAAGGTAGGATGCGCACCCCAATTAATATCAAGTAATCCGAAGTTTCTTTCATTGAGCGCCTCCCCAATTCGGTATCGGTTTTTAGCCGGTTTGTGTTCGCGGTGCGTCAGGCCACTGCTGGTCATGTCGTAAATAGGATATAGTCCATCTAACTTTCGCATCGAAAGTTCGGCATAGTGCACGTCGCCACTAAAAAAAATCACGCCATTTGCTTTGGTTTCTTTTATGAGATCGAACATCCGCTGTTGCTCCTTTGGAAAATTGTCCCAGCATTCCCAGCCATTATGTTCGGTGCCGAACTGTGTGCTGCTGCAAATGATACGTACCCGGGCCGGTTTTTTCAATTCACTTGAAAGCCATTGCCATTGAGCAGATCCAAGCATAGTGGCCATACTGTCTGCATTCGCTTCATAATGATAATCGCGGCCTATCAGGGTCGTCCGAAACGTGCGGAGGTCGAGCAAAAGTATTTGCACCTTCGTGGCCGAATCGCCATAATAAAGTGCATGGTAAATTCCTTCATGGCCGTTCCACCTGCTACTGGTTAAAGGCTCATTCCAAAAATCAAGAAACAATCTTTTCGTAGCAGCCTTCATAGGATACTCTGCTCCGGCATCATCTTTTCCATAATCGTGATCGTCCCAAGTGGCAATAGTTGGCACATTGGCCAACAGCTTTCTAAACTCTGGCTTGCAACTTAGCATGCCGTATTTTTCCTTCAACTTAAATGTATCCCGGCTGTCGCCATAGATATTATCGCCCAAATAAATCATCAGATCAGGATGAACATTCACGATCTCCTTCAGAATTGGCTGTTCACGGGTTTGTTTGGCACAACTTCCAAAAGCAATACGCTGCAAAGGATGCAAAGGCTTTACCGCAATAGGCCTGTCGCACCAAAGTATTTCGCGTTGAGCGGCCAAATTCTTGAAACCGGCCAATCCTATGAGCAGAACAATCAGACGAATCATAATCGCCAAAGGAAGGAAAGTTTACGGACTTGAAGGCCGATCTATGTAAGGAATTGTTGAAGTTACTTCACCGGATAAAGCTCTCAGAATTTATATTTTCGAAAAAAAAGAATGGCTTTAACTCCATCAAAAATGTTGGCGCTAGGAACTAAAGCGCCAGATTTCAATTTACCGGATACGATTTCTGGCAAACAGTTTTCTCTTCATGATGTAGCGAAAGAGAATGGATTGGTTATCTACTTTATTTGTAATCATTGTCCATATGTAAAACATGTGAATAAAACTTTGGTGGCCATCGCACAATCTTATTTCCGCAAAGGCATTGGATTTGTAGCAATTAGTTCAAATGATGTAATTAAATATACTGATGACCGCCCCGAACTCATGAAGCAGACTGCCATACAGGAGGGCTATCCTTTCCCCTATTTGTATGATGAAACACAAGATGTGGCCCGTAGTTATGATGCCGCTTGTACTCCCGATATCTACTTTTTCGATGGTGATTTGAAACTAGTTTATCGCGGTCAGTTAGACGATTCCAGGCCGGGAAACTCCAGGCCTTCTGATGGGGCTGATTTGAAAGCAGCCATTGATGCCATTTTACAAGGGCAAACTCCCAATGCACTGCAGCGGCCCAGCGCCGGTTGCAATATCAAGTGGAAATCCTGACCTTTGCCATTCACCAAAATTCTAAACCATGAAACGAACCCTAAGCCGGTTCTTTGTTTTTACAAAGACCGAACAACGCGGCATTATAACATTACTACTGCTCAGTGTTGTAATCCTGATTTTCCCTCGCGCCTTCCATTATTTTTCACCCCCAACAATCCGGCAGCCTTCAGCCGCTTTTCTTGAACAAGTGTCGGAATTGGAAACCGCTTATGAAGTGGCAAAACAACACTCCAATAAATCGATAGCCTCCTCGGTTTATACGCTGCATTTTTTCGATCCTAATCAGCTCAATCAAGACGATTGGAAAGCGTTAGGGCTGTCGGAAAAACAAGCTATTTCAATTGAGAAATTCAAAAGCAAAGGAGGGCGTTTTTATAAACCTGAAGATATCAGGAAGCTATATGCGCTTACGCCATCTCAAAAAGAAAAATTGTTGCCGTATGTGCGAATAGCGGAAACTGAAACGATGAATAAAAGTAATCGAGGCGCATCGCGCCTTTCCAATGATTCCGTTCATCATTCCTTTCAACCATCTTCCAGGTATGCCGTAGCCGCAACCCGGGCAGGCCATCTTGATATCAATACGGCCGATTCTGCCGCATTCGAACATTTACGCGGAATTGGCCCCACTATTGCATCGCGCATCATTGCTTATCGAAGTGCTTTAGGCGGATTTGTAGCCATTAAGCAGTTGAAAGAAGTGTATGGCATTCGCGATTCTGTATATGAAATGATCAGACCACAGCTAACGGTAAACCGTGATTCTATCAGGCCGATTTACCTTAACCGCGCCGATTATGAAACACTTCGAAAACATCCGTACATCAAGGGTTGGATTGCCAAATGGATGCTATCCTATAGAAAGAATAATGGCGACTTTCATCAGCCGGAAGAGGTGCTACGCATTACCGGTGTGAACGACAGCATTTTTCGAAAAATGCTGCCTTATCTCAGGACCGATTGAACTGTTGTATGAACAGTTATTTTTAATGCACAGATACTCTTTTGCTTAAAGCCACGAAAACAGATTTTTATTTTCAACATGTGAAATCTTCTAATTTCGCCATGCATTTACAGTTGTGGAACAGAGTAAAAAGATCATTCTTGCGGGGGGGATAAATGCGGGAAAAACCAGTTTGGTGAACCGGTATGTACACCAACGTTTTTCCGAACAATATGCAGCCAATTTAGGCATTCGTATTGCCCGAAAGGAAATCCATCTTAACGACGAAATACACCAACTTATCATTTGGGATCCACCCGGCGACTATTCGACCGAAAACATGCCGCAATCGTATTTGTTAGGCGCTTCCGGAATCATCTATGTTATGGATTTGAGTGAGCCCGGCACTTTTGCCGCTGCCGTAAAATATCTGGCCCTATTGCGCGGAAAATTGCCCAATGCGGAGGTTCTAATTGCTGCCAACAAATGTGACCTTTTTTCAGAAAATGAAATCAGAGAACTCATTAAAAAAATGGATCCGGCGCCGCACTTTGTTTGCAGCGCCAAAGAAAACGTGATGGTGGAAGAGTTGTTTCAAAAAATGGCTGCCAGTATCTTCAATAAATAAAAAAGCGACCCTAAGGTCGCTTTTTTATTAAAGTCCTTTGCTTAATTCAACGGCTATACCGTCAGCAGGATCAAGTTCCAAAGCTTTGTTTAAATACCCTCTGGCACTGCCTTTATCGTTCTTATTCAGGAAATAGGCGCCCAAATAATCGTAAGCTTCAATAAGATTGCGCTTGTTGCGTTCCGGATCGGCACCGGCCAGTTCAATGAACTTTTCATAGAACGGTTTTGCCGCCCCCGATTTCATTTCCGGATCAATCATGGAATTGGCTTTAGCGCGCTGCACAAATCCATCAGGTGATGTTGGATTTTTGGAAACGAACACCGCGAAAGCAGAATCGGCCAAAGCATAATTTTTCAGCTTCATCAAACTTCTACCTAAATAATAGTAGTCTAAGGATGTGCCATTAAAGCGATTGATTTTCTTTTGATAAGTTGCAGCCGCTTCGGCAAAACGATTCGTATTCATTAGCACCTTGGCATAGTCAGAAAGCAAATCGCCATTATTGGTATCATTAGCCAGTGCTATGGCAAAATATTTCAGCGCCATAGCTGTATCGCCGTTCACATTCGCTAATTTCGACGCATAAACATAATCCAGTGGGCGAACTTTAGCTGAAGGGGCTGAAGTCCAAAAACGTTTAGAGTAATCCAGACCTTCTTTATACCGCTTTAACTCGAAATTAGCATAAGCCAACGCCCGCATAAGTATGTAATTATTGGGATCTTCTTCCAACATCTTTGCTGCTTCGGTTGCCACCTGATCGTATTCCTTATTAGCAAAAAGGAAAGAAATGAAACGCGTTTTGGCATCGGCATCTTCCTTGTTCAAATCGATGTACTTTCTAAACTCTATCTTTGCCAAATCATATTTTTTAGATAGAAAATAGGATTCACCGAGTTCCTTATGTGCAATAGGATTCTCCGGTTCCAGATTAATGGCTTTGTTATAAGCAATGATGGCGTCATCGTAAGTACGTGCGCGAACATTTAAGCGGCCTATTTTGATAAAAGCGGTAGTTAATTTCGTATTTACTTCAGCGGCGCTTTCGTACTTGCTCATCGCCTTTCCACCTTCGTTGTTTTCGAGATAAGCATCGCCCAGGGCCAGCATGTTTACCGAATTTTTATTGTCCAGTTTATAAGCATCTTCAAAATTGCGAATGGCTTCGTTCAAATCAGAAATAGTTGGCCGAAACCAGGCATTTCCAATTTGATAAAGAATCTCAGAATTCTTCATTTTAGAAGTAATTGCCGCCTGTTCAAACAACTCTTTGGCTTTAGTTTTGTCGCCATCCAGCAATGCCAGCCGGCCACGGGCCAAATATCCCATAGCTGTATTATTGTTAGCGCCCAGCATCCGATAGTACATTTTTGCCGAATCCGTTTCATCGAGTTGCAGGTAGGTATTTCCCAAATAGTATGCGGTAAGATTTCGGTCAAAACCTTCATTCATGGCCGTGAGTAACTTGTTCTTTGCACGGAAATAGTTCTCTCCTTCCAGCGCTTTCTTTCCTTCTTCATAAGGAATTTGAGCTATTGCGGTTGCCGATATCAACTGGGCCAACACTACAACCTTCAACAATTTGTTTCTCATTTTTTGATCTTGTTTTGTTCTGATGTGCAATCGGCGTTCCTCTTTTGCCGTATTAACGATTCTTTGGAATATTTCAGGCAATGATAAAATTAATTTTTTGCCTCAAGGCCGGTGCTGATGGTTACCATACGCTCTGGCATTACGGCAGGAACAATTCCCGCCTTTAAAAATACCTTAGCGGCCCTTTGGCGTGCCAAATAGTTTACAAATCCGTCGGCTACTCTGGCCGGACTATTACACAGCACGTAGTTCACCGGCCGCTGCAACGGATAAATCCCTGCGGCCATATCGCCTTGTGAAGCGGCGGTGTCTGTTATCTTTCCGGTGGAATCGCTCACTTCAATACCCAAAATATTGATACGCCTTAAAACTTCTACGGTGTAAGGATGGTCTTCATCGGCTATCACGCCAAAGCCAATCAATCCGATGGCTTTGTCATCTTTTTCTACATAATCAATCACTTCGTTGGCCGATTTCAAAGCAAACATTTCGGATCCCGGCCGGGCTGTTCCAATAGAACGCAGCACTTGCTGAACCGCACCGGATTGTTGGTTTTCGAATACCAGATGCCAGCCGTTCTTCTGTAGTTCAACATTCTGCAATTGGCTCACGGTAATGTATTTTTGGCTGAACTTTTTGGAAACTACAAGAGCTGTAGCGTCGCGAGCCACAATAATCTGTTTAGGTGCCAGAGAATCTTTTTGAGTAAGAAATTTCACTTCGCTATCGGTTAATTTCCTTCCCAAAATGGCAGTTCGAACTTCCCCTAACATCATCCTTTTTAAAATTTCCGATTCCTGAAGGTAGATCATCTTTACATGAGCCTGTTCATTGAAATGCTGATATAAAGTAACCTGCTGATCCATGGCGTATTGAAAGGCAACATCGCACCAAATAGTTACATCGCCTTTATTGATATCCTCAATTGGCGCTTCTTTGATTCCCTTGCAGCCTGTAAGGCACAACGCCACTATCATTAACCAAACTGAAATTTTCAAAATACCTTGTTTTAATTTTGAACTATAGAAGGACCTGCCGGCTTCACCATACACTACTTTTACAAATCTCTGGAATCTTCATAAAACCGCCACATCCGAAACAGTCCGTAACACCCAATTAGCACAGCCAATGCATATCGCCATGCAGGTTGTAAGAATCCGATTACTGCAGGATTGATGAGCAGATAGATTGCAAGCGCTATATAGCAAAGCGCTATCGTTAAACGCAACAACAGCGATGGATTTTCGAACCATTTCATGATGCAATGATGCCTCAAATTTTCTTTTCCATAAAATAACTACGTGGTTAAACGTCTGGGCCTGCATAAAATTTCGATATTCGGTTTCATAGAACTGAAAACCATGAAATTTGAAGAATACCGGAAATACGATGCTACCGCCCTTGCCGAAATGGTTCGAAAGAAAGAGATCCAGCCTGCTGAATTGCTACAAACGGCGATTGAGCGCGCCGAAGCGGTGAATCCTAAAGTAAATGCCATTGTTACTAAATTGTATGATGAAGGAAAGGTTTGCATTTCGAAATTACGTGGCACGGAACCATTTAGCGGCGTACCATTTTTAATGAAGGACCTTGGTCCGCAATGGAAAGGCACTCGTTATACTTGCGGCTCCCGGCTGCTGAAAGATTATATATCAGAAGAAACCAGTTATGCCACAAATAAAATACTGTCGGCAGGGTTATTGATTTTTGGCAAAACCAATTGTCCGGAATTTGGCTTGAACCCATTTACCGAACCCCAACTTTTTGGTCCGTCAAAGAACCCTTGGAATACCGAATATACTACCGGTGGAAGTAGCGGTGGCAGCGCGGCGGCTGTGGCTTCAGGAATTGTACCTATGGCCAGCGCTAATGATGGTGGCGGTTCCACCAGAATCCCTGCCAGTTGCAACGGGTTGTTTGGTATGAAAACCTCACGCGGCCGCATTTCACTGGGCCCGCAATTTGGCCAGGCCTGGAGTGGTGCGGTAAGCGAGGGGGTTATTACCCGAAGCGTGCGCGATAGCGCAGGTTACTACGATCAGGTGATGGGCAATTCGATAGGTGATCCTTACATCGTTCAAAAGCCCGAACGTCTGTTTACCGAAGAAATCAAGCGAATTCCGCAGAAATTGAAAATTGGATATTCACTTGATTTTCCTGATGGCTTTGATTTTAAACGTGATGAAGAAAACGTTAAGGCCATGAACAACACCCTAAAACTGCTTCAGCATCTGGGCCATGAGGCCGAACCGGTTAAACTTCCGTACAATAAAAAATTACTCACCGAAATGCTGTTTATGATGGCCTTAAGCGAACTTTCAGCCACCGTTCGTTCTATTGGCGAACTCCGGGGCAAAAAAGCGGCTGTAAGTGAATTGGAGCCTAACACCTGGCTGATGTACCAATTGGGAATGGCTTTTTCCGCACAAGATAATTCCTACGCAGCTATGGGCTGGAATCTGGTGGCCCGCGATATGGAAAAGTTTTATGAAAAATTTGATCTGTTGCTCACGCCAACCCTGGGTACTCATCCATTTAAATTAGGCGGATTAGATGCGAACATTGCGGAAGATATGGCCTTGCGAGTGATGAATCGTTTAGGCATATCTACCCTATTGCGCCACACGGGGATGATTGAAAAAATATCACACAAAATTTTCAACTGGATTCCCTACCCGCCTTTGGCTAACATTACAGGCCAACCGGCAATGACGGTGCCGCTGCATTGGAGTGAAAAGGGTTTGCCTATGGGAACTATGTTTACCGCGCCAATGAACCAAGAGGCCACTTTATTTCAACTAGCAGCACAACTAGAAGCTGCCCAGCCCTGGTTTGAAAAAGTTCCGAAAATTTAGTTAGCCCAAGTACGATTTCAACACTTTGCTGTGCTGACTACATTTTAATCGCGTTAGCGCTTTATCCTTGATTTGACGTACTCGTTCTTTGGTTAATGAATAGCGTTCACTGATATCTTCAAGCGACATCGGTTCTTCCAAACCAATACCAAAAAACAGTTTTAGCACTTCAGCTTGTTTATCTTGCAACCCCTGAAGCGAATTTTCGATTTCATCGCGCAGCGATTGATTATAGGCGACCTGACGATCAGTAGCTTCAGCATTCGGATCGGAAAGCACATCTATTAAACTACCTTCTTCACTGGAAGAAAATGGCGCATCCACACTCACATGACGGCCGGCAACTCCAAGGGTTGTACGAACTTCGTCTTCTTCAATATCCAATAATTTTGCGATCTCCTCAGGAGTAGGCTCGCGATCGAACTCCTGCTCCAGTGCCTGAAACGCTTTATTGATGCGGGTAAGCGATCCTACTTTATTCAATGGCAAACGTACAATTCGGCTTTGCTCTGCAAGCGCCTGCATAATGTTCTGACGAATCCACCACACGGCGTACGATATAAATTTAAAGCCCTTAGTTTCGTCGAAACGCTGAGCGGCCTTGATAAGTCCTAAATTTCCTTCGTTGATGAGGTCAGGCAAAGTGAGGCCCTGATTCTGATATTGCTTGGCCACGCTCACAACAAATCGAAGATTCGCCTTAGTGAGCTTTTCCAGAGCAGCGGCATCGCCCATTTTGATGCGTTGTGCCAGCCGAACCTCCTCCTCGGCATTAATCAGATCTACTCGTCCGATTTCCTGTAGATATCGCTCCAGTGAAGCACTGTCGCGGTTAGTAATTGATTTAGTAATTTTTAGTTGTCTCATAGCGTGTGTTGATTGGTATAACGAATTTGAAATATTTCGGGAAACTACCAAAAGTCGGGATGATAATTTCAACGAAATATCGGTTTAATTCATTGTTTATCATAATTACTTCGGAAACCTATAATAAATGTATTTCAGATTTGATTCACATCATAAAATTGATTTTTTCGCAGCGTGAAAACATTTGAGAATAAAGTGGTTTGGGTAACAGGAGCCTCATCGGGCATTGGAGAAGCGCTGGCTTTTGCGTTAGCTAAAGCAGGCGCCCGCCTGATTCTTTCCGCAAGGCGCGAGCAGGAACTTACGCGCGTAATGCGCGCTACCGGACTTTCAGCAAAGGATTGTTTGCTCCTGCCTTTTGATCTTTCTGTGGAAAGCGCCTTCGAACCCGCTGTTAATCAGGCTATAAAGCATTTCAAGAAGATCGATATGCTGATCAATAATGGTGGTTTGAGCCAGCGTTCGCTGGCGAAAGACACGGCTTTGGCAGTTGATCGAAAGCTGATGGAAGTCAATTATTTTGGAACCATAGGTCTAACAAAAGCACTCCTACCGCATTTTCTTCAAAACAAGGATGGTGAGTTTGTGGTTATCAGCTCATCGGTAGGGAAATTTGGAACGCCCTGGCGAAGTGGTTATTCGGCCTCAAAGCATGCGCTTCACGGTTTTTTCGACTCGCTGAGGGCAGAATGCGCAGCCGACGGCATCAGAGTGCTAATGGTATGCCCGGGATTTATTAAAACCGATGTTTCGATAAATGCGCTGGATCACAACGGACAACGGCTCAATCAAATGGATCAGGCTACTCAAAACGGTATGATTCCCGATGAGGCTGCTCGCCAAATTCTCAATGCCATCCGATGCAATAAGGAAGAAGTGAATGTTGGTGGAATGAAAGAGCGATTCGGTATATGGATGAAACGCCATTTTCCGGGTGTGTTTTCGAAAATGGTGAAACGCATGAAAGTGCGCTGATACTTTTTTATTTAATTGGCGGTCTAAATTTGAATTTGTGAAAAGAACTGTGATCATCGCCCTGCTGGCCGTATTCGTAATTACTTCTTGTAAACGCCGTCACGCCGAAATCGTGGATAACCCTTCCGTTAACAATGTGGATGCCTTAGGAATTGATTCTATCAACAATTCGCTGGCGCCGGAGAAAGATGTCAAGTTTGCTGCCGATAGTGTAAAACCATAATCTTGAAATATTTAGTTTTTGGACTTTCGTTTATTTTACTGATTGCCGGATGCGAATCAAAGAAATCAGGGCCGCTAACTTCTTTTAGTGAGTTTGAGGATGAGTTTGTAGATACCCTTTGGAAGTACAATCCGGTTTGGGCCTCTTCCATTGGTTATCATGCTTATGATAGTGTTCTGCCAATTCCCAACGAAACCACAACAACTGCCTATCTGCAATTTTTAAACGCCGAAAAGAAGGCGCTAGCCGGCTATAGCTATGAAAAGTTGACACCGTCAGAAAAGTGCGATTACAAACTGATTGAAGACTTTCTTCATAATGGAATATTCTCCATCCGCGAGTTTAAGGCCAACGAATGGGATCCTTCTCAATACAATGTGGGCGGGGCTATTGATGCAGTGCTCAACAATAGTAAAGCCACTTTAGAAACGAATCTTCGGATGCTGGCCGGGCGATTACATAACATTCCCGATTATTATCAAGCTGCCCGTAAGCAAATCAAAAATCCATCCAGGGAACATACTGATTTGGCCATAGCACAGAACGAAGGTCTCTCCTATTTTTTTAAATCGGCTCTTCCTGATTCTATCAAAAAATCAAACCTTTCTGTGGCCGAAAAGGAGCAACTACAGGCTCAAATCGATCAGGCAGATGAGGCTGTAGCATCTTTTGTGACATTTTTGAAAGAAAGACGAGCGCTTGGCGATAAGGCTGCATGGCGGAGTTGCCGCATCGGGAAAGAACTTTACCTTTCAAAATTCCGATATGAAATACAATCGCACTACAGCGCCGATGAAGTGTATGCAAAGGCCTTGATTCGCAAAAAAGAATTGCTGAATGAAATGTATGGCCTTTCGCAATCCATTTGGCCCAACTATATTAAAACGGCAGCCCCATCTGATTCCTTACAACTTATAAGGGAAACACTCTCATTTCTTTCCCAAAAGCACTGCCATAAAGATTCGTTCATTGCAACAATTGAAAAGCAGTTACCGGAACTTACTGTATTTATCAATAGCAAGCACATTATCGATTTGGATAGTTCGAAACCGTTGCGCGTAAGAAAAACTCCGGAATATATGGCCGGCGTGGCTGGTGCAAGTATCAATAGTCCCGGACCATACGATAAGGAGCAGGCCACTTATTATAATGTAACGCCGCTTACAGGGTATTCCTCTGAAAAAGCAGAAAGTTATTTGCGCGAATACAACAACTACATTTTAGAGATTTTGAATATTCACGAAGCCATTCCCGGTCACTACACGCAACAGATTTACGCCAACCGTTCTCCAAGCCTGATTAAGACTATACTCGGTAATGGCGCTATGATTGAAGGTTGGGCCTGTTACGTGGAGCGTATGCTTTTGGAAGAAGGCTATCACCATTCACCTGAAATGCAGTTATTTTATTGCAAGTGGAACTTGCGTGAAGTAGGCAATTTTATTCTCGACTATAATGTGCAGGTAAACAATTGGAACGAACAGCAAGTGAAGCATTTGCTGGTGGAAGAATGTTTTCAGGAAAGCGCAGAAGCCTCAGAAAAATACAAACGCGCCTTGCTTACTCAGGTACAGCTAACCAGTTATTTCACGGGTCAAACCGAAATACTCGAATTGCGCGAAGCGATGAAAAAGAAAGAAAGCCAGCGCTTCGACCTGAAAAATTTTCATGAACAGTTTTTGAGCTATGGCTCGGCGCCGGTTACCGCCATCAGTGAACTGATGCTTCATTGATTACACCCAACCTTCAAATACTTTTACTGCAGGCCCACTTAACCAAACATTCGTAAATGTGCCGTTCGTATACTGAAACCAAACGCGTAATTGCCCGCCCGGCGTTTCTATTTCAATTTCATTTTTACTGAACCCGGATTTTAAAAAATAGGCTATGGCAGCGGCCACCACACCGGTGCCACAGCTTCGCGTTTCATCTTCCACCCCTCTTTCGTAGGTTCGAACATAGATTTTTCCGGGTGTCAGCTCTTCCACAAAATTTACATTGATGCCATTCTTTTCAAATGCGGCGCTGTATCGCAACCTTCGGCCTTCAGCATATACATCAGTGTTCCGCACATGCTGAACAAACCGCACATAATGCGGAGAACCGGTGTTCAATACATAATCGGCATTCCATTTTTCCACAAGCTTTACATCCTGCATCTGTAAGTTCACCAACGGTCCGGGAATTTCGGCCTGATGTGGTCCGTCGACGGCAATAAACCGACAGTGTTTCTGAACAATTTTCAGGTATTCCGCAAAGCTTACCAAACAACGGCCACCATTGCCGCACATGGTGCTTTGGTTGCCATCGCTATTAAAGTAAACCATTCTGAAATCGTAACCTTCAGCGTTTTCTAAAAGCATCAACCCGTCAGCGCCAATTCCGAAACGGCGATCGCATAACGCTGCAATTTGATTGGAATCCATCGCTTGCCATTCCCCATTCCTATTATCAGCAATTATGAAATCGTTTCCGGTTCCCTGATATTTATAAAATTTCTTCATCGCACTTCAAAAGTTCTACGCCATTCATGAAGTAATATTCCGGTTGCTACACCTACGTTTAGCGATTCCGCCTTCCCATAGGAAGGAATAGCCACTTTCAATTTTAATAACGGCTGAAGTTCGCTGCTAATACCGTGAGCTTCGCTGCCCATAACCAAAATACCACTAGCAGGCAAATGGATCTGATCCAGTGGCGTTCCGTGCATATCTGTGCCCAAAATGGGGAGTTCGGGATGTTTGCGAAAGGTTGCTGCCAAATCAGCTTCAAAAAATGGTACGCGAAAAATGGATCCCTTCGAAGACGACACTACTTTTGGATTGTAAATTTCCACACTATTTTTCGAGAACAATACACCTGCAGCGCCAAACCAATCGGCAATGCGCAAAATTGTTCCTGCATTTCCCGGATCGTTAATACCATCGCAGGCAACATAAAATTTATCGTTTTCCAATTCCAGGGAACGCTCCTGCGTTTGGCAAGCCACGGCGATCACCTGATCGGGCGATGGCATGGTAGATAAATTTTCCAGCTCAGCATCACTCACAATTTCCAGCTTTTGGTGTTGACCCTGCCACGTCGGTGTTGCAAAAATCTCATCTATTGAAAATTTGCTGTTCATTAACTCACGCACCGACTTATCGCCTTCCACCAAAAATTTGGCATACATTTGGCGATATTTCTTTTGATGCAACGAGCGGATATAGCTGATTTTCGCTTTAGAGAGCGCCATGGACAATAATACATTATTCACAGCACAGCGAAAACAAGTATCCCGAAAATTGATGTATGTTACCGCCATGCAAAGGCGGTGGGTCTTTTTTTTAATGTTGCTTTTAGGGGCATCAGGATGTCACGTCACTAAGAAAATGCGAGATGGGGAAACCCTTCTGGTGCGGAACAAAGTTACCTTCATCAGCACTAAGAAGATTCCGGATCGCAGAAAGGTATGGGAAGATCTTGGTCATATTGCCGCACAACGTCCAAACACCAAAGTGTTCGGCTTTCTACCTCTTAAGTTATGGTTATATACTTCAGCGAATCAGGATAAGGAAACCAAATTCAGATGGTGGATTAAAAATAAGGTAGGCGAAGCACCTGTGATTTTCGATAATGATGCCACCGATAAGAGCGACCGCGCCATGACCAACTACATGCAGAACTATGGTTATTTCGGCGCACAAGTAACGCATCAGGTAGTTACAAAAAAGAAGAAAACAACCGTAATCTATACCGTTCAACCCGGTCCGGTTTGGAGCTTTGGTGATATTGAATTTCCATCAGCACCATTTAAAACCGATTCCATCGCCGCTTCTAAGCAGAAAGCCTCTTTATTAAAAAAAGGGGAACGCTTTGATATCACGAAGCTGAAGGGTGAACGAGAACGCACCGAAGCCATTCTCAAAAACTCAGGCTACTACTACTTCACCCGCGATTTTGTAACCTTTGATTTGGATACCAATAGGCAGCCGCTTACCGTTTTTGTAAAAGAACGTATCGTTCAGCCCTCCGATAGCATGCCGCATCAGCAGTACTGGATCAACGATATCTATGTAACTACAGAAGTGCCTCAAGGACGCCGTAAGCTTGCAAATGATACCATAACGGAAAATGAATTTCATTTTATTCAACGTAAGATTTTCGTGCACAGGAATGTGATGCGCGATGCCATTTTCTTTAAACGTGATCAACTATATTCCAAAGAAAACTACCAGAAAACGCTACGGCGGTTCGCTGATCTCGGTGCTTTCAAATTTATTACCGTAGATTTTACCAAAGCCCCCGGCCGCGATCGTATGTTAGATGCGCTCATCAATCTGGCTCCGGCAAAAAAGCAAACCGTTTCGGCCGAGGTGCAGGCTAATGTTAACCTGGAAGGCTTTTTTGGAGTGGCGGCCACACTGTCGTATAAGAACAGGAATTTGTTTCACCGATCAGACCTGTTTGCCATTGATTTGAGTAGCGGCGTACAGTTTCAATACGGCCGAAATGAACCGGTGAGCCTGATCACCACTGATTTTACTGCAAACGTTTCCTATTATTTCGCCAAATTTCTATTTCCATTTATAAAGAAGGATCATTTCAAGGACAAAAGCCCCAAAACGCGCATCAACCTGAAATACTCATTTGAAAATCGTTTTGATTTCGACACTATCGATAATACCGGTGGAAATTATCATCGCGTGTTTTTCTACACGCTGCATAGCTTTAATGCTTCATTCGGGTATGAATGGAACCAGAACGCTTTTATGCGCCATCTGCTGAACCCCATCAGTTTTAGTATGTTCCTGCTTCCTAAAAAAGGGGAATCGTTCATTGAACGATTGGCGGCAAATCCATCGCTGAAAAGCAGTTATCAGGAGCAGTTCATCTTTGGCCCGAATTATACCTACATATACAATAATCAGGTAACCAAGAACGACAAGAAGAATTTGTATTTCCGAACTACTTTGGAAACTGCGGGCAACATTTTGATGGCCGGATTTTCGCTTGCAAACATAGGTAAGAATCATACCGGGCCGTATAAGATTGCCGGACTGGAATTTTCCGAATTCCTGCGTGGCGAATTTGATATTCGTGGCTACTATCGCCTGGGAGCCCACAGCAGCCTGGCCGGCCGCACTTTTTTAGGCGTTGCCTATCCATTTGGAAATTCAACCACCATCCCTTTTGTAAAACAATTTTTTGTAGGCGGGCCAAACAGTCTTCGCGGGTTTCTGGTGCGCGAAATTGGTCCGGGAAGTTATGTGAACCCGGAAGGTATCAAAAGCAACCGCGTGTTTAGCTTTTTCAATCAAACCGGCGACATTAAGATGGAGCTGAATGGCGAATTCCGTTTCGATATTTACAAATGGCTGAAATCAGCGCTTTTTGCCGATGTAGGCAATGTTTGGCTGATGAACAAAGATTCGGAACGCCCGAATGGCGAATTTAAATTCAATCGGTTCTGGAACGAATTTGCAGTAGATGTAGGAGCAGGAATTCGCCTGGATTTCAACTTTTTTGTGGTGCGCTTCGATTATGGCGTTCCGATCCGCGATCCGCGAATTCAAAGTGCCAACAAATGGACCATTCAACAGGGACAGTTCAATTTGGCCATCGGATATCCTTTTTAAGGATCGCCTATTCTTCTTTTCCCCGATTCCGGAAAATGGCGAATATGGTAGTGCCGTAATTCTTCGATTTATAAAACTTTGGATGTTTTTCGAAATTGTGGTCGGGATTGTGTTCCAGTACAAACCAACCATCGCCATCTAATAACTGGTGCTGAAACAGCACATCCGGAATCGTATTCAGGTTTGGCAGTGGGTACGGTGGGCCGGCAAAAATGAGATCATATTTAGCAGTGGTCATCTCCATGAACCGGAATACATCCTGCTGATAAACCTGAATACTGTCAAATCCAAAATCAGCAGCAGTCTTCTTGATAAAATTCGCGCATTTGGGGAAAATTTCTACCGTAGTAATGTCGGTACATCCGCGGGAGGCAAATTCATAACTGATGCTGCCGGTTCCTCCAAATAAATCAAGCACTTTGATGTTGTCAAAATTAAAACTGTTGTTGAGCACGTTAAACAATCCTTCCTTCGCCATGTCGGTAGTGGGGCGTGTGGGTATATTCTGCGGCGGATGGAATTGCCGCGCTTTCATTGATCCTCCTACGATGCGCATAACTTCGCGTTGTTCAGTAAATAATAACGATGGCCCTGATGGCTACCATCACCGGTGTGCAAAAAGATAACGTTCTTGAAATACATCCGGCATTGACGGCTCACTGCTGCGTCTTCTTCAATTTCTCCCGTAAGATACAAAGTGGTTTGATTACGGTCAAGACGGGTTTCAGTTGCAGCTAAAAGTACAAAGTACATAAAGTCGTTCACCGATCGGAATTCATATCTGTTGTATAACTGCAATCCCTTATCTGAAACCACCACTACTTCAATGGAACCGTTATTTACATGAACCAACAACGCTGATGGGTCCTTTGGTGTCTTGTTGTAAGAATTAATCAGTACGGCCCCGGAGTGAAACAGTTTGATATGGGGGAAGTGTTCTGCAAAAAGCCTTTTAAGGTATTCAGGCGTTTCGTAAAATAGCACCGCTTGCTGCTCATGGCAGTGCTGCATATGAACTCCTGGTACATTCGGTATAGCATCTGCTGTTTCAGGCTGTATTTCAAACGGCGTTTGCCACACCAACAAGGCATTGCTGTAGGTACGGTGTAACAACCCGTCTTTCATAAAAATGGCGCGCAGTTCTTTTTCCTGCTCTTGATCTGGTAACCCGGGTGAAAAGTGATAGGTGCCAATAAATACAGGAGATTCTTCACCGGCATTCCAAATAGCATAGCGAAATACATTTTCACCTAACTGCATCACCACTACCTCAGGAGCCTCGCTCACTTGCGAATAATCCCCTTCGGCCTGAAATGAATTTTTGAGGTGTGCTGCCAGTTGCATAGCGGCGAAAATAAGAAATGCCTTTAAAGGCACAGCCGGCCAACCCTATTTACCGCGCCTTCATCGGGACAAATTTCCAATAATTCCTTTATGGTTTTGTTCAAAATGGGATGCCGAACATTTCCTGCGATCTCGGCCAATGGCAACAGCGTAAAACGACGTTGCGGCATCATGGGATGGGGAATTTGTAACCGCTCACTTTGAAACACCATTGAACCCATTAAAAGCAAATCGATATCTATCACTCTGGGTCCCCATTTCTCCGTTCTTGTTCTGCCCAAATCGCTTTCCATCTGTTGAGTGATATCCAATAAAGCCTCGGGATCATCCTCCATATGAAACCCTATAGCCATGTTTAGAAAATCCTGCTGATCGGTTTTACCCCATGCCGCAGTTTCATAAACCATCGAAACGGCGTAGGGCTTACCAAACCGATTCCGCAGTAAATTAACCGCCAGTTCCAGCGCCTTCATCCGATTACCCATGTTCGTGCCCAATAAAAAATAGGAGATCATCCCGATTTCAACAATTTTATGGAAAGTAATGCGTCATAACGGAAAACCCATGTAAGTCAATTCCGCTCGCAAAATATTATTATTGCAACAACCAAAAACAACATAACCGCTCCTCATGCAATTTCTTAAATATGTATTGGCCACTATTGTTGGCATTTTTCTCTGCTTCTTTTTGTTTTTCCTATTCATCATCGGCATGGTTTCCATGGCCTCGAAAGATGAAAAGCCTGTTATGGAAGCCAATTCCGTTCTAAAGCTCGATCTCAATTACGAGATCCCGGAAAAAACAGAATCCAATCCCTTTGCTGCCTTCGACTTCAATACGATGAAACCCAAAAAGGCTACCGGACTGCAGGAAATTCTGGAAAGCATTCGCGCCGCCGCTGCCGATAGCAAGATCAAAGGCATTTATCTGCCTATGGGAATCAATCCGAATGGAATGGCCACACTGGAAGCAATCCGCGAAGAACTAAAAGCCTTCCGGAAAAGTGGAAAATTCGTTTACGCCTATGGCGAAATGGTTTCCCAGAAGAGTTATTATGTGTCGTCAGTGGCCGATAAAATTATGATCAACCCAAACGGAGGCATGGAAATAACCGGGTTTGGCCGTGAAATAATGTACTACAAAAACATGCTCGAAAAATTGGGCGTAGAAGTTCAGGACTTTCACTGCGGCGCGTTCAAAAGCGCCATTGAACCTTACCTTCGCGATAAAATGAGCGATGCGAACCGCGAACAGCTTACCAATATTTATAACGATGTATATAAGCACTTTCTGGAAGCTATTGCTGCTGATCGCAAAATTGATGTGAATACGCTGAACGAAGCTATCAATAACCTTCAGGCAGTAATGCCTCAGGATGCCATAAACCTGAAACTGGCCGACGAACTGGGTTACTACGATCAAATTGAAACCGCCATCAAACAGAAAACAGGGAAAGAAAATAAGGACGAACTGAAGTTTGTGGAAATTTCAAAGTACGCGGCAGCTCAGGAAAAGGACCTCAGTGCATCTTCAAAAATCGCAGTGATTTACGCCGAAGGTGAAATTGTGGACGGTGAAGGTAAAGATGGTCAGATTGGCGGCGCTGAATTGGCAAAAGTAATTCGCAAAGTGCGTCAGGACGAAAAAGTAAAAGCAATTGTGCTTCGCGTAAACTCTCCCGGAGGAAGTGCATTGGCATCGGATGTGATGTGGCGCGAACTGATCCTGGCTAAAAAAGATAAACCATTGGTAGTTTCTATGGGCAATGTGGCAGCTTCCGGCGGTTATTACATTTCCTGTATGGGCGATCGCATCTTCGCCGAACCTAATACGATTACCGGTTCTATAGGTGTTTTTGGCCTTATTCCGAATGCCAAGAAATTACTCAACGATAAACTCGGGATTACCACCGACGAAGTGGAAGTAACCCGCCACGGTTCCATCGGGCTGGTAACCAATCCACTTGACATTGAAGAAAAGGCTATGATACAGCGCAGCATTGAGCGCACTTACCGCGAATTCAAAGAACGAGTGGCTGAAGGTCGTAAAAAAGATACAGCCTATATTGAAACCATTGCACAAGGGCACGTTTGGACGGGAAATCAAGCCATTCAAAACGGGTTAGTTGATGAATTGGGCGGTCTGGATAACGCCATTGCTTTTGCAGCTAAAAAGGCTAACCTCAAAGAATACCGCCTGAAATCGTTTCCTGAAGAAAAGAGTTTGGGCGAACAGCTCGCAGAAAGTTTTGGCGAAACCAAAGAACGCTGGATTCGTGAAGAAATGGGCGAAGAACAATACCGCGTTTACCATACGATAAAAGCTTTGGAGCATTATAAAGGAATTCAAATGCGCGCTCCTATGGAAATTCAGTAAACATGCGGGCCCTGATTATTGAAGACGAACCACTGATAGCCAAAAACCTGAAAACGCTTCTTCGGGAATTGCTTCCGGAATGCTCGGTGGAGGGCCCGGTTGATTCGGTTGAAACTGCCGTAAACTATCTTCGAAACCAACCCCTTCCTGATCTGTTGTTTTGTGACATACAACTAAGTGACGGCATCAGTTTTGATATCTTCCAACAGGTGCCGGTTCAAAAACCGGTGATTTTCGTTACCGCTTACAACGAATATGCCGTCAGAGCCTTTCGCGTTAATAGCATCGACTACCTTCTAAAACCAATCGACAAGCAGGCTTTGACTCAGGCGCTTGAAAAATTCAAAAGGCTTCATGCCACTCCAAATCCCGATTTTAGCCTTCAAAATTTGTCGGAACTATTTTCAAAACCTCCGGTAAAATTGTATAAAGAACGGTTTTTGGTGCATGCAAGAAATGGCTGGTTGCCCGTTCCTCAAAAAGACGTCATCTGCTTTTCGAAAAATTCAGTGATCTATCTGCATACAAGTACCGAAAAACTCATCACCGATTATCAAACCATTGATGAACTGGAAGAACTGGTGGATCCGGCTATTTTTTTCCGTGCCAACCGTCAAACTTTAGTACATATCGATGGGATTGAAAGCTATTCAAAACATAGCTCCCTGAAATTGGAGGTGCGGCTCAAAAATGGAATGCTCACCGATGTGAGCCGCGAAAAGGCTCAGGACTTCCGCCACTGGCTGGAACACTAGTGCGAAAATATGATCAGGTTGTTCATCGTAAAATTCCAGATCATCACCACACAAACAGCCATCAGTTTCGATACATAGAAGTTCTGTTTCATTTTTTCATTGAAAACATAAATCAGCGTATTGGCAAGCAATAAACCAATGCTCATCGAAATACCAAACTTCACCATCTGCAACACAATCTGATCATCCTGACTATGAAAGGTCCAAAGCCGGTTTAATGTGAAATTATAAATGGCTGAAAAGAAAAAGCCGCAACTGTTCGCTATGTACTTATTGAAACGCAGTTTTTCCTTGGTTACATAAGTGATTGAAAAATCCATTACAAATGATGAAAATCCTACCACGCCAAATTTCAGCATCTTCATCAGAAGATCATGCTGTAAAAGTTGATCAAGGAAGGTCATATTCACTTTGCTGAGTAAGTAGTTGCACCCAAATCACCACCCATAAAATGATGCAGGGCACCGCCTTCATCACATAAGGTATAATGAAATGAGCGCGCAAATATGCAGGAAATAAATCGGTGGGCGAAAGAATCGTGAAAACAAACAATAGCGCCATTAACAACAAATCTGAATAACGCAGTAGCTCTTTCGAAAAAAAATAAAGACCGGCCCCGCTTACCGCTATAACAAAAGTGGCCGACTCGGCCCGATGATTAAAAATCAGCATCCATATCAAAACCAGCGCGGCATACCTCAACCGAAACAAACGCACACCCCACAATTTATATCGAACTAAAGGAATCAACAACAGCCCGGCGCCTGTCACCGTCACCAGTCCTTTTGCGGGCCGCCAACCAAA
The DNA here is from genome assembly GCA_046329575.1 of Chitinophagales bacterium. Lineage (GTDB taxonomy): Bacteria > Bacteroidota > Bacteroidia > Chitinophagales > LD1 > UBA1941. The sequence continues at coordinate 73,500 of JAXLUJ010000010.1, read as the reverse complement.
CCAACTGTTCAGCCAACCCATAACACTTAATCCCTCACTTATAGCTCTGTCGTTAGCCAACATGGCTTGCCACGATCGATATAAAAACAGTAACCGTTCGGCCGGAACCACCACCAGCGGTAACAACAACAGCAGCACTGAGAAAATAATAAACCATAAAGCAAAACGCCACCTGCTGTTGTAGAAAAGAACAGGCAGCAAGAATACCAGACCGAATATTTTGATAAATACAGTTAGTGCAATGTAAAGCGCAGCCGTCAGGGAACGGTCTTCTTCCAAATCTACCAATGCCAGCAAAAGCAAACCTGCAATCAATGCATTGCTCTGCGCATTCTGAATGCTGGTAAGCATTTCAATAAATACAAAAAGATAAAAAGCCCCTATTCGCCCCACCCCTATCCGCTGCAATCGCCAAATACCTATGGCCAAAACTCCCGAATTCAGTACGTTCCATAATGGTAAACCTAGCCCATCCGGAAGTTGGGCAAATGGCGAAAAACACAAAGCAAACGTAGGACTATACTTGAACAGATCCCACTGTTCCGTTGGCCACAACGCATACAAATCTTTTCCATCCAGCAAATGGAAGTAAGCATTCCGGAAAATCACATAATTATTATAGTGGGTATACATGGCCGCTCCCGTACCAAAATCTTTTAATGGCAAAAAAAGCGGCGGAATACTTGCAATTAGTGCCGCTGTTAAATACAACAGCACCATTACTACCGGCGAAAGCTTTAGCAAACGGTTCACCGCTTTTCTTTAAAATAGCCGTACCCTAATAACGCCCATCCAATCAAAAAAAATACGCCACCAATTGGAGTTACCGGACCAAGTATAGCGGTAGAAATTCCGGTTAAGTGGGCCGTGGCCAGGCCGTATATCGAACCCGAGAAAAAAAAGATACCAACCAAAAATGAAATCGCCGAATACCGGCCAAAGGAACCCTCTAATTGCAGCGCTATCAGCATAGCCAGAGTGTGAAAGAACTGATACATCACGGCTTTCTCATAAATTTCATGCTGATGCGCATCCAGTAAATCGCGCAAGCCATGGGCGCCGAAAGCGCCTAATGCTACGGCCTTAAAGCCGCAAATCGCTGCAATAATCTGAAGTAGTCGTTTACTCATAAAAAAGCTTTTTCAGTAACTTGGGCATTGCGAATCGCCACCTGCCGCGCTACATTTTCCGCTAACTCGTTAAAGGCCGCCGCAGTAATTGAATCGCCCAAAACAATGGGTTTGCCTTCGTCTCCTCCCTCACGTATCCCCTGCACTAACGGAATTTGACCCAAAAGCGGCAACTCATAATCGGCAGCCATCTGGGCTGCCCCGCCCTTGCCGAAAATGTAATATTTGTTATTCGGTAACTCCTCCGGTGTAAACCAGGCCATGTTCTCCACTATTCCAAGCACCGGTACATTTATCGTATCCAAACGGAACATCGAAAGCGCCTTGCGGGCATCGGCCAACGCCACTTCCTGAGGCGTAGAAACAATTACGGCTCCCGTTACATGCAACGTTTGCACCATAGTAATGTGAACATCACCCGTTCCCGGCGGACTGTCCAAAATCAGATAATCCAGTTTTCCCCAAATACAGTCGGTTACAAACTGCCGCAGCGCTGAAGTTACCATCGGCCCACGCCATACAACCGCCTGCTTGTCGTCAATCAGCAAGCCTATCGAAAGCACTTTTACGCCATTCACCTCCAGCGGTTCTATGTAATGCTTGTCTTTAATCAATCTTACACCCGGCCGCTTTCCCTTAATACCCAGCATCGTAGGCACCGAAGGGCCGTAAATATCGGCGTCTAACAATCCAACCTTGGCGCCCTGCCGCGCCAAAGCAAAGGCCAGGTTCACCGCAACTGTCGATTTCCCTACACCGCCCTTGCCGCTGGCTACACAAATAATGTTCTTCACACTTGGCAATATGTTGAGGTTCGAATCGCGCTTGGAGGTTACACTGGCCGTAATATCAATCTCCACTTCCGCATCTGCCGAAACCAGATTATGAATGGCGTTAATACAATCATTCTTTATCTTTTCTTTTAGCGGACAAGCCGGAGTGGTGAGCGTTAAGCGGAAAAACACCTTATTTCCTGAAATCTCTACCCTGTCAATCATATTCAGCGAAACCAGATCTTTCTTAATGTCCGGATCGTCTACCGTGCGCAATGCCGCTAAAACCTGTTCTTCAGTCATGCCGCGAAATAAATTATTTCCTGTTTCAATTCCGGAAATTCATGTTGGCGGATGCCGGGTGCTTTCGGGGTCCGGCTTCGCCTCCCGTGCTCCACTTCGTTACGCACCCGCGCCTGTGGCGCGGCCCTGCCGCCCCCTACCGCGTGTAGCCATAATCCCAAAAAGTGCCTTCTTCGCTTCATAAATCTGAGCAAAGTCAGGTGTTGGTATAATTGCCATCATCATCAGCCCTTCTGACAATTCCGTGACAGTGGGCCTCTATTATCGCCTAATTTCGCACTCGTAAATGAAATCGCGCATTCGGGGGGGGATTTTGGGGTTTTTCGGTGCTGTGTTTTTCGTCACGGGATTGTTGGCGCAACAACCCCTAACTTCCTGTAGCCTTCAAATTCATGATGCCCAAACCAATCAATTCCTCAGCAATGCCGTCATCCGTTCGCAACCACTCCTCCATCCTTCTAAAAAACAAAACGCACAAGTAGCTGATAGTCGCGGCATGCTGGAAATACCTTTTACCGAGCCTATTGTTATCAGCATATCCTATTTGGGCTATAACACCATTCGCGATACCTTCTTTAAACCTGAAAGCAGAACCTACGCGCTTCAGAAAACATTTTCTAACCTCGAAGACGTAGTGGTGACTGGTCAATATCTACCCAACAGCACCAAAAGCTCGCTGTTCGAAGTTAAAGTGCTTACTCAAAAAGATTTTCGCGAACGGGGCGCTAATAACCTTCGCGAAGCGCTACAGGGAAACCTCAATGTAGATATGACACAGGACGCCGTTTTCGGCAGCGGAATCAGCCTCCAGGGCGTTTCGGGCGAAGGTGTAAAAATTATGGTTGACGGCGTGCCGCTGGTGGGCCGTCTCGACGGCAAACTGGATCTCAGTCAGATTTCGCTTGCCAATATCGAAAAAGTGGAAATCGTGAAAGGCCCGCTTAGCGTAACTTACGGAACCGATGCTATGGGCGGGGTCATCAACCTGATTACCAAAAATGCTGCTTCCGAAAAATACAACGTTAATCTGAAAGCGTATTACGAAACCGTTGGCCAGTATAATATCGAACTGAACGGTGCATGTAATTTCGGAAAATCGCAATTGCTGGCCGGCGCGGGCCGTAATTTCTTCGATGGCTTTTCGGTGGTCGATACTTCACGGCACAAAGATTGGCGCCCGAAAGAACAATATACGGCCGATCTGAAATACACTTACAATTCATCCCGATTTAAAGTGAGTCTGGCTGCTTCATTCTTCCGTGAATTATTGATCGATCGGGGTAATCTGCTCCCAGGTACTACCTTCGCTTTCGATCAACATTTTCTTACCTATCGTCCTCGCGCCACTGCCATAGCCATGATTCCCATAAAAGACGGGTCACAAGTTGACGTTACCCTTGGCTATACCGGTTTCTTTCGGTTTTTGAATAATTACAAAAAAGATCTGAATACATTGGTAGAAACCCCGCGCAAAGATGAGTCGCAAGATACCTCGGTTTACCATCAGTTCAGCGGTCGTGCTACATACACTGTTCAAACCAAATCGAAAAAGGCCAGCTTCCAGTTTGGTGTGGATGCTGAACAGGAATGGACCATCCAAAAACATATTCTGAACGGCAATCAGCAAATGGGCGATTACGCGGCCTTCGCTAGCATCAAATGGAAGCCGGTAGCGCAGTTTGAAGTGCAGCCCGCCGCCCGCATCAGCTACAACACCAAGTTCAAGACTCCGGTAATTCCTTCTATCAACATTAAAAGTGAACTGAACAAATACCTTACACTTCGCGCATCCTATGGCCTGGGTTACCGGGCGCCATCGCTCAAAGAATTATATCTTCAGTTCAAAGACAGTAACCATGATTTGAACGGAAATGCGGATCTGAAGGCTGAACAAGGCCATAATGTACAGTTAGCCGCCGATCTTACTTTTCACATTAAAGAACATACAATCCGATGGTGCAATAATGGCTTCTTCAATTTAATCCAGAACAAGATCGATCTGGCCATCACTAACGCTTACACCTCGCCGGTAACATATCAGTATTTCAATTTGAAGAGTTACCAGACTATTGGTGCAGAACACCGCCTCGAGTATCAATGGAATCGCCTACGCGCAGCCGCCTCTGTTATGTACATTTCCTACAATATCGCTAACAGCAAATTTGCTAACGATAAAGCTGCTTTATTCAGTCCTGATGTGAATGCATCAGTAACCTATCGCATTCCAAAGGCCGAAATTGGTGTAAACATCCAATACAAGTACACCGGAAAGAAGCTGTTGTACTCCATCAACAACAGCATTTCATCAGGCACTCGCGCGCCATTTCATATGCTGGATGTTTCGCTTTCCCGCGATTTTTGGAAAAATCGTATTCAACTCACTTGCGGCGGCAAAAACTTGTTGAATGTAACTGACGTAACCGCTACCGGAATAGCAGCCGTTGGTCATAATTTTAATGGAAACAGCACCAGCGTGAACTGGGGCCGTAGTTTTTTCGTATCGTTACAATTCCACTATTCGCGATGAAAAAAAGGACAACAATATTTTCGATGACTATGGCCATGCTCATTTTGCTGTCCTCGTGTTTCAAGGAGAAGCCGATGAACATCCCGCCGCCAAACAATAACGGCGATACGTATGTAGCGGCCTTAGGATACAACTACGCCCGCCAAATCTATTTCAATTTACAAACGGCTGCTTTTACCGGAAATACTTCCAGAATGGACTACGACCTGGCATTCGACGCCCGGAACGATTGTTATTATGTTTGGTTGAACGGTTCGCGTTTGATGATGGCCGCACAAACCGGAATCAAGCAGTTCGATGCGGTTGGTTATGACGATACACTAAGTTTGAATTGGCATGTAGAATATGGCAGCGCTATTACCGATAGCAATGCCATCGGACGTTGGTACACTCCAACGATGCAATCTAATCAGGAAGTCTATATTCTAAAAATGGGGTACGACACTTTAGAATATCCTATGGGCTTCAGGAAAATTCAGTTTAGCGATTATAACAACGGTTATGTAATCACCTATGCCAACATGGATGGTTCCGACCGTCATCAGGTTACCGTACATAAAGCGCCACAGTGCGACAAAGTGTACCTGAAATTTTCTTCGCAAGAGGTGCAACAACTGGAGCCGGCACAAGACAACTGGGATCTTCTTTTCACGCAATACAGCATTTATTTTTTCGACCAGCATCTTCCTTATAAAGTTACCGGTGTTCTCACCAACCCCTATCGTTCGGCGGCATACTTCATGGACTCCACCAGCGATTTTAATAAGATTAGTAAAGCTGATGTTCGTCCGGAAAAATTCACCCCCGCCCGCGATGGCATTGGTTATGAGTGGAAGCATTTGGAGGCAGGTTATACCTACTCTTCAAGGCCCAATTTCAATTACATTATTAAATCAGGTGAGCGGTATTTCAAGTTTCGCGTGTTGCTGTTCTACAACGATGCCGGCGAAAAAGGGTATCCAAAGTTTGAGTACGTAGAATTGCAATAGCCAAAACCGTTACATTGCGGCTCAATTGAATTTCAAATGCTGCAGCTGTCTAAAAAATTCCCTAAAAAACGCGCTTTCATCACAGGTGCCGGTTCCGGACTGGGTCGCGAACTGGCTCAATTGCTGGCGGCTGATAGCTGGCAGATAGGTATAACCGATATCCATGCATCGGCAATTCAGGAGACTTCCGCAATAATTCACGCTTTAGGTGGAAAGGCTTATCCCTTCGTTTTTGATGTTTCTGATCGTCATCAATATGAAATTGCGTTTAAACAATTTCTCCATTCCGCTCAAGGGATTGATCTGCTGATTAACAACGCAGGTGTTGGCGATGGAGGTTTGTTCGAAGAATATTCTTTGAACAATTGGGAGTGGATCACCGGGATTAATCAAATGGCCGTGATTTACGGCTGTCATTTAGCAGTTCCGGTCATGAAAGAACAAAAGAGTGGATTGATCATCAACATCGCCTCCGCTGCTGCGTTTGCCTGCATGCCAAACATGAGTATGTACAATGTGACCAAGGCCGCAGTTTTGGCCCTTTCCGAGTCGTTGTATCCTGAGTTGGCTCCTTTTGGGGTGGGAATAGCTGTGGTAATGCCCACATTCTTCCGAAGCAATATTATGCAGCACAATCGCGGACCTGAAAGCGCTACGTCCATCGGAAAAATATTGGCTGAAAAAGCGCCTATCCCCGCTGCAAAGGTGGCTCAAAAAGTACTGGTTGCCGCCGGAAAAGGAAACTTTCATATCCTGTTTCCTTTCCAGTCGCGGTTGGTTTGGTATGTCAAACGCTGGTTTCCTGCCATGTTCCTGTATGTGAAAAAACGCGGGTTTCAAAACAAGGAATGGGTAATCCGAAAAATCGAACAGCGGTAGATTCGCTTTTTTGATTTTTAACGAAAAATAAAAGCAATTCTGCTCAACTTTTTGCGTAATCATTCGTTTTACCGTATAACTTGCGCATCGTAGCAAAATATGCTATCTTCGCACGCTATTTTATTCCTACCCCGGAAACAAGCATAACACATGAGGCAACTAAAGATAAGTAAGTCGATTACCAACAGGGAAAGCCAGTCGATTGAAAAGTATTTACAAGAAATTGGAAAAGAAGATCTTTTAACTCCCGAAGAGGAAGTGGATCTGGCGCGCCGTATTCGTCAGGGCGACAATACGGCTTTGGAAAAGCTCACCCGGGCCAATCTTCGCTTCGTAGTATCAGTTGCAAAACAATATCAGAACAATTCGCTTTCGCTGAACGATTTGATTAATGAAGGCAACCTTGGTCTGGTAAAAGCAGCTCAAAAGTTCGATGAAACCCGCGGTTTCAAATTCATTTCCTACGCCGTTTGGTGGATTCGTCAGTCCATCATTCAAGCCTTGGCCGAACATAGTCGCTTGGTGCGCTTACCCCTCAATAAGGTAGGCTCGCTCACAAAAATCAATAAAGCTTTTGCTGACTTGGAGCAAAAATACCAGCGCGAACCAACGCCTGAGGAATTGGCCGAGCTGCTGGAAGTAACTGTTGAAGAAGTAGAAGCTACCTTGGGCATATCCGCTCGTCACGTTTCCATGGATGCACCGTTTACTGATGGCGAATCAAATGCTCTGATCGACGTACTCAACAACCCTAATGCCGAAAAAACCGATATTGATCTCGACTATCGCGAATCGCTGAAATTGGAAACCGAACGCACATTGTCGTCGCTTACCGATCGCGAACGTGAAGTCATCAAGCTGTTTTTTGGAATTGGTGTAGAACATCCTATGACTTTAGAAGACATTGGAGACAGCCTTGGAATTACGCGTGAGCGGATTCGCCAAATAAAAGATAAGGCTATTACAAAGCTGCGTACCCAATCGCGAAGTAAGGCGCTTAAGGCTTATCTGGGTCAATAAAAAACTTCAGAAATGAGCGGATAGAAAATCTATCCACTTTTTTTTTCTTTGAAACATGAAGCGCCTCTTATTGGCAATGATTTTAGTGCTATGCGCACTATGCGGTTGTCGCTTATTGAATCATTTTCATAACGATCCATTGTTGGAAAGTTGGAAAATTGTTCGTGTAGATGCAGGTGACGACCCGCGCATAATCGAAGATCAGTATGATTCCTTATCAGTTTTATGGCGCGATGGGTTTATTCATTTTTATAAGAACGGCCAGGTCACTATTTTTCTCCATTATTTTACTGCTGCAGGAAAATGGCATCGCTCCGGAAAAAATGAAATCATCGTTTCTTCTGAAAAGAATCAATGGACATTTTATTTAGATACGGTAGAGCGCCATTGGGCAACCATTACCTTTCGCGACAAGCAAATGGGATCAAAAACGCTTTCGCTATTATTGAAGGTGGATCCGCATTTTGAGGATGACGATATCGACATAATGTCGCCTGAATTAAACGCCTGGAGAATACCTTCCACGCATGCTGAAAGCAATTTGGAATTGAAGAAGCGGCTCACTTGTCACCTGAAATTCCTCATAGCCTATTACGAACTAACATTACGGCAAAAGCAAGGGTATTTTGAAACCTGGCCCCTAAACTCACCCCTGCGATTTTATCAAAATGGCATTGGACTGGCTGATCCTTCTGAAGAAAGTTGGAAGGAATGTTACTATAATCAGGAAAATGCGGAGGCCGCCTATGACCTGTTGGGCAAGGCGGTGCATAGCATAAATGCTTATCCTAAAACAGAATCGTTTACAGAAGGTTACATTCAGGTATTAAAAGAAATGCAAGATTACCTGGAACACTGATCGGTTTAAATAAAAACCAGTTCCTGATTCGATTTTATGGCTGCTTCGATGGCTGAAAAAGAAGTGAGAATATCTGCCTTTCCGGCTCTTACACAAACGGTATGCTCAAAATGCGCTGAAGGTTTATGGTCCTGAGTTGCCACCGTCCAATTATCATTCTTGGTGTAAACATCTTTTCTTCCCAGATTCACCATAGGCTCGATTGCAATCACGGTATTTTCTTTCAAAACGCCACCATCATTGGGTTTCCCGTAGTTAGGAACTTGCGGATCCTCATGAATATCGCGGCCCAAACCATGCCCTACTAATTCGCGAACACAACGGTAGCCATGCTCTCGTTCACAATAATTTTGTATGGTAGAAGAAATAGCGCCGATGCGATTGCCGGCTATTGCCTTTTCAATTCCGAGATAAAGTGATTGCTTGGTTACTCGCAGCAATTTTAATATCGGTTCTTTCACATTGCCAATGGCAAAAGTATAAGCGCTATCGGCATGAAATCCATTCAGAAAAACGCCGGCATCAATTGAAACAATATCGCCATCTTTGAAAACTCTCGCATTGGGAACTCCGTGCACTACATCTTCGTTTGGCGAAATGCATAAAGCTGCCGGAAAACCGTGATAACCTTTAAACGATGCCACCGCCCCTTTGGAACGAATAAAATCGTCGGCAATTTTATCTAATTGCAACCCATTCACTCCAGGCTTCAGATGGCTGGCTACTATAGCGATGGTTTCGGCAAGAATGGCTCCGCTTTGGCGCATCAATTCAACCTCTTCGTTTGTCTTGATTTTTACGCCGCCCGCCATAAGAACTTCCAGTTTAACTTAGAGGTAAAAGATTGTTCAGGATTTACATACTCACCTGAGCAAATCCCTGACGGCCTTTAATTCTACCACTTGAAGTAAGGCCATCATAGTGGCGATTCAACAGATGGGTTTCCACCGTTTGTAAGGTGTCGAGAATTACGCCAACCATGATTATCAAAGAAGGTCCGCCGAAGAACAGCGCAAACGACTGATCTACGCTGAACATCATCACAAATGAAGGCATAATAGCTACAATTCCAAGGAAGATAGCGCCTGGTAAGGTAATCCGGGAAATTACCGAGTCAATGAATTCTCCTGTCTTTTGACCAGGCTTCACTCCTGGTACAAATCCGCCGTTTTTCTTCATTTCATCAGCCATCTGAACCGGATTAATGATCAAGGCCGTGTAGAAGTATGTAAATGCTACAATCAGGATAAAATCGAACAGATTGTACCAAAATCCGCGAATGTTCTGCATAGCTTGCAGGAATGAACTATTTTCCATACCCGGAATGGCTTGTGCCAACATAGCCGGGAAAAACATAATTGCCTGAGCGAAAATGATAGGCATAACGCCGGAGGCGTTGATCTTCAGCGGCAGATATTGGCGGGTTCCGCCGGCCTGCATCATACGTCCACCTTGAATAATATTGCGTTTAGCATACTGAATCGGGATACGACGAGTGCCTTGAACCAAAAGAATAACAGCCATTACTACAGCAATCAGGAAGGCAATTTCCAATACAGGAGCAATCAGGTTGCCCTGTGCAGAGCGTGAGCCGAATTCCTGAATGATAGCTCCCGGGAAACGGGCCAAAATACCAACCATGATGATGATTGAAATACCATTGCCAAGGCCTTTGTCGGTAATACGCTCGCCCATCCACATCACGAACAATGTTCCGGTAGTAAGAACGATGATAGAAGAAAGACTGAACAACCACATTGGAACCATAATCGCATCATGGTCTTGTACCGAAAGGTAGCGCGCGTAACCAAATCCTTGAGCTACAGTAACAGCTACGGTTAGCAAGCGAGTCCACTGATTTAACTGACGGCGTCCGCTTTCACCTTCTTTCGACATTTTCTGGAATTGCGGTACAATCATCGTAAGCAACTGAATGGCAATGGAAGCCGAGATGTATGGCATGATACCCAATGCGAAAATTGATGCTCTTTGGAAGGCACCACCCGCAAAAAGATTCACCAGACCAAGGATACCACCTGAAGTTTGATTACGCACGTTGACGATATAGGAAGGGTCAATACCCGGAAGCGCTATATAGGTTCCAAGACGGTACACCAGTACCAGACCCAGAGTAAGTAAAATGCGCTGGCGCAGGTCTTCTATCGCCCAGATGTGCTGAAGAGTTGTTATGAATTTTTTCATCTTTCTTATATCAGAAAAGGATTCCGTTGGGAATCCTTTAAATTTTCACCGCCGTGCGTCCCCGGCAATAACCGGCGGTTTGATAATTTATTTTACAATAGTTACAGTACCTCCAAGGCTTTCCACCTTAGCTTTGGCGCTTTCGCTAATGGCGTGAACGCTTACGTTGATTTTAGCGGTGAACTCACCGGCGGCCAGAATTTTTACCAAAGCGGATTTTTTAACTAACTTGTTAGCGCGCAGATTTTCCACTGTGATTTCGCTCAGATTCCATTTTTTGGCCACTTCCTGCACTTTCCCGAGGTTAAGCACTTCGAATTCTACACGATTAAAATTCTTAAAGCCCGTCTTAGGAATACGGCGCTGTAAAGGCATTTGTCCGCCCTCGAAGCCCTTCTTTGATTTATAACCGGAGCGCGATCCTGCGCCTTTATGGCCACGACCTGCGGTTCCGCCGGTATTGCTTCCCTGTCCTCTTCCGAGACGCTTTTTAGTTTTAGTAGAACCGGCAGCCGGTTTGAGATTATGAAGTTCCATCTTACTTAATTCTTAAAGTTATTTTAAATCTTAAAATCGGCTTAAGCTTTTTCAACCGAAATTAAATGCTGTACTTTCCGGATCATTCCGGCTACCGCAGGTGAATTCTCCAGTGTGTTTGAAGAACCAACTTTATTCAAACCCAGCGCCTTCATCGTATCTTTTACGCGGCCTGTGGTTTTAATAGTGCTTGACGTTTTCGTCACTTTTACTTTTGCCATAACAATTTGCTTTAGCGTTCAATTATCCTTTAAAAACAACATCCATTGCCACGTTGCGGTTACGTGAAACCGTGTACGGATCGCGCAAACTGGTGAGTGCATTGATGGTAGCCTTAATCACGTTTGCCGGATTTGACCCATTCAGCGATTTTGCCAATACGTCCTTGATTCCGGCGCTTTCCAACACCGCACGCATGCTGCCTCCGGCGATAACGCCAGTACCATGAGAAGCCGGCTTCAGCATCACTTTAGCTGCACCGAATTTGCCATGCTGAACGTGAGGAATGGTGCCTTTGAAAACCGGTACACTCACCAGGTTTTTCTTGGCGTCATCAATGGCCTTCTGAATTGCTTCCTGAACTTCTTTTGCCTTGCCCAAACCTTCTCCTACTATTCCGTTTCCATTACCAACCACTACGGTTGCTGAAAAACTGAAAGTACGACCACCTTTGGTTACTTTAGTTACGCGGCGAACGTTTACTACTTTCTCTTTCAGTTCCAGTTCGCTGGCCTTAAATTTCTGTACAGTTGATGTTGACATATGCTATCTTTCTTGGTTAGGGTACGATTAAAATTTCAATCCGGCTTCGCGTGCTCCTTCGGCCAAAGCCTTAACACGACCATGATACAAATAACCTCCGCGGTCGAAAACCACATTGCTGATGCCTTTAGCGCTCGCCTTTGCCGCAATAGCAGCGCCTACCGATTTTGACTGATCGCTTTTGTTACCGCTTCTTACAAAGCCTTTTTCACGGGATGAAGCTGAAACAATAGTGAGTCCTGCCGCATCATCTATCAATTGAACATAGATATCGCGATTGCTGCGGTAAACCGCAAGACGTGGACGTTCAGCAGTTCCGGAAATCTTACCGCGAACACGCTTTTTTATTTTTAATCTTCTTGATTCTTTCGTAACCATAACTCGATATTTAACGACTGAATGAAATCTTACTTATTACTTTTTAGCTGCTGATTTACCGGCCTTACGACGCAGTTGTTCACCTTCGAACTTGATACCTTTTCCTTTGTAAGGCTCTGGTGGACGTTGTGCACGGATTTTGGCGCAAACCAATCCCAGCAGTTCCTTATCGGCTGAAGTAAGGGTTACCTTAGGATTTTGACCTTTCTCCTGAGCCGCTGTGGCCTTGATTTCGGCAGGCAGTAATACCACTACCGGGTGCGAATATCCTAGAGCCATTTCCAAAGCCTGTCCGGTAACAGTAGCGCGGTAACCCACACCTACCAGTTCCAGTACGCTGGTAAAACCTTCCGAAACCCCTTTCACCATATTGTTAATCACAGCGCGGTAAGTGCCGTGTAATGCTTTATGGCGTTTTTGTTCGGTTGGGCGCTCTACCACCACTTCTGAACCATTCACATTTACTTTGATATCCGGATTTACAGCCAGAAATAATTCGCCTTTAGGGCCTTTCACCTTTACTGCGTTAGCGGGTGATACTTCAACCGTAACTTTTGCCGGTAATGTGATCGGCGCTCTTCCTATACGTGACATAAACTAATGCTTAATGCTTTTAATAATGCTTTCTTAAAATACTTCGCAAAGAACTTCACCACCCAGATTCTGTGCGCGAGCTTCTTTATCGGTCATCACTCCTTTGGATGTAGAAATGATAGCGATGCCGAGGCCGCTAAGAACGCGAGGCAGCTCTTTCGAACCCTTATATTGGCGAAGGCCGGGAGTAGAAACGCGTTTCATGCTGCGAATTACCGGAGCCTTGGAAGCGGCATCGTATTTCAGCGCGATGCGGATAGTGCCCTGGCCACCATTGCCCTCATCTTCAAATTTGTACTTGAGAATGTATCCCTTGTTGTAAAGAATCTCTGTGAGTTTCTTTTTCATGCCTGAAGCAGGAATTTCAACTACGCGATGATTGGCAGCTTGAGCATTGCGAATGCGCGTAAGGAAATCTGATATTGGATCTAAAACCATTGTCTTTTCTTTTCTCGATTAAAAATATGCAGCTAAAAATTACCAAGATGCTTTGGTTACTCCTGGAATTTTACCATCGCTGGCCAAATCGCGGAAAACGATACGTGAAATACCGAACAACCGAACATAACCACGGGCGCGACCAGTTAACTTGCAACGGTTGCGAAGACGCACCTTGGAACTGTTCTTTGGAAGTTTATCCAATTGCGACCATTCTCCCGCTTCTTTTAGCGTTTTGCGCTTTTCAGCAAATTGCGCTACCAGACGTTCTCTTTTGCGCTGTCTTGCTTCTACTGACTTCTTTGCCATACTATACTTTTATTATTTGGATGAAGTTTTTGTGAAAGGCATTCCTAAGGCTTCGAGCAAAGCGTATGCTTCTTCATCGGTTTGTGCTGAGGTTACGAAAGTAACGTCCATACCGTTGATCTTAGTCACTTTGTCGATATCAATCTCTGGGAAGATAATTTGTTCCTTGATACCCATGTTGAAATTACCACGGCCATCAAAACCTTTTCCATTCACACCTTTAAAGTCGCGAACGCGAGGCAGTGAAACCGAAATGAAACGATCCAGAAATTCATACATGCGCTCCTTACGAAGCGTTACACGAGCCGCAATTGGCATATTTTCGCGTAGCTTGAAGTTCGAGATCGCTTTACGCGACTTAGCAGCAACCGCTTTCTGACCGGCAATTACGGTCATTTCCTGAATAGCTACATCCACCAGCTTTTTATCGGCTGTTGCGCCATTCACGCCTTGGTTCAAACAAATTTTTTCTAATCGTGGAACTTGCATGATAGAAGTGTACTTAAACCTTTCCATCAGCGCCGGAACAATCTGCTCGGCATAACGCGTCTGAAGACGCGGAGTTAATTTTGTAGTGCTCATTTCCGTATGTTTTCGGACGGTTCCCAACCGTCCTTTTTTCTAAGGAGGCGCAAATGTAAAAGAAGTTTGGAGAAATACAAACTTCTTTTAAAAAGAGTTTTATGCAGATTTATTTCCCCTCCGCTCTATCACTACCCGCCGGGCAATTCCAACCTAAAGGTAGTGCCTGCACCTGATTCTGAATGCTTTACGAAAATTTTACCACGATGATAGCTTTCCACAATGCGCTTGGTTAGTGAAAGCCCAAGCCCCCATCCTCTTCTTTTTGTGCTGTATCCCGGTTCAAATATGGTCTTCCATTTATTGCGGGGAATACCGCAGCCGGAATCGGTTATGTCTAAAACAACATTGTTGCCCTCTGCAAAGGCCGAAACAGTGATGGTACCCTGACCACGCATGGCATCCAAAGCATTCTTGAACAAATTTTCAAGAACCCAATCGAATAGCTGGCGGTTAATATAAATACTCAGTTCAGGATTGCTGCATTTATAGCTGAAAGATGCCGATTTAGAGCTGCGCTTTTCCATGTAGGCAATATTTCGCTGTAAAACTTCGGTAACCTTTTCCGGTTCTAATTGTGGAACTGAGCCAATTTTTGAAAAACGATCGGCCACTAATGCCAACCGGTTCACATCCTGCTCCATTTCAATAAGAGTAGAATCGTCAGCCGGCAGCCTGCCGCTGTCCCTTAAATAATCGATCCAGGCGGCCAGCGATGAAATAGGAGTGCCCAGTTGATGCGCAGTTTCTTTGGCCATTCCAACCCAAACCATATTCTGTTCAGCTCTTCTTGAATTGCTGAAAGCCAGATACGAAAACAATAGAAATAGCGCAAAAATTCCCAACTGAATAAATGGAAATATTTTCAATTGTTTCAGGATGAGCGTATCGTCGTAATAAATGTATCGCTTGCTTCCTTCACCCAAATCCACTTCGATAGGGTCGTGTTTGGAAGCCATATCGGCCAATCGGGCCTTTACTTTTTCCGGTTGCAGCACTTCCAGCGAATCGATATTGCCAAAGGCTTTGACCTGACCGGCCGTATCTACCATAATTACCGGAGCCGAGGCGGTATTCACCACTACTTCATTAATGAAAGAAGAAATGATTTCGTTTAGCGTCTTCCGAAGCTCAACAAACAAGTTGGAATCTTTATAATATACGTAATTCTTCTTGCCCATGATATTGATAACGATGGGCGGATAGTTGCGAAATTCGCTAAGTTGATCGTCTAGAATATGGATAGCCTTTTTATCGCCAGGCAGTTCAAAATTTCGATAATCAATGATCTGTCCTTTATCATCGGTCCAAATTACCGGAATTTCATTATTGCCGGTGATGACATCAGTAAAAAAAGTGAGCTCATCACTATTTTCTACAGTTACCAAAAAGGCCGTAGACCGGGCCCAAACGTTCACTTTTTTTCGCTCATCTTCCTGTAACCTTGAAAACAGATTGTTGGTATATTTTACCAGTTTTGCTTTGCTGGAAATGGCCTCGGCCCATAGCTTGGCTTTGAACTTTTCTTCTTTAGCTATTTTCCCTGTAAGATGGTTGGTATACAGCACCGTAAGTAATCCGATACCCACTGCTGTGAGCAGCAGAAACAACTTCAGATTCGATTTCCGGCTATAAATATCCATAGTTAGCTTCTGATAGCGTCTACAGGCCGCATCCGCGAGGCGATAAATGCCGGAATAAATCCTGCCAGTATGCCGATAATGATGGAAATACTAAGTCCTAAAATTACATTGCCGGAAGTTAGATAGAAGGTAAAACTGCTTTCCATGACGTCCTTAAAAATATAATTGGCAAGCGAGGTTAAACCCACTACCAGCAACACCCCCAGCATGCCACCGATAAGGCAAAGCATCACCGCTTCCAATAAAAATTCCAACAAAATATAGATTTGACGAGCGCCCAAAGCTTTCTTAATGCCGATGAGATTCGTTCTTTCCTTCACTGACACAAACATTATATTGGCTATTCCAAATCCGCCCACTATAATCGAGAACATTCCGATGATTAGTCCGCCCAAGCTCAACAAATCAAAAAACGAGCTTAAGCCATCAGTAATCGCACTCATTTGATTCACGGCAAAATCATCATCCTCTTTCGGAGAAAGCCGCCTGATACCACGCATTGCACCAATAACTTCGTATTTCAGCTCTTCTGCAGTTATACCCGGTTTGGGCTTCAGGGTAATCATGGGATCATCGCCACCACCCATATCTGTTTTTACAAATGTGCTTAATACGGAGTGGGGAATGATCACCATGTTGTCGAGCGTCCAACCAATGATATTATTACCCTCTTTTTTCAAAACTCCGATCACTTTAAGTTTCACACCGTCTAAACGTATTTCTTCCCCGGCAATTGTAGATTTATTGGGAAATAAAGCTGCCGCAATATCTGACCCAAT
Organism: Chitinophagales bacterium; assembly: GCA_046329575.1. Classification (GTDB taxonomy): domain Bacteria; phylum Bacteroidota; class Bacteroidia; order Chitinophagales; family LD1; genus UBA1941. The sequence goes on along the minus strand of JAXLUJ010000010.1, from coordinate 56,796 downwards.
GATGCAAACGAAAGTAGGATAGTTAGCTTCAGAGGGTGTAAAATACCTTCCCTGTACCATTTCCATATCCTTAATTACGTTGTATTCGTAGGTAATTCCGGTAAGCGTAACCTGTTCTACCGATTGGTTGCCATACTTTGCTGCTTTGGCCGAATTGAAGCTGACCATGGCCACGGCTGCGGCATCCGGCACCCGGTCCTGTAGCAGTTTCATATCCTTATCCGTTACTTTGGGCCGGTTGAAAAACCGCCACCACGGATAATTTTCAGTAAAGATCAACGGCCATTTTTGTACATAAAGCACATCGCCGCCGAAGGTGTCGAAACTATCGCGGATGTTTTTTTCCAGCGAAACTACTGCCGTTCGGACGGTAATTACGCACAATATACCGATGGTAATACCGGTAAGTGAAAGTACGGAACGCAATTTGGAAGCGCGCAATTCTTCAAACGATAGCCGAAAGGCCTGAACGAATATTTTGAATAGAATGGCCACCGGGCGAACGTAAGAAAAAAGGGTCAAAACAATATGGTGTGGCATCGCATGGGGGTTCAGTTTAACTAACTTTAGTTGCAAAAGCGCCCGTATCACGCAAAGCCTTGATTCGATTGTTGCGCGTGCATTGGCTTTTTTTATTTTTGGCGAAACATTAAAGCGTGAACAACCAAACCAAAGTAGGTTTATTCGCCTTCGTAACGATAGTCATCTTCATTTTCGGATTTTATTTTCTGAAGGGTACGAACCTCTTTGTAACGAAGAACAAATATTATGCAGTTTACGACCGCGTAGACGGCCTTTACAAATCTAATCCAGTGGTTGTAAATGGTTTTCGCATTGGCACGGTAAGTAACATGGCTATTGATCAGAAGACCGGAAAAATTGTAGTGGAAATTACAGCCGAAGAAGATTTTGCCATCCCTGACAGCTCGGTTGCAATCATTGCCTCAACCGATCTGGTGGGTAGCAAAATGATCAATATCAAGTTGGTTCCCGGTCCTCATGTGCTGGAGAGTGGCGATACAATCAAAACGAAATTCAAACAAGATCTTACTGAAACGCTGGGGGGCGCTATCGAGCCACTTATGGCCAAGATCAGCAAAACCCTTAACAATCTGGATTCGGTGCTGAACGGATTGAGCGCCGTGTTGGATAAGAACGATCCGAATAGTACGGTTCGGCATTTGAATGCCTCGCTGGCTCACATTAACGCCATTACCACCTCTTTGGACGCTACCTTATCGAGTGGCAGTTTAGATAAAAGCCTGAACAACATTCAAGGATTTACTGACAATTTGAACAAAAGCAATGCGAAGATTACGGCACTGGTATCCAACTTTCACGATTTGAGCGATTCGTTGAAACAAGCCAATTTGAAACAAACTATTGAAGGCGCATCAGGTGCGATTGGTGAGTTGAAAACCATCCTGAACAAAATCAATGAAGGCAACGGAACATTGGCACAAGTGATTAATGGCAAAGAACTCTATCAGCATATTGATTCTGCCATTGTGAACCTTGACTTGCTCTTGGTGGATGTTAAGGAGAATCCATACCGATACGTGAATGTTTCACTCTTTGGCGGTAAAAAACGCGACGATAAGTACAAAGCCAAAATGGAAAAAGAAAAAGCCAAAAAGCCCTAACTTTTTGCTTTGATCGGGAAAGCGTGCCAAGGCTTTTGTGTGTTCCCTTATATTCGTATTGTGAAATCACTTCTTCGATTGAGTTTTTTATTCTTTGCTGTATGCGTAGCTATCTCCTCATCGGCCCAAACAGATTCTACTCAAAAGAAAGAAGTTGAAATCCTGAATGCCGACCTTCTACATCTTACAGAAATAAACGGACAGAAACACACGATTTTGGTGGGCAATGTGGCGCTTCGTCAGGATGATGTGCTGATGTATTGCGATTCTGCCGATTTGAATAAACAGGAGAACAGCATGGAGGCCTGGGGCCATGTGCATATTCAGAATGATACGGTGAACGCCTATTCCGACCATTTGCTTTATAAAAGTGCCGATAAACTGATGACGCTGCAACGCAACGCTTCCATTTCCGATGGAAAAGCAAGGATAGTTTCAGATGAATTGTTTTACAATACCCGCGAGAAAATGGCGTATTACAACAATTGGGGAAAAGTATTTCGCGAGAAATCAGTGATTGTAAGCCGGGTTGGTACGTATTACACTAAGCTTACGGAAATCTATTTTCTTGATAATGTAACCATCACCGATCCGGAATATCGACTAACTTCTGATTCGTTGATGTACAATACTTCAACTGATTTTACATACTTCTACCGAAATACTACCATTTTCAATAAGAAGAGTAAGATCAATTGCAACACCGGATGGTTTGATACCAAGCAGAACATCGCCACTTTCGGAAAGGATACCCGGCTTTTTGACGGGCATCAGGTATTGTACGCCGATAGTTTGTTTTACAATCGGAAACTCAATTTCGGTCAGGCTTTTGACCATTTTCACTGGATCGACAGTACGATGGATTTCGAACTATTTGGGGAAAATGGAGAATACTTAGAGCACCGCGACCAGATGAAAGCCTGGAATCATGCGTTCTTATTGTATAAAATGGAGAAGGACACCTTGTTCATGGCAGGCGATACCTTACGAACGATTACGGAATCGGAAACCGACACCACACGTGTTTTTTTCGCCTATCATCACATGAAAATGTTCATGCGTCAAATGCAGGGTGTGTGCGATTCCATGAAATATTCATTCAAAGATTCCACATTCCGTATGTATTTCAGCCCGATTTTGTGGGCAGATACTACGCAGATGACCGGCGATAGCATTCATCTGTTAGTGAAGAATAAGAAAGCCGAAAAGCTATCGCTATTCGGCAATGGTTTTGTGATTTCACCATCAGGGAAAAAGTATTACGATCAAATAAAAGGGAAGAACATCTATGGCTATTTTGTGAATAATGAACTTGACAAAATGTTTGTTGACGGCAATGCAGAAAGTTTGTATTTCGGCAAAGATGAAAAGAACAAATTTGTTGGAACGAACAAGGCCCAAAGCATTACCATGTGGTTGTATTTCAAAAACAAGAAGATCAACAAAATTGCATTTGTTCAGAAACCCGAGGCTGTTTTCACTCCCATGAAAATGACTTCTACCGATGATTACACCCTAAAGAACTTCAATTGGCAGGAAAAGCGAAAACCGGCATCGCGAAAGGCAATCATGGATGGCAACTGATCAATTGTACAAATCGCTTTTCATAATTCCCCATTTACAGAACATATGGGTAAGTGAAACACTAAGGCAGCCGAGGCCATACGTCATACTTCTTGAAAAGTTAATACTGGAAGCCTCATCGAAATATTTGGTTGGGCAGGTCACCTCTCCTATTTCAAAACCTTTATAAAATATCTGCGACACCATTTGGTTATCAAAAACGAAATCATCAGAGTTTGCATCCAGATTCAGCGAACGGATGACATCAGCAGAAAATGCCCGATACCCGGTGTGATACTCACTCAATTTTTGATTGATCAATAGGTTTTGAGTGAGCGTCAGCATTCGGTTGAAAATGTACTTGTATATCGGCATTCCGCCTTTAAGCGCACCTTTCCCTAAAATTCTTGAACCAAAAACTACGGGATAAACGTTGTTGCCAATAATACTGATCATAGCAGTCAAAAGTTTAGGCGTGTATTGATAGTCGGGATGCAGCATCACTACAATATCGGCATTCAATTCCAACGCCTTTTTGTAGCAGGTTTTTTGATTACCTCCGTAGCCTTTATTGTTATCGTGCTTAATTACGTGGCGAATACCCAATTGCTTTCCGATTTCGCTGGTATTGTCGCGGCTGGCGTCATCTACCAGCACTACTTCATCTACCAGATCAAAGGGAATTTCGCGGTACGTTTTTTCGAGCGTCAGTTCGGCGTTATAGGCCGGCAGCACCACCACTACTTTTTTTGAATTGTACAATTCGTTCGTTTTAGCAAAATTTCAAAAAGCCTGAGATCCCGTTTGGGGACCTCAGGATTGTCTGGGCGACTGGATTCGAACCAGCGACCTCTTGCACCCCATGCAAACGCGCTACCAGGCTGCGCTACGCCCAGATGAGGCAATCCGTAGGAATGCGTCATCCGGTTGCATGTGAGGTTAGTTCCGCCCGAGCGCGAATATAAAAATCTTCGATTGTCGAATTAGTGGCGGTTGCGGGGAATTACACTACCGGTCCATTTCATAAACTCTTTTTTTTGCTGGGTTAACGTCATTTGCATTTTCAGCAATTGTGTGAGTTTTTCTTCGTCTTTTTCTTCTTTGATTAATCTGTTAATCTCCTCGATTTGTTCCAGAGTGATTACGTTTTTCAGATGAGTGGCGTCAGAGGTTATTTCTTTGGTATAAATTTCTCTTTTCCCCGGTACCCGCACTTCAAATCGTTTCCACCAACCTTCGCTAAGTTCATACTTTGACACTAACAAATCGCGCGCTAATGCTGCGATTTCCGGATTTTCATGATGCAGGAAATAATCGGTATCGTGAACTTCCCCTTTTTGGAAATCATTTCGGATGAGGTCAAAAAGTAACTTGTATTTTGTTTTGAATTCAATGCCTTCCAGATCGTCGAGTACAAATTGGGTAGAAGTTTCAGTATGACCGGCATCAATATAAATTTCCCAGGTACCGCATTCCATCAACAATCGAACGATCTCCCGCTCCAGACTTTCATAAACCGAAGCGCGGTCTTCTTTCATTTGTTCGCCATGAACTTGCTGTTCCTGGCGCTCGTCGATTGTAATTTGTTCCGGCGCAACTTCTTCCTTAAACTTTTCTTTAAGTCGCAGCCTTCTGATCTTGTTCACTTCGGTAATCAGCAATTGCTCGGAAAGGCCCATGTGAATGGCACATTCCTTAATGTAAACACTGCGCTGAATATTATCGGGTACTTTAGAAATGCTCTGCACCATATCGCGCGTTAGTTCAGCGCGTTTGATCGGATCATGCTTTGCTTCTTCAGCAAAAAGGGAACTTTTGAAAAGAATCAGATCCTTACGGTTATACTTCAAGAAATCGCGAAGCGCTTCAGCACCTTCTTTGCGAACAAATGAATCAGGATCTTCATTATCGGGCAAAATAACTACACGAACATTCAAGCCTTCTTCAAGGATCATATCGGTACCGCGTAGTGCTGCTTTGATGCCGGCCTTATCGCCATCGTACAGCATCGTAATATTATTGGTAAACCTTTTGATCAGCTTAATCTGATCAACCGTTAGGGAAGTGCCGCTGCTGGCTACTACATTCTCGATGCCCGATTGAAAGAGTGAAATGACATCGGTATAACCTTCTACCAAAAGACATTCGTCTAATTTTCGAATTTCGTTTTTTGCAAAGGCTATTCCATACAGAATCTTGCTTTTGACATACACTTCACTTTCCGGCGTATTCACGTACTTGGGAAGTTTGTCGTCCTTCACCATAATGCGGCCGCCAAAGGCAATTACCTTTCCCACCACATTATGAATAGGAAACATTACACGGTTTCGAAAGAAATCGTATTTGCTGTTTTCTTTTGGTGACGTAAGGCCTGCATCTTTTAATATTTGAAGTTGATAGCCTTGTTTCAATGCCTCATCGGTCAACGCCGATCCGGTTTCAGGCGCAAAGCCCAATTGAAATTTCTCGATAATGGCTTTGGAAAAACCGCGTTCTTTGAAGTAAGCCAGTCCGATACGGCCCTCTTCGCGGTGAAGCATATAATCCGTAAAAAATCGCTGTGCGAAAGCGTTAGCAATCAGAATGCTTTCCGTATGCGATTGCTTTTCTTCTTCTTCTTTTCGCCTTTCATCCGAAACATGTTCTTCAACTATTTCGATGTTATATTTCTTAGCCAGAAAACGCAATGCCTCAACGTACGACATTTGCTGTGCTTCCATCAGAAAGCTAACCGAATCGCCAGCCTTTCCACAACCGAAACATTTATAGATTCCTTTAGCCACCGACACATTGAACGACGGGGTTTTTTCATTGTGGAAGGGACAAAGACCCAACAAGCTGCTGCCGCGCTTTTTGAGCGTCACAAATTCACCCACTACTTCATCAATTCGCGCTTCTTCCTTGATACGCGCTATGGTAAACTTTGGAATCATTTTCGAGGGTTGAAAGATAATGAAAATCCAGGTGGGCCTTTTTTTTACTCGTTCAAATTGAAAAATACCACCTCGAAAAAAAGTGATTACAGCGGCTTTAACGCCCTGATCATTTGCCGTTTTCCCGGCGGACCGGGCAACCGTTCAACCACAAACCCGGCAGCGATAAGGTTGCGGCGCACATAGCCTTTAGCACAATAAGTAACCAATACGCCACCGGGTTCAAGGGCATTAAATATTTTCTGAAAAACGCCCGGTTCCCAAAGTTCGGGTTGTTTTTCAGGTGAAAATGCATCGAAAAAACAAATGGTATAGGTTGATGGAAGTGTAGCGGTAAGGAACGATTCCTGAATTTTTAGAAAGGAAGCACCAAATGGAGTGTGATGCGTTTTGTTCCACTCCCAGCGGTGGAGCTGCATGAAGCTGTCACGATCAGTGGCGGCATAATTTATGGCTTCTATTGTTTCCTCCTTTAATGGAAAGAGCTCATATCCTGTGTAAGCCATACCGATATTATGTTTTGCAGCAAATTGAATGGCCAGCCAGGCGTTCAAACCGGTGCCAAAGCCTACTTCCAAAACGCTCAAAGGGCTGCGATTCAGATACTCGAGGCCCTGTTGAATGAACACATACTTTGATTCGGTTAAAGCGCCATGGCGAGAGTGATAGCTCTCATTAAAGGCCGGGCTGTATAACGTATGTGAACCATCGCCCGTAGTTAGCAACTGCATCAGATATTGGGCTTACAGGTTCCTGATTTTGATTTGATCCATTCGCCAATCAATTCCAACCCTTCCTGATGAACCAGCGATCGGCCCAATTCCGGCATTTTGATGCCTGCATCTAAACTGGCCATGCGGAAGTACAAAATAGAGTGTTCGGGATCACCCGGAACAATATCGATCAACAATCCTCCTGTGCCTCGGCCTGCGGCCACAGGAGTTTTGCAAAATCCCAGTGATTCCTGATTGGTATTTCGGTAGTTCAAAAACAATCCCGAAGTATAAGCCGGTCCATGCGGATTGTGACAATGTGCGCAATTGGATTCCAGATACGCACGGGCGCGGTCGTCGAGCGAGGCATTGTGATCGTTATAATCACATAATTTCGGAACCGATGTCAGCTCCGGTAAAGCGGTGAGTACACCGGCTTTTTTCCATTTCAACAGTTGATTTTCTTTCCCGTCGGAATAGGCAAATTCATGATTCAGATTGGCAACCTTTGGCCCTATCGGCATGATGGCATTATTATACCAGTGGCAGCCTTTGCATTGGTTTTTATTCGGAATAATATAGTCGATATGGTGATTTTCACCATTCTTCCCGATCCAGCTTACCTGTTTAACATCTCCGGCCACGTCTAAGACGGCATCGCTTTGATCATCTTTCCAGATATAGTCGAGATTTTCCCAACCCGATTCGCGGTGAACCAACAATCGCGTTTCCATGATTCTGCGGCCTTTTGAAACATCGCGAAGGTCGAAGGGATAATAGAAGTTTTTAATGTAGCAAGAACCCACAGGAAGGTTGAGCACCAACGAATCGTTGTAGGCTACCGTTTTTCCTGAAGGAACATAAACAAATCGCGACTTGCTAGCATAATCGGTGAATAATGGCGAAGCCAGGTCATAAGGAATCACCTGATCATTGGCTTGAAGTAACTTCATATCGCCTTTAAAGAATTGAAAGGCGCTCAGCAATTCCGGAGCTTTTTTTGTAACGTCGAGTTGCACGCCGGAAACCGCGCGGTTGCAGCTATTCACGATGAATAAACCAAGGATGGCAATTACTGAAAAGAAAGCGAGAAAACGTTTTTCCATTTGGATAAAAACAAAAAGTGTTTGAAGTTGTTCCAGATTCTTTACAAAATTCAAAAAATATAGCATAAAGCGATGCTTTCTATTATTTTTAGGGCATAATGAATTTCCCGGCCTTCCGAATCACATGACATTTTCCGATTTTAATTTCCATCCCGACCTGCAGTCAGGTCTTGAGGCGATGGGCTACCAAACGCCAACTCCAATTCAACAGCAAGCTATTCCGAAAATTTTGAGCGGCAGCGATTTGATTGCATGTGCACAAACCGGCACCGGCAAAACTGCAGCTTATCTTCTTCCCATACTGCACAAAATTAAGAGTGCGGAAAGCAATTCTATCAATACACTAATTATTGCGCCCACTCGCGAACTGGCCCTTCAAATTGATCAGCAAATTGAGGCACTGGGTTACTTTATCAGCGTAAGCTCCATCGCGGTTTACGGTGGCGGCGATGGTATTGCCTGGGAACAACAGAAGAAAGCCTTAAAAATGGGCGCCGATATAGTAATTGCCACACCGGGAAGGCTGATATCCATGCTCACCCAGCACGATTTGGAGCTGGATGGCTTGAAACATTTGATTCTGGATGAAGCCGACCGAATGCTCGATATGGGCTTTCACGACGACATTATGCGCATCATCAGCTACTTGCCCAAAGACAGGCAAACGCTGTTGTTCAGCGCTACGATGCCGCCCAAGATCCGCACTCTGGCTTCAAAAATTTTGAAAGATCCGGAGCAAATCAATATTGCCATATCCAAACCAGCTGAGGGTATTTTACAACAGGCCTATCTTGTTTACAATCCGAACAAACTTTCGCTGCTGAAATCGTTGCTTGCTGAAACCTCCTATAAAAGCATCATCGTGTTTTGTAGTACGAAAGAGAACGTAAAAAAACTCTACAACGAATTGAAGCGCACCAAAATTACGGTGAAGTCGTTCCATTCCGATTTGGACCAAAAAGAGCGGGAAGCCATAATGATGGACTTCAAGAACCGAAAACTACAAATGATTGTGGGTACCGACATTCTTTCGCGCGGCATTGATGTGGAAGGTATTGATTTGGTGGTGAACTACGATGTGCCACCCGATGCCGAAGACTACATTCACCGGATTGGCAGAACTGCCCGTGCGGAAACAACAGGAACCGCCATTACTTTCATCAATGATATCGACCAATTCCGCTTTCATCGTATTGAAGAATTGATGGAACGCGAAGTACCGAAAATTGCAATGCCTGCCGGATTACCTTCCGGCCCTGCCTACGATCCTAAGCGGCGTGTACAACGGCCAATGTCAAACCGCCATGGAAACAACCGTCCTCAAGGGAAAAAGCGTCCTCACGACCATCGTAAAAATCCCGGAAAATGAGAGATGAACGCATGGGGTGCTGTGATAAAGAAACGGTTGGTTCCTATTGTTTCTGGAAGAAATGCGTGCCGCCGGTATCGAGGCGAATCAGATAATTTCCTGAGGCCAGTTCATCCGCCCCTGAAAACTTCACCATTTCAAAAGCCGCATCCTCGTGGAAAAACGATTTCAGCAGCACTTCTCTGCCCTGAAGATCGTAGACGTGCAACAGATGCAGGCCTTTTTCTGCATCGCGGCCCAAATACACCTCCAAATAATCGCAGAAAGGATTCGGAACCACTTTCACAAAATTGAGATCGAGTTTAGGCGAAAACCATTCCGGCTTTGAAAGCATCAGGTAAGCGATCTCAAAATCCGGAATTCCATACCCATATTCGTTGTTTGGATTCGATGCAAAATTAGCGCTTTGCTCTACCGCATTTTGAATTTCAGCATTGGTCTTATTGGGAAAGGCCTGCCGTAAACAGGCGATAGCGCCTGCCATAACGGGACACGAAAAGGAAGTTCCATTACTGGTGCCTAATATGCCACCAACCTGAACCACGGCTGTTCCCGCGCCTTGCGCACACACATTGGGTTTTAACTTACCGGTAGCGTTTGGTCCGTGGCTGCTAAATGCTGCGTAATCTCCCAGGTTATTTACTGCCCCAACTGCAATAACACTATCGCCATCGGCCGGTGCGGCAATATAATACCAAGGCTTTTGACCTTCATTTCCGGCGCTGTTGCAAACTAATATACCTTTTGAGGCGGCATGGTTAGCGGCCTTTGTAATTACGGTAGTGTGCCCGTCCAGATCGGCATAGGTGTGACTATCTACGCTATCTGTAGCATCGAATGTAGTATAACCCAAGGACGTAGAAAAAACATCTGCACCAATGCTATCAGCAACCTCAGCAGCCTTTGCCCAGTTGTACTCTTCTAGTACCGTTTCAGAATTATCATCTTCCGTTACAAACAACAGAAACTTTGCTTGCGGCGCGGTACCCACCATTTTGTATGGAATATTCGCGGCTATGCACGACCAGGCATTCAAACCATGAGGCGCATTATTGTAAACATCGTTTTCATGGTCAACAAAATCGTAGGTATAAAGTACTCTGTTGGTTTTATAAACACTATCAAAAAAGAGGTTGCTGTTGGCCGCAGTAAATCCTACATCCATTACACTGATGAGCACATCATTACCCCAAAATCCACGGCGGTGTAATTCCTGAAGGTTCAGCATGCGGTTTTGATTTTCTGCGGTGCCGTAAAAACCGTCCGGCACTTCAGTATCACATGAACGCAGTTGCTTATTTTCCATGTCGAATTTCCGAATACCTGATTCTGGAGATGGTTTGGAAATCGTTCGAACAGATCGCACAAATGGCAGTTGACGCAATTGTACCAGCAAATCAACTGAAGTTTCCAGCACTATGGCATTCTCCCATTTCAATGCAAATTTTTGCGTTACAGGTAATTGAAGAAGTTGTTTGGAATAAGCTGTGGAAACCGGAAGATCACTTTCATCAATTGGTATTCCTTGTAGCTGCCGCCGTAACAGCGCCCGTGCAGAAAGAAACTCGCCCGCATGGGTAATTGAATAGCTACTTTGCTTCTTATCTTTCAGATAAACCACATAGGTATGCTGACTGAACGCCGGAAATGAAATGGCAACAAGAAAAAACAATAATAAATGGCGCATCAATGCTTATAAGAGTTCACCTTCATAAATATGCGGAATCCATTAGCCTGATAAGGATTGTCCCATGGTGCATTCACATCCTGCTTGTTGAGGAGTTGCCATTCTTTATAAACTAAACCAACATGCAAGGCATATTTCTCCACGCTCTTCTTTTTATCAATCAGGTTTTCTTCATCCACTTCAGCAATAGTAACGGTGGAATCGAATGAATTATTGTTGAGTTGAAGCGGCACATTCACCTCAGCATATTTGTAGATCCAATTCGCATAATTCTTATAGCTGTCCTCCGAAGTATCAGTGGCCGGAATGTATTGATTGCCCTTCCAGGTGTAGTCTTTTACCGGCGGAAATACCAGTTTTAGAAAACGCAGGTCGTTCTCCACTTTTTCATAAGCAGTACCCGAACGGTACGAATACCATATACGGTCGATGTTCCAGGCATCAGATGGCGTGTTTCGTCTGGAAACGGTGATACGCTGCACTATCCTTCCAAGATTATCGTAAAAAGTATCTGTAATTTCCTCCTTCACCTGAAACCGTATCGTATCGATTTGCTGAGTGGAAGGAATAATAAAATTATACCGGATGGAATCGACATCGTAAATTACCCAATGCCCTACTTCATTTGGAGCATAATCAGTAAGGTAGGCGCTGGTAAACTCGTAATTCTCTTTTTTGCACGAAAAGAGTAACAAACAACAGATGGCTGTAATCGCTAATTTTTCTTTCATAGTTAGAAAACAGGTGCACCGGCTTGCTGTTTTGCTGCCTCCGGCTGCACTTGGAAATTAGAAAAAATAATTCCTCCTCCAATTACATCATTGCCTTCGTAAATCACAGCGCTTTGCCCGGGCGCAATAGCTGAAACCGGCGCCATAAACTCCACCTTCACCCTGTCGCCCACTTGTGAAATTACGCTCGATTCGCCACTGTGTTTATAGCGCACCTTGGTAATCGCCGGCATTTTATCGTCAATCTTGTTGTACTTCTGCCAGTTCATTTTGCCCACCCACATGCCATTGCGGTCCAAATCCTTCTCTTCGCCTAAAACCACTTCATTTCGTTCAGGATAAATTTCAGTAACAAACATCGGTTTACCAAAAGCCAAACCCAAACCTTTCCGCTGACCGATGGTATAAAACGGATAGCCCTGATGTTTACCCAACACCTTACCATTTACATCTACAAAATTGCCCCCAGCCACCTGCGCTTCCAACTCGGGTTTGCGGCGCTTCAGAAAACCGCGGTAATCGTTATCGGGCACAAAACAGATTTCATAACTCTCGCTTTTATTGGCAATACCCGGATAACCCATATCGCGGGCCATTTGCTTGATCTCAGGTTTATGATATTTCCCCATAGGAAAAATCGTTCGCTTCAAACATTCCTGCGAAATACCCCAGAGTACATAGGATTGATCTTTGTTTTCATCAAGCCCTTTACTTACATAAAAACGGTCATTCTTGTTATTCAACTGTGCGTAATGCCCTGTTGCAATAAACTCGCAATCCATGGCATCGGCTCGTTTCAGCAGTGCTTCCCATTTGATATGCGTATTGCACAGCACGCACGGGTTTGGCGTTCGCCCGGCAAGATATTCATCAACAAAATCATTGATCACATAATCGCCGAACTCTGAGCGGATATCTACAATAAAATGACTGAACCCCAGATCTACCGCCACTTCACGGGCATCGTTAATAGAATCGAGCGAACAACATCCGGTTTCTTTTTTGTTGCCGCCGCTATTGGCATAGTCCCACGTTTTCATGGTAATGCCCACCACTTCATAACCTTGCTCGTGCAACATTACTGCCGTAACCGTACTATCGATTCCGCCACTCATGGCTACCAGCACTTTTCCCTTCTTACTCATTTGCCGCGAAGATACTGAAACAATCAAAATATGGTCTTAAATCGGATTTCCCAATTTCATTATTAATTTTCACTCTGTTATAAATAAACGACCTCAAGGAGTTAAAACATGCTTGAATCTTTACGGCACTTCCTTTCTCTGATTTTTGATAAAACAATCGGAGCAACGGCAAAAGTAATGTCTATTCTTACTATTTTCCTAGTGCTCCTCATCGTTGATGACATCCTGAATTTCAGTTACTCCTATCGCCAAAAAGATCGACTTAATCAGGTTAAAATTCTATTAGAAATTTCAAAAGACACCACTTTATCAAAAAATCAAAAGGAGATTATTGCTAATTCATTAAATGAGGCCATAACATACGAACCATGGTGTCTGCGGGTTCGAAAAAATGCAGTACAAGAACTCTCGAATTTTATTCAGATTACAAAAGGTGCATTTTCTAAATCAAAAAGCAACAAGATCGTGTCTCCTAAAACACAAGATCCATTTTTGCGGTTTATTACATCGAACATCCTGTTTTTACTCCTTGCTTTATTATTTCCGATTCTCTTGATTTCTGAGAGTATTAAGGTCTTTAAGGGTATAACTACAATATCCAAATTCTTAGAGATATTTGTTGGCAGTTTACTTATTATTGCTCTGCTATTTGGTCTAATGAAATTGATGAATTGGATTACTCAGCTTATTCCAACTTTTAACATTCCATTCTACAATTATATCCTGAATGTACTAGCCAATATTCTAGTTGTTTCAATTTTTGTGGTCATTTCAAAAAAAACGAAGTAACACTATCACGAAAAGATTAGGTATATTTCTCCTTTACGGTCCTAATAAAAAATCAAAGCCATGCGTCAGAATCACGAAATCGATTACAAAATTTTTGGAGAAGAATTACAATACGTTGAAATTGAGCTCGACCCGCAGGAAACCGTTGTAGCCGAATCAGGCGCGTTTATGTACATGGAAGACGGCGTGCAAATGCAAACGATATTCGGCGATGGCAGCAATAGCGGTGATAACAGTATTTTGGGCAAGATTTTTTCGGCCGGCAAACGATTGCTTACCGGCGAAAGCTTGTTCATGACGGCGTTCACCCATTTGGGCCAAGGTAAGGCAAAGGTGGCCTTTGCCGCGCCCTATACCGGCAAGATCATTCCGCTGGACCTACAGCAAATGGGTGGCTGCATTATTGCGCAAAAAGATGCCTTCCTGTGCGCTGCTAAAGGCGTTTCTATTGGCATCCATTTCCAGAAAAAGCTGGGCACGGGTCTTTTTGGCGGTGAAGGGTTCATCATGGAAAAACTGGAAGGCGATGGTATGGCGTTTGTGCATGCCGGCGGCCATATACGCGAAGTGGAACTACAGCCCGGTCAAACACTTCGAATTGATACCGGATGTATTGTAGCGTACACACCAACTGTAGATTTCGATATTCAGTTCATTGGCGGTATCCGCAATACTATATTCGGCGGTGAAGGGGTATTTTTTGCGGTGTTGCGCGGCCCTGGAAAAGTGTGGCTGCAATCGCTGCCCATCAGCCGTTTAGCCGGCCGCATTTTCAGTTATGCTCCTCAAACCGGGCATCGCCGCGAGGAAGGCAGCATTTTGGGCGGGTTGGGCGATTTACTGGATGGCGATAACTAATTTTTTTATGGCGGCTGTCCGGCTTTGCAGGGCTCCGCTATCGCTGCGGTGCTACGGCTTCGCCTGCGCACTCCCGCCGAAGGCGGGACCCTTCCAATCCGGGCCGCATTGCCTAAGCGCAGCCTTTCTTACAAGCATAAAAAAACCGGAGTTATTACTCCGGTTTTAATTTTTTAGTGTGAGCGTGCGTCAGAAAGTCTTTTCATACACATCCACCGGAACTGTATGCACCCAACCAAACACATCTTCTGCCTTTCCGCTCTTAATGTCCATCAAACGTTGTTTCAGTTTGTTCGATCTTTCGCGCAATTCCACCGGCGGTAATTCATAGTCTTCTCCTTTATAGTGGAACGAAGCAATATGCGATAACACTGCCGCAGTACCGCAGCCAAACATATCTTCCAGCTTGTGTTCGTGATAAGCATTAATTACTTCATCCACTGAAATATCACGTTCCTGAACAATGTAGCCTTCATCTTCGGCCAAACGAATGATACTATCGCGGGTTACGCCATCTAATATAGTACCCTGGTCAAGGCCGGGAGTTACCAGAACGCCATCAATCACAAAAAATATGTTCATGGTGCCGATTTCCTGGAAGTATTTATGGTGAATGCCGTCCAGCCAAAGCAACTGATCGTAGCCCATTTTTTGGGCTTCTCGCATAGGCATCATAGCCGCGCCGTAGTTGCCCGCCGCTTTGGCAAAACCAACCCCTCCCGGAGCAGCGCGAACATACTTGTCGCTGATGAACACTTTCACCGGCTTGGTGTAATAGGCGCCAACCGGACAAGTAAAAATGGCAAACCGATAGCTTTCGGCCACCCGGATACCTACGTATTTTTCGGTTGCAAAAAGGAATGGACGGATATACAGCGACGACAGTGGTTCTTTGGGTATGAAGTCTTTATCGAGCGCTAACAGCCGGTCTAAAGCATTCATAAACAGATTTTCCGGAACCGACGGCATAGCCATACGCTCAGCAGAAATATTCAGGCGGTTCCAGTTCTTCAGCGGGCGAAACACAATAGGGTTGCCATCTATATCTCGTTCGGCCTTCATTCCTTCAAAAATGGATTGACCGTAGTGGATTGCCGATGTAGCCGGATGCAGTGAAAAATCGCCAAACGGAATGATACGTGCATCATGCCATTCGCCATCGTAGTAATCGGCCACGAACATATGATCAGAAAAGTACTTCCCGAAAGGCAAGTCTTTGAAGTCGATATTGGACAGAGAAGAAATGGGGTTCTTTTCTATCGAGATTTTGTAGTTCATAACAGGATATCTTATATCCAAAAATAAGATTATTTACCGCTTATCGCCTCTTGTTGGTAAATTTCAAAACAGAATAAAAGGAAGCGCTATTTTTGCCGGATGCTATCCGCGATCTTCCATCAGCCGTTATACGTAAACACTGCACAATCAACACCTTCTGTTGAAATTCCTCAGGATTTTAACGGTTTATGCATTGTGATTGCACCAGGTATAACCGAGGCGGAACGCGAGCAGATGAACAAAATTATTGAGATGGCCCTTCAGCAGCAGCCTGCCTGTTGCTGGCTGTTAACTGACAACGGAAAAATTCCTTTAGGGCATTTGAAAGCTTGCGGTTGTGAGCGCTTGTTACTTTTCGGAACGCATTCGGTTTTGCCGGCGCGTAATATAGCCTGGAAAAAAAACAGGGCGGTGGTGTTACTAGGTATGCGCATTCTTATTACCGACCCACTTTCGGTATTGATTAACAATACCGATGCTAAAAAGGCATTTTGGGCAGGTTGCCGCGCTTCCTTTCTTTAATCGATTTTTAACAAGTCTGGTATGCCCATATAATGGGAAGCAGAAAACCCTTCGGCATAGCGATAGCCGGCAGGAACTCCAAAATGCGAAGCGCGGGCTTTTACAAACTCCATAAATTCGGGAGAAGAAATGAAAGTATCGGGCTCGGCTGAGTCGGGATTATGGAATTGCGATTGGTAGGCCATAATTGCAGCCACTTTGGTTTCCATAAAATCGGTGATATCTACTACTAATTGCACCGGCACCTCGCGGGCCTGAACATAGTGATAGCAGTTTTTGGGGCGGTGTGCCTTTTGTTTTTCGCCGTTCCAGAATGTTTCAATTTTTGGAAGCCCGGAAAGGAATATGGCATCGTTAACCAGCCGTGCCGCCATACCATGATCGGGATGACGATCGCTGAGGGCATTGGCCAATACCACAGCCGGTTGGTAGAAGCGGATATATCGGATAAGTTCGAGACGATGTGCCTCATCATTCTGAAAAAATCCATCTTTAAAGCCTGCGTTGGAGCGGTTTGCTATTCCAAGAATTTTAGCTGCAGTGGCACTTTCCTGCAACCGGAGTTCAGGATTTCCGCGGGTACCCAGTTCGCCGCGGGTGAGGTCGAGCACCGCCGCTGTGTAACCCTTATGAATATGTTTAAGCAAGGTGCCGGCACAGCCCAGTTCTACATCATCGGGATGGGCGCCTATGGCCAGAATATCGACTTTCATGAAAGGCAAAATTAGTTTTTTAGACCAATGCCGGGCGATCCGCCAGCGATGTGGAGGGCGCGAGCCATGGCGAGCGGTGTGAGCGAGGAACGAGCGAACACGGTAGGCGAAGCCGGACCCCGGAACCAGCGCGGCGCCGCGCCTATGACGGTTTTCGGAAATTAAATCACCCAGATTAATGGGCGCGGCGGGCGGCAAAAAAAATTACAATTTTCCCTTGAAAGAGCCTTGAAAATCGTCCCACTTCACACTTTTGTATTTGTCGGTAGCGAAGTAGTTGAGTACCGGTTCGGCCTGCTTGGCGTCGAGGTAGCCCGGTACAGTGGTAATCAGATTGAGTTGTTCATCGAGATAAATGGAAGTAGGAAAACTCATCTGATTGTTCATCAAAAAAGTAGCCAGTTTATTATAACGTCCTTCCTGACCAAACACCTGACCTTTGAAATTGACGGTACCCGCCATTTCGGCATTGAATTTCACGGCATAAAAATTCTTTGACATATAATCAACAATCACCGGATTTTCGAAAGTTGTGGCATCCATTCGCTTACACCAGCCGCACCAGTCGGTGTACACATCCACGAACACTTTTTTAGGCGCTTTTTTCTGAGCGGCCTGCATTTCGTCCCACGTCATCCATTTGATTTTAGCCGTTTCAGGCGGAGCGGGACGAAAGGAGGCACAGGTTACAAAAAGCAAAGCGAAAATGAATAGGTTACGCATATATTTAAATTCTAATTAGATCAGTGCAAACGGAGTGCCAGTTTACTTTTTATCGCCCTTGGCAATAGCATCGCGCATGCCGGTATCAGCTTGCATATTCTGCATTTTGTAATAGTCCATAACCCCAAGGTTACCGGTTTTGAAGGCTTCGGCCATAGCGATTGGAATTTGCGCTTCTGCTTCGATCACTTTGGCGCGGGCTTCTTGTGCTTTGGCTTTCATTTCCTGTTCGAGGGCTATGGCCATGGCGCGCCGTTCTTCAGCTTTTGCCTGAGCGATATTTTTATCGGCATTGGCCTGATCCATCTGCAGGCTGGCGCCGATGTTTTTACCAATATCAATATCGGCAATATCAATAGAAAGAATTTCGAAGGCGGTGCCCGAATCGAGTCCTTTGGCCAGCACCACTTTAGAAATAGAATCGGGATTTTCCATCACCGTTTTATGAGAAGCTGATGAACCGATAGAGGTTACAATACCTTCGCCTACGCGTGCCAGAACCGTTTCTTCGCCGGCGCCGCCCACTAATTGACGGATGTTAGCGCGAACGGTAACACGGGCGCGCGTGATGAGCTGAATACCATCTTTAGCAACGGCGGTAACCGGAGGTGATTCAATTACTTTAGGGTTTACGGAAAGCTGAACGGCTTCGAAAACATCGCGGCCGGCCAAATCAATGGCTGTGGCGGCTTTGAAATCGAGTTCAATATTTGCTTTATCGGCCGATATGAGTGCGCGGATTACTTTAGCGATATTACCGCCGGCCAGATAGTGAGCCTCGAGCATATCGCGCTGTACATCTAACCCGGCCTTGGTTGCGGTAACCATTGCATTCACAATTACGGAAGGCGGCACGCGGCGGAACCGCATGAACAGCAATTGCATCAGGCTGATGTGAACATTTGCAAACTTTGCCGAAAGCCAAAGTGGTATAGGCAAGAGGTATAGCAAAATGATGACCAGAAAAATGAGAAACCCGGCGAGAATATAAGTGGCCATTGATTGATTTTATTTTCTGACGAATGTAAAAAAAAGTGTGGTAAGTGTGGCGGGTGTGGTGGGTGTGGTGGGTGTGGTAGGTGTGGTGGGTGTGGTAGGTGTGGTGGGTGTGGTAAAGGTGTAGTGGCTATAAGCTCATGGCTCGTGGCTCATAGCTTGCGTCTTGTGTCTTGCGTCTTGTGCCTATACGTGTATTCGTGTATTCGTGCATTCGTGTATTCGTGAAAGGTGTAGTGGCTATAAGCTCGCGGCTCATGGCTCATAGCTCGTGGCTCATAGCTTGCGTCTTGTGTCTTACCTCTTGCGTCTTGCGCCTGTACGTATATCCGTGTATTGGTGTATCCGTGCATTCGTGTATTCGTGAAAAGGTGTAGTGGCTATAAGCTCGCGGCTCATGGCTCATAGCTCGTGGCTCATAGCTTGTGTCTTGCGTCTTGCGCCTTGTGTCTTACCTCTTGCGTCTACGAGCAATTCTCCTGTTCCTCGCTTCTTCTTACTTAATAAACCCTTTTTCGACGCCGAAGTGGCGGTAGCGGTCCATGATCAGTTTTGTGATATCATAATCAGAATTGTAGCGAAGGAATTCAGAAGGAAGGCCAAGATAGTCTATAAACTCGTCGTAATACTCATTGGGAAGGTCGAACAATTTCGACTCTTTGTAGTAATCAAAAAGCTCTTTAAAGATACGGCGGCGGTTATCATCTTCCATTTGCTGACGCAACTTTTTGCGTTCCTGTGCCCGGTTACTCAGCAGTTCGTAAAGCGCACTAATGGGGCTGGTGTAGCTGATTTCAGGGGTTTGCAACTCTTTAGGTATCTGCCCGAGTTTTTTACGTTCTTCCGCAATATCATCCAAATCTTTTTTGGGTGTTACGATAGCAGGCCGTGAGGGCGTATAGGTAAACCGTTCAAACATGAAAGAGGGATGATATTCCGATTTTGAGGCGCTATCGGCCATGCTGAAGCGCTGGGTTTGGTAACCGGTAAGAAATAAAAAGAGCGTATCGCGTTTTAAACAAGCCACCCGGAAATTTCCATTGAAATCGGAAACGAACGACTGGCCTTCACGCGGATTGATGATAGTTACTCCGGCTATAGGCCGATGCTCCCAGGAGTCGGTAATATGCCCTGAAATAAATATCTCGGGATTATCCTGAGCGGCAATAGCAGCAGCGCACAACAGAAAAAAAGAAACGGCAATACCGCGCATTGGCACGAAGATAGGCAGTTGTTCAGGCGTTCCAAATTACCGCTGCAATTTTAGCATTCGTTATGTTGAGAAGGAACAGATTTTGAAGGAAGTAGCAAATTCATCTACTTTCATTTTATGGAAGATAAAAAGTACGATGTGGTGCTGATAGGCGCGGGAATTATGAGTGCCACTTTAGGCGCTTTGTTGCACGAACTGGATCCAAAACTTACTATAGGTGTATTGGAACGCTTAGAAGAAGTGAGCAAGGAAAGTTCAGATAGCTGGAACAATGCAGGAACGGGACATTCGGCATTTTGCGAATTGAACTATACGCCACGGAAAGATGACGGAACCATTAGTATAGAAAAGGCAGTTAAGATTGCTGAAGCATTTGAAGTTTCAAAACAATTTTGGGCCTACCTGGCAGGAAGCGGCCGATTCCCTTTTCCGCAACAATTCATCCATCAGATTCCGCACATCAGCGTAGTTTGGGGAAAAGAGGATGTTAAGTTCCTTAAAGACCGCCATGAGGCCATGAGTCGTAATCCGCTTTTTGCAGGAATGGAGTTTACTAAGCAGAAAAGCGAATTGCGAAAATGGCTGCCTTTAATGATGCAGCAGCGCAAGGGCGGTGAAACTATGGCAGCCACCCGAATGCAAATTGGAACAGATGTAAACTTCGGGTTGTTGACGCGAAACATTTTTGACTATCTTGAAAAGGAGAGTCAGATTTCCATACACTTGAACAGTGAAGTAACCGACTTGATACGCGAGGAAAAGGGATGGAATATAACGGTTGAAGGAAAGGGCGGGCGAACGATAGTGCAAAGTTCGTTTGTGTTCATAGGCGCCGGTGGAGGTGCGTTGCGGTTGCTGGAAAAATCGGGCATTGAAGAGGCTGAAGGTTATGCGGGTTTCCCTATCAGTGGTCAATGGCTGGTTTGCAAGAACGAATCAGTAATTGCGCAACATCATGCAAAAGCTTACGGGAAAGCGGCAATTGGCGCCCCGCCAATGTCGGTCCCTCATTTGGATACCCGCATCATCAATGGCCGTACGGAGTTATTGTTCGGTCCTTTTGCAGGCTTTACCACACGGTTTTTAAAAGAAGGATCACTGCTGGATTTGGCCAAGTCAATAACTACCAAAAATGTGATTCCGTTGCTTGGAGCCGGTTTTCATAATCTTTCGCTCACACAATACCTCATCAATCAACTTAGTTTAAGTTTTAATGATAAAATGGATGTGTTGCGGCAATTTGTACCTCAGGCAGAAAATGAGGATTGGGAACTAGCTATTGCCGGACAGCGCGTACAGGTAATTAAAAAGGATGATGAGGAGGGCGGGGTTCTGGAATTTGGAACTGAGGTAGTGGCGGCTGCTGATGGCAGTTTAACTGCATTGTTAGGGGCATCGCCGGGAGCATCCACCTCTGTAGCCATTATGCTGGAATTGTTGCAGCGTGCGTTTCCTGAACGTATGAAGAGTACCCAATGGCAACGAAAACTATTGCAGATGATTCCAACTTACGGAAAGAAATTTTCGTTAGATGAAACATTAACCCACCAAATCAGAAAGCAATCGCATGAAAAACTGGGGCTGCCTATTCTTACTTAACAATCTTCTTTCTAAAGATATTATCACCGCAATGCACTTCGGCCAAATAAACGCCATGCGGAAGTTCGGCAGTATTCAATTGAACACGAGGGGCGGCAACACTTTGACGAATCCACTCCACTCCTTTTGCGTCCCACAATACTATTTCTGAAATGGTTTGGTCTTTCATTTCGATCTGCAACCAATCATCAAAAGGTATCGGAAAGATCCGCCCTTCATTTTCACCTAAAGTATTGATACCTGCGGCAGTGGTATCATCATCAACAATAATGAATGCAAACTGGCGCACTTGCTGCCTGACATAGCCGGGTTGCACATCATATAGTTCCAGCAGCACCTGTTCATTCACCTCATCGATTTGATCGTCGAGGATAGTAATGTAAATAGGTAGTGTATCTAATTTATTGTTTAAAAATACCAGAGTGGTGTCCTGATAAAGAAAGTCGACGCCCTTGGTAGCATCACCTCCGATGTAATGAATTGTTACGGCCATGGGCTCCGGTGCAGGCGATGAATTGACAATAGGCACGGCGCAGCGGCCTGAAGATTCGGGATACGTAAATGCGGCCCCAAGAAAGGAAACGGCAACCGTATCCGTATCTAAAATTCTGACGTGAAAAAGCGTATCACTAAGCGCTGAAGGAGGCCAATCGCCCTTAAAATGGAAATAGATATCTTCAGTTGGCTCAACCAGTTCATCATTGTTGATTCTGAAACGCAAAGTGTCGTGCCAAACGCCCTGCCCATAGTAAAAGGGATACGATTCAAAATAATAATCCTTCAAATTTTCGGCGGTTTGACCGTGACCATTATCAACAGGGAAAAAGCCAATTACAAAATGATTGGGATTGGTGAAGGTGATTGGAACCTTATAATCACGATCGGTAGTATCTTCCCAAACCACAAGTAAAGTATCGTCAAAGCTCACCGTTACAGGTATATAGTCATCATCTTCCACACATATCCAGGCGGTGTCATAAACATTGTAAAGATTGGTAGAATCTACAGCTATTAATGCTACACATTCAGTAAGTTCAGGAACAGTATCGTTATAAACCTGAAAACGTTCACAATGCGTTGAAATGCCTGGAGGCGCTATCCAGAAATTCCAATCGAAACTATAATCAGAACCTCCCATCAGTGTTACTTTGGGATCATCCCAGGGAAACAGCGTGCGCAAATAATAGCGTACCGGAAACGAATTGGGGTTTACGGCCTGCCAGCACACCTGAAAGGTATCAACCGCTTCCGATACATTAAATGCCGGTGGATTGAAGGTTACTGAAATAGATAGGTCGTTGTCATGAATTGACAATAGCAGCACACTATCAGCGGTTAACTGCAGCGTAGAAACTGATTGTAAAACAAAGCGTAATTGCTCAGTATTTTCTATAAGCTGATCGTCGAAAATTTGCACATGAAAGGGAATAGAATCGGCAAAAGCTGGTATAGCCAGAATTTGGTACGGAGGATTGATAACATCTGCGGCGGATGCGGAACCGGTGCGGATTACCACTGCCACTGAATCGGCTTGAGGTAGCGGGGGAACAATTTTAATGAAAGTCGCTACGGTGTCAGCAACACTTTCGGTTTGTATTGTAGATGGGTTAGAAAAAAAGACTATGCTTTGCGAATTGCCCAAAACATGAATCAGAACAAAAAACAACAGCACCAGATACCGGAATCGCTTCATCATCTTGCAGCTAAGATAGGTCAAGCGTTTTGGCTTTCAAATTTTCGAAACCATTTTAGGAAAAATCTTTTCTTTGCGTTGCTAACGGTTCCTGATAACGCAAGTTATCGGGATTAAAAGGGAATCACGTGTAAATCGTGAACAGTTCCCGCTGCTGTAAGCTCCATGGTGCTTTTGTCATCTATGCCACTGTTTGATACGGGAAGGCGGCAAAAGCGGAGTAAGTCAGAAGACCTGCCGCCGGCAATATTTTTTTCAAGCTTTCGGGAAAAAAAGCTGCGAAATGAAACCGGTGTTTCCTTTCTTTTTTTTCCGCAGGCGCTTTAAAACAGTTTCTATCTGAAACATTAAACTTTATGCGCAAAATAATCCTGCTTCTTGCCTTGCTTGGCAATTTTTCGATCTACGCCCAAACTACGGCTACTTTCGATGATCTCGGTTTAGCCCTCGACACATTCGCAGAGCGTTCGGTTTTCAATAGTGGCCATGCGCAATTTAAAAATGTATATAGCGGCGGATTTTTTAGCGGCTTCGCTGTGAGTACAAAACGCGATTCGGTAACGGCCGGAGCGGCTAATCAGTTCAGCTCAAAAACCGCGCGTGGTGTAAATGGCAGCAATGCCTACGGCATCTGTAATACTTATGGCGATGCGGTGATCCGCCTTTTTGGTGGCGCCGAAGGTCATACCGTAAAAGGCTGTTACGTTACAAATACCACTTTCGCCTATCTAAGTATGAAGAATGGCGATGCTTTTGCCAAAAAGTTCGGCGGTGTATCAGGTAATGATCCAGATTGGTTTCGCCTTACTGTAAAAGCCTGGCTTCGGGATACCATCAAACCACAACAAGTAGATTTCTTTCTGGCCGATTTCCGAGATGCCAATAATGCCAATGACTACATCATTAACAACTGGCAATGGCTCAACCTTCAAACACTTGGAGATGTAGACAGTTTGTTCTTCGAATTGAACTCTACTGATACTGCGGGTGGTTTTGGAATGAATACACCGGCATATTTCGCTCTCGATAATTTCATTACCACAGATGGTGTTTCCCCTCAAGTAGTTGCCTTGAACGACAGCATTATCACACCCTATAATCAGCCCCGCACAGTAAACGTGCTGAGCAATGATACTTTCGAAACAATCGATTCAGTAGCTATTGCTATTGTTCGCGGACCGCAACTATTTGGGGCATCAGCAACTGTTGATTCCAATCAGATAATCTACACGCCCGCTTTGGGGCTTATCGGAATCGATACGGTTTGGTACAGCTTATGCGAAAACGGCAGTTGCGACACGGCAATGCTAATTGCTGACGTTCGCGGTATTACCGCCAATGGCATTGATTATATGGAAACCGACCAGATGCAGTTGTCACCCAATCCGTTTAACAATCGAATTGCTATTCAGGCAAATCTTCCGATACGCGATATTGTTTTATACGATGTTCATGGAAGAAAGTGTGTTGCATTCGAAACCAATGCCAACGTTGTGGATTGCGATGTTTCTTCTATTCCTGCAGGCACCTATATTCTGGAAGTGCGCACTTCAAACCAGGTGATTCGGAAAATCACAGCTAAGCAATAAGATGAATCGTTTCTGGCTTTGGCTGCTTTTAGTACCCCAGTTGATTTGGGCGCAACGCGATACGGTATATGCCGGTGAATCGGAAGTGACGGCATTACGCGATAAGCCATCGGCCATAAAAGGCATGATACTACCGGTTTCTAGCGATGCATTGGACCTCCAGAGCCGCTCCGGAAAACGTTTTTCAGAAACCATGAGCGAATTACCCGGCATTCATCTAAAAAACTACGGAAGTGGTCAATTAAGCTCGGTTGCTATGAACGGCGCTTCGGCCTCGCAAACTATAATTTTGTGGGAAGGCATAAAGTTGAACTCCGTGGCCACCGGTCAAAGCGACCTCTCTCTTTTTACTCTTGGCATCACGGACGCCATCACCCAAAAACAACCCGGCGAAGGGGCGGGTATTGGCGGGGCGCTGGCGCTGAACAATTATCTTAAACGCAATTCTGATTTCGAAAGCACCATACTGGCACGAGCCGGAAGTTTTGGCAATGCCGAACTTTTAGGGAGAACCGCCTATCATCAAAAATTCTTTTGGGGAAGAACTTCGCTTTCCTTCAGTTCTTCAAAAAATAATTTCCGGTATCGCGATCCATTTGCCGACAACTGGAAAGTTCAAACACATGCCGCTACCACGCAATGGTCGTTCATGCAGGAACTTCTATTTACCATTCATCCCAAAGCAGAACTTTCGGCCAATGTGTGGATCACACAAGGTGCCAGAGAAATTCCATCCTTAACCGGAAATTTTTCTACCCAGCAACAATACGATGCTTCCTATCGCTCGATGATACGACTAACCGGTAGCCAAAAACTTTGGCACTATACTATCAGCACTGCCTGTCTTCAGGACCAATATCGATACACCGATTGGCATGCGGGGATTGACAGCCGGTTAAAAACAGCAGTGATACGAAATCAAATGCAACTGCATTTTTTGCTTAAGTCCATCACTTTAAAAGGTGAGCTTCATTATGATTTTGAAAAAGCACAATCCTCGGGCTTTACATCGCTTCATCAGCGCCATTTATATGGTCTGCAAATTAGTGCTGTTTATCGTTTTTTCAGAAACATGGAGTTGCAAGCCGGTGTAGCGCAGGATTTAAACGGCGGCGTTGCCTTGCCCACTACTCCTTCATTGCTCTGGCGGTGGAATACCGTACACAAAAGCGGTTGTGCCTTTCAGGTTCAAGTTTCCGCCGCACGCAACTATCGTTTGCCATCGTTTAACGATTTGTATTGGGCAGAGGGCGGAAATCCAAACCTGAAAACCGAAAAGGCATGGAATGCCGGTATTCAAGTGGCGCTAAAGTTTAAGAACGTTTTTTTAATCAAAGTACAGAACAACTATGCTTATGTAACCGACTGGATTTTATGGCATCCTAATACCACCGGATTATGGACACCGGAAAATCTTCGAAAAGTTTTTAACCGAAACGTGAACGTGCTCCTGAAGTACCAAACTCAGCATGCCGCCACCACAAAAGGATGGGCTTTTGAGGCTGTGGGGAATTACAGCTACACCAGAGCCGAGAATATGAATCGAATGAATTCTGGCGACCAATCGGCGGGCAAGCAATTGATTTATGTGCCTATGCATTTGCTTAATCATAGTATGCAACTCTCCTATCGGTTGTTCTATTTCAAAACCGTTCAAAGTTATACCGGTGAGCAGTTTACTAGTACCGACAATGCCGCTTCACTTCCAGGCTTTTATCTGTTGCATTTAGAAGCGGGCAAAACGTTTCGGTTTGCAGCCGGGCAATTGCGACTGTCATTCCGGGTAAATAATGTGCTGGATACCCACTATCAATTGGTAGCCTTGTACCCTATGCCGGGCAGGGGTTTCGAAGGCACCTTACAATTCAATTTAGCGCGATGAAAACAATAGTATCATGTCTTTTTTTCCTGCTTGGATTCCTGCTTTCTGCCTGCAAAAAAGAGCAATCTGTTATTGTTTCATCTGAACAAACCGTTTACATTCTGAATGAAGGCAATTTTCAAATTGGCAACACTTCGCTATCTGTGTTTGACCCCAAAACTAATTCGGTAAGCAATGATGTTTTCTATCAAACTAATCACTTTCAATTGGGTGATGTGGGCCAAAGTATGCTGCCCGTCGATTCTACGCTGTTTGTAGTACTCAACAATTCATCCAAAATTACCGTTTTGAACAGCAATCAGGCATTTCAGAAAAAATATGACATCACTATACCTGGCGGTTCGCCGCGGTTTATGCAAATTGTAGGTAATCAAAAAGCGTACGTAACGGAACTGTATGCCAATAAAATCTGGATTGCCGACTTAAATAACAAAATAATATCGGGGAGTATTGCCGTTTCGGGTTGGACGGAACAATTATACCCTCTTGATGGAAAAGTATTTGTGGCGCAGCGTCAAAAGCCCGGAGGCCCCAAAGCCGCAGCGCTATTAGTGCTTGATCCGGGAAGTAATACCATCAACAAAACCATTTCGTTGAACAGCGATCCTACGGGTTTGGCGGTTGATGAAAAGGAGCACCGGCTCTACATTTGCTGCGAAGCAGTTTCAGGTAATGCAGTGATTTACCAGCTAAACACTTCCAGCGCTTCCATCGTGGATAGCATATTATTACCGGCAATTCCGAATCCACGATTCCTGGATATCAACGCCAATGGCGATTTGTTCTTTGCCAGCGGGTCCGTTTATCGCATTCTTAAAAATTCAAAGTCCATCCAACAATTTGTAGAGGGTCATGGCAATGAATGGTATGGTTTGAATGTAAACAAAAGTAATGGTGATGTATATGTAAGTGATGCTATAGATTATGTACAGGCTTCGCATATTTTCCGTTACGATAGCACCGGAAAGCTGTTAACCTCATTCACCGCCGGAATTAATTCCAACGGTTTCGTTTTTAAGCAATAGCGAGCATGCAATCATTCGTTCTTACATATCGTATGGCAGTAGTAATGTTGGTAGTTCTGCTTACAAGTTGTAAAGGTTCAACTAAGCGGTCTGCAGTGAATGTAGCTCCCGTTCGGGTGATAGTGCCCGAATTTTCAAAAGGGTATCGGTTGTTGTATTTCGAAACGTTCAAGATCGCTGAAGTGTATCACAACGACTCCACTTTAGCCGGTAGATATGGTTGTGGTAACGAAGAAGCCATGCGAAAAGTGTTTAGCGATGTTGTTTTTATACCCGAAGTGAAACAGGTAGTTTGCTTTTCCACTACACATGTGGCGGCGCTGAGCTTATTGAATTGCAGGAAAAAAATTCGTGGTGTAGCCAATGCCGAATTAGTGTACGACAGCCTGATGCAATTACAAATTAGTGAGGGATATACGCAAACTATCGGCAAAGACTACAATCCTCTTTATGAAAAAATCGCGGCAATTCAACCGGAGGTGGTTTTCTGTGATGGTGAAGAAAACGCTGAAATTTCCGGCAAACTGCGAACGCTGAAACTAAATGTGGTGGCCAGCCGCGATTACTTTGAGCAACAGCCATTGGCTAGAGCCGAATGGATTAGGTTCTTCGCCTTTTTTGTGAACGAAGAAGATCAAAGTGATTCCGTATTTCAAGAAGTAAAAGAAGCCTACCTCAGTTGTAAATCACAGGCTAACCAATGTCCTGAACGTCCCACAGTATTCTTTAATACGCCGTACAACGGCATTTGGTACATGCCCAGCGGAGCCAACTACATGGCTAATTTAGTAGCTGACGCCGGAGCTTCGTATGTTTTTAAAAATGAAATTCCGAATAACGGATTGAACCTAAGCCTGTCGTTTGAAACGGTTTATTCGAAATGCGGAAAGGCCGATTTCTGGCTGCATACTTCCGGAGAACGAAAGATGAGCGAATTGTTGGCGCATGACTCGCGATTTTCGTTGTTTCAGGCAGTAAAAACAGAATCCGTTTATTGCGGAAATAAACGCTCCAATCCATCAGGAGGGAATGACTGGTGGGAAAAAGGAGCATTTCTGCCGCATCTGTTTTTACATGATTTATACCTTATTTTTCATCGAAAAGCAGGCGGAAGTGATTCCTTGCTTTATTACCGGCAACTCCACTCATGAAACTTCGATTTAGCGTTTTGGTGTTGGTGCTGATCTTTTTGAATGGGTTACTTTTCCTGTTGCAATTGTTTACCGGAAACGTAGCCATATCTCCTGCAGTTCTGCTTTCTCCACAATCTGATGATACGGCTTCCATAATTTTATGGCAAAGTCGTTTTCCCGCAGCCGTTACGGCTTTGGTAGCCGGTAGCGCTTTAGCTGTAAGCGGTCTGCAAATGCAAACGCTTTTTCGCAATCCGGTTGCCGGGCCATACGTTTTGGGAATCAGCTCTGGCGCTCAATTAGGCGTTGCGGTATTTGTACTGTTGAACGCAGTGTTTGCCGTTTCGTGGATTAATGATTTAAGCATTACCGTAGCAGCAGCAACAGGAGCATTCGCCTTGTTTTCGATTGTTCTGGTGATGGTTTCACGGCATAAGGGAACAGCTACGTTATTGGTTATCGGACTGCTGCTTACAGGAATGTGCGGCGCTATTGTAGAAATCATTGAAAGTCATCTCACCGATTCCGGTTTGCGCCGCTTCCTGTTCTGGTCGTTTGGAAATCTTCAGGGCGTTACCTTGCAGAAACTTCCCATATTGATTAGTGTTGTGGCCGTTGCGCTGCTCGCTTCCGCCTGGTTTATTAAACCTTTGAACGTAATGGCGCTTGGCGATGATTACGCAGCAAGCAGCGGCGTTGATGTAATACGAACTAGAAAATGGGTGACCTGGTGCACTTGTTTACTGGCTGGAACGGTAACCGCTTTTTGCGGACCCATCGCCTTTCTGGGATTAGCGGTTCCTCACGCTGCCAGGATTTTTACGGGATCGTCTGATCACTATAAATTGATGCCGGTTACCCTGCTCTTCGGAGCACTGATATGCGGGTTTTGTAATCTGCTTTCACACATCCCTGTATTCGGAATACTGATTCCGCTGAATGCGATTACTTCGCTCATCGGCGCGCCTTTTGTGATTTGGCTATTACTAAAAATGAAAACCCACTGATGCTGCAAATAAAAAATCTATCAGTTGGTTATGGAAAAAATATCGTAATCGACTCCGGCAATTTTGAAGCTGTTGCCGGACAGTTCATTGCGGTTATTGGCGAAAACGGAGTGGGAAAATCAACCTTACTAAAGACCATTGCAGGACTATTACCACCTGTTGCCGGTGAAGTGTTCTTGCAAAATGAAAGTGTGCCCAAAATGGGTTTAGAAAAACGAGCCAAAAAGGTGGCTGTGGTTTTACCACATCGCGAATTTGACGCCACCATTTCGGTTCAGGAAGTTTTGATGTTAGGGCGTAGTCCGTACTCCGGCCACTTTGGTAAATTAACTGCAACCGATGCCGCAGTTATCGAATCAGTAGTGAACCGGTTAAACATTCGCAAATTTTTAGAGAAACGTATTTTTAATCTTAGTGATGGTGAACGGCAGAAAGTTCTGATCGCACGGGCACTGATTCAGGATACCGTTTTGTTGTTGTTAGATGAACCAACCGCCTTTCTTGATTTCCGAAATAGAAAGCAGATTTTTTCAATTCTTAGAAAGGAGGCTGATCAGGGAAAGTTAGTTATTTGCTCCACACACGATGTTCACGATGTGCTTCAGGTGGCTACGCACATATTGTTAGTTCAGAACGATAAGAAATTGTGTTTATTGCCCAACCGTGATTTAAACGACGAAGCGGTTTTTCAGATGCTGCATCAATAGTTATTCAATTTCTTCCAGAATTTCCTGAAGAATTCGATTGATTTCGTGAGGTTGGGTGAGGTTCATCACATGCGATCCGCCTTTTACCGGAATGGCATTTTTGATTTTTCCAATAGGAAATAACTGATCAGCCGTTCCGTGAATATGAATAACATCTTCGCGAATTGTTTCAGGCGATCGCCATTTTACCACGGCATTAACCGCCCATTCAATAAATTCCAAATTTGCAGTTTGATGCATATCGCGAAGCAATTGAGCGGTGCGGCTGTCGCGCCGGGCCACCAAACGGTTGATGTTGGAATTGCTCAAATCGCGAAAACGCTTCCCACTAATCAACCGGTGCAGATTCAGATAACGCATCGAACGGATCCATAGCGGCAATTCCGAACGGCCTTTAACCGAAGCAATCAGAATGATTTTATCGGGATTCACCAAACGGGAAAGTTCCAAAGCAAGAATTCCGCCCAATGATGTTCCAATTAAAATAAAAGGTTGGCTGGTGTCGATCTTCGCTGCCATTTTCCGCGCATATGCCGTAATGTCATCGTTTTTTTCAGGAACGAAATGCTCCAGCACTTCGGTGTTCCGCAATACTTTCAATTGCGGCTCGTACATTCTTTTATCAGCGCCAAGGCCTGGTAAAAGATAAATTTTCTTCACGTTCATAACTCAAAAGCAAGGTGAATGGTCAAAACTTAATGCAAGAAGCACACCATTTCCGGTTCATGCAAAAATTAAGGAGTTAAAACGCTGTCCATTAACTGTTGATATTGGGGGGAATTAGGAAGGTTATTATGCCCGCCCCCTTCCACCACCAGCAAATGAAAATTATTTAAGTGCAAGGCTTCCAATGCCTTCGATTCAGAAATTGGAATCACTTCATCGGCGGTGCCATGAATCGCAAAAATTGGACAGATTACATTTTTCAGATAGGAACCGGTGAGCAATTTATAACGGCAAAGCCATCTTACCGGGAACCAGCGGTACCGTTCAGCTGCCACATTAATAATAGAACTATATGGCGCTTCTAATATCAAAGCCTTACACCATCCCGCTTTCCTCGCCTGATAAGTGGCAATGCCCGTTCCCAAAGAGCGGCCATAAATTGCGATGTGGTCTGACGGCCACGTCTTTCTTAAAAAATCGTATGCTACTTCAGCTGTTTCAAAAAGGCTGGCCTCATTTAGTGTTCCGGTACTTTTGCCATAACCCGGATAGTCGGGAATTAAACAGTCATATCCCCGGCCGGTAATTCTTGCAGCTAACTGATCAGCTTGTGAAATGTTACCACTGTTACCGTGAAGCAGCAATACAGCGCCTTTCGGACGATTACACCGAAACCAAATGGCATTGATCGTACCACCATCCTTTAGTTTAAAATTCACCTCCTGATAGGGTACATCAAAATGGAATTGGAAGGCAGCGGGTAACTTTACCGGATGAAAGAGCAACTCTTCCTGAAAAAAATACAATCCGGCTGCTGACAAAAAATAAATCACAGCCAGTATTAAAAACAGAAACTTCGCTCCTTTTTTCATCGTATAACAATAAGAACATCATAAAGAAAGCACTTTTTCAATCCACTTTCCTAAACATAAAACACAATTGGTTGAACAACTTCACTTCAAAACCTCGTTGCTCGTTAAAAATATGCCTACCTTAGAGCAGAGACTATGATTCAAAACCCGTCAAAACTAGCCCAGTTTCTAACAGGAAAATTCAATGCTGTTAAATCGAACGGCATGCAATACCTGATTGAGGAGTTGCGTGAGGCTACCACTTCAGGCCCCATGTCAAAAATGTGGTCCGATCAATCAAAACTAACGGAACTGCAGGTTGGCGTTTACGATATTCAAATGTACTTCGAGATTTGGTACAATCATCCGGTACTGATCACGGCCGATGGCGGAAAAATCCTTTTCTCGAACTCCAGCTTCATGGCGGCCTTTCAATTTTCAGATGAAAAAGTTAGCGCCACCAACTTCTTATCGCTATTTGATGACGAAAGCCGGCCCAAAGCTTCAGCTATTTTGGAATCCAGAAAAAAAGGATTGAATGAATCGCTTCAAATGAAAGCAAAGCGGGCCGATGGTTCTTTGTTTTATGTGCGAGCGTATAATCGTCCTTTATTAAATGAACAAGGTCAATTCATAGGTTGTTTTGTGGCCATGACCGATATTACCCGTGAAAAGGAATTAGAGGAAAAACTGGTTCATTCAAAAGAGGAACTGGAAGCCACTGTTCAAAAGCGAACTCGTGAGCTTACCATTTCGAACTATCACATGGTAAGCGAAATTAAGGAGCGTAAAATGGCCGAGATCGCTCTAAAGAACAGCGAAAAACGCTTTCGTGATTTATTTTATAGCTCTCCCGAAGGCGTGTTTGTGGAAGATCTGGAAGGAAATATTCTTGACCTGAATGAGGCCGGGGCCGAAATGCATGGCTATACCCGCGAAGAAATGATTGGCCGCAACATTCGCAATCTCTCGCCTTCTACTGATCTCGACAATATTGAAAACCGGCAGCGAAAACTCATAGCCGGTGAAATGCGCTCTTTCGAAGCGCAAGTGATGCATAAAAGCGGCAAGATGATTCCTGTGGCCGTGCGAACAGCCATCATCGAATTCAATGGGGAAATGGCCCTGCTGCTTCATGCCCGCGATATTTCTGACCGTATCCGTTATCAGGAATCGCTGCAACAGGCTAATCTGGACCTCGAACAAAAAGTAAAAGGCCGCACCAGCGAACTGGAAGCGCTGAACAAAACACTGCAAAGCGAAATCAGTTTCCGTTTAAATGCTGAAAAAGAAATCCAGAAACAGAAAGACTTTTTGCGATTGCTCATCGACATGAACCCCAACATGATTTTTGTTAAAGATCGCGATGGCCGATTTGTGCTGGTGAATGATGCCTTTGCAAAATTTTATGGTACCGAACCCGGTAAAATGATTGGCCGCGAACAAATTGACTATACACCGAATCGTGAACTGGTAAATACCTTCCTTACACAAGATAAAGAAGTGCTGGAAAGTGGTGCTACGCACTATTACAATGAAAAACTGATGTATCGGCCTACGAACGGCGAAAAGATGTTTGTGAACATTCTGAAACGACCGATTCGCTCGCTTTACGACGAAGGAAATCATGTTTTGGGTATTCTAACCGATGTAACTGAAATCAAAAAGGCCGAAGAAAAACTGCGGCAATCAGAGCAACTGTATCGCCAGATTGCGCGCAATGTTCCTAACTCTGGAATTTTCATTTTCGATAAAGATTATCGTTATGTGCTTGCCGAAGGCGATTTGGTTGGAAATTTCTCACCACACAAAGAAAGCATTGAAGGCAAAACCATTTATGAAGTTCAAATTGACAGCGAAGCGCCTAAAGAGCGGGAGAAACGCTATGAAAAGGTAATTTTTGAAGGAGATGTAGACATTCGTCATTACGATCGTGGATCGAAAAGTTATCTCATCAATACTCTACCGATTAAAGATTCCTACGGAAACATCATTTATGGAATGGTGCTGGTGCTGGAGATTACTGATTTGAAAAAAGCACAAATCGAGTTGGAAGAGAAGGCCGATAAATTGAAACGCTCAAACGAAGAACTGGAGCGTTTTGCTTACGTAGCTTCGCATGACCTTCAGGCGCCTTTACGCACCATAGCCAGCTATCTGCAATTGCTGGAACAGCGATATGTGAAAGACTTGCACGGCGATGCCAAAGAATTTATTCAGTTTTCTGTTGCAGGCGCTAAGAGAATGCAGCAACTGATTACTGATTTGCTCAATTATTCGCGCTTAAATTCCGTTCCACGGCCTTATCAACAGGTGAATTTGAAAGAACTGGTTTTTGTAGTTACAAAAAATCTGGAGAGCACCATTCATGCGCGTGAAGCGGTAATTGAATACGGTGAAATGCCGGAAATTTTTGCCGAGCCATACCAGGTAACCCAAATGCTACAGAACCTTATTGATAATGCCATGAAATTTGTTCGCGATAAAAAACCGCACATCACGATTTCATGTATTGAATTACCCGAGTTTTGGCAGATTAGCGTTCGCGACAACGGCATCGGAATCAAACCGGAGTTCAAAGAAAAAGTCTTCAATATTTTCCAACGGTTGCATACCGAAAATGAATATCCGGGAACCGGCATCGGGCTGGCCATTTGTAAAAAGGTTACTGATTTGCACGATGGTAAAATCTGGTTCGAATCAGAATTTGGTTCCGGTACAACATTTCATATTACCATCTCCAAGAATTTGAAGAACAAGGAGAAGCTTTGGGAATCGGAAAATTCATAATCGGTAAAGAAAATAGTTTGAAGTGCTGTCGAGCTTTTCACCCATGGAAAGAGCAGGGTTTGTACAAATGATATGAGTTACCCCTTCTTGCTTAAGCCGTTGAAGTTGCACAGCATTCAAATGGTTCAGGTTTTGATTGGCTTGTTGTTCCATCTGAAAACCCGCCGCCTGTTCGCGGTAATCTAATCCGTAAACTTCCTGAATCCGGCGATACCATTCGGGAATGTCGCGCTGGTTTTTCGCAATGGCCTTAAATTCTACATAACACGAACGCTGCCCGTAATATTTCATGGCTGTAAACTGAAAAGGTACCAGAAATACACTTTCAACCGAACTTTTTTGACGTGCCAATTTGCTGATCGCAATTTCCGCTTCCCTACCGGAATGAAATCCTTCGGCCATACTGCCCGAAAACCAAAGTTGCATGATCAACAACAAACTGGAACCACCTGAAACGATTGCAACAAAACGAGGTGCTGTAGCCGTACGTTTCAACTCTGCAGGAAGCCATTGAGCTACGATGCCAACAATAGCTACGATACCGAAAAACTTTACCCATTGAATGGTTTTATACCATTGAAAATTGGCGGCAAATACCAAATGCATAAAATCAACCGCAAACACATACAAAACCAAAGCGGCGGCCGCTATTCCTACAAACAAAAGTATTGGCTGCGATCTGGTTCCAAAAAACCAAATGGCTGCAGCGGTGTACATCAGAAAGAAACTCTTGTTAAAGCACGGAAAGGTTGCAAAGATGAAATGGTGAGGATGGCGGAACACATAAAGTATCCAGAACAATTCCTGTGAGGATAACGAACTGGCGTGCGCCGTTTTGGCCCTATAAATCATAAAGAGGTAAGGACCGGCTAAAGCCACATACGTTCCAATTAATGCCAAAATGCGATTCAAGTCATATTCCTTCAAAACCAACCAGCGCAACACACTCACAGCGCTTATCACCAACATCACATCCATTCCTTCCAAAACGTGAATGTAGGTAGCTATAATCATCAACACGCCGGTTAGCACCCATCTTTCGCGAAGCCAGAAGTACAGCGCCCAGGCTATGATCATTACACTCACATCTCCGGCCTGAAGGCTGTTGGTATATAGATCTACACCGCCTAATGCACGATCATTTAAAAAGTAAACCGATACCAGCACGGCTAGCCAGCTAAGCCACATCGACCGTAAGAACATTTTTGCGATGCGATGAAGAGCCAGAAGTAATAAAACAGTAGTAAATAAATGCAGCAAAAAAATTGCCGTTGGTAAATGATTGACAAAGGGCAACAACAAATGGGCGAACACGGTTCTTTCATTAGGTAAAGAGGCGTGTAAACTTTGGATGAAAAGATCGTGTGGAAACAGGGTGTGATCGTGTAAAAAAAGGACGTACGGCAACAATTCCACATGATCGTTAGTGCCAAAATGATACCCTATCTTGAAAATCAGTAATGCCCAGATGGTTAAGGCTACGCCCATGTCTGCGAACTGATTTACAAAACGTTTCATGAGGTAAAGAAAAGAAGGTTTATGGCAACCGGCATATACGTAAAATAAAAAAGCGAAGCATTGCTGCTTCGCTTGTGTCTCTGAAGGGAGTCGAACCCCTAACCTTCTGATCCGTAGTCAGATGCTCTATCCAGTTAAGCTACAGAGACCCATCTTTTTCGAACGGAGCGCAAATATAGCAGCTTCATTCAAAAAAGGAAAAATTATTTCGTCATCACTTTGTTCAGTTCCACATTCACTACCACTTCCACCTCATCGCTGAGTGCAACGCCACCCGCATCCAGCACATGGTTGTAAGTGATATTGAAATCTTTACGATTGATGGTGTAGTTCGCCTTAAAGCCAGCTTTCACGCCTCCACGGCCGTCAGCAATCTTGCCGTTATACTTCACATCCCAGGTTACTTTTTTAGTAATGCCCTTAATGGTAAGATCGCCGGTAACTGCAAATTTTTTATCGCTTAATTTTTTTACGTCAGTGCTTTTGAAGGTGATTTTCGGAAATTTGTCAACCGAAAAGAAATCATCACCGCGAAGGTGTTCGTCCCGCTTATCATCGGCTGTGTTAATACTTCCGGCCATGATGGTGAAATCAATATTCAGATCGCTAAAGTCTTCCTTCGATGAGGTGATGTTGGCTGAAAAGTCTTTAAAATTTCCCTGCACTTCGCTTACCATCATATGGGTGATGGTGAAGTTTACCGAAGAATGTGATTTGTCGAGTTTCCACTCTTGAGCTGAAACGCTCGCTGCGCCTACTAGTAAGGCCAATGCTACGATTACTTTTTTCATGGTTGTTAATTTAAATGCAATAATAGTTGTATATACAATTATCTGCAAATCGGAATGCAGATTCTAAGTATTTCTTAACAAATTCTGATTGTAATGCATATGATACTCAATTCAACTTTTTTCCTGTTACAGGTTATTTCCCTTCGTGGCCATGGAAGAACATTTCAAAAGTTTAAGTCTAAAAAATTGGGCCGAAGATGACCGCCCAAGGGAAAAGTTGTTATTAAAAGGAAGAAATGCACTAAGTGATGCTGAATTACTTTCTATTTTAATTGGAAGCGGGAATGCTCAGGAAACGGCAGTAGCCCTGGCGCAGCGTATGCTGAAAACGGTGAACAATAATCTGATTGAGTTCTCTAAATTACCGGTTGCCGAACTGAAAAAATTTAATGGCATCGGCGATGTAAAAGCACTCACTATCATCTCAGCCATGGAATTAGGCAGAAGAAGGCGGGGCGCAGAGGCCGCGCAAAAACCACTGCTTCAAAATTCGCGCGACCTTTATGAGTTCATTCAAACCTTTCTGAGCGATTTGCATCATGAAGAATTTGTTGTGGTATTTCTGAACCGAAAGCTGGCCTTAATTGGCCATCACCGTCTTAGTGTAGGCGGCCAAAGTGGCACTGTTGCCGACACCAAAATTATTCTGAAAATGGCCATTGAGAAAATGGCGGCCAGTCTTGTGGTAGCTCATAATCATCCTTCCGGAAATGTAAAGCCATCGCAGTCGGATATTGTACTTACCCGAAATCTAAAGGAGGCCTGTAAATTGGTTGACATAGTTTTGCAGGACCATCTCATATTAGGCGAAAACACCTATTATAGTTTTGCTGATAATGGTCTTCTATAATTGGCGGAGGGCGGTTAAGGCAGCATCGCTATCTTTTAGCGGTTCTGAGCACACCCGATTGCTGCAAATGAAGATTTGCAGCAAATCGTTAAAAGGTTTGTGTTCAAAAAATGGTAAGCCCGAAACTGCCGTAGAAGCGCCCATCACCACTTCAGGGAAATACTCCATTTGCAACGGCCATGCCGCTTTTTCAGCACCCGTTCCTGTTAAAATTACTTCCACCTCAGCCGATTGAACTTCCATTAATGCGATGGCCCAGTTGGCGTAAAACAGCGGATGTTCCGTGATAAGTGGATACATGGTTTTTACCATAGAAGAAGCTATTTCAGCATAGCGTTCGTTTCTAAAATAAATCGATAATCGCCAAAGGGCCCGGCACATCATGGAATTTGATGAAGGAATAACATTGTCTTGCGTTTCTACCTTTCTGGCGATCAATGCTTCGCCATTATCCGGTGTATAATAAAACAAACCACTATCTACATCCAAAAACGCTTTCAAAACTTCATCGCAATACAATTTAGCTTTACTCAAATACTTTTCATCGAAAGATATATTGTAAACCTCAAGCAGCGCCTGAATGATGCAGGCGTAATCTTCTAAAAATCCGTTGATCTTTGAAATGCCTTCAGCATAACTTCGGTTCAACCGCCCGGGCGTAGTTTCAAATCGCTCCATCAAACGGTCCATTTCTGCAATTGCTTTCGAGCGGTACAGTTCGCCACCAAGTGCCTGATAGGCGTCAGCAAATCCCTTTACTGCTAACGCATTCCAGCCACAAAGCACTTTAGTATCGGTTGCCGGTCTAACCCTTTTCGTTCTCTCAGCAAAAAGCCGTAGGCGCCATTCCTTGATAACAGATGCTTCTTTTTCACTATAGAATTTTCTTACCAAATGGTTAAATCCTTCAAAGTTACCGCCTTCACTCCACTGAAAATGCGTTGCAAAAGTTTCAAAATCATTTCCTAAAATGCTTTGCAGGTCTTCTTTTGACCAAACATAAAAAGCGCCCTCCTCACCTTCCGAATCGGCATCCAGCGCTGCATAATACCCTCCGCCGGCTGCTGTCATTTCCCGATCCAGAAAAATGCAGGTATCGCTGATTACTTCAGCAAACAAAGGGTTGCGCGTTTTTTTGTAAGCGGCGGCATAAACCGATAACAACTGGGCATTGTCGTACAACATCTTCTCGAAATGTGGTATCTCCCAATCGGCATCTACCGAATATCTCGAAAAGCCGCCACCCACCTGATCGTAAATTCCACCTAAAGCCATTTCCTTCAATTGCAGCAGCGCCGCATCTGCAGCCCGCTCCAATCCCGTTTTTCTACTTAAACGCAAAAGTAAATCCACTACCGAAGGCATCATAAACTTGGGAGCGCCCTTTCGGCCGCCTTTGGCCCAATCCCACTGCCGGTCAATTTTTTCGAAAATCAGAGCTGGCTCCCGGCCATTAAAAACCGCATCAGCATTGGGTTGCAGCACATCCATTCGGCGAATATTCTCAGTAAGCTGATTGGCATTTTCCTCTAATTCGCGGCGATGCTCCCTATAATACTTTTCAAAATAACGAAGCAATTGTAACCAGTGCGCTTTGGGGAAATAGGTGCCTGCATACACTGGCCTTCCATCTGGCAAACAAATCGCATTCAACGGCCAGCCTCCGCGTCCGGTAACCAATTGAACCGCTTCCATGTAAATTTGATCCACATCCGGCCGTTCTTCCCGATCCACTTTAATACTCACAAAACTTTCGTTCATCACGGCTGCCACTTCCTCATCCTCAAAACTTTCGCGCTCCATTACGTGACACCAATGGCAGGCAGAATAGCCGATACTAACAATGACCAGGCGCTCCTGATGCCGGGCCGTTTCCCAGGCGGCGTCATTCCAGGGCCGCCATTTTACGGGATTAAATGCATGTTGAAGAAGATATGGA
The DNA here is from genome assembly GCA_046329575.1 of Chitinophagales bacterium. Taxonomy (GTDB): domain Bacteria; phylum Bacteroidota; class Bacteroidia; order Chitinophagales; family LD1; genus UBA1941. The sequence goes on along the minus strand of JAXLUJ010000010.1, from coordinate 16,774 downwards.
CTCGTTTCCTCTGAAAGTAAATTTGGTGTACCGTTTTTCATCAGTGATTTTTTTTCAGCGTACAAGAAAAACGTACCCTTGCAATCAGCCTTTTTCCTTTAGAACGATCTCATCATTCACATATTTGGACGGACATTTCATAAGGATTTCAGATGCGTGAAAATCGTTGCCTTCCATTTTACCCTTTACTACCAATTGTTCTGAGCGTTCAAAATCCTGAGGTTTTGAACCTTTGTACCATACCTTTTGCAGATTGCCTTCCTTATCGGTCATGGTGAAAGCAAAATAGTTCGGATCTTTCTTAGGGTCGTACACCATTTCCTTATCTTTGGCCAAATAGCCCACAACATTTACCATAGCATCCGGTTTTTGCCGAGCTTCAGGGAAGTTGGCATATGTGGTGTAATCGCCCGTCATCGCAATAATGGTTCCCACGCAAAGCGCTATTGCCACCAATGCAACGATATGTATCTTTTTCATGCTGCAAATTTAGGTATAAAACCATCGAAACAAAAGTTAAGTTTATAGCGGTGAAAGGCGCAGAAAATCAAGAGCACAGGTTTTTACTCCACGGGCTGATTGTCCTGATCCTGCTCTTCCCGGCTACCCTATTAGCCCAATACCCTTTTGCCATTCATGTTACTGACCTTCGCGAGAACGAATCTCTGCCAGGCGTTACCATTCTGTTGCTTGATTCGGCCATGAACACGGCTGCCGTCACCGATTCTGCCGGCTTGGCAACTTTCCCCTCCATTCCTGAAGGGCCACAAAATTTCCAACTTTCCATGGTGGGTTATTTTAAAAAGAAAATCAAGGTCAACTTCCCGCAAAAAAGAAGCGATCAAATCGAAGAAGTATTTCTGGAACCTTCTACCACCGAACTGGAAGAGGTGACTGTAATTTCAACCCGCACCAAAATTAAAGCCGAAGAACTTCCCACCCGTGTAGAAGTGATAAGTGAAGACGAAGTGGCCGAGCGCATGCTCGACAAGCCTTCTGATATTTCTCATGCCGTTAAAGAACAACCGGGCGTACAATTACAGCGAACCAGCGCTTCATCGGGTATGTTCAATATCAGGTTACAAGGTTTGCGAGGCAAATATGTGCAAGTGCTCAAAGATGGATTTCCGGTGTATGGCGGCCTATCGCAAAACATCAGCATCTCGCAAATACCACCACTTGATATACGGCAGATAGAAATAATCAAAGGCCCGGCGTCAACGCTTTATGGCGGCGATGCCATTGCCGGCGTTATCAACCTAATTAGTAAGGAACCGAATGAGAAACCGGTTTACGATTTTCTGGTAAGCGGAGAAACCACAAAAAGCGTGGATGTGGCGGCATTTGCCTCACAACAAATAAAATGGTTTGGTTACAGCTTAATGGCGCAATACCGGAATCAGCAAGCCAAAGACTGGAACGTAGATTCTTTTTCAGACATTCCCAAACTGGACCGATGGTCAGTAGCTCCAACATTGTTCTTTAACCTTGCTAAACGAACTAAACTTCAGGTAGGCGCTAATATAGCCGGCGAATGGCGGAAAGGTGGTGCCATGCCTGCCATCTACGGCAGGAACGACACCACGTTTTCCTATCTAGAAAAAAATACCACGGCGCGTTATGGTGGTCAACTGAAGTTGGAACACGATATGGAAACCAAAGGGAAGTTGATACTGCGCCATAGTACCAATTTCTTCAGCAGAAAACTGCAGATTTACGATTATCATTTTGGTGGAAATCAACTCTCCACTATTTCAGAAATCAATTACCAGTGGCGAAACCGTCGGCATTCGGTTGTTGCAGGAATAGATTTCCGAACCGACGGATTTCAGGAAAATAAGGATACCGTATCGCCACGCTCCTATCAATTTTATACCGCAGGTTGGTTTGCACAGGAAATTTTCACCGTTAATGAGAAGACTGTGCTGGAGGCCGGCATGCGGTTAGATTATAACAATCGCTATCATTTTTTCCCGTTACCGCACGCCGCCTGGCTGCAAAAATGGAATACGGTTTTTCATACCCGCCTGAACTTTGCCATGGGCTATAAATTGCCAACGGTTTTTCAGGACGAGGCGGAAAGCGCCAATTTCAGGTATGTGCAGCCCATTGCCGATTCCATTAAGCCGGAACGATCAATTGGAGGCACGCTTGATTTTAAAGTTTATGTTCCGGCAAAAAATGGCTGGAAAATCACTATTACCGAGTTAGTTTTCTACACCCGTATTTTTACTCCTTTAGTAGCCTCACAGAAAAAATGGTCGAATGCTATTTATTTTAGATCGGCTAACGGGCATATCCAGAGTGTTGGGCTTGAAAGTAATCTTCAGGTAGCTTATCGCGGAATTAGTTTGAATGTAGGCTATACGCTTCAGGACCAGAGCCGCTATATCGAAAAAGTGCAAAGTGTGGCGCCTCTTACGTCGAAGCACATTCTTTCCATTTTGGCCGGTTATGAAATGCCCAACCGATTTGCAGTGGGGTTAGATTGTTACTATTACAGCCCGCAACAACTTAGCAATGGAAATGTTACACGCGGCATTTGGGAAATGGGCCTGGTGGCGCAACTGTTCTTCAAATGGGTGAACTTCTTTGCCAATCTGGAAAACATTCTTGACATCCGCCAAAGTCGTTATGCCCCAATAGTTACGGCCGATCCTACCTTTAAAACACCGCGTTTTACCGAAGTGTACGCGCCATTGGAAGGAAGGGTTCTGAACGTTGGTTTAAAGCTAAAATTGGGCGAATTGGTAAAAACCAAAAAGGCCGATTGACCTGAAAAAATCTAAAGCATCGCAAAAATTTCGATTATCTTCGCCGCGCGAAAAAAGCGCAGCACCCGGCGTTATTGTTCACTAATTTCTCTACGTATGGATCATGATCAGTTATTACAAAAAAACCAACGGGAAACTGGAACAACTCGCGCAACCGGAAGAAGGCTGCTGGATTAATTTATACGGGCCTTTTGCCCCCGGCGAAACGCAACAGATTTCCGAAAAACTTTCCATCGACATTGATTTCATTACCGATTCACTCGATATTGATGAGCGTTCGCGCTATGAATCAGAAGATGATGTGGATCTGATTGTTTTAAAAACGCCGGTTGAAAACAATGGCATTTCTGATTCGGAAGCGCTATACATTACCATTCCTATCGGAATTATTCGCACACCGGAAAACATCATCACCGTTAGCGCCTACAAAAATCAGGTTATCGATTTTTTCATTGAATCGCCTCCGCGCAATTTTACTACTGCCGATGTGAATGGCTTTATTTTGTCGGTTTTCGATAAGAACGTGCGCACCTATCAGGACTTTCTGAAACAGATCAACTACAAGCGGTATGCAGTGGAAAAGGCGTTGTACAGTTCTTCTGAAAATCAGGACCTTACCAATTTGCTGAACATTCAAAAAAGTCTCATCTACTTTGTTACCAATCTCAGAACCAACGAGCTGTTGAAAATGAAGATCAAGCGATCGAACTTTTTGAGAATGGATGAAGAGAAAATGGATTGGTTGGATGACATCATTATCGAGAATTCGCAGGCACTCGAAATGAGTGATTTGTACTCTAATATCCTCAACGGAACAATGGACACCTTCGCATCCATTATTTCCAACAACCTTAACATTGTAATGAAGCGGCTCACCTCAGTTACCATTGTACTGATGGTGCCTACGCTGATTGCCAGTTTTTACGGAATGAATGTTACACATCTTCCGTTTGCTTCGCATCCGTATTCATTTGTAATTGTTTTTACTTTCTCAATCATTTTAGCGCTGGCCATGACCTTATTCTTTGTAAGGAAGAAGTGGTTCTAGCCTGCTAACGCTACTTTCAGCAATAATGGAACCGCCAGGCGCGCGGCCGGGATTGGAATGGTGCCGCCTTTGGCGGCAGTGCGTAGTGAAACGAAGCACCGTAGCGGCAGCGAAGCCATGCAAAGCCCGTAAGCCGCCATAATAAAAGTTAAATACATCGCTGATTTCATTTTCGTGCTGAGGAGTGTACACTGTAAGCAGCTTAGTTTAAAAGCTGTATTGATTTAACCACGGCTTAAGTGAAAATTTGCTGCAATAACCGTGGCTAGCGCTACGTTACCTTTAAAATAGAGCTCATGCTATTACAAGTTGTTCTCGATACGGCAAAAGCCGCAGCCGCTGCTGCCAATCCCGTACAGCCACAGGCTTCCCTGAATTTGTTCGACCTGATTATGAAAGGCGGGTGGGTGATGATACCAATCGGCCTGCTTTCGGTGATTTCGGTATTTCTGATCATCGAACGTTATCTTACTATCAGCAAAGCATCAAAGGTAGATCCGCAGTTCATGAATAACATTCGCACCTTGTTGCTGGATGGCAAAATGGATATGGCGTTAAACATGTGCCGCAGTACCAACACACCCATTGCGCGGTTGCTGGAAAAAGGCATCAAGCGTTTGGGCCGGCCCATAGCCGATATTGAGCGCGCGGTTGAAGATGTTGGGAAACTGGAAATTTACAAACTGGAAAAAAACCTGGCCTATCTGGGTATCATTTCGGGTATAGCGCCTATGTTTGGTTTCGTTGGAACCATTTCAGGGGTAATCAAGATCTTTTACAATATCTCTCTGGCCGATAATATTTCAATCGGTTTGATTGCGGGAGGTTTGTATGAAAAAATGATTACCTCGGCAGCGGGTTTGGTAGTTGGGATTATTGCCCACATCGGTTTTCACTACCTCAATGCCCGTATCGACCGCGTAAGCTATCAGTTGGAAAGTACGGCTGTTGATTTTGTTGACCTGATTCAGGAACCTTCACCCAATCGCTAAAAACCAGGCTATGCGCTTTTCACGACAATCACGAATGCGGATGCACAGCGAGATGCGTGCCGATTCACTTAGCGACATCATGTTCTTTTTGATGTTGTTCTTCCTTATTATGTCCACACTGGTTTCGCCTTCGGTCATCAAATTGGTATTGCCCAAAACACAAGCCGGTCAAACCGTTTCCAAGAACAACTTTACCCTGTCAATTGACGCCAACAAAAATTATTATTTGAACGACAAGCCTGTAAGTGTTGACAACCTGGCGGCCGAGCTGGCTGCAAAAGCCGGTGCCGATAAGGACGCCACTTGCGTGATCCGCGCTGATAATACGCTGCCGGTTCAGGTGATTGTTGATGTTATTTCCATCGGAAACAAAGAAAAAATCAAAATGATTCTGGCTACCGATAAAAAGTAGTATGGAATTTTAATTAATGAGCATCGGATAAAAAGATGATTGCAGCCAACTTTGAAAGTGTTAACCGCGCCGGGGAAAACAAGAACAGAGCTATAGCGCTCTCGATTGCCTTTGTGGTGCATGCACTGCTATTGTTGTTGCTCTTTTTTTGGGTGCTTACTACGCCCAACCCACCGTTTGTTGAAAATGAAGGCGGGATGACGGTCAACTTCGGCACATCGGAAGTTGGGACGGGCGATGAACAACCAATGAATCTTACTCCTGTTGCGGCGAACACCGCACCGGCTCCGGAGCAATCGGCGAGCACCGCATCAGAATCGCAGGAGGATGTGGCCACACAAGATTTAGAGGAAGCTCCGGTTATTGAAAAGAAAACTGAAGTTAAGAAGAAAGCCCCCAAACCCAACCCCGATGCTACTTTCCATCCTGAAAAAACAAACAATGCGCCGGCCCAACCGGTGAAGCCAGCCGTGCAGGTAGATAAGAACGCTTTGTTTACGCCAGGCGCTCCGGGCAAACCGAACAATAGTAAAGGCGATGGAGAAGGCGGGGGCAAAGGTGATCAGGGCGATCCGAACGGCGACCCGAATTCACGAAATTATAAAGGGGGTGGCGACGGAATTGGAGGTAGCGGCGGCTCCGGGCTTGGTGATGGTAATGTGCGATTAACCGGCCGTAAATTGCGCACTAAACCGGCAGTAAAAAATCCATGTGAAGATGCTCGTGGCCGCGTTGTGATTTCCATAAAAGTAAATCGCGATGGCCGCGTTACCAATGCCGCGTTTACTCAAAGCGGCTCTACAACTTCTGATGATTGTTTGGTAAACGTGGCTAAACAAGCTGCCATGAAATATACCTTCGACGATAAGGCTGATGCTTCGGAGGTTCAAACCGGTTCCATCATTTTCATTTTTAAGGAAAATTAGGCCGTTGGCTGAAACCTTTACTGCGGTAATATTGTAGCCGTTCCGCTCATCGATTGTTTCATTTGTTTTACTGAATTCCTCAAAAATTCTGACGCATAGTTTTCACCTTTGAAAAACTAAAACGAAGGTCATGCGCCATGTAGTACTACTGCTTTTTGCTTTACAATCTTATTTCATTACAAATGCTCAAAACCGTAACTGGAGTGAACATGTAGAAATTGTACGCGACAGTTTTGGCGTGCCTCACATTTTTGGTGAGAAAGATGAAGATGTAGGTTATGGATTGGCCTGGGCCACCTGCGAAGACGATTTCAAAACATTGCAATGGGGCCTGTTAGCGGGCAAAGGAATGGCCGGGCGCAGTTTGGGTAAAGACGGTGCGGTGATTGATTATGCCGTTCAATTACTTCGTGTTCGGCAAACTGTTGATGAGCGCTATGAGACCGATCTTTCGCCCAAAGTGAGGAGCTTATTAGATGCATTTGCCGCTGCAGTAAATCGTTATGCCGCTTTACATCCTGAAGAAGTTTTGGTAAAAAAAGCGTTTCCCGCTTCGCCCAAGGACATTGTTGCCGGATACATGCTGTCGTTCTCGTTACTTAGCGGCGTTGACAAACCGTTGAAACAGATCGTTAACGGAACGGTGCCCACTGTTACGTTTGGCGAAAGCGGGAAAGGCTCGAACGGGCTTGCCATGAATTCGCGAATTACCAAGGATGGCTCGGTTTTTCTTGATATCAATTCCCATCAACCCCTGGAAGGGCCGTTAAGCTGGTATGAAATTCATTTGCACAGCAATGAAGGTTGGAACATTATGGGTGGCACCTTCCACGGTGGCTGTACGGTGTTTCATGGCGCAAACGAATTTTTAGGCTGGGCGCATACCGTAAATGACATGGATCCGGTTGACGTTTTCCAACTGCAACCTGATCCTAAAAAGAAAGACCACTATTTGATTGACGGCATTTCTTATCCATTGGAAAAAGGCAAAGCAAAATTGGCCGTCAACCTCTCTAAAAAGGGAACGTTCATTCTGCATCTTTCCAAACCAATTTACTGGAGTAAATACGGCGCTACCATCAAAACCAAACGCGGTTGGTTTTCGATACAATTGGGCGCCACCACCAACGTACGCACCATTGAACAGTATTATAGAATGAATAAAAGCCGAAATTATTCCGAGTTCAGAAAGGCTTATGATATTCAGGGGGCGGCCATGATGACCACTATTTATGCCGACCGTTATGATACGATTTGGTGCCTTAGTAATGGATTACTTCCATATCGAAACAAAGCTTTTGATTGGAAGAGCACGTTGCCCGGAAATACAAGCGCCACTTTCTGGAACGGATTTCATCCCGTTAGTGACCTTCCTCAGGTACTGAATCCTAAATGCGGTTATGTGTTCAATGCCAACAACTCCGCATTTGATTGCACGGCACCGGCCGAAAATCCAAAACCTGAAAACTATGACCCTACCATGGGCTACGGCACCGATCCTACCAACCGAAGCCTGAGAATGCATGAAATGATGAAAGCACATACCCGGTTCGATTGGAATGACTTTCTTAACTTAAAATACGATGAGCACTACGCTCAGGAATTACACTTTTGGAAGAAGTTTGATATCAACGATATTTTTGAGCTGAAAACAAACGATTATGCCGCGCTTACGCCATCGCTAAACGCCTTTCAACGTTGGAAAATGGAACGCGCCGCAACCGAAACCGATACGAATTTTCCGGTGGTGTACAAAACTTTATGGTATCTGTACAATAACTGCCCCGATGAAAAGGCACATCTTTATGCTACCGACCTTAACGCTAAAAAGCAGTTCTACGCTCAGTGTATCGAACGCGCCCAAAATGAGTTGCAACGCGACTTTGGACGCATCAACATCAGTTTGGGCGAATTGCAGCGGCACACGCGCAGCAATGTGAACATCCCGGTGGGCGGAGGCCCGGACGTATGGCGCGCGGCCTATCCGCAGGACTTCAAAGAAGGCCGCTGGCGTACCTTTTTGGGAGAATCCTATATTATGTTGGTTCGTTTTACGAATCAGGGTGTTGAGGTAAATACGGTATCGCCCTATGGCGCTTCCAACAAGCCGAATTCGAAACATTATACTGATCAGATGTCGCTTTATGCTCATAAACAAACCAAGCGCATGACGTTTGATACCGCCGAGATTTATAGAAAGGCCGAAGCCATTTATCATCCTAAGTAGGCGCTTCTTACTATATTCGTTTAAAACAAATTTTACTATGCGTCATCTCTTACTTGCTGCGGCGGTACTTTTGTTCACCACCACGGCTAACGCACAACTTGCAAACGGCAGTTTTGAAAACTGGCACAATGATTCGGCTTATTTGAGTTTGCCAATTGGCGGATTAAAAGACACTTCATTCTTCGTAGATCCTGACAATTGGACTTCGAGTAACGCGCTTACTGCCGGAAAAACATTGGGGTTCCGGAGTCTTTGTACCCAGAACACTACCGAGCATTTCGATGGTTCCAGTTCTATCAAGATTGAAACCGATAGTTTCAGCTTTACCGTTTCCGGTTTCCCCATCAATATTATTGTTCCGGGATTTGTGGTGAATGGCGATTTTAAGATCGACCTGGCGGCCTTCACTAGTTTCAATCTCACCAACATTCCCGGCGCAGGCGTGCCAATTAACAAAAGAATGGGCAAGATTAAGGGCCAGTTAAAATACCAACCCGTTGGTAACGATTCCTGTGCCGTAATCGGGATTCTAAAAAAGGGCAGTACGCTGGTAGCCATGGCTCAGTATTTTCATAAAGGCACTGATGCCGGTTTCATACCATTTGAAGTACCATTCCAATACCAATCCTGCGAAATTCCGGATACGGCCATGATTATTGTATCGTCAGGCAATCCATTGCTTTTCACTAACATCCTTACGCAATCCACTTCCGGTTTACACCGCGGAACGGTATTGTTTGCCGATAGTATTAACATGGTTGATACCGCCAGCGCCGCAATGATCCCACCTTTCGCCCACGATGATAATGGCGTTCAGGTTACCGCCAATGTTCCAACGGTTATCAATGTTACTGCAAACGATGAAGATTGCTTTGGCCGTTCCCTCACCGTAACCGGAACTACACCGGCTATGAATGGCAGCGTTACTGTAAGCAGCGGTTTACCATCTTATTTCCCAAATAACAATTTTACGGGCGCCGATAGTTTCAGCTATACCATCACAAACGGTTCACTTACTTCTACAGCAAGGGTGCGGTTGTCAGTTGCCTTTGGCGTAGGAATTAATAATTTGGAAGACACCAGATTTTCTATTTCGCCAAATCCCGCAAATGCCGCCATTTTGGTGCAGAACAGGGCTGGATTTCCGGTAATCATTGAGGTTTCAGATGTTTTAGGTCGAAAAGTGTATGCATCGGAGATCACTTCTTTAAATCAATACGTGCCAACTTCTTCATGGGAGAACGGCATTTATCAGGTGCAGCTATTTTCGGGAACAGGGCAACTATTGAAAGCCGAAAAAGTAGTGATTGCCCACTAATGAAGAAAACGCTATTATCCGGAAAATGGGATGGCGAAAAAATTGAAGCCATGGCCCGAAGCCGATTTCTAGACATACAGATGAAAGGAACTTTGCGAACCCTTCCGGGAAGCGTTCACTGGCATTTCAAAAGAAAAAAAGAAGGTGGTATTTTTGAAGTCACGCTGCTGACAAATGGATCGGCCGAAGTGTCGTTTCACGATAATCGCCACGCCCTTTGGGTAACTGAAGAAATGGATTTTTGGGCCCAACTTTAATCACTTCATCATGATTTCGGAATTACGCGAAATGCTGCTTTCGGAACACAGCAAAGCACAAAAAGAGAGAATAACTGCCTGGATTGGCAACGATCAAAAGCGGTTTGATGCGCTGATTCAGCTATTTCTAGGTGCCGAATACAGAATCACCCAACGGGCGGCCTGGCCCTTGAGCGAGATCGCGATTAACTGCCCTTGGTTGGTAAGCCGGCACCTGTCTGAACTGGTTGGTACGCTTTCCCATCACAAAGCTCATCCGGCGGTGCGCCGAAATGTTCTTCGGCTTTTTCAGTTCGTTCCGGTTCCGGAAAACCTGCAAGGCGAAATGCTGGAACGGTGCTTTAGCTTTCTTCAAAGCGCCGACCAGCCAATTGCCATAAAAGTTTTTTCGATGGAAGTGGCGTCACATATCTGCCGGCAACATCCCGATCTGATTCCGGAACTTACCGAATTAATAACCGGTCAGGTTGACTTTTCCGGTCCCGGCTTTAAGTCACGAGCCCGAAAAGTGCTGGCTGATCTGAAGAAGTACAAAAGATAAAGTGGTGCACAAAACTGTGGACTGCTATTCAACCCAAAAATTACATCAAAACACACAAATAGCTGATTATGTATAACTAATGACACTTCAGTTATTGTGGAAAATCGGTGGATATTAGGTCATTCCAATAATGAACATTCCATGACCTAATCAGTATATTCGTCTCCCTTTTTTTAGAAGTACAACCCTCATCTAATTATCCAGAATATGCAGCTAACCAGCTTAGAGATCAAAGGCTTTAAAAGTTTTGCCGAAAAGACCACCATCAATTTCAATAACAAGATCACCGGTATTGTGGGGCCAAACGGCTGCGGAAAATCGAATGTGGTAGACAGTATCCGGTGGGTTTTGGGCGAACAAAAGACCAGCCATTTACGCCTTGAAAAAATGGAAAACCTGATTTTCAACGGCACCCGAAACCGTAAAGCCTCATCGCTGGCTGAAGTATCACTTACTTTCGAAAACACCAAAAACCTGGTTTCAAGTGATTATAAAACCATAACCATTACCCGCAAACTGTTTCGCGATGGCGAAAGTGAGTATCGGTTAAACGATGTGCCTTGCCGCCTTAAGGACATTACCTCGCTTTTCATGGATACGGGCGTAAGTGCTGATTCCTACGCGATCATCGAACTTGGGATGGTAGATGAAATTCTGAACGACCGTGAACACAGCCGCCGAAAATTGTTCGAACAGGCGGCCGGAGTTTCTAAATATAAGAAACGGAAAAAGGAAACGATCGATAAGCTGAAAAGCACCGATGCCGATCTGGAAAGGGTAAAAGACTTGTTGTTCGAAATTGAAGGAAACCTGAAAACACTTGAGAAACAGGCAGCTAAGACAAAAAAGTTCTATGAACTGAAAGACGAATACAAAAAGCTTTCGCTCATTCTCGCCAAATTTTCGTTACAGGAGTACAAAGAAAGCTTCAAATCGCTGGAACAACGTAAAGTGGAGGAAGAAGACAAGCGCCTGGAACTGGAAACCGCCATCAAAAGTGCTGAAGCGGCTCTGGAAAAGGAAAAACTGGAAAACCTGGAAAAAGAGAAAGGGCTGAACGAAGTTCAGAAAAAACTGAACGCCTTGGTTAGCGGTGTGAGCGAACGCGAGAATGAACGTAATCTCTTGAATTCGCAACTCAAATTTGCGCATGATAAAACCGATAACGCTCAGAAACAAATTATTGAAGCCAACGACCAAATAGAAAAACTAAAAGTTTCGATCGATAAACTTACCATCGACCTCACCAGCGAATCGGGAATCTTAGAAGGCAAAAAGTCGGAACTGGCTACTTTGGAAAATGAATTGAACGAGATTCGTTCGCAACATGCCAGCATTAAAGAAAACCTGAATAGTGAGCAAAAGGCCTTTGCCGAAAAGGAACGTCAGATCTTCGAACTGGAAAAAAAGCTGGCCGTTAACCGGAGCACCAACGAAAGTTTACAGCTTGAACTTTCGCAAAGTGAAGAAGATACGGTAAACAAACGCAAAGAACTGGAAGGCCTGCAGCAACAACAGAACGAACTGAAAACCGAAAAGGAAAAGGCCGAACTTCGTTTGGCCAAGTTGGTGGAAGAAGAAGAACAACGCAAAGTACAGGTAGCAGAACTGGAACAGTCGGTTGAAAAAACCCGTCAGGAACTTACTCAGGAAACCCGCACACTGGATGCCAAAAAGAACGAATACGAACTCACCAAAAGTTTGGTTGAGAACCTGGAAGGCTTTCCGGAGTCGATCAAGTTTTTGAAGAAAAATGCCAAGTGGAGCAAGGAGGCGCCACTTCTTTCCGATATTTTGTATTGCGCTGAAGAGTATCGGGTGGCCATTGAGAACTACCTGGAACCTTACCTGAACTATTATGTGGTTCAGAATATGGAAGAGGCTATTATGGCCGTAAATCTGCTCATCAACTCTTCGATGGGCCGGGCCAACTTCTTCATTCTTGACGATATTCAAAAATTTTCCCCTTCGCCAAAAGTGAACGTTCCGGGGGCTGTAGCGGCAACTTCGTTAGTAGAGTTCGATAAACAATATGAAAAACTTGGGGAGTTTCTATTGGGCCGGGTTTATATGATGGACGATGCCAACGGGTTCAATCCGGCGCAGCTCGATACCGGAGGCGAAAAAATCGTTCTGCTCACCAAAACCGGGAAGTTTATCCGTCAGGATTTTTCACTGAGTGGCGGTGCCGTAGGTCTTTTTGAAGGAAAAAAGATTGGCCGTGCCAAGAATCTGGAAAAATTAAAGGTGGAAATTGAAAATCTGGAACGCACTACCTACCAATTGCATACCCGCGTTTCGGATGCACAAATTAAAATCAATCAACTGAAAGCGGCGGCGCAGCACCGCACCATTGATGAAGCACGCGGGGTAGTGAATCAGCTTAACAATCGCGAATCGGCCGTTCAGGCAAGCATTCAAAGTTTGTTGAAGTTTTTGGAATCAAGCGATAGTAAAAGCAAAAACATTACCGATCGTTTGGAAACCCTTCGGGTGGAAGTGGGTCAGGTAACCGATCAACTTCAGGCGCTTCGCGAAAACCAGAATGCCGTAAAGGAAATTCTGGAGAAGACCGATAAAGACTTTGCCGATTATACCAACCGCCTGAGCGAGGCTTCTTCTAAGTTTAATACGAAGAACATTGAATTCCACCAACAGCAAAACCGGGTGAATTCCATTTCGCAGGAACTGAACTTTAAGAAAAGTCAGGTAGAAAGTTTTACTTCTCAATTGCAACGCAACAACGATATTATTCTGGAAAGTTCGATGATTATTGAAGAAAGCCAGTCTAAATTGAAATCCATTGAAAGTTCATTGCTGGAAGGTTATGCCGATAAGGAATCGATTGAAAAAGAGGTAACTGCTGCAGAAAAAAGTTATTACGATTCGCGTTCGGGTATAAATGAATTAGACGCTAAAGCGCGTGAACTGGCGCGCAGCCGCGATGCCGTAGCCCAGGTTATTAATGAAATTTCAGAGAAAACGAATGAGTTGAAGCTAAACCTTACCGGATTGCGCGAAAGGTTGAGCGTAGAATTCAACGTAAACGTGAACGATATTATCAATGAAGAGTTGGATGCCAAATGGGACCGGGAGGATATTGCTGCCGATCATGAAAAGATCAAAAAACGCATAGAAGGTTTTGGCGAAATCAACCCTATGGCGGTAGAAGCGTACAATGAAATGAAAGAACGTTACGATTTCATTATTGCGCAGAAAAAAGATCTGGAAGATGCCAAAACATCGTTGCTGGATACGATTAAAGAAATCGACGATTCGGCACGCGAACAGTTTCTGGAAGCTTTCTATAAAGTTCGCGACAGCTTTATCAGGGTGTTCCGTACACTGTTCAGCGAAGAAGATCAATGCGATTTGTACCTGGTGAATCCGGAAGATCCGTTGGAATCGAAAATTGAAATCATCGCCAAACCAAAAGGAAAGCGCCCAACGGTGATCGACCAGCTTTCGGGTGGTGAAAAAACGCTTACAGCAACGGCATTGCTGTTCTCGTTATATCTGTTGAAACCGGCACCATTCTGTATTTTTGATGAGGTTGACGCTCCGCTCGACGACACCAATATTGCCAAGTTCAATAAAATCATCAATGAGTTCTCAACTGACTCGCAGTTTATTATTGTTACGCACAACAAACAAACCATGAGTTCGGTAGAAGCAATTTATGGGGTAACGATGATCGAACAAGGCGTTAGCCGCGTTGTTCCGGTGAATTTCAGTTCACTGAACTAATTTTTTTACTGTTTTTACCGGAATGCACAGCATGTGTGCTTTCGAATCAATTTTTTCGCGAACGATTACTGAACTTTAGCGTTTAGCTTTGATGTTCTAATGCCAAACTATGTCTGAATTCCTCCATCTTCATAATCACACTCAATACTCGCTGCTCGATGGAGCGGCCGATATTAAATCGCTTTATAAGAAAGCGGCAGCCGATGGCATGAAAGGTATGGCCATTACCGATCACGGTAATATGTTTGGCGTGTTTCAGTTTGTGGCCGAGGCCGCCAACCACAAAACACCTGATGGCCAACCACTCAAACCAATTGTTGGATGTGAATTTTATTTGGTTGAAAATCGACATAAGAACAAGTTTGGCGGTGGAGAAAAAGACCGCCGTAATCACCAATTGTTACTCGCAAAAAACGCGCAGGGATACAAAAATCTGGTGAAACTTTGCTCTACAGGCTATATTGAAGGTTTGTACGGAAAGTATCCGCGAATCGATAAAGAACTGATTGTTCAATATCATGAAGGGCTGATTGCCACTACTTGCTGTTTAGGTGCCGAAGTGCCACAAACTATTCTTCGAAAAGGCGAAGAAGAAGGCGAGCAATGCTTTAAATGGTGGCTCGATCTTTTTGGCGATGATTACTACGTTGAAATTCAGCGCCATGGCATGGAAGAGCAAGAACGTGTGAATCAGGTGCTCATCAAATTTGCCAGAAAGTACAACGTTCCGATTATTGCCTCTAACGATTCGCATTATGTGGATCAGAAAGATTTTAATGCCCACGACATTCTGCTTTGTATCAATACCGGTGAAAAGCAGGCTACTCCTGCCCTACGCGAATTCAGCGATGACGATGTGAACATCAAGGGCAAGCGTTTCGCCTTCTTCAACGATCAGTTTTATTTTAAAACGTCGGCCGAAATGCAGACGTTGTTCAAGGATATTCCTGAAGCAACCGTAAATCCTACGCGCATTCTGGAAAAGGTAGAACATCTGAAACTGAAGCAGGACATTATGTTGCCCCATTATCAGTTACCGGAAGGATTTACCGATCAGGATGAATACCTGAAACATCTCACCATGTTAGGCGCGCAACAGCGTTACAGTGTGATGACACCCGAGATTGAGGAGCGCCTTAACTTCGAGTTGTTCACTATCAAAAGCATGGGCTTTGCGGGTTACTTCCTGATTGTTCAGGATTTCATTAACCATGGAAAAGATATTGGAGTGTTTGTAGGCCCCGGCCGCGGATCGGCTGCAGGAAGTGTAGTGGCATATTGCATCGGCATTACCAATATCGATCCGATTAAATACAATTTGCTGTTCGAACGTTTTCTGAATCCTGACCGAAAATCGATGCCGGATATAGATACCGATTTTGATGATGAAGGCCGCGATAAAGTGATTCGATATGTAGTAGATAAATATGGGAAACAGCAGGTAGCTCAGATTATCACTTATGGCACCATGGCGGCCAAAATGAGCATTAAAGATGTGGCCCGCGTGATGGACCTTCCGCTGCCGGAATCGAATATGCTGGCGAATTTGGTACCCAATAAACCCGGCACATCCCTGAACCGCGTGTTGTTTGCACCAATGGAAGGCGCAGGTTCTTTGAAGGATAAAGAAAATTATAACAGCGATGATATGGACCATATCAAGCGGTTGCGCGAGATTCATGCCGGATCGGACCTTCAGGCTACCGTACTCAAAGAAGCCGCCTCACTGGAAGGTAGTGTGCGCAACACCGGCATTCACGCGGCCGGTATCATCATCGCTCCCACCGATCTCACCAATATTCTACCCGTAGCTACGGCAAAGGACTCCGACCTCTGGGTAACTCAATTCGAAGGAACCATCATCGAAGATGCAGGCGTGATTAAGATGGACTTCCTTGGCCTGAAAACGCTCACCATCATTCGCGATGCACTTCGAATGATTAAGGAAAATCATGGTGTAGAAATTGATATCGACAATTTGCCACTTGATGATGCGCTCACCTACCAATTGTACCAGCGCGGCGAAACCAATGCTACATTTCAGTTTGAAAGTCCGGGTATGCAAAAATACCTGCGCGAGCTGAAGCCCGATAAGTTTGAAGATCTGATTGCGATGAACGCGCTTTACCGGCCGGGGCCAATGGAATATATCCCCAACTTCGTGAAACGCAAGCACGGCTTAGAGAAAATCACCTACGACCTTCCTGAAATGGAAGAATACCTACAGGATACGTATGGCATCACAGTTTATCAGGAACAGGTGATGTTGCTTTCGCAAAAACTGGGCGATTTCACCAAGGGCGATGCCGATACGTTGCGCAAGGCTATGGGTAAAAAGCAGTTGTCAGTCCTCGATAAAATGAAGGGCAAGTTCATGGAAAAGGCAACAGCTAAAGGTTTCGATCAAAAAATTCTGGACAAAATTTGGAGCGACTGGCAGCAGTTTGCGCAATATGCCTTTAATAAATCGCATGCTACGTGTTACGCGTTTGTAGCCTATCAAACCGCCTATCTGAAAGCGCATTACCCAAG
>JAXLUJ010000001.1:0-10805 GCA_046329575.1 Chitinophagales bacterium | reverse complement strand
CAGGGGAAATCGGAGGCGGAAATTATTGAGAAGATTGATATCGGCGGCATCTCCCTCATCCGCGCCGCTGCGAAGAATTTCAATGACACCCTCATCGTTTCTTCCCGCACCCAATATCCTGCCGTGTTGGAATTGCTGGAAAACAAGCAATGCCAAAGTGATTTGGCCGACCGCAAACGTTTTGCCGCGGAAGCCTTTTTAAATACTTCATACTACGACACGCAAATTTTCAACTACTTCAACCGAACTGAGCAACTGCCTGCATTTGCCGAAAATTTCCGCGAAGCAAAAACCCTTCGCTATGGGGAGAACCCGCACCAACAGGGTGTTTTCTACGGCAACCTGGATGACGTTTTTGAAATTTTAAATGGAAGAGAACTATCGTACAACAATTTGGTAGATGTTGAAGCGGCGCTGCAATTAGTAGCCGAATTTGATGCGCCAACTACCGCCATTTTAAAGCACACCAATAGCTGCGGCTTAGCTTCGCGCGATACGTTGGCCGCAGCCTATGCAGCCGCTTATGCCGGCGATCCCACTTCGGCATTTGGCGGCGTGCTGGCTGTCAATAGAATAGTGGATGTAGCTACGGCAACACAAATGCACCAGCTATTTTTTGAGGTGTTGGCTGCCCCTGATTACGAACCCGAAGCACTGGCTTTATTGCAACAAAAGAAAAATCGCATTCTCTTACAACTTAAGCCTGGCGCGGTTTTCAGACCGGTGCGTCAGGCGAAGCGATTACTAAATGGAATATTGGAACAAGATGCGGATAGCGTATCCGAAAACCGCGAACAGTTTACAACCGTTACGCAAAGCGTTCCATCCGAACAGGAATTAACTGATCTGGAATTTGCCATTAAAGCAGTAAAACACTTAAAATCAAATGGAATTGCGCTGGTGAAACAGCAACAACTCATCGGTATGGGATGCGGACAAACGTCGCGGGTAGATGCGTTGCAAAGCGCCATTAAAAAAGCACGTGAATTTGGCTTCGATGTACGAGGTGCGGTGATGGCTTCAGAAGCTTTTTTTCCATTCCCGGATTGTGTGCAGTTAGCACATCAGGCGGGTATCACCGCCATTGCACAACCCGGCGGCAGCATCAAAGATCAGGATAGCATAGATGCCGCTAATGCGGCGGGCATCAGCATGGTGTTAACCGGTGTGCGCCACTTTAAACACTAGGCCGCTACCAGAACACCATATAAAGCGCCACCAGAATACCGAGGGCCAGTGCGCTTCCCGCCAAAAAACCATTCGATACGCGAAAGAGCCGCGCCTCTACTTCCAGCGCATGCGGTTGTACGCCATTTCTGGTTTCCACCCAGCTGATGATACCCATTCCCAATAAACAAAACACAAACACCATACCCATGCGGTCAAGGAATGGAATTTCGTAAACGCCGGCATCGTTGAGCTTAGAAAAACCAATGCTGGCTAAGCCGCTCAGATCCATCCATCCCGGTAAAAACTTCAATACAATAGAAAAAAGAAAGCCGCCCAACGTGGCAAACAGCGCCGCATTGCTGGTGGTCTTCCGCCAAAACAATCCGAGGAAGAACATGGCGAAAATACCCGGACTCACAAACCCGGTATATTCCTGAATAAAATCTAATCCGCCTTTATCGATGCCCAAAAAAGGCGCAATCATCACCGCAATCACCATAGCCGCCACCACGGTCATTTTCCCAATGCGCACCTGCTGTTGTTCCGAAGCATTGGTGCGCATGAGCTTCTTATAAATATCCAGCGTGAAAATCGTAGCAATGCTATTCGTTTTGCCAGCCAGGGAAGCCACAATAGCCGCTGTGAGTGCCGCAAAGCTGAGCCCTTTCAATCCGGCGGGCAGCAAACTTAACAACACCGGATACGCACGGTCAGCCGCCAGCGTGCCCGAACTGTTCTGCATCTCGTGTTGAAAATGCCCTTGCTGATAGAGCGCAAACGCGGCAATGCCGGGCAACACCACAATCAACGGCATCATTAATTTCAAAAATGCGGCGAAGAGAATACCGCTGCGCGCCGTTTGTAAATCGGCGCCCAGCGCCCGCTGCGTGATGTACTGATTGCAGCCCCAATAACTAAAATTGGCCACCCACATGCCGCCCAATAAAACCGTTAGTCCGGGCATTTTTATAAAGGCGGGATGGTCGGGCCGAAGAATGAGGTGGAAGTGATCGGCCGTATGTTGGGTTAATAGTTTAAATCCTTCAAACGCACTGCTGGCGCCATGTTCAGCCGCTACCAACTGCAGCGCCAGATACGTGGTCACCAGTCCGCCCAGTACCAGAAAAAACACCTGCACCACATCCGTATAGCCAATCACGCGCATGCCGCCCAGTGTAATCACTACAGCAAAAGCCGCTAACAAATACATGCAAATGTTCAGCGGCAGGCCTGAAAGACTACTTACTGCTAACGCTCCCAGAAACAGAATGCTGGTGAGGTTCACCACTACATACAACAGCAGCCAAAAAATAGCCATAATCAGCGCGACGGAATCATTGTAGCGCGTGGCCAGAAACTGCGGCATGGTGAAGATGCGGTTCTTCAAATACACCGGCATAAAAAACACGGCTACAATAATGAGTGTGGCCGCCGCCATCCACTCGTAGCTGGCTACCGCCAGGCCCATGGTGAACCCCGCGCCGCTCATGCCAATAAATTGTTCTGCCGAAATATTAGAAGCAATCAGCGATGCGCCAATGGCCCACCACGTAAGCGAGCCTTCCGCTAAAAAGTAATCACCGGCATTTTCAGCGGCGCGTTTTTTTCGGTACACATACCAGCCATAAAGCGCAACTACAGCAAAATAGGCGGCGAAAACGGCATAATCTAGTGTTTGCAAGCAGCAGAATTTTAGAAACAGAAAAGTAAGAATTATTCGTATCCTGTTTTATCGTATTTTGGAAGAGTGAAACAAGTGTTTGCAATTGGCGATACGCAGCAGTTCAGGCGCGTGGTGAGAACAGAAGATCTGGCGGCATTTGAAACCGGAGCAGTACATGCCGTTTATAGCACCTTTGCCATTACCCGCGATGCCGAATGGGCGGGCCGTTTGTTTGTGTTGGAAATGAAAGAAGCCGATGAAGAAGGCATCGGCACCTTTGTGGAAGTGAAACACAACAGTCCGGCCTTTCTGGGCGAAACCGTTGTTTTCACGGCTACGCTCACGCGCGTAGAAAAAAATGAAGTGGTTTGTTCGTTTACGGCTACCTGCGGTTCGCGGGTAATTGCCACCGGTGCTACCGGACAAAAAATTCTAAAAAAAGAAAGGCTGCAACAATTGCTGCAGCCGGTATAAGCGTACCTATACAAACCTGTAATGGCAACTTTTCGCCATTACAGATTTTTCGTGGAGTCCATAAGTAAATAGGCGCAAGGGCATATTACAACGACAACTCAAACGCATTGCGGCTGTGGTAGAGTTTCCAAAAGTGTTCAGCGATGTTTTTGGGATGATAGATTTCAGCTTCGGGAGATACGTAGCCTTTCACGGTAACGGTGCCAACAAAAATTCCTTTCTCGGCCAGCGCCTGATGCAGGCTATTGGCTAAGTTTCTGACGCCCGCCTTGCCTACTGAAAGAGAGGCAAATTCAGGCATGGGATATAAGGCAAACCCGCCACCGGTTACCAATAGTGCGCCATGAACCTCGGCCAGGGCGTTTTGCGCCTCCAGAGCCACGGTTAATAACCCGGCCACATTTACTTTAAAATCTTCCGTCAGCGTGGCCGCAGTTTCCTGCAGCACAGGCACCATGCGAACTGCTGCCGCATTGTAGTGCACTACGTCAATGCGCTGCCATTGTAACAGCACATCGGCCACTACCCGGGCAATAGCAGCGGGGTCGGTCAGGTCAGCGGCATAGGCCGTGGCGGTAATCTGTTGCTGCTGTAGTTCGTCAACCAGGGGTTGCAGATTTTCTAAACGACGGCTTACCAAGGCTACCGCAAAGCCTTGTTTTCCGAATTGTTGCGCCACGGCCTGGCCAATGCCCGGACCGGCGCCAAAAATGAGAATGGTTTTTTTCATGTACTGTAATTCAGTTGGCGAAGCTAGACGGAATAGGTTACTTTTGGTAACCAGACTGCGTAACCTCAAAAAAATGTGGTTACCGAAATGTAACTCATGAAAGCACGCCGATCATTTGAAAACCCGCTCGACTGTCCAGTGGTTCGCACCATGAATATCATAGGTGGAAGATGGAAGCCCATTATCTTGTATTGTTTGATGGGAGGGCGTTTGCGCTTTGGGAAATTGGCGGCCTACATCCCGTCCATTTCAAGAAAAGTGTTGACAGAGCAATTGAAAGAATTAGAAGCTGCCGGATTAATCAGGCGCGATGAATATGATGAAGTGCCGCCGCGCGTAGAATATGCCCTCACGCCACTGGGAAAAAGTTTAATACCGGTTATCAATGCCATGTGTCATTGGGGCCAGCATGAAGGACGAAAGGTACGGCAGCCGGTGTAAGATGAAACGCCCACAGACTTCCATTCTCCGCTACTTCTGTTAGGTTTGTAATATGCCGGGTCACAATTATTATTTCGCTTCCGATTTGCATTTGGGCACGCCCGATGCCGCCAGCAGTCTGGCCCGCGAAAAGCACTTTGTTGATTGGCTGAACCGCATTCAGCCCGATGCGCGCGAATTGTTCCTGGTGGGTGATATTTTTGATTTCTGGCATGAATACCGCACCGCAGTGCCGCGCGGCTATACCCGCCTGCTGGGCAAACTGGCTGAGCTGAGCGATTCGGGTGTGGTGCTGCACATTTTCACCGGCAATCACGATTTATGGATGGATGACTACCTGCAAACCGAATTGCAGGCGCACATCTATCGCGAGCCAATTATGCGCGAGCTGAACGGCAAGCGTTTTTTTATCGGACATGGCGATGGGCTTGGTCCGGGTGATTATGGCTACAAACGCATCAAGAAAATTTTTACGAATCCCGTTTGTCAGTGGTTGTTTCGCTGGCTCCACCCCGATGTGGGCATTCGGCTGGCTAATTATCTTTCAAAGAAAAGTCGCTACGGCAACGGCAGCTATGCGTTAGAGCAATTTCAGGGAGAAGAGAACGAATGGCTGGTGCAATATGCCAAACGCAAATTACAGCAACAGCCGGTAGATTATTTTGTGTTTGGTCACCGGCATTTGCCTTTGGATATTGCCATCAGCCACAACTGCCGGTATATCAATTTGGGCGATTGGCTCGATTACTGCAGTTATGCGGTATTTGACGGAAGTACGATGGAACTGAAATACGATAAACCATGAGAGCGGCGGCGTTGATGGCGTGGCTGCTGTTGACGGCCAGTGCAGTGGTGCCCTATGAAACCATAGTGCATATAAAGGCGCATGCCAATTTTACGGTAGCCGATGGCTTTGGTAATTTTTATGTGGTAGAGAACAACAGCATTCGGAAGTTCGACAAAACCGGTGCTTTGTTTTCGCAGCCTTATCAGGAATTCAGAAAGGGGAAAATTGGCGCACTGGATGTTTCTAATGCCATGAAGCTGACGGTGTATTATCCCGATTTTCAAACGGCCGTAACGTTGGATCGTTTTCTGTCGCCGCTTAGCACCTACGATTTTACTGCATTGGGCTATCAGAATATTACCGCCGTGGGCACCGCAACCGATGGTCGTTTGTGGTTTTGGGATAATGTAGAAAACAAGTTGAAGAAGATTGATGAAAGCGGACAGGTTTTGATTTCCGGGCAGCAGCTGATGCAAGTAGCCGGCAAGGTATTGGTGCCTAATTTTTTGCTGGAAAAAAATGGCAATGTGTATGTGAATGATACGGCGCAGGGCATTGCGGTTTTTGATGTGTTTGGAACGTATAGCAAAACCATTCCCATTGCCGGGTTAAAGCGTTTTCAGGTGTTTCAGAACGCCATCGTATATTTTGAAGACGGTAAATTAAAAAGCTATCAGCCGCAAACGTTTGAGGCCAAAGAAATTTCATTGCCCGATACGGTTCAGGTGGTGCATGCGGCTATTGAAAAAGAGCGCATCGGCCTGGTAACGGCAGATGAATTTGTGTTGTATCGCTATTGATTGGAGAAATCGACTTTTCGACTTATCGATATTCGACTATTCGATGTTCGACGATTTGGGACGATTTGGACGGTTGGGACGATGGGGACGATTGGGACTCGCTGAATAATGTGGGGAGGTGTATCCAACTTGTCAAATGACATGACAAACAGCTTTCCATCCAGAAACATTTATTCCCGAATTATCTCAGATCAAAAATCGCAAGTGAGTCCATCTAATAGTAGTTATCTCTCCTTCGGGTTTGGCTTCGGCTACTGTGGCGAACGCATGCGCTGGCCGCAATAACCGGTGTAAATTGGAAGCCTTTAGAGAAATCGACCTTTCGACTATTCGACAAATCGATATTCGACATTTCAACAAATCGAACATCGAACAGTCGAAAATCGAATAGTCGAAAATCGAACCATCGAACATCGACTAATCGGGAAGTCTAATTAGGGCGGCTGCAAGTCCGCCATTTTCTTGTCTGCTAAAGGTTAAGTAAGTCATCGGCGGCCTTGCACCGCGTGCTTTCAGGGTACGCCCGCTGTGGCGGGCTCCCGTGCTCCACTTCGTTCCGCACCCGCGCCTGTGGCGCGGCCTTGCCGCCCGCTGCCGCAACGCCGGGCAGTGGCCATTAGTAGTTTCTACTAGTTGACTATTCGATATTCGACGATTTGGGACGGGACGATTTGGACGATGGGGACTTAAAGACGATTGGGACTTGCTGAATGTAGCATGCTTTCGCAAGTGTTACTTTTTCATTCTTAGGACATAGCGAATGGAAAATGGAGTAAACTTGGATATGAGTCTAAACGCTGCGCCCGGCATGCCGTTTGCGCTGCGAGCGGCAAAATACGCTAAGGCGAGAGGGATACAAAGCTTCTGCAAAAAATTGAAGAATTGACCTTATATATCATTGCTATTGAAAAAGAAAACAAAGCTATCAAGCAACTTATAAAAGAAAAACTATGAAATACTTAACATTTATAGCGCTTGCAACAACGCTAATACTATTCGGATGTGCTAAACCTAAAAGCATCGCGATAAACAGATATGTTGACATACCTTTTGAAACGATTCTTTCTCAACCCAATAATCTCGTTGACTCTGCTAATTCTAAAGTTTTTGAATTTACCGTTGTTCGGATTATAGACAACAGATCAATGGGTATAGAGTGTCAAAGTTCAACAGGTGGAAATGCAAAGATTATCACATTGATTAAAGCGGGAGCGCAGACACGATCAGATACTTTAATTATGAAAGGCTGCACAGCCGGAAATGAGTGGGATCCTGCAAATCTTAATATTCCAAAAATACGTTTCTCAGGCTATAAAATATGCTTGTTAAAGCTTAATCCTTATAATGCGATTGTAAAAGAAAATGAATACCAGGTGAAGTATGTAATCAAAAAAAATTAAACAAATGAAGCTTTTTAACCCCTGCTGGTCGTAGCGTTTAGACTCATTTCTGAAACTTACCTGAGTTTTGCTTTCGCTACGACCAACGTAGATAGGCGATTAAGAGATTAGCGTAACGATGCGCCGCGTCTCGCGGCAAGGGGGACGTTTGAACGATTCGATTTTCGACGATTTGGGACGGCTGGGATGGGGTGGGCGATAGGGGTTGGGACGATTTGGACGATGGGGACTTAAAGACGATTGGGACTTGTTGAATGTAGCATCCTTTAGCAAGGGTTACTTTTTCATTCTTTGGACGTAGCGAATGGGAAATGGAGTAAGTTTGGAAAGGAGTCTAAACGCTACGCCCGGCATGCGACTAATCGACTAATCGACTAATCGACTTTTCGATATTCGATATTCGACATTTCGACAAATCGAACAGTCGAATAGTTGAGAAGTCGAACATCGAATAGTCGAACATCGAACAATCAATCATCGAACCACCAAATTCCCGCTTTTCCCTTCCAACCGTTTGGTAAAATCTAAATCGTTTCTACCTTTGTTCGGAAAAGCCAACCATGCCCCAGAAGAAAGCCGACGAGCAAACGATCATTATTGAAGCGCTGAAACTATTTCGCAAGCAGAGCTATTTCAATACGTCTATGGCAGAAATTGCCTCGGCCTGCGGTTTGCAAAAAGGCTCGCTATATCATTACTTCCCGTCTAAAGAGGATTTGATGAAGCGCGTAATCAAAAACGTACACGAGTTTTTTAAAACCAATGTATTTAGTCATGCCTACGATAAGAGCGTGCCGCCACATCAACGACTGCAACAACTTTTTTTAGCTGCTGAAAAAGTGTTTTTAGACGATGAACGCGGCAATCTGCTGGGCAATATGGGCGTAGAAACCGCCTTGATGGCACCGGAATTCAACACCCTGGTGCAGCGCTTTTTTCTGGATTTCTTCCATGCCGTGAAAACGATTTATATGGATAAATACGGCGAGGAAATTGCCAATGAACTGGCCGAGCGCAGTGTGGCCGAAATTGAAGGCTCGCTGATGTTTAGTCGCGTTTTTGATGATCAGAACTACCTGCGCAATACCACCAAGCGTATTTTAAAGCGACTGGAAGAACCCGGTCAGAACGGGGCCGTTCGCAAAAAGAAGGCGTAATGGCGTGCTGCCTTTTATGTGGCTGACCCAAGCCTGGCGCCGAGCGGCAGCGATAGGAGCGAAAAGCCCGCAGCGCCGGCCTTCACCTTGTTCTCAAAAGACTATCATTCAATATGTTATGCGCGAGGCGCGGCCGGCGCGAGGACTTGTAGCGGATAGCGCGGCCCGAGGTACGAGGGGCCGCCCTAATTTTTCCCAACCGAACGTTTGGTAAAGAGAAAACTTTACCTACTTTTGATGTTACACTTGATCATTACACGCATTTAAAAAATATATGGAAACAGCAACAGAAAAGAAGTCGGTTCAGGTGCAGCCGGCCAACGTACGCAAAATCAAAAACGTAGCCGTACTGGGCGCCGGCGTCATGGGCTCGCGCATTGCGCTGCACTACGCCAACATCGGCTTGAAAGTAACCTTGCTTGATATTGTGACGCCCGGTCTTTCAGAAGCCGATGCCAAGAAGCCGGCGCTGCGCAATAAAAAAGTAAACGATGAACTGGCCTTCGCGCTGAAAAGCAATCCATCGCCGGTGTACGATAAAGCCTTTGCCTCGCGCATTACTACGGGCAACTTCGATGATAACAGCGACTTGCTGAAGCAAGCCGATTGGATTATTGAAGTAGTAGTAGAAAATCTGGAGGTGAAGAAGAAGGTCTTCGCTAATGTGGAGAAATTCCGCAAGCCGGGCACGCTGATTACGTCCAACACTTCGGGCATTCCGATTCACTTAATGACCGAAGGGCGCAGCGACGATTTTAAAGCGCACTTCTGCGGCACGCACTACTTCAATCCGCCGCGCTACCTGCGCCTGCTGGAAATTATTCCAACCGCCGATACGCATCCTGAGGTAGTAAAATTCCTGATGAATTATGGCGATGTGTTCCTGGGTAAACAAACCGTACTTTGTAAGGATACGCCGGCCTTCATTGCCAACCGCGTGGGCGTTTTCAGTATTTGCGCGGTGTTCCAGTTGCAGCAGGAATTAGATATGACGGTGGATGAAATTGATGCGCTGACGGGAACGTTTATTGGCAAACCAAAATCGGCCACCTTCCGCACTACGGATGTGGTAGGTTTGGATACGATGGTGAAAGTGGCCAAGGGCGCGTACGACAATCTGCCGAACGATGAGCGTCGCGATATTTTTAAAGTGCCCACCTATGTAGAAGAGATGGTGAAGAACAACTGGATTGGCGATAAAGCCGGCCAGGGTTTCTTCAAAAAAGAAAAAGATGCTTCGGGCAAAAAATCGTTCAGCACGCTCAATTTGAAAACGCTGCAGTACGAGCCTACGAATAAGAAGGTAAAGTTTCCGGTGTTGGAAACCGGCAAGCCGATTGAAGATTTGCGCGAGCGGTTGAAGCTGATTGCGAAGAGCAGCGACAAGGGCGCTCAGTTTTTGAACAAGCTGAGTTTTTATGTGAATGAATATGTATCGAAGCGCATCCCGGAAATTTCAGATGAGTTGTACCGCATTGATGATGCGATGCGCGCCGGCTTCGGATGGGAGTTGGGGCCGTTTGAACAATGGGATGTGATTGGTGTTGCCAAAACCGTAGAAGCCATGAAGGGCGCGGGTTTCAGCGTAGCGCCGTGGGTAGAGGAGATGCTGGCTGCCGGAAACACTTCCTTCTACAAAATTGAACATGGCGTTAAGAAGTATTACGATATTCCGTCTAAATCGTATCAGGCCATTCCGGGCCGCGAAGCGTTTATCATTCTTGATAATATCTATGCTTCGCAAAAACCCGTTTGGAAAAATGGCGATTCGCGCATTGATGATTTGGGTGATGGCATATTGAATATTTCTTGGAGCACCAAGATGAACTCGTTGGGCGGCGGTGTGCTGGAAGGCATCAACAAAGCCATTGATATTGCGGAAACACAAGGTTGGAAAGGTGTAGTGCTGGGCCATGATTATCCTAACTTCTCAGCCGGTGCCAATCTGGCCATGATTTTCATGATGGCTATTGAGCAGGATTACGACGAACTTGATTTCGCTATCCGTGCATTCCAGCATACTACTACGCGGTGTCGTTATTCGTCGATTCCGGTAGTGGCGGCGCCACACGGATTAACGTTGGGCGGCGGCTGTGAATTTACCATGCATTGCGATGCTGCTGCGGTAGCGGCAGAAACGTATATCGGCTTGGTAGAAGTGGGTGTGGGTTTGATTCCAGGCG